>JBJMGT010000001.1:0-50316 GCA_045807745.1 Pyrinomonadaceae bacterium
CGGGCGTTAGCCGGACGGATTGGAAACCATGATGTGGCCAGTGGGATGGGAGGCACTCGAGCAGTGGGGTGTCGACGTCGCTCGCATCGAACCGCTCGCTGGCGGAGTCGCCAACGACGTGTGGAGCGTGCGCGTCTACGGGCACCTTGCGGTCGGTCGTCTCGGTGCCAGGAGCGACGCTGATCTCGCGTGGGAGACCAAACTCCTCCAACACCTCGACCATGAAGGTCTGACCGTACCGGTGCCGATCCCGACGACGGCCGGCCGGCTGTTCGCCGACGGTCTGGTGGTGATGACCTACGTGGAGGGCGGACCGCCCGAGACGGAGGCCGACTGGCGTCGCGTGGCGGACACGCTCCGCCAGCTTCATCGGTTGACGCAGGGCTGGCCGCAGCGCCCGGGGTGGCGCTCGTCGACCGACCTCCTGCACGCCGAGACCGGGACGAAGATCGACCTCGGCGCGATGCCGCGTGAGGGCGTTGCCCGATGCCGAGCAGCGTGGGCGCGGCTCGCCGGACGTCAGACATGCGTCGTCCACGGCAACCCCAACAACCCTGGCAACGTCCGCATGACCGTGAATCGGGTCGCGCTGATCGACTGGGACGAGGCGCACGTCGACGTCCCCGACCTCGACTTGGTGCTGCCCCACAACGCCGCCGGTCTCGACGACAGCGCGCACGACATCGCCGCGCAAGCGGCGGCCGCATGGGAAGCCGCCGTCTGCTGGGACGACGAGTACGCAGTCAAGCGGCTCGCCGAAGTTCGAGCGGTCTGAGCAGCGGCAGCGAATCGAGAGACCGCACCTAATTTCATTACAATCTCGATTGCAGCGGGTGGCGCGAGAGAGCGGTGTATTGCGAGCCGTCGGAGTTGAGGTCGCTGCGCATGATGATTAGCTCGCTGACTTTGAAGGGTGTGGACGCGACGGCGAGTTGTTCGTGATAGCGTGCGAGTCGGCGTGTGGCAGCGTTGGCGGCGCGTAGACGTGCGAGTGTGATGTGGGCGTGGAAGGGGCGCGCCTCGCGTGGGCAGCCGGCGGTGGCACATTCGCTTTCAAGCCGCTGGTGCAAGTGTGTCAACTCGCCCGTTACGTCTTTCGTGCCGAGCCAGAGCACGCGTGGGTTCTGCGCGGCGGGGAATGTGCCCGCCCCTGTGAGCGTCAACTCGAACGCTGGGACGGCCGCGGCCGCGCGCGCCACCGCTGCGGTCAATTCGCCTAAACGCTCCGCCTCCGTCGCGCCGAAAAACTTCATCGTGACGTGCAGCTTCTCCACGCGCTCCCAAGTGACCTTGGCCTGCGCCGCATGCTCGCGCAGGCGTGCGAGGTGTTCGACACAGCGTGCGCGCACCTCGCCGGGTAGTTCGATAGCGCAGAAGAGACGCAGATGCCCCGCCGCTGCTGACATGCTCATATTGATTACTCTACCTGTTGCTTAGCCTAACGTCTCAGGCGCACGCCTTTTCATCTGTGTCTGTCTTAGGCCGCTAAAGCTTAAGGCGCAGGTTGCAGCGTGAGCATGGTCTTGGTCGCCGCTACAACGGCCGCCTTGCTGAATGGAAAGACGTGGGGCGTGACGGCGCGCCAGTCCGCGAGTTGATCGCTCCAATGCGGCGTGCCGGGCCAGCCCGACTCGCCGAGCGCGATGCCGTGCTGCGTCTTGTCCCAATCAGATGGGTCGGCGATGAAACGCATCGAGACGCTTGCGCCGACGTTCACGGTCGAGCCGGCGGCCGCGCCGCTCCCGTTCTGTGGGAACGGCGGGACGAGGAACTGTTGTCCGATGAACGGCACGACAGCGAGCGGATGTGGGAAACGCACTTGCGCGTAACGACCCCACGTCCATTGCGTCTCGTCCGTGCCGAGCGCCTTGGTGAGCGCCGCGCGCGCGTCCACGTAACAGGCGCGCAGCAAGTCCGCATAGCTCTTGGATTCGGCCGGCAACCAGTCTGTTCGTTGCGCCGCGAGCAGTTGTTCGGTGTAAGCGCCGTTCGGCCAGTTGAACCGGCGCGCGCGCTCAGCGCCGAGCATGGCGGTCAACATCCGGCGGCGAAAAGCGTTGCGCAACTCCGCCACCCACGGCGCAACGCGCGAGTCCGCATTCACCTGCCCATCCCAATCGGCGAGCGTCTGCAAATGCGCGCGCCATTGCTCGTCATTAGCCGCGCGCGCAGACGGCATCGCGATCTTCACCAACTCGCGCGTGAACCAGATGCCGCCGACCGAGTAAGTGTCGCCTTGGATCGCGCGGAAGTCATCGGCGGTCATTTTCTGTTTGGCCTGTAAACGCTCGTAGATGCGCCGGGCGCGATAAGGGGCGGCCCAATCATGCGTGAGAAAGTACGGGTAGCTGCGGCCGGCGATGCGTTGATTGGCCGTCGCAATGATGCCGTCGGGCGGATCGTAGAGATGCGGTAGGGCGGCAAAGGGAATGAAACTCGTCCACTCGCCATCGTCCGTCCGGCCGTCATAAGGCACACTGCCGTCGCCAGATTTGCGCACGGGAATCAGCCCCGCGCCGTAGTAGCCGATGTGTCCCTGCGCGTCCGCATAGACGAAGTTCTGCGTCGGCCCCTGCCATTCGCCGAGCGCCGCGCGGAACTCGTTCCAGTTGCGCGCGCGGTTCAGTTTATAGATCGCTTTGAACTCGGACGCCTGCGGATCAAGCGCCGGCCAGTGCAAGGCATAACGCGCGCCGGCCTGCTCAAGGACGATGGGGCCGTGGCGCGTGCTGAGCACATCGAGCGGTACGATGTCGGTCGCGGCGTCGGTGAAACTTTTACGCACTTTGATCTCTTCACGGCGGACTTCGACGGGCCGCGGCCCTTGCGGCGTCAGATAGGTCGGGTGCGCCGCGTCGCCCGCGAAGGTCTCGCGGTAAATATCCTGTACGTCGGGGCCGAGGTTGGTCATGCCCCACGCGATCTGCTCGTTGTGCCCGATGATGATGCCGGGCGCACCGGGCGCGGTCACACCCGCGACATTGATGCCGGGCGCGCTGAGGTGCGCCATCCACCAGATCGACGGTGCGGACGCCGGCAGGTGCGGATCGTTTGCGAGCAAAGGCTTACCCGACGCCGTGTGCCGCCCCGACACGACCCAGTTGTTACTCGCCGCGCGGTCGGGCAGGAAGAGTCCGACGCGCGTGAGCGAACGCGCGGTCATCTCTTCGATGCGTGCCAGTTCGTCGAGCAGACGTGCCTGCGCACTTGCATCTATAGCAATAGGCGCGGGCGTGCTCGTTATCGTTGCTTGCTTGGGCTTGTCCTTATCGTTGCCGACGACGACGACATCAAGCGGCGTGAATTCGGCCAGCAGTAAGTTTCGTTTGTCGGCAGGTAAGTCCGCGAGCAGCGCGCGCATGAGGTCGAGTTGCCAAGTGGTGGACAGCGTCTCGGCGAAAACTTTGCCGATGATGATCGAGTCAGCGGGCCGCCACGGGCGCGGTTTGTATTGCAGGATTTGAAATTCGGGCGGGAGTGACTTCGCGTCGAGCGCCGCCGCATAGGCGTTGACGCCGGCCGCGTAAGCATCCAGCACGGCGCTCGCTTCAGGCGTGAGCCGTGCGGCCAGTTCGTCGGCGAGCGCGGCGAACCCGTAGATGCGATGGCGCTTGTCCTCTTCGAGCACGGTGTTGCCGAAGATTTCCGCCAACTCGCCGCGCGCCGTCCGCCGCAGCAAGTCCATCTCCCACAAACGATCCTGCGCGGCCACGTAACCCTGCGCAAAGTAGAGGTCTGCATCATTCGTCGCTTCGATGTGCGGGATGCCGCGCTCGTCGCGGCGCACGACGACGGACTTGTGCAAGCCCGCGAGCGTCAGTGTGCTCACAGGGCCGTTAGTTGTCTGCGCCTTGAGCGATAGGGCCGGGCAGAGAAGGCAACATATGAGCAGTAGCAAGTTGATATTTGACAACCATTGTCTCATCGGGTTGGGGTGCACGGGCGGATAAAATCTCCGCGCGAACTGCTTCAGGAATGTGTTCGAGCGGCGGGATGGTAGCACAGAGATGTTCACGCACAAACGCTATGTCGCGTGTGCATAATAACGTTCCCTGCTCAGCGTGTTGGGGCAGGTGTTACGTCCGCCAGACGTTGCGTTTCAGTCCAAGACCAAGCGCACAGAGTGCCCACGTCTTGGGGCGTGAGAATAGCGTTGCGGTGCATCAACGTATAAGAAGGGAGCGGCATGACGCCCTCCTTAGTCGTAATACAGATTGCGCCAAGCAGGGTTTCGGCCTTCGATGTGTCGTAGCGCGCCCAGTCGGAAAAGTTCATGTGCCTGCGCCCGTGTTGCACGTGATCGGTCAGCCACCAAGAGACGGGCGCAACCTGACTGTACCAGGGCCAACTCGTGCGATTCGTGTGACAGTCATTACACGCGCGCGCGAAGATCGCTTGCACTTCAGGTGTCACGTGTACGCTCGCTTCTATCGCACGCGACTCGTTCAATACAGGATTCGTCTGCGCCGGGCGCGCAAATTGAATCAACGCGAACCCGCAAGCCGACATGATCAACGCCCATTTCAATAACCGCTTCATACCAAACACCTCCGTCTTCAGCGTGCTGCGTGCTCAATCCGTGCACGCTGATTAGACGTAGATGTGCGGCGCGATCTTTCATTGCCACAGCTTGCGCCATACTTTGCGCACGGCGGGGAAGCTCTCGTGCAGCCACTTGTCTTGGAGATCGTCTTTCCAGATTTGCAGCATCTGCGGGTCGAGCTTGAGCACGCCATCGGAGGTCACGCCGTTGGGTGGCGGCGTGAGTTGGGCCATACGCTCGTAGACGCGGACACGTTGCGCGCCGTCCACACGCGGTAACAGATGCCAGAGCGTGAGCGTGTCGCGCACGCGCGCCTCTGCGAGTACGGTGTTGAGCGCATTGTCGCCGCCCTGTTTGAAGTCGAAGGCGACGAGCGCATTGAGAAAGTTGTCGGTGGCATCTTCAAAGTAGGGCGTGCCCGGCCCCGTGCCCGGCACAGTCGCGCAGGCCGCACCTGCGGGTACAACCGACTCGCGCGCGCCGCGCTCAAGCGCCACCCAGCCGGAGGTGACGTGCAGAAGACTACGCCCCGCGTCGTCAACTTCGAGCGTGTAGGCGCAACCCAGATCGGCCGCGACGGCCGAAGGTGTATCCACGAAGAATAGGCGAGGGGGCGCATAGATGCGCGCGTGCAGCGTGCCGCGCGCGAGTTCGAGCCGATGTTCGGTGGCGCGCGTCTCGATGAGACGCACGCGCGTCCCCGGATCAACCTCGACCTGCCCGATCCGCGCGACGCTGATCTGCGCGCGCGAGTTGCCATCCGTCTCCAACCACTCGCCCACGGCGAGCCGGCCCGTCTGGCCGATCCGTTCCGCGCCGATCTGCGGCGCACCCGCGAGCCGCGCCACATCCCACGCCGCGGCCGGCGGCCGCAGGTAGAGCCAGCCGCCAACGAGTGTCGCGACAAGCAGCGAGGCAAAGCTCAACGCCGCGACGCGCGGCCAAGTGGCGAAGAGTACGAAACGTTTACGCGTGGCCGTGACTGATGCGGACTGATTGTCAGTCTCTTGCACAAGGGCCGCCTCGATCCCTGACCAGAGCGAGTCAGGCGCATTGGCTAAGGGCAGTTCGCGCGCCAGCGCCACGCCGAGCTTGATCTCTTCGTACTCGCGGCGGCAGCGTTGGCACACGAGCAGGTGCTCGGCGACGCGGCGCGCCTCCGCCGGCGCAAGCTCGTCTTGGCAGTAAGCGGATAATGATTTACTTACGTGTTGGCGAAACATCTTTTACTTCTCGATCTCCTTGCGCGAGCTGACTGTGCAGATGGCCCAGCCGGCGCGCCAGCATCTTATGGCCGCGATTGAGGCGCGAGGCGACCGTCCCCTTCGAGCAGCCCAAGGCCGCCGCCATCTCTTCATAAGACAGCCCCTCGAAATATTTCAACAGGATCGCTACGCGCAGCTTCGGCTTCAACTCTGCGACCGCCTCGGACACGCGCACCGCGACCTCGCGCCGCGCATAGCGTTCCTCTTGCCCACCATGCGCGGGGATGCGCTCCGTCCCGCCCGTCTCATCAAACTGAGACAAGCGCCGCAGCTTACGTTGTTCGTCCACGCAAGCGTTCGTGGTCAGCCGATGCAGCCACGTGGTGAATTCGGATTCCGAGCGGAACTGCACGATCTTGGTGAAGAGTTTTAGAAAGACCTGCTGCGTGATGTCGGCCGCCTGCGCCTCGTCACCGCCGAAGAAATAGAGCGCGACCGAATAGACGCGATCTTTGTAGGTCTCGAACAACAGCCGGAACGCCTCGCGGTCGCCGCGCTGGCAGGCCGCGATCAGACCGGCGTCCGTTTGTCGTTCGCTCATGGCGACCTGTGACTCCATCCATGCCTCCGCGCGAGGTGGCCTATCGACAATTAGACGACTGGCTGTCTGATCTTCTTCCATCTAAATAAAGTCGGCCGGACGGAACACTGTTGCAGGCCAAGGTGGCGGCGGGCTGAAGTGTCAGGCACAAGCTGGCTTGCACCCGTTGCAGTCAGTAACGAAGCCGGGCGCAGTTAATTGTTTATGACGAGCCGCTTAACCCACGCTGATCACGCGTGACTCCTCGGTTGGCGCGAACAGCTCGCCCACGCGTTGCCGCAGATAGCTCTGCGCCACATCGAATGGTTCGACCATCGCAACATGATGCGTGGCCTCGTCGGGCTGTGGCCGGTATTCAAACAACGCGCGCTCGGCGACCGGAATCGCTTGGATGTGCCCGCTGGATTGACGCGCCTCTTTCGTGACATGCACCTGCCGAAAACTGAGCAGCGCCAGATAGAGATGGGCCTGTGTGACGAGCATGCGCCATAACACGGGCCGCGTCTGCGGATGAAAGTCCTGGATCAGCGTCCGCACGTGCATAAACGTCTGGCAGACTTCAGACTTCTGATCTTTATATTGTGTTTGAAAGCTACCAAAGCTGAGCCAGCGGCCTGAGCCGTCGTGCTTGAGCAGCGCATCGGCCGCATCATCGAGGTGGCCCAGTGGGATGCCCTGCCGCCAATGCACTCGTTGATCCTCTGCGCGCTTCGCATGCCAGTCGAGTCGGTTCGGGTCATAGTGCAGCACCGGGGCGGTTTTAGCGAGGACGAAGTCATCAGTGAACGAGATATAAAGCGTCTTGGCCAAGAGATATTGCGCATTGATATTCGGATCGACCGTGAGATCGACCGCCGTCAACTTCTGTTGGATTAGTCTGAAGATCGCGACCGGCATGATCAGTTTATACATGGTCGAGAGCGCATAATAACCATCCCGTGACAGCCAGCCGTCGGCACTGAGCGCGCCATGTTTGGCCGTCCGCGCCAGCCCGTAAATGCGGTGCAGCGCATGTTCGGCGGCCTCGATCAGTTGGAAGTTGAGCGGCTCGATCTCCTGATAGAGACGTTTGCGCGCCTCGTACTGATAATCGCGGAGCGCATCGCGTTCGGATTTCCGCTCGGCCAACTCTGACCGGAGCGTTTCTAAATTCGCCTGATTACGCTTAGCGCTCATGAGTGATAAGCCGGCCACGATGAGGGAGACGAGGCCGGGGATTGCTGCAACAAGGAGCTTGATAGTGGTGTCGCTCAAGGTTAGATACCTCGTTCACAAAGGTGAGTTGACGGCTGGTCAAAGAGTGAAGACGGGCCGTCAGTTGCGCAAGCGGCAGGATAATAGCAGCAATAAGCGCGCGCGGGCTGAAAATGTTGCATAGGGGTTGAGCGCAAAATGATAGGCAGCGCGCGGGCAATAGATCGCCATGCTTGCGCCTTCATTGTTGACGCTTATGCCGGCCGGCGCATAGAATGCGCTGCGAGTTAGTCACGCTCAGTTAACGGCGCGCCGACACGTTCAATCATGCCACTGACCATGAAAACTTTTAATCGCCTTGCGCGTGTGACCGCCATCGTCTGTCTCTGCGCTTTCGGCGCGCGCGCGCAGCAACGCCCGCTCCTGACCGAAGACGTGGACATCATTCCGCCGGGCACTGTGCGGCTACAGATCGGCATAGACTTTTTCCAGAACGCAAAGTTTCCGCTCTCCGATCTGACGGGCGATCTGACGCGCGTCGGTGTCGTCGGCGTCAACGTCGGTCTCTCGCCCAACGTCGAGTTTGAGTTGGACGGTGTCGTGCAGAATTTCTTGAGCATCAATCGGCGCGGCCCAAACTCGGCCGTGCCGCTCGCCTTCGCACCCGGCTCGACGACGACTAACGACGCGGGCGATTTCCGGCTCGCGACCAAGATCAAGCTGCGCAGCGAGACGCGGCGGGGGCCGGCGCTCGGCTTCAAGTTCGGCGTCGAGTTGCCCAACTCGAACGAGACGCGCGGCATCGGGGTCAACCAGACCAACGCCTTCGGGCTGATCCTGTTGGGCAAGAAATTCGGCCGCGACCAGCGCTTGAACCTGTTCGGCAATCTTGGTCTCGGCATCTTCACCGCGCCCAAGAACGAGTTCACACAGAACGACATGCTGCTCTACGGGCTGGGCGGTCTGTTCCGCATCAACGACCACGTCAACCTCGCGGGCGAAGTGAACGGGCGCGCCAACACACGCTCGAACGGCGCGCCGCTCGGCACAGAACCACTCTCGCAGGCGCGGCTCGGCTTGCAGATCAAGACGGCGGGTTTGCGCTTCGACTTCGCCGGCATCGGCGGTCTGACCAAGACCAGCCCGCGCTCCGGCGTCACCTTCGGCGTCACCTACGACTCGCCTACAATCTTCGCACCGGCGAAATAATCAGAGCAGTGACAAGTGACGAGTGGCGAGTGACGAGTTAGAATGATTTCTGCTCATCACTTGGCACTCGTCACTTGTCACTATGTTGGCTTTGATCATCGAGGGGGGCAGTTGGTTGCGCGCGACTTGGCGCTGGCTGCACGAAGAAACGCGCTGGGCGCATCACGTCATCGTGCACGCGCCGATCTATTTCGCCGCGCCCTTGATGATCGTGATCGGCGCACTCGACTCTTCGCTGCTCTCGTTGCCGGAGATCAACGACTACCTCGTCGTGCTGCGCTGCACAAGCGATCATAAGTCAGCCTTCTACTTTCCGCTCTTCGCCGCCGCCGGCTCGGTCATCGGCTGTCTGGTGCTCTATGCGATCATGCGGCGCGGCGGGCAGGCGGTCTTGCGGCGCAAGTTTCGCGCCGAGCACATCCAACGGGTTGAGCGCGCTTACGCGCGTTACGGTTTTCTGACGCTCGCCGTGCCGGCGCTCCTGCCGCCACCAATGCCGTTCAAGATTTTCGTGGCGACTGCGGGCGCGCTCGAATATCCGCGCTGGCGCTTCATCCTGACGATCATGATCGCGCGCAGCCTGCGCTACTTCATCGAAGGCGTGCTCGCGGTCTTCTATGGCCGGCGCGTGTTGCGTTTTCTGCGCGACTACGGTTTAACCATGCTCGGCATCGTTGCCCTGCTTTGCCTAATCGGGCTGGCGATCTACTTCTTGCATAACCGGCTGCGCACACGTCGAATAGTGCCGGCTACACCAGCAGCGGCGGCGACTGTTGCGGAGCGTGAGCTTGACGCATCGTCATCTACCCCGGTGCCCTAACACTTAGCCCACTTCGCGCGAAAGGAATCATCAACGTTTGAAACTGTGGCACAAAATCAGCGGCGCGCTCGCGCACATGGCGCAATATCTCGTTACGTTCGGCGCGGCGGGCCTATTCGTGATCGCGCTGCTCGATTCGGTCGCGGTGCCGCTACCGGGCGGCGTGGACGCTGTCATGCTGTTGCTCGCCACTGCGCGCCCGGCTCTGTTCCCACTCTACGCGGCGGGCGCAACGCTCGGCTCGGTCATCGGTTGTGTCATCCTCTATTACATCTCGCGCCGCGCGGGCAGTCGTGCGCTGGCCCGCTTCTCTGAGGCGAAACAGGCGCGCGTCCGCGATCTGCTCAAACGCTACGACGTACTCGCCGTGCTCGTCGCGTGCATCCTGCCGCCGCCGTTTCCGTTCAAGCTATTCGTCATCTCGGCCGGCGTCTTCCGCGTGAGCGTGGTGCGCTTTGCCATCGCCATCGCGGTCGGACGCGCCTTCCGCTTCCTGCTCGAAGGCTATCTCGCCGCACGCTACGGCGCGCACGCCAAAGAGTTGCTCACGCAATACTATCCTTACGTCGGTCTCGGTCTCGCCGTGCTCATCGTGCTTATCTTTGTCGGGCGCAATCTACTGAAGAATAGAGGTCAGAGGTCAGAGGTCAGAGGTTAGAGATACAGAGCAGGATCGATTCTACTTGCGACTGAGTGGCGCGCGAAATCATTAGCGGAAAAGATAATGCCTAGCTTCTGACCTCTGACCTCTGACCTCTGACCTCTGTTGCCCTGAACTTGCGCGCGGAAGCGAGATCGCGGATGCCATGACCGTCGAGTTGCGCGAGCAGACGGATGAAGATTTCGGCGGTGGCGTGGGCGTCGTCGGCCGCGCGGTGACGGTTGATAATCGGCACGGCGAAGTGTTCGGCAACGGTGTGCAGGCGGTGATTGACGAGATCGGGCATGAGTTGCCGCGTCAGCTTGACGGTGCACAGGTTCGTGTTGCACATGCGCCGGCCCGGATAGACGCGCGCCAACTCGTGATTGAGAAAGCGCACGTCGAACGAAGCGTTGTGCGCGACGAGCACGGAGAGATCAGCGAACTGTAGCCATGCGTGCGCGATGTCGGCGAAGCGCGGCGCGTCTTTGACCATCGCATCGGTGATGCCCGTCAAGCCGACGATGAACGCGGGGATAGGCGTCTCCGGGTTGACCAGCGTGCGGAATTCGGCGACGATGCGCCCGGCGTGGACGCGGTATGCGCCGATCTCCGTGATGCGACCGGGCGGTGTGCGCGCGTCAGTCGTTTCGACATCGACGACCACGAAATCCGTCTCGCCGAGCGCGCGCGCCTCCGCGTCTTCGCAGAGCAGTTCGACCGTATGCTCGTCGCCGAGTCGTATGCGCCAGTCGTCTTGAATGAGTTCGGCCACTAAGAGTGCGGCCGTGGGCGGATCGAGGCGCGGCAGTTCGAGGATGAGGTCGGCGATTTGTTCGACCGGCGCACGCCCGCCGCACAGGCGTAAGAGATCGACGGTGTCTTGCACCAACGCGGAGTCGGGGACGAGGTTGCGTGGCCACGTCATCGGGATGACATTCTAGCACGAATAAAGGTCTGAGCTATGCAGTCGGCAGAGGTCATCGATAGATTCAAGCGCACGGGTGCGCTCTTGGAAGGGCATTTCGTGTTGACGAGCGGGCTGCACAGCGAGCGTTACTTGCAATGCGCGCTTGTGCTGCAACACCCGGCGGAGGCTGAAAGCTTCGGGCGCGCGTTGGCTGAACGGTTTCGCTCGGAGGGCGTGGAGACGGTGGCTGCGCCGGCCATCGGCGGCATCGTCATCGGTTATGAGGTAGCACGTGCGCTCGGCGCACGCTCCATCTGGACGGAGCGCGAAGCGGGGCGCATGACGCTCAGGCGCGGCTTCACCGTGCGACCGGGCGAGAGCATCCTCGTCGTCGAAGATGTCATCACGACGGGCGGCTCGACGCGCGAGACGATTGACGCATTGCGCGGAGCGGGCGCGCGCGTCATCGCCGCCGCTTCGATCATCGACCGCTCCGGCGGGCGCGCAGACGTGAGCGTGCCCCGCGTCGCACTCGCCACCCTCGACGTGCCCGCCCTCGCCCCTTCTGCCTGCCCGCTCTGCGCACAAGGCATCCCCGCGATCAAACCGGGCAGTAGGAAAGCGAGTGCTAAGTCCTGAGTGCTGAGTGCTGAGTAAAAATCTTGCTTTCACTCAGGACTCAGGACTCAGCACTCAGAACTTAGCTTTTATGAACTACAAGCTGATCCTCCAGTATGACGGCACGGATTTCTGCGGCTGGCAGATGCAGGCTAGGGAGCGCACGGTGCAGGGCGAGTTGACGCGCGTGTTGTCTTTGCTGGACGGGCGCGCGATAGTGTTGCATGGGGCGGGGCGGACGGACGCGGGCGTGCATGCGGAGGCGCAGGTGGCGAGCGTTGAGTTGCAACGCGAGTTCACGCCGGAGAAGTTGCGCGCGGCGGTGAACGGCAACCTTGCGGTGGATGTGCGTGTCAGCGAGGTCGAAATCGTGTCGCCCGATTTCCACGCGCGCTATTCGGCGCGTGGCAAGACCTACCGTTATCGCGTCTTCAACGCGCCTTACTTATCGCCGTTTCTGGCGCGTTATGCGCTTCATGATGCGCGGCCGCTCGATCTCGGTCGCATGCAGCAATGCGCCAGCCTCTTCCTCGGGACACATGATTGGACGGCCTTCTCCGCCGCGCAGACAGACGTGCAGACGCGTGTGCGCACCGTTACCGAGTTAACTATCACAGAGCGTTGGAGCGCGGAGGGGCGCGGGCGCGTGATCGAGTTGACCGTCAGCGCCGACGGTTTCCTCCGCTACATGGTGCGCTCGATTATCGGTACGTTGCTCGAAGTCGGGCACGGCGCGCGCGACGAGGCATCAATTGCAAGCGCGCTCAGCAGCCGCGAACGCGCACTCGCGGGCGCAACCGCACCCGCAAAAGGCTTGACGCTCCGCGAAGTGCATTACGATGACGAGCGAGCGAGTTTATAAACACGTGTGCCCGGCACGCCATCGTTCTCAGTCAACATGCAGACCGAAGATTACGAAGACCTGTACGCGCTGGAGGAGAACTTCTGGTGGTTCGCGGGGATGCGCGAGTTGACGGCCACATTGCTCGATCCGTTCTGTCCGCAAAGCCGTGGTCGCGTGATCCTCGACGCAGGTTGCGGTACGGGTATTAACCTCGCGTGGCTGCACCGTTACGCGGGCAACGGGCGCGTCTACGGCATCGACGTGAGCGAAGACGCGCTCCGCTTCTGTCGCGCGCGCGGGCACAGGCTACTTGCGCACGCCTCAGTCACAGCGTTGCCGTTCGCCGACGCCTGCTTCGATCTCATCACGAGCTTTGACGTGCTGGTCCAACTGCCAGGCGCGGACGCGGACGCACAGGCGGCGCACGAGATGTATCGTGTGTTGCGGCCCGGCGGTATCGCTTTTGCGCGTGCGGCCGCCTATGAATGGCTGCGCAGCGGCCACGATGCGGCGCTCGGTTCGCAGCGTCGCTATAGCCTTGGCGGGTTGCAGGAATTGTTAGAGGGCGCGGGCTTCAGTGTCCTGCGCGCGACATACGCCAACAGCGTGCTGCTGCCTGTCGCGGCGCTTCGGCGTCTCTTGCTCAAGCGCATCGGCCTGGCCGACAGTGGGTCGGACGTGCAGCCGCTAGCGCCGGGGCTGCAATGGTTGAACGGTGCGCTACAGTCCATGCTCCGAGGTGAAGCAAGCTGGCTGCGTTCCGCACGACGAAATCTGCCCGCCGGTCTATCCGCCATCTGCATTGCGCAAAAACCTAACAACGAATAAGGGTGGCAGACAAAACTGTAGGGGCGCGGGCGAGGACAAGCCCCGCCCCTACAGTCATCCGTGACGGTGTAGCTTTGCAACGGGTTCTTACACAAACGCGCGCACTGCATCGGCGACTGCCTGCGCCTCGTCCATCCGTAGCTGCGGGTAGAGCGGGAGCGAGAGCAGGCGCGGCGCAACCGTCTCGGCGACGGGCAGGGCAGGCTGTCCTAGTCGTCGGAACAGGCGCTGTTGATGAAGCAGCGCGGGATAGTGTATGAGCGTCTCGATGTGCCGCGCGGCGAGATGCGTGCGCAAGCGTTCGCGCTCGGGATGTTGAATGACGAACAGGTGGTAAACGTGCGCCTCTGCGTCGCGCGCGGTGGGCAGTTGTAAGTCGGGCACATGACCGAGCGCGTCATGGTAGAAGCGTGCAAGCGCCTTGCGCTGCTCGTTCCACTCGGCTAGGTGGTTCAACTTCACACGCAGCAGTGCCGCCTGCAACTCGTCGAGCCGCGAATTGCGCCCTTCGAGCTTTTCATCCAGCGCGGCATCGTGCCCGCCTTGACGTAGATTCTTAACGCGCCCGATCAACTGAGCCTCGCGCGCGACGATTGCACCGGCATCGCCACATGCACCGAGATTCTTAGTCGGATAGAAACTGAACGCCGCCGCCGTGCCGAACGAGCCGGCCCGCCTATCGCCGCGCCGCGCGCCGTGCGCTTGCGCCACGTCTTCGATCACAAAGAGATCATGATAGGCAGCCACGGCGCAGAGCGCGTCCATATCAGCTAATTGACCATAGAGATGTACGGGCAGGATGGCGCGCGTGCGCGGCGTGATCGACTGTTCGACCGCGGCGGGATCGAGTGTATAAGTCTGCGGGTCAATGTCTGCGAAGACGGGTACGCCGCCCGCATTGAGGATGGCGAGGGCGGTATAGCCGGCGGTTAGCGGATTGGTGATGACCTCGTCGCCGGCCCCGCGGCGCACCGCGCCGGAAGCGACGAGCGCGAGCGCGAGCGCGTCCGTTCCGCTGGCGACGCCGGCCGCAGCCGGCACAGCGCAGTAGCGGGCCCACTCAGCCTCGAACGCCGCCACTTCGGGGCCGAGTATGAACTGTCCGCTGCGCAACACGCGCACGAGCGCGGTGTGCAACTCCGGCTCAAGCTCTTGATGTTGCCGTGTCAGATCGAGGAAGGGGATCAGCATTCGGTTCCAGATAGTGCACCATGTTAGGCCGGAAGAACTCGACCGTACGGGCGAGACCGACGCGCAGAGATGTGCGCGGCCGCCAGCCAAGCGCGGTCTCGATCTTGCGGCAACTCAGATAGCAGTTGCCGATGTCGATCAACTGTTGTTCAGGCGGAAAGGGGACGGCGCGCACAGAGCCGCGCCCGGTCAACGCGATCAACTCCGCCGCCACTTCGGCCAGACTGACCGGATCGCCGCCGCCGAGGTTGAACAGTTCACCCTCCGCGCGCTCGCTCGCACCCGCGAGCAGCAACGCCTCGACCACGTCGTCTATGTAATTGAGATCGCGCCGTTGGCGGCCTTCGCCGTACAGTTCGATTACATCACCGGCGAGCGCCTTGCGCACAAACCAGCCGATGAAGCCTTGCCGGTTATGGCTCAGGAGTTGGCGCGGGCCGTAAGTGTTTGTCAGACGCAGGCAGACGGCGCGCGTGCCGTAGATACGATGGTAGAGCAGGTGATAGTGCTCGGCGGCGAGCTTGTGTATGCCGTTGATGTCGAGGGGCGCAACGCGGTGCTGCTCGTCAACCGGCAGGTACACGGATTTACCGTAAACCTGGCGCGTCGAGGTGAAGACGATCTTCACGTGCGGGTTGTAGTTGCGGCAGGCTTCGAGGAGAGTCAACTGTGCGGCGCAGTTCAACTCCAGATCGCGCTGAGGATGTAGCAGCGAGTCGAGATGGCTGACCTGACCGGCAAGATTGAAGACGAAATCCACGCCCGCGACCAGATGGTTGACGACGTAATCATCGCCCATGTCGGCGCGATGAACTGTGATGCGGTCTTCAATGCCCCGCAGGTTGTAAACGTTGCCGCCCTGGTCGGGGATGAGCGCGTCGAGGATGACGATCTCCACGTCGCCGATCTCGGCCAGCCGGCGCGCGAGATTGCTGCCAATGAAACCAAGCCCGCCCGTGATGAGCACGGAACGACCGCGGTACAGGTTGGCGATGTCGGTGATGAGCATGGGCAAGCGAAACCTTCAAAGCGCGCGGCGCAAGACAACGAGTCGGAGCCACAGCGCGCAAAAGTCGCACGCTGTGCGGGCCACGCGGCGCGGCGTGAAAAACTGCGAGCGGCCGTGTGCGCGCGGGTAATGATGGACGGGTACTTCGGCGAAGCGACAACCGGCGACGTGCAGCTTGCGCACGAGTTCGACGCAGATCGCGCCGCTGGAGGAGGTGAGTGTGATACTTGCTACGGCACTACGGCGCAGCAGCCGGAAGTCACAATCAACGTCGCGGATCGGAAGACGAAATAAGAGACGGGCCAGCCGGTTATATAGCCCGCCGATCACTTTGCGTCGGCCACTGTCGGCGCGTTTTATCTTAAATCCGTTAACCACGTCAACCCCGGCGGCGAGCAGTGGGAAGAGTCGCGCCAGTTCGCGCACGTCATATTGCCCGTCGCCGTCCGTGTAGAAAACCAGTTCTTTGCGTGCGTGCGCGAAGCCACTCCGGAGCGCCGCGCCGTAGCCCAGATTGCGCGCGTGCTGGACGACGCGCACGTGCTTGTGTGTGTGCGCCAACTGGTCGAGCACCGTTGCCGTCTCGTCTGTGCTGCCGTCGTTGATGACGATGATTTCGTAGTCGTCGGTCAGATTCGGCAACAGGCCGAGCGCATCGCCGACGAGCGCGCCGATGGCCTGCGCGTCGTTGAACGCGGGGAAAAAGACACTCAAACTGGAGCGCTCAGTGTTCAAGCTGAGATGTGCGGACTACCGGCAGGGACGTGCTTGATAGATACATGCGTAAACGGCCCTAATCTTCAGTATTTATGCCTGTGGCTTGTTAGTTATTCGCGAGCCAAAACATATTCGCCTGCAAGTCTGTAGGCTTTGCCCGTGTGCGCGTCGAACGCCCAAGCCGTGATTGTGTCTGTACCCACGGGAAGGTCGCGCACCGAGAACGTTCTATGCCAGTGCGCGTCGTCGTATGTGTCGCGCCGGAGCAGTGCGGAGAGGAAATCGCTCTGGCTCTCCATCTCCGCGACGGCGAACACAAAGGGTTCGTGCTCCACATCCGAACGGGCCAGCAGTACGGCGTCGGCCGCACTCCCGCGCTCCGGCAGAACAGCCAGACCAGTCGCCGTATATTCGTCTGCGCCGCTCGGCGCAAGTCGCGTGAAAATGCCATAAATTTCAGGCGCACGCGCGTCCGCAGCAGCCAGATCACGCAGACGGTTGCTTGTCAGCAAGGGTGGACGCATGTAGCCCAGCCAGTCAAGCGTGTTGGCAGACCGCCGCAACCGTGTCGGGTCGGGGAAGACCTGTGCCTGACAGTCGTCCTTAACGACGTTGACGAGGAGCACGCAGGCTTTGGCGTGCATCTGTGTCGCGTGCATGACGCTCATGCGCCGTATGCCGAGCAGGTAAATAGGTGCGTGCAGCAGGAGCAGTGCGCAGAGTAGCAATGAGGGCGTGGCGCGCGGAACGTACGCGGCCACAGATGCGCATTGCGACAAGTAAACGAGCGCGAGCGGGAGAAAGAGCGTATAGGTGGTGTAGCGCGCCGAGAGCGACTGCTCGACGCCGAAGCCTACTCTGCTGGCCGTGATCAGGCAAGCGGTCAGGAGCGTGTAAGCGCCTAGTAGCAGCCAACCGAGCATACGCCCGGTCTCTTCTGCGTCCGCCTGCGCGCCACGCTTGCAGCGCCACCATGTCAGCGCGCTGAGCGCGAGCACGAGCACACCGGCTGAGACAGAAGCGCGTAGGTGTCCCATGCCGAACGGCCCGCCGAGCAGTGACAGGAAATAGACCAGAGCAACGAGCGGGTGTGCGAGCGGGTGCAGGAGCGAAGGGTGTTGTGGTGGTTTCTGGTAGCCGTAGAAGTAGAGACCAACGCAGAGCGCGAAGCCGGCAAGCCAGAGGAGCAACCACGCGCGCCTGTACAAAGGGCGCGTTATCGGCACGCGGCGAGCAAGCGCACAGGGCAGAAGCAGCCAACACAACAGCCCGTTCGCAGCGGAGAAGGTCGCAACTGTCGAGAGCGCGGCGCAGAGCAGCAGTTTTGCCCACGGACGGAGATTGTTCGTATAAGTAATCCGCAGACCGGTCGTCAGGCAAACCGCAGGGATGAAATAGATGAGTTGTTGGCCCTGTAGCCAGTTATCGTACTGCGCGGGCGAGAAGAGGAGCAGGCTCGCGGCGGCGAAAAGGCACAGGCGATTCGTCCGCCCGCAACGCAAGGTCAACTCGCCGAGGCAATAGATGTTGTATGCGATGAGGCAGGCCAAGAGGAAACTGACTAACATCTCATATCTGACATCCCACTTTGTCAGCCAAGCCGTAATGAGGAAGATCAGGTTGGGGAAGAACTGCCGGTACTCATTTTGCTGTGCGAAGAGGTCACCGAGCGTGAGCGTGCCGCGCGCGAACTTGTCAAACAAAACAGCCAAGTTCCATTCGTCCCAGATCGGCAGATCGACACCGTATAAGCGTATCGCCACACCGATGTAGCATGCGGGCGCAAGCGCTAAGAGCAGCAGCGCCACACGGCTGCGTGCGGGCCCGCGCGCACGTGCAACTGTCATGTCGGCGCGTGCGCCTTTGCCGGCGAGCATGGACAGGGTAAGCTTAAACATCAGTCAGGGCTACGCGAGTGTGCGCCTCGCGCGACGTACTAAACAGGAAACACCGCGCATCGGCGCAAGTTGTTTCGCGTCGATGCGCTGTGCAATGTCTGAAGCGCCGGTTGCTGCGGGCCGCCGTGCGCGCCACGAGTACGGATGCTGAAGAGACTAAAGCGCTTTGCGATTCTCGTCGTCGCTGGCTTCTTTGCGTTCGCGCCGCCGGGGACGTTGATCGTCGGCACAGCGCTGATCTTCGGGCTGTTGGGCAAAGTCTGGCTGACCGTCGCCGCGACAGGCTTGGCCGCGCTCGCGGCCCTTTGGGTGGTTGTCAAAAAGAGAAGTGCCCGGCGCAGCAAGCGGAAGACCAGATAGACAACTCCCGTGTGGCCGGCGCAAAGCGTGCGCGGCATCTGTCCGCGCGGGACGTATGCACATCTGCTGCGGCGTAGGTTTTACGCTGAACACGTCAGACAGTCAAACAGTCGGAGCGCCGCATTACGCCCGGCCGGCACGTGTGTGTTGCGTGCGCTCGCGGCCGGCGTTTAAGATGCTGGCGCGACGCTGCCAAGCAGATGCAGCGGAGGCGTTAAAGGGACACATAGATGCTCGCAGATTTCGCGGAGGTGGTTGAGACGGGTTCGCGCGACGAGGCGCTACTTCAGCGCGTCGCGTGGGACAGGCTGCCGCGCCACATCGGCATCATCATGGACGGCAATGGACGCTGGGCCGCGCAGCGCGGACAGCCGCGCGTGGCCGGTCATCGCGCGGGTGTCGCGGCCGTGCGCGCGGCCGTCGATACGGGCGCGCGGCTTGGACTGGGCGCGCTGACGCTCTACGCCTTTTCGACCGAAAACTGGAAGCGCCCACGCTTCGAGGTGGACGCGTTGATGCGTATGCTCAAGCGTTACCTGCGACTGGAGTTGGAAGAGATCAACCGGCAGCACATACGCTTTCAGACCATCGGGCGCACCGCCGCGCTCGAACGCAGCGTACAACGCGAGGTGGCGCGCGCCGTCGAGCGCACACGCGCAAACACGGGCATGGTCTTAAACGTCGCGCTCAACTATGGCGGGCGCGCTGAGATCGTCGATGCCTGTCGTGCTGCGATCCGCCGCTTGCAGACAGAGGGGCGTGCGCCCGATGAAATCACGGAAGACGACATCGCGCGCGAGTTGTACACGTATGGCTTGCCCGAACTCGATCTGCTTGTGCGCACGAGCGGCGAGATGCGCATCTCGAACTTCCTGCTCTGGCAGGCCGCCTACAGCGAGCTTTACGTGACCGAGACACTGTGGCCCGACTTTCGGCGCGTGCACCTGCTCGAAGCCATCGTCGAATATCAAAGCCGCGACCGGCGCTTCGGCGGGCTGCAACTTGTAGCTAACGCAAAATAGTTCATTGCAAGGTGCAAGCGGAATCATTTCTGAATGGCTTCTGAACAAAAGTCGCGCATTATTACCGCGCTCATCGCGCTGCCTATCCTGATCGCTTCGATCTTAATCCCGAAACTTGAACTGCTCTTTGTCGCCATCGCGGGGGCGGCGATGCTGGCGGGCTTGTACGAATTCTGGCTGCTCGCACGGCGCAAGGAGTTAAAGCCTGAGTTGACTCTGGGGCTGATCTTCGCCGCTGGGCTGCTCGTCGGTTTTTACTTCAATCTGCCCGTGCGCGATCCGCAGTTGATGTTCCTCGCGCTCGTGCTGTTAACGCTCAGCACACTCGCGGCGACGATGCTGCGCGGCGCACCGTTTGATCAGATGCTGGCCTCTGTGGGCGCGACTGTGCTCGGCGTGCTCTATGTGACTGTGCTCGGCGGGCATCTCGTCGCCGTGCGCGCGGGTTTGCAACCGGCACTCGCTGCGCATCTGCTCTCCTTCTTCTTTCTCGTGCTGATGGGTTCGGACACGGCCGCGTACTACACTGGGCGCGCATTCGGGCGGCATAAGCTCGCACCGTCGATCAGTCCCGGCAAAACTTGGGAGGGCGCAGTCGGCGGCATGTTGGCGAGTCTGCTCGCGGCCACGGCGGCGCACTATGGGTTCTTTCCTGAGTTGAGCTTGGCGGCGGCGCTGCCGCTGGCAGCGACGATGAACGTGCTGGGCGTCTTAGGCGATTTGACGGAGAGCGCGCTCAAACGTGGGGCGGGCGCGAAGGATGCGGCGAAGGTTCTGCCCGGTCATGGGGGCTTGCTCGACCGGCTCGATAGCTTGCTCTTCAACGCACCGCTCATCTACTATTTCGCCGTCTACTACTTCGGCGAAAGATTTATCAGATGATGCCTCTCGGTCAAACGCCACACGCGGTCGCTGCCACATCGAACAAGAAGATCGTCTTCGTCGTCGCTGGTCTAGTGGCCGGGCTGGCGCTACTCGTTGCGCTGTTCGTCGGCGGCATCGTCGGCTTCGTCTTCTACACTATCAACCACAGCGAGGCGGCCCAGACGGCGCGGACATTTCTCAGACAGAACGAGCGGCTGCGGCAAGACATTGGCGAGGTCAAAAACTTCGGCTGGCTGGTGACGGGCAACATTCACGCAGATGCCGGCCACGGGCAAGCGACGCTGACGCTCAAAGTGATCGGTGCGCGTAAGACGGTCAGCGCAGATGTCGAACTAGCCTATCGCAACGGCTCGCAGTGGCGCGTCGTCAGCGCCGTTTACCGTAATGACGCCGGGCGCACCGTGCCACTCCTCGATAATTACGATGGCGCGACCACTGACGAACCCGAACCGGCCGGCACGCTGCCGTCGAACGACGAGCATAAAGATTGAGCCGGCAGCAAATGACACAGCGCGGCATCGCTATCCTCGGCTCGACCGGCTCAATCGGCTGCAACACGCTCCGCGTGGTCGAAGCGCTGGGCGCGCCCTTCCACGTCGTCGCCCTCGCCGCCGGACGTAACACCCTGAAACTCGCGGAACAGATCGAGCGCCACACACCCGAATTCGTCTCGGTGGAGTCCGCTGAATGCGCGGCGGAGCTGCGAACGGAATTGCGTCACCGAGGCGTGGCGGCCCCGCGCATCGCGACGGGGGCGGCGAGTCTGGTCGAAGCGGCGACGCACGAACGTGCGCCCATTGTCGTCAGTGCGACTGTGGGCGCGGTCGGCTTCGTCCCGACCTTGCGCGCGCTCGAAGCGGGGAAGCGGGTCGCGCTCGCCAATAAGGAGACGCTCGTGATCGCGGGCGAGTTGATGACGCGGGCGGCTGAGCGCGCTGGCGCGGAGTTATTGCCGGTGGACTCCGAACACAACGCACTGCATCAATGTCTGCGCGGCGAGCAGCGCGCCGAAGTGCGCCGTCTGATCCTGACCGCATCCGGCGGCCCCTTTCGCACACGCACGCGCGCAGAGATCGAGCAGGCGACTGTCGCCGAAGCGATGCGCCATCCAACTTGGTCGATGGGCGCAAAGATCACCATCGATTCCGCAACGTTGATGAACAAAGGTCTCGAAGTGATCGAGGCGCACTGGCTCTTCGGCTTCGCGCCTGATGACATTAATATCGTCGTGCATCCGGAGTCGGTCGTGCATTCGATGATCGAGTTGGTTGACGGTTCGGTCATCGCGCAGCTTGGCGTCACAGACATGCGCCACGCCATCCAGTACGCGCTCACCTATCCAGCCCGTCGCCCCGGTCAACTGCCGGCGCTTGATCTCACCAAGCTCTCCACGCTCCATTTTGAAGCGCCCGACTTTGCGCGTTTCCCCTGCCTCGCGCTCGCCTATCGTGCACTGCGGGCAGGGGGCACGTACCCGGCGGCGCTCAACGCCGCGAATGAAGTCGCCGTCAGCGCATTCATTGCCGGGCACATTAGACTCACCGATATCCCGCGCATCATCGAACGTGTGCTTGATGGCCACGAGGGGCGCGCGGTCACAGACCTTGAAGTTGTTCTTGAGACTGATCGCACCGCGCGGGCAGGGGCGACGGAAGAGGTCGCGCACATACAGAAGCGTGCGCAGCATGGAAGCGGGCATTGCTAACCACATCTGGGAGCTAAGGATTTATTAGCTTAAAGCAGATGCAAACCCAACTAGAGCGACAAATCAGAGTCAGTAAGATGCTGGGGCTTGGGTTTGTGCTCTCACTAGTTGGCATCGGCGGAATAGGCTCGTTTGTGGCTCTGATACTCGGGTTAACAGCCAAAAGGTTCATTGAGCGGTCAAATGGTGAGATCACAGGCATCGGGATGGCATGGTGGTGCATCATCGCTGGGGCGTTGGGCACAGTCATGTTGCCATTGCTTGTAACTGTATTCGTATTCAAATGACAGCAGCAACACGCTATTACTCAACTACCACTCAACTGATTGAATTGCCAGCCCCTCTTAGACTTTCCCGGCAGTTTCCCGTAAACTCGGTTGCAACGGCGGCCGGCGCGTGCGCTTCTAATGGTCGTAAAGTGTGGAGGGCATTCATTTAAGAGATTCACTATGTCAGATTTGATCTCATTCCCAGTCGCCTTAATTCTAATTCTCGGCCCCGCAGTTATCCTGCACGAGTTCGGCCACTTCATCGTCGCCAAGCTGCTGAAGATTCGCGTTGAGGTCTTCTCGGCCGGTTTCGGCCCGCGTCTGTTCGGCTATCGTTGGGGCACAACTGATTATCGACTCAGCCTCGTCCCGCTCGGCGGCTACGTCAAACTCGGCGGCGACGAATCGAACGCGCCCATCGAAGGCGCAGGCGAGACAGACATTCCTATCAATGAACGGTTTGATCTGCGCCCGCGCTGGCAAAAGTTTCTCGTCATGGTGGCCGGGCCGACGATGAACATTCTGACGGCGCTCGCCATCGTCTTTGCTGGCGCACTCAAAAACGGCGTGCCCGTTTCGCCCGCGCCCGTCATCGACCGCGTGGCCGAAGGCGGCGCATCGGAGAAGGCGGGCTTGCGCCCCGGCGACCGCATCGTCTCGTTCAACGGCATCGACGAGCCGACGTGGCAGCGCATCAAGGACAGCGCGCTTCTGTCGCCGGAACAGCCGCTACCCACCGTCGTCGAGCGCAATGGTCAACGTGTGAACCTGACGCTCACGCCGGGCAAACAGGTGGAAGAGGGCGAGGCCATCGGCACGCTCGATTTCCGTCCCGACTACGGTGCTTTGCCCGTGATGGTGGACGGCGTCCTGCCGGACTCGCCCGCGGCCAAAACCGGACTGCAAGAGGGCGACCGCATATTGAGCGTGCAGGGTGAAGCGGTCGGCGACGAGACGGACGTGCGTGCCGTCGTCCGCGCACACAAGACCGAGCCGCTGCACATCAAGATCGAGCGTAACGGGCAACAACAGGAACTCGTCACCGGCACGGAGCGGATGGCGGACGACAAGATTGGCGTGACCACTTCGGTCGAGTTGCCTCTGGAGCGCGTCGGCATCGTGAGCGGGATGGCGTTCGCCGTGCGGCGCAACATCGAAGTCCTGCGCATGACGGGCGAGGCGTTCGGCCAGATTTTTCGTGGACAGCGTTCGGCACGCGAATCCTTAGCCGGCCCCATCGGGATCGCGCGGCAGTCGTCGCAGGCGATCACCAAGTTCGGGTTGGCGGGCCTGTTCACCATGCTTGGCTTCCTGAGCTTGAACCTTGGCATCGTCAACCTGCTGCCCATCCCCGTGCTCGACGGCGGCGCGATCTTTTTGTTGTTGGTCGAAGCCGTGCTCGGCTGGGTGGGCTTGCGTCTGTCAATGCGACTGCGCGAGCGCATCCAGTTCGTCGGCTTCTTTGTGCTGCTCCTGCTGATGGGCTTCGTTATTACCAACGACATACTCAAAGAGGTTTCCAGCCGGCGGAACGGGACTAACAAACCGGCCGCGACTGCACCGGCGAAATGAGTCTCAAGTCCAAAGTTCAACGACCGAACAGGACTTTGGACTTTGGACTTGAGACCTGAGACATTGAACTTATGCGTAAAACGAAAGCAGTCAAAGTCCGCGACGTGATCATCGGCGGCGGCGCGCCCGTGGTGGTGCAGTCGATGACTAAGACGGACACGTCGGACGTGGCAGGGACGGTCGCGCAGATCAATGAGATGGTGCGCGCTGGCTGCGAGGTCGTGCGCTTGGCCGTGCCGGATGACAACGCGGCGGCGGCTTTAGTCGAGATTAGAAAGCTTGTGCCGGAAGTGCCGCTTGTTGCAGATATACATTTCCATTACAAGCTGGCCTTGAAGGCGCTCGCGGCGGGCGTGGACAAGCTGCGTCTGAATCCGGGCAACATCGGCGCGATTGAACGCGTGCGCGAAGTGGTGCGCGCCACACAGGAGCGCGGCATCCCGATTCGCATCGGCGTCAACGGCGGCTCGCTCGAAAAAGATTTACTCCGAAAGTACGGCACGGCGACACCCGAAGCGATGGTCGAATCCGCCTTGCGGCACATACGCATCCTTGAGGATTTAAACTTCACGGACATTGTCGTCTCGCTCAAAGCGTCAGACGTGCATCGCACAGTCGCAGCTTATCGGTTACTTGCTGAGCAGGTCGACTACCCTCTGCACCTCGGCGTGACCGAAGCGGGCACGGCCTTTGGCGGCACGATCAAATCGTCCATTGGGCTGGGCATACTCCTGCACGAGGGCATCGGCGACACGATCCGCGTCTCGCTCGCCGCCGAGCCGCAGGAAGAGGTGCGCGTCGCTTGGGAAATCCTGCGCTCGCTCGACCTGCGCAAGCGCGGCGTAACGGTCGTCGCCTGTCCGACCTGCGGGCGACTGGATGTGCCGAACTTCGTCGAGATCGTGACCGAGATCGAACGCCGGCTCGCGCACATCGAAGAGCCGCTGCACCTCTCGATCATGGGTTGCGAAGTCAACGGCCCCGGCGAAGCGCACGACAGCCAACTCGGCGTCACGTTCGGGCGCGGCGTCGGCATGATCTTCAAGAACGGCCGGCCGATGCGCAAAGTCGCGGGCGCAGACATCGTCGAAGCGTTTGTCGCCGAGACGGAAAAACTGCTGGCCGAAGGGGCCGCCGCGCAAGCAGAGTTTCAGCCGGAACTTGTGATGATCAAATAAACGCCGATTAATTGAGCAAATAAGAAAGCGCCGCGTCTGTGTTCGCGGCGCTTTTGCTTTGCTGTCAACGCAATTTGTTCCTAGCGCGTCGGCACGGCCGCCATCGTGAGCAAGAGCGCATCGGTGGCGACGCGACGATTGACGTTGACGGCGAGTTGAGCGCGTAGCTCTTCAATTTGTGCGAGCCACGCGGCGACGCGGCGATTCGTGACGTTGTTGCTAAGCTTCGTTAGCTGTTCACGTAGGTCTTCGTTCACGATACCAGCGCGCGCGTCGAGTGCGAGCCGCCACGCGTCGTGGATGAGCAGTTCAAGCGCATCGAGGCTTGGCTCGTAGTCGTCTTTGCGTTTGGCGTCGCTCAGGTCTTCGGCGGCGCGGAGCAGTTGCACGCGGTCGGGGCGTGCGGTGAGCGCTTCGAGGACGACGAGCATGGCCTCGCGCTGTTGCTGGTACTGGTCTAGATTGAGCGCGAGCGCACGGCCCAAACGGCCTTGCGCGAGTTGTGCGGCGAGGCGCGCTTCCATGCCGGCGCGCTGTTTGTTCTGAATTAAATAAGCTTCAATCTCCTCGGCCTTAAGCGGGGCAAAGCGCACTACCTGACAGCGCGAGCGGATCGTGGGCAGCAGACTCGCCGGGCGCGCAGTCAGCAGAATCAAGTGTCCGGTCGGCGGCATCTCTTCGAGCGTCTTCAGCAGGGCATTGCCGGAAGCGTCGTTGAGCCGGTCGGCCTCTTCGATAATGAGCACGCGCGCCGCGCCCTCATAGGGTCGGAAGTTCATCTCGCGTTCGATGGCCCGCGCCTGATCGACCGTGATGAAACGCTTCTCCGCACGCACCACACCAACGTCCTGATGCTCACTCCAATCGATCAATGCGCCGGTCTCGCGCGCGCGCGCCGTCGCCAGCCGGGCGATGCGCACACACGCGGAACATTCATCGCACGCCTCTACGCCGCGCGGCGCGCGGCAATTCAAAGCCTTCGCTAGCTCAAGCGCGAACAGCTTTTTCCCGACGCCCTCTTCACCAGCGAAGAGCAACGCGCCGGGCACGCGCCGCTGTGCGAGCATGCGCCGGAGCACCTCGCGCGCGCGTTGATTGCCTACGATGCGAGCAAACATAAGAACAGAGGTCAGAGATTAGAGGTTAGAGGTTAGAAAAGTCCAGCGTCAGTATTCCGAGTTGCGCGCTAAGAATGAGGGTTTGTCTCTTTACTGACCTCTGACCTCTGACCTCTGACCTCTATCATTGGCATGACGAGTTCGAGCACGCGGGCGTGTGTCTCCTCAATGGAGCGGCTGGCGTCGATGATGCGCACGCGGTCGGGTTCGGCGGCGGCGATTTGCAGGTAGACAGCGCGGACACGCGTGCGAAATTCGTCGGTCTCGGCGTCGAGCCGGTCGTCCGCGTCGCCGTCGTTGTGGCGGCGCTTGTCGCGCGCGCGGCTCTCAGTGACTGGCAGATCGAAGATCAGCGTCACGTCAGGCATCAGCCCGCCGGTCGCGAGGATGACAACCTCTTGGACGAGCGGCGCAGGGAAGCCGCGCCCGCCACCCTGATAGGCGATAGTCGCGTCGGCGTAGCGGTCGGAGAGCACGATGTGCCCGGTCGCAAGGGCGGGGCGGACAAGTTGGCGGACGTGTTGCGCGCGGTCGGCAGCGTAGAGCAACAACTCTGCGAGCGGGTCAACCTGTTCTTCCGTGTCGAGCAGCGCGGCGCGCAGGCGTGTGCCGAGTGGCGTCCCGCCCGGCTCGCGCGTCACGACCACGTCTAACCCGCGCAGGCGCAGCACGCTCGCCAGCATGCGCAGTTGCGTGGACTTACCGCTCCCATCAATACCCTCGAAGGTGATAAATGCGGCGGCCAAGGAAAGCTCCCGTCGAAGTGGAATAGATTATGTCGTGCGGGCGGTTTTAGCGCGCGGGCGAGCCGTCGGGCGTCTGCTCGCCGGCGGCCGGTTCTTGCGCCGGCGTCGGGCGCAACTCGCCGCTCGAACGACGTGCGTGCTGAATAGTAGAGATGGCGTGCTTGAAGATCAACTGCTCTTGCGCGCCTGATTCCAACAGGACTGAGAACTTGTCGAAGCTCTTGATCCGACCCGTCAGCTTCGCGCCGTTCATCAGGTAAATCGTCACGGGGTCGCGCTCGCGCCGCACTGTGTTGAGAAAGGCATCTTGGATGTTTTGGGGAGCAGGTCTCGTGTCTACCACAACGCACCGCCTTGTTTGCTGCAACGGCCACTCAATTAGCTTCAGCTTACAACAGGCGCGAGAAAAGTGGAAGACAAAAGGCCGCTTAGCCGGCGGTGCTAAGCGCAGCGACGTGCGCGGCGACGCGCGCCTGCACTTCGGGGTCGTCGCCGAAACCGTCGATCCATACGACCTCAGGCTCGCGTCGAAACCATGTCAACTGCCGTTTAGCGTAATGGCGCACGTCCAGCTTCGTCTGCTCGATGGCGCTTGGGAGGTCGCGCGCGCCCCGCAGGTATTCGACTACGCGGCGATAACCGTGTGCGCCGAGCGCGTTCGACTTGGCGGGTACACCCTTTGCCAACAAGCGGCGCACCTCTTCAACCAGACCCGCACTGAAGTGCGCTTCGGTGCGCGCGTTGATGCGTAGGTAGAGTTCGGCGCGGGGCGGAGCGAGGGCGAAGACGCGTATGCGCGCGGCGAGCGCGGGTGGCGCAGGGCACGTGGGCTGTTGCGCGGAGATGTTGCGCCCGGTCTGTATACGCACTTCGAGCGCGCGCTGGACGCGCACCCAATCACGCGGATAGAGCTTGGCGGCGGCGGCCGGATCAAGTCGCCGCAAGAACCGATACAAGTGTTCGGGGCCGCGCGTCTGCCGGAGTGCTGTGAGCCTTGCGCGCAGACGCTCGTCCGTCGGCGGACTCGCAAAGAAGGGCTGGCGCAACGCGCGCAAGTAAAAGCCCGTGCCGCCGACGAGCAGCGTCAACCGGCCGCGCGCTTCGATCTCCGCAATCTTCGCCAGCGCGGCCGCGGCCCAAGTGCCGGCCGTGTAGTTAATCTCCGGCGGGACGAAATCGATCAAGTGGTGCGGCACGCCCTGTTGTTCGGCCGGGGTAGCTTTCGCCGTCGCGATCTCGATCTCGCGATAGACCTGCACCGAGTCGCAGTTAAGCACCTCACCGTTGAAACGTCGGGCGAGCGCGATGCCGAGCGCGCTCTTGCCTGACGCCGTCGGCCCCATGACGGCGATGATCGGAGTTTGTGCCACAGACCATTTCACGGGCGTGTCTGAAGCAGACGCAGGATGAGCATCAGCCAGATGACTGTAAGCAGCGCCAGTGCGCCGGCCAGTTGGGCGCGGGAGAAATGCATCGTCATTTGTCAGAGTAGGAAGGCGGCTAACGCTTCATCAGACGGGCGCACAAGTGCGCGCCCGTCGCGCTCGAAGACCGGCACGTAGCGTTGCTGCGTCAAACGATACATCGCACGCAACGCGCCGAAATCGCGCGCGACATCGCGCTCGACGTAGGCGACTCCGTGTTGCGCCAACCACGCCCGCGCATCTGCGCACAGAGGGCAACCGGGCACGACATAAAGCGTAACTGAAGACCGCTCTTGCATAGGATCAATTAACGACACAGGCACAAAGAGTACAGGTGTTGTCTTCGTGCTCCTTGTATCTTCGTGGTTAATACATTTTCGTCAACTCAATGCCGGTATAATAGTGCTTCAAAATTTTGTCGTAAGCCCAACCCGCGCGCGCCAGACCATACGCGCCGACCTGACACATGCCGACGCCGTGCCCCCAGCCGCGCCCGGTGAAGGTGAAGCCGGTCAGCCGCCCCGCTTCGTCGAAGCGCCGATCAACGACGAAGAGTTGTTCGCGCAAGCCCAGTGCGGAGCGTATGCGCCCGCCGCGCACGTGCGCCGTCCCGGTCGTCCCGTCCACTTCCAGATCGAGCACGCGCCGCGAGACGCCGCGCGATAAAACGCGCAGGTCTGTGATCGCGCCCACGCGCCCGATGCTCCGCGCCAGCCGATTGCCAACTTCTGCCGTGCTCAGAGTGGTCGCCCAGTTGGCGAAGGGCGAGAAACGATCAGCCGCAGCCCCGTTCGGCGGCAGATGCGCTTCAAGATAATCGACCGCGCCGCGCGCGTCCGTGTGATAACTGACAGGTTCGCCGCCGACGAGTGCCACAGTGCGCACAGGGTAGAGCGTTTCGCCGAAGGCGCGGAAGAGATAAGCGTCCGAAGCGAGGGCAAGCGCGCGGTCTGCACCTTTGCCGGGGCGCACGATGAGCGTGCCGTTAGCCGACGGTCGCGCTGTCGCCTTTTGCAAGTTGAATAGGCCGCGTGCTTCGAGCGCATGGACAACTGTATAGATTGCGTGTGCGCGCGCGAGCGGTTGGCGCGGGCGGAGCGTGGCATCGGGCCAGAGCGTCAAGTGGCCTTCGCGTAGCATCAGGGCCACGTCTGCGCGATTCGGCGGCGGAATGTCGTCGGCGTCGCGGAACGCGAGCAGATAAGCCACGTCCGCGTTGTCGAGCAGCACGTCGGCGCGACTCTCGCCATCGAGTGCAAGTGCGAGGGCGCTACTGAAGGCGGGCGGGCGCGTTGTGTCGTTAGTACCGACCGGCGTCGGTTTATGTGCGAGGCGCGCGACGAGTTCAATGAGCGCGCGGGCTTCGTCAGATGTGATCGGCGCGTCGAGCCATTCATCCGTCAGGCGTGCGCCCGCGCGGAAACCGTGGACTGCGAGCAGCGCCATCTGTCGTGCGCTGTTGCTGTGCTCGGCCGTGCGCAAGGTGGCCGGCTCGCGTTCCGTTTGCAGCGTGAATGGGGCGAACGAAGCATGTGCCTGCGCGCTCGTCTCGGTGCATTCGCGGCCGCGCAGGTAGGGCACAAACTCGCCACCGAAAATCTGTTCGGCGTCTTCGGTGCGCCCGCCGCAGGTGGAGGTGTAGAGGGCATTGATCGGCGCGCCTTGATAAGTGGCGATGATGCCGCGCGTCTCTGCGACCGCGCGCGTCGTGAGCGGGTGCTCAGTGCTCAGGCCGCCGTAGACTTGCGAGCGTGTGGTCGGCAACAGATCGTAACCGGCGGCGGCGAACTGACCGCGATGACTGACGGCGTATGTGCGGGCTGCTACGGCCTGAGCTTTTAAGGCTTCGATGGCTGGCCAGCCGCCCGGCGATAATTCATTCGGCACGACGCCGCGCACGTAGTCTTCAAGCCCGATTGCATTGACGACAGTGAGCGAGCCGTTCAGGTTGGTGAAGACTTCGATGCGTCCGCGATAAGGTTTTTCGTTGAAGCGCACGGGCGCAGTCTGCTCATCAGTCGAGGTGAAAGTGACGGGCGCACGCGCGTCCATGAGCGCGCCCGCGCCCGCCGCATACACAACCAGCCCGCGCGTCGGCTGCGAGACACGCGCGGCCAGTCGGACATTGCTATTGACGTTGCTGTTGCGTGTGCTGTCAGGCGTGCGTGGCGTGACGTTTGTGCGTGCGCTGTCCTTCGTGCTTGTGCCAGCCCGCGCGCGTGTGTTGCCGGCTTGCATTGCGTGCGGGGCAACCGGCTTCTTCGTTGCTGTGTCGCCGGTCGTTGCGCTGACAACGGAGACCGCGGCGAAGCCGGCCTCTTCCAAGCGCATACGCAGGTCGGCAGCCTCGTCCTGCGTGACGGGCGGCCCGACGCGCACGCGCCATGCGCCTGATGCCGGGTCGCGAACGACGTTTGGATCGTCGCCCGTCAAGGCGCGCACGTCGCGGGCTAACGCATCGGCCGCGGCCGCCGATTCCACGACGGCGATCTCGACGCGGAACAACTCGTTCGCGTTCTCCGTTGGCAGCGGCCCAAGCATGCGCGGCTCGATGCGGACGCGCGCGGCGTTGAGCGTCTGCGGCGGGGCACTTTCGCTCGGGCCGGTGCTGACCGCAAGAGCGGGGGCGGCCGTCGAGATCGTGACCGAGCGTGCGGCCGTGGCCAAGCCGATGCGGATCGTCGGTTCAGTCTCAAGGCGTGTAAAGGTGAGTGCTGGTATCGATGGCTGTGGCTGAGTCGTCGTTTCGTTAGTGCGATTGTCAGGCACGCGGCGCGGGCGCGTCGGCTCTTGGGCGCGTGCGAGCGGCGCGCACGCGAGCAGCCACGCGCAGAGCAGGGCTAACGATTTTGAGCCGCGGGTCGGGGGCATGTGCTGCAAGTTCTCAGAGCGCGCGGGAGACCGGGCGCGCGGACATCTTACTACACCTGAGAAGCCGTGAGCAGGCTCATGCGTTGCCGGCGAAATGATCGAGTGCGGTGGCGGCGAGCGTGTGGAACTGCCGGCGTGTGCTGTTGATGTTGACGAAGGGCAGCGCGCGGGCGTGCGTGCGATTGGTCAAGAGGATGAAGGCGCGTTCGCGGCCGGCGTCGAGCCAACAACTTGTGCCGGTGAAGCCGAGATGCCCGAAGCTATCGGCGGGCAGCGCCGGCCCGGCCGTCGAGTCGGGCGTCGCAGCGAGTTGCCAGCCGAGCGAGCGCGCTTCGTTGAGTCCGTGCGTCATGTCGGTGCGGAAGAGTGCACAGGTGCCCGGACGGAGCAGGCGCGTGCGCGCGGCGATGAACTGTTCGGCGATGGCGAATGTCTCCGGCGCGGTCGAGAAGAGACCCGCGTGCCCGGCCGCGCCGCCGAGAAAGTGGGCGTTGCCGTCATGCACCTCGCCCCAGATCGGATAGGTACGAAAGTATTCTGCCGCACGAGCCGCCGGATCATTTGCGCACATCTCGCGCTCGTGAGCATTGCCCGCGGACTCACAAGCCGCGATCCCAGTCTGCGCAGTTGCGGCCGGATTGAAGAAGGTGTGTTGCAGTTCGAGCGGGCCGAAGATTTCACGCCCCGCAAGCTCGGCGAGTCGTGTGCCCATCACGCGTTCGAGCAACAGACCGAGCGTGATGAAGCCGAGATCGCTATAGACGACGCGCGTGCCGGGTGCATATTCAAGCTGCTGCGTTGCAATGATTGCCAGCGTACGCGCGCGCTGATTATTTGTTAACAGGTAGAGCGGTCGCCACGCGGGCAGACCCGACGTGTGCGTCAGCAGTTGCCGGATCGTGATGGTCGCTTTATCGGCCACGGCGAACTCTGATAAATAGTGTGCGACCGGAGCATCAAGCTCAAGCGTGCCCCGCTCGATCAGTTGCGCACAAAGTAGTCCGGTGACGAGGGGTTTCGTCAGCGAGGCGAGATCATAGATCGTAGCGAACGTCGCCGGATGGCGCGCGGGCACACGCACGGCATCGCCCAACGCATCGGCGAAACGCACCTGCCCGCGCTCGGCCACGAGATAGACGGCGGAAGGGAAGTCGCCCGTCGCGATGCGTGTTGACAGTAGCGAGGTGATCTCAGCGTCGGGTTGTGTCATAAAGGGAGATATTAATCACAAAGACACGCAGACACGAACATCAAGCCCTGTCCGCTTTGTGCCCCGATGTTCGATTTATCGTACCCTGCTAATCTTCGCCCCTCGCGATCTCATAGAAACGCGATACCAGCCCTTGCGCTCCGATGCTATCTACTTCTATCCAGTAGCCGCGCGGCTCAATTGGTAGTTCCAGAAACGCTCTGGCCGGTCTAGTGACAATCACATCAGGATCAAGAATTAGATAATGCGTAATGGCTAATGAGCTAAATTTCTCCTCTGAAACCGGGCGTATGATTAACCGATCTTTATATGCGACGAAAGTACGTTTGAGGGCCCTTTGATAGGGCTTGGCCTCATTTACTAGGGGGTAGATGTAGGTATAGGTGACGCCGCGCTTTACACTCTCCATGACTGTATTGATCATGTTGGGGGGCTGTGTATCATAGAAGAGATTTGGCGTTATCACCCACACCGACGAATCCGCGGGCAATGATGCCATGAGCTTGATTAAGTCTTCTTCTTTGTAGAGCCACGGTAAGCCTTTTTTCAGCTCGGCGTTCTCATTTGATAGTCGGGCAATTTCCGCTGCCAGCATTCTGGTATCGATGGCATTGCCCCCGTGCACCCAACCCGGCAACTCGTCGCGGCGGTTGAATTCCGCCAATGTTTCCATAATGGCCAATTTAATATCGCGCGGGTCACTCCAATATCTAACCATCCTTGTCTGTACCAACTCCCGAAACTCTCTGAGTCTCTGCGTATGCTCTGTCTCCATGGCGCGCGGGCCCATCTTTTTAACTTTCTCTTCCAAGTGAGTCTCACTGATCACGGCGGCAAAAATGGGCTTACAGTGTGAGACTGCGTACTCGTATTCCAGATGGCTGTAGCTCTTTTGGCTTTCGTGTTCGAGGCTGCCGTAACGCCCGCCTAAAATCAGCAGGTAAACGTCTGATTCATCAATCCAGCGCTGGATGACAGTCATTTGTGATTTATCACCGGCAGCAAACAACTCCATGCCCGCCGGAATATGTCCCGCCCGCAGGATGGCCTCAACTGCGGCTTGCCGCTCCTCCTGCAAATCCGTGTACGTTGAAGAGATGAACACTTGGAGTTTCTTATGCTGAGTCATAAATCCTCCTGTGAGATTGGTGTGGCAGCCGCAATTATATCAGACAGACGCTTATCTGATGGTGCGCACGCCGACGCGGGCGGCCTTTTCGTGAATGCGTTCGAGGGCGCGTAAGGCGAGCGCGAGGGCGCGGCGACCGTCCGCGCCGGAGATGAGCGGGGGCGCGCCGGTCTCAGCGGCAATGAGGAAGGATTCGATCTCAGCGCGCAGTGGCTCAACGTCGGCGACCTCAAGGTGGCGCGTGTTGACGCCGGGGCGGGCGCTCGCGGCGTCGGGCGGCGCGAGGCTGCTGATCGAAGCGTAGCGCGTCGCGTAATCTACAGCGATGTAATCGTGCGGTTGGAAGAAGCGCATCTTGCGTATCTTCTCAGTGCCGACGCGCGAGGCGGTGATGTTGGCGACCGCGCCGGTGGCAAACTCAAGTCGAGCGTTGGCCGCGTCCACGCGATCCGTCAGGATGGGCAAACCGACCGCGCGCACGTCCGTCACCTCCACGTCCTCGCCCACAAGCCATTGCACGATATCCAGATCGTGAATCATCAGATCGAGCACCACATCTATATCGAGCGAGCGCGCCGTGAACTCGCCGACGCGGTGTATCTCGAAGTAGATGGGCGCGCGCACGTGTGGGCGCAGCGCGACAAGTGCCGGGTTGAAGCGTTCGAGATGGCCGACCATCAAGGTCGCGCCGCCCTGCCGCGCAGCCGCGATCAACTCGTCGGCTTCGGCGAGCGTGCGCGCAATCGGCTTCTCGACCAACACATGCACGCCTTCGGCCAAGAGTGGGCATGCGATCTCTGCGTGCGCTTCCGTCGGGACGGCGAGACTGACTGCGTCCACGCGCCCGAGAAGCGTGCGCCAGTCGCAGACCCATTCCGTGTTGCGCTCGGCGGCGATAACGCGCGCGGTCGCTTCATCCAGATCGCATGCGGCGACGAACTGTGCGCGCCCCTCGGCCGCCAGCGCCGCATGAATGCGCGCGTGTTGCCGGCCCAAGTGGCCCGTGCCGATGACTGCGGTGCGCAGAGACATGAGAAGTTTTCAGTTTTCAGTTTTCAGTTATTCGCCAAGTCAATAACTCGCGCGCCGGTCGGGCTACGAATTGAACATCGCCGCAACATAGTCGATACTCGCTGACTTGTGCGCGAAGATAATCAGGCTGAAAACTGAAAACTAAAAACTGTTCCGAGGTGACTATAACTTGCACCGCTTGACGCTGGCAAAGCGCGCTTGGTTGCTACTGATGCTCGCCATCGCCGTCAGCTACGGTTATGGTCTGGGGCACGCGCCGCTCGTGGGCGCGGATGAGCCGCGCTATGCGGAGGTGGCGCGCGAGATGTTCCTGCGCCACGATCTCGTCACACCGACGCTCGGCGGGCACACGTGGTTTGAGAAGCCGGCGCTGCCGTACTGGGCGGCGATGGTGAGTTACCGTCTGTTCGGCGTGACGGAACAATCGGCACGTTTGGGGGCGCTCTGCGCGGGTTTCTTGACGGTGCTGTTATTGAGCGTGCTGGCCGGCCATGTCGAGCAACGAGCGGATGAATCTCTGCGCGGCTACAGATTAATGGCGACGGCGACGGCGGCCACGTGCGCCGGCCTCGTCGTCTTCTCGCGCGCGTTGAACTTCGACATCTTTATCACGCTTGCCACGACGGGCGCGCTCGTCTGTTTTCTCATGGCTGAGCTAACGGTAGCCAGACGCACGCGCTTGCTGTTGTTAGCCGGCTTTTATGCTTGCATCGGTGTCGGGCTATTAGCGAAAGGGCTGCTCGGCATCGTGCTGCCGTTGGGCGTCGTCGCGTTCTATTATTTATTGCGCCGAGAGTGGCCAAAATTTTTGGCCACCTTACTCTGGGGGGGGCCGCTTGCGTGCGCCGTCGCAGGTCTATGGTACGCGCCCGTCATCATGCGCCACGGCCGGACGTTCATTAACGAGTTCTTCATCCAACAACACTTCGCGCGCTATGTCTCGAACAGATATCACCACCCGCAACCGTTCTATTTTTATCTGCCTATCCTCGCGCTCTTAGTGCTGCCGTGGCCTGCGTTTCTCAGCGCGGCGTTGACCGATGCGCGGCGGTGGCGTTGGCGCGGTGACGAGGCAATGGACAAACTGCGCGTGTATGCGCTCGCGTGGATTGTGCTGCCCGTCGCGTTCTTCTCGCTCTCCGGCTCGAAGCTGCCGGGTTACATACTGCCGGCGCTGCCCGGCGCGGCGCTGCTCGTGGGCGAGCGCCTGACGCATTACCGCAACGGCTTGAACGGCGTGCGGGCGATGCGCGCGACGGGCGTGTTGCTATTGCTCTTCGCTGTTGGTCTCGTCGGTTACGACCTGCGTACGCACATCATCAGCCTCAACTGTGCGCTACTCATCGCTACACCAACGGCGTTCGCGGGACTGTGCGCTGTGCTACGACCACAGGCGCGGCGTCTATGTGTGTGGAGCACGGTCGGCGTCACACTGGTTGTGATCGTCCTGATTGCCGCTTGCGCCATCGTGCCCGCAACGGAGCACGAGTCGGTGCGCGCACTGTTGCGACAGGCGGACGCCAAGGGGTACTCGGCCGCGCCGGTCTACGGCTTGCACACGATTGACCGCACGGCCGAGTTTTACGCCGCCGGTCGCTTGGTCTATGACGCGAAGGGCGAGCCGGTCATGTTCGATTGGGCGGGCTACGTGGCGCAGGCGGCGCGCAGGCGCGCGGACGTTGTGCTCGTCATCGTGCCGGTCGAGTACGTCTGGCAGTTAACCGGCTATTCGTCGCTCGTGTGCGATGTGATCGGGAACAACGGACAGGTCGCATTAGTCGCGGCGCGCGCACGTTAGTTGGTACTCAAGCTGGCGCGGTCAATAACTATTTATCATTGCGCAAGGCGCGATCAAAATAATCGATCACGCGGCGGTCGTATGCCTCGCCCTGCTCGCCGGGGGCGGCGGCCGTGTTGCGCCCGGTCAATGGTAGATCGCTGATCAGTTCGGCACGAATGGAGGCGGGGAAGCAGTGCGCGAGCGTGATGGTCGAATCGCGCAAGTAACCTGCGTCAGCGCCGGTCAACAACAATACGTGTGTATCGGTGAGCGACGCGGCGAGCGCGCATGAAGCGGCGTTGCCGTAGCGGCCGAGGAAGTAGCAACGCACGCCGAGCCGCGCGAGCGCATAGGTCAGGTCGGCGCTCAAGCCGGTCTGTTCTTTGACCGAAGCGCGGAGCAGGGCATCGGGTTCAGCCGGCACAGAGTCAAGGACAAGCGCATGCGGGCGCGCATCCGCAGGCGCCTGGGCGCTGAACAGGAGCGCGGTGTAAGCGCCCAGCTCGACGCCGTAGAGACCAATGTGCGGGCCGATGAGCGCGTGGCCTTGCGATGTTTTCAGGGCGCGCAAGAAAGTGATTACGGCACGCATGTCCGCGGCCTCGCGCGTGCCGAACGTTGTGGTACTGACGAGTGCGTTCTCGCCGTGCCCGCGCAGATCAGGCCAGAGCACCGTGTAGTTCGTCGCCTCGTTGATCTTGACGCCGAGATTTAAGAGCCACGAGCGATCAGCGCCGTAGCTGTGGAGCAACACGACCGCGGGCGCGCCTTCAGCGCCGCGTAGCAACCAGCCACGCGCCTGCGTGCCATCGTCGTTAGGCCAATGTTCATCCGTCGCCTTGATCGGGACGAAGTATTTATCGGGCGTGACTAGATAAGGATGATGCGGCGGGTGTGCGACCCCTGCGACCACCCACCAGACCCAGCCGCATAAGCCGAAGAACAATAGGGCTACGATGGGCAAGAGCGCCCTAAAAAGTTTGCCACCGACTCTGCGTCTCCTCAGCATCAAGAGCAATTATGAAGGATGAAGGATGAAGCAGAAATTGGGCCATTTGTTCATTGACTCAATGAATCAATGAATCAATGAATCAATTCCTTTCATCCTTCATCCTTGCCTCTCTGTAGTCGTCGGGGGTGTTGATGTTCATGAGCAGTCGCTCGGCGTTCGTGAGATCGGCCAACTCGTCAGGCGCAAGCAAGCGCGCTCTGACATGTGGCAGCAGCATGCGCGGGCGCAACTCGTCGGCGCGTAACAACGCTTCGACGTGTGCGAGACAGCTTGCGCGAGCATAGAGCGCACAGAGTGGCTGCACCCGCCCGTCCGGCTGCAAGGGCACGACGGCATCTACGTCGCCCGCAGCGTAAGTCGCCAGCCGCGCCCACAACTCGCCGCTCACGAACGGCAGATCGCAGGAGACGACCGCCGCCCACGCGGCCCGACAGGCAACGAGCGCCGCGTGCAACCCGCCCAGCGGGCCGCACTGCTCGTAGCTATCAGGCACTACGGGCAGGCGGAACTCCCGACTAGCGGCGCGTGCGCTGACGACACTCACGTGCTCTGTGATCGTGCCAAGCGAATGCGCAATGCGGGCCACGAAGGTCTCACCGCCGAGCCGCAAACGCGCCTTATCATGGCCCATCCGGCTCGACGCGCCGCCCGCCAGAATAAACCCTTCAATCTCAAACATGATCGTGCCTGATGACCGGCACGTTAGCACGCGCACGAACGAGCGGCAAGATGTAAACCTATCTTGCACCATGCGCTGCATCTATTCCTGTTCCTTGACCATCTAAGAAAGCGGCAAGTATAGTCGTTAGCGCGAGCAAGGGGTGCGACCCTATGGCTACTTGTGGCCGGCTCGACGAAACTATCAAGCGGGAGTTGTAGTGCTTCCCAACGTTTTCATGGTGGATCAATGAAGAGATTTTTTGCAGCCTCGTTAACACTTAGTTTCGCTCTACTCCTGACCGCAATCGGGGCCGGCGCACAGCAGAGCACGCCCACGGCTAAGCCGGACGCGCGTCTGTTCGCTCTCGAAGATGTGCGCCCGGGTCTGAAGGGCACGGCCAGTACGGTCTTCACCGGCACGACGCCAGAGCCGTTCGGCGTCGAAGTGCTCGGCGTGCTGCAAGGATTTCCGGGGCCGCGCCAGTCCGCGATCATCGCGCGGCTCTCAGGCGAGAACGTAGCGCGCACGGGCGTCTTCGCCGGCATGTCCGGCTCGCCCGTCTACATCGATGGCAAGCTCGTCGGTGCGATTGCCTTCAGCTTCCCATTCGCCAAAGAGCCGATCTGCGGCATCACGCCGATCAAGCAGATGATCGACATCTTCGAACGGCAGGCGGGCACGTCAGGTCAATCGCACGAGCCGCACACCGTCTCGTTCGCCAAACTCGCCGGCACTGATTGGCAAATGAACTGGCCCAAGCCCGCCTTCGCTGGCGGCCCCTTGCTCGCGCCCGTCTCAGGCGGCTCGCCGCTGATCGGTCTGTTGGGACAGCAGATCGCGCCCATCGCGACGCCCGTCGTCTTTAGCGGCATCTCGAACGATGCTCTCACACAGTTTGCGCCGCAACTACAGGCTAATGGGCTGCTCCCGGTCGCCGGCATCGGCGGCGCGGCCCCGATCACACCGATGATGAAAGCGACCGAGCAGACGCTCACGCCGGGCACGTCCATCAGCGTGCAACTTGTGCGCGGCGACTATTCGCTCGCCGCCTCCGGCACGGTCACGTTCCGCGATGGCGAGCGCATCTACGCTTTCGGTCATCCGTTCCTCGGTCTCGGCGCATCCGACATGCCCATGACCGAGTCGTCGGTCGTCACGGTGATCCCGAACATCAACAACTCGTTCAAGCTCGCCGCACCGACGCAGATGGTCGGCTCGATCTCGCAGGATCGCGCGACCGGCATCTACGGGCGACTCGGCCAAGCGCCGAAGATGATCCCGGTCACGATCAACCTGCACACCAGTCGCGACCGCACGGAGCAATACACATACGAAGTCGCCAACGATCAATTCCTGACGCCGCTCCTGTTGAACATCACCATCTTCAGCACGATTCAATCGACCGAGCGCTCTCTCGGCGATTCGACCATCAGCGTGCGCGGGCAGATCAACGTAGTCGGGCAGCCGCCCGTGCAACTTGAACGCCGCTTCTCGTCGCAGAATGCCGGCATACAAGCGGCGGGCGCGGTCGCCACGCCTATCGCCGCGCTCCTGTCCAGCGGTTTCGACAACGTCGAACTCGGCCCGATCACACTCGACATCACCTCGACCGACGACCGGCGTGCGGGCACGCTCGACCGCATCGCGCTCGACCGCACCGAAGTCCGGCGCGGCGAATCCGTCGAAGTGCAGGCTTACGTGCGCACGGATTCGGGGCGGCAATTCGTCCAACGCATTCCCGTCAAGATTCCGGCCGACGTGCCGCTCGGTCAACTCGTCCTCTTCGTCGGCGATGGCAGCGCCTTGCAACAGGCTTCGGCCGCGCAAGCTTTCGTGCCCAAAGATTTGGGGCAGCTTGTCGGCGCGATCAATAAGATCAAGAAGAACGACCGGCTCTACGTGAAACTCTTCCGCATCACGCCCGGCGCGGTCATCGGTACGGACGAGTTGCCGAACCTGCCGCCCTCCGTCGTCGCCACACTCAACAGCGACCGCACCTCCGGCGGTTACACCGCCACCGCGCTCTCGCCGATCTATGAAGAAGAACTCCCGGCCGCCGAGTTCGTCATCGAAGGCCAACAGTTGATCGGCATCAACGTCGTGCGCTGATTAGTCCCGTAGGGACGCAGATCACTCATGAAGCCGTGCAGGCTTAATGGAACGGTAAAGCCTGCGCGATTTGTTGGGGCTGCACGAACCCTTTACAGACGGGGCAGTGTGGTATGAGTTCTGAAGAAACATCTGTACGGGGCAGCCTCTAAGGCAGGCGACATTATTTTTTCATGGAATCGTTAAAGACTTATAATAAACCCTCATTGACAGTAAATAAGCAGCAGGTATAAATTGCGCCCATCCCCGAACTCAGAAACTGCTCAGCCTCGGTGACGTTTGACGCAAACCCTCGCTGCTGTCAGCCTCACCTGTTCATGCACGGACCAAGATTTTCATGCAGTCTTATACTGTGGCCTCTCTCCGCACGACGCTAGCTTACGCTTGGGCTGGCTGTCTTCTAGTGGTGGGTGTCTTGGCTACTAGGATTGCAAGCAGCGACACGTCAGAAACAAAATAGCCCCGCCATCACCGGCAAGTGATGGCGGGGCGTATGACAACACAACCTTGGTTGCTTCGTTAGCGCCAAAGATGCGTCGCCCGGACAGCCCGCATCTTAGCGCACCGGGCGGCTAAGACTCAACCGCAAGTTCATGCCTGAAGCGGCTCGCCCACCACAGGCATGAACTTGCCGGAGTCGGCCTATGCGCTACTCGAAACATCTACCCTTTATCTGCGCGCTCACCTCTACACTCCTGGCGGGCTTTGCCCTCGCTGGCCCTAGCACGTTCAATAAGGCCCCTGCGCGCGCGACGCCGGCCGGCAGCGGGCAGGAGCACCTGAGTCCGCAAGTCGTGGCCACATCTGTGTCGTCGGATTATGTGCGTGCTGCCCAACTCTGGCCCCCGCTCCGCGACGTTCTCAGAGCCTTCGGCGACCGCATGGAGAAACCCGGCAAGGAGCGGCTGACGATGACCGGGACACTCGAACGCACCGGCGCGCCGGCCGTGCCACTCGCGGTCGTGAGCGAGTTCCCGGGCCGCCTGCGACTGGCGTGGCAAGACGCCGCTGGGGCGCACGTCATCACCTTCGACGAACGCGCTGCCACCACTGCCGCAGACTTAAGTCAGTTCGAGCAGGAACTCTTAGAGACGCTCATCTACGACACGGCCGAGCACTTTTTCGCTGGGCAGGTGCGGGGGGCGGCGACCCGCGCGCTCGGCGAACGCTTCCGGCTGGACGACGGCACGGCGGCACGCTATGAGGGTAGCCTTTATGACATTTACCAAGTCGTCGACATGGTGAAGATGCCAAGCGGGGCGCGGCAGCAGACCAAGCTGTATTACTTCAACTCCGACGCGCTCTTGCTAGAGCAGGTGCGTTATGAGACCGAGCGGGCGGGCGCGCCGGTAAGAGTTGAGGTGCAGTTGGGCGGCTATCAGTCAGTGCAGGGGCAGCAGGTGCCGACCCGTATTGTGCGGCGGGAGAATGGGCGGCCGGCGCTGACCGTCGCCATCGGTTCGGTGACCGTCTCGCCGGCAGGGGCAGACGGCATCTTCGGCCCCGCATAGGCTAACGGTAGCTTGGGCGGACGGGGCTAACCAAGCCGAGGCTAGAGGCCCGGCGTGTCCAGCACTGGAGCGGAATATGCGCGCTAATCGACTCCCATCAACTGGCTGGTTATTTTTAGCGATTAGCAGGGTGTGTGGCTTACTTCTGGCGCTGTGCTGTTGCGCCCAACCCGGCAGGGCTCAGTCCGGCAAGCAGCCGGCACGCGGGTTCACGCCGGGCGGCTCTTACGCGCTGGGGGACATCGAAACTGTCAATGTTCCCACCGGCAACCTGATGTTCCACATCCCGTTGGCGGCGCTGCCGGCGGGGCGCGGCGGCAGCGCCGGGTTCACGCTGAATTTATTCTATAACAGCAAGCTGTGGGACCCTTTCCCCGTCATAGAGCCGACAAGCAGTTATAGTGAACTCGTCCCACGCACTTATTTAAATTATAGTCAGCAAGGTAATTGGCGCTTCGGCCTCGGATATACGTTACAAGTCATTGATAAACGCTCCGAGTATTATTACCCGTACGGGGGCGGCCCTGACTGTAACACCGATCTTCAAAACGGTTATAAGCTCATCAAGGTACGGATGATCTTCCCTGACGGCAGTGCACACGAATTTCGCCCGTCACCCGCCGAATCATACATTGAGGAGAGAGATGGTTACTACAATATTGACCCGCAGAGTAGACACTACTTCTGTAATGGTGGTTGTAGCCCGGCAGGTTGTAATTATTGGACTGATGCGACGGCAGCGACATATGCGACCAGATCGTATTACAGCACCGACGGCTCCTACTTGCGCTTGGACATCGGATTCACGGCTGATGCTTACCACACACAGTATTGGACACTTTCGTATCCTAACGGCGGGCGCGTAACTAATAACCCAGCGATCACCGGTAGCACCAGTGTGCAACGCATATATGACCGGAACAACAACTACACGGACATTCTGGGGATCACCTACAACGGGCACCCCGCCACCAAGATCGTTGACCAACTCGGGCGCTCCATCATCATCGAGTACGGCTCCACCACAGGGGGAGATTCCATCTACCTCTCAGGCGTCGGGAACGAGCAGTTGACGTGGACGGTCAAGTGGAAAGGCATTAGTGTCCACAAAACTTACTATAACGCCGATGATTATAACGGGTACGGTTCCGGCGGTGGCGGCAATCCGACCACGCTGAACGCTAACCTGTCAGTGGTCGATCAGATCATCCTGCCGCAGCAGGCCGGCAGCCTCGCCTACACCTTCGACTACAACGCCAACACCGCCAGCCCTTCCTACGGGTGGGGCGAGGTCAGTGCCCTCACACTGCCGTCAGGCGCTCGCGCTAACTATACCTACCGCTTCGACGGACTTGATGGGCTGGGCTCGCTAGTCGTCCTGAAGGATCATCCTACGCGCAAAGACCTCGTTTACCAGAGCGAGTACGATGGTGCGGTAACGCAGACGACTGACACGTGGCAGTATCAACTCGGGGACGGCTCCATCCCTTCCTTCCAACACGATTCGTATGGCATGGTGACGGCACCCGACGGAGGGGTGACGACGGAAAGCTGTTACAACTCTGATGACACGTACAACCCGCTGAAAGGCTTGAGCTACACTACGACGCGGCCCGACGGCAGCGTCGTAGAGCGTCTCTGGCAAACCAACGCCGTGTACGGGGGCGTTGGCTTAACACCAAACCCATACGTCAAAACCGAGTTCACCTCAATCAGGGACGCGGCGGGGAGCTTAACCAAGACGGCGATCAGCGACTTCAACTACGACAAGAATGGCAACTTGTGGCGGGTGGCGGAATACGACTGGGTCGCCTACGGCAGCGTCCCGCGTGACGCCAACGGCAGACCTACCGGCGTGCCGGCGGGCGCGCCACTCAGGCGCGTGACGACCAATACGTACTACAGCCCGACGATTGACGCGGCCAGCCCGTGGGGCGGCTACCCCGCGTACCACGCCCCAAACTCTCCGCCGCTGCGTAACGCCATCGCGTCGAGCGAGATCAGCGATGGCAACGGGCAGGTATTCGCGCGCAGCGAGTTCACCTACGATGACGCAACCACGACAGGTAACATCACGCAGCGGAAGAGTTGGGACTCGACGAAGGGCGGTTACAGCAATCCGCTCAACACAGCCAACTCAGTCTCTATAACGACGCAGTACAACGGGTCGGGCGGCCCTACCCTGACGACCGACGCCCGCGGCAACCAGACGCAGTTCACTTATGACCCCGTCGGCGGCTACAGCGATCTCTACCCCACACAGACCAAAGTCGCCTACGGTACAGCAGTGCAGCGGACGACCAATCTGGAGTACGACTTTTATACCGGGCTGGTGACGCGCAGCACTGATACCGATAACAACGTCGCGACGGCGACCACCTACGACGTGTTCGGGCGACCGACACTAGTGAAGGCGGCGGAGGGCAAGTCCGAGGAGACGCGCACCGTGACGGTCTACTCAGACGTGAATCGCCGCGTCATTGTGCGCTCTGATCTGAACACATTAGGGGATGGCAAACTCGTCTCCATCCAGCATTATGATCAACTCGGGCGTGTGCGGCTGACCCGCCGCTTGGAAGACGCCTCGACGCAGAGTGAGACGGACGAGACAACGGGCATTAAGGTACAGACGCGCTACCAGTTCAATGGCACGAATAGTTATCAACTCGTCTCCAATCCATACCGCGCCAATTACTCGCAGAACGCCGGTAGCGAGCCGGCGATGGGCTGGACACGGACTAAGTCCGACAACGGCGGGCGCATCATCGAAGCGCAGACCTTCAGCGGCGCAGCCTTGCCTGCGCCATGGGGCACGAATACGAGCGGGACAGGGGCGGTCACGACCGCTTACGACGCGAACTCCACGACGGTCACTGATCAGCAGACCAAGCAGCGTAAGAGCGTGACGGATGCGTTGGGACGCTTAACGAGCGTGTATGAAGACCCGGCGGGGCTGAACTATCAGACGAGTTATCTGTACGATGCTTTAGGCAATCTGCGGCAGGTGACGCAAGACACACAGCAGCGCTATTTCATGTATGACTCGCTCTCGCGGCTCGTCCGGGCGAAGAACCCGGAGCAGGGTGTGTTCACGGCGACCGCGGACTTCCCGGCGCTCACCGATTCCATCAGCGGCAACAGCCAGTGGTCGATGGGTTACACCTACGACGAGAACGGCAATCTGGCGATGAAGATCGATGCTCGGAACGTCGTCACTGTTTACGGCTACGATGCCTTGAACCGTAACAATACGGTGGACTACCAAAACACCGCCGCCGATCCAACCAACGCCCTGCACCCGGACATCAACCGCTACTACGACAACCCGACCGCAGGCGCTTACGGCAAGGGGCGCTACTGGTTCGACTACGCGGGCGGCATCGACTCGGGCGGGCAGCAGGTCGAACATCGCGCCGTCGACTTCTACGACGCGCTGGGGCGGCCTAAGGTCATGCGCCAGATGTTCATCACGGGCGGCGCGTGGGATGCCGGCTCGCAAGTCTCACGCACTTACGATCTGGCCGGGCACGTGCTGACGCAGACCTATCCGTCCGGGCGCACCGTCACCTACACCTATGATCAGGCGGGGCGCACGAGCAGCTTCACGGGGAACTTGGGCGACGGCAGCACGCGCACCTATGCCCAAGGTGTCACTTACGACGCGGCAAGTCGGCCACAGGCGGAGCAGTTCGGCACGACCACGCCGCTGTACCACAAGCAGCACTACAACGTGCGCGGACAACTCTACGACGTGCGGTTGAGCACGCTATCGTGGCAGACCGACCAGTGGGACTGGAATCGGGGCGCGCTCTTGAACTACTACAGCACGGCCGAGATGAACGCGACGACCAACGCAGCGCGGGCGTTGAGTGGGAGTGAGAACAACGAGAATCTCAAACGGGCGGGGACATACGTGCCGCTCGACTCGGCAGGTACATACAATGAGGCGGGGGCCTCGGCTTTCGCCTTCTGGCAGGACGACTACGCTTACGACGCGCTGAACCGGCTCACCTCTGTGAATGAGCAGCCCTACACGAGCGCGAGCGGATGGGGCACGGCACTGGCCCAAAGCTACACGTATGACCGCTTTGGCAACCGCACGATCAATGCTGCGGGGACGACGAGCATCGCAGGTGTGAGCAACACGGTCTTCACCGTGGACACAAGCACGAACCGGCTGGGCGTACCTGCGAATCAGTCCGGCACGCTGACCTACGACGCGGCGGGCAACCAGACCTTCAACAGTTACAGCGGGAGCGCCGCCGTGCGCTACGACTATGACGCGGAGAACCGGCTGACCGAGAGCTACAACAACGTGGGCGCGGGGCAGACGGTGAGCCGGTACGTCTACGACTCGGACGGGCGGCGGACGCGGCGCATCACAGGCGGGCAGGAGACGTGGCAGCTCTACGGCTTCGACGGTGAGTTGATCGCGGAGTACGGGGCGGGCAACACGCCGAACGCGCCGCAGAAGGAGTACGGCTACAGAGGTGGCGAGTTGCTGGTCACGGCCGAGGGCACGACGACCACGACCGCTAACGACTCGGTCTGGGTCGAGGACACACTGCCGACGGGGGCGCAGACTTCATCAGGCGGATGGAACGAGGCGTGGAGTTGGGTGAGTAGTAACCCGACACCGGCGAGCGGTTCGGTCTCGGACCAGACGCCGGTGACTGCGGGGCTGCATCAACAATACTTCCAGAATGCGACGGGAACGCTCGCCGTCAATGCAGGCGACAACCTCGTGGCCTACGTCTATCTCGATGCGGCGAACATACCGAGCGAGGTGATGTTGCAGTTCAACGACGGCGGGTGGGAGCACCGCGCTTACTGGGGCGCGAATCAGATCGAGTGGGGCGTGGCGGGGACGGTGAGTCGCAAGTATCTGGGCAGCCTGCCGGCGGGCGGGCAGTGGGTCAGGTTGGAGGTGCCGGCAAGTGCAGTTGGGTTAGAGGGGCATACGCTCAGTGGGTTCGCCTTTACCCTGTACGGCGGGCGAGCGTCAATAGATAGGTTGGGCAAAGCGGCGGTAGGTGGCCCGCAGTGGCTGGTCGCTGACCAGTTGGGCACGCCCAGAATGATCGCAGACAAGACGGGGAGTCTGGTGGGCGTCAAGCGGCACGACTACTTACCATTCGGGGAGGAACTCTTCGCTGGAGTGGGTGGAAGAACCGCAATTCAGGGTTATGTCGGCAATGTGGACGGCAATCTAAAGAAATGGGCGCAGCTTGAAAGAGATGATGAGACCGGACTCGATTACGCAGAGGCGAGATATTACGCCAGCAAGCAAGGGCGGTTCACTAGCGTTGACCCTATGTTGGAGAGTGCCGAGTCTGAACGCCCACAAACTTGGAATCGCTACACTTACGTCCTGAATAACCCGCTTAACTTCGTTGACCCGGATGGGCTGCGTTACGTCCAGCGAACTCTTGCCGATGGATCACTCCAGTATGGGTGGTGTGCCACTGACGAATGTTACAACAATGCCATTGACTCAAAGAGCAAGGGTTATCAAGGGTGGACAGCAGTCACGTTCGATGAGAGCAAGCCTTTCTCATATTCTGCTCCAGGAATTGGCGGGGAAAGATACTCGACTTATATTCTAAACCCGGATGGGACTCATGGTTACTGGCAGGTCTTGACATTTGGTAGGGGAGGTGTAAGTACCGACTGGAATGCCCAGTTCGCCATCGGCGGTCTGTTCAAGGGTTTAATGGGCGCGCTCGGCGGGCTGATGGACGCGGTTGCCGGCGGAGCAGCGACAGAAGCGACAACGCAAGCAGCAACACAAGCAACGACACAAGCTACAATTCACGGGACACAAAGACTTGCCGAGCGCACGTTTAGTGCTGCTGATATCGCCTTGACCAAATCTGGGAAACAGTTCCTACAAAGGGATGGTGCAACCGTCTTTCTGAAAGAGGTAGCACCGGGAAAATTTAATGTTCTCGTAGAAGGGCAAAGAGGGGTCGTTACTGCATTAAAAAATGTCGCCGAGAAAAAAGTTGCTAAGTTAGCCGCCAAGTACGGATGGCATTCTCTATTGAAATAATGGATGCTAAACAGGCATTCTCGCCGAATGGAGGGGAAGTGTGGAATCAATACCAATGTTGTTTTTGCGGGCTGACAATCAACTCAATAGGGGCAGATGTGGGCGGTCTTCTTTACACGACAAATATTGATCGTCCCATTGACGAGCAACACTCTCAACAGATGTGGTGTCATGCAGCTTGTCTCAAGCAACATCTGCATCCATCAGTTCCGTTGTACATTCTTGATCTAATTGACTCGGTGAATGATGAAGATGATTAGGCACCGCACGCACTAGCAACGACACCGGCAGCAACACAAGCCGCCGAAGGAACAGCGACGACGGTCGCAGAACAGGGCGCAAAAACTGTAGCTGGCAAGATCACCGGGTTTATTAAACACGGGATCAATCAAGCCATTTCACGCGACGGGGTAGGCGTCTCTTCAAGAGCGATTAGGAATGCAGTCGCGAACTCCCTTAAGGTAGTCAGCCAAAGTGGTGGCCGCGTCAAATATATTGGAAGAGATACGACCGTTATTCTAAATCGGGCAGGAAAAGTTATCACAACTTGGGCACGCGGAAGCGCAGGCAAGCGCATTAGCCCCTAAGAAAGTCTCTATGACATTACGACTACTTCCAAAGATGACAGAGCTACTGAGTGAGGTTATCTGGAAGCGTTGCCCAGCCATGAGTAGCGTTCTTGGTTCCCTTCAAGAAATCCAGCTAACTGAGTACCAGCGCGATGAACTTCGCCAAGCTGTAACAGACGAGTTCTGTGAAACTGGACTTCAGGATAATGATGAACCAAACGAGCGAGGGATATTACTAGAGGGGTTGATAGATCGTCTTGGGCATTTATGAGCAGTAGGGACTGGAGAGAGCGATCTATTTACTCTTAATCTTGCGTCACATCAAAGCTTGAAAGAACTAAGGATGGTCGTCAGCGATAATGCGGCGTGACGTTGTCGCTGAACAATGCCCCAACATAACGCCGCATTATTGAACGCCCCGCATCCACAGCCCATCCTCACCCCGGCGCAGCGCCGCCGCGCACTTGCCCCGATCATACTGGGGTGCGAACAACATTGCGTGGGGCGTGGCGGGGACGGTGAGTCGCAAGTATCTGGGCAGCCTGCCGGCGGGCGGGCAATGGGTCAGGTTGGAGGTGCCGGCAAGTGCAGTTGGGTTAGAGGGGCATACGCTCAGTGGGTTCGCCTTTACACTTTATGGTGGGCGAGCGTCAATAGATAGGTTGGGCAAGGCACAGGTGAATGGGCCGCAGTGGTTGGTCGCAGATCATCTCGGCACGCCGAGGATGGTGGCGGATAAGACGGGGAGTCTGGCGGGCATCAGGCGGCATGACTATTTACCATTCGGAGAGGAGATCGGGGCTGGTGTTGGTGGCAGGACGGCGGGCCAGGGATACGGACAGGTGGATAATGTCAGACAGCATTTTACGTCGAAGGAGAGAGATAATGAGACAGGGCTGGACTACTTTGGTTATAGGTATTACTCCTCGACCTCAGGGCGATGGACGAGCGTTGATCCGCTCATTGACCTTAAAAGGAATATTACAGAACCTCAAGCTTGGAATGAATATCAGTATTGCATTAATAACCCAACCACCCGTATTGACCCGGATGGTCAACAAGATTCAATTGGTCTAAATGGCACACACACATTTGAGCAACAACTGAAAAGTCAGGGCTTCAAGCCAGAAGAAATAAAAGAAATTATGGAGGGATATCGAAAGGGGCAAAAACTGGGCGTTAAAATTGGAATAGCTACTATTGGCGCATTCATTATTACTATGGAAGCTCCGGGAATTATAACAGCAGCCTTGGGGTGGGCTGCCCGGAATCCTGAACAGGCAACGCAGATTGCTGAAGATCTTGTACAAGCTTCCTCAGGTAATCCCTCTCCCGCTAGACTTGGGACTCCGCTGACTGATGTATTTCAAGTTGATAAGGGAACATTACTTTCAGGGAAATTTTTAGTTGGTAACGTAGGCGAGGCTCAAGTTGCAGGCCAATTCACTAAAAATGGTGATACTCTAGTAGCTGGTATCGTTGGAGTTTTCAATAAGGAAGGCGCTGCTACTATCGGAAACTCTACAATCAAGTCGCTGCTCAACAGTATTAAGGATCTCGCCAGAGGAGAGGGTGCAAGTAAAATCGAACTTCAAGCAATTGCAGTGGTGAATAAGGATTTGAGGGATCGTCTAATCTCTACAGGGTAAGTTCCTCGCAGCTTGCTGCGTTACACTGGATGAATGAGCAAGTTCATCCACAAAAGCCATAATGTTTCGGTGTTGATGTACCACATCGTTTGCCCGGCGAAGTATAGAAGGGCGGTGTTCACACCGCCGGTTGACCAAAAGCTCAAGGAAGTCTGTCTGGAGATCAGTAAACGCTACGAGATTACGTTTCTGGAAATCGGGACAGATAAAGATCATGTGCATTTC
>JBJMGT010000002.1:0-234104 GCA_045807745.1 Pyrinomonadaceae bacterium
GTCGCCAGCAAGTTGAAGGGCTGCCGTATTGTCGCGGCAACTCACTCCACTGCGCGCCCGTCCAGAGAATCCAGAGAATACCCTCAAAGCAGCGGCGATCATCAACACGGGGCCGGCCACCCTTTGCGCTCGGTTTATGTTGGGGAAGATGTGGCCGAATCTTCTCCCATTGCTTATCTGTTACTGCTCTCCATGCCATGCCAAAAGCAAATCATAAGCTTATGGTACTGGCAAGGTGGGTTTTGAAATGAGTTCAAGTTAAAAACTTTGTCTTGCTTGTCACTCGTCACTTGTCACTTGCTACTGCCTTCATCGCTGCCTCGAAGACGCGCGGGTACGTGCCGCAACGACAGAAGTTGCCTTGACAGGCGGCGCGTACCTGTTCGAGCGTCGGCTTGGGATTCTGCTTCAGGTAAGCCGACAACGTGGTGACAAAGCCGGGCGTGCAGAAGCCGCACATGAGCGCGTCCTGCTCGACAAAGGCCGCTTGCACGGCGTTCATGCGCTCCGGCGTGCCCAAGCCTTCGACCGTCGTGATCTTTTTGCCGACCGCGTCGAGCGCGAGCACGAGACAGGAATAGACGGGCTTGTCATCGACGAGCACGGTGCACGCGCCGCATGTGCCCATGTCGCAGACGAGTTTGGGGCCAGTGAGCGGCGGATCGAACTGATTGCGCAGCGTGTTCAAGAGCGTCGTGCGCGGCTCGACCTGTGCGGTGCGGCGCTCGCCGTTGACTTGCAAGGCAACCTCAACCGTGCCACTCACGGGGGCATCGCCGGCCGCCACGCTCGCGCGGGCATCTTTCTGTTCCGGCTCGAACAGACGGTCGGCAATCGCCGCGCCTGCGCCGGCAATGCCGACGCCTTTTAGAAAACGCCGCCGGCTCGGATCGGCCGGCGCGTCATGCTGATCATGTCGGTCTGTCATGCAAGTCTCTCCTTCGGGGCGCGAACGATGGGCAACTTGAACGTGCGTAGCTTAACCCGAACAGGCGACGGTTGAAAACCTTTTACTTATCTGCCGGCTGCGTTTGGCGGAAGGGCTATTTAAACACAGAGCATACAGAGCATACAGAGACACAGAGAGTTGATCCCTGCTCTGTGCTCTCCGTGCCTCTGTGTACTCTGTGTTAAATAATTCGTGCACAACCACACAACTCAGAACTGCTCTATAGACGTAGCAACTACCCCACTTGTTCCCTTGCCCACAAACTTATGACGAGCAACTGACGATGAGCCGCTTGCCCCAGTCCGGCGGCGGCGCGGCGTATGCGGCCATCTCCGGCTGTTCGTCAAAGGGACGACGCAAGCAGGCGAGCAAGCGCTCAAGCTCGGCATAATCTCGTCGCTCGACCGCCGCATCGATAACCTGCTGCGCGAGATAGTTGCGCAGCACGTACTTGGGATTAACCGCGTCCATTTGCTGTTTACGTTCTGTCGCGCCGCCCGGCTCAAGCAATAAACGCGCACGATAGCTCGCTGCCCATTCGTCAAACGCGGCCGGCTCAACGAACAGATCGCGCAAAGCTTCGTTGCGCATGGCGGGCGCGGGATCGAAATCGCTGAGGCGGCGGAAGAAGTTCGTGTAATCGACCGCGCTGGCGGCGAGGATGTCGAGCAGTTGCAGCAAGAGGTCTGCGTCGGCCGCATGTGCGTCAAGCAAACCAAGCTTGCGCCGCATGAGCGTACCGTAGTGCGCGGCGAACGCCGGTTGAAACGTGTCGAGCGCGGCGACCGCCTGCGCGCGCGTGATGAGCGACGAGAGCGCCTGCGCCAGACAACTGAGATTCCAGAGTGCGACCGCTGGCTGCTGGTTGAAGGCGTAGCGCCCGGCGTAGTCCGAATGGTTGCAGACGAAGCCGAAGTCGAACTCGTCCAGAAAGCCGAACGGCCCGTAGTCGAGCGTGAGACCGATGATGGACATGTTGTCCGTGTTCATCACCCCGTGCGCGAACCCGACCGCCTGCCACTGTGCGATCAGCCGGGCGGTGCGGGCGACGACTTCGGCGAAAAACTTTTGATACTTATCCGGCGCGGCCGTGAGTTCAGGGAAATGTTGTGTGACGACGTAGTCGGCCAGTGTCTTAACGTGCTCGTGCTGCCCGCGATAGTGAAAGACCTCGAACGAGCCAAAGCGCACGTGCGTGGGCGCGAGCCGCAGGAGCATGGCCGCGCGTTCGACCGTCTCGCGCTGCACCGGCTCATCACTGCCCACGATGCAGAGCGCGCGCGTCGTCGGGATGCCAAGCGCGTGCATCGCCTCGCCGCACAGGTACTCGCGAATCGTCGAGCGCAAGACCGCGCGCCCGTCAAAGCCCCGCGCGTAAGGCGTCTGCCCTGCGCCCTTCAGATGCAAGTCCCACTTCTCGCCCTGCGCGTTGCGCACTTCGCCCAATAGGAGCGCGCGCCCGTCGCCGAGTTGCGGCACATAGCTGCCGAACTGATACCCCGCGTACAGCATCGCCACAGGCGACGCGCCCGGCAGGATTTTCTGCCCGCTGAAATATTCGACGAACTCCCCCCCGCATGCTTCATTCGGATCGAGATCGAGCAACGCGGCGGCTGCTTCGTTCAAGCTAACAAGGAAAGGAGCGTGCAGTGGCGTCGGTGCGATCGGCGAGTAAAAGGCCGCCGGCAGACGCGCGTAGGTGTTGTCGAACTGTAATTCGCTCAGCTTGCGCATGCACACTTCGACCGGCTCAACGGCCCGGCATGGATTCCGCTGTGCTCAGTTGCGCTTCGCGCAAGCCGCCGGATATGGCCCGCTCCAATTTGCCGAGCGCGTTCTGGAGCACCTCGTCCTCGCGCGCGATGCAGAGGCGCATGTAAGCGTCCCACGCGTCCGTGTCGGTGAAGGCGTTGCCGGGCACAGCCGCGACGCCCGCGCGGCTGATCAGCATCTCGTTCAACTGCATCGCGTCGGCGAAATCTACGGGTATGCGCGCCCAGACGTAGAACGCCGAGCCGGAATCGTAAATCTCGAAGCCGAGCCGCGTGAGCACGTCAACCGCTTGCACGCGCTTGGCCGTGAAGCGTTCGCGCAGGCGCGGGTAGTAGCTCGGATCGGCGACGAGCACCTGCGCCAGCGCCTTTTGCAGCGGCGTCGGCGAGCAGACGTAGAAGACGTTGTTCGCGTTATTAAGCGGCGCGACGAGTTGACTGTTGCCGTAGGTGTAACCCAGCCGCCAGCCCGAAATATTCCAAGACTTCGAGAACGAGTTGCACGTGATCGTCCGCTCCCACATGCCCGGTAGGGTGGCCATAGAGACGTGCGTGTGCGGCCCCGTGACGTAATGCTCGTAGACCTCGTCGGCGATGCACAGCAGATCGAGTTCCTGACAGACTTCGGCAATCGCCGACAGTTCCGCGCGCGTAAAGACCTTACCTGTCGGGTTGACCGGCGTGCACGCGATGATTGCACGCAACGGAAACTCTGCGCGCTCCTTCAACGCAAGACAACGCGCGCGCAAAGCTTCTTTGTCGAACTGTAACGTGTCGCGCTCTAGCGTAAACACTTCCGTCTGCCCGCCCAGTTCCTCGATGATGCGCCGGTGGTAAGGGTAGTAAGGCTCGAAGACGAGCGCCGACAGGCCGACCAAGTGCGTGTGCGCAATGGCAATGAGACCGCCGGTCGCGCCGGGCGTGATGATTAGCTCCAGCGGCTTCGCGTCCGGGTCGATCTCGACGCCGTTGATGAGCCTGATCTTCTCCGCGACGGCGCGACGCAACTCCGGCGTGCCTTCGGCCGGGCAGTAGTGATTCTGGCTCGCGCCGATCATCTCGCTCGCCGCGCGCGCCAGCCCCGCGTCAATCGCCAACTCCGACTGCCCTTGCACCAGATTGCCGCTCGGCGGCACGAGCCGCGTAATCGCGCGTATGTCAGGCTTAGCTTTCGTCGTCATCTCCGCTTCCGTTTCCCGGCCGCCGGACTCGGCGAGTTCAAGCCGGCGCGACCGTTGTCATTTCCGTAAATTAAATCTATCATTCCGTGCGGACTATAAATCAGACGCCACAACGCACCGGAGCTTGAAACGGCTGCTTGTGTGCCCACCCAAAACCCGCCCGCCGGCTGTCGCTGCCATGATAAGGTTAATTCGCGCCAGCGCAAGGGCAAGAGCAAGCGCATGGAACTGAGCCAACTTGAATTCTTCTTAAAGGTCGTCGAAGAAGGCAGCTTCTCGAAGGCGGCCGAGCGCGTCTTCCGCACCCAGCCGGCGGTGAGCATCGCCATCCGCCGGCTCGAAGAAGAGGTCGGCGCGCCGCTCCTCGACCGCTCGCAAAAATCCCCGACGCTCACGGAGGCCGGGCAGATTCTACACGACTATGCGCGCCGGATCATCGCTCTGCGCGACGAGGCGCGCGCGGCCGTCGCCGAACTGCGGGCGCTTGAGCGCGGGCGCGTCCGCGTCGGCGCAAACGAGAGCACGTCGCTGTATCTGCTGCCGCAAGTGATCCTCGCGTACCGCAAGGAGCACCCGCACGTCAAGGTCGAGATTCAGCGCCTCTCGTCCGACCGCTTGCCACGCGAAGTCTTAGAGCGCAACGTCGATCTCGCGCTCCTAGCGACCGAGCCGCGCGACCGCGCCATTCAAGCCTTCCCCATACTCAAGGATGAGTTGGTCTTGATCACTAGTCCCAAGCACGCGCTGGCGAAGCGGGGCCGGCCCGTGACGATCAAAGAGTTGGGGCACGAATCATTCCTCGCGCACAACGTCAAGGCCGGTTCGCGTTTGAAGGTTGTGGAGACGTTTGCCAAGCACCACACGCCGCTCAACATCACTTTGGAGTTGGCCACCATCGAGACGATCAAGCGGTTCGTACAACAACAAGTCGGCATCGCCTTTGTGCCGCGTATGTGCGTGCGCGAGGAGTTGGAGCGCGGCACACTCGCGACGATCCCCGTGCGTGGTCTCACCTACACGCGCACGCTCTGGGCCGCGCACCGGCGCGGCGTCACCTTCTCCGCCGCCGCCGCCGAGTTCATACGCATCCTGCGCGAACACGCCAAACATTGACGGCTGTGTATTAGTCGTTCTTATCTCCTGATAAAAATTATAACTTTGACACCATCCCAGTTCACCCGTAGGATTGCCTCTCCTTGGAAGGAGGGCCAATCTGTGCCTGCTGAACGCATCACCATTTTCGACACGACCCTGCGCGACGGCGAGCAGTCGCCCGGCTGTTCGATGAATCTGGCGGAAAAGGTGCGCATGGCGCGCCAACTCGAACGCCTCGGCGTGGACGTGATCGAGGGCGGCTTCCCCATCGCCTCCGACGGCGATTTCGCCGCCGTCAAGGCCATCGCGCAAGTCTGCCGCACGGCCACGGTCGCGGCGCTCTGCCGCACGACCGAGCAGGACGTGCTGCGCGCTGGGGCGGCGCTGGAAGGTGCTGCGCGCCCGCGCATCCACACCTTCGTCGCCACTTCCGACATACACCTCACGCACAAGCTCAAGAAGTCGCGCGCCGAAGTCTTGCAGATGACGCGCGCCGCGGTGCGGTTGGCGCGCACGTTCACGGCTGACGTGGAGTTCTCCGCTGAAGACGCGACGCGCAGCGACGTGAACTATCTGTGCGACGTGTTCGCCATTGCGGTTGAGGAAGGCGCAAGCACGATCAACGTGCCCGACACGGTCGGCTACACCACGCCCACGGAATATCGGGAATTGATCAAGGCGGTGCGCGAGCGCGTCGTTGGCGACAGAACGGACGTGACGATTAGCGTCCACTGTCATAACGATCTCGGTCTTGCGGTGGCCAACAGTCTGGCGGCATTGGAGGCGGGCGCGCGCCAGATTGAATGCACGATCAACGGTATCGGCGAGCGCGCGGGCAATGCCGCGCTGGAAGAGATCATCATGGCGTGTGCCGTGCGCGCGGATCGGCTGCCGTTCGCGAACGGCGTCTGCACCGAGCAGCTTTATCCGACGAGCCAGATGCTCTCTGAGATCATCAACTGTGCGGTGCAGCCAAACAAGGCCATCGTCGGGCGCAACGCCTTCGCGCATGAGGCGGGCATACATCAACACGGCATGCTGAGCAATCCGCTCTGCTACGAGATCATGACGCCGGAGTCGGTCGGCGTGGATGCGAACCGGCTCGTGCTCGGCAAACACTCGGGCCGCCATGCGCTCGCCGCGCGCTACAGCGAACTCGGCCACCAACTGTCGAGCATCGAACTCGACGAAGCCTATCAAGGCTTCACGCAACTAGCCGACCGCAAGAAGCGCATCTACGATCAAGATTTGCTCTCGCTCCTGCCCACGCGTGCGCCCGCTTTTGCTGCGGCTGACGTTAACGAGTTGGCTACGAGCGTGAGCGTTTGAGCACCGTGACGGGTGCACGAGTGACAAGTAACAAGTTTCGTCCTTTCATGTTAACTGTCGGCGCGCGCCCGTCACGGATTTTTTTGAAGCGTATATGAGATTGCACATCACGGTCTTGCCGGGCGACGGCATCGGGCCGGAGGTTACATACGAGGCGGTGCGCGCCCTGCGCGCCGTCGCCGACGTTTATGGTTACGAACTCGCGTTCACCGAACACTTGATCGGCGGCGCGGCCCTCGCACAGACGGGCACGCCTCTGCCGGTCGAGACGCTCGATGCGTGTCTGGCCAGCCACGCCGTGCTGCTCGGCGCAGTCGGCGCGCCCGCCTTCGATCATCTCCCGCCGCCCGTCCGCCCCGAAGCCGGGTTGTTGACGCTCCGCCGCGCGCTCGGCGGTTACGCGAACCTGCGCCCGGTCGTCTGCCACGAAGCGACCGCCGACTGCTCGCCGCTCCGGCCCGAGATCAGTGCGGGCGCGGATGTGCTGATAGTGCGCGAGTTGCTAGGCGGATTGTACTTCGGCGAACCGCGTGGCTTTGAGGACGACGCGCACACGGCCGCTCACAACACGATGCGCTACACGACGGAGGAGATCGAGCGCGTCGCACACATCGCTTTTCAAGCCGCGCTGAAGCGGCGCGGCAAGGTTACTTCGGTGGATAAAGCGAACGTGCTTGAGACTTCGCAGTTGTGGCGACAGACGGTGACGCGGGTCGCACGCGCTTACCCTTCGGTCACACTTGAGCATCAATATGTCGACGCCTGCGCGATGCATCTGATGATGTGCCCGCGTGACTTCGACGTGCTGCTGACCGAGAATCTATTCGGCGATATTCTGTCGGACGAAGCGGCCGTCATCGCCGGCTCACTGGGCTTGCTCGCATCGGCGACCATCGGCGGCGCGGTTGATCTCTACGAGCCGGTGCACGGTTCCGCGCCCGACATCGCGGGGCGGGGCATCGCCAATCCCTGCGGCGCAATCGCTTCTGCGGCCATGCTCTTGCGGCACACGGCGCATTGCGACGAAGCAGCGGCGGACATCGAAGAGGCGCTCGGCCAAGTGCTCGCCGCCGGGCATCGCACGCCCGACCTACAACGCGGCGCGGTGCAACCCATAACCAGCACCGCCGAATTCGGCGCGCATGTCATCGAAGCGCTCGCCGAGATCGCCGACCGCCGGCACGCGTACCATGCAGTGTAAGAATAGATGTCAGATGTTGGATGCTAGATGTCAGTTCGTGACCAGCATCTAGCATCTGACATCCAGCATCTTGTATGACCGTACCCCGCACACTATTCGATAAGCTCTGGGACGCACACATCGTCCGCGCCGGCGCGGATGAACCGGCGCTTCTTTATATCGATCTACATCTCGTGCATGAGGTCACGTCGCCGCAGGCGTTCGACGGACTGCGCGCGGCCGGGCGCGGCGTGCGCCGGGCCGATCTGACTGTGGCGACGGTTGATCACAATGTGCCGACGACAGACCGCAGTCTGCCCATCGCCGACGAGATCGCGGCCAAACAGATCGAGACCCTGCGCCGCAACTGCCGCGAGTTCGGCATCAAGTTCTACGACATCGACGCGGCGGAGCAAGGCATCGTCCACGTCATCGGCCCTGAATTGGGGTTGACGCAACCGGGCATGACCATCGTGTGCGGTGACAGCCACACGAGCACGCACGGCGCATTCGGCGCGCTCGCCTTCGGTATCGGCACGAGCGAGGTCGAGCACGTGCTCGCCACACAGACGCTGCTGCAACAGAAGCCGCGCACGATGCAGGTACAGATCGCGGGCGCACCCGGCGCGGGCGTCACGGCGAAAGATATAGCGCTTGCGCTGATCGGCCAGATTGGCACGGACGGCGCGACGGGGCACGTCATCGAGTATGCGGGCGAGGCGGTGCGCGCGCTCTCGATGGAAGGGCGCATGACACTCTGCAACATGAGTATCGAAGCGGGCGCACGCGCCGGCATGATCGCGCCCGACTGGACGACGTTCGCCTACCTTGAAGACCGCCGCTTCGCCCCGCGCGGCGCGGACTGGGACGCGGCCGTCGCGCACTGGCGCACACTGCCGACGGACGAAGGCGCAAAGTTTGATGCGACGGTCGAGTTGGATGCGAGCGCTATCGCGCCGCACGTCACTTGGGGCACGAGTCCCGGCATGGTCGCGCCGGTGACGGGGCGCGTGCCCGACCCGGCGGAAGCAACGGACGAAACCGACAGCCGCGCCACTGCGCGCGCACTCGCCTACATGGGTCTCAAGCCGCGCACGCCGATTGCCGAGATTGCGCTCGACCGCGTCTTCATCGGCTCGTGCACGAACGCGCGGCTGGAAGATTTGCGTGCGGCGGCGAAGGTGGTCAGAGGTTACCGGATCAATCCGGCGGTGCGCGCAATGGTCGTGCCCGGCTCGCAGGCGGTCAAGCGCGCTGCGGAAGCCGAAGGGTTGGATCGCATCTTCAGCGGCGCGGGCTTCGAGTGGCGCGAGGCGGGCTGCTCGATGTGTCTCGGCATGAATCCGGACACGCTCGCGCCCGGCGAACGCTGCGCTTCGACGAGCAATCGCAACTTTGAAGGCCGGCAAGGACGCGGCGGGCGCACACACCTCGTCAGCCCCGCCATGGCCGCCGCCGCCGCCATCACAGGCCACTTTACGGACGTGCGCGAGTGGCAATATAAATGATTGCGGACTGCGGATTTCGGATTGCGGATTAAAGAAGTCGTCTTTTATCCGGCAATCCGAAATCCGCATTCCGCAAGCCGAAATTCTTATGACTCCTTTTCGCATACATACTGGTCTCGTCGCGCCGCTTGAGCGGCCGAATGTGGACACGGATCAGATCATCCCGAAGCAGTTTTTGAAACGCGTCGAGCGGACGGGCTTTGGGCAGTTCTTGTTTTACGATTGGCGCTACACGGCCGAAGGTGCGGTTGATTCGTCGTTCGTATTGAATGAGGCACGGTATCAAGGCGCGTCGATTCTGGTCGCGGGGCGCAACTTCGGTTGCGGCTCGTCGCGCGAACATGCGCCTTGGGCGCTCGCCGATTATGGCTTTCGCGCCGTCATCGCGCCGTCGTTCGCGGACATCTTTGCGAACAACTGTCTGAAGAACGGGTTGCTGCCGGTCGTCTTAACAAACGAGGAAGTGGCGTTGATTAGCGAGCGCGCACATGCATTGAAAAAATATTGCGTGACGGTTGACCTCGAACGTTGTATCGTGACGGACGAACACGGACTCGCCGCCCCGTTCGCGCTCGACGAGTTCCGCCGCCACTGCCTGCTAAACGGTCTGGACGACATCGGATTGACCTTGCAACACGAAGCCGCCATCACTGCTTACGAAGCGCGCCGCCCGCGTTGGCGTGCGTTTGCCGACAGGAGTTGAGCCGCGGTGTCGAAAAGCGTGGACGCGAACAGCCTTAGCCACCGCCACCAAGCCCACGTGCGCGCACACGCCGCGCAAAAACTCGCCGCCCCTGAGATAAATAAAGCCCCGCCCGAGTTCGCCCGCGCGGCGCGCGCCTTCCTCCGCGTTGAAGAGGAGCGCCTGCGCATCAACGCACGTATGGGTGCGGGCGGACGCTGGCTCGCCGCCGCGCGCAGCTTCGCGCTCGACGTGCTCGTCACGCACGCACACGAAGCGGCGCGCACAATTGACAATGAACAGGCGCGTGCTGATGAGCAAACGACTTGCGCCGTCGTCGCCATCGGCGGCTACGGGCGACAGGAGCTTGCGCCCTGCTCTGATCTCGATCTGCTCTTCCTGCATGACGCGCGTAGCGGCGCGTCCACGCCCGCACTTGTCGAGCGCACGCTGCACTTGTTGTGGGATGCTGGACTGACCATCGGGCACAAGAGCCAGACCGTGCGCGACTGCCTCGCGTCCGCACGCAACGACCCGCACCTGCAAACAGCACTCATCCACGCACGCCTGCTCACGGGCGACCGTGCGCTCTTCACGCAACTGACCGATGGCCGCGCACGTCTGCGCCGCAAACAGGCCGCCGCGCTTGTGCGCAGTGCGCGCCGCGCGCGCGACGAGCGCCATCTGAAGCACGAAGCGATCATCTATCTGCAAGAGCCGAACGTGAAAGAGGGTGTCGGGGGCTTGCGCGATCTGCACGCTGCGCTCTGGGCCGCGGCTGCGCGTTTCGACTGCGCGACGCTTGCCGAACTGCATGCGCGCGGAATCATCACCGAGCAAGCGCGCTATGAAGTCGAGCGCGCTTATGATTTTCTGCTGCGCGTGCGTAATGCGCTGCACTGGCTGACGGGGCGCAAGGCCGACCGGCTGGCGCTCGACCGGCAAGCCACACTCGCCGCCGCGTTTGGTTATCAAGCGACGCCGCACCTGCGTGCCTCCGAACAGTTCATGCGCGACTATTATCGCCGCGCGCGCGAGCTATATCGATTCAGCGAAACGATCTTCGCCCGCGCCACCGTGCAAGACGCTGCGCCCGCGCGCTGGTTCGCACGCCCACGACGTGCGCAACTCGCGGAGGTCTTCGTCGTCAGAGACGGGCTACTACATCTTGCTTGCGAAGCAGACCGGCTCGCTCAAAACCCTCTGCTCGCCTTTGAAGCCGTCGCGTTGGCGCAGACGGCCAGCGTCGAATTCAGCCACGAGCTACAGAGCGCGATCACAACCCAACTCGGTGCAATTGATCGCGGCGTGCGCCATTCACCGGCGGCGGCGCAATTATTTCTCGCCTGCTTGCGGCGGCGCGGGCGCGTCGGGCCGGCGCTCCGTCTGATGCATGAGCTGAATCTGCTCGGTCGCTACCTGCCGGAGTTCGCGCGCATACAGTTGCTCATCCAGCACGATCTTTATCATCACTACACGATTGACGAACACACGCTGCGCGCCATCGCCGCGCTCGACGAGTTGAGCCGCGCGCCTGCGGCTGTGCGGGCGCACCTGTCGGCCGCGCTCGCTGAAGTTGAAGATGTCGCGCTGCTTTATCTCGCGCTGCTCTTGCACGACATCGGCAAGGGGCGCGGGCGCGGCCACATCCAGCGCGGTGTGCGACTCGCCGAAAAAATCTGCGCGCGTCTGCAACTCGACGAGCGCAGCACAGTCAAGGTCGTCAACCTCGTGCGCCAACACGTCCTGATGGCGCATGTCTCGCAGCGCCGCGACCTGCGCGACCCGCGCACCGCCGCCGACTTCGCCGCACAACTCGGCAGCCTCGACGAGTTGAACATGCTGCTGCTGCTGACCTACGCCGATCTGAACGCAGTCGCGCCCGGCGTCTGGAGCGAATGGAAGGGCGCGCTGTTGCAGGAACTCTACACGCGCGCGCGGACGCACTTCACCGAAGGCGCGCAGCCGCTCGCCGTCGCAGACGATCTCACGCGCTTGAAAGAACAGGTCACGCGCGCACTCGCGGGCGCGCTGCCGGCCAGCGAGATCGAGCGCCACTTCGCACTGTTGCCCGCGCGTTATGCGCGCCATTTGACGGCCGACACAGCCGCCGCGCACCTGCGCTTACTCACAGCCCTGCAACTAGATACACTCGTCTGCACGTGGACGCAACATGCAACGGGCCACGCGACCGAACTGACCATCGCGGCGCGCGACCGGCGCGGGCTATTCGCTGACCTCGCGGGCGCGCTGGCCGCGCACGGCATCGAGATTCTGAGCGCCGACCTGCACACACGTGCCGATGGTCTCGCCCTTGACACTTTGATCCTGCGCGAAGCGGCCACACATGGTGCGGTCACGCCGCATCGCCGGCCCGCTATCGAACGCGCGCTGCATGCGGCCGTCGCCGGCCAACTGGACGTACCGGCGGCGGTCGAACGCTGGCGCACGCGTAACGCTCCGCGTCGGCAGCAGGTGCAGACGCTGGTCCCGCGCTCCGCGCCTGTCGTCTTATGCAGCAACGAGATCGCCGAAGCCCAAACGGTTATTGAGGTGCGCGCAGCGGATGAACCCGGTCTCGCCTATCGCATCGCCAGCGCGCTCGCGGCCTGCGCGCTTGACATTAGTTGCGCCAAGATCGCGACCGAGAAAGCCGATGCGCTCGACGTGTTCTATGTCACCGATGCCGACGGGCGGAAGTTGGCTGAAGTGATGATGCACGTCGTGACCGACAAATTGCTTCAGGCGCTCGGACACACAAGCGACCGAACAGACAGTCACGTTGCGTTTGTAGTTGATCAGAACCAAGCGCCGAACTTGGCGCAGTAAATTTTGCGGTTGGAGTAAACCCGATGAAGAAGATCGAAGCGATCATCCGCCCACACCTATTGGATGCGGTAAAGAATGCGCTGCTGGAAGTGGACGTGAAAGGCTTGACGGTCAGCGAGGTGCAGGGCTACGGCCGGCAGCGCGGGCATACGGAGACGTATCGCGGCGCGGAGTACCAGATCGATTTTATCCCGAAGCTGAAGCTTGAGGTCGTCATCCCGGAAGACATAGAGGACATGGTCGTCCACGCGATCATGAAGGCGGCGCAGACCGGCAAGTTCGGCGACGGCAAAATCTTCGTCATCCCGCTCGATGATGTGATCCGCATCCGCACGGGCGAGCGCGGCGAAGCGGCGTTGTAAAGGATAGAAGTTGGCAATAGCAGATGAAGCAAGAAGGTGCGAATCATGATTAAACGATTTCACGCGCGCATCGCGTATGTCTCTCTCCTATTGTTGGTCTGGCCCATGGTTGCGTTAGCGCAAACTGGCGGCGCGGTTGACGAACGGCTAAGCAGACTTGAGCAAGCAACCACTCAGGCGCAGAGCGCGGGCGATAATGCTTGGATGCTGGTCTGCGCGGCGCTGGTGTTGATGATGACGGGGCCGGGTCTCGCCTTGTTCTATGGCGGCTTAGTCCGCAAGAAGAACGTGCTGGCGACCTTGATGCAGAGCTTCACGTTGATGGCGGTTGTAACGCTGCTCTGGGCGCTCTACGGTTACAGCTTTGCGTTCGCGGACGGCAACGCTGTCATCGGCGGTCTCGGCTACGCCTTCATGCGCGGCGTCGGCGCTGCGCCGAATGCGACTTACGCCGCGACGATCCCGCACCAGACCTTCATGGTCTATCAACTAATGTTCGCCATCATCACGCCCGCGCTCATCACCGGCGCGTTCGCCGAGCGCATGAAGTTCAGCGCGATGCTACTGTTCACAGTGTTGTGGACGACGCTGATCTACTTGCCGCTCGCACACATGGTCTGGGGCAACGGCGGCCTCTTAAACGCCACACTCGGCGGGCGCATCCCGACGCTCGACTTCGCGGGCGGCACGGTCGTGCATATCAGTTCCGGCGTCTCGGCGCTCGTCTGCGCGCTCTATCTCGGCCGGCGGCTCGGCTATCCGCAACAGCCGATGCGCCCACACAACCTGACGCTCTCGTTCATCGGCGCGTGTCTGTTATGGGTCGGCTGGTTCGGTTTCAACGCGGGCAGCGCACTCGCAGCCAACAGTCTCGCCACAAGCGCCTTTGTCGCCACACACTTTGCGAGCGCCGCGGCCGCACTCGGCTGGCTCGTCATCGAATGGCTGCGTCTGGGTAAGCCGACGGTGCTCGGCGGCATCTCCGGCGCGGTTGCGGGGCTGGTCGCGATTACACCCGCGGCCGGTTTTGTCACACCGATGGCGGCGCTCATCATCGGTGCGCTCGCGGGCGGCGTCTGCTATCTGATGACCTCGGCCGTCAAACGCCGCTTCGGCTACGACGACTCGCTCGACGTGTTCGGCATACACGGCGCGGGCGGCACGCTCGGCGCGCTCTTGACCGGCGTGTTTGCCACGCGCGCTGTTAATCCGATCTTCAAAGACGCGCCGGTCGGTCTCGTTGATGGGCACGCCGCGCAGTTAATTAACCAACTGACCGGCGTCGCGCTGGCCATGTTCATCGCCGTCGCCGGCTCGCTCCTCTTACTCAAGCTCGTGGATCTGATCGTCGGCGTGCGCGTTAGTCCCGATGATGAATTGACGGGACTCGATCTCACGCAACACGGCGAAGAGGGCTACGAGTTAGGTCTCGACATGCTGTCGTCGCCCGCGCCGTTCGAGCGCGCGAGCACGGGGCTGTCTTCATCATCCGCGCGCGTCGCCGCGCACAATCTCGGCGAGCAGGGCTAAGAACAAGAGCTGAGGGCTGAGGGCTGAATTAAAGACAGGTTCTTATTCAGCCCTCAGCCCTCGTCTGACCCGCCCGCTACCGCAGGCGGTACTGACTGGCCGTCGACCGCAAGCTTACATCCTGTCTAAACCTTCCCGCGCGCCTTTGCTATACTCGCGCGCATGCCGAACAAGAAGCAGGGGCACACCGTTAAAATCGGGCTGGTGCAGATGTCTTGTGCGCCGGAGCCGGCCGTGAACATGAAGAAGGCCGTGGCGCGGATAAGCGAAGCGGCCAAGCGCGGCGCGCAGATCGTCTGTCTGCAAGAGCTTTTCCGCTCGCAGTATTTTTGTCAGACCGAAGACATAGAACTGTTCAAATTGGCCGAGCCGATTCCGGGGCCTTCGACCGAAGCGCTGAGCAAGCTCGCCAAGCAGAAGAAGATCGTCATCGTTGCCTCGCTCTTTGAGAAACGCACGGCCGGTCTCTATCACAACACGGCCGTCGTCATTGACGCGGACGGCCGCATTGCGGGCAAGTATCGCAAGATGCACATTCCGGACGATCCGCTCTACTACGAAAAGTTTTATTTCACGCCGGGCGATCTCGGCTTTGCGAGTCACGACACGCAGTATGGTCGCTTAGGCACACTTGTCTGCTGGGATCAGTGGTTTCCTGAAGCGGCGCGTCTGACGGCGCTCTCCGGCGCGCAATTTCTCTTCTACCCGACGGCCATCGGCTGGCTGCCGGGCGAAGAGGCAGAGATGAACTCGGCGCAGCATCAGGCGTGGGAGATCATCCAGCGCGGACACGCGATTGCGAACGGACTCTATGTGGTTGTTGTCAATCGGGTCGGGCAAGAGGGTCAGTTGCATTTCTGGGGGCAGTCGTTTGTCGTCGATCCGTTCGGGCGGATCGTGGCGAAGGCGGCGGCGGACAAGGAGGAGGTACTGGTCGTCGAATGTGACTTGGAATTGATCGACAAGACGCGACAGAATTGGCCGTTCCTGCGCGACCGCCGCATCGAGTCGTACAACGGTCTCGGCTTCCGCTTCCTCGAATCGCCGACGAAGTAAAGACGATGATGACCAGAGAGACGCCGGCTGCGCTCGGCTATCGCATGCCGCCCGAATGGTACAGGCACGCGGCGACGTGGTTGACGTGGCCGAAAGACCCGCTGACGTGGCCCGACCGCGTGCCGCAAGCCGAAGCCGCTTATCTCGACATCATGGCTGCGCTCGCGCCGCACGAACGCGTTAATTTACTCGTCGATGATGAGGCGACGGAAGCGGCGGTGCGTGCCCGCCTCGATTTCACGCACGTTGAGAACATTCATTTCATCCGCCTGCCGACGGTCGATTCGTGGATCAGAGATTACGGCCCAAATTTTCTCATCAATGATAACGGTGGCTTGGCCTTTAACGATTGGGAGTTCAACGCGTGGGGCAATAAGTATGGAAAGTTGAAGCAGGACAATGCGATTCCTGCGCAACTTGAGCCGCTCTTGCGCGTGCCGCGCTTCGTGCCGGGCATCGTCATGGAGGGTGGCGCGATTGATGTGAACGGCGCAGGCGTCGTGATGACGACCGAGCAATGTCTCCTCAACCCGAACCGCAATCCGCACCTTGATCGCGCCGAACTCGAAGACTATCTCTGCGGTTACTTGGGAGCGGAAAAGGTTTTGTGGTTGGGTGAGGGCATTGTCGGCGATGATACCGATGGACACATTGATGATATTGCGCGGTTCGTCTCAGATAACATGATTGTCTGCGCGCTGGAAGAAGACCCGACGGACGCCAACTATAAACTGCTCCGCGATAACTTCGAGCGACTTCAGCACGCGACCGATGCATACGGCTGGCCTTACGAAATAGTCACGCTGCCGATGCCGGGCATTGTCGGCGGGCGCGACGACCGCCTGCCCGCGAGCTATGCCAACTTTTACATTGCCAACAGCGTCGTGCTCGCGCCCGTCTTCGGTCATGCGCACGACCAGCGCGCGGTCGAGACGCTGCAACGCCTGTTCAAAGATCGCACGGTCGTACCCATCAACGCCGAAGCACTCGTCTGGGGCATGGGCACGATCCACTGTCTGACACAGCAACAACCGGCGGCGCAAGTGTTGACCGTTGAGGGTTAAAGTATGGAATCAGATCGCAGAGAATTATTTGTCATCGTCGCCGCGATGCTCAGCTTTCTAGTGATCTGCGTGACGGCCGTGGTGCTCTTCTTCCGGCAGTTGCGCCGAGAGCGCGACGCGCGCCATAAACAACAGGAGCGAGACCAACGCTTTTGAAGCGTGCAAGCCTCACTTGCCCATCAACCTTCTCAGCCCCAACGCTTCAGCTTCTGAAACTTCTTTTTGACCATGTTGCGCTTGAGCGGCGTCAAGCGGTCGATAAAGAGCTTGCCGTCGCAGTGATCCGTCTCGTGGCGAAAGCAGCGCGCGGCGTAGCCTTCGGCCGTGCGCTCGTACCACGCGCCCGCCAGGTCCTGCGCGCGCAAGGTCACGCGCATGGGGCGCTTTAAGGCCGCGCCGATTTTGCCAACCGAGAGACAGCCTTCGTCGCCCGTCTGCTCGCCCTCTTCGCCGACGATCTCCGGGTTCGCTGCGACCAACTTGACGCCTGCGCAGTCCATCACGAAGAGACGCAAAAAGAGACCGACTTGCGACGCAGCGAGACCGACGCCCTCGGCCGCGTACATCGTCTCGAACATGTCTTCGCACAGCTTGGCCAGCGCGTCGTCGAACGCTTCGACCGGCGCGCCAACTTCGGCCAACACCTCGGCTGGATACTCTGTAATCTGCAACACCGTCATCCGTTTTTCTTTTGTCCTGTTCGGCGTGTAAGATGCACCCGCGCAAAACCGCCCGCGATTTTACCTGAGATGAAACAGTATCACGACCTCCTCAAGTCGATTCTGGCCAACGGCACGGACATGGCCGACCGCACTGGCGTCGGCACGCTCTCGCACTTCGGCTATCAGACCAGATTCGATCTGCGCGCTGGATTCCCCATCGTTACCACGAAGCGCGTACCATTTCGCTGGATTTTTGAAGAATTGCGCTGGATTCTTTCCGGCAGCACGGACGAGCGCGAGTTGCGCGCGCGCGGCGTGGACATCTGGCAGGAGTGGGCGGACGAGGAACACACGCGCCGATTCGGCCGCGCGGCGGGCGATCTCGGCCCCGTCTATGGTTATCTCTGGCGCTCGTTCGGTGGGAACTACCCTGAACATGACGGCGTCGATCAGATCGCGCGGCTGCTTGAACAGATCGAGCACAATCCGAACTCGCGCCGCTTGCTCGTCACGGGCTGGGACCCGCGCGTCGTCGATAAGGTTGACTTGCCGCCGTGCCACACGCTCTTTCAATTCAAAGTTGAAGCGGGGCGCGTCTTGCACTGTCAACTCTACCAACGTTCGGCCGACGCTTTTCTCGGCGTGCCCTTCAACATCAGTTCCTACGCGCTCTTGACACACATGATCGCGCACGTGACGGGGCTTGCGGTCGGCGAGTTCGTCTACACGCTGGGCGATTATCACATCTACCAGAATCATCTGGCACAGGTGCAGGAACTACTGACGCGCGAGCCGCTGCCATTGCCGCATCTTGAGATCGTCGAAGCGGGCACACCTTTGCGCGGGCTTGCGGGCCTGCTCAATATGAGCTACGAGAATCTGAATCTCGTCGGCTATCAGTCGCACAGTAAGATCGCGGCCCCCGTGGCCGTTTGAAGCAGTCCGGCGCAAGCACATACATGGCTATCATCGGCATCGTCGCGGTTGATCCCAGCGGCGCAATCGGCAAGGGCGGTGCGCTGCCGTGGCACTATGCGGCCGATCTAAAGTTCTTCAAAGAGCAGACGAGCGGGCACGCCTGTGTCATGGGCTGGCGCACGTGGCAGACGCTTGCGCGGCCGCTGCCGCGCCGGCTGAACATCGTGCTAAGCCGCACGGGCGTCATCGCGCCGCAGCCGGGCGTCATCCTGTTGCGCGACAAGTCGGAAGTGCTCTCGCTCTATCCCTTTCTCGCGTGCCATCTGTTCGTCATTGGCGGCGCACAAATCTATCGCGCCTTCCTGCCGGAGATCGAGCGTTGGGTTGTGACCGAAGTGCCGGAACGGGTCGCGGGCGCGGACACATTCATGCCCGAAGATTTTCTCCAAGGGTTTGCGCCGACCGAGACACGCCAGCTCGCCGCCGACCTGCGCGCTACGTGCTACACACGCATGCCTTAAGCCCCCTCGCCCCGCCGCGCCGGAGGCGCGCGTTTCGTCTCTACACGGTTTCGTCTGAGCGTGCCCGATATGGTTTCCGGCCGCATCAGCGCGGCAATTTTCTCTTTATTTAATCGCAATTTACCGGGGCGGCCGCTGGCACTGCGCTTGCTCTATTGACGGGCATGAACGCAGACGCCACCACCTTCCCAGTCTGGCCCAGCGCCGAGAGTTTAGCCACCGACAAGCAGGCGCAGCGCGCGCCCGCGCCCGATTATGCGTTGGCGCAGCGCGCTGCTTCGGGCGACATGCCCGCGTTCGAGGAGTTGTACGACCGCCATCACCGCCGCGTCTATGCCCTGTGTCTGCGCATGACGGGCAATGTGGCCGAGGCGGAAGATTTAACGCAGGAAGCGTTCATCCAACTGTTCCGGAAGATCGGCAGTTTTCGTGGCGAGTCGGCGTTTACGACGTGGCTGCATCGGCTGACCGTGAATCAAGTCTTGATGCACTTTCGGAAGAAGGGTGTGCGGCTGGAGCAGACGACGGACGATGGCGATGTGCCCGTGCAGATCGTTAAGGGGACGGAGAACCCGAACCAGATGCCGGTGGTGGATAAGATCGCCTTGGAGCGGGCCATCGGCAAACTGCCGCCGGGCTATCGTTCAGTCTTCGTCCTGCACGACGTAGAGGGGCACGAGCACGAAGAGATCGCGCGGCTCTTAGGCTGCTCGGTCGGGACGAGTAAATCGCAACTCCACAAGGCGCGCATGAAGTTGCGTACGCTGCTCAAGCGGAGGAAGCTAAGCTAGAGCCGCCAACAAAAGTTAAACCACAAAGGCACAAAGAGCACGAAGAGGATTTCAACATCCTTCGTGCTCTTTGTGCCTTTGTGATTTATCGCTTAAGCCAGATCGAAGAGCAGCACCTCGGCCGGCGTGCGCGCGCTGAGCGTTACGCGCGCGTCGTCGCTTATGGCTGCACCATCGCCCGGCTCAAGCTGTTGGCCGTTTAACTCGACCGCACCGCGCGCCACCTGCACCCATGCGTGTCGCCCCGCCGGCAATTCGTGACTCACCTCTTCGCCCGGCTCAAGCAGCGTGGCATACAGGCGCGCGTCCTGTTGCACGGTAACAGAATCATCGTGTCCATCTGGTGAAGCGATCAGGCGCAACTGCCCACGCCGCTCTTCAGCCGCGAAAAACTTCTGCTCGTAACTTGGCGCGCCACCCTGCTCGGCCGGCATGATCCAGATTTGCAACAGGTGGACTTGCTCGGCCGGCGAGTGATTCTGCTCGCTGTGGCGCACGCCCGTGCCGGCACTCATGCGCTGCACTTCGCCGGGGCGGATCATCGAGCCGTTGCCCATGCTGTCCTTGTGTGCAAGCTCGCCCTGCAACACGTAGGTAATGATCTCCATGTCGCGATGCCCGTGCTGCGGGAAGCCATGCCCCGGCTGCACGCGATCCTCGTTGATCACGCGCAGAGAACGAAAGCCCATGAAGCGCGGGTCGTAGTAGTCGCCGAATGAGAACGTGTGATAGGTGTCGAGCCAGCCGAAGTTGAAATGGCCGCGCTCATCTGCTTTGCGGATTGAGATCATGTGCCGTCTCCCTTCTCTCGATCACGCCGCGCGGTCGGATTTGTTATCCGCGCTGCGCCGGTCATCAATCATTCGGTCAGTGTACCCGCATTTTGTCATCCTGACATGTCAAAGCGACAGCACGCAATCGCCAGGTGCAAGACAGAAAGGGCAGCAATCTCGCTATTGCCCTGCTCATTCAGCCGATTTTCGTCGCCGCCAACTTGCTCATGCAGACTGGCACAGCGTTTGAAATAGATTGCGCGCGCGGGCCCGCGTTGGCCAGCGCAATCATGACCGGCGCTCACTCGCCATTTGGTTTGGCCCCACGCCTTCGCATCTTCGTTACGTCGGAGCCACCAGCTTATGAGCAGCGATCTAGCACACATCGAGTACCCGCTCCAAGCGCAATCCGCCACGCCAACATCCGCGCCGGTCGTCGCACCGACGCCGAGCGCGCCCGCGCTGCCCATGCCGCTCGATGTGCTCCTCGCACGCCTCGCCCCGCATCCGCGCCACGCGATGATGCAGCGCATCTTTAGCGATCTGATGCGCCTGCTCGGCTACTTGAGTTTGATCGAGAGTAAAGTGCGGCAAGAGCGTCTGCTCGTCGCCACGATGTCCGTCTTCCTGCGCCTGCACTCTGAGGCGCGCACGCTCGTCAGCTTCATAGAGGGCGACGCATGGCGGCAAGCGCGCACCGACGAACTGCTCGCGGGCGCACTCGAAGGCGTCGGCTACGCCATCGGGCACGAGCTGCGGCGTGTGTTCGAGATCGAGTTGGTCGGCCTCGACGAGTTGCACAATAGCTCGACCATTCGCGCCCGGCTCGAACATGCACATGGGCTGCTGCGCAACGCCATGCAACAATCGGTGATCGTGCTCGCGCAAGTGTTCGAGCCTATCCTCACCGCCGAAGATCTCTTCGACGACTTCGCCCTGCGCCGACAGGAATCGCTCAAGCTCTACCGCGACCTCGAACAGTTGCTCGAACTCGCGCGCCACGTTGAAGCGACCGGCGACACCTGCGCGGTTGCACTGCTGCTCGCGCGCCTCACGCTCTTCCGCGACGAGAGCATGTGCCATCTGATGTACCGCGACTGGGACGAATACGAGAGCTTCATCTCGGAGCTACGCGCGGCACAGAGCCAGTTCGAGCTAAGCACCGTCTTCAACAGCCTCATCTGCTATCTCGAAACCCTGCTCTGCCAAGTACGCATGCGCAGCGTCCTCGCCGACTGCAACCTCGACGTCATGCTCCCGGTCAGTATTTCATAACCACACAGGCACAAAGGACACAAAGAAAAGCGCAGAATGATGAAAGAAGAATAATTCATCGTTCTGCGTTCTGCCTTCCTTTGTGTCCTTTGTGCCTGTGTGGTTAATCCTTCCTTTCCTTTACTGCATTGATGAAATCGGCCAGCATGCCGTAAGCGGTGCTTTTCAGGTTCGGCTGCTCGGCCATCACGATCAGGCCCGGCAACACGTCCAGTTTGAACTGCACGAGCAGCGACGTACTACGCGCCATGGCCAAAGGGTCTGTGCTCTCGATTCGTTCCGGGCGCACACGCGCGCTCAATCGCCCCGCAGCATCAAACTCAGCGCTGCCAATCAGTTTAAAGGGCTGCCCCGCCGCCTGCGCTGTCTGCACCTCCGCCGCCGACAGTTCGCTAATGCCTGTGCGCTCAACCTCGTCGGGCTTGAGCGGTGTTTTCATTAACACCGTCACCAGCGCGCAGACCTTAACGACCGCATCCCAGCCGGCCACGTCGTAACCCGGATCGGTCTCGGTCACGCCCAACGCCTGCGCGCGCCGCACGCCTTCCGCAAACGACGCGCCCGCGCCCATAGCTTCGAGAAGCACATTCGTCGTCGAATTAAGGACGCCGCGAAAGCCTAAGACGCGCGCGGCGGGCAGCGTTGCGCGAAAGAGCGAGAAGACGGGCAGACAGTCAGCGACCGTCGCCTCGAACATGAAGCGCCGACCTTGCGTGCGCGCGAGCGCCGTCAACTCCTCGTAGGCGTGTACGACCGGCCCTTTGTTCGCCGTGATCGCATGCGCGTTCAATTCCAACGCTGTGTGTATGTGCTCAATGGCGGGCTGCCCCGTGAACGGTTCGAGCGCAGTGATTTCAAACAACACATCCGCCCGCGCCGCGCGCAGCCACGCACGCACATCGGCGGGCGACGTGCCGTGCTGCGGGCCGACGAGGCCGCGCAACAACATCTCCGGCCCGTAGCCGTGCGGCGAGGCGTGCCAGCCCATGCGCCGCGTCGCCACGCCCGTGATGCGCCACTCGATGCCATACTCCGCGCGCAGTTCGTCCGCCTTCTCCTGCAAGAGCGCAACGAGCGCCCGCCCGACGTTGCCGAAGCCGAGCAGGCACAGGTTGAAAGTTGTCATGCCTGATTGTAACGCGGAACGAAAAATAAAGATGAAGGATGAGAGAAAGCTTTCAACGCTAAGCAGTCCTTGTCATCCTTCATCCTTCATCCCTCATCCTTCCTGCTTCACACCGGTAGGTCGTGGGCGATGATGTTGTCGACGATGCGCAGAGTGAGGGCCGAGATGGTGAGGGAAGGATTGACGCCCAGCCCGGTCGGCATGATCGCGCCGTCGGCGATGTAGAGTCCTTCGTAAAAGGGGCGCGCGCCCGCCTTGGTCTTGTCGAACACGTGCCCGAACTCGTCCACCACGCCATCGGCCGCCGACGCGGCCATGCGGCAACCGCCCAAGGGGTGGCTGAGCGCGATGGACTTTGCGCCCGCCGCCTGCGCTGTGTCGGTCAGGAAGGGGTTGTAGAACTCCTCCTGCGAGTTGGCGGGGCGGAGCTTCAAGGCGAGCCGCTTGAGCGAGTCGTTGATCTTCGCGTAGATCGGATCGTTCCAGAAGTCGAGGCCGTCCGCGCGACTGATGCGCAGAGGCGTCTCGCCCGCTTTGCCAAGCCGGAACTGACCGTTGGCGGCATCGCGCCCCATCGCGACCACACACATGAAGTTTGAGATGCGTTCCTCTTCGGCCTTGAAGAAGTCGGCGCGCACCAGATTGTTCCGCCAGATTTCTTTGACGAGTTGCGGCACGCGCTTCTTCACATAGCGCAGGAGGGCGCGCACGAGGAAGCCGCCGCCGCCGCCATTCTGCACCAGAGTTTTTATGAGCGGCAGCCCTTCGCCGAAGACGGGCGCGAACGCGGGCGGGATGCCTTGATCTTCGAGTGTGTGGAAGAACGTGGGGTCGGGACTGTTCGGCGCGGCTTCCGGCCCCGTGCCGGGCTGCTCTGTGTTGAAATGCGCGAAGGAAGTAGTGACGGGGCCGCGAATGAGGCTGGCGCGTTTGTCGGTCTTGTCCAGAAAAGCGAGATAGTCGCCGTTGGTCGAGAAGCCAAAGCCGACGCGGTCGCTCAAGTTGGGGAGCGTCGCGCGCTCCTTTGAACGCAGCATGAGTTCATTCGTGCCGAGGCAGCCGGCCGCGACAACGACCATATCTGCCGTCACACGCTGCTCGGTGTAGCTCGACGGATCGGCCGTGTCGCGTTTGATATAGCGCACTTCGTAGCCGCCGCCGGGTAGCGCCGCGACCACGTCCACTTCGGCGAGCGCTTGCAGGAACAAGATGTTCTCGAAATCGGCCTTGTCATCCTGTAAGGCAGGTGGGATGCCGGTTTGATCACCGCCGACTGGCTGATTGGCCGGCACATAGCGTTTGGGCTTGCCGAGGATCGCGCGCATCAACTGCTTGTTCAAGGTGTGGCGCGCGCCGGGCAGACAGCCCACGTTGCAGCGCCCTTGCCGCTCGCAGTAGTTGACCTCCTGCTCCTGCGAATAGTTGGCGGGGAATGTCTCGCCGGGAAGACCGAGCGCGCTGTCTTCCGGCATCAGATCGTTGATGGCTAAATCCACTAAGCCGTAATCGCCGGTCAAATCCTTGACCGCCGTTTGGAAGACGCGGGCGCGGTCGAGCCAGATGTCGTTCGCGCGATCTTTGACGGGCGGCGGCGGCGCGGGCGGATTGATGGTCAGACGCTTAACGCCGCGCGGATTCGTCGGATTGTTCGGATCGGGCACGACCGACCAGTGCGGTTTCAAACGAGCCGTGCGCGCCGCGATGTTCGAGAGTCCGGCGTTGACACTCGTGGGCGGCATCTTCCGCGTCGGCTCCATGTAAGGAAAGCTGCCACCCGCTTTCTTGACTTGCAGCGCCGAGAGGACGCTGAAGCTGATGGCATGGCGCGCGAAGTTGAAATAGTCTTCGCGCTGCGCGTCCGTCCAAGTGATGGGCCAGCGCGGGTCTTTGAAGATGAGGTTGGGCGGCTGGATGGTGATGTTCGAGTAGATGAGCGAGCCGCCGCCGACGCCGCTCGCGCGGATGACCGCCACGCCGTCGGACTTGCGCCCGAAGAGACCGAGAAAGCCGCGCGTGCCCATGACGGTGAAATCAAAGAGGCCGTCCTCGTTCCTCAAGCTCTTGAACAACTGCGTGAAGATGGTGTCGTCTTTGGTGCGGCGAAAGCAGCGACTGAAGATGTCGATGAAGCCGCGAAAGTGGTTCTGCGCCGACCAGTATTGGACGGGCTGCTGTTTGTTGGCGAGGTACTCGGCCGTCTTGATCTCCTTGTCCTGCACGGTGCTGACGGGCGTTGTCCACCAAGTGCCGCGCTCAAGCATCAAGATCGTCTCGCCCTTGCCGCGATCTTTGAACGCCTGCGCGAGCGGGATGGCAGTCATCGTGCCGCCGAAGCCCGTGCCGATAATGACGACGGTGTGATCGTGTGTCTGAGCCATGATGCAAAGCCTCCGTGCGGGTGTGAGTTAAAAGCGGCGCGCTTCAAGTCGCAGGTAACATGAGCCGAGAGCGTGAAGCTCTTATTGGCTGGCCCGGCGAGAGCGGGCAGCAATACGGTGACGGGCATCCTTCTAACAGATATTGCGTTGCGAGTAAAGAGTCTTTCACGTGCTGCGCGGTGCGGTTAGAATCAAGTGCGGAGGCGCGGCATGATCACGATTGATGGTTCATTCGGCGAGGGCGGCGGGCAGATCATACGCACGTCTCTGGCGCTCGCGCTCGTCACGGGTCAACCGTTTCGCATCTACAACGTGCGCGCGCGGCGTGCGAAGCCGGGCCTACAACGACAGCACTTGACGGCCGTCAACGCGGCGGCCGAAGTCGGCGGCGCGGAGGTCGACGGCGCGGGCGTGGGCGCGCGCGAGTTTACGTTCCGGCCCGGTCGCGTCCGACCCGGCACGTACACGTTCGACATCGGCACGGCCGGCAGCACGACACTTGTACTGCAAGCCGTCCTGCCGCCGTTGATGATCGCCGCCGAGCCGAGCCTGCTCGTGTTGCGCGGCGGCACACACAACGTCCACGCGCCGCCCTACGAGTTTCTCGCGCACACATTCCTGCCGCTCATCGCGCGTATGGGGCCACACGTCTCAATCGAGCTTGTGCGCTACGGCTTCTATCCGCCCGGCGGCGGGCAGTTCAACGTCTACATCGAACCGGCCGCGCAACTCACGCGCCTTGATCTGATCGAGCGCGGCGAGTTCAAGAGCCGACGAGCACGCGCCCTCGTCGTTAAGCTGCCGCCAAACATCGCTGAGCGCGAGTTGAGTATCGTGCGCGAACAGTTAGGCTGGACGGACGAGCAGTTAACAGTCGAGACTTCGACCAACGCGCTCAGCCCCGGCAACGTGTTGACGTTAGAGTTCGAGAGCGCGCACCTGACCGAGATCATCACCGGCATGGGCGAGCGCGGCGTGCGCGCCGAGACTGTGGCGGAGCGCGCGTGCGCCGAAGCGCAGCAGTATCTCGCGCACGACGCCCCCGTCGGCGAACATCTCGCGGATCAACTACTCATCCCGCTCGCGCTCGCCGGCGGCGGCTCTTACACGACGGGGCCGCTCTCGCTGCACACGACGACCAACATCGAGGTCATCAAGAAATTTCTGCCCGTTGAGATCGAGACGCAGGAACTGCGCGGCGGGACTTGGTTGATTGAGGTACGGGCTTAAACTGCGCTCGGTTGTATGGCGGGCGCGGCTGTTCCTTGCCAACGCTAATCGAGCGCCCGCAGATCAGGCTCGACCCAACTCGTGCGCGCCGTCCACGATAACAGATGCTCGCGGCTGTAATACACAAACGGCAACTGCCTATCACCGCACGCCGCGATCATCCCGGTCACGAGTTCCGCCAGCGACGCGCTCGCCGGCGCGCACGCCAGATAGCGTTTGATGACGCGCACGTAAAAGAGCGTGATCGTCTCGTGATAGCCGCCTGTCTTCGTCTGCGCCACACCGCATGCCTGATTGTAACGCTTGATCCCAGCCCGTATCAGCGCCGTCGCCTCCGCCAACTCATGCCGCGCCAGATACCACAACGCCACCGTCAAATGCGCCTCATGCGTCCAACGCTCCCGCGTCAACGTACACGCCTCAGACTCGGCCATCAACCGCGCGACATCAGTGTACGTATGATAGACCATGCTCTATGCAGAAGCTGAAGCAAGTTGAGTTTCGACACGTCGGTATTCATCCAAATGCCGCAACAGATTTTGCAGATCATTTGGTATCTCTTCTCTTCTGAATTCTTCAATAATTCGATAATTTGTAAAGCTTATCCCATAGTTAGCTTGTAGCGCTTCTCGTAAAGAGTGTAAGGTCTCTTTACCCGGAACTATCTCCATACGAGAATGCAGGTTTAGCCATCTAGACTCAAACAACTCAATTGCTTCAGCAGTTACTACTGCTCGATCAAGTTTAGAATGTTCAAAAAACTTGACTCTCTTCGCGATGTATTGAGCTTGAATTCTGGCTCTAAAGCGTTCCGTTATTCGCTCAAGTACATCGTCTATATTTTCGGACGTTTCAAGTTTCTCGCCAGTGCGTCTCTCTTTCTCCTCTAAGAGTTTTCTAAAAGTCCTCTCAAGCACTTCAGGCATGAGCAAGTAGTTTTCTATTTCCTTACGCTCATGAATATGAGCGAAATCAAGGTGCTGTTTCAACTCACCAAGTATTTTTGTCACTTCCTCTGAACACCAGTAATCACGATCAAAGATCGCACCGATATGCAAAGAACGACCTAGAGTCTTCTCAATCCCCCACGTCAACGCACGAATGCGTTCCCAAGATGAAAAGCCGCCAGATTCAACAGGCGTTAGATCGACGCCTATTGATAGTTCAGTCAAACCAAGACGCCGTGCGAATCTCCTTAAAATCTTGAAATCGTCAAGCCCTTCAACAAACAACACCCGCCGATTCCTCGCCAGCATCGTCAACGTAATATTCTGTACCGAGCCGACTAGTTTTAATGCAGCTTGCACTCCTTCCACATCTTTAAGACGCTCAGCCGCTCGCTTTGATTTATCAATCAGTAGAATTTCTGCGGGATCGGCTTCACCCATTATTTCTGTTGAATGCGTGGCAAGGATAATGTCGGGTCCTGCATCCCTCAGAATACCAAGTAGCTGACGTTGAACATCTGGGTGTAAGTAAACTTCTGGCTCATCAACTATGAATAGTGCTTCATCTCCTGACCTAGCTATATGGGTTAATAATTGACACCAAATCTGAAATCCGAAGCCAGACCAGTACAATTCGCGGGGGATTCGCTTTTCTAAGCAGAACATCGAGAGTTTGCCTAATTGGCTATTCAGTTCAGGCGCTCTAATTTCCATACCTGTCCAAGTCTTTTTGACCAGTTCTGCAAAGTCCTCAAACTCTTCAGGGTTGTAGTGCCAAAAATTTCTAAACTGCCGTGAGGCTCTGTGGGTAGCCAAGTCGCGCCGTACTGTCTCCTCTGTTAATAGTATTTCGTTATGCTCTACTGGGCCTAACACTGGCGTAATACCGATAGTAATCGGATATGCCTCTCTAAATGCTCGCGGGGTACGAATCAGTTTTCCTTCATTTTCAGCGATCAAGACACAGCCCCCATCTGCGGGGAAATATAGTCGAAGCTTATTTCCGTTAGATAACCTAAACGTTACTGATGTATCTGTTTCGGCGTAATCCGTATGAACATTTTCTATGGATATTGGTAAAGCTTCTATTGAGACGTTGTAACCGAAGTGTGTATTGCCTCCTGGCCCTAGTACATGTTCTGGGCTTCTTACTCGTGCCCGACGAAGGCCAGCTACTAATGCACGAAATGCACCAATAACCGTTGATTTGCCGCAATTGTTCGGCCCAACAAGAACATTCATATGTTGTAACTTGATTGAAAAATGTTCGAGAGCCTTAAAGTTTCTGAACTCAACTGAGGTAATAGTCGCTGGTGAGAACATATTAACAACCTCCTTTCTAATTATATGTCGGGTTGATAAAGCTTGCGAGCGATTATGGGTAGAGAATATCTGAACTCCATCCAAAACAATGTAGTGCCCCCGACCCACCCTCACCGTTGCGACAGACCAGCACGTGGTAGTTACTTATCACAATACCCGGTACGCTTGTCACCGTGCTGGGCGTAACTTGTTATGCGGGGATCGAACCCGCTGGCGCGGCCCCAGCGCCACCAAAGGCCGGCCGAAACCGGCTAGCTGACTTTAGCCCAGTCAGCAGGGCTTTGTGCTCGCTTCCGTCGCTTCGGCTACCGACTACATTGTTACGACTGCAACTCAGTCTGCCAGTTGAGTTCCTGAATCCGCGCGTCCGTCTCGCGGTACGCGCGCGCCAGTGCGTCAACCTGCCGCTGAATCTCCGGCACGTTGACCGTGCTCTTGAACTTCACCTCCGACTTGCTGTAGCGATCCTGCGTCACCGATGCCGCCTGCGCGAGACCGCTATAGACCGCGCGCCGCAGCAATAGCACGTCGCGCTCCGCCAGAGCATCGGACAGGGTCTTACCCGCCTGATACGGCGTCGCCGCGTTGGTCTGGTTGATGCGCTTGATCAGATCGGCCAAGTCGACTGCCAACCGCTCCAACTCCGCGAGCAACTCGCGTGGGTTCTCCGCCGGCTCGTCGCCCTCCTGCACCTTCGCGCTTCTCAAGATGCGCTGCTGCAACTGCTCGAATCTCTTCTTGCAATCCGCGCGCAAGATCAATGCTTCTGCTAACTTCATAATGCTCACCTCCTAATATCTAACTTTTATTGTCCGCTCATGCGCTTAACGTCGCTTAGGCAGCGACGGCACGGCGACGATCTGCCAATCATCTTCATAGACGACGTAGCCGGGTCGCTGCGCTTTGAGCAGGTGAATCCAGATGCCGTTACTTTCCAATAGCGAGACCAGCGCCCATATCTGTTGGAGATGTGTGCGTGCCTCTTGCTTAAACCAACAGACGCCATCACGCCGGTAGGCGGAGCGGCCGCAGCGCCTGAACCTGTTCGGCGCGGGCAGATGATCATCAAACCACCACAGCAGTTCGTACAGTTGATCGCTTTCGTATTCTGACAGGGAGTCGTCGTCGCGCAGATCGTAAGCAGCACGGAAGATGCCCGCCCACACGTGCGAGACCGGATGGATTTTCCTGGTCACAAAACGCAAATACATAACGCACACTGAACATTGCACCGACCTCGCTTCTTTAGTCAGGCTGAATCTAGCTGTGAGCAATGAGCCGCTTGTCTTTAGCTCATCACTCACAGCTTACTGAAGTGCTTGTGTGAGCGGCGGGTCGATGAACATGCTTCAACGACCCGCCGGCAGTCAGGTGTAGTCTGTGGTTAACAGGCCACTTCGTTCTCTTCCGCGAGGAAGAGGTAGGGCCGCCACTCTGGGCGCGTGGCGGCGTAGTGCCGGAGCATGGCCTTGTCCAGTCCGTAGCGCAGGGCGCTGGGGCTGGCGAGGAGCGGCATGCGCGCTTCGTCGGGCGTGCGGTTACCCTTGCGTTGGTTGCAGGGCTTGCAAGCAGCGCACAGGTTCTCCGGCTCGCTGTGTCCACCGCGTGAGCGCGGCACGATGTGGTCGAGCGTCAACTCGAACACCGTGCCCCGCGTGCCGCAATATTGGCAACGCATCTTGTCGCGCGCGAGGATGCGTATGCGCTGCTTGCCGGAGTTCGCGCGCCGCCGCCGCAGATCGATGTACTCGACCAGCCGGACGACGCTCGGCACGATGAACACGTAATGCTGCGAGCGCAACACGCCGCCGCCTGTGTATTCGACCGGCTGCGCCGCGCCCTTCCACACAAGGCGGACGGCGCGGGGTGCTTCCACCACACCGAGCGCCTCATACGAAGCGTTCAATAACAAGACCTTACGTTTCAAACTCATCACCCGCGTCACCTCCTTTCTTGGGAAGGGATGGGGGATGAGAGATAAACAGAAAATGATGAAGGTAGAACGATGAACGATGAATTAAAAGCAGGTTTGTCTTTTATTCATCGTTCATCGTTCATCGTTCCGCGTTTCCTGTTCATCCTTCATCCCTGTTGTTCTCAGTCGAGAAAGACCACGCGCTCGCGACCCGGCGCTTGGGCTTCGGTGTTCATCATCACCCGATGCCAGCCGTCAAGTACGATGGTCTTATGATCCGGATGCCAGACGCGCCCGCGCACGTACACGCCCGCGCCGCGCCGCATCGGTTGCCAGCCCCAGCCTTTCGCGCTTGGTCGCCGCGCGATCAGTTGCTCATATTGCTCAAGCAACAGACCGGCCGGATGACGGTTGCACACCATCACGGGCACACCGCCCACGCGGTGCAGGTACTGACACATGTGCGGCTTGCTGCCAGCCCCACGGCTAATCGGCTCGTTGTGATGGACGAGCTTCTCGTTAACTATCAAGTTCGGCTCAGGAATGAAGAACCATTCGCCCTGCCGGACGAACGCCTCGTTGCGCCGGCGCAGACGATTCTTCGCACGCCGCACGCGCCGCATGACCGCGACGCGCACATCCACAGGCTGCAACGCCGCGAGCGCGGTTGACACGTCCGCGACGCGCGCGCCCGGTACGGCGCAGACGAACCAGTGCCGTTCGTCGTGCCCGCACAGGAACTTTGCCTTGCTGTCGCCGCCGTTGCGTGCGAGTAGCAACAGGTGGCGCAAGTCCGGGCGCACATCGATCACTTCGTAGCCCACGTCGCGTTCGCCCGCCACGCGTATGTCGAAGAACTCGCCCTTGGCGTCCGTGCGGATGTTGATGCCCGCCGGCCGCGAGCCGCGCCCCCAACGCCCGCGCACTTCGAGGCCGACCACGACCCGCGCGCCCATGAGACCGAACCGCTTCTGCAACAGTTCGCTGTCCATAAACTTTCCTACTCTCTAACGCGCCTCACGGCGACGAGTGATAACGACAACTGCATCCGTCGGTTGCTTGGTTGTCAACGCTGACGAGCGACACGACGCTCGTCGATGAAAGAGCACGCGGCGAGACTCGAACTCGCAATTGACGGATTTGCAGTCCGCCGCCTTCCCTTTTGGCTACGCGTGCTTGGGCTGTGAAGTTGGCGGGCCTGGCAGGACTCAAACCTGCGCGCCGCCGGTTAGAAGCCGGCTGCTCTCTTCAACTGAGCTACAGGCCCTGAAGGGCAGTGACAGGTGACAAGTGGCGAGTGACAAGTTAAAAACATGCTCTTACTTGTCACTCGTCACTTGTCACCTGTCACTGCTTTTTATTGGCTGCGGCGACAGGCGTTGCACCTGCGTCTTCCCGCTTACAGGGCGGGCGCTCTCACTTGAGCTACGCCGCAAAAGCTTGCATGGTTGAGGCAGGACTTGCACCTGCGTCCGTGCGCTTATCGAGCGCCTGCTCTGCTACCTGAGCTTCTCAACCGTGAGAGGGGGCGAGGACAAAATGTGATCGGAACGGGCGGACTTGCACCGCCGACTTCCGGCCTGTCGCGCTGACCCTCTACTAATTGAGCTACGTTCCGTCGGAGGCTGCGGGAGAAGGAGTCGAACCTTCAATCTCCTCTTTCAAAGAGAGGCGTGCTGCCGGTTGCACCATCCCGCAAAATTCCATCGGGGCAGCAGGACTTGAACCTGCAATCTCGCGGTAATCGGCCGCTAACACCGGGTATAAGCCGGTTGCTTTACCTTTAAGCTATGCCCCGTTTGCACTGCGGCGTATGGAGTCGAACCAAAATCTCCGGATTCAGAGTCCGGCGTCCTGCCTGTTGAACGACACCGCAATAAATTCTTCCATGTACTGATGGCTGGTGACGGACTCGCACCGCCCTCTCCGGTTTTTCAAACCGGCGCTTGCGCTCTCTCAGCTACCCAGCCGCAGGTGTGATGGCGGGAGCCGGACTTGCACCGGCGACCCCACGTTTATGAGACGTGTGCTCTACTGGCCTGAGCTATCCCGCCGTAAAGTTTTGGTCGGGGCGTGGAGTCGCCGTTAGTCTGCAAGTGCCTCCTTGCTCCACGAGCCGCCGGAGTCGCGTCCTCCCCGGCTTGAGCCAGCGCCCCGATAAGAACGATGAAGGTGGCGGCGGGAGTCGAACCCGCATCGCTCGCTTACGGGGCGAGCATGTTGCTGCCGTTGACACTACGCCACCCTGAATGTTTTGGCTGTGGCCTTCGGACTCGAACCGAAACCGACCTGATTAACAATCAGGCGCTCTGCCGAATTAAGCTAGACCACAGAAATAACTGCCGATGGTCGAGGAAGGATTTGAACCTTCGCCCCTTGCTTTGTAAGAGCACCGCTCTGGCCAGACTGAGCTACTCGACCGAAAGGAATTGAATCATTGATTCATTTGCTCATTGAATCAATGAATCGATGAATCAATCGCTTTAAGCCCGCGACGAGAGTTGCACTCGTAATCTCTGCCGTACCGGGGCAGCGTGTTTGCTTATTTGCACCACGCGGGCGGAGGGGCGGCGCGCGGGGTGAGGCGCTCGCGCCGCTTTGTGGAGACTGAATGTGGGAAGCGGGAGTCGAACCCGCGTCTCGGGCATGGCACACCCGCACTCTCGACCAACTGAGCTATTCCCACGTGCAAATTGGTGAGCCAGGCAGGACTCAAACCTGCGCCCTCCTGCTTCGGAGACAGGCGCTCTGATTCAACTGAGCTACTGGCCCGCTTAATGTGTTAGTGGATCGCCTGAGACTCGCACTCAGCCCTCCTGCTTGCAAGGCAGGTGTGCCGCTAACAACACTTGCGACCCACGCGTTAAAAGAATTTGGTCCGGGTAGAAAGAATTGAACTTTCGCCACGAGTGCCCAAGACTCGGATGCTTGCGTTACACCATACCCGGAGAGGAAAGGGATGAGGGCGGAGGGATGAGGGATGAATAAGAAGAATTGCTTTTATTCATCCCTCATCCATCATCCTACATCCCTGCTCTTCAGTGGGTCAGGAGAGACTTGAACTCTCACCTCCCGGCTTAAGGGGCCGGTACTCAGCCACTTGAGTTTCTGACCCGGACGGAAGCGAGAGACGAGCTTCGAACTCGCGACCTCAGGTTTGGAAGACCCGCGCTCTGCCGGCTGAGCTACTCTCGCATGCTCGTGTGTTCGTGATGGGTCAGGTGAGATTTGAACTCACGCATCCCTCGCTTAAAAGGCGAGTGCCTTCAACCAGCTTGGCTACTGACCCGCAAAAGATGACAGGGCGTGCGCGATTTGAACTCGCGTTCTCCTGATTGAGACTCAGGCGGCTTCGCCCACTGGCTCAACGCCCCGAAGATAGTGACGAGTGGCAAGTGACGAGTGCCGAGCTAAGACAAGCTTTAACTTGTCGCTTGTCACTTGTCACTTGTCACTGCTTTGCAGAGGTTGGCTAACGGGATTCGAACCCGCACACTCCGCGTGCACAGCGCGGCGCTCTGCCAGTTGAGCTTTATAGCCAACATAAAACCGAAAGGCGGTGCGTGCGGGATTCGAACCCGCGATCTCTGCCTTGACAAGGCAGCGTCTTGAGCCGGACTAAACGAACGCACCGTGAAATTTTCTGACAGCCCGTAAGAGACTCGAACTCTTGTTTCCGGCTTGAAAGACCAGCGTCCTGACCTTTGGACGAACGGGCCGCGAGTTATGTGTGCTTGATGCGAGAGGAGAGATTCGAACTCTCAAGAGACGAAGGTTTGAGCTTCGCCGCGTCTGCCTGTTTGCGCCACTCTCGCGCTCTTGATGCCGATGGCGGGAGTTGAACCCGCAAGGAGTCTCTATTCGCTCCGCATGCGCCTCGGGCATGTGTGTCTGCCTGTTCCACCACATCGGCTGAAAAACATTTGGTGCGGAGGGCGGGACTCGAACCCGCATGAACCAACTTCTGGGGCTGGCGCGTCTGCCGTTTGCGCCACCTCCGCAAGGATAAATGCCGACAGAGAGATTCGAACTCTCACTAACTCGCTTTTAAGGCGAGCGCCTCTGCCGTTTGGGCTACGTCGGCATGCAGCAATCGAATGAACCCGGTTGGATTTGAACCAACGACCTCGACATTCGCACCGTCGCGCTCTTATTCCGCTGAGCTACGGGTCCAAAAGAAAGGGATGAGGGATGAAGAAGAGGAATCGCTTTTTTATTCATCCCTCATCCTTCAGCCCTTGTCTTGGCGGAGGCGGTGCGAGTCGAACGCACACAGGCTCTCTTGGCCCGGCGGCTTAGCGGGCCGCTGCCATACCAGTTAGGCGACGCCTCCAAAAGTGTGTGCTGTGCATTGACGGAAGGTAGCGGAATCGAACCGCTGTAGGCGTTTATGCCCGGCAGTTTTCAGGACTGCTGCCGCACCAACCTCGGCGTACCTTCCAGACGTGTCGACAGGGGCGGCACGATTCGAACGCGCATTGTCCAGCGATGGGACGCGGGTCTGGAATCCGCTGCATTGCCAGTTATGCTACGCCCCCGCAATGATCATTCAACGTGTATTGCCACACGACTCAACTTTGCGTTGCACGTTGAACTTACTCACCATGCCTGCGGTAGGACTTGCACCTACGAGGCCCATCAAGGACGCTCGATCTACAGTCGAGTGCTTTCGCTGCTCAGCCACACAGGCTTAAATTCTGTTATGATAAAAACACGACGAGGACAGGCGACGCGCGTGCACCGGACACACTTCGGGACACACTTCTCCTAAGGGTGGTCGAGGCTGCTGGTCTCTCGCAAAGCTCGACAGCCGCGCCACCCGCGAAGGCATCTCTGCCCTCGTCGTTCACACAAGTCACTTCAGTTGTCAAATAACGACAAAGAGCGGGCTTTTCAGCTTCTCAGGGAAGCCGGCCCGCTCCTTCAATTCTCGCGTTTTACTGGGAATTTTGGGAGCGGGAGCCGCTCCCGCTTTATTACAGATGCAATTGACGCTGATCGGAAATCTGTGCGACTTCCGACTGTCCGGGTCTATTCCCGCCGCCGCCAACCGCTAAAGATAGGCTGAGCGAACTCGGGCAATAGACGGACGGATGCAGTCCGGCCAACCTAGCCGCAAACGACCAAAGGGTCGTCGCGCCAGTGCCGCGCATCGCTTCTCGTTTTGTCCGGTTCGTCAACATTGCAGTTTCTCTCTCGACCTCACACGCGTTCATTCATCATGCAACGCGAGTTGCTTGTTATAAGCTCATTCTGTTTTTCTGTCAACTAACTTTTTCGTGCATGAGGCAACGAAGCATGAACAGTTGAGCGCAAACGTTAGTTGCTTGTTGCTATGACCAGCGTTGCCCGCGCGCCAAAGACCAGCCGGAGGTAAGAACGCGCGCAGCGGTTTTTTGTTGCAGGAATTTTTCCGCTCAGTCGAACAGCTTCAGGCTACGCGTCTGCGTCTCGGCCAACTTCGCCAGAAACTCATCGCGGTCGATCTCCTTTGCGCCGAGCGCGGTCATGTGCGGCGTCAGCACCTGCACGTCGAGCCAATCAAGCCCGCGCGCTTGCAGGTGTTCGATCAAGTGCAGCAGCGCGAGCTTCGAGGCATTCGGGCGCAAGCGGAACATGCTCTCGCCGGCGAACGCGCCGCCCGCATCCACGCCGTAGAGACCACCGACCAACTCAGCGGCCAGCCATATCTCGACGCTGTGCGCGTGCCCGGCCGCGTGTAGCTGGCAATAGGCGCGGTGCATCTGCGGTGTGATCCAAGTGCCCGTCTCGCCTAGGCGGCGTATACGCGCACAGCAGGTAATGACCGCGCGGAAATTTTGATCGATGGTAAAGTGAAAACCCGCGCGCCGTTGTTCGCGGCGGAGGCTACGCGGCACGTGCAGGTCTTTGAACTCAAGGACGGCGCGCTCTTCAGGACAGAACCACGTCAGCGGCCAGCCGTCAACGGGCCACGGAAAGATGCCCTGTCTGTAAGCGTTGACGAGGTTCGGCACATTCAACTCGCCGCCAAGCGCGACGATGCCCTCGTAAGCAGACTCGCGCGGGTCTGGGAATTGAATCAAGGCCATGGCTGCACCGAGTTGAATGAAAGCTAAGACAAGAGTTGCACGCAAAGGCGCAAAGACGCAAAGGAAGGCGCAAAGGAGTTGAATGATTTGCTTTGCGTTCTTAGCTTTGCGCCTTTGCGTGAGAATCCTTTTGTGCTCTGCGTTACTCTGCGGGAAAGCGCAGCACAAGCTCTCCGTCTTGCACGTCAACCAACACTTCGCCGCCGGCCGTGAGTTGGCCGAACAGAATCTCTTCGGCAAGCGGCGCTTTGATCTTCGTCTGGATGAGCCGCGCCATCGGCCGCGCGCCAAACTGGCGATCAAAGCCGTGCTCGGCGAGCCACGCCCGCGCGCCTTCGGTCAGTCGCACGCTCGTCTTCTGCTCGCCGAGTTGCGCGTTCAACTCGCCGATGAATTTATCGACGACGCGCTCGATCACTGCAAAGGTCAACGGCTCGAAGGCGATCCACGCGTCGAGCCGGTTGCGAAATTCGGGACTGAAGGTGCGCTCGATTGCGCCGCGTCCTTTGCCCCGCCCCGTGCTGTTCGACTGAAAGCCGATGCCGCCCGCACTCAACTCCTGCGCGCCCGCGTTGGTCGTCATGATCAGGATGACGTTGCGAAAGTCGGCCCGCTTGCCGTTGTTGTCCGTCAAGGTCGCGTGATCCATCACCTGCAACAGTATGTTGAAGAGGTTCGGATGCGCCTTCTCGATCTCGTCTAGGACGAGCACGGCGTAAGGCGTCTTGTTGATCGCGTCGGTCAGCAGGCCGCCCTGATCGAAGCCGACGTAACCGGGCGGCGCACCGATCAGACGCGAGACCGTGTGCGCTTCGGCGTACTCGCTCATGTCGAAGCGCAGGAAGTTGACGCCGAGCACGCGCGCGAGTTGTTTAGCTAGTTCCGTCTTGCCGACGCCGGTCGGGCCGGAGAACAGGAACGAGCCGACCGGTTTTTCGGGCTGCCCTAAACCGGCGCGCGCCAGCTTAATGGCGTTCGTGATCTGCTCGATGGCATGCTCTTGCCCGTAGATGACCGCCTGCAACTCTTTCGTCAGATCGCGCAGCCGATCCTTCTCGTCGCTGACAACCGTCTTCGGCGGAATCTTCGCCATGCGCGCGACGACCGTCTCGACATCTTTCGGCCTGATCGTCTTGGGCCGCTTCTCCGGCGGTAGGAGTTTGACGGCCGCGCCCGCCTCGTCGATCACGTCAATCGCCTTATCGGGCAGAAAGCGGTCGTGCAGGTATTTGGCGGCCAGTTCGGCCGCCGTGCGCAGCGCATCGGCCGTGTAGCGGACGCCGTGATGCTGCTCGTAATAGCTTTTCAGCCCGGCCAAGATCGCGATGGTCTCCGCGACGCTCGTCTCACCGACCTCGATCTTTTGAAAGCGACGCGCGAGCGCGCGGTCACGTTCAAACGCCGCTTTGTATTCGCCGTAAGTCGTCGAGCCGATGCAGCGCAACTCGCCGGTGGCGAGCGCGGGCTTGATGATGTTCGACGCGTCCATCGAGCCGCCGGAGACTGCGCCCGCGCCGACGATGGTGTGTATCTCGTCGATGAAGAGGATCGCGCCGGGAATCTTTTTCAGCGCGTTGATGATCGCTTTGAAGCGCTGCTCGAACTCGCCGCGATACTTCGTGCCCGCCAGCACCGCGCCCATGTCAAGCGCATACACGTGTGCGCCGCGCAAAACTTCGGGCACTTCGTTTAGATGAATCTTGCGCGCCAGCCCTTCGGCAATGGCGGTCTTCCCGACGCCCGGCTCGCCCACGTAGATCGGATTATTCTTGCGCCGCCGGCACAAGATTTGGATCGTGCGCTCGACTTCGGCCGTGCGCCCGATGAGCGGATCGATGCCGCCTTGCGCGGCGCGCTCGACGAGGTTGACGGTGTAAGCCGCGAGCGGATCGACCGGCGCTGGCATCTCTTCATCCTCGCCAGTTTCGAGTGGCCCCGGCGCGCTCTGCGGATCAATTTTCGAGATGCCGTGCGCCAGATAGTTGAGCACGTCCAAACGTGTGACGCCCTGTTGTCTGAGCAGGAAGACGGCGTGCGAGCGTTCGGCTTGATAGAGCGCGGCGAGGATGTTGCCGCCGTTGACCTCCTTCTGCCCGCTCCCCTCGGCTTGCAAGAGCGCGTATTCGAGCACGCGCTGAAATGTCACGGTCTGTTCGGGCAACTCGGTCAGGTCGCTCGCGCGCGGCAGTATGTTCTCGTCGAAGAACTTCTCCAATTCGCGTTTCAACTGCGGAATTTGGCCGCCGCATTGGCGTATGACATTCGCGGCCGTGCGGTCGGACAAGAGCGCATATAGCAGATGTTCGAGCGTCACGTACTCGTGCCGCCGCCGGATCGCTTCATCCACGGCCGCCGCGAGCGTCTCTTGTAATTCCCTTGTGATCATAAACAGTCTGACCGGCGCGCCAACTGACGACAGGCGCAGCGCGCGGGTGTCAACGCCCCATACGCTTCAACTCGGCGATGGCGAGCGGGTACTCGAAGAAGCGTTTGTTGCCGTACTCCCGCACCCACTCGAAGTGCGTGCGCGCGTCGTCAGCCTTGCCTTGCAGTAGCAAGTCTAAGCCAAGATAAACGTGAGCCTCGGTCTTCTTGTCGTTGTCCCCGGCGGCGCGCAGCACCTCTTCGGCGCTCGTCTCGCCGCGCAGGTAATTGATGACCGGGCTGGGCCAGCCGAGTTTGCTGCCGTAATGCCTTGCCGCTTCGGCGAGGATGAGGCGCGCCGCCTCATCCTCGCCGGCCTCGCGATAGCCCAAGTTGGCCATGATGACGCGGTAGGGCGAAGTGCCGTCTTCCCATCCATAGACGGCGAGGAAGCGCCGGGCGTCCGCCGCCGCCTCGGCCCCGTGCCCGCCCGCGTAGAGGTAGAGCCACGCGCGGTTAGTCAGCGCGTCGTAGCCGTCGGGCTTGAGTGCGAGAAACTTGGTGAAGGCGTTGATGGCGTCGTCGTAGCGCCCGAGTTTGGTGTAGGCCTCGCCGAGGAAGAAACGGGCGTCACGATCCGTCGGCTCCAGACCGGCCGCGTCTTCAAACGGCTCGACGGCATCGGCGTAGCGGCCGAGTCGCATGTTCATTAGTCCGATATTGTGGTTGACGTAAGCCAAGTTGGGGTTGAGCCGACGGGCTTCGTTGTAGGCGGCGAGCGCCTCTTCGAGCCGGCCGAAGCTGCTACTCAACACGATGCCGAGTTGATTGTGGACGCGCGGGTCGTTGGGGCTGAGCCGCTTCGCTTCCTGTGCCTCACTGAGCGCCTCTTCGCCATGGCGCAGGTTGACGTAGGCGATACTGAGATTGAGGTGCGCAGAGGCATTATCGGGGTCGAGGCGCACAGCCAGCTTGAGCGGCTCGACCGCATCGGCCGCCCGCCCCATGTTGTTGTAGACGTTGCCTAGTCCGAGGTGGGCGGCGGCCAAGTTCGGAGTGAGTTTGATGGCCTGCCGATAAGCGTCAACCGCCTTGTCATACTCGCGCGCGCGCGTATACTGCGTCCCGGCCGCCACGTACTGCTCGGCCGTAACGGGCGGCGTTTTGTCCGGCGTTTGGGCCTTGCCGCCTGCCAGCAGCAACCCACAGCAGAGCAGGGCGAGCAGCCATTTACTTATCACATGGGTCATGAGGGCACCTCCGGGGCGAGCTAGGTTGCAAGCGTGCAGTATCGCATAACTTCGCCGCCGGGCCCTTGGTTTAAAGCTATCGGCTTCGTTCATCAACCTTCACCCTCTGCCTCTTCGACCGTGCAGAGCAGCGGGTACTCGTGCGCCTGCGCCAACTCCGCCACCTTCGCCGCCTTCGTCTCGGCCACTTCGTATGTGTAGATGCCCGCGATGCCGATGCCTTCCAAGTGTACCTTGAGCATGATGCTAAAGGCTTCTTCTTCGGGCTGCCCGAAGACGGATTGCAGCACGTAGACGACAAACTCCATCGTCGTGAAGTCGTCGTTGTGCAGTAAGACTTTGTAGAGCGGCGGTTTTTTGAGCCGCGTCTTGCTCTCCGCGACGACCTGCTCGTCTAGTTCGTAATCTCGTTCGGGCATGATTGCTCTAGCATGAGTCGGCTTGACGGCCCAGCCAAAGCATTCTAGTGCAATTCAGGGTTGAGTGCGTAACGAGCAAACTCACCGCCGCAGACGCAAAGAGCGCAGAGGGCGCGCAGAGAAAAGAGTTCAACTCTCTGCGCCATCTTTGCGTCCTCTGCGTCTCTGCGGTGAACTTACCTGACCCAAAGGACAATTGAAGCTTTTAAAGCGGCAAACGCAACCGAGCCTCGCAACCCTGTGCGTTGCGGCGGTTGGCGAGCGTGAGCGTGCCGCCATGCGCTTCGGCGATCTGGCGACTGAGGACGAGACCTATGCCGGAGCCGCCCGGCTTCGTGGTGAAGAATGGGACGAAGAGATTGGCTGTGTTTGAGAGACCGGGGCCCTCGTCTTCGATCCAGATGTTCAAATGCGTCGCGGTCTGGCCCCAACTGACGCGCACGCCGCCGCCGGTCTCAAGGGCCGCGTCCACGGCGTTGCGCAGCAGGTTGATGAGCAGTTGATCCAACTGATCTTCGTCGCCCTGTATGATCAACTCCGGCCCCGCTTGTACCTGCACGCTCAGGCGCGTCTCCAGCGCGACGATGCGCCGCACCCACGCGCCCACGTCGAGCGGGCGGAAGCGCGGCGGCGGCAGACGCGCGAGATGCGCGTAGGCTTGCATGAAACGGGCGAGCGCCGCCGAGCGGTCTTCGATGACGGTCAAGCCCCGCCGCATGTCCTCGTCCCAATCGGTGGGGCGCGGGCTGCGACCCAATAGACTACCCAAGCTGCCCGCGATGGATTTGATCGGCGCGAGCGAATTGTTCAACTCGTGCCCGAGCACGCGCACGATGCGCTGCCACGCGGCGCGCTCCTCTTCGCGCAACGCGCGACTGAGGTCGGCCATGACGAGGAGTTGATGCGGCAAGCCGCGCTCGCGGAACGTGCTGTGCCGCACGCCCCAGCGGCCCGACCCGCCGGGGAAAGTTTTCGCCAACGTGCGCGCGTTCTCGTCCGTACCGCCGTTGAGACAGTCCGCGAGGTTGAGGTCGGCGGCGGTGCGTCCGATCAAACGCTCGGCCGGTTGCGCGAGCAGACGTTCGCCCGCGCGGTTGACGAGCCGCAGGCGCGCGTCGGCGTCGAAGGCGAAGATGGCGACATCGATCTCCGCCATCACGGTGCGCAGAAGCGCCGTCGCTTCTAATGCACCGAGCCGCTGCTCGCGTAAGGTCTCGCCCAAAGCGTTCACCTCTAACATCACTTCACCGAGCGCGTCGTCCGGGCGCGCGCCGCGTGCGCGGATCGAATAGTCGCCCTCGCGCAGGGCCGCCAGCAGGTTCGAGACCGTTTGCAGGTGGCGCACGACGCGCTCGCGCAAAGAGAAAGCGAAGCCGAGCCAGCAGCAGGCGATCAGGACGGTCAACGTCCACTGCACTTTGTCCGTGTAGTCGTGCTCCCAGATGATGATGAGCGCGGTGAGCGAACCGGGCAGACCCGATAGCAGCGCGAGCCACAACAGGCGCTGCTCGTGGCTTGTGCGCGCGCGCTCGTCACGCCGATCACCTTTCATAAGCCATAACGTTGCAGCCGACGATAGAGCGCGCTGCGACTGAGACCGAGCGCCTCCGCGGCCTGATTTACATTGCCGTCAAACCGCGCCAGCGTCTTGCGGATCAAATAAGCTTCGACTTCATCAAGACTCATCTCTTCCAAGCCCCGATCAATCGTGCCGCGTTCGGCTTGCAGATTCAGATCGCGCGCCTCGACCGCGTTGCCCTTCGCCAACAGCACTGCGCGCTCAAGCGTGTGATTCAACTCGCGCACGTTGCCGGGCCACGCGTAACGCGCGAGCAACTTCAGCGCGTCTTCGGAAAAACCCGTGACTACTTTACGATAACGGCGCGCGTGCTGGTTGAGAAAATAACGCGCGAGTACGGGAATATCCTCCGCGCGCTCGCGCAAAGGCGGCAGGTGAATCTCGACCGTGTTCAGGCGGAAGAGTAAATCCTGCCGGAAGCGGTTCGCGGCCATCTCTTCTTTCAAGTCCGCGTTCGTCGCCGAGAGAATCCGCACGTCCACCCGCCGCGTCTTGGACGAGCCGACGCGCTCAAACTCGCCCGTCTCGACCACGCGCAACAGCTTCGCCTGTTGCGCGGGCGGCACGTTCGCGATCTCATCAAGAAAGAGCGTGCCGCCGTCGGCCAATTCAAACCGGCCGACGCGATCCGCTTTCGCGTCGGTGAACGCGCCCTTGACGTGCCCGAACAACTCCGACTCGAACGTGCCTTCGGAGAGCGCGCCGACGTTGACCGTGATCATCGGTATGCCTGCGCGCGGTGAGATCGCGTGCAAGGTCTGCGCAACCACCTCTTTGCCTGTGCCGTTCTCGCCGGTGATGAGCACGTTCGCCTCAGACGGCCCGACCGACTCCATCAACTGCAAGACCGGCTGCATGCTCGCCGCAGTGGCGATCAAGGTCGGCGGCTTCACGCCGTCGCGCAGCAGCCGGTTCTCGGCTTCGAGGTGTTGCCCTTTGCGCAGCGCGCGCCCCAACTCGATCTGCGTGCGCAGCACCGTCAAGAGCCGCGCGTTCTCCCAAGGCTTCTGGATGAAATCGCGCGCGCCGCGTCGCATTGCCTCGACCGCCAACTCGACGCTGCCCCACGCCGTCATGACCACGACGGGCAGTGCTGCATCCATCCGTTGCAGCCGCGTGATCAGATCAAGCCCTTCGTGCCCGGACGTGGTGTCGCGCGTGTAGTTGAGATCGATGAGGAGCAGATCGAACTCGCGCGCGCTCGCCGCTTCGACGACGGCCGCGGGCGAGGTGACCGTTTCGATCTGGTAGCCCTCGCCCTTCAACAACAGGCGCAGCGCTTCGAGCACGTCCGCCTGATCGTCGGCGGCGAGCACACGAGGAGTGTTTGCGTCAGCAGTCTTCATACAACTCTTGCGGCATCCTTATAGCCGCTCGCACCAGTTTAAGCCAACTATGCTAGCGAGTCCTGAGTGCTGAGTGCTGAGTGCTGAGAAAAATATATCTTACGTTCACTCAGCACTCAGCACTCAGCACTCAGCACTATTCGTATCGCAAGGCCACCATCGGATCGACCTTCGTGGCCCGCCGCGCGGGGATGTAACAGGCGATGAGCGCGATGAAGGCGAGCAGCAGTGCGACACCGACGAAGGTGAGCGGATCGGTGGCGCTCAAGTCAAAGAGCAGGCTGGCCAGCACACGCGTCAGTGCGAACGCCAGCGCGAGACCGATGCCCGCGCCGAAGAGGACGAGGATCAGTCCTTGCCCCACGATCAGTCGAGCGATATCGCGCGGCTCAGCGCCGAGGGCCATGCGTATGCCAATCTCATGCGTGCGTTGCGCGACCGAGTAGGCGACGACGGCGTAGAGACCGACGGCCGCCAAGAGTAGCGCCGCGCCGCCGAAGACGCTCAGCAGCACGGCGATCATGCGATCGGCCGCGAGCGCCGCGCCGATCTGCTCGGTCATCGTCTTGACGGCGAAGATAGGCACGTTCTTATTCAGTGCGTGCACCTCGCTGCGCACGGCCGCGGCGAGCGCCGCCGGGTCATTCTCTGTATGCACTAAGAGCGTCATGCCGCGCTGGTATTCCTGTGCAAGCGGGATGTAGATGAACGGCAACGTCGGCTCGCGCAGGGAACGATACTTCGCGTTGCGCGCCACGCCGACGATCTCCATGTAAGGCTCGTCCGCATTCCAGCGCAGACGTTTGCCGACCGCGTCTTGGCCGGGGAAGTAGCGGCGCGCGAACTCTTCGTTGACCATGATGACGGGCGGCGCGCCCTCTGTGTCCTGCGCGTTGAAAGCGCGCCCGCGCACGATGGCGATGTCCATCGTGGTGAAGTAGTCGGGGCCGACGACGTTCGTATTCGTCTCGGTGTCCTCGTTCGGCTGCGGTTCATAGCCCGGGATATTTATGCCGCGCCGTTGTCCGCCACCGCTGATCGGGATGATGCTCGTCAGCGTCACCGCGCGCACGCCCGGCAGACTGCCGACGCGCTCCAACGTCTGCTGATAGAAAGCTTGGCCCTGTGCTTTGGCGAGACCCGTGCCGCTTGTCTCAAGCGATGCGAGCAACATATTCTGCGCCGCGAAGCCGGGATCGAATGAGACGGCGCGCCGCAGGCTGCGCAGAAACAGGCCCGCCCCGACCAGCAACACGAGCGATAAAGATAATTGCGCGACGACAAGTGTGCTCCGCAGACTGAAACGCCGCAGGCTATAGCCCGAGCCGCCCATATCGTCTTTCAATGCTGCGGTCAGCTCAGGCCGCGTCGCCTGCAACGCCGGCACAAGCCCGAACACGATGCCGGTCACGAGCGTGACCGCGCAGGTGAACGCGAGCACGCGCCAGTCGAGACTGAGATCGAGACCGGCCGCCTCGCTCGGCGGGAAGAAGGTCGGAATCACGTCCACCGCCCAGAGCACGAGGAGCAATCCCAGCATGCCGCCTAAACCGGCGAGCAGCACGCTCTCGGTCAAAAGTTGTCGGATCAGACGCCAGCGCCCAGCGCCCAGCGCCAGCCGGATCGCGATCTCGCGTCGCCGCGCCGCCGCCCGCGCCAGCAACAGGTTGGCCACGTTTGCGCATGCGATCAATAAGACAAGCCCGACTGCCGCCATGAGCAAGCCAGACATGATCCACACGTTCTTCTGCCCTTCCGGCTCGATGCGCGCCTCGTGCACGACCGTCATCGGGCGCGGTTCTTTCGGGCGCGCGAGCGTGCCCATGTTTGTCTCGGGATAGCTCTGCGCCAGCCGCGCGCCGATGCCTGCGATCTGCGCGCTCGCCTGTGCGAGCGTGATGCCCGCCTTGAGCCGGCCTGTGATCTCCAGCCCGCGATTGCCGCGCCCGCTGAGCATGTCGGCCGAGTCCATCATCATCGGCAGCCAGAACTCCGGTGGCTGGCCCATGCGCAGCCCGTGAAAATCCGCCGCCGCCACGCCGATGATGGTAAAGGGCCGCGTGCCGAGCGTAATGGTCTGCCCGACCACACCCGGGTCTGCGCCAAAGCGCCGCTGCCACAAGCTTGCGCTGATGACGACGACCGGGTGTGCGCCCGGCTTCTCGTCGTCCGCGGGCGTGAGCGTGCGGCCAGCGCGCGCGCCGACGCCGAGCACGTCGAAATAGTTGCCGGTCACGTAAGCGCCGCGCAGCCGCTCCGCTTCGTCGCCGCCGGCCACGTTCAGCACCGTCTCTTCGTAAGCCGCGAGGCCGGCGAAGGCGTCCGCCTGATTGCGGAAATCAACGTAGTCGGGATAGGACGAGCCGCCGTAGAGACCGCTGCTGTAATCGCTCGTGTAGACGGCGACCAGACGCTCCGGCGCGCGCACGCCCGCGATGGGGCGCAGCACCAGCCCGTTGATGAAACTGAAGATCGTCGAGTTCGCGCCGATGCCTAAGGCGAGCGCCAGCACCGCCACCAGCGTGAAGCCGGGACTCTTCAACATCATGCGCAATCCGTAACGCAGGTCTTGCCACAACTTGCTCATCACTGCACCTCATTCTCTGCCGCGCTTGCGGCTTCAGTCGCCAGCTTGCTCAACTCAATTCATGCTCGTCCGCCGCGCCAGCGCATTGCGCACGCGCCCGCGTTCGTGATCAGAGCCGATGGTATTGACCGTCTCATCGTAAGCCGCGCGCAACTTATCGTCGTTGAGATAGACGGGCGCGGCCGTGATCAGCAACGTCGCCTTTTCGTAATCGGACGAGAGCGCGGCGGCCGATTGCAGCAAGCGCCGCCGCGCCGCCGGAATGAGCAGCGGCCGCGCGACGATGCTTGTCATGACGCGCCGCCGCTCGTAGTCCGAACTGATGCGATCTAGCGCCTCGAAGTAGACGGGCACGAGTGTGTCCGTGTGCACGAAAGTGTCCGCGACGTGGTTGAGCATCTGCGCGCGCTCGTAGTCGCTCGTGATCTCGCGCGCCGCCTGTCTGAGCGCTTTTTGCAGCACGGCGGGGCTGAGGTTCGCGGTCTTAAACAACTCGTCGAAGTAGATGCGCCGCCCGTAGTCGCCTTCGATCTGCGAGACCTCCGCGAGCACGCCGTCGGGGCCGCGCTGGCGCAGCAGACGCGCCACGCGCGTCGGCGCGTCCAATCCGCCCTGCCGCACGGCGACGAGCAGCATCTGAGCGAGCCAATGCTGAGCATCAGCATCAATCGCGTGCGCCGCGCCGTTGACCGTGTACGTGCGCCGCAGCGCCGCGTCCATGCCGCGGCGCACTTCGTAGCGCCGCACTTCGCCGCCCCGCCGCTCCTCAACGCGCACCGCGCTGTCTTCGCCCAAACGTTCAACGTCCGTGTACTCCTCGTTGAACTCGGCGCGCCCTTCGACGCGCACTTCCCTGCGCCAGCCGTCATCCGAATGCTGCCACGTCCACGCCGACCGCGACTTCTCCTGCCCTGAAGCTAACAGCACCAGCCCGCCCAACATGAAGACAAGTGATAAGCACGACAATATGAATCTGAGTGACATGATGAACCTCCAAAAGAAAAAGTGCTGAGTCCTGAGTGCTGAGTGCTGAGTGAGAAGCTGATTGTTTTGGCTCAGCACTCAGGACTCAGCACTCAGCACTACTCGTATCTGAGCGCGACCATCGGATCGATCTTCATTGCGCGGCGTGCCGGCAGGTAGCAGGCCAGCAGCGCAACCGACGCGAGCAGCAGCGCGACTACTGCGAAGACCAACGGATCGGTCGCGCTGACGCCGAACAGCAAGCTCGATAAGAGACGGGCGAGCGCTAAGGCGGCACACAGGCCAAGCCCGATGCCGGCGAGCACTAGCAACAGGCCGCGCCCGACGATCAACTTGAAGATGTCGCGGCGCTGCGCACCGAGCGCGACGCGGATGCCGATCTCGTGCGTGCGCTGGCTGACCGTGTAAGCGATGACGCCGTAAATACCGACGGCCGCCAGCACCAGTGCGAGACCCGCGAAGATGCCGAGGAGCGTCAGATTTAAGGCTGCGGGTGCAAGTGATGTCGCGCGCATCTGCGCCAGCGTGCGCACGTTGTAAACCGGCTGCTCGCGATCTACGGCCAGCACCTGCCGGCGCACCGCCGCGACTATCTGCTCCGGCGCAAGCGCCGACCTGACCACGATAGCCAACGAGCGCGTCGGCAACTGTAGATAGGGGAGATAACCTTGCCCGCGGTTGACATCCGTCTTCAGCCCTTCCATCCGCACGCGCCCCACGACGCCCACGACCGTCAACGCGGGCGCACTCGCATCCGCGCCAAATCTGATGCGCTGACCCGTGGCGTCTTCATTTGGCCAATAACGCCGCGCGAACTCTTCATCAATGATGATCGCATTCACGCCGGCAATTGCGCGCGCGCCTTCGTCGCGGCCTTGCAGACTCCGTTCATCCAGCCACTGCCGATTGTCCTGTGCGTTGAAGTAGCGGCCCTTAAGCAAGGGGATACCCATGGTGCGGAAATAATCGAGGCTGACCGCGCACACGTCCATCACCGGCGTCTGCGCGGGCGGCGGCTGTGGTCGCCCGTCGAGCACAAACTGCGCCTGCCAGTTGTTGTAACCAAGCGGCAGCCCCGACGAAACGGCCGCGTCTGCCACGCCGGGCAACGCGCGCAGCTTCGGCAATACTTCCTGCGTGAAATTGATCCGCTGCGCTACGTCAGGATATTTTCGCGCGGGCAGCGTCACGTTGACGCTCAAGAGATGTTCGTAAGTGAAACCCGGCTCGACCTGTTGCAAACGTTGGAAGCTACGCAGCAATAGCCCCGTGCCGACCAACAGCACCAGCGTCAACGCGACTTCGGTTATGACCAGCCCGCTGCGAAACACGCTGCGCCCCCAGACCGGGCCGCGCTTTCCTTCTCTGAGCGCTGCCTGCAAATCAGGTCGGCTCGCTTGCAGCGCCGGCACAAGCCCGAAGATGAGGCCGGTAAGCATGGACACAGCGGCGGTGAACAACAGCACGCGGGCGTCGATCCCAATTTCATTGGCGCGCGGAATGTAGTCAGGTCTGATGGCGAGAATCAGGTCTACGCCCCACAGCGCCAGCAACAGACCAAGCCCGCCGCTCGTGAGCGCCAGCAATAAACTCTCGACCAGCAACTGTCTGACGATGCGGCGGCGACTCGCGCCGAGCGCAGCCCGGATCGCAAACTCACGCTGCCGTATGGCGGTGCGCGCCAGTAATAGATTAGCCACGTTCGCGCACGCTACAGCCAGCACAAACCCGACCGCACCGAGCAGCGTCCACAAGGCCAGCCGTATATCTTTCACATAGGTTTCTTGCAACGGTGTGAGCGTCGCGCGCTCGTCCGCATTCGTGTCCGGGTATTGTTGGGCCAGACTGGCTGTGATGTTGTTCAGATCGGCGCGTGCCTGTTCAAGCGCCACGCCGGGTTTGAGCCGCGCGACGCCGAACAGGCCCATGTGATTATCTCGATTCTGCCAAGCCGGCTGCGCAAGCTGGCCGAGCGGCAGCCATAGCTCCACGCGGTTGGGGAAAGCAAAGCCCTGCGGCATCACGCCGACCACCGTGTAGCCGCGCCCGTTGAGCGTGATACTCTGCCCGACGACATTCGCAGCGCCGCCGAAGCGGCGCTGCCACAGGCCGTAGCTCAGCACGACCACCGGATTCGCGCCCGGCGCATCTTCTTCGTTGGTGAAGACGCGACCTTGTGCTGCATGCACGCGCAGCACGGCAAACAGATCGGCTGAAGCTTGCGCGGCCAGCAGCCGCTCAGGGTCGCCGCCGCTCGTTAGGTTATAGCTGTCACGATTGTAGGCGGCGATCTTTTCAAACACATGATTCTGCGCCCGCCAGTCCGTAAAATTGGGCCAAGAGAGCGACACGCCGTCAAGCTGCGTGTTGCGCTCAGTCAGATAAACCAGCCGGTCAGCTTCAGCAAAGGGCAATGGCCGCAATAGCACCGCTTGGACGACGCTGAAGATGGCCGTGTTCGCGCCGATCCCCAGCGCCAGCGAAAGCACGGCCACGACCGTGAAGCCCGGTCGCTTCAACCACACCCGCAAGCTATATCTCACGTCCTGCCACAGTGTGCTCATTCTGAAACCTCCGGTTTCAGGAAAGGATGAAGGATGAAGCATGAAAGCAAGCTTTCAACGCTGAGCAGTTCTCTTCATCCTTCATCCTTTTATTCGTATCTGAGCGCCACCATCGGATCGACTTTCGTCGCGCGCCGGGCCGGCACGTAGCAGGCGACGAGCGCGATGAAGGCGAGGAGCAGCGAGACGGCGGCAAACGTCACGGGGTCGGTGGCGCTGACTTGGAACAGCTTGCTCGCGAGCCAGCGCATCAGCACGAACGCGGCGGCGAGGCCGAGCAGGACGCCGACGCCGACGAGCGCCATCCCCTGCCCGACGACGAGCCGCAGCACATCACGGGTCTGCGCGCCCAAGGCCATACGGACGCCGATCTCGTGCGTGCGCTGTGTGACGCTATAGGCCATCACGCCGTAGATGCCGACGGCGGCGAGCAATAGGGCGACGCCAGCGAACAGCGCGAACAGGAACGAGCCGAGCCGCGCGGGCGTGGTGGTCTCGCCGATGCGTTGCTCCATCGTCTTCACATCGAAGATCGGTTGATCTTTATCGAGCGCGAGCACTTCGCGCCGCACCATCGCCGCCAGACTTGCCGGCTCCCCGTTTCCGCGGACGACGAGCGAGACGCTGTTGCTTGGTAGCTGCAACTGCGGCGCGTAGAGATAGCCCTCCGGCTCGTCGTCGAGACCCCAGTGCTTGATGTCGCCGACGACGCCGACGATCTGAAACGGGTTTGTGCCATCGGGATTGCGCAGCACTTTGCCGACCGCGTCTTCACCGGGGAAGTAAAGCCGCGCAAAGGTCTCGTTGACGATGCAGACGCCGGGCGCACCCACGCGATCCTGCGCAGTGAAGTTGCGCCCCTTGAGCACGGGGATGCGGAGTGCATTGAAGTAGCCGGGATCGACCGTGCGCGAATTCGCCTCCGGATAGATGCCGGCCTTGGCGGGCGGGCGCCCATCAATGATGAAAGTTGTCGTGCCGCCCGATCCGGCCATGGGCAACATGTCGATTGTGCCGACGGCTTCGACGCCGGGCTGTGCCGCCACGTGCTCTGTCAGTTGTTGATAGAAGCTAACGATCTGCGCGTTCTCTTTGTAGCGCGCCGGGGGCAGCGCCAGTTGGGCCGTCATTACGTTGTGCGGATCGAAGCCGGGCCGGACTTCGATGAGCCGCAGGAAGCTCTTGAGCATCAGCCCTGCGCCAACTAAGAGCACGAGCGCAAGCGCCACTTCGGCCACGACGAGCGCGCTGCGAAAACGCTTGCGCACATGCCCGACCGATGAGCGCCCGCCCTCTTTCAGCGCCTCGTTGAGATCGGTGCGCGCTGCCTGGAGCGCGGGCACAAGCCCGAAGAGTAGCCCGGTCAAAATCGAGATGATGAGCGTGAAGGCCAGTACCCAGCGATCAAGTCTGATCTGATTCAAGCCATGCACATAGAGCGTGAACTCGTGCGGCACGGCGGCGACCAAGAGGTCTATGCCCCAGAGCGCCAGCAGCACACCGAGCGCGCCGCCCGCAATGGAGAGCAGCACGCTCTCAGTCAACAACTGCCGCACGATGCGCCAGCGCCCCGCGCCCAACGCCGTGCGGATTGCGATCTCTCTGTGGCGCGCCGACGAGCGCGCGAGCATCAGGTTGGCGACGTTGGCGCACGCGATCAAGAGCACAAAGCCGACTGCGCCGAGCAAGGCGAGCAAGCCCGATCTGGCCTGCTCGGTCGTCGCCTCATGGAGCGGCACAAGCCGGACGCTGCGATCCGCGTTCGTATCCGGGTACTGCTGGCGGAGGCGTGTGGCGATGGTTTCCATCTCGGCTTGCGCCTGCGCCAAAGTGACGCCGGGTTTGAGGCGCGCGCGCGTGTAGAGGAAATGCGCGCCGCGCGCGGGCGGCTGATCGTTGGCGAACCGCAGCGCTGTCCACAGTTCGGAGACAGGGGCCGGGAACTCGAAGTCGGCCGGCATCACGCCGACGACCGTCGTCGGGTTGCCGTTTAAATTGAGTGTGCGCCCGATGACGTTCGCGTCGCCGCCAAAGCGCCGTTGCCAGAGACCATAGCTTAAGATGGCCACACGGTCACTATTCGGATCGCCGTCGGCGGGCCGGAACGTGCGGCCGATGAGCGGGCGAACTTTGAGCACATCGAATAAGTTGGCCGTGACCGGATTGCCCGCTAGTTTCTCCGGCGCATCGCCGCCCGTCAGGTTGTAGTCGTTGAAGCGATAGGCAGCGATGTCTTCAAAGACCGTCTGCTGCTGCCGCCAATCGAGGAAGTTGGCGGGCGACGCCTCGTTATGCGTGCGCAGATAGGTGCTCGACAGGTTCGGGTTCGTCTCCCAGACGACGACCAACCGATCAGGGTCTTGATACGGCAGCGGGCGCAGGAGCATCGCATTGACGACCGAGAAGATGGCCGTGTTCGCGCCGATCCCTAACGCGAGGGCCAGCACCGCGACGAGCGTAAAGCCCGGACTCTTCCACAACATGCGCAACCCGTAGCGCGCGTCTTGCCAAATCGTGCTCATCATCGTTCTCCTGAATTACTGACTATCAACTAAAACTCGCGTGCGCCCGGTCAGTGGTCTTCCCCGTGATCGCGCATGTAGATCAACTGCTCAAGCGACACGCCCTGCCGCCCACCCGCCCGCACGCGCTCGATGAAATCCGTGGAGACGCCGTGATCCGCGAGGCGCACCAACAGATCGACGGGCACGTTGTCGTAACCGAGCGCCTTGAGGTTGCGGATGAAGCGCGCGCTGACACCGTGATCCGCCAGCCTGATCAAATCTACGGCGGGCAGTTGGCGATAACCCAGCGCAGACAGTTCCTCCACCATCTTTGCGCTGACGCCGTGATCGACCATGCGGATCAACTGTTCCAACGGTTGGCGCGCGTACCCGGCCGCCTGCATCTTCGTGATGTAATCGGAGCTGACGCCGTGATCCACCGCGCGGACTAAGTCCTCGGCCGCCAGATGCTCGTAGCCGAGCGCGGCCAGATTGCGTATGTAGCGCGGGCTGACACCGTGATCAACCATGTGGACGAGCGCATCGGGCGTGCCCACGTCGTAGCCGAGCGCGTGCAACTCACGCACGTATTCGAGCCGCACGCCGTGCGTGCCGAGCTTGACGAGTTGTTCGAGCGTCGGGCGCGTGTAGCCTTCGGCTTGCAGTTCGTCCACGAGCGCGAGACTCACGTCATCCATCGCAAGTGTGAACTGTTGCGCCGGGGTGGGCGCGTCGATATTGCGCTGGCGCAGCGCGGCGACGAAGCCCGCGTCGGGGACGAAGACGAAGTGGCCCGCGCCCTGTCCGTCTTTGAACCAACCATCGCAGTCGAGCGTGCCCGCGTCGCGCCGCAGTTGGAACTGGACGTGATTGCCGCCCGGCGCGCTCATCTGCGCCGGCGTGAGACCGGACAATTTAGCGAGCGCGATGTCGAAGCCGGTGGTGCTGTCGTGATAATGATCCTTGTCACTGTTCTTCTCCATCCGGTAGCGCAGCGTCAACTGCACCACGTCCGCCCGCGTCTGCTTCGGCTCGACGAGCCACTGCCCGGTGAAAGGCGACTGTGCGCGCACAATCGACAGCGCGACAACCAAGCCCACAACCGCCACCGCGCAGAGCGCATAATTTATTCTTCGCATCATCAACCTCCTAAAATGAGTCCGGAGAGTCTGGAGAGTCTGGAGAGTCTAGCGAGTCAGAAGACAAATGCCTTTGACTCGCTAGACTCTCCAGACTCGCGACTGTTATTCATATCTCAACGCGATCATCGGATCGACTCTCGTCGCGCGGCGCGCAGGGATGTAGCAGGCCAAGAGCGCGACCGCAGCGAGCAGGAGCGAGACGAACAGATAGACGCGCGGATCGGTTGCGCTTACGTTAAACAGCAGGCTCGACAAGAAACGCGTGAGCGCAAAGGCCGCCGCCAGCCCAAGCGCGATGCCGCCGAGTGCGAGCACAACGCCCTGCCCGACGATCATTTTGAAGATGTCGGAGCGTTGCGCCCCAAGCGCGACGCGGATGCCGATCTCGCGCGTGCGTTGGCTGACCGAATAGGCCATGACGCCGTAGAGACCGACCGCCGTCAGCACCAGCGCCAGCAGCCCGAAGAGAGTTGAGACCGCGGCCATGGCACGGCCGGGAAACAACGGGCCGCGCCGTAATTCGGCGAACGTGGTCACGTCGCCGACGGGCACGTTCGGATCGAGCGTCTCAACCTCGTGGCGCAGCGCGCGCGCGAGCGTCTGCGGCTCGCCTATGGTGCGCAGATGCATAACCAGACCGGACGTGTATTGCTGCGCGAACGAAATGTACACGTAAGGCTGCGGCTGCTCGGCGAGCGTGTAGTATTTGATGTCGCGCGCGACCCCAATGATCTGTGCGTGTGTGTCTGTGCCCGCCAGTTGAATGGTCTGGCCCAGAGGATCGCGGTCGGGCCAGAACTGCCGGGCCATCGTCTCGTTAATGACGACGACGGGCGGCGCGCCCGCGTCCGCATCACGCGCGTCGAAGTCGCGCCCGCGCACGAGCGGAATGCCCATCGTGCTGAAGTAGTCCGGCCCCGCGACGCTGTTTGCGAGCGAGAAGCTCTTACGACCGGAGGGCGGCTGATGGCCGGGGATGCTGAAGCCCTGCGACTCGCGATCCAGCCCCAGCGGTACGACCGTCGCGAAGGTCACGCCTTCGACGCCGGGCAACGCCTTGAGTCGTTCGGTCAGTTGCCGGTAGAACGCGCGCCCCCTTTGTTCGTCATACCTGAGCTGGCGCAGGTCGAACCGGGCCAGCAGGAGTTTGTCCGTGCGGAAGCCGGGGTCGAAAGATTCGGAGGCGCGCAAGGAGCGGAGCAGCAGACCGGCGACGACGAGCAGGAGCAGCGAGACGGCCACCTGTCCGATGACGAATAATTGTTGCAGCCGCGAGCGGCGCAGATTGCCGGCCGCGCCCGTCCCTTCGTCCTTCAACACCGTGCCGATCTCGACCCGGCCCGCGCGCAAAGCCGGGAACAGACCGCAGCATAGCCCCGTGCCGAGCGAGATCACGAAGGTGAAGGCGAGCACGCGCGCGTCGAGTTGTGGGGCGGGCGCAAAGCTCGCGAAGTTCGGCGGGATAAGCAGCAACAGCGCGTCACTCAGCCACACGGCGACGAGTAGGCCGGCCGCGCCGCCCACGAACGTGAGCAGCAGACTCTCCGTCAGCCATTGGCGCACAAGCCGCACGCGCGTCGCGCCGAGCGCCTGCCGCACGGCGATCTCGCGCCGCCGCGTCATGACGCGCGCCAGCAGAATGCTTGCGACGTTGGCGCAGGCCGTCAACAGCACCAAGCCCACAACCGCCATGAAGAAACCGAGCACGCCCGACACGCCCTGCCGAAACTCTTCGGGCAAGGCCGTCGCCGGATAAAGCCGGAACTGCGCATCGCGGTTTACCGCCGGGTAGTCCTGTCGCAGTTGGGCGGTGACGCGCGCAAGCTCCGCCTGCGCTTGCTGCAAGGTGACGCCGGGCTTGAGCCGGCCCGTGCCGTTCAGCCAGCCCCAACCGCGCTTGTCGAGCGCGACGCCGCGCGGGCGCACCTGCTCGTGCATCATCATCGGCGTCCAGAAATCGGTCGGGAACGATTCATAGCTCCCGCGAAAGCTCGCGGGCATCACGCCGATGACGGTGAACGGTTGCGCGTTGAGATAGACCTTTTGGCCGAGCACGTTCGGCGCGCCGCCGAAGTTGCGCTGCCACAGTGCGTGACTGAGGACGACGACCGGATGTGCGCCCTCGGTTACGTCGTCGGCGGGCGTGAGCGTGCGCCCCACGCCAGCGCCCACGCCGAGCACGTCGAAGTAGTTTCCCGTCACCAACTCGCCCGCCGCGCTCGCTGCGCCCGCGCCGGTGTTCAAACTGGCGCTGATATACGCGTGCGCGGCGAGACCGGCGAAGACCTGTGTGCGGTCGCGCAGGTCTCGATAGTTCGCATAGGAGAAGACATCGAACGGTCGCTCGTCGGTCGCGCCGTAGAGACGCACGAGGCGGGCTGGGGCGTTAACCGATGGCGGGCGCAGAAACAGCGAGTTGATGAAACTGAAGACGGCCGTGTTCGCGCCGATGCCGAGCGCCAACGTCAAGACGGCGATGAACGCAAAGCCGGGCCGCTTTAACAACATGCGCGCGCCGAAGCGCACGTCCTGTAGCAAGTTGTCCATCGTTCCACCTCTGAAAAGCAGTGCCGAGTGCCGAGTGACGAGTGACGAGTTAAAGACAAGTCCTTGCTTGTCACTCATCACTTGTCACGTGTCATTTCATTCATAGCGCAAGGCCACCATCGGATCGACTTTCGTGGCGCGCCGGGCCGGGATGTAGCACGCGACGAGCGTGACGACGAGCAACAACAGCGCGACGCCCGTGTAGGTCAACGGATCGGCGGTGCTGACGCCGTAGAGCAGGCTGGTCAAAAGACGCGTGACAAGGAGCGCGCCGCAGAGGCCGACGATGATGCCGATGAAGGCGAGCCATAGTCCTTGCCGCAGGACGAGTTTGAACACGTCGCGCGCCTCAGCGCCCAAGGCCATGCGGACACCGAACTCGTGCGTGCGTTGCGTCACGGCGTAAGAGACCAGCCCGAAGATGCCGATGGCGGCGAGCGCGAGACCGAGTAGGCCGAAGAGACCCGCGACGGTGGCGACCAGACGTTGCGGCAACAGCGTCATGCTCATCGCTTCGTTGAGCGATTTGGTGCTCAACAGCGGCAGGCTCGGCTCAAGCGCGCGCACCTCGCGGCGGATGGCAGCGAACGTCTCCTGCATTGGGGCGTGTGTGCGCACGTGCAGGATCATGCGCGAGAAACCGAAGCCGTCAGCGGGTTGCGCGTAGGGCGTGTAGACGAAGTAGGTCGGCTGCCAGCCGATACTCGCGCCCGTGCCGCCACGCACGATACCGATAATCTCGACTGGCGCGCGCGGCTGCCCCGGCGATGTGTCCGCGTAGATGTATTGCCCGACTGGATCGCGGTCGGGGAAGAAGCGGCGCGCAAACGTGTCGTCGATGATAGCGACGCGGGGCGCGCCCGTGCGATCAGCATCGGTGAAGCTGCGCCCGCGCAGGACGGGGATGCGCATCGTCTCGAAGTAAGCGGGCGAGATGGTGTTGAAGCCCACTTCGGTTGGCTGCTCGTTGATGAGGTACGCGGTCATCCCGTAGCCGTTGCCGACGGGGATGCCGCTGGCCACGCTCGCGTGCTCGACGCCGGGCAAGGCCGCGACGCGTTCCGTCAGTTGGCGATAGAACTCGTGCGTGCGCTCGTCCGTGTAGCCGAGCACGTGCGGGTCGAGCGTGACGGTCAAGACCTCTTCCGGTTGCGCGCCGGGGAAGACCGTGCGCGCACGCGTGAGTGCGCGCGTGAACAAGCCGGCGCTGACGAGGAGCAGCAGCGCGAGCGCGATCTGCCCGGCAACAAATAGATCGCGCAGGCGCGAGCGCCTGAACCCGCGCGGGCCTGCATCGTCTTTCAGCGCGCTCACCAAATCCTGCTTCGACGCTTGCAGCGCGGGCGCGAGACCGAAGAGCACACCCGTCGCGGACGAGAGCAACAAGGTGAATGCAAAGACGCGCCAGTCGGGCTGGAAGTTCAACGCAAACGGCAGTCGCTCGGCTGGCGCAAACAGGAGCAGCAGATCGGTCAGCCACAACGCGAACAGCGCGCCGGCCGCGCCGCTCACCAGACAGAGCAACACGCTCTCCGTCAACAACTGCCGCACGATGCGCGCGCGACTTGCGCCCAAGGCGAGCCGCACCGCGATCTCTTTGCGCCGCGCGAGCGCACGCGCCAGCAACACGCTCGACAGGTTCGCGCACGCGATGAGCAGCACCATGCCGACGATGGCGAACAGCAGACCGAGGAAGCCGAACATCGCGCCACGCACTTCCGTCGGAAATGAGCCGACCGGCGCGAGTTGCACGCCCAACAGTTCCGCATGACGCGGCTCGCCATCTGGCAGCCGCGTGTCCTCTGGATACGCCGCGCGCACCTGCAAGACGAGCGTCGAGAGTTGCGTCTGCGCCTGCGCCGTAGTGACATCTGCGCGCAAGCGGCCGACCATGTGCAGCCACTCGGCATTGCGCGCGTGCAGCATGTCGCTGCCGGGCAAGACCTGTTGCTGCATCATCAAGGGCACCCACACGTCCGGCGCGTAGAGCGGCACGGTGCTCGCGAACTGCTGCGGCGCGACGCCGATGACGGTGAACTGATGACCGTTAAGCGCAATTGTCTTACCGACCGCCGTCGGGTCGCCGCCGAACAGACGTTGCCAAGTGCCGTAGCTCAAGACGGCCACGGGGCGCGCGTTTGGCGTCGCGTCCTCATCGGGCGCGAAGAAGCGCCCTTGCGCGGGGCGTATGCCGAGCACGTCGAAGTAGTTGCCGCTGACAACCATGCCAAACGACTGTTCGGCTTCGCCGCCCGCCGTCAAACTCATCGTCGCTTCGCCCCAGCAGAGCAAGCCCGTCAAGACTTCGTTATGGTCACGATAAAATTGATAATCAGGATATGAGACACTGAACTCCTGCCCCTCGCCCTCGCTCGTGCGCTTCTCGACGTTAACCAACTGCTGCGGCGCGTTGAGCGGCAGCGGGCGCAGCAGCAGCGCGTTCGCTACGCTGAAGATGGCCGTGTTCGCACCAATCCCCAAGGCCAGCGACAACACCGCCATCAACGCAAACGCCGGACTCTTCGCCAACGTCCGCACCGCATAACGCACATCCTGTAGTAACGTCCCCATATGTCTCCCAAAGAGCGAGTCTGGAGTCCGTAGAGTCCGGAGAGTCTAGTGAGTCAACAGCAATTGTCCCTTGACTCTCTGGACTCTCTAGACTCCGCACTCTCTAGACTCACTCGTGTCTGAGCGCGACGACCGGATCGACTTTCGTGGCGCGGCGTGCGGGCACGTAGCTCGCCAGCAAAGCGACCAGCAGCAGTGCGAGCGGCGCGAGTGTGAACGTGACCGCATCACGCGTGCCGACGCCATAGAGGAAGCTCGCGAGTACACGCGTCGCCATCGTGGCTGCGATGAGACCGAGCACGATGCCGGCCGCGACCAACGCCATCGACTGTCCCAAGACGAGCCGCAAGACTGCGCCGGTCTGCGCGCCGAGCGCGATGCGTATGCCGATCTCGCGCGTGCGCCGCGAGACGACAAACGACATCACGCCGTAGAGACCGACCGCCGCCAGCACTACCGCCAACAGCCCAAAGCCCGTGAGCAGGAGCGCACCCATGCGCGCCGGATAGAGTGCTTCGCCGATGACCTGCGTCACCGGCTCTATGTCTGTGAGCGGCAGGTTCGGCTCAAGCTGTTGCACCTCGCGCCGCACCGCGCCTGCGAGGGCCGCCGGCTCGCCCTTTGTGCGCACAAGCAGCGTCACGCCGGTCTCGTGATTCTGCGCGAGCGGCAGGTAGGCGAAGGGCGTCGGGTTCTCGCCGAGCGTGCGGTATTTGCTGTCGCGCGCGACGCCGACGATCTCGACCCAAGGCCCTTGTGCGCCGCGAAAACTCAAACGCTGTCCCAGCGGCTCTTGGCCTGCGAGATGTCGGCGCACGAAGGTCTCGTTGACGATGACGACGGGCGGGCGGTCTTCCGCGTCGCGCGCGTCAAAGTCACGTCCGCGCACGAGCGCGATGCCCATCGTCTGAAAGTAACTGTCGCCGATTGTGTTCACGCTGATGGTGTTGGGATTGTCTTCAGGGCTACCGTTCTCGTTGCGATAGACGCCTGTGTCCGCGTTCGTCTGTCCGGCGATCAGCAGACCGCGCGTGGAGCTGCCGCCGCCCAAGGGGAGCAGGCGCGCCACGCTCGCCGCCTCGACGCCGGGCAGAGCGCGCACGCGTTCGACCGTCTGCCGGTAAAACTCGCGGCCTTGCGGGCGCGTGTAGCGCAGCAGATTGACACTGAGCGGCGCGACCAAAATCTTGTTCGCGTCGAAGCCCGTGCTGATCGCTTGCGCGTGTTGCAGACTGCGCAGGAACAGCCCTGCGCCGACCAGCAGCACGAGCGAGAGCGCGACTTGTGCAATGACAAGTAAGCTGCGCGCGTTCAAACGCCGCCGCTCATCGAGCGGCACACTTTCGTCCTTCAATGCGCTGACAAGGTCGGGGCGCGAGGCTTGGAGCGCGGGCACGAGACCGAACACGAGACCGGTTAAGAGCGACAGCGCGCAGGTGAACAGAAGCACGCGGCGGTCGAAGCTGAACTCGGGTCGGATCGGCAACACGCCCGGCGGCGGCGGCACGGCCGCAAGTAAATCCGTTAACCAAACTGCGAGCAGCAATCCCAAGCCGCCGCCTAACAAGGCGAGCAGCACGCTCTCGGTCAGAAGCTGTCGCACAAGCCGCAGCCGACCCGCACCGAGCGCGAGGCGCACAGCGATCTCTTTGCGCCGCGCTGTCGCCCGCGCCAACAAAAGATTCGCCACGTTCGCGCACGCGATCAAGAGGACGAGGCCGACAACGCCGAGCAAGAGCCGCGCGGCCGAGACGAGCGCGCCGCGCTGTTCCGGGTCACCTTGACTAACAAAACTGAGCGTGCCGATGCGGCCGCGATTGGTATCCGGGTGCGCCTCGCCTTGCCGGTGCATGACGGTCGTGATCTCCGCTTGCGCCTGCTCGATGGTCACGCCCGGTTTGAGGCGACCGACGAGCAGCAGCCAGCGATTGCCGCGCGTGTTCAGCAGATCGGGATTCATCTCGCCGGAGTAGCCGCCGCGCGGCGGGCGCACCACCGACTGCATCATCATTGGCACGTAGATGTCGTTGACGCGGTCGCTCTCCGTCCCTTTAAACTCCTGCGGCGCGACGCCGACGATGGTGAACTGCTGCCCGTTAAGCGCCACCTGTCGCCCGACGATATTTGAGTCGCCGCCAAACATGCGCTGCCACAAGCCATGGCTGATGACCACGACCGGATACTTGCCGGGCGTCTGACCCTCTTCGGCGGTGAACGTGCGCCCGCGTGCAGCATGCACGCCGAGCACGTCGAAGTAGTTGCCACTGACGACGAGACCAGAAACCTGCGCCGGCTGTTCGCCATTGCGCAGACTGACGGTGATGCCGCCGCGCGCAATCAGCCCGTCGAAGCTCTGACTCTGATCGCGCAAGTCAACATAATCTGGATACGATGCGACGTTGTACGGATTGTCCGGCGGCCCTGTGAAGAGATAGACCAGCCGCTCCGGCGCAGCCACCGGCAGCGGGCGCAACAGCGTCGCATACACGAGGCTGAAGATGGCCGTGTTTGCGCCAATCCCCAGCGCCAGCGCCAGCACCGCCACGACCGTAAAACCCGGCCGCCGCAGCAACATACGCAACCCATATTTCATGTCCTGCCAGAGTGTACCCATAATCAAACCTCCGGTTTGAGTCCAGAGAGTCTGGAGAGTCCGGAGAGTCTTGAGAGTTCGGCATGCATTTGACTCTCTGGACTCTCTGGACTCATGACTGTTATTCGTATCTCAACGCCACCATCGGATCGACTTTCGTGGCGCGGCGGGCCGGCACGTAGCAGGCGACGAGGGCGACGAAGGCTAACAGCAGCGCCAGCCCGGCGAAGATGGCGGGGTCGGTCGCGCTGACGCCGTAGAGCAGGCTCGCCATCGTGCGCGTGATGGCGAGCGCGCCTAAGAGACCTAAGCCGACGCCGATGACGGCCAGCGTCATGCCCTGCCCGATGATCAACTTGAGTACGTCGCGCCCTTGTGCGCCGAGCGCAATGCGGACGCCGATCTCATGCGTGCGGCGCGTGACCGAGTAGGCCATCACCCCGTAGATGCCAAGCACGGCGAGCAGAAGCGCGACGACGGCGAACAGACCTAACAACATCATGTTGAAGCGGCGACTGGCGACCGACGCCGAGCGCAACTCTTCGAGCGTGCGCGTCTGCCAGATCAGTTGATCCTTGTCCAGTTCTTTAACTGCGCCGCGCACCGTCGCGGTCATCGCGGCCGCGTCGCCCGTCGTGCGCACGACGAGGTTCATGCGCCGCTCGGGCGCTTGTTCATAAGGCAGGTAGTACTCAGGCTGCGCCTCTGTTTCGAGCGCGGCGCGGCGCACGTCGCCGACGACGCCGACGATCTCGCGCGGCTGGTCTTCGCTATCAAGCTTGAGACGTTGTCCGATTGGGTTCTCACCCGCGAAGTAGCGGCGCACTAGCGCTTCGCTGACGAGCGCGACGGGCGGCGCTTGCGCGTTGTCCTGCGCGTTGAACAGGCGGCCTGCGCGCAAGGCGAGTTTGAGCGCCGCGAAGTAGCCGGGACTGGCGACGGTGTAATTGCCTTCGGGCACTGCGCCGGGCGGGGCGGGCGGGCGACCCGCGATCTGAAAGCTGATGCTCTCGTCCAGCTCACTTAACGGCAGGATGTTGACAACGCCGGCCGTCTCGATGCTGGGCAAGGTTTGCGCGCGCTCGATGAGGCGATGGAAGAAGTCCGCTTGCTTGGCGGGCGTGTCGTAACGTTGCCGACTGAGCGGGATGTCGAACGTCAAGACGTGCCCCGCGTCGAAGCCGGCGTCCGTCTGCAACAGCCGCATGAAGCTCTTGAGTAAGAGGCCCGCGCCGATCAGCAGCATGAGCGAGAGCGCGACCTCGGCGACGACGAGGAGGCTGCGCACACGATTGCGCCGCAAGCTCTCGGTCGAGCCGCGACTGCCATCTTTGAGCGCGTCGTTCAGATCGGGCTTCGACGCATGCAGCGCGGGCACGAGGCCAAAGGCGATGCCGGTCAAAGCCGAGAGCGCCAGCGTGAATGCGAGCACGCGCGCATCGAGACCAACTTGCTGCACGCGCGGAATGTCCGCGGGACTCGCGGCGACGAGCAGATCGACGCCCCACATCGCCAGTAGTAGGCCGAGACCGCCGCCCGCCAGCGCCAACAGTAAACTCTCGACGAGCAACTGGCGCACGATGCGCAAGCGGCTTGCGCCTAAGGCTGTGCGGATGGCGATCTCTTTCTGCCGGGCCGTGGCGCGCGCGAGTAATAGATTGGCGACGTTCGCGCACGCGATCAGGAGCACCAGCCCAACCGCGCCCAGGAGGATGAAGAGCGCCGGGCGCACGTCGCCCGTTAGATCATCATGCAACGCGACGGGGGCGATGGCGATGTTAGTATTCGCGGCCGGATATTGTTGCTCGAAGCGGCGCGAGATCGTTTCGAGTTCAGCGTGCGCCTGCTCCACCGTCACGCCGGGCTTGAGCCGCGCGATGACCTCGAGCGTGCGCGCGTCGCGCTGTTCACGCTCTGGCGTCGGGCGGTCGTTGATCGGCTCCCAGAAATCCTGATGCTGCGCGCGGAACGGGAACTCGAACCCGGCCGGCATCACGCCGACGACGGTCAGGCTCGAACTACCCAACTTGAGTTGCTGGCCGATGATCTGCGGGTTCGCGCCAAAGCGCCGCTGCCACAGACCATGACTGATGACGATGACGGTCGCGTTCGGCTGATCCTCTGCGCGCGTGAAGACGCGGCCCAATTCCGGCTGGACGCCGAGCACCTTGAAATAGTCGGCCGATACGTTTGCGCCGCGCACGCGCTCCGGCTCTGCGCCGTCGGTGGTCGTGAGCACCCCGCCCGAACCTTGGTAGCCGGCCACGGCTTCGAGCGTCTGCGCCTGCGCCTGCACGTCCTTGTAATCGGGGAACGAGAAGACGCCGCGCTCGGGCCGCGCCCCGCGCGTGCCTTCGCCCAAGCGCACCAGCCGCTCCGGCTCAGGGAACGGCAACGGGCGCAAGAGTACCGTGTTGACGACACTGAAGATCGCGCTGTTCGCGCCGATGCCTAACGCAAGCGCCAGCACCGCGATCACCGTGAAACCGGGATGCTTCAACAGCATCCGCACGCCATACCGCAGGTCTTGTAAGAATGTGCCCATTGCGAATCTCCAGATTTGGGATTTCGGATTTCCGTTTGTGGAACTCGGAAGGGCAAAAAACAGCCCGCTTTGCACTGCTCGATCCGTTATCCGGTTAATTCGCAATTCCCATTCCGTAAAATAAGTGCTGAGTGCTGAGTCCTGAGTGCTGAGTAAAAAAAACTTATGCCTTCTTACTCAGCACTCAGCACTATTCATATCTGAGCGCGATCATTGGATCGACTTTAGTGGCGCGGCGCGCGGGGATGAGACAGGCAACGAGCGCGACGAGCGCGAGCAGCAGGGCTACGCCGCCATAGGTGAGCGGGTCTTTAGCGCTGACGCCGTAGAGCAGGCTCGTCATCGCGCGCATGGCCAAGAATGCACCGATGAGGCCGAGTGCGACGCCGACGAGCGTGAGCCGCATGCCCTGCCCGACGATCAAGCGGAGCACGTCGTGGCGCGCTGCGCCGAGGGCCATGCGGATGCCGATCTCGTGCGTGCGCTGCGTGACCGTGTAGGCCATCACGCCGTAGAGACCGAGTGCGGCTAACACCAATGCGACGGCCGCAAAGATGCCTAAGAGCCACGTCGCAAACTTCTGCGGCGCGACCGACCCGGCGACGACTTGCGTCATCGTCTGCACGTTCGAGACCGGCTGATCCTTGTCGATCTCGTGGACGGCGTTGCGCAAAGAGGCCGTTATGCTCGTCGGCTCGCCGGTCGTCCGCACGGCGAGCACCATGCCGCGACTGAACTGCGCGTCGGGCAGCTTGGGCAGTTGGAAATAGGGTCGGTAGATTTCAACGCGCCCTGCTTCGTCGGGGCCGTAATGCTTGACATGTTTGACCACGCCGACGATCTGCATCCAAGGAAACGGCGACATCGCACCGCCCATTTTGATCCGTTTACCGACCGCGTCGCCCTTGGGGAAGAAGCGCGCGGCCATCAGCTCGTCGATCAAGGCCACTTCCGGCGCGCCCGTCTTGTCCTGCTCGTTGAAGTAGCGCCCGTTGACGAGCGGAATCTCCATCGTGCGGAAGTAGTTCGGCGTGACCGTGAGGTTGACGGCCACGACCGTGTCGCGTGTGTTAGTCACCTCCTGTCCTTCGACTGTTATCCCTGACTCGATGCCGCCGTTCATCGGCAAACCCCGCGTGAGACCCGCGTACTGCACACCGGGCAGCGCTTCGACGCGTTGCAGGAGCGCGCGGTAGAACTGTTCCACCTGCGCGTTCTCCTTGTAGCGCGCGTCGGGCAGCCCGATGCGCATCGTGATGACATGCTCCGGATTGAAGCCCACATCAGCCGCGCGCAGATTCAGAAAACTTTTCATCAACAACCCCGCGCCCACCAACAGCAGGAGCGAGAGCGCGACCTCTGCGACGACGAGCGTGCTGCGCACATAGTTGCGATGCGCGCCGCCAGCGCCGCTCCGCCCGCCCTCTTTTAATGCTTCGTTCAAGTTGGCCTTTGAGACTTGAATCGCGGGCGCGAGGCCAAAGAGCAGCCCCGTCACAACCGAGACGACGAGCGTGAACGTAAGCACGCGTGTATCGAGGCCGATGTTCATCACGAGCAGGCGCGGCACGTCTTCGGGGATGACGGCGAGCAGAGCGTCCACGCCCCACAGCGCAATGAGCAGACCGAGCGTGCCGCCCATCATCGAGAGCAGCACGCTCTCCGTCAGTAGTTGGCGGATGATGCGCCAGCGCCCAGCGCCCAAGGCCGTGCGGATCGCGATCTCTTTCGAGCGCGCGGTGGCGCGGGCGAGTAATAGATTGGCGACGTTCGCGCACGCGATCAAGAGCACGAAGCCGACCGCCGCGAGCACGACGAGCAGCGCCGCGCGTATGTCCTCGGTCGCGCGGTCTTGCAGCTTGGCGAGCGTGTAGCTGTTGCCCCCGTTCTCGCCCGGATACTGCTGCGCGAGCCGCGCGGTGATCGTCGTCATCTCGGCGCGCGCCTGCTCGACCGTCACGCCGGGCTTGAGCAGTCCAACGAGGTAGATGCCGGGATGGCTGCCGCGCTCCTGCATCTTGTCGGCTTGCAACCCGATGGGCACGAACACGTCCACCGGCGCTTGCCACTCGAAGTTCTGCGGCAGGATGCCGACGACCGTATAGCTCTCGTTGTTGAGCGTGAGTTGCTGCCCGACGACATCGGGCCGGCCGCCGAAGCGCCGCTGCCACAGGCCGTGACTGATGACAATGGCATGCTGCGCGCCGGGCTTATCTTCGTCGGCCGTGAAGTTGCGCCCGACCGCTGCATTGACACCGAGTGCGGGAAAGAAACTGGCCGACACTTCACGCGCATCCAGCCGCTCCGGCTCGCCCGCGCCCGTCAGGATATAGTTGCCGCCGCGAAACGCCGCGAGTTGCTCGAAGACCGTGTTCTGGTCGCGCCAGTCCTGAAAGTTCGGATACGAGACCGACATGTTCGGCACTTGCTGACTCCACTCGGAGAGAAACACCAAACGGTCGGCCGTCTTAAACGGCAAAGGGCGCAACAGCACGCCGTTCACCACACTGAAGATCGCGCTGTTCGCCCCGATGCCCAACGCGAGCGCGAGGATCGTCACCAACGCGAAGCCCGGACTCTTCCACAACATCCGCACGCCATAGCGTATGTCTTGCCATAAGTTGTTCATCACTAAACCTCCAAAGGCAGTGCTGAGTGCTGAGTCCTAAGTGCTGAGCAAAACAACTAGCTTCTCACTCAGCACTCAGCACTATTCATATCTGAACGCGACCATCGGATCGACCTTCGCTGCGCGCCGCGCGGGGACGAGGCTCGCGACGAGCGCGACTACGGCTAATAAGACCGCGATGCCAATAAACGCTGCGGGGTCGGTCGGGCTGACGCCGTAGAGAAAACCGGCGAGCAGGCGCGTCGCGGCGAAGGCAGCGATCATGCCGAGCAACATGCCGGCCGCGACGAGCGTCATGCTCTCGCGCAGCACGAGCCGCAACACGTCCGCGCGTTGCGCGCCCAAGGCCATGCGGATGCCGATCTCGCGCGTGCGGCGCGAGACCGAATAGGACATGACGCCGTACAACCCGACCGCGGCCAAAAGGAGCGCCAGCAACCCGAAGACGCCGAGTAAGACCGCACCCATGCGCGCCGGGAAGAGTGACGTGCTCAGCATGTCCGGCATCGTCCGCGCGTTTGTGAGCGGCAGGTTGCGCTCGACTCCGTGCACAGCTCCGCGCACGGCCGGGAGATAGCTCGCCGGGTCGCCGCTCGTCCGCACCAGCAGCGACATGCCGCTCTCGTGGCGCTGCGCCAACGGCTGATAGGCGAATGGCGCGGGCGTTTCGCCGAGCGTGATGTACTTACTGTCGCGCGCAAGGCCCACGACTTCCAGCCAAGGCCCCTGTGTGCCGCTCAGACTGACGCGCTGGCCCAACGGGTCTTGATTCGGGAAGTAACGCTTGGCGAAAGTCTCGTTGATGATGACGACGCCGGGCGCGCCCTCCGCGTCGTGTGCGTCGAAGTCGCGCCCGCGCAGCAGCGGGATGCTAAGAGTCTGGAAGTAGTTCAACGCGACCGAACTGGCAAGGGTAACGTTGTTGCGTATCTCCTCGCTGCCGCCGCCGCTGCTCTCGCTGTTGCGGCCACGCGCGTTCGCATCCTGCCCCATCAGCGTCACGCTACTCTGCCGGCTCGCGCCGCTCAGTGGCGGCGTCCGCGTTAGCGTGGCCGATTGCACGCCCGGCAACGCCGCGACGCGCTCCAACACTTGCCGGTAAAACTCCTGCCCCTGCGGCTTCGTGTAGCGCAGCAGATTGATGTTGAGCGGCATCGTCAACACGTGCTCCGGATTGAAACCGGGATCGATGCGCTGCGCTTGTTGCAAGCTGCGCAGGAACAGACCCGCGCTGATCAAGAGCACGAGCGACAATGCCACCTGCGCGACGACCAACAAGTTGCGCAACGAGAAGCGACGCGTGACCGAACCGCTCGCCCCCGGCAGCATGGCTGTCTCGTCTTTGAGCGCCGAGACGAGATCAGGCTTTGAAGCTTGGAGCGCGGGCGCGAGGCCGAAGATGAGGCCGGTCAAGACCGACAGCAGCAGCGTGAACGCGAGCACGCTTTTGTCCAGACTGAAATCGAAGGCGACGGGGAAGAAATTGCCCGGCGGCGAGTATGTGTGCATTGCATCCACCAGCCAGATTGCGAGGAGCAGTCCGCCCGCACCGCCGAGCAATGCGAGCAGCACACTCTCGGTCAACAGTTGCCGGATCAAGCGCCCGCGACTCGCGCCCAAAGCGAGGCGGATGCTGATCTCTTTGCGCCGGCTCGCCGCCCGCGCGAGCAGCAGGTTGGCGACGTTGGCGCACGCGATCAATAAGACCAGCCCGACCACGGCCAGTAATAGCCCCGCGACTGAAAGCAGCGTGCGGTGCTGCGTCGGATCGCCCTGGCTGAGCGGCGAGATGGTGGCGATCTGATCTTGATTTGTGTCCGGGTAAGCTTGCGCCAGTTGCGCGGCGATGGTACTGAGCGCAGCCTGTGCTTGCGCGGCCGTTACGCCGGGCTTGAGCCGTCCGATCATGTCGAGCCAACGCGGGCCACGCTTCGTGAGCAAGTCCGGGTTCATCTCGCCGGAGTAGCCGCCGCGCGGCGGGCGCACAAGCGCTTGCATCGCCATCGGCACGTAGATGTCGTTCGTCCGCCCCGTCTCCGCGCCGTTGAACTCCGCCGGCGCGACGCCCACAATCGTGAATGGCTGGCCGTTCAATAGCATCTGCCGGCCCGTGATCTGCGGCTCGCCCGCGAAGCGACTCTGCCACAAGCCGTAACTGATCAACGCGACCGGATGCCCGCCGGGCGTCGTGTCCTCTTCCGGCAGGAACGTGCGCCCCACTCGCGCATGCACGCCGAGCGTGTCGAAGTAGTTGCCGGAGACGAGCAGCCCGCTGATCGTGTCAGCCTGATCGTTGCTGTTCAAGCTCACCGTGATCCCTGAGTAAGCGATGAGCGCACTGAAGACATCGTTCTTATCGCGATAGTCCACGTAATCCGGATAGGACGAAACGTTGTACGGGCTGGTGCGGTTGCCGCCGAACACATAGACGAGCCGCGCCGGTTCGACGACCGGCGGCGACTTGAGCAGCACGGCGTTAACGAAGCTAAAGATCGACGTGTTCGCGCCGATGCCCAGCGCGAGCGACAGCACAGCGATAGCCGTAAAGCCCCGACTCTTCCACAGCATCCGCAGGCCATAGCGAATGTCCTGCCACAAGTTGCCCATGAGAAACCTCCATTGCGGAATGCAGAATGCGGATTGCGGATTAGCAAAAGTATTGTTCTTCAATCCGCAATCCGAATTCTGCATTCCGTATTCATTCGTATCTGAGCGCCACCATCGGATCGACTTTCGTCGCGCGGCGGGCCGGAATGTAGCAGGCGACGAGTGCGACGAGCGTGAGCATGACCGCGATCAATGTGAATGTGAGCGGGTCGAACGGCCGCACGCCGTACAACATGCTCGTCAGGCTCGCGAGATATTTGGTCAAGACGTAAGCGCCGGCGAGGCCCAGCACGATGCCAGCGAGCGTCAACGTCATGCCCTGCCGGAAGACCATCTTCAGTACATCCGTGCGACTCGCGCCCAAGGCCATGCGGATGCCGATTTCGTGTGTGCGTTGCGCCACTGACCACGCCAACACCCCGTAGAGGCCGACGACGGCCAGCGTCTGCGCGAGCAGCCCGAAGAGGCTCAGGAGCTTCGCGAACAGGCGCTCCATTGCGAGCGTTTCATCGGCCTGTTCGACCTGCGTCTTGATGTTGTTGAGCGGCAGCTTGTCGTCCACGTTGTGCACTGCTTGGCGGATGGCGGCGACGGCGGCGGTTGGCTCGCCTGTGGTGCGTACCTCGAAGGTCATCGCGCCGACGGATTGCAAGCGCTGCAACCAAGGCAGGTAAGCGGTCGGCTCAATCTCGTCGCGCTGGTTGGCGTATTTGGCGTCCTTTGCGATGCCGATGATCTCGATCTCGCTCGGCTTGTCTGGATTAAAACCGAAGTGCTGGCCGACCGGGTTTGCGTTGGGGAAGAAACGCCGCGCGAAGGTTTGATTCACGACGGCCACTTTGGGCGCGCGTGCATCATCCTGCGGTTTGAAGCTGCGCCCGGCGAGGAGCGGAATCTCCATCGTCGCCAGAAAATTTTCGCGCACGCGATGGAGAAAGACATCGCCCGTCGGCGCGGGCTTCCCGTCCGGCCCTGCGGTCACGCCCGCGAGATAAAAGTCGCTGTCGCTCTCGCTCTCCGCGAGCAGCGCGTCGCGCGAGAATGTAACCGCCTGCACGCCGGGCACGGCCTCTATGCGCTCGAACATCTGTTGGTACAGATGCGCCAGCCGCTCATCTTTGTAACCGATCAAGTCCGGGTCAACGTCGAACAGCAACAGGTTGCGCGGGTTGAAGCCGGTCTCGACGTGTTGCAGGTTGACGAGCGTGCGCAGCATCAGCCCCGCGCCGACGAGCAGCAGGAGCGACAATGCCACCTGCGCCACGACCAGCGACTTCGTCAGCCACGAACGCGCGGTCGTCGTCGAACTCTGCGCGCTGTCTTTGAGCGCGGGCGTCAACTCGACGCGCGTCGCACGCCACGCGGGCGCGATGCCGAAGAGCAAGCCCGTCACGAGCGACAGCGCCAGCGTAAAGCCGAGCACGCGCAGATCAAGCTGCGGCTCAAGCGCGCTCATGCCGCGCCCGCCCCAGTCGCCCACTGCCAATAAGCCGTCCTTGATCCAGAACGCGAGCAGCACGCCGAGCGCACCACCCATCGTCGCGAGCAGTACGCTCTCCGTCAACAGTTGCCGGATCAAACGCCAGCGACTCGCCCCAAGCGCGAGGCGCACGGCGATCTCTTTCTGCCGCGTGGCGGCGCGCGCCAGCAATAGGTTCGCCACGTTCGCGCACGCGATCAAGAGCACAAGGCCAACGACACACAGCAACAGGTAGAGCGGTTTCTGATAGTAATTCCGCCGGTTCATTTCGCCCTGACTGCCTGATGTCACAGCAAGTTGTGGATAATTGTTCGGGTCGAGCGCCGACAGCGCCGGTCGCCCCTCGGCCTGCGCCTGCGCCGTCCGCACCGCACGATGCTCGTTGATGGATTGTTGGAAGACTGCGGCCAGACTCGCCTGCGCTTGCTCTGGCGTCGCGCCCGGTTTTAGCCGGCCCATCAGACGCAACCACCACAGCCCGCCGCCCGCCATGAGCGAACGCTCTTTGCTGACCTGCGGCTCCCACGCAATCGGGATCGAAACATCGGACGAACTGCCGACCTGCATCGTCCCGTCAAAGCCTGCGGGCGTTACGCCGACGACCGTGAACGCGATGCCGTTCAGATTGATCTGCCGGCCGACGATTGTCGGGTCGCCGCCAAACCGCCGCTGCCAGTAACGATGACTGAGCACGGCGACGGGCGCGGCCGCCGCACGGTCGTCATCATCCGTGAGCGTGCGCCCGATGAGCGCGGGCACGCCAAGTCCTGTGTAGTAGTTGCCCGACACGACTTGCCCGCGTGCAACGTCCGCTTGGCCACTAGCGCTCACGTTCAATGTCACGCCGCCGAACGCGAACACGTCCGAGAGCACGCTGGAGGTTTGCGCGCGAAACAGTGTGTAGGTCTGCAAGGGGAAAGATGTGCGGACGCGCCGCCCCGATTCATCGAGGTTGGTGTTGCCCGTATAACCGCCGGGACTAAAGTTCGTGCTCGCCACCGATTTGAAGAGCACCAGCCGATCCGGCTCTCGCACGGGCAGCTTCTTCAACAGCATGGCATCCACCACGCTGAAGAGCGCCGTGTTCGCGCCGATGCCGAGCGCCAAGGACATCACGGCGATGGCGGTGAAGCTCGGCGCTTTCAACAGCATCCGCGCGCCGTAGCGCAGGTCTTGCCAGAGAGTGTGCACGGTGCAGCCTCCTATTCGTATCTGAGCGCGATCATCGGATCAACTTTCGTCGCGCGCCGTGCCGGGATGTAGCACGCGAGCAGCGTTACGAAGAGCAGCACGAGCGCGACGGCGACGAACGTCAGCGGGTCGAGCGCGCTGACACCGAAGAGCATCTTGCTGAGAAAGCGCGTCACGGCGAACGCGCCGCAGAGGCCGACGCCGATGCCGACGAGCGCGAGCACAAAGCCCTGCCGCAGCACGAGGGCAAGCACGTCGCGCGCGGACGCGCCCAAGGCCATGCGGATGCCGATCTCGTGTGTGCGCAGGTTGACCGTGTAGCTGATGACGCCGTAGATGCCGAGCGTGGTCAGCAGCAGTGCGAGCAGCGCAAAGCTCAACATCAGGTAGAGCACGAAGCGTTGGCTCGCCACGTTGACGGACATCAGGTACTCCTCCGTCCTGATCTTCCAGACCGGCTGATCGCGATCCACAGACCACACGGCTTGCTTGACCGCCGATGCGAGACTGAGCGGCTCGCCCTGCGTGCGCACGACGAGCGTCCCGAAGATGCCGGGATTTTGCGCGTAGCAGTTGTAGATTTGCGCCTGCGCCGGTTCGGTCAGTTCATACTGCTTCGCGTCGCCGACGACGCCGACGATTGTTGCCGTCAACTTCTGATCAGTGAAGTACACCTGCTTGCCGATGGGGTCTGCGTCGGGCCACAGCTTGCGCGCCATCAACTGGTTGATGACGACGACGGGCGGGCCGTCGGGCTTGTCCTGTTCATTGAACGTGCGCCCACGCAGTATCGGGATGCCGATGGTCTCAAAGTAGCCGACGCCGGCCGTGTTGAAGTTCGCCTTCAACTCACGACCGGGCGCGGGCGCGGGCCGGTCGGGCAGAGTGAAAGCCTGCACGCTGCCGTTGCCGCTAAAGGGCAAGGCGCGCACGACCGCCGCCGCCTGCACGCCGGGCACTGCGCGTATGCGCTCGATCACCTCGCGGTGGAAAGCCCACTGCTGGTCGGGCTTCTGATACTTGTTGCGCGGCAGCCGGTACTCCATCGTCAACAGGTTCTCCGGTGCGAAGCCGGGGTTGACGCGCACCGCGCGGTAGAAGCTGTTGAGTAACAACCCCGTGCCGACCAAGAGCACGAGCGAGAGCGCGACCTGCGAGACGACGAAGAGACCGCGCAGGCGTTGGCGACCGCCGCCCTCGCCCGCCGTCCGTCCCGCCTCTTTCAAGACATGATAGAGATCAGGTTTCGACAACTGCACGGCCGGCACGAGGCCAAACAGGATGCCGGTCAACCCTGCGAGCGCCAGCGTGAACAAGAGGACGTGCGCGTCTAGGTGGACGGACTGACCCGTAGGCAACTGCGCCGGATTGAGCGCGAGCAGACCATCCACGCCCCAGAGCGCGAGCAGCAGCCCCAATGCGCCGCCCGTGACGCTTAAGAGCATCGTCTCGGTCAGCAACTGCCGGAACAGGCGCAGGCGACCAGCACCGAGCGCAGCCCGCACGGCCAGTTCCTTCTGGCGCGCCGCGCCGCGCGCGAGCAAGAGGTTGGCGATGTTGGCGCACGTGATTAGCAATATGAAGCCGACCGCGCCGAGCAGCACCAGCAGAGATGGCTTGATGTCTTCGACGAGCAGCTCGTGCATGGGGAACAGACGCACGCCGCGCCCTTGATTCTCTTTCGGGTAAGCCTGCACAAGCCGCGCCGAGATGCCTTGCATTTCCGTCTGCGCCGCCGCGAGCGTGACGCCGTCTTTGAGCCGACCAAGGACGTAAGCGTTCGTCACCGCGCGGTCGACTTGGAAGTTGGGCCAGAACTGCGCGGGCAGCCAGACCTCTACCTCGTCCATCTCGAAGCGGAAGCTCTCCGGCATGATGCCAACGACCGTGTACGACTCGCCGTTGAGTTGCAGCGTCCGGCCGATCAATTTGGGATCGCCGCCGAAACGCTTCTGCCACACGGCGTAGTTCACCACCGCGACGCGCTGTTGCGCTGGGTAATCTTCCTGCGGCAAAAACGTCCGCCCCGCCGAAGGCTGCGCACGCAAGATACGGAAGAAGGCGGAGTTAACGAACCCGCCGCGCACGCGATCCGGTTCGTCCGTGCCCGTCAGATTCACGCTCTGCGGCACGAAGGTCGCGAACTCCTCGAACGACTTGCTCTGGTCGCGGTAGTCCCACAGGTTCGGGTATGAGATGAAATCGCGCGGGTTGTCGGTGGTGTTCTCATAGACCGCGACCAGCCGATCAGCGCCGGGATAAGGCAACGGGCGCAGGAGCACCGCGTTGACCACGGAGAAAATGGCCGTGTTCGCGCCGATCCCTAACGCCAACGTCAAGATCGCAACCGCCGCGAAACCGGGCCGCTTCAACAGAGTGCGCAACCCATAACGAACATCCTGCCACAAAGTGTTCATCATCTCTCCTTCGATGGCGGATTGCGGATTAAAAGAGCCGTTGAAAGATTTCTTCAATCCGCATTCCGCAATCCGCATTCATTCGTAGCGCAAGGCCACCATCGGATCGACCTTCGTCGCCCGCCGGGCGGGGATGTAGCACGCGGCGAGCGTGACACCGGTGAGCAACAGTGCGACCAACGTGTAAGTCGCAGGGTCAGTCGGGCGCACGTCGAACAGAAAGCTTGCGAGCACACGCGTCAGCGCGTAGGCGCAGAGCAGTCCAAGCGCGATGCCTGCGAGCGCGAGCGTCATGCCCTGCCGGATGACGAGCCGCAGCACGTCGCGCCCTTGCGCGCCCAAGGCCATGCGCACGCCGATCTCCTGCGTGCGCTGCACGACCGCGTAACTCATCAGTCCGTAGACACCGACCGTCGCAAGTAACAGGGCGAGCGCCGCGAACAGCCCCAACAAGGCGACGTTCAATTTGCGCGGCGCGGCCTCTGCACTGAAAAGCTGATTCAGCGTGGCGACATCGGTGAGCGGCAGATCGCTGTCCAGCGCGTTTACTTCGCGCGTCACGGCGGCGACGAGACCTGGCACGTCCGCGCCGCCCGTGCGGATACTCAACGTGCCGGCGCGCAAGTTCTGGCGTCCGAGCGGCGTGTAGATGCGTATGCGCCCCGGCGTCTCCCGCGCGAAGTCGCGCACGTTGCCGACGACGCCGATGATCTCGTGCGGCGTGGCGCTGTCGTACTTGATGTGTTTGCCGAGCGCGTCGCCGTTGGGCCAGAAGCGCCGCGCGAGCGTCTCGTCCACCAGCACGACGGGCAGACCGCCTTGCACCTCGGCCGGCGTGAAGGTGCGCCCGCGCAAGATGGGAATCCGCATCACGTCAAAGTAGCGTTCGCTGACGATTGACCAATCGACGTTGATCTCTTCGCCGGGCTTGAGCGGCGCGTGCCCTTCGACGGCGATGTCGCTCTGCCACGCATTGAAACCCGGCAGGCTGTTCGACACACATGCGGCCTCGACGCCCGGCAGTTGCGCCACGCGCGCCAGCAGTGCTGCGTGAAACTGATTGATGCGCGCCTTCTCTGTGTAGCGTTGGCGCGGCAGCGCATAGGACATGGTCAACACGTTGTCGGGATTGAAACCCGGTTTCGCTTCGAGCAGCCGCGCGAGACTTTTGGTCAAGAGACCCGCACCGACCAATAGCACCAACGCGAGCGCGATCTCCGTGACGACGAGCGCGCCGCGCAGTCTGCGCCCCACGCCGCCGACCGCCGTGCTCGTGCCCTCCTTCAAGACCTCTGCCAGATTCGTCTTGGCTGATTGCCACGCGGGCGCGAGGCCAAAGACGATGCCGGTCGCGAGCGCGAGCGCGCAGTTGAACCACAGCACCAGCCGGTCGATGCCGATGGTGTCGGCGCGCGGCAGACCCGCCGGCTCGGCCGCGCGCAACAGGTCAACGCCCCACAACGCGAGCAGCAGACCGGCCGCGCCGCCTAAGAGCGACAACAGCACACTCTCAATCAGCAACTGGCGCATCAAGCGCCAGCGACTCGCGCCGAGCGCCGCGCGGATGGCAAACTCGCGCCGCCGCGTCGTCGCGCGTGCGAGCAATAGATTCGCGACGTTCGCGCACGCGATGAGCAAGACGAACCCGACTGCGCCGAACAGCAGCCAGAGCGACCGGCGCGACTCGCCGACGATGTTTTCGTAGAGCGACGTGACGACGACGGTGTGCCCGGCGTTCGTCCATGCATACTCGCGCACCAATTCGGCTTTGACCGCGGCCATATCGGCGCGCGCCTGGGCCAGCGTGACGCCCGGCTGCAAGCGGCCCAACACGTAACCCGCGACGCGCACATCGCGCTGCATCCATTTGTCTTGGCCCGCCCGCTGCCCGATCAAGACCCACAGCGGCGGCGGCCCTTGATGCCGAAACTCGCGCGGCATGACGCCGACCACTGTGTACGGCTGATCGTCGAGCGTCACGCTCTGCCCGATGATCTGCTCAGCACCGCCAAAGCGGCGCTGCCAGAAGTCGTAACTCAGGATCGTGACGCGATCCGCGTTCGGCTTATCTTCTGCCGGTTGAAAAGCCCGACCGAGCAAGGGCCGCACGCCCAGCACGTCGAAGTATTCCGCCGACACCAAGCGCGCGCTCAGGCTCTCCGGCGCGCCGCGGCCGGTCATGGTCAGCGACAAGCCGCGGATAGTGGACATGGCGACGAAGCTATGATTGCGCGCGCGCCAGTCGAGGAAGTTCGGATAAGACACGGACCGATTCTGCACATCGCTTGCGTCCTCGTACATCAGCACCAACTGCTCCGGCTGCGGGTATGGCAGCGGGCGCAACAGCACCCCGCGCACGACGCTGAAGATGGCCGTGTTCGCCCCGATCCCCAACGCCAGCGTCAGCACCGCCACGAGCGCGAAGCCCGGACTCTGCCACAACACGCGCACGCCATAGCGTATGTCTGGCCAGATTGTGCCCATCGCAAACCTCCGGTTCGAGTCCAGAGAGTCGGGAGAGTCTTAAGAGTCTGGAGTCAAAGACTATTGTTTTTTTGACTCGCTAGACTCTCTGGACTCTTCAGACTCTTGACTAACTTACTCGTATCTCAGTGCCACCATCGGATCGACTCTCGTCGCACGGCGCGCAGGGATATAACTGGCGACGAGCGCGATGGTGATGAGAAATAGGGCCACACCGGCGAACGTGGCCGGGTCGTTGGCGCTGACGCCGTAGAGCAGCGTCGTCAGCAGGCGCGTCGCCACGAGCGCGCCCAACAGTCCCGCACCGACGCCCGCGAGCGTGAGCATGAGCGCCTGCCCGATAACGAGGCGTAGCACATCTCGTCTTTGCGCACCGAGCGCGATCCGGACGCCGATCTCGTGCGTGCGCTGCACGACCGAATAGGCCATCACGCCATAGATGCCGACCGTTGCGAGCGCAAGCGCCAATACGGCGAAGAGACCCAAGAGGGTCATCTGAAAGCGCCGTTGCGCCACCGACTCCGCCAGCCGCTCGCGCATCGTCTTGAGGCTCGCCAACGGCTGCTCCGGATCAAGCCTTGCGACCTCGCGGCGCACGACCGCAGCGAGCGCAGCCGCGTCGTCCTGCGTGCGCACGGCGACATAGAGCGGCGGCATGGTGAACCCTGCGAAGAGCGGTTGATAGGCGGAGACGTAGATCATGGGTCGCTCCGCTTCGGCGAGCGAGCGATGCTTGATGTCGCCGACCACGCCGACAATCTCGATCCACTTCGGCGTGCCGCCCTGCCCGATGCCGCTGTAAGCGATGCGTTTGCCGACGGCCTCTGCGCCGGGCCAGTAACGCGCGGCCATCGCGCGGCTGACGACGGCGACGGGCGGCGCGGTGTCTGTGTCCTCTGCGCTGAAGTCGCGCCCGCGCAAGAGCGGTATGTGTAGCGCCGCGAAGTAGCCCGGCGTGACGAAGCGTAGTTGTTCTTCCGGATGCGGCGCGCCGGGCGGGACGGGTTGGCCTTCGATCAGCATGCTGCGGCTGCCGCCGCCGCCCGCGAACGGTAGCAAGTTGTTGCCGCCCACAGCTTCGACGCCGGGCAGCGCCCGCAGACGCGCAAACAGCGAATCATAAAACGTGCGTTGTGCACCCAAGTCTTTGTACTTCGTATCAGGTAAGACGAGGCGCATAGTCAGGATGTGCTCAGGGTCGAAGCCGGGGCTGACCGCCTGTATGCGCGCGTAGCTCTTGACGAGCAGACCCGCGCTCACGAGCAGCATGAGCGCCAGCGCAAACTCCGCCGCCACAAGCAGGCCGCGCAGTCGTTGGCGACGCGGGCCGTCCGACGACGCCCGCCCGCCCTCTTTAAGTGCCGTGTTGAGATCGGTCTTCGACGCTTGCAGGGCCGGCGCGAGACCGAACAGCACGCCGGTCACAAACGCGACCGCGCAGGTGAAACCGACGACGCGCAGGTCAAGCCCGATCTCTTCAACGCGCGGAGTGCCGACGGGCGCAAGCGCCACGAGCAGGTCAACGCCCCACAACGCCAGCAGCAACCCAACCGTCCCGCCCGCGAACGCCAGCAGCACGCTCTCGGTCAGCAGTTGCCTGATGATGCGCCAGCGCGACGCGCCGAGGGCGGCACGTACAGCCATCTCACGACCGCGCGCGGCCGCCCGCGCGAGCAACAGGTTCGCCACGTTTGCGCACGCGATCAAGAGCACCAAGCCGACTGCGCCGAAGATGATGAAGAGCGGCGTGCGCACCGCGCCCGTCACCTCTTCGTGCAATGGGCGCAGTTTCGCGCCGAAGCCGCGCGGGTAGTTGCCCATGTGCTCCGCGCCGATGGCGCTGGCGAGCGACGCTACTTCCGCCTGCGCCTGTGCGTAGCTGACGCCGGGCCGGATGCGCGCGATCACGTTGAGGAAGTGCGAACCGCGATTGTTCTCGCTCAAGAGGTCAGCGTCGAAGGCGTTGGGCGTCCAGATGTCCGCGTCGTTGTCGGGGAAATGGAAGCTCGCGGGCATGACGCCGACGACCGTCATGCTGCGCCCGTCTAATGTGACGGCGCGCCCGACGACGCCGGGGTCGGCGCTGAAGCGTCGTTGCCAGAGGGCGTGGCTGATGACAACAACCTGATCGCGGCCCGGTTTGTCTTCCTCTTCGCTAAGCGCCCGCCCCAACGCGGGCGTGACGCCGAGCAGCGGGAAGAGACTCGCCGACACACTCGCGCCGAGCACGCGCTCCGGCTCGCCCGCGCCCGTCAGGTTAAATCCTTGCGCGTTGTAAGCGGCGACATGCTCGAAGGCTGTGGCGCGCGCGCGGAAGTCTGTGAACTCAGGCGCGGACAGTTCTAACTCATCCAAGCCCTCCTGATGGACGTTGCCCCAGAGCACGACCAGCCGTTCGGAATCTTTGAACGGCAGCGGGCGGAGCACGACGGCGTTGACGACCGAGAAGATCGCGCTGTTCGCACCGATGCCGAGCGCGAGCGCAATGATCGCCACCAGCGTAAAGCCGCGCCCCTGCCAGAGCATGCGCACGGCGAAGCGCAGATCATGTCGTAGAGTTTCCATCACACCCTTCCTCAATACCGCTTCGCGCCGACGTAGCTGGAGATCACGTTGAGCGCCCACTTGACCTGCTCGCGCACTTGCGCGTCGCGGTCGTTGAGGGCCGCGCGCAAGGCTTCGGCGGCGCGCGTGTCGCCGATTGCGCCGAGCGCCCATGCCGCCTGTTCGCGGACGTGCGCGTTCTCGTCCTTGAGTGCAACCATTAATGACGGCCCAGCGCGCAGATCGCCTATGGCCCCTAAAGCCCATGCGGCTTGCGTCCGCACTTCTGCATCACGCGCCTTGAGCGCCGTGCACAGCGCATCGGTCGCACGTGCGTCGCGGATTGCGCCGAGTGCCCACGCGGCTTGTTCCTGTGCGCGTGCATCGCTATCTGTGAGGGTCATGGTCAACGCTTCGACCGCGCGCCGGTCGCCCAACGCACCCAACGCCCAAGCCGCTTGCTCGCGCATGCCGCCGGCCGCGTCTTTGAGCGCACCGATGAGCGCATCAACGGCCGAACGGTCGCGGAGCGCGCCCAGCGCCCACGCCGCCTGCTCGCGTACCTGCCCGCTCGCGTCCCGCAGGGCGGCACTCAAGGCCGCGACGGCACGGGCGTCACCGAGCGCGCCGAGCGCCCAAGCGGCTTGTGTGCGCTCATGCTCGTCTGCGTCCGTGAGGGCTTTCATTACAGGCTCGACCGCGCGCCGGTCGCGGAGCGCACCGAGTGCCCACGTCGCGTTGCGCCGTGCCTCCGTCTGCCCATGCGCCAACACGTCGATGAGCGGTTCGACGGCCGGGCTACCAACGGCGACGAGCGCGCGGGCCGCCTCTTTCCCGACAGTCAAATCCACCCCTTCATTCCACGGCGCGCTCTTCCGATACGCGGTCGGGTCAACTACCGTCGCGTCCGCCAATAACTCAACGAGCACGGGCAGCGCGGCCTGCGCTTCCGTAGGGTGCTGCGCCAACTTGTAAGCGGCGGCCGCGCGCGTCACCGCGTCGGGCGAGTGGAGCGCGGCCGTTGCAGCGCGCGTATCCGCGCTCGCGGTCTGCGCCGCGCGCTCCGTCGGTGTCTGTTGCTGCGCATGCATCAGCCCACCCGCGCCGATGGTGCAAATAATGACGAGCGCCACGAGCGCCGCACGTGTTCTTGTCCCACCCAAAACGTTTTGCATGACCTTTCTCCTCAATCGTTTCAACAATCGGCTTGGCACTCGTCACTTGTCACTCGGCACTGCTCTACTCGTATCTGAGTGCCACCATCGGATCGACGCGCGTGGCTTTGCGCGCGGGGACATAGCTGGCGACAAAGGCGACGAGCGCGAGCAGCACGGCGAGACCCAAGAAGACGGTCGGGTCGGTCGCGCTCACTTCGTAGAGCAGATTCGTCAGCAAGCGCGTGAGCATGAAAGCCGCGCCCAAGCCCAAGGCCACGCCACTCAGTGTGAGCATTAAGCCTTGCCCGACGACCAGCTTGAATACGTCGAAGGGGCGCGCGCCCAAGGCCATGCGGATGCCGATCTCGTGTGTGCGCTGTGTGACGCTGTAGGCCATCACGCCGTAGATGCCGACGGCGGCGAGCAACAGGGCGACAGCGGCGAAGACGTTCAAGAGCAGCGTACCGAAGCGCGTGCGCGCCACCGACTCGGCGAGCCAACTCTCGGCCGTGCGCACATCGGCGACGGGCTGATCTTTGTCGAGCGCCTGAATTTCGCGTTGCGCAGCGGGTGCGAGACTGAGCGGATCAGTTGCGGTGCGCAGCACAATCATCATCCCTGAGCGGACGAGTTCCGGCTGCGGCCAATAGACCATCGCGCGCGGCTCGTTGGCGAGCGTGTCGTACTTCGCGTCGCCCACGACGCCGATGATCTCGGTCGGCTCGTTTGTCTCTTTCATGTCGATGACGAGGCGTTGGCCGATAGGGTTGACATCCGAGAAGTATTTGCGTGCCAGCGCCTCGTTGATGACGACGACGTGGCGCTCCGTCGTCGCCTCCTGCGGCGTGAACGTGCGCCCTTGCCGGACGGGAATGTTCATCGTGCGGAAATAATTCTCGTCGCTCGTCCGCACATCCGTCACTTGCTCGTTGCCGGCGGGCGGTGCGGGTCGGCCCACGATGGTGAAGCCGGTCGCCGAGCCGAGACCCGAGAACGGGAGTTCGCTCACGACCGCCGCCGAGCGCACGCCGGGCAGCGCCTGCATACGCGCGACCGCCTGTTGAAAGAACGCCATCTGTTGCTCTGCTTTAGGGTACTTCGCGCGCGGCAACAGCACGCGCATCGTCAGCAGGTTCTGGGCCTCGAAGCCGGGATTGACGGATTGCAAACGCAGAAAACTCTTCATCATCAACCCTGCGCCGACCAACAGCACGAGCGCGAGCGCGACCTCGGCGACGACGAACGCGCCGCGCAAGCGCCGGCTGCGCGGGCTGCCCGTGTTGCTGCGCCCCGTCTCCTTCAACGCCTCATGCGGGTCGGAGCGCGCCGCTTCGAGCGCAGGCAGTAGGCCAAAGACGACACCGGTTAAGAGCGACACGCCGAACGTGAAGCCGAGCACCGGCAGGCTCAAACCTACCTCAGCGCGGCTGATCAAATTGGCCGGACTGAGCGCGACCAGCACATCGACGCCCCACAACGCGAGCAGTAGACCAACCGCGCCGCCGATGAACGCGAGCAACACGCTCTCGGTCAACAACTGGCGCACCACGCGCCAACGCCCCGCGCCGAGGGCCGTGCGAATCGCGATCTCTTTATGCCGCGCGGCGGCGCGCGCCATCATCAGGTTGGCGACGTTCGCGCACGCGATCAAGAGCACGAACGCAACCGCGCCGAGCAGCACGAGCAAGGGGCGGCGCAGTTCGCCGGCGAGTTGCGTGCGCACAGGCATGACGCGCGCCTCCCAGTTTGTGTTGAAGTCCGTGTATTGCTGCTCCAGCCGGGCGGCGATGGTGTTCATCTCGACTTGCGCCTGCGCGCTCGTCACGCCGGGTTTGAGGCGCGCGACAACCGAGAGGAAGCGCCCCACGCGTCTTCTGTCCGACCAACGATTTGGCGTCCACAGTTCCGCAGGCTTGCCGCTCAGCGAGTTCTCTTTGATGAACCATTTGAAGTCGGGCGGCATTACGCCGAGCACAGTGACAGGGTGGCCGTTCATCGTAATAATCTTGCCGACGATGCCCGCATCGCCGCCGAACTGTCGTTGCCACAGGTCGTGACTGAGAACGACGACCGCATCGTGCCCCGGCTCTTCATCTGCGACTGTGTACGTGCGTCCCAGCGCTGCATCAGCGCCGAGCAGCGCGAACAGGTTGCCGGTCGAGACCTGCGCCGGAATCTCGACGGGCGCGCCCGCGCCGGTCAGGTTGAAGCGCACATCGACGAAGGCGGCCATCGCGTCAAACGATTGCGCCTGATCTCGCCAGTCTAAAAAGTCTGCGGGCGCGACGACGTTATGCTCCTTGTTGCTCGCGCGTTTGTGCTCCCACAACACGACGAGCCGGTTCGCGTGCTTGTACGGCAGCGCGCGCAAGAGCACCGCGTTGACGACTGAGAAGATGGCCGTATTTGCGCCGATGCCTAACGCCAACGCGATGATGGCCACCAACGTAAAGCCCGGACTCTTCCACAACATCCGGCCGCCAAAGCGCACGTCCTGCCATAAATTGTTCATCTCGTCATCCTTTCAATGCCGGCGCGCGGATTAAAGAAGGGCTTGCCCTTGTCAATTCGCCAGCCGAATTCCGCAAGCGGCAATCAATCATTTCGTAACGCCACCAGCGGATCGACTTTCGTAGCCCGCCGCGCCGGGATGTAGCAGGCGAGTAAGGCCACGCCCGCTAACAACAGCGTGATGGCGACGTAGACCAACGGGTCGGCGGCGCTGACCTCGTAGAGCAGACTGGCAAGCACGCGCGTCGCCGCGAGACTCACCAGCAGCCCCAAACCGATGCCGATCAAAGCCAGCAACATGCCTTGCCCGACGACCAGCTTGAGCACGTCGCGCGTTTGCGCGCCGAGCGCGATGCGCACGCCCATCTCGTGTGTGCGCTGCACGACCGAATAGCTCATCACGCCGTAGAGGCCGACCGCAGTTAAGACCAACGCGAGACCCGCAAAGCTTGCGAGCAGCAGCGTGTTGAAGCGCGGCTGCGCGACCGACGACGCCACATAATCGTCGAGCGTTTTGACGTTATAGACGGGTAGGTCTTTGTCGAGCGCGCGCACTTCATTGCGCACCGCGCCGACGAGCGTGCGCGCGTCCGGCGCGGTCTTGACGACCAACGTCATCGAGCCGAACGGTACTTGCGCGTGCGGCACGTAGGCTTCCGGCTCGACCGCCGTGCTCAGGCTGCGGTGTCTCACGTCGCCGACCACGCCGATGATCTCGCGCATCACAGGATCGCTATCGTCCGTCGAGATGCCCGGCTTGATGCGATGACCTATCGCCTCTTCGTTGGGGAAGAACTTCTGCGCGAACGCCTCGTTGACGATGATGACGCCGGGCGCGCTCGCGTCGTCGCGCGCCGTGAAGTCGCGTCCCTTGACGAGCGGAATGCTCATCGCGTGGAAGTAGTCGGGGTTAATGGTGCGAAACTCTGTGGCGGGCAGTTCGCTCTGCGGCAACGGCCGCCCTTCAGTCTCAAACGAGATGCCGATGCGGTCGCCGCCCAATGGTAGAGGGAAGACCGCGCTGGCGGACGTGACGCCGGGCAGTGCCGCCACGCGCTCGCGCAAGGTGCGATAGAACTCGACCTGCTGCGGCGTCTTGTATTTGACTTCAGGCAGCGAGACTGTGAGCGTCAGAACGTTGTGCGCGTCGAAGCCGGGGTTGACCTGCTGCAAGCGGCGCAGACTCTGCATGAGCAGCCCCGCGCCCACCAATAGCACCAGCGCGACGGTCATCTCGGCCACGACGAGCGCGCCGCGGACGCGATTGCGGCGCGCGCCTTCGACTGAGCTGCGCCCGCCCTCTTTGAGCGACTCGGTCAACTCGAACTTGGCCGCGTGCAGCGCGGGCACGAGGCCGAATAGCACGCCGGTTACAAATGAAACCAACAGCGTGAAGCCGAGCACGCGCCAGTCCAGATTGATCTGCGTCGCGCGCGGAATGTCGTCGCCGCTCAGAGCGACCAGCAGGTCGCCGCCCCAGAGTGCAAAGAGTAGACCGAGCGCGCCGCCCGCGAACGATAGCAACACGCTCTCGGTCAATAACTGCCGCACGATGCGCCAACGGCTCGCGCCGAGCGCCGCGCGTATGGCGATCTCTTTGTGCCGCGTCGTCGCGCGCGCGAGTAACAGATTGGCGACGTTGGCGCACGCGATCAGCAACACGCACCCGACCGCGCCGAGCAGAATCAGCAGGGCCGGACGCACGTCGCCGACGAGACTTTCCAGCGCCGACATGACACGCGTGCCACGGTGCGCGTTCGTGTCCGGGTATTGTTGCGCGAGGCGGGCGGAGATAGTGTCCAGATCGCTCTGCGCCTGCGCCTGTGTGACGCTCGGCTTGAGCCGCGCGAGCACGCTCATGTAGTGCGCGCCGCGCTGGGCCGTGATCGGTTCTTTGCCTGAAGCATCTTCGGCGACCGTCGTCCACAACTCGATGGGGTTGCTCCTAATCGGAAACTGAAAACCTGCGGGCATCACGCCGACGACCGTATAGCTCTGGCCGTTTAGCGTGACCGCGCGCCCGACGACGTTTGGCTCAGCGCCGAACTGTCGCTGCCAGAGGCCCTGACTCAACAAGACGACGCGCCCGCCCTCGCCCGGCTTGTCTTCGTCGGGCCGGAACGTGCGCCCGAGGCTGGGCTGTGCGCCGAGCAACGGAAACAGATCGGCATTGACGACTGCGCCTGAGAGCTTTAAAGGCTCGCTGCCGCCCGTGAGGATGAAGTCGCTGTCGTGGTACGTGGAGACGTATTCGAAGACGTGATTCTGCTCGCGCCAGTCCGCGAAGTCCGGGTAAGAGACGGCGGCGCGCTTCTGCCCGCGCGCCGGATTTGTCTCCCACACGTTCATCAACCGCTCGGCTTGCGAGAACGGCAGCGGGCGCAACAGCACCGCGTTGACGACGGAGAAGATGGCCGTATTCGCGCCGATGCCGAGCGCCAACGCGACCACGGCGATCAGAGTAAAACTCGGCCGCTTCATCAACATCCGCACGCCATAGCGCATGTCTTGCAATAGTGTTTCCATCACGTCCTCCTATTGCGGAATGTGGAATTCGGATTGCGGATTGAAAAGATGAGCGTTTCTTTAATCCGCAATCCGAATTCCGCAATTCGCAATCATTCATATCTCAAGGCCACCATCGGATCGACTTTCGTTGCGCGCCGGGCCGGGATATAGCAGGCGAGGAGTGCGACGCTTGCGAGCAACAGGGCGACGATGGCGAACGTAAACGGGTCGGCCGGGCTGACGCCGTAGAGCAAACTGGTCAACAGGCGCGCGCCGGCGAATGCGACGACGAGACCGAGCACGAGACCGATGATGGCGAGCGTCATGCCCTGCCCGACGATCAAGCGCAGCACGTCGCGTGCGCTTGCGCCCAAGGCCATGCGCACGCCGATCTCGCGCGTGCGCCCCGCGACGACGTAAGACATCACGCCGTAGATGCCGATGGCGGCGAGCACTAGCGCCAGCAGGCCGAAGCTGCCGAGCACCGCGGCCGCCATGCGCGCCGGAAAGAGCGGCACGGCCATGTGCTGTGTGAGCGTCTCGACATTGTAGAGCGGCAGCGTCGGGTCGAGTGCCTGCACCTCGCGGCGCAGCGCGGCGATGATGGGTTGTGGGTCGCCTATCGTGCGTGCTACGAGCGTGACGTTCGTGCTGTAGTCGCGCAGGAGCGGCTGGTAGAACGCGAGCTTCTGCTCTTCGCCGAGGCTGTTGTACTTGCCGTCCGCCGCGACGCCGATCACTTCCCAGTAAGGGTCTTGCGGGCCGCCGAAGTTGAAGCGGCGGCCGATGGCGTCTTGTTGGGGCCAGAAGCGGCGCGCGAACGCCTCGTTGATGATGGCGACGCGCGACTCCTTCTTATTTTCCTGTGGTGTGAAGTCGCGCCCGCGCAGGGCGATCTCCATCGTCTGAAAATAGTTTGGGCTGACGGAGTTCGGCACGGCCAAAGGCAGGTTGCTCGAACTCGCAGCCGGCGCGCCTTCGATATAGATCGTCGTCGAGCTGTAGTCGAGCGTGAGCGGCACAGTGACCACAAGCGCGACCGAGCGGACGCCGGGTAATTCTTTAGCGCGTTCGACCACCTGTTGCTGGAAGGCGCGCCCGCGCGCCTCGTCGTAGCCTTGCAGCCCCACGTCGAACGAGAGCGCGACCGCGTTCTGCGGGTTGAAGCCGGGCCGCAACGCTTGCGCGGCTTGCAGGCTACGCACGATGAGGCCCGCGCAGACCAAGAGCACGAGCGAGAGCGCGACCTGCACGACGACTAACGAGTTCCTGAGCCGTGAGCGGCGGAAGCCCGCGAGCGCGGCCTCGTCTTTCAACGCGGGCACGAGTTCCGGCTTAGAGGATTGCAGCGCGGGCAGCAGGCTGAAGATGACGCCGGTCACGAGCGACAGCCCCAAGGTAAACGCGACGACGCGCCAGTCGAGGCGCACGTCGAAGACGAGCGAGATGTCGGTCGGCAGTTTGATCGCGGCGACGAGATCGTTGATCCAAGCGGCGAGCAGCAGTCCCGCTGCGCCGCCCGCGAGCGAGAGCAGCACGCTCTCAGTCAACAACTGTCTGATCAGGCGCACGCGGCTTGCGCCCAGCGCGAGCCGGATCGCGATCTCTTTGCGGCGCTCGGTCGCACGCGCCAGCAACAGATTTGCGAGGTTGACGCAGGCCAACAGCAGGACGAGACCGACCACGCCCATCAACACGCCGGCAAAGCTGACGACCGAGTCGCGGATGTCAGGGATGAAGAGACCGGGCGTCAGCAAGCGTAAGCCCCGCCCTTCGTTGTCGGCCGGATGTTCACGTGCTAGTTCGAGCGTGATGGCTTGCAGGGCGGACTCGGCCTGCGCCTTCGTCACGCCGTCTTTTAGTCGGCCGACGGCGAACATGTTGTCGTTGCTGCGCGCTTCGAGCCAACTGTAGCCCGGCTCGATCTCGTGCGCCATCATCATCGGCACGAACAACTCCGGCGCGTAGGCGACCTCCGTGCCGACGAACCCTTTGGGCGCGACGCCGACAATGGTGTACGTGTGCCCGCTCAGCATGACGGTGCGGCCGACGACGCCGGGATCGCCCGCGAACCGGCGCTGCCAGCAACCATAGCTCATCACCGCGACCGGGTGCGCGCCGGGCGTTTGATCCTCTTCCGGCAGGAAGCCGCGCCCGATCATGGGCCGCACGCCGAGCACGTCGAAGTAGTTGCCGGAGACGAGATAGCTCCACACGCGCTCGTTCTGCCCCTCGTGGCTCAAGCTGATCGGCACGAAACGATAGGCGAGTAGGCCCGAAAGGACGGCGCTGCTGCGGTCACGATAGTCTTTGTAATTCAGATAAGACTGGATCGTATAGTCCGCGCCGTTGTGCAGTGTGCCGTAGAGTTCGACGAGTTGTTCGGGGTGCGCGACCGGCAGAGGGCGCAACAACACCGTGTCCACCAGACTGAAGATGGCCGAGTTCGCCCCAATCCCCAACGCGAGCGACAGCACGGCAATGGCCGTGAAACTCGGACTCTGCCGCAGCCGGCGAAACCCGTAACGAACGTCTTGCCAGATTGTGCCTAACATGAAACCTCCAAAAGCAAAGTGCTGAGTGCTGAGTGCTGAGTAAAAGCAGTTGGCTTTTCACTCAGCACTCAGCACTCAGTACTACTCGTACCTGAGCGCGACCATCGGATCGACTTTCGTGGCGCGGCGCGCAGGGATAAAGCAGGCCACGAGGGCGACGGACGTGAGCAGGAGGGCGACGCCCGCGAAGGTCAGCGGATCGGTCGCGCTCACGCCGAAGAGCAGCCCCGCAATGACGCGGGTGAGGGCGAACCCGCCGATGAGGCCCACGCCGACGCCCACGAGCGTCATCAACATCCCCTGCCAGACGATCATCCGCAGCACGTCGCGGGCTTGCGCGCCGAGCGCGATGCGGATGCCGATCTCGTGCTGGCGCTGCGTGACCGAGTAGGCCATCACGCCGTAGATGCCGACCACCGCGAGCAAGAGCGCGACGCACGCGAAGACCGTGAGCAGGAGCGTCCCAAAGCGCGCGCGCGAAACCGACTCGCCGATCCAACTCTCCATCGTCCGCACGTCCGCGACGGGCTGCGCCGGGTCGATTGACTGGATCGCGCGCCGGGCCGGTTCAGCCAGCGCTTGCGGGTCGCCTTGTGTGCGGACGACGAATGTCATTTCCGAGTAGGCGAGTTGCGGATGCGTCCAATAGACCATCGGGTACGTTTCGCCGTCGAGCTTGTCGTAGCGCACGTCGCCAACGACGCCGATGATCTCGTTCGGCACGGGGTGCTCCATCATCTCGACGCGGATGCTTTTGCCCACCGGGTCTGCGCCGGGGAAGTATTTGCGCGCCAGCGCCTCGTTGATGATGATCGTGTGCCGATCTGCGGTCGCCTCCTGCGCCGTGAACGCGCGCCCGCGCACGACGGGGATGCTGAGCGTGTTGAAATAGTTCTCGTCTATGACGCGCACATCCGTCGCAGGCTCGCTGCCGCGCACGGGCTGGGGCTGCCCCTCGATGAAGAAGGAGGTGCGCGCGCCGAGGCCCGTGTAGAACGGGAGATAGTTGGCGACGGAGACGGAGCGCACGCCGGGCAGAGTCGCCAGTCGCTCAGTCGCCTGCCGGAAGAAGGCGACGACCTGCGGGTCTTCCTTGTACTTCGCTTCGGGTAGTTGCACACGCAGCGTCAGCAGGTTCTGCGGGTCGAACCCCGGATCGATGGCTCCAAGGCGGGCGAAGCTGCGGATCATCAGCCCCGCGCCGACGAGCAGCACGAGCGCCAGCGCGGTCTCTGCGACCACCAGCGCCGCCCGGAAGCGGCGCGCGCGCACGCTCCCAGTGTTGCCGCGCCCCGTCTCCTTGAGCGCGTCGTTCGGATCGAAGCGCGCGGCTTCGAGCGCCGGCAGCAGCCCGAAGACGACGCCGGTCAAAAGCGAGACGCCGAAGGTGAAGCCGAGCACCGGCAAGCTCACGCCGACCTGCGCCGACCCGATCAGATTCGGCGGGCTGAGCGCGACGAGCGCGTCCACGCCCCACAGGGCGAGCAAGCCGCCCACGACGCCGCCCATGAGCGCGAGCAGCAGGCTCTCGGTCAGCATTTGCCGCACGACGCGCCAGCGCGACGCGCCGAGCGCTGCGCGGATGGCGATCTCTTTCGAGCGCGCGGCGGCGCGTGCGAGCAGCAGGTTCGCGACGTTCGCGCAGGCGATCAAAAGGACAAAGGCGACCACGCCGAGCAGGATCATGAGCGGCTTCTTGATCTCGCCCGCGAGTTGTTCGCGCACGGGTACGAGCGTCACGCCCATATTCGTGTTGTACTCCGGCTGCTGCTGCGCGAGGCGGTTCGCGATGGTATCCATCTCGGCTTGCGCGGTGGCAAAACTCACGCCGGCCCTCAGTCGCCCCACGGCCGAGAGATAGCGCCCGCGGCGCGGCTTGAGGTTGGTCGGTACCCACAACTCCGCGGGCTTGCCGCTACGCGAGTTCTCTTTGACGAACCACTTGAAGTCCGCGGGCATGACGCCGATGATCGTCACGTTCTGCCCGTCGAGCGCGACTGTCTTGCCGACTACGTCGCGCCCCCCGCCGAACTGTCGCTGCCAGAACCCGTAGCTCAACACAGCCACGTCGCCGCGACCCGGCTCGCCGTCTTCGGCGGCGAACGTGCGCCCCAGCATGGCGTCCGCGCCGAGCACCGAGAAGAGGTTGACGGTTGCGACCTGCGCCTGCGCGGCGAGCGGTTCGCCCGCGCCCGTCAGATTGAACCGCGCGTCGTAGAAGGCGGCCATCTGCTCGAACGCTTTGGACTGCGCCTGCCACTCCAGAAAGTTCATCGACGAGATGACATTGCGCGGATGATTACCAGTCCGGTTATTTTCCCAGAGGACGACGAGCCTGTCGGCATCCCTATACGGCAGCGCCCGCAGGAGCACCGCGTTGACGACCGAGAAGATGGCCGTGTTTGCACCGATGCCCAACGCGAGCGCCAGCACCGCAACGACCGTAAAGCCCGGACTCTTCCACAGCATCCGCGCGCCGTAACGTATGTCTTGCCACATGATTCCCATTATGAAACCTCCGGTTTTAGTCCAGAGAGTCTAGAGAGTCTGGAGAGTCAAAGGCACTTGCTTCTTGACTCTCTAGACTCTCTGGACTCTCTGGACTCCTGACTATTATTCGTATCTGAGCGCGACCATCGGATCGACTTTCGTCGCGCGCCGCGCCGGGATGTAACAGGCGACGAACGCGACCAGCGTCAGGAGCAGCGCCAGCAGACCAAAGGTCAGCGGGTCGGTCGCCTGCACTTCAAACAGTAGACTGCTCATCAAGCGGGTCAGCGCGTATGCGCCCAACAGACCGACGCCGACGCCCGCGAGCGCCAGCCGCATGCCCTTGCCGATGACGAGGCGCAACACGTCGCCGCGCTGCGCACCGAGCGCCATGCGCACGCCGATCTCCGGCGTATGCTGCACGACGAAGTAAGCGAGCACGCCGTAGATGCCGAGCGCCGCCAACAGCAGGGCCAGCCCGGCAAAGGAAGTAAGCAAGAGCATCCCGATGCGCCGTTGCGCCGTCTCGCGGCTCAGCACCTCGCTCATCGTGCGTATGTTGGCGAGTGGCTGATATGGATCGATCTCGTGTACGGCTTGCCGCACAGACGACACAAGACTCGTCGGGTCGCCCGCGGTGCGCACAACCAGATCGCGCGGGGCGAAGAAGGTGGCAAAGGCGGCCCCCTGTTTGTAAGGCAAGTACATCTCGGCCTTGACCGGCTCGTCCGCGCCCATCTGCCGCACGTCTGCAACCACGCCGACGACCGTCAGCCAAGGGTTAGGCCCGTCTGGGTTGCCGATCTTGAAGCGTCTGCCGATGGGACTCTGGCCGGGCCAGTAAGCGCGCGCCATCGTCTCGTTGATGATGGCGACGGGCACGGTGCGCTCTGTGTCCTGCTCGTTGAAGGTTCGCCCTTCGCGCAACGCGAGGCCAATGGCTTTGAAATAGTCGGGGCTAATCTCTCGGTGGTTGGCGTTATAATTGGCGTTCGGATCGGTCTCGTGTCCTTCGAGCGTGAGACCGTTCGCGCCGCCTTTCCGCAGGAGCGGCGCAGCGGTCGTGTACCCGACCGCCGTCACGCCGGGCAAATGCGCGACGCGCTGGAGCACGCCGTCATAGAAGGCGACGCGCTGCGCTTGTTCGCGATAACGGTCGCCCAGCAACTGCGTGCGCACGGTCAACACGTTTTCGAGATGCAGCTCCGCATACTGCCCGCGCAAGTTTGAAAGCGTCTGCACCAACAGCCCCGCGCCGACCAGCAGGATGAGGGCCAGCGCGATCTCGGCGACGACGAACGAACTGCGCAGCCAACGTTGCGCCGCGCCAAAGACGCCGCGCCCGCCGCCCTGTTTGAGCGCCTCGTTCAGGTCGGTGCGCGCAGCGGCCAAGGCCGGCGCGAGTCCGAAGATGATGCCCGCGAGCAGCGAAACTGCGAACGTGAAACCGAGCACCGGCAGGTCGAGCGTCAGCGTGGTCGAAGCGCGCAAGCCTACGGGGATCAGTTGTTGCAGAAACGCGAAAGCCCACAGCGCCAGCAGCAGACCTAATGCTCCGCCCGCGCCGCCGAGCAGCAAACTTTCGGTCAGCAGTTGCCTGATGATGCGCCAGCGCGACGCGCCCAACGCTGCGCGCACGGCGATCTCGCGTTGGCGTGCGGCGGCGCGCGACAGCAGCACGCCCGCGATGTTCGCGCACGCAATCAACAGCACGAAGGCGACTGCGACGAGCAACATCATGAACGGGCGGCGCACGTCGCCCACAAATTCATCGTGCAGCGGGACGACCGCGGCGCTGACGCCGCCCTCTTCGTCTGGATAGGCGGCGGCGATGCGCTCCATGATCACGCGCACGTCTGCGTTCGCCTGCGCTACGGTGACGCCGGGCTTCAGGCGCGCGATGACTTCGAGAAAGTGGCTGCCGCGGTTGGCGAGTTGTTCGGACGTGAAGGCCAGCGGCGCCCAGAGGCCGACGTCCTGTCTCTCAAACTGAAAGTCGGGCGGCATCACACCGACGACGGTGTATTTCTCGCCGTTGAGTTGTATGGCGCGCCCGACGATACCGCGCTCGCCGCCGTAGCGCGTCTGCCAGAGGCCGTGGCTTAAGACGACCACTTTGTCCGTGCCGGGCTTATCCTCTTCCGCGGTGAAAGTGCGCCCCAGCGCCGCCTGCACGCCGAGCAGAGGGAAGAAGTTTGCGTTCACCGCGTAGGCGAGAACCATTTCTGGCTCGCCGTCGCCCGTGAGGTTGTAGATGCGCTGATCAAGCGCCGCCATGTCAGCGAACGAATGGCTCTGCGCTTTCCAGTCGGCGTAGTTGGCGACCGCGGGCGAGTCGCGCGGGAAGCCGGCCGCCGTCGCGTCCTCCCAGACCATCACCAACTGCTCCGGCGCGACATAGTTCAGAGGGCGCAACAGCACCGCACTTACCAGACTGAAGATGGCCGTGTTAGCGCCGATTCCTAACGCGAGCGTCAAGACGGCGACGAGCGTGAAGCCGGGCCTTTTCACCAACATGCGCGCGCCATAACGGAGATCAAGCCATAGGTTGTTCATTACGACCTCCAAGAATAGTGACGAGTGCCAAGTGACGAGTGCCAAGTTAAAGACAAGCGCTTGCTTGGCACTCGTCACTTGGCACTTGCCACTTCATTCGTAGCGCAAGGCCACCATCGGATCGACTTTCGTGGCGCGCCGGGCCGGGATGTAGCTGGCCAAGAGCGCGATGACCGCGAGCACGAGTGCACCGCCGGCGAAGGTCAGCGGGTCGGTCGGCCCAACGCCGTAGAGCAGCGTCGCCATGATGCGTGTTAAGGCGAAGGCGCTGATCAGACCGAGCGCGAGACCGACAAGCGTCAGCTTGATGCCTTGCCCGACGACGAGGCGCAACACGTCCGAGCGTTGTGCGCCCAAGGCCATGCGCACGCCGATCTCGTGTGTGCGTTGCGTGACGGCATAAGACATCACGCCGTAGATGCCGGCTGCGGCGAGCAGCAGCGCCACGCCCGCGAAGACGCCGAGGATGAGCGAGTTGAAGCGCGGTTGGGCCGCCGCCTCGGTGACGATCTGCTCCATCTCCTTGAACGCGGCCACCGGCTGCGCCTTGTCCACTTGCCGCACAGCTTCGCGCACCGCCGGGATCAAGCTCTCCGGCTCGACTTGCGTGCGCACGACGTAAGACATGTTCGCGAACGGGTCTTGTAGGTAAGAGGTATAAATCTCCGGCGTCGGCTCTGTGTTCAATTCCAGACTGCGCACGTCTGCGACGACGCCGATGATCTCAGACCAGACGGGTTGCCCGTCGCGCATGGCCCCCAGATTGATCCGCTTGCCGACGGGGTCTGCGCCGGGAAAGTCGCGCCGCACGAGTGCTTGATTGACGAGGACGGCGGGCGGCGCGGTCTCGTTATCATGCGCATCGAACATGCGCCCCTGCACCAGTGGGACGTTGACCGCGCGGAAGTAGTCTGGGCTGACGCTGCGATAATTCATGGTGGGCCATTTGTCCGGCGTGAGCGGCGGGCGACCTTCGACCATGAAGCCGGCGGTCGGCCCCTTCACGAGCGGCAGCGTGTTAATCACCCCGACCGCGTCCACGCCCGGCAGCGGCTTGATGCGTTCCGCGACTTGCTGGTAGAAGGCCGAATATTGCGGGTCTTGTTTGAAGCCGGGGCCAGCGGGCGCAAGGCTAAACGTCAGTATGCGCTGCGGGCGAAAGCCTAGGTCGACGGCTTGCAGCCGCAGGAAGCTACGGAACAACAACCCCGCGCTGATCAAGAGCACGAGCGCGAGCGCGACTTCGGAGACGATGAGCAGCGAGCGCACGCGGTTGCGCCGCAGGCCACCCGCCGTGCTGCGCGCACTCTCTTTCAACGCTTCGTTGATATCTGGATTCGTGGCCTGCAACGCGGGCGCAAGCCCAAACACGATCCCGGTCGCAAGCGACACGAGCAGCGTGAACCCGAGCACGTACAGGTCAACCCCGATCCCTTGCGCGCGTGGGAACTCGACAGGCAGCAAGGCCCGCAGCAAGTCCACACCCCACCAACCCAACAGCAGGCCGAGCGCGCCGCCGACGAGCGCGAGCAGCACGCTCTCCACGAGCAACTGCCGGACGAGGCGCAGGCGCGTCGCACCCAGTGCGAGCCGCACCGCGATCTCTTTCTGCCGCGTGGCGGCGCGCGCCAGCAGCAGGTTCGCCACGTTCGCGCACGCGATCAAGAGGACGAGCGCCACCGCGCCGAGCAGTAACAACAACGCTGCGCTGCTCTCGCCAACCAAGTGCGTTTGCAGCGAGACCACGCGGTTGAAACGCTTGTTGTTCGTCTCAGGATGCTGCTCGCGCAAGCGAGCGGTGATGACCATCAACTCGTCGTGCGCCTGTTTGATCGTCACGCCCGGCTTGAGCAAGCCAACCGCGCTCAGAAAGCCAAAGCCGCGCGCCCGCTCAATGTCCATCTGCGCGCTTAGCGTGGGCACGCGTTGGAACGGCGGCACCCACGCCTCGGTCTTGTCGGGGTACTGAAAGCCTGCGGGCGCGATACCAACGACTGTGTAGGGCTGACCGTCGAGCGCGATGTTTTGGCCGACGACCGACTGAGCGCCCCCGAAACGGCGCTGCCAGAGGCCGTAACTGAGGACGATGACGGGCGCGTGCCCCGCTTGCTCTTCCGTTGGCACGAAGAATCGACCGAGTTGCGGCTGCACGCCAAAAACCTGAAAGAAGTTGACCGAGGTCATGGCGAGATCGATCCGCTCCGACTCATCGCCGGCCGAGAGATTCGCCGGGCGCGTCAAGATCGCGGCGAGTTGTTCGTATGAATTGCTCTGCGCGCGCCAGTCGAGAAAATTCGCCGGCGTGACTTGCACGCGACTGTTCTTCTCGTTGAGTTCCTGAATCGCCACGATGCGCGCGGCATTCGGATACTGCAACGGGCGCAAGAGCACCGCATTGACGACCGAGAAGATCGCGGTATTCGCGCCGATGCCCAAAGCGAGCGCGCCCAGCGCGATGACCGTGAAGCCGGGACTCTGCCATAAAATGCGCGCGCCGTAGCGCAGGTCTTGTAAGAGCGTACCCATGATCGAACCTCCGTTCGAGTCCGGAGAGTCTGGAGAGTCTGTAGAGTCTGGAGTCCCTTGACTCGCTAGACTCGCCGGACTCTCCGGACTCCCGACTATTATTCGTATCTCAGTGCCACCATCGGATCGACTTTCGTCGCGCGCCGCGCGGGGATGTAGCAAGCCAAGAGCGCCACGCCCGCCAGCAGGAGCGACACGGAGACGAAGGTCGCGGGGTCGTGCGGCGTGACGCCGTACAGCAAACTCGCCAAGAGGCGCGTCATGGCGTAAGTGCCGGCCAAGCCGACGCCTAAGCCGACGAGCGCGAGCGTCATGCCCTGCCCGACGACGAGCCGCAGCACATCGCGCGGCTGCGCGCCCAGAGCTATGCGGATGCCGATCTCGTGCGTCCGCTGCGTGACCGTGTAAGACATCACGCCGTAGATGCCGACCGCCGCCAGCAGCAGCGCGACCAGCGCGAACGTGCCGAGCAGGATCATGTTGAGACGGCGCTGCGCGATTGTTTCGGCGATCCATTCGTTCATCGTCTTGATGTCATAGACGGGTTGGTAGGGGTCAACGGACTGAACGGCGCTGCGTACAGAGCCGGCGAGTCCCGCCGGGTCAGCGCCTCCGGCGGCGCGCACGACGAGCGTCACTCGGCCGGGCGGCTCCTGCGCGATGGGAAGAAAGGTCTCCGATCTGACTTCCGCCTCGAACCCTGTGCGGCGCGTGTCGGCGACGACGCCCACGATGGTTCGCCAGGGGTTCTGGTCTTCAGGCCCGTCTTCGCTGCCGTACTTGAAGCGCTTGCCGATGGGGTCTGCTTGGGGCCAGAAGCGACGCGCCATCGTCTCGTTAATGATGGCCACCTTCGGCGTGTTCTCCGTGTCCTGTTCGTTGAAAGCGCGACCTTTAATGATGGGCGTGCCCATCACTTGAAAATAAGAGGGAGTGATCGAGTCGAGCGGCACTTCGAATCGCTGGCCGGGCTGAAAGGGCGGGCGGCCTTCGATAGTGAAGTTCGTGGAGTTCGGAGTCTTGCTCAGAAAGACGTCGGTGATGGCCCCGGCGGATTCGACACCAGGCGTGCTTGCGAGCCGCTCGAACAGTTGACGATGAAAGAGGCGTCGTTGATTTTCTTCGCGGTACTTAGAGCCCGGTAGCTGAATCTTCACCGTCAGTAATCCTTCGGGACGAAAACCCAGATTGAACTCGCGCAGGCGACTGAAGCTTTTCAAGAGCAGCCCCGCGCCGACGAGCAGCGCGAGCGCGAGCGCGACTTCCGAGACGACCAGTACGCGGCGCACGTGACGGCTGCGCGCTCCCTTCGAGCCGCCTTTGCCACCACCTTCTTTGAGCGTGTCGTTGATGTCAGACTGCGAAGCCTGCACGGCGGGCGCCAGCCCGAATAGCAGCGCCGTCAGGCACGACACCAAGAGGGTGAACGCGAGCACGCGCGCGTCCACGCCTATCTGATCCAGGCGCGGCATGTCCGCAGGCAGCAGCATCTTCAAAGCATCCAAGCCCCACATCGCGAGCATGATGCCGAGCGCCGCGCCGAAGGCCGCCAGCAACAGGCTTTCGACGAGCAATTGTCGAATGACGCGCCCACGGCCCGCGCCCATCGCCAAACGAATCGCAAACTCGCGCTCGCGTGCGGCGGCGCGCGAGAGCATAAGATTGGCGACGTTGGCGCACGCGATCAACAGCACGAACGCGACCGCGCCCAGCAGCACCAGGAGCGCAGGACGAACCGGGCCCACCGTCTCCTCGCGTAGCGGCACGAGGTTCGTGCCGAAGTTGGTGTTGTTTTCCGGGTATTGCTGCTCAAGGCGCGTGGCGATTGTTCCCATCTCGGCGCGCGCCTGCTCAAGCGTGACGCCGGGCTTGAGCCGACCGATGACGTTGAGCCAGAATGCAGACCGCGCCTCTTTAAGCTGCTGAGGCGGCGCGAGCGGAAGCCAAAAATCCGTATCCTTCGCGGGAAAGCGAAAGTCCGGCGGCATCACGCCGGTGACCGTGCGACTTATGCCATTCACGGAGACGCTCTGGCCGATGATGTTTTTGTCGCCGCCGAAGCGTCGCTGCCACAATCCGTAGCTGAGCACGATCACGCCCTCATGCCCCGTTTGGTCTTCTTCGGCCGTAAAGCCGCGCCCCGCCACGGGAGCGACACGCATCACGTCGAAGAAGCTGGCCGTCGCCGCCGCGCCCGTGATGCGCTCAGGCTCGCCCGTGCCCGTCAGATTCAGGCTCGCTGGCCTGTAGGCGGCAAGCGAAGCGAAGACCTTGTTCTGATCGCGATAGTCCATGAAGTTCGGATAGGAGTGAATGTCTTCCTTCACCCCCATCACACGATTATCCATCCACACGATCACCAGCCGGTCAGGCTCGGCGAACGGCAGAGGCCGCAGCAGCACCGCGTTGACGACAGAGAAGATGGCCGTGTTAGCGCCGATGCCCAGGGCGAGCGCGACCAGCGCTACCAGCGTAAAGCCCGGACTCTTCCACAACGTCCGCAGTCCGTAACGTAGATCGAGCCACAGGTTGTTCATCGCGTACCTCCGAAAAGCAGTGACGAGTGACGAGTGAAAAAAGACCATTGCTTGTCACTCGTCACTCGTCACTGTTTTATTCATATCTAAGTGCGACCATCGGATCGACTTTCGTTGCGCGCCGCGCCGGGATGTAGCAAGCGAGCAACACAACGCTTGCGAGCACGAGCGCGCCGCCGGCGAATGTCATTGGATCGGTCGGCTTGACGCCGTAGAGTAGCGTCGCCATGACGCGCGTCAGCGCGAAGGCGCAGACCATGCCGAGCGCGAGACCGATGAGCGTCAGGCGAATCCCCTGCCCGATGATGAGGCGGAGCACGTCCGAGCGTTGTGCGCCCAAGGCCATGCGGACGCCGATCTCGTGTGTGCGCTGCGTGACGTAGTAAGCGGTGATGCCATAGATGCCGATGACGGCGAGCAGTAACGCGACCGACGCGAAAGCCGTCAAGAGCAGCATCGACGCGCGGCGCGGCGCGACCGATGCGGCGGCCACGTCCGTCATCGTTTTGATGTTGTAGATCGGTAGCGTCTTATCCAGCGCGTGAATCTCATTGCGCACGGCCGTCGTTAGCGAAGACGGCTCGACCGTCGTCCGCACCAGCATAGACATGCTGCCCCAGCCGGAGTCTTGCGCGAAGGGCACGTACATCTGCGCGCTCGCCGGCGTGTCGAGCGCGGGGCGCGTGTCGCCGACCACGCCGACCACCTCGCGCGCAAACTTCTCGTCGCGCCAGATCGTGATCCGCTTGCCCACGGGACTCTCGCCGGGCCAATACTTGTGCGCCATCGTCTCGTTGACGATGACGACCATCGGCGACTTGTCCGTGTCCTGCTCGCTGAACGCGCGCCCCGCGATAAGCGGAATCTGGAGCGTGCGGAAATAGTCGGGCGTGGCGACGTAGTAGTTTGCGTTCGCCGACTCTTCGGGCGTCGCGGGCCGGCCCTCGCGGATGAAGGCGCGGCCGACGTTGAAGGTGTCGCCGCCGAGCGGCATGGTCAACACCGCGCCTACAGATTCGACGCCGGGCAGCGCGCGCACACGCTCGAACGCCTGCCGGTAGAGATCGACGCGCGGCTGGCCTTTCGGATACTTCGCACTGGGCAGCGAGAGGCGCATCGCCAGCACGCCTTCAGTGTTAAAGCCCGGACTGACATCGCGTAGCCGTATAAAGCTCTTGATGAGCAACCCCGCGCCCGCGAGCAGCAGAAAAGAGAGCGCGATCTCCGCGATCATCAACAGACTCCGCACGCGGTTGCGTCGCCCGCCTTCAGCGCCGCTACGCCCGCCCTCTTTCAACATCTCGTTCAGATCGGGGCGCGACGCCTGAATGGCCGGCGCGAGACCGAAGATGAGACCGGTGATGAGCGTGAGCGCGAGCGTGAAGAATAGGACGCGCGCGTCCGGTCTGATCTCGTCGAAGCGCGGGCTGTTGGGCGGGCTGACGGCGATCAGCAGATCGGTCAGCCACACACTCAGCAAGAGACCGGCCGCGCCGCCGATGACGGAGAGCAGGACGCTTTCCGTTAACAGTTGCCGCACGATGCGCAAGCGACTCGCGCCCAAGGCCGTCCGCACGGCGATCTCTTTCTGCCGGGCCGTCGCGCGCGCGAGTAAGAGATTAGCGACGTTGGCGCACGCGATCAGCAGAACGAACGCGACCGCGCCGAGCAGGATGAGCAACGACGGGCGCACTGCGCCGACCGTGAACTCGTGCAAGCTTGTCAGCCGCGTGCGCCAGCCGTTGTTCGTCTCGTTGTACTCTCCCGCCAGCCGCTGGTTGATCGTGTCCATCTGCGTCTGCGCTTGCGCGAGCGTGACGTTCGGCTTGAGGCGCGCGACGACGTTCATGTAACGATTGTCGCGGCGCTCGCCCGCCGGATCGATGACAAAGGGAAACCAAACTTCAGTCTGCTGCGGGAAGTCGAAGCCTTGCGGCATGACGCCAACCACCGTTGTGCTGGTGTTGCCGATCAGCACCTGCCGGCCCGTGATGTTCGGGTCTGCGCCGAATTTGCGTTGCCAGATGGCATAGCTCAGCACGACAACATCCGTCTGTCCCTTCGCCTGATCCTGAGCTTGCAGCGCGCGCCCCTTTATGGCGTTCGTGCGGAAGAGCGGAAAGAAATCTGTGGTGACGCTCGTGCCGCGCACACGCTCGGCTTCGTCGCCGCTCACCAAGAGCGAGCCGCCGGTGACAAAGCCTGCCAGTTGCTCGAACACTTGGTTCTGACTCTGCCAATCGGCGAAGTCCGGCACGGACATGTTGCTCTGCGTAATGCCCTGCGGCGGATTCTCGCCTTGCAGCCAGACGAGGCGCTCCGACTCGGGATAAGCCAACGGGCGCAAGAGCACCGTGTTCACCGCGCTAAAGATGGCTGTGTTCGCGCCAATCCCCAACGCCAACGCCGCTAGCGCCACCAGCGCAAACCCCGGACTCTTCAACCACGTCCGCACGCCGTAACGAAGATCAAGCCACAAGTTGCCCATCTGAATATCCTTTCGATTGCGGAATTTGGATTGCGGATTACTAAGACAATAGTTCTTTTAATCCGCAATCCAAATTCCGCAATCCGCATTCATTCATAGCGTAGTGCCACCATCGGATCGACCTTGGTCGCGCGGCGCGCCGGGACGTAGCTGGCGACGAGCGCGACGACGATGAGCGCTAGCGCAACGCCGCCGTAGGTCACGGGGTCGAGCGCGCCGACGCCGTAGAGCAGGCTGGCGAGCAGGCGCGTGACGCCGGCTGCGATCAATAAGCCGACCGCGACGCCGATTAATGACAGCCGCAAACCTTCGCGCAACACGAGCCGCAGCACATCGCCCGTTTGCGCGCCGAGCGCGAGGCGCACACCGATTTCATGCGTGCGCTGGCTGACCGTGTAAGCCAAGAGGCCGTAGAGACCGACGGCCGCGAGCGCGAGGGCCAGCAGCCCGAAGACGGCGACGAGCGTGGCGGCGACGCGTTGCTGCGTCAGCGAGCTGTTCAGTTGCTCGCGCAAGGTCTTGACGCCGGAGAGCGGCAGGTTGCGATCAAGCGTCTGCACCTCGCGCGCCACGGCCGCGCGCAACGCTTCCGGGTCGCCGCTCGCGCGCACGTGCAGCCGCATCGCGGCGCTGTAGCTCTGCGCGTAAGGGACGTACATGTAAGTGCGCGGGCGCTCGAACAGCGTGCGGTATTTTGTGTCGGCGGCGACGCCCACAACTTCAACCGTCGCGCGCTCCGTCATGCCCTTCGGCATCTGGAAGCGTTTGCCGATGGGACTCTCGCCGGGCCAGAGTTTGCGCGCGAGCGTCTCGTTAACGATGACGACACCGGGCGCGGCGGCCGTGTCGCGCGCGCTGAAGTCGCGTCCCAGCTTGAGCGGAATCTTCATCGTGCGCAGGTAGTCGGGCGCGACGACGTTGAAATCGACGGGGAGGCCGGGCGTGTCCTCTGCCTGACCTTCGAATTTGAGCATCGTGCCGAGCGAGCCGCCGCCGAGCGGCAACATCTCGGCGAGACTCACCGCCTCGACGCCGGGCAAAGCTCGCACGCGCTCAGTCAGTTGCGCATAGAAGAGTTCCGCCTGCGGTTGTTTGTAGCTTTGGCGGCCGAGGTCGAGCGCGGCGACGAGGACGTTTGCGGTGTTGAAGCCGGGACTGATCGCGCGCGAGTTGCGGAGCGTGCGGACGAAGAGACCGGCGCAGACCAGCAGGACGAGCGAGAGCGCGATCTGTGTGACGACGAGCGCGCTGCGCAGCCGCGAGCGTACGCGCACGCTGCTCGGCGTGCCCGTCTGTTTCAAGACCGCCATCACATCGGGGCGCGACGTTTGCAGCGCAGGGACAAGCCCGAAGATGAGACCTGTCAGAAGCGAGACGAAGAGGGCGAAGAGGAGCACACTGCGGTCGGGACGTAGATCAATGGTTGCTGTGCCGCCGCCGAACGCTTCCGCCGGGATGAACGATGCCAACAGATCGCTCGTCCACAGTGCAACGAAGAGACCGGCCGCGCCGCTTAAGACTGCGAGCAACAAACTCTCCGTCAGCAGTTGCCGGACGAGCCGTGCGCGCCCCGCGCCGAGCGCAAGACGAATCCCTAGCTCTTTGTGCCGCGTCACGCCGCGCGCCAAAAGTAAGTTGGCGACGTTGGCGCACGCGATCAGGAGCGCAAGCCCGACGACCGCCATCAGCATTGTCGTCAACTGCTGCACGTCGCGGCGTTGGTTCGGATCGAAGCCGAGACCGGGACTAATCGTCGCGCCCTTATGTTCGTTCGATTCGGGATAGGTGAGGGCCAGCCGGTGCGCGATGGTGTCCAACTCGGCCTGCGCCTGTGCAGGCTGGACATTATCTTTGAGGCGCGCGAACGCACTCAGCCACGTCGCCTGCCGCTCGGTCAGCGGATTTATATCCTCGAAGTGATCCGGAATCGCCTGTCGATACATGGCGAGCGGCAGCCACACGTCGCTCGCGTGATCGGTCTCTATGCCGACGAAGCCAGCGCGCGCGATGCCGACGATGGTGAACGGCTGCCCGTTGAGACTCACGTTCTGCCCGACGAGGTTCGGGTCTGCGCCGAAGCGTCTGCGCCACAGCCCATCGCTGATGACGGCGACCGCATGCGCGCCCGGCTCGCGGTCATCTTCGGGGCGGAGCATGCGCCCGCGGGCGGCGTCTGCGCCGAGCACCTCGAAGTAGTTGCCGGAGACGAGCGTGCCGGGCACGCGCAGGGCGTCGCTGCCGGTGCTCAGATGAAGCGGCGTGTCGAAGAAGACGGAGACGCCCGCGAAGACCGTGCTCTGATCGCGATAGTCAACGTAATCGGGATAGGTGAAGGTGTCGAAGTCCTGCCCGTCCATCGTGCGCCCGAGCAGCACCATGTGGGCCGGGTCTTTAACGCCTGCCGGCGGACGCAGGAGCAGCGCGTTGACGACCGAGAAGATCGTGGTGTTCGCACCAATGCCGAGCGCCAGCACGACGATTGATACGAGGGTGAAGCCCGGACTTTTCCACAACGTCCTGACGCCGTAGCGCAGGTCTTGCCACACAGTCTCCATGTGAACCTCCGGCTTGTCCGTCGTCCTCGGTCAGTTGTCCTACGCCTTCATCCGCGCCGGGCTTGGCGGTCGAAAGCAAACGCGACAACTTGTGCAACCAGAACAACTGACAACGGACAACTGACTACCAACAAAACTTTCTCATTCGTACCTGAGCGCGACCATCGGATCGACTTTCGTGGCCCGCCGCGCCGGAATGTAGCAGGCGACGAAGGCAATTAGGGCCGCAAGCGTCGCGACGCCCGCGAAGGTCACGGGGTCACTGGCGCTGACGCCGTAGAGAATGCTGGCCATGGCGCGCGTCACCGCGAAGGCGGCAACGAGACCGACGCCGACGCCGATGGCGGTCAGCATCATGCCCTGCCCGACGACCATCTTGAGGATGTCGCCGGGTTGTGCGCCGAGGGCCATGCGGATGCCGATCTCGTGTGTGCGCTGCTCGACCGAATAAGCGATGACGGCGTAGATACCGACTGCGGCCAACAACAGCGCGACGAGCGCGAAGCCCGCGAACATGAAGGCCGAGAGGCGCTGTGGGGCCATGCCTTCGATGAAGACCTGCGGCATCGTGCGGACGTTAAAGACGGGTTGATCTTTGTCGAGCGCCGCGACCTCCTGCCGGACTGCTGTCGTGAGTGCGGCCGGGTCGCCTGTGGCGCGCACCGCTAGGCCCATCCCGCGATAAGCGGCTTGCGTCTCTGGTACATAGATGGCCGGGCGCAGCCGTTCGTCGCGCGCCTCGCTGACGAAATTTTTGTAGCGCACGTCGCCGACGACGCCGACGATCTCGTAATGGTCTTTACCTAACAGCACGCGCTGGCCCAACGGGTTCTGGTTGGCGAAGTGGCGGCGCGCAAGTTTGTCGCTGACGAGCGCGACGCGCGGTGTGCTGCGCACGTCGCGGTCGGTGAAGTTGCGCCCGCGCAAGAGAGGAATGTCGAGCGTGGCGAGGTAGTCGGGCGTGACGACGCGATAATCCGCGAGCGGTTCGGTACCGGGTGCGAAGGGCGTGCGCCCTTCGATCTGGAAGTAGGTGCTGTCGTCGTCGAAGTCGAGCGGGATGACGTTGACCGCCGCTGCGTGCTCGACGCCGGGCACGGTCTGGAGGCGCGCGAGCAGACGCGTGTAGAAGTCCGCGACCTGCTCCGGCTCTTTGTACTTTCGCGCGGGCAGCGAAATCTCCATCGACAAAACATTCTGCCCGTTGAAGCCGGTGTGCACATCGAGCAGGCGCATGAAGCTGCGCACCATTAGCCCCGCGCCAATGAGCAGCACGAGCGAGAGCGCAATTTCGGCGACCATCAAAGCGGCGCGCATGCGCCCGCGTCCACCGCCGGTCGTGCCGGTGCGCCCGCCCTCTTTCAATGCTTCGTTGAGATTCGTGCGCGTCGCCAGAAGCGCGGGCGCGAGACCGAAGAGCACGCCGGTTGCGAGCGAGACGGCGAGCGTGAAACCGAAGACGCGCCAGTCGATCCCCATGTGCTCCCAGCCGTTGACGAACTGCGCAAAGTTCGCCGGCATCCCGACCGCGATCGCGTCCACCGCCCACACCGACAGCAGCAAACCTAACAGTCCGCCCGCGAGCGCAAGCAACACGCTCTCCGTCAACAACTGGCGCACGATGCGCCAGCGACTTGCGCCGAGCGCGAGCCGCACGGCGATCTCACGTTGTCGCGCGGTCGCGCGCATCAACTGTAGGTTGGCCACGTTGGCGCACGCGATCAAGAGCACGAACAGCACCGCGCCGAGCGAGATCATTAGATAAGGACGCGGCCCGCGCCCGACCGAATCGGTCAGACTCTCAGCGACGAACGAACGGTTCGTGTTCGTCTCCGGATACTGCTCAGCGAGCGTGTGCGCGAGGGCGTTCAACTCGGCCTGTGCGCCCGCAAGGCTTGCGCCGGGTTTGAGGCGCGCGACCGTCTGCAAGTAATGACTGCCGCGATTCGTCAAATCTTCTTTGTCGGCGATGAGCGGCGTCCACAGGTCTATATTGCGGCGGGGATAAGCGAAGTCCGCCGGCATGATGCCGACGACCGTGAAGTTGCGTTCGTTGATGCGCACGGTGCGCCCGACTATTCCAGCGTCCGCGCCGAAGCGCCGCCGCCACAGACTGTCGCTCATCACGACGACCGGATCGCGTCCCGGTTGTTCCTCTTCTGCGAGAAAGCCGCGCCCGGCGACGGGCTGCACGCCCAACACAGAGAAGAACTGCGGCGCGGCGGCGATGCCTTCGATGCGTTCCGGGCTATCGCCCTCGGTCAGGTTCGCGCTCCAGCCCGACCACGCGGCCGCGCTCTCAAACGAGTTGCTCTGCTGCTTGATGTCGAGATAATTGGCATACGCGCCGCCGTCGCGGTCGCCCGCGCCGGGGTTGGTCGACTCCCAGACGGCCACGATGCGATCAACGTCGCGGAAGTTGAACGGATGGAGCAGGAGCGCATTGATCACGCTGAAGATTGTCGTGTTCACGCCGATGCCTAAGGCGAGCGCGACCACGGCCACGGCCGTAAAGCCGGGCTGCTTCCAAAGCGCGCGCAGGCCGTAACGTACATCTTGTAAGAGTGTGTTCATTACACGAATTCAACTCATTCCTGTCGCAGCGCGATCATCGGATCGACTCTGGTGGCGCGGCGCGCGGGGATGTAGCACGCGACGAGTGCGACGAGCGCGAGCAGCAAGGTCACGCCCGCGAAGACGAGCGGGTCGGTCGGCTTCACATTGAAGAGCAGCGTCGCCAGCACGCGCGTCAGCGCGAACGCGCCCGCGAGGCCCACACCGAGACCGATCAAAGTCAGCAGCATGCCTTGCCCGACGACCAACCGGAGCACGTCGCGGGCTTGCGCGCCGAGCGCGATGCGGATGCCGATCTCGTGTGTGCGTTGCGCGACGGCGTAAGCCATCACGCCATAGATGCCGACGGTCGCCAGACAGAGCGCGAGCAAGGCGAAACCGCCGAGCAACAGCATGTTGAACCGACGCGGCGCGACCGACGCGGCCAGCCAGTCGCTCATCGGCTTGATGTCGGTGAGCGGCAAATCCTTGTCGAGTTGCGCGACGGCCGCGCGCGCGTCTGTCGCCAACGCTGACGGCTTATCGTTCGTGCCGCGCACGACGAGCGTCATGAAGGGCAGCGTCGATTGTTGGTACGGCAGGTAGTATTCAGCCTCGGCCTCCGCGTCCAGCCCGCTGTGCTTCACGTCGCCGACGACGCCTATGATCTCGCAAGTCTTAGGCTTATCGAGATCGGCAATCGAGGAGACGACGAGGTGTCGCCCGACGGGGTCTGTGCCGGCGAAGTAGCGGCGCGCCAGCGTCTCGTTGATCAGCACGACGTGCGGCGCGCTCGCGGTGTCGCGTTCGCTAAAGCCGCGCCCCTCGCGGAGCGGGATGCCGAGCGCGCGCAGATAGTCCGGGCTGATGATGTAGGAGAGCGCGTTGGGTGACTCGCTCTCGCTCGCTACGGGCCGGCCTTCGATCTCAAAATTGCCGCGCGCGTTGTCGCCGGAGAACGGCAAAGGGAAGACGGCAGCGGTCGCGTTGACGCCGGGCGCAGACGCCGTCTGCGTCAGTAGTTGTTGGAAGAAGCGCGTCTGCTCGGCCGGCGTCTGGTACTGCGCGGTCGGGAGCGCCACGCTGTAGGTCAGCACAGGCTCAGGCTTGAAACCGGGATTGATCTCACGCAGGCGCACGAAGCTTTTCAGCAGCAACCCCGCGCCGACCAGCAGCACGAGTGAGAGCGCCACTTCGGCGACCACCAGAAAACTGCGCACGCGATTGCGCCGCCAGCCGCCCGCGTCGCGCCCGCTCTCTTTGAGCGCTTCGTTCACATCCAGCCGCGCGGCGGCGAGCGCCGGCGCGAGGCCGAAGATAAGTCCCGTCACGACGGCGACGCCGAGCGTGAACGCGAGCACGCGCCCGTCCAAAGCGATCTCGCGCACGCGCGGCACGTCTTCCGGCAACGCACTCCTGAGCACATCGACGCCCCACAGCGCGAGCAGCAAACCACCTACACCGCCCGCGAGCGAGAGCAACAGACTCTCTGTCAATAGTTGCCGCACGATACGCCAGCGCGTTGCGCCGAGCGCCGTGCGCACCGCGATCTCACGTTGCCGTCTGGTGGCGCGCGCCAGCAGCAGGTTCGCCACGTTCGCGCACGCGATCAACAGGACGAAGCCGACCGCGCCGAGCAGCACGAGGAGCGCCGTGCGGACGCCGCCGACCACCTCTTCGTAGGTCGTGACAATCTGCACGCCGCGCCCCGCGTCGTGCTCCGGATATTGCTCCGCGAGCCGGTGTGCGATGGTGTCCAACTCGGCTTGCGCCTGCTGAAGCGTGACGCCCGGCTTGAGCCGCGCGATCACGTTCAAATAGCCGACGCCGCGCTTGACGTTCAACTCGTCCTTCGGATCGAGCGGCGTCCAGAAATCTTTGCCGTTGCTTGCGTCGAACGGAAATCTGAACCCGGCGGGCAGGACGCCGACGACCGTGCGCGGCCGACCGTCAAGCGTTATCGCTTGCCCGATGATGTCGCTGCGCGCCCCGAAGCGGCGTTGCCAAAGCTCTTGGCTGATGACGATGGGCGAGTTGTCGGCTTGTATGTCCTGCGCGGTGAAGGCGCGCCCCACGACGGGCTGCAAGGCCAAGGTCTGAAACAGTTCGGGCGAGACGGTGAGACCGTCAATAGCTTCGGGCGCATCGCCGCCCGTGAGCGTGGCGAACGTGTTGGAGTAGGCGGCGACGCTTGCGAAGACGTGACTCTGGTCGCGCCAGTCCGCGAAGTTGAGAAACGAGGCGCTCTCGCGCGGCTCGCCGCCCTGCAGGTTTGTGCCCCAAAGGTTGACGAGCGCGCCCGGTTGCGCGACGGGCAGCGGGCGCAGCAGGACGGCGTTGACGACGCTGAAGAGCGCCGTGTTTGCGCCGATGCCGAGCGCGACGGTCAGCAGGGCCACGAGCGTGAAGCCGGGCGACTTCCACAGCATGCGCCAGCCGTAGCGTATGTCCTGCCAGATGTTCGTCATTGCATCAGGCCACTTCCGCCGCCGCCGATTCTTCCGAGCCGACGACGCTACCGATCTCTTCCTTCACCACACGGCCGTCGAAGAGGTGGATGGTGCGGTCGGCGTAGCGCGCATAGCGCGGGTCGTGCGTGACCATGCAGATGGTCGCGCCGCCCTGATGCAGTTCACGCAACAAGTCCATCACGGCCTCGCCGTTCTTCGAGTCGAGGTTGCCGGTCGGCTCGTCCGCGAGCAGGATGAGTGGCTGCCCGGCGACGGCGCGGGCGACGGCGACGCGCTGCTGTTGACCGCCGGAGAGTTGGCTGGGCAAGTGCTTCGCGCGGTGCGCCATGCCGACGCGCTCCAGCGCATCGGTCACACGCTCTTTGCGCTCAGCGCCCGTTAAGCCGCGATAGGTCAGCGGCAGCTCGACGTTCTCGTAGACGTTGAGATCGCCGATCAGGTTGAAGCTCTGGAAGATGAAGCCGACTTCGCGGTTGCGTATGCGCGCGCGCTCCGAGGCGGAGAGTTCCACGACGGGCCGGTTGTTCAGCATGTACTTGCCTTCGGTCGGCGTGTCGAGGAGGCCGAGGATCGAGAGCAGCGTGGACTTGCCGCAGCCCGAAGGGCCGGTAATCGAGATGTACTCGCCGGGGGCGACGCTCAGGTGTGTGCCCGCGAGCGCGTGCGTCTCAACCTCGTCCGTGTAGAAGACCTTCTTCACGTCGTCGAGGCGAATCAGGGGTTGAGGTGATGCAGTCATTATTTTCTCCTAGTGGCAAGTGGCAAGTGACAAGTGACGAGCGAAGACAAAGTTTTTAACTTGGCATTCGTTACTCGTCACTCGTCACTGCTTTAATTCAGTCGAATCGTCTTGAAATTGTCCCACTGCGAGGTGTCCGAGAGGATCACCCGGTCGCCTTCTTGCAAGCCTTCTAAAATTTCGACGTTGCTGACGGAACTGCGGCCCAGTTTGACCGTGACGCGCGTGGCCTCTTTCCCGCCCGGCTCGATCTTGAACATGCCGACGGTCGCGCCCGCCTGCCCGAAGGCGGGGCGGCCCGTGTAGAGCACATTCTCAAGACGGGCCAGCGTGATCGTGCCGTCCACGCTCAGTTCAGGGCGCGCGCCTTGCGGCAGCGGGCCGTCCAAGGCCACGTCCACCGTGACCGTGCCGCCCTGCGCGCTGGGGTCAATGCGGCTGACGTGGCCGGGGATGATGCCGTTGCGCGTGTCGATCTCGGCCTTCTGGCCGAGGCCGATGTCTTTGACCTGCGTCTCGGCGATCTTCAGTTGCGCCTTGAGGTGCTGCTGTTCAGCGACGCGCGCCAGCATGGTACCGGGCTGCACCTCCTGCCCCTCCTGCACCAGCCGCTCCTGCAACACGCCCTCGATGCCGGCGCGGACGAAGAGCGTCGCGACCTGTTCCTGTTTGAGTTTCAGTTGCGCTTGCAGTTGCGAGATGCGCGCCTGCTGCGACGCGACCTGCGCGGCGTCGGACTTCGTGCGCCCTTCAAGCCGCCGCTCCTCGATGGCGAAGCGGTTGGCCAACTCTTCGGCTTTGACCCTTGAGAGCTTTAAGTTGAGCGCCGGGATGAGACCTTCTTTGGCCAGTTGCTCGTCGGTGTCGGCTTGAATTTTCGCCTGTTGATATTCGGCGTGCACCTGCGCGGTCAGGGATTGCTGCGTCATGCGCTCGCTGTCGAGCCGCGCACGCAGGTTGTTCAAGTCGGCTTGGGCCGCGCGCAATTGATACTCGATGTCCACGGCCGACTGTTGCAGTTCGGAGTTGCTCAACTCATAGAGCACCGTGCCGGCCGAGACGGGCGTGCCCGGCTCGACGAGTATGCGCTCGACGCGCCCCTGCTGCGCGGCGGCGATGACGCGAATCTCTTCGGGCACAAGCGTGCCCAGCCCGTGCACCTGCAAGAGCATCGACCCGCGCTTGACCGTATCGGGCCAGATCGTCCCGCCCTCGACGCTCGGTGCGGCCGGCTTCAGCCGCGACACACCAAACGTGATAAGCGAAACCGCGCCCACCACCGCGACGGCGTACAGCGCCATCCGTATTTGCCGCTTGCGCGCAGATTTTTTACGAGGAATATCAACCATGAGCTAATACAAAACTTCCCTTCCCCAGCCTCTTAGCGAACACCGTGCCAACACGTTTTCCTTTAATATTGCTGGCTTTTTACCTTATCCACCTTTGACCTTCGCACGCGCGGGACAACCCAGTCGCGGATTTGGGACGAAAGAATAAGGATAAAGGATGAAAAGGAAGCCTTCAACCTCGAACGGTTCTATTCATCCTTCATCCTTCATCCTTCATCCTTCCTGCTCGATCCACCCGTCCGCGAGCTTGATCACGCGGCGGCCGTATGAAGCGTTCTCTTCGGAGTGTGTGACCTGAATGATGGTCGTGCCCTCTTGGTTGAGCCGCTTGAACAATTCCATGATCTCGCGCCCCTGCGCGGAGTGCAGATTGCCGGTCGGCTCGTCCGCGAGGATGAGCTTCGGATTTGTGATGACGGCGCGGGCGACCGCGACGAGTTGTTGCTGCCCGCCCGACAACTGATTCGGGAAGAGGTCTTTCTTCCCGACGATGTGAAAGCGATCCAACACGTCGGCGACAATGGACTGGCGCTCCGCCTTCTTGATGTCCTTGTACGAGAGTGGGATTTCCAGATTCTCGTAGACGGTCAAGTGATCGAGCAAGTGATAACTTTGGAAGACGAAGCCGATGTACTGCTTGTGCAGTTCGTTCCGCTTCTTCTTGTCGAGCTTATGCACGGGGTGATCCCAAAAGTTGAACTCGCCCGTCCAAGCGCTATCGAACATGCCGAGGATGGCGAGCAGCGTGGACTTGCCCGCGCCCGACGGCCCCATGATCGAGACGAACTCGCCCGGCTGCACGTCCATGTTGATCCGGCGCAGCACGTAGGTCTTCGTCGGCCCCTGATCGAAACTCTTCTCAACGTTGCGTAAGCTGATCATGAATGGTTCGCGCTGATTCGGCGCGCTCCTTAGTATTAAGATTTGAGATCGTCGCCGGTGCGGCCCTCTGCCTGTAATCCGCCGGCCGGAACTTCCGCACGCTGTTCAGGCGCGCGCGTCGCCGCAGTCTGAGTCGTCAGCAGCCAGCACCCGATGAGCATTAAGATGAGCGCAGTGACCACCATCATGTCTCCCCTGACCCTTGAATCATAATCTTTGGCCGGGTCTAAGCAAGCGCACGAGCTAATAGAAATCCCCGTGCCAGACGATAACAGCGCGAAAAGACTTGAACTTCAGCCAAGCAAATCAAGGATTTCCCAATCTTGGGACGGGATGTAGGCGGATTTGGAAAGCTGCCGCCAACCGCACCGCCACTTGCGTGACTACACTGTTAATCTGCTCTTGCCGCTTGTCACGCTCAGCGCGCCGCTTGCCACTTAAGCAAGCGCCGGCCGGGTCGGCCGGTGTAAGATTGACTCGTGCTGACGCGCCGCTGGCTAAGCTGGCTCTCCATCTTTGGCTGCTTCACACTGGTCGGCTTGATGTTCGCCGGTCAGTGGTACGTCGGCTACACGGCGAACGGCTATCCCGTCACGTGGCTGCAAGTCGGCACGTGGGCGCTGACCGAGTGGTGGCTGTGGGCTTTGCTCTCGCCCTTCATCCTGTGGTGCAGCCATCGCTTCTACATCGACCGGCAGACGCGCCGCCGCACCGTCCCCATTCATCTCGCACTCGGTCTCGGCTTCTCCTTCATTCACATCGTCCTGCACTCGGCGGCCGAGCAGTGGACGACGTGGGCGTGGACAGTGGACGAGCACATGAATTTCACCGGCTCGATCTATTATCTGGCCACCAAGAAATTCCACCTCAACCTGCTGACCTACTTCGTCATCGTCGGCGTCAGCCACGCGGTCGAATACTATCGCCGCTATCAAGAGCGCGAACGCTTAGCCGCGCAGCTTGAAGCCCAACTGAGTCGCGCGCAACTGCTCGCGCTCAAGATGCAACTGCACCCGCACTTCCTCTTCAACACGCTCAACACCATCTCTGCGCTCATCCACCGCGACCCGCGCGCCGCCGACCGCATGGTCGCGCGCTTAGGTGATCTGTTACGCCTGACGCTCGACAATCACGGCGTCGAAGAAGTGCCATTGAAAGAGGAGTTGGAGTTCTTAGAAAAATATCTGGAGATCGAACAGACGCGCTTTCATGATCGGCTTAGTGTGCGCATGGACATCGACCCTGAGAGTCTGGACGCGCGGCTGCCGAATCTGCTCTTGCAGCCGCTCGTCGAAAACGCCATCCGGCACGGCATCGCTGCGCGCCCCGGCGCGGGCCGCATAGAGATACATGCCCGCTGCTACAACGGCGCACTCCAACTCGCTGTGCGCGATAACGGCACGGGACTGCCCGCCGACTGGCAGACGACTGGCCAGATCGGTGTGGGCCTCGCGAACACGCGCGCGCGCCTCGCACAACTCTACGGCCCGCGCCACTCGTTCACGCTCGCCAACGTACCCGGCGGTGGGCTTGAAGTTGCCATCGTGATTCCGTTCCGCACCGCCATCGGCAGCGGCGCTTACGAAGCGAGCGGGCACGCGACGCCCGCATCGCTATTTGATCACTTGCCCCTCGAGCGATGAAAAGATTGCGCGCCTTGATTATTGACGACGAGCCGTTTGCGCGCGAGCGCGTGCGCCGCTTGCTGGCGGATGATGCAGAGGTCGAGGTCATCGGCGATTGCGCCGACGGTTTTGCGGCCGTCGCGGCCATCAGAGAGCACACGCCCGACCTGCTCTTTCTAGACGTGCAGATGCCCGGCAAAGACGGCTTCGCCGTGCTTGATGAAATAGCCGGCCAACACATGCCCGCCGTCATCTTCCTGACCGCTTATGATCAGTACGCCGTGCGCGCCTTCGAGACCTGCGCGCTCGACTATCTCTTAAAGCCCTTCGACGAAGAGCGCTTCGAGAAGGCGCTCGCACGCGCCAAGGCGCAACTCCGTCGTGCTGAAGAGACGGGCGAACCGCTCGCGTCTCTGCTCGGCGCACAGGAGGCGCGCGGCAACGCGCCGCTCGAACGCGTCGTCGTCAAAACGGGCGGGCGTATCTTCTTCCTTAAGACTTCAGAGGTCGATTGGATCGAAGCTTACGGCAACTACGTCCGCCTGCACGTCGGGCAGACGGCGTATCTGCTGCGCGAGCCGATCAGCAGTCTGGAAGCGCAGGTCGATCCCGCGCGCTTTTTGCGCATACACCGCTCGGCGCTCGTCAATATCGAACGTATACGCGAGATGCAGCCCATGTTCCACGGCCAATACGTCGTCATCCTGCAAGACGGCACGCGGCTCACCTTGAGCCGCCGCTATCGCAGCAAGCTGCAAAAATCACTCGGTAAAGCCTTCTGATGCTCATGTGCATGCCTGCCGCTCGTCCCTGCTCACGCGCCGCTTAACACACCTGCTCTGTTGCTGGTCACATTTCAATTTCTGATAACTCGATCGGTAACTTAAATTAGACTGCCTTTTTTCTATTTACAAGGGAAACTTCGACCGCCATCAGAGCACGCGCGAAGGGCGCGCTTTCTGTTCAATCGCTGAACCCGCAAAGTCGAGCCACAGCTCATGAAAAAATTCATCCTGTCAGTCATCATCTGCTGCCTGTGTACCCTTAATTTCAGCGCACACGCGCAGACCGCGCCGACGGTCAACTCGACGGTCACGCTCATCGCTGAAAACGATGTGACGGAGACCAATCCCAAAGCGAAAGAGAAGCCCGCGAAGAGCGCCGAGAAGTCGAAGCCCGACGCACCGAAAACGACCGCGCCGGCCAAGGGTACCGACGCGCCGAAAGCGGCCGCCGCGCGACTGCCGGGCGCGCTGGCGCTCGCGCCGGAGAAGGCGGCCCCTGTACGCCTCACGCGCTTTGAAGTCCCGCCCGTGATCGACGGCAAGATGGACGACGCCGCGTGGAAGACGGCCGCCGCCTTTAAGGATTTCTTCCAGACCAGCCCCGGCGACAACACGAAACCGTCCGCGCAAACCGAAGTCTTCATGGGCTACGACGCGAAGACGTTCTACATGCTGTTCCACGCCTTTGACGAGCCGGGCAAAGTGCGCGCCACCGTCGCCAAGCGCGACGACGTGCTCAACACGGAAGACAGCGTACGCGTCTTGCTCGACACGTTCAACGATCAGCGCAAAGCTTACGTGCTCTGCTTCAACCCCTTCGGCATTCAGCAGGACGGCATCCGCACCGAAGGCGTCAACGTGGACTTCAGCGTGGACATCGTGATGGAGTCGAAAGGCGCGCTGACCGATGACGGCTACGTGGTGGAAGTCGCCATTCCATTTAAGTCTCTGCGCTACGAGGCGGGCAAGGACAAGCAGTGGGGCCTGCAAATCTTTCGCATCATTCAACGCCTAAACGGCGAGCAGGATTCTTGGATGCCCATCTCGCGCGACGTGAACGGGCTGCTCAATCAGGCGGGGCACATCACCGGTCTCGAAGGTGTCTCGACAGAGAGAACGTTGGAACTGATTCCGAGTCTGACCGTCTCAGAGAACGGCAAGCGCCTGTCGCACTTTAATCCCGTGCCGAACGATCCGGGGCGCATGGTCAATCAACCCATCGGTCTCGATCCGGGTCTCACGGTCAAGTTCGGCGTCACGCCGACCTCCACGCTCAACCTTGCGCTCAATCCCGACTTCGCGCAGGTCGAAGCGGACGCGACCGTGGTGACGACCAACCAGCGCTTCCCCATCTTCTTTCAAGAGAAGCGCCCCTTCTTTCTCGAAGGCATAGACATCTTTCAGTTGCCCTTAAACGTCGTCCACACGCGCACGATCATCGATCCGGACGTGGCCATCAAATACGCGGGCAAGTCTGGGCGCAACACGTTCGGCATCATGGTCGCTTCCGACAACGGCCCCGGCAACTTCGCGGGCGACGAGCGGCTCGATCCCTTCAACAAACCTTTGCTCGATAAGAACGCGCTCGTCGGCGTGCTGCGCCTCAAACGCGACTACGGCAAAGAGAACAGCCTAGGGCTAGTGGCGACCGGCTATAACTTCTATCAAATCCACAACGCCATCGGCGGCGTGGACGGCCGCTTCAAGCTCGACCCGCAGACCACGTTCACGTTCCACGTCGTCGGCACGACCTCGCATCGCTACTTCCGCGACCCGGAACTCGACATCGCGACGGCCTGCGCGAATCTGACGGGGCGCGAATACACTTACTGTCGCCGCCGGCAGGTCTATCGCGGCGGCAACGGGCTGGGCTACTACGCGCAGTATCAGAAGGCCGGTCGCCACCTATTCTTGCAGGGCACGGCTTTCGGGCGCACGCGCGACTTCCGCGCCGACGTGGGCTTCACGCGCCGCACCAATACCAATAGCGATCAGTTTTTCTTCCAATGGAGTTCGGATCAGAAAGAGAAGGCGCGGCTCGTCTCCTGGAACGTCGAAAGCTTTAATCAAGCGCTCTACGATTGGCAGGGGCGGATACAGGGTTGGAGCGCCGGCGCGCACGCCTTTTTCAACTTCCAACGCCAGACGTTCATCGGCGGCGGCTTCGACAACAACTACGAGAAGGACTACGAAGAAGAGTTCGGCGCAAAACGCACCGCGACGCACGGCGGCGCGTTCTTCGATCTGCCGACGCGCGCGACCAATAACAAGGTGCTCTTCTTCGGCGGCGGCACGACGCCGAGTAAAAAATATTCGGTGCAGTTCTTCGCCAACTTAGGCTACGGGGCGATGGATTACGACTTCGGCGGCGGCGACCGGTTCCCGCGCGTCAGCCCGGCCGCCCTCGTGTTCGGGCCGGGCGCAAAGCTCGATCCGGGGCCGGGGCGCGCCCTCGACCTCAACGGCACGTTCACCTATCAACCGACCAACGCCCTGCGCATGTCGCTCGACTATACGAAGTCGCGCCTGCGCCGCTACGACACAGGTCTCCTCGCCTTCGACGATAATATCTACGTCGTGCGCACGACCTACCAGTTCACGCGCTTCACCTTCGCACGGGCGCGCATCGACTATGATACGCTCGCTTCAAACGTGCGCGGGCAGTTCCTTTTGGGCTGGGCCCCGAACCCCGGCACGTCCTTCTACGTTGGCTACAACGACGATCTGAATCGCAACGGTTTCAACCCGTTCACCGGCAACCTCGAACCAGGCTTCCGCCGCAACGGCCGCACCTTCTTCATCAAGGCATCGTACCTGTTTCAGCGTAGCTTCTGACAGAGCGGGTATTTAACCGCAAAGGACGCGAAGAGGGCCGCAAAGATTAACTCTCTGCGGCCCTCTTCGCGTCCTTTGCGGTTAACTGCTCAGGGCCATAGTTGACAAATCTTCATTTGTAACTATAATAGTTACGAATGCGAATCCAGATAGTAAATTATGTCGAGCAATAGCAGCCGTTTCGCCGTCGCGGTGCACGTGCTGGCGCTGCTGGCCGGCGCAGGTGATGAGCCGGTCAAGTCCAGCCGTGTGGCGGCGAGCGTGAACACAAATCCGGTCGTCATCCGGCGCATCCTGTGCGCGCTGGGGCGTGCGCGGCTCGTCACATCGCAACCCGGCGCAACGGGCGGCTCGCGGCTTGCCCGACGGGCCGGTCAAATCACGCTCGGCGACATCTATCGCGCGGTCGAGGGCGGCGACAGTTTTACGCTCCACCGGCGGCGACCGAGCCGGCGCTGCGTCGTCGGTGCAAACATCGAAGAGGTCTTAGGCGGCGTGCTGCGCGAGACCAACGCGGCGGTCGAGCAAGCGCTGGCGCGCACGACCTTGGCCGATATTGTGGCGCGTATTCAACCTTGCGCGGCCCGCCGCCACGGCGCACGCCAAGTTGACAGGTCGGCAACACAGAGCATAAGGGGTAACAGATGATGCTTGAGACGCAGGCGACACAAAGTGAATTTGACTTGATCGCGGGCGGTGAGTTTGAGCACACAACGGCCACGCCGCACGATGATCCAGCGGCGGCAACAAACGACGAGTTGCTCGATGCATACTCGCGCGCCGTCATCAGTGCGGCGGAGCGCGTCAGCCCGTCGGTCGTCAACATAGAGGTCGCGCACCAGACGCGCGGGCGGCGCGGCAGCGAGCGCGAAGCACGCGGCAACGGCTCCGGCTTCGTCTTCACGCCCGATGGTTTCATCCTGACGAACAGCCACGTCGTCCATGGCGCGAGCAAACTTGAAGTCAGCCTCGCTGACGGGCGGCGCTGTCAAGCGCAACTGATCGGCGACGATCCGGACACGGACTTGGCCGTCATCAGAATCACTGCGCCGCAACTCGCGCCCGCGCGGTTGGGCAGCGCGCAGGGCGTGCGCGTCGGGCAGTTGGTCGTCGCCATCGGCAACCCTTACGGTTTTCAGTGCACGGTGACGGCGGGCGTCGTGAGCGCGTTGGGGCGCTCGCTGCGCGCGCAATCGGGGCGCTTGATGGACGACGTGATCCAGACGGACGCGGCCCTTAATCCGGGCAATTCCGGCGGGCCGCTCGTGACGGCACAAGGGTCGGTCATCGGCGTCAACACCGCCGTCATCCGCCCGGCGCAGGGCATCTGCTTTGCCACCTCGATTGACACGGCCAACTTCGTCGCGGGCCGGCTCATTCGCGACGGGCGCGTGCGCCGCAGTTACATCGGTCTCGCCGGTCAGAACGTGCCGTTGCCGCGCCGGTTCGTGCGCTTCTACGATCTGCCGGTTGAGAGCGGCATTCTCGTCGTCTCGTTCGAGCCGGACAGCCCTGCGCGGCGCGCGGGGTTACTTGAAGGCGATCTCATTGTCGGCTTCGACCAGCAACCAATCGCCGGCATAGACGATCTGCACCGGCTGTTGACGGATGAACGCGTCGGACGCGCGTGTGAGCTTGTCGTCATCCGGCGCACTGAGCGGCTGACGCTCACAGTTCGGCCGCAGGAGAAAGCAGCTTAGCGAGAGACATAGAAGCAACTAACTTGGACTTAACAGACATGAAGGAGACAGAAGCAATCATGAATGAGTACGTGACGGAAGTGAGCGACAGCAATTTCGAGCAGGATGTGTTGAGCGCCGAGCAGCCCGTGTTGGTGGACTTCTGGGCCGAGTGGTGCGCGCCGTGTCGCATGCTTGCGCCGACGGTGGACGCGGTCGCGGAGAAGTACGCGGGTAAGGCCCGCGTCGTCAAGGTCAACGTCGATTTCAACCCGAACGTGTCGCAGAAGTACGGCATCAAGGGCATCCCGACATTGATCCTGTTCAAGGGCGGCAAGGAAGAAGAGCGCGTCGTCGGCGCAACCTCGAAGGACGCCATCTCGCGGCTGCTCGACAAACACGTCGTCGCCGCTTGAGGTTTCGCGGCGGCACGGCTAACGCGCGATCTGTTATGGGCAGCGACATTGTTCCTGTCCAGACAGATCGCGCCCGGCTTTTTGAACTGCTTTTGGAGAAGAACCGATGATTGAAGATCAAGCGTTGCGCGATCATCTGTTGTATCTGTTGCGCCGCGGCGACGCGCACATAGACTTCGAGACGTTGATGGCGGACTTCCCCGCGCACGCGATCAATCGCAAGGTCGCGGGTGTGCCCTACACGCCGTGGCAGGTGCTCGAACATATGCGTATCGCGCAGTGGGACATTCTTGAGTTCAGCTACAATGCCGCGCACGTCTCGCCCAAGTGGCCGGAAGGCTACTGGCCTGCGCCCGATGCGGAAGCGGACGAGGCCGCATGGCAGCAGAGCATCGCCGCCTTTCGCGCTGATCTGGGTTCAATGGCGCAGCGCGTCGCCGACCCCGCGAACGATCTATTTGCGCGCATCCCGCATGGCGACGGGCAGACGCTCTTGCGTCAAGCGCTCTTAATCGCCGACCACAACGCCTATCACCTCGGCGTGCTCACCGTCCTCAAGCGGCTGCTCACGGCGGCTTGAGTAAGTTATAGTTGCTCGACATGACAAAGCCGATCCACATCCTGTTGCAGACGACCATTCCCTACACGGTCGATGATTGGCACATCGGCCGCTTCCGCTTGCTGCGCGACTATCTGGCAAGCTCGCGCGACGAGACGGGGCGAGCGCTTTATCAAGTCACCGCGCGAGATCGCGCAACGAGCGCGACGACTGACGATCCGGTACTCAGCCGACTCGACGAGTCGGACTTCGACGAGTTGTGGCTGTTCGCGGTGGACACGGGTGATGGTCTGTCCGAGAACGATTGTGCCGGCATCACACGCTTCCGCGAGCGCGGCGGCGGACTGCTCGTAACGCGCGATCATCAGGACTTAGGCTCGTCCGTCTGTACACTCGGCGGCGTAGGCCGCGCGCACTACTTTCACACACGCAACCCCGACCCAGACCCCGCGCGCTGCCGCCGCGACGATCAAACGACCACTGCCATCGACTGGCCTAACTACCATTCCGGCAGCAACGGTGATTACCAACACATACATGTGGCCCAACCCGCGCACCCGCTCATGCAGCGAAGCGCCGCAGCCAGCGACGTGATCGAATTCTTCCCCGCACACCCGCACGAAGGCGCGGTCGGCGTGCCCGAAGGCGAACAAGCGGCGCGCGTCATCGCCACGGGCGTAAGCACGGTCTCGGGCCGTTCGTTCAATCTGCTCGTGGCCTTCGAGCGTGCGCGCGCCGCGAGCGGCCGCACGCTCGGGCGCGGGATCGCCGAGTCGAGCTTTCATCATCTGGTGGATTACAACTGGGACACGGGCGCGGGCTGTCCAAGTTTTGTCGAAGAGCCGCCCGGCACTGAGATCGCGCGCGCCCCGGCGCGCCTCGCAGACATCAAGACCTACGTCCGCAACGCCGCGCGCTGGCTCGCCCCGCACAGCGAGTAAGCGCATGAAATAACGTCATGGCTGTGACCTTCAGACCGGCCGCAACGGCCGACCTAGACCTGCTCATCCAACTCATGCGCGGTCTCTACGAGCACGACCGGCTGCCGTTCAATGCGGAGGTCGCACGCCGTGGGACGTTGCAACTCCTTGCTGACGAAGCGCTCGGCCGCGTGTGGTTGATTGAGACGGATGGCGACGTGGCCGGTTATGTCGTGGTGACATACGGTTTCAGTCTGGAGTATCACGGATGCGACGCGCTGGTGGACGAGTTCTTTCTGCGGCCGGAATTTCGCGGGCGCGGCGTGGGTCGGCAGGCGCTTGAGTTCGTCGCGGAGTTCTGTCGCGCGCAAGGCTTAAGTGCGGTGCATCTCGCGGTCGATCATGCCAACGCACGCGCGCAACGTGTCTATCGACAGTTCGGCTTTGAGCAGCACGAACGTTTCATTATGACGAAGTGGTTGACCAAGGAGGAGTGAGAAATGGAGATGAGAGGATTAGGGCGCAACGGCTTGACGGTCTCGGCGCTGGGCTTGGGTTGCATGGGCATGTCGGAGTTCTACGGCGAACAGAACGATGAGGAATCGACGGCGACAATTAAGCGCGCGCTTGAGTTGGGCGTGAACTTTCTGGACACGGCCGACATGTACGGCGTCGGGCGCAACGAGGAGTTGGTCGGGCGCGCGATCCGCGACCGGCGCGAGCGCGTCGTGCTCGCGACCAAGTTCGGCAACGTGCGCGGCGCGGACGGCAGTTTTCTAGGCGTCTCGGGCCGGCCCGATTACGTGCGCGCGGCGTGCGACGCTTCGTTACAACGGCTCGGCGTGGACGTGATCGATCTCTACTACCAGCACCGCGTCGATCCGCAGGTGGCGATTGAAGAGACGGTTGGCGCGATGTCTGATCTAGTGCAAGCGGGCAAGGTGCGTTATCTGGGATTGTCAGAAGCGTCCGCCGAGACGATCCGGCGCGCGCAAGGAGTGCATCCTATCGCCGCGCTCCAGAGTGAATATAGTCTGTGGACGCGCGACGTGGAGCAGGAGATTCTGCCGACGTGCCGCGAGTTGGGGATCGGCTTTGTCGCTTACAGTCCGTTGGGGCGCGGCTTTCTGACGGGGCAGTTCAAGCAGGCGGCCGATCTGCCGGAGCATGATAGGCGGCGACAGTTTCCGCGCTTTCAAGGCGCGAACTTCGAGCACAATCTGAAGTTGGTCAAGCGTGTGGAAGAGATCGCGGCGGAGAAGGGTTGCCGGCCGGCGCAGCTTGCGCTTGCGTGGCTGCTCGCGCAAGGGCCTGACATCGTGCCGATTCCGGGCACGAAGCGACGCACTTATCTGGCAGAGAACGTGGCGGCGCTTGATGTGGAATTGAGTGCGGACGATCTGCGGCGCATCGATGAAGTCGCGCAGATCGGCGCGGTGGCCGGTGCACGTTATCCTGAACAAGCGATGGCGTCCGTCAACCGCTAATATATCGCGGCCCTGATGCTGGGAGCGCGGGCATCTTGCCCGCCAAGCGTGCACACGCACGCTCAAAGGACTCACTATCATTCAAGCTTGGGTGACAGCGTTTCTTTTGTTCGCGCTGGTGCGCTCATGGCAGGCAAGAATCTAGCGCTCCCGGCAGCGCGTCCTTCACTTACGTCTTCAATTAAGCCATTCCCTCTTAAAAGCTAAACCGCAATCCCGTCTCGATGCGCCTTCCGGGCAGCGCCGCGGTCGGTTGGCCGTAGAAGGGCGAGGTGAGCACGCCGGTGTAGTTGACCGGATTGGTGTGATTGAGGAGGTTGGAGAACTGCGCGTAGAACTCCATGTTCCAACGTTTGCCGCTGCCGCCGGGGAGACCTGAGACGCCGCCGCCCTCGCCGTCTATGCGCACGGCGACCATGCGCGGGCCACCGCCGGGCGCTTCTTTGGCCTTACCCCAGCCGAAGCGATAGCTCAAGCGCGTGCTGACGTTCCACTGCATCGAGCCGCGCGCGCTGTTGCGCACAACGCCTGCGGGCCGGTCGTTGCTGATGGTGTCGCCGTTGTCGTCGCGCCCCGTCGTGATGGTGTAGGGCGGCGCAGAGAGCACGTTGAAGAAGTTGCTGACGGCGAGGCTCTTTGTCAGTTTGTAATTGAGCATGGCGAAGAAGCGGTGGCGTATGTCGTTGGCGGCGGGGCCGCGCTCGCCGCGCAGGTCGTAGTTGTTCGCCGGCAGCGCGAACGCGCCGTCGGCATCGTTGGTCGTCTTGGCGCATGTGTAGTTGAAGAACCAGAAGGCGCGGCGGTTTAGTTTACCGATGCCCGGCCCCATGCCTATGTCCCACTCGTGGCGTGTAGAGTTGGCGGACGACTCGACCTGTATGACGTTGCCGGCGGAAGGGTCGGGCCGACCCAGACCCGGCAGCGGCGCGTTGACATTGCGCCCGCGCAGGAGATGCACGCCGCGTTGGTAGCGATAATCGGACATCAGGTGAAAACGTTTGAGCAGTTCGTGCTCTAGCCCGACGGAGACTTGCGCCACGTAAGGCAGTTGCAGATCGGGCGCGACCCGATAGCGCGTCGCGGGCAGCACGATGGCGCTGCCGGACGAGAACGGATCAGGAAAGCCGGGATTGCTGATGACCGTCTCGCGTTGCCGCGCGCCGTTGACGCGCAGGGTCTGCTCGTAGGTATCGGCTCCGAACCAGTCGTAGAACAGGCCTGCGCCCGCGCGCAACGTCGGCCCGTTCTTAAACGGCGACCAGGCGAGACCGAAGCGCGGCGCGAAGTTGCTGCGATCATTAAGATGGTTCTGCCACTCGTAGCGCAGCCCGGCCGAGAGCGTCAGGTTCTTGCGCGCGCGCCAGTCGTCCTGCCAGTACGCGCCGAGTTGGTATTGCGTGAGCGCGACCGTTGAATCGCCCGCGCGTTGTGTGTAGGTCGTGGGCCTGCCAGCGCGGAAAGCATCGAGACTTGAGAAGATGAACGTGCCGTTCGCATTGCGGTCGTCGCGGCTGTGGTAGCGGCCGACTTCGGCGAGGAGACCTGCGCGCATTGTGTGCTGCTTGTGCGCGAAGTCCAGGTTGTCGCCCAACTCGTACTCACTCACGTTGCGGTCACTGTCAATACCTGCGCCGCCGCGCGCGAAGGCGTTTAAAACTTGGCTTGCGGGCGTGTTGTTCGCCGACAGCGCCGTGGCTGATTGCCAGCGCGCTTGAAAACGAATCTCGTTGTAGAGCTTTTCGTTGAGCGCGCCGGAGTCCACCGCGCGCAGGACGTGCTCGGCCGTGTCGCTCGTGTAGGCGCGGTCGAAGAGGTTGAAGTCGCCGACGCCGAGATTGTCTTGCCGGACGGCGTTGCGTTGATACTCGGCGCGCAAGGTGTGCGTCTTCGTCAGGGCGTGTTCGAGCCGTGCGCCGAGGTTGAGCATGCGCGAGGGTCTGCGCACCGTACTGTTGAATGTGCCATCGGGCAGCGCCGCGACGATCGTCTTCGAATCGTAAGCGACGTTGCTGTCGGCGTTCACAAACAGCGCCGTGTGGTTGCGCCACAGGGGCACGTCGAAGGTAAAACTTGTGCGGCGCGTCTGTTCGGGCGCACGCCGCGGCGCGAAGGCTGGACGCGCGCTCAGGGCCTCGTCGCGGAAGCCGAAATTTATAGAGGCGTGAAAGATGTCCGTGCCCGGCTTGGTCGTGATGTCCACGCCGCGAAAGCCTTCGTCGTGAAACTCGGCGGCGTAAGGGTTGCGGCGAAAACGGATTTCGCGAATCTGCGATTTGGGCGGGAGTTTGCCACCGCGAAAGCCATTGATGCGGATGGTCGCGCCGGGGCCGGCCATCTGCTGCAAGACCTGCTCCATCTCGTCCGGGTCGTCGGGCAGTTGGGCGATCTGCGCGGGCGTCAGGACAGAGCTGAAGGCATCGCCGCGCGGATCGGTCTTGCGCTCCTGCTCGCTCTGCGCCACGCGCACCTCTTCCTTCAGCCCCGCGACTTCAAGGCGCACGTCGCGTGTGTTGCTGCCGCCGCGCAAGCTCACGTCCGTCACGGTCTGCGGCTCGAAGCCTTGCGCCGCGACGCGCAGTTGGAACTTGCCCGGCGCGAGCTTAGCGAACGTGGCCGTGCCGCGTTCATCCGTCACAGTCGTTTGTGCAACCGCGTCCGCGCTCGTCAACAACTCCACGCGCGCGCCCACGACGACCGCGCCGCTCTGATCAAACACGGTCACGCGCAGGGCCGCCTCGCCCGCGCTCCGGCTCTGCCCACGGACGGGACTGAGCAGGAGCGCAAGCGCGAGCAGACCAGACAGCGTGCGCAATACGGAAGTCGCTTTGCGCATAACGGCTACTTGCCTTTCTTCTGGAACTTGTCGGCCTTGAACTGCGGGTTGACCTTGTAAGCCTTGATCTCCCACTCCTCACTGACCGTGCCGTCGCTGGCGAACGTGAGTTGGTGCGGCCACATGATGCCGTCCTCCGCGCGGTAGTCGCCGAAGCGCACCTCAGTCTCCGTCTCCTTCATCTCCGGCGGCGGCAGTTCATTCGTCTGCATCTCTTTCGCCACATCTTTCGGCGTGCTCCCGGCGGGCGGCGGCCCCGTGCGCATCATCATGCGCATGACCGGCTCTGTGCTGCGATAGGTCAACATCAGCGGGCGGTGTGAAGATTTATCCAGAAAGAGACGCGCGTTGAAACCGTTCGCGCCCTTGCAGTCGAGCACGTCCGCGCGTCCGTCTTCGGCTTCAGCCTCGCCCGCGTAAGACCACGCGACGGCTTGATCACTCGGCGCGTCCAACAGGAGCGCGAGCGTGTAGCGCGCGAACTCCGCACGCATGCGTTGATTGCCATCAACCGCCGCGCCGCCTGCGCCGGCCGTTGCGGGCCGGCGCATGATCATGACGCTGCCGCCCGTGCTGTGCATGTCCGACCAAGCTTGCGTGCCGTCGAACCCGACCACCTCTGTGATCGAGTCGCCCATCGGCGTGTCAATCTCATGCTGCTTGATGAACTTGTCCGGCAGCGCGAACGACAACTCGACATCGCCCGACAACTCCGGCGGCGCTTGCGCCGCAACGTGCCCGCCGTCGCCGCCGCCGCCCGTCATCCGCAGCGCCATCACGCGCCGGAACTTGCCGGTCGCCGCCAGTCCCTGCACGCTCTTCAACTTCTCTTCCCCGCCGAGTGCCGCCCGCGCCGCGCTCAACAACCCCTGCACACGCGCCACGTCCGCGCCCGTCTGCGCCACGACCGCGTGCAACATGATCACAGCGAGACTCACACCCAGTAGATACCGCTTCAGTCTATGCATAATATCCGCTCCCTCTCTCCATGCTGATCTGACTTACGCCTAACCAAGACGAGCACCATCATCGCCCGAACACACCGCGACGTGGTTAAGGCGACGCAAAGAGTTTGTTAAGGATGTAAAATCTATGCTGCGGGTCGGCGTGAAAGAATTTAGAGCAAGGCTACAGCAACCGGCACAGCCGGCCAGCCACAAGCTACGCCTCGTGGCGAAGAAATGAGTCTAACAAGATCGCTGGCAGATGAGGAGCGGGAGCTGTGCACGGCAGCGTAGCCAGGCGCGGCGCAGGTGGTCGGGAGCTACCTGCGCCGCGCTCGTTTACTTGTTGATAAAGCTCCAGCACTCTTCCGGTAGCATGCCATCGGTCTGCGTCGTTTTGAGTTCAGTTAGTAAGAATTGAGCGGTAGGATAGTTTTTGCTCAATGTGTTCGTTAGCTGACGTGGCGAGTGGCGCGACACCAAAAGAACAGAGGCGGGAAGGATCGTCATCCAATCACTAATTTCTCTTCGTGAGTCGAGAAACCGGAGCAATGATTTCTCGCTGATGTCTTCATCATAGACTAGCAAATATACCTTCATGGCTACGCTTTTCTATCAGCCGCTTGTGTGTGCGCCGGATTTGGAATCGCTACTAAGCGCTTCGGATTAAGCGCCCGCGTTCGGCCTTTTCGCAATAGGCGGCGGCGCGCCCAGCCCGGCCCATAGGCTACAACCTCCAGCTTATCAAGGTCATAGTGCGGGCGAAGAGTATCCTCAGAATCGCTCTTTCTTGGCTTCATATGCTCGTCGCTCCTTTGGGTCTAATTCACGCGCGCTGATGATTCGGATGCTTGCGCCTCGTTCAGTATAGGACACAATCAAGTAACGCTTTTGCTCTGACTTCCCGATGATAATATATCTTGGCTCTCCTACTGAATGGTCAGGGTCTTTGTAAATGATAAAGAGGGGATCAGCAAAAACGGTAGTGGCTTCCGCGAAAGTTACGCTATGTCCTTCGGCATTGAGTTGCGCTTTAGCAGCATTCCATTCAAAGTCTCCATATGTCACGTCAGGGTTGCCTCTGCGCTTCATGCCCTACTTATACATCTTTCCAGCCCCGGCCGAGTAGCTTTCCGCAGCCAGATACCACTGCTCTCTTGCCGCTGTAGAATATGTATGTGGTGGTAAAGATATATCGTACAAAAAAGAGACCGGCTTAGAATTAAATCTGCGCCGGTCTCTGTAGTCTGGCCTGAGTTTCAACCCGCTCACCCTTGCGGTTTGGCGTAGCTGCCGCCGCCTTGGAAGTCAAGCCCGACGAAAGGCTCGCCGCCGACTATCCAGGCGTCGTGCCCCGGTGGAATGGAAGCCACGTCACCCGGCCCGATCTGACTCTCCGAGCCATCGTCCATCTTGAGCGCCATCTGACCGGAGATGACATAGACGAGGTGCGCGACCTCGCAACTATTAGTACCCGCAACCGGCTTGACGCATTCCGACCACTTCCAACCGGGCTGGAAAGTTGCGCGCATGACCTGCACATCACCTACGTTGAGCACCTCCACCGTCCCCTTGTCCACATTCCTAGTTTCCTCTGGCGAGTCAAAACTTTTCTTTACTGTCGCTGCCATTGTGTACCTCCAAGCAGGAAGAATTTCGAGGAGCGAGGGGCTTTTATTACAAATAAAATGGGGCGTCAATAGAAAACCACGCGCGACCCCGCATGGTTGCGCTGCCAGTTAGCGTTTGATTTGTTTGAGCCAGCCGCGAAGCTGCCGCCCGACCTGCTCAGCACTGGGTGGGTCGTAGTTGGACATGACGATGACGGTGTAGCCGCTGTCGGGATCAACCTCGAAGATGGCGTTGATCCCAAGCGAGCCGCCCGCGATGCCGATGCCGCTGAAAGTCTGGGCCGGTTGGCCTGTGGTGTTGGGACTGCCTGCGGCGCTCGCTTGTCTGAAGTTGGGTACATGTAGCTTGCCACTCGCCAACGCGCGCGCCAGTTTGAGCATATCTTCCGCCGTCGAGTAACCGCCGCCGGCGGGACTGCCTTTAGCCGGGCGCGTGTAGATGTTGTTGCGCCGCGGGCTGCCGCTCGGCCCGCCCGCACCTTCGCGGGTGTAGCCGCTGGCCAAATTCGGCGTCGGTTGATCCGCTTCGTACCAGTCCGTATCGGTCATTCCGGCCGGTTGGAAAATATGTGCCCGCACGTACTCGTAATAATCTTGGCCCGTGACCTGTTCGATGATCGCGCCGAGCACGATGTAGCCGCCGTTCGAGTATTGGTTCTGCGTGCCCGGTGCGAACGCGAGCGGCTCGGCGGCGAACAGAGGCAAGTAGTCTTTGATGGTGCGCAGATTGTTCTTCGGTGTGGCTTGATATTTTGGGCCGAAGAAGTCGCCGATGCCGGAGGTCATAGCGAGCAAGTGCTTGATGGTGACCTTTTCCGCCGCATCGCGGTTCGGATAATCGGGTAGATACTTACCAAGTTTGTCGTCGTAGGCCAGTTTGCCCTGCTCGACCAACTGGCCGATGGCGATCTGGGTGAACAGTTTATTGATCGAACCGAGATTGAATTTCGTGTCGAGGCGATTGGGTACGTTGTACTCCTTGCTGGCCAGACCGTAAGCCCGTTGCCAGATAGGCTGGCCCTGTTTGGCCACGAGCACAGTGCCGGAGAACTCGTCCGCCGCGACGCGTTCGTTGAGATATTTCTCGATGGACTGGAGCACTTCCTGCTCGCTCATGACGGCCGGCACGCTCGACTCTGGAGCATTGGCGGTCGGCGCTTCCCCTTGCTCTATGCGCAGCCCCAACAACTTGTGTGGCGGGGCTGGCTCAAAGACAAAACCGAGTGTGAGCAATTCGCCCTGCTTGGACTGGGCGGCTATGGTAATGGCATCAGCGCGCGCCTCAGAGACGCGCCTGAGGGTGAGCGTCCCGATCTCTGCGCGCATCTCTCGATAGACTTCAATGCGCGCGTCGACAGGTCGTTGTTGCAGCGCAGACGGCGCGACGTTGGCGGCGATAAAAGCGCGCATCAACTGTTCGTCACCGGAGTTGAAAGCCTGTATGTAAGCTGCCACCCTCTGCCCGGCTTGTGTCTCCGGGAGCTTAGGTGCATCGGCGCTCTGGGCCATTACGGGTAGCGCCGTTAACAGGCTCAGCAGCCCAACGAGCGCGAGTTTCCGAACAAGCATTAGCACCTCACTGTCTAATAGACCTTCAAGCTTGCGATCAATTCCGTGCCGTTGCTTACGCTACACGTAGCAAGTTGTGCAGGCGGGCGCGGCTTCGGCAATCATCGTACCGACTATCATCGCAAACTTCGGCAGAGCTTGTGATTAAGCTGGCGTAAAGAGTTTGTAAAGGATGTAAAATCTGATCGGCTGGAAAGCTGTCTGAGCTGTATAGGTCAGAGCGTCGGCCGCAGTCTGAGTGGTGAGAATTTCATTGCTGAAAGAGATGCAGGAGAACAGACAGGAACTTAACCGCTACTCGCGTCTTAGAGTCGTTACTGATTCGTGGCTATAACTAGAAGCTATCTCAAAAATACGAAGCCGCTGGTGCACGCTTCAAAATGTTCAGGGAACTCGCACTCCCGTTTCGGTCAGAATGATTTTTGAGATAGCTTCTAATTCAAATCTGCCTCGTGCCGCTCAAGGTTGTGGCCCTGTTCGACCAGCCCGCCGAAGAGCAACAGCGCTCCGGAGTAGAAGAACCAGTAGAAGCTCGCACGGTTGATCGTGTCGGCCGCGCGGACTAAAAATAGGGCGTAGCCCATGCTCGCGACCCCGAGCAGGATAAAGACCAGCCAACGGCAACGCAGCCACAGGCGCAACCCCGGCAGCGGACACCCTTTGCCGTACCAGCTTATGAGCAAACCGCGCAACGCTTTCCTCCTCACGGCGTCCAACCCGGCAGACATCAGCAACGGTCTTCGGCCCGGTGCGCTGCCATTTGGCGTGCCGTTGCACAGATTGTATCTAAGCGGTAAAGATTTATCTAACAGGAGCACCCCATAAACGCCACGAGGCGCGAAGGTAATATTACCTTCGCGCCTCGTCATACGTGCGGTTGACGCTGCGCCCTGTCAAGCCGACGAGTTGTCTGCGCCGTCTTATGAGATGGCGTGCTTGATGGCCTTTTTAGTCCCACGCCCGAAATGCTTACCGGCGCGCCCGACGTGCTGGCCGAAGTGCTTGCCGGCGCGCACGACCCGGCCATGCTTCATGTTGTGGCCTGCGCTGGTGCCGGCCTTCTTAACCTCGCTCCCGCTTTCTTTCATCTGCCCGGTCGCGGTGTTGCTATTCTGCTTGGCAGACGCGTGCGGTGCGGTCAAGGCTAAGGCTAGCCCTAGCGCCGCCCCCGTCAAGAGTTGCTTTACGGTCAACTTCATATTGTCCTTCCTTCGCCCGGCTTAAGTAACTCAGGCGTTACTGTCGCTGCTGGTTACTCTCTATTCAAGTTTAGTAGCGGCGGTGGCGTTTGCGAATCTTGTAGGTGTAGAGCGCAGAGCCGCCCGCGCCGCCGAGCGCGCCGATGGCCGCGCCCTTCTTGCCGCCGACGATGCCGCCCAAGGCCGCGCCGCCGAGCGTGCCGCCCGCCACCGTCAGCTTATCCCTGTGCTTCTGCCAGAAGCTGCGATGTTGGGTGTTGTAGGTGTAATAGCTGCGCCGCGCGTAGTGCCGCCGATGCTTCGTGCGGGCTGCGGTCGGCAAAGCCAACGAGACCAATAAGGTCAAGCACAACAATACGACTAGCAGTCTCTTTTTCATGAGCATACTCCCTTTCTGCCTAAAACTGGTCGAAACTCGTACTGAATTCCGACTCATTGAGCATAAAGGGCAAATCCCATGCCGCCCGTGTAGATGCGACAGGAATGCGGACTGCGGATTTCGGATTGCGGATTATAAGGACAGGACTTTTGTTAATCCGCAATCCGAAATCCGCAGTCCGAAATCGGTCTGCCCGCTTGCAGCAGGCGGTACTGACTCGGAGCAACACTCAAAGGCAGCACGCGCAAACAGCCGGTCACCTGACCGGCTGTTTCGTCTCCACTGCCGTTGTTCGCGGCGGCGCTATTTTTCATGGTGCGCGGACTAAGACCCGTCTAAGGTGCGCGCTCTGCGTCGCCTGCGGACTGCGCCGACTGCGCCCGCGAGGCCCGTGCCGAGCAGCAGCAGCGTGCCGGGTTCAGGCACGGGCGCGAGTTGCCCGCGAATCTCGCCGCCGGGAAAGAGGTTGGTGTGGATGTTGAGATAGGCTTGCCCGGCCAGTAGCCCGGCGATCAAGTCGGCTTGCGCCTGCGTCACCGTGCCGCCATGCGCGGTGATGAAGGCCGGGTTATAGGAGGAGGCTTGCGTCAGATCAAAAGTTTGCAGGTATGTGCCTGACTGAACGCCTAGGGGAAAGCCCGGAAAGGTCGGGGTCGTCGTGGCGACCTGCGCATTCGTCCCGACCGGCTGACAACAGTGTATGTGCGAGGCGGTCGTGTTACCCGACAAGTTGCTGAAGGTAATGCTGACGGTCATGAAATTACCGTTGATCGTCACCGTTGCGCTGCCTGTACCGGCGGAAGCGGCCGCCGGCACTTCGTTTGCGCCGCTCAGGGTGGTGGTAAATACAAGTGGGTCTGCTTGCGCCACGACGGCCAAAGCCGACATGGCTACTACGAGAGTCAGAAGAGTGAGCAGCTTTTTCATCACCGACCTCTTTCGTTGCAAGGGGCGGCCCGCACAGCACGCCTAGGGTTGAGCAGGCTATCGTAAGAGATACGCGGGGCATGCGTAGGATCGAAGATAGCCCGTGGGTAAATTTCGTTAGGGCGCAGAGATTATGTGAAGTCGGCGTATGAGTCAAGGATTATTCTTTGCCGGCGCGCGCAAATCTTTTCAGCGCGGCGGGTCGCAGCCGCTTAACGCTTCAGCCTTCCAAATTGCGCTGCTGTCAATTAAGCTTAACGGCAAATGCGTTCTCGTTTCGTGTCATTGGAAATGTGTCAACCCACTGGGCAAAGCAGGAGGAGCCATGAAAGTTAAAACAGCATTGCTGAGCTTGATCGTCGCGGCACTGGCGGCTGGTCTGTCTGCACCGACGCGTGCGGTTGCGCCGCGTCGCGCCGGACAGGCGGCGCAGAAGTCCGCACCGCGTCAGGAAGATAAAAAGGAACAGGACACAGAGCGGCGTGTCCGGATGAGAGACCTCCCCGCGCCCGTGCAACAGACTGTGCGGGAGCAGAGCAAAGGGGCCGTGATTCGCGGGTTGGCGCAAGAGACCGAAGCCGGGCTGACGAACTATGAGGTCGAGCTGCGGGTCAACGGGCACACCAAAGACGTGCTCATCGATCCGACCGGCGCGGTCGTGGAGATCGAGGAGCAGGTCGCGCTGGCTTCGCTCCCGCCGGCCGCCCGTGCCGCCATCGAACAGCAAGCGGGCAAGGGCAAGATCGGCGTGGTCGAATCGATCACCAAAGCCGGCGCGGTCGTAGCCTATGAAGCGCACGTCCGGAAAGCCCGTAAGACGCTGGAGATCAAAGTTGACCCGAACGGGCAAGCCGTCACGCCTTAAGTCGTCGAACTCATCCCTTTGCCGCCGCGCGCCAGACAAACTCGTTGTCTGGCGCGCAGATGAGCTAGCGGCTTTGCAAGGTACTCTGTCACAACATCTGTTGCTTGATTCAGAGTATGTATGAGTTGAATCTGAAGCCGAAGTTTTGGACGGAAGTGGCTTAGGCTTTCGGCGTTTGTACGTTGCCGCGCAGACACATTGGTATATACTCACCCGCGCAATCACTTCGCCAGCCCTGACTTTGGGAGGTTACCCCCATGCCACCGGTCAAAGGGCGCATCCTCTGCGTAGAGCCTGTGTCCGACATCTGCGCCATAATTCAATTCATGCTCCGCGACCGGGGCTACGATACTGACTCTGCTGACACGATAGCTGAGGCAATGGCGAAAGCGCGTAGTGGCGACTATTGCCTTTATATCGTTGATGACGGGTATCAGGACGGGTCTAACGGTGAGTTGATCAAACGGCTGCGAGAAGTTGCACCGCTCGCTCCTATCATCGTCTTCAGCGCGCATGCCTATCAAAGCGACCGGCAACAAGCAATGGAGGCCGGCGCGTCCGTCTTCCTCGTCAAGCCAACCGACATCATCGAGCTAACACAGACCGTCACATCCTTGCTCCGGCCTGCCTCCGCCTAATCGTTGGGCAACCTCCTCTTCTGTTGGGCAAAAGCGTTCCGTTAGGCAAAGCCTACACAAACGCTACCTGCTTCGCAGCTAATACTTCATTCGCGCCCGCGAAAAATCAGCGCAATTTACGAGCGAGACAGCACACGTGGCCGACACGCGCGCGGTCAGGTGCGAAGTTTGTATCGCGGGGGTGAAGCAATGTAGCAGGCTTCAGGCGCGGATTAACGCATAGAGTACTGGCACGGACGTTGCCCTTGAGCATAGCAGGGTTGAGAGACCGGGCGGCGTGCAAGTAGTAACCGGCAGTCGCGTTGAACTCATCCGCATAAGAAACAAAAGAATTCAAGGAGCGCATTCATGACCACCATCACAATGTTCATCGCCACGTTCGCGTTGGCCTCTATGTTTACGTTCGGGCCGCGGAAGCTCAACAACATCCCGCCGCCAGCACCGCCGACTCCGGTCACGCGGAAGACCAAGGACGTACCGCCGCCCGCACCACCGGGGACGGGCACAACGACCGACGAGTCCGACAAGTTTTAGGCAGCAGCGTAGAGAGCTAGTAGAGGCGGCGACAATCTCGCTTCCGTCGCCGCCTCTGTTCATAACTCCATTTGTGCCGGCGCTGGTCTGGCGCTCTCGACTTCATGGCCCCAACGCAAACGAGTTGTCGGCGGCTCCTTCAGGGCGTGTCATGTCCTGCCGGCCGGCGGATTTAATTCAAGCAGCCTGCTCGCAGGTTCATAACCCCGAAGAGCCTCGCTCTTCTTACGTCAAGGAGGAAAAACATGCACGCGAATCGTTCCCTCGTTAAGGCGGCCGTGTGTCCACGCCGCCGCAGTTCGGGTCTGACACTTTCGCTCTGCCTGCTCGTATTGCTTCTGTTCTGCGCCCACGCCAATGTGCAGGCGCAGACGGCGACCATCTACGGTGCGCTGTCGAACTTCGATGTCATCAATCACACTGAGCACGAAGCGCACGGGATGGAGATTGAGCTTGAAGGCTTGCAGGTCGGCGATGTCACCTACACGTTTAGCGCCCAACGCTACGGCAGTCCCGCGATCACGCTCACCGCTACCGGCGTCCTCGTGCGCTGGGCTAGTGCCTACGACGCCAACGCGCAACAGTTCTTACAGACCACCGTCGCCCACGCCGCGAACACGCCCTTCGCCGGTTCGTGCTATCAGTGGGGCGCGAACTACAACGCCAGCGGTTGCGAACACTTCGGCGTCTCGCTGCGCGCGAACCCGACGAAGACCACCTATCGCTGGCTCGTCGCCGACCCGCAGACGCCGGGCGCGCTCGTCGCCTTCGACCCGCCCATCGCCATCCCCGCGCCGGTCTACGTCGTACTGCCGCCCGCGCAACCGGCTGCGCCGCCCGTGCTCGAAGCGCAGATCGAAGCGCCGGAGCCGGCGGAACAACCGGAGCTGTTCGGCAACGCGCAATGGGTGAAAGTATTCAAGACCGAACTGCCCCGCGAGGTCACGCTCGACGAGTTGCTGAGCGACAACCCAATCGTCCCGCAGGACGCGGCGCAGGCAGAGGTCGCTTGGGAGATTTTGCAAGCCAGCCCGCCGAGCAACAGCAACGGCAATCGTCGGCAGCGACGCAATCAGGGGAGCTTGAACCCGAACACGCGCGCCGTCGTGCGTCGTTACGAAAGCTACCAATACACGGGCGTTTATGATCCGATCACGCACGAAGCGCTGTGCGCCGACGGCTTGTGCAACGTCCCGGCGGACAATGAGGTGGGCGACTATATCGGCGCGCAGATGTCGGCCGCCAACGTCGGTGTGCCCTCTGTGACGGTCGCGAAGTCCGGCAACGGCAGCGTGTCGTCGGCCGACAAGTTTATCAGTTGCGGCAGCAAATGCGTGGCCTCATACAATGCGAACGCAATGGTGACGCTGACGGCCGCGCCTTCGTCCGGCAACGTGTTCGCCGGTTGGGGCGGAGCATGCAGCGGCACGCAGGCGACCTGCACCTTGACGGTCAACGAATCACTCAACGTCACCGCGACGTTCGTGCCGCAGTTCACTCTGTCGGTGAGTCGTGGGTCAGGCACGGTGACGGGCGCGGCGGTCGGGATCGATTGCGGCAAGAACTGTTCGGTCAAGGTCGCGCAGAACACGAACGTGACGCTGACCGCTGTGCCGCCCACCGGGCAACGCTTCGTCAACTGGACGGGCGCATGCTCCGGCACGGCGCTGACCTGTAGCTTGCGCGTCACGAAAGACACACAGGTGCAAGCCGTCTTTAGCAAGTAGCAAACAACGCGGGCTGTAACATAAGACGTGGGCAGTTCACCACCACAGAGACACAGAGGACACGGAGGGGACACGGAAGCTCGAAGCTCTCTGTGCCCCCTCTGTGCTCTCTGTATCTCTGTGGTGAGTTTGCTTGCCACATATGCAATTAGGCAGTTGCCACACGCGATTTGTCGCGCGAAAGTTATATTCCCAATCCATTTTTCTTGCCCCGCAGCGGCCGCTTATCACAGCCGCCAAGACGTTGGTCACATTCTGCAACCGTTCTCGCGCGCGATACGTCTATATCATCAGGGACGTGCTGTACGCCCACACTTAATCTCATGAGATGGACGCACCCGACTAATCCGGGGGCAGGAGGAATAGAAAAATGAAACAGGGTCTACTACGCATCACCATCGCGCTCACACTCTGCGCACTCTTAGGCGGCGCGGCGCTGGGCAACGTGAAAAGCAGAAACGTGCGGCTCGATAACGAGGTCACCGTCGCCGGCACGGTGCTCAAGAAGGGCACATACAAGGTCTCCTTTGACGACCAGAGCAACGAGCTGACGATCAAGCGCGGCAACAAGGTCATTGTCAAAACGACGGCCAAGCTGGAGGAATACAAGAGCACTGGCGCGCGCGCGGCCGAGTACAAGACCACGCTGTCGGGCACGACGGCCACGCTGACCAGCATCAATCTGGGCGGCGCTTACGCGGTCATCGGCGATAGCGGTGGCGCATCATCTGCCAACCCGCAGCAGTAACCTAGCTGTAAGTAGCAAGCTGAAAGAGCGGCGGCGTATGTAGCTTCAATTGCTACACGCGCCGTCGCTCTTTGTTTAAGCTACATGCCGCCCATGCCCGCGATGTTAAGGATGTAAAATCTGCGCTCGCGCGCGATCCAACGCGCGCGGGCTATGCTACATTGCCCTTCGTGCGCGGGAAGTTCACATTGCGCGGGCCTTCATTCGTGCTGCTGTTGGCGGCGGCGCTCATCGCGCTGCTGGCGCTGTTGGCGACGCTGCAATATCGCTGGCTCGGTCAGGTCAGCACGGGCGAGCGCGAACGCATGCAGACCAACTTGCGCGCTTCGACCGCGCGCTTCACACAGGATTTCGACCGCGAGATCGGGCGCGTCTATTTCAGTCTCCAGATCGACGAGAGCACCGTGCGCGCACGCACGTGGGCCGATTTCGCCGCCCGCTACCAGCGCTGGCAAGCGAGCGCGCCGTATCCACGTCTGGTGCGCGCCGTCTATCTGGCCGAACACGACGAACGGGATGCCAGCGTGCGCCTGCTCCGCTTCGAGCCGACGACGGGCGCGTTCACGCCGGTCGAATGGCCGGCCGAGTTCGCCGCCCTGCGCCCGCGCTTCGCGCAACAATATCTGACGGCCGCCGCCCTGCCCGTGCCCTCACAGATCGCGCCCGTGCCGCCGCTTGCGGGCGACATTCCGGCCGTACTCATCCCGGCGACGACGACCGAGCCGCTCCTGCGCATGCCCGCCAGCGACCAGCGCCTACTGCTCAGGACGTGGCTTGCGCCCGCCAGTCACATCATCGCCGTGCTCGATCTCGATTACATGCGCGCGGAGCTATTGCCCACGCTCGCGCGTCGCTACTTCGCCAGCGTGGGCGCGCAACTCGACTACAACCTGACCATACGCAGTCGTACAGAACCGCAACGCATCATCTATCAGTCCGACCCGCACGCACCGGCCGGCGACGACATGCGCGCGGGGTTATTCAACGTGCGCTTCGACGAGATGGAGATGTTCCTGCCAGCGGCCGCGCCGCACGCGGGCGACAACGTAAGTTTCCGCGAGAAGAATTTCAGCGTCAAAGTCTTTCGCCGTTCGGGTCAGCCGCCGCCGAAAGTCGGCGAGCCTATGCGCTTGGCGCTCAACGCGGAAGACGATGGCGACTGGGAGTTGATCGTCGCGCACCCGGCTGGCTCGCTCGATGCGGCGGTCACGCACGCGCGCCGCCGCAGCCTCGCCGTCAGCTTCGGCGTGTTGCTCCTGCTCGCCGCCAGTGTCGCGCTCTTAGTCGTCTCGACGCATCGCGCGCAGAGACTCGCGCGGCAGCAGATGGACTTTGTCGCGGGCGTCACGCACGAACTGCGCACGCCGCTCGCGGTCATCTACTCGGCGGGCGAGAATCTGGCCGACGGTGTGATCGCAGAACGCGCGCAGGTGCAACGCTATGGGCAGTTGATCCGCAGCGAAGGTCGCCGGCTTGCGGAGATGGTCGAACAGGTGCTTGAGTTTGCGGGCGCACAGCGCGGGCGTCGCCGCCTTGAGCTGCGCCCGGTCGAGATCGCAGCCGTGATCGATAAGACGCTTGCATCTTGGCTGACAGCGCAGGACGTACAGCCACAGATCGAGCAACAGGTTACGTTGCACTTGCCGCCGGTGCTCGCGGATGAGCCGGCCCTTCAACGTGCGCTGCAAAATCTGTTGAGCAACGCGTTGAAGTACGGCGGCGCGCGCCCTTGGATCAGTGTGACCGCGCGCGCCGTGCTGGATGCGCGCGGCGACGAAGTGCAGATCGAAGTCGCGGATCGCGGACGCGGCATCGAGCCAGCGGAACTAACGCACATCTTCGAGCCGTTCTATCGCGGGCGCGAGGTGCGTGCCGCACAGATTCACGGCAACGGGCTGGGCCTCAGTCTGGTCAAGGACATCATCGAAGCGCACGGCGGGCGCATCACGGTCGCAAGCGAACCGGGGCGCGGCAGCACATTCACGGTGCACCTGCCCACGTATCAGAACGGCGATAAAGCAGTGACGAGTGACAAGTGGCGAGTGGCGAGCTAAGACAAGTTTTGATCTTGTCACTTGTCACTTGTCACTCGTCACTGTCTTTAGGAGTTCCGGATGAGTCAGCGGATTTTGCTCGTCGAGGATGAGCCGGGCTTGTTGCTGACGCTGACCGACCGCTTGCAGAGCGAAGGCTTCACGGTCGAGACGGCGGCGGACGGCGAGACGGGCTTGCAACGCGCCAGCGGCGAGCAGTTCGACCTCGTCATCCTCGATGTGATGCTGCCGCGCAAGAATGGCTTCGACGTGTGTCGCGACCTGCGCCAGCAAGGCGTCGCCACACCCGTCATCATGCTGACGGCGCGCGGGCAGGTCGTAGACAAAGTCGTCGGCTTAAAGATCGGCGCGGACGATTACGTCACGAAGCCTTTCGAGATGATGGAGTTGCTCGCGCGCATCGAAGCCCTGCTCCGGCGCGCGCCCACGACGACCACGCCCGACGCCACACCGGAAGTCTATCAATTCGGCCCCGTGCGCGCAGACTTCCGCCGCGCTGAAGTCGTCCGTGACGGGCAGCGTGTCGAATTATCCGCGCGCGAGTTCAAGCTGCTGCAATACCTCGTTGCCCATCGCGGCGCAACCATCTCGCGCGACGAACTACTCAACGAAGTCTGGGGCTACGACGCCATGCCCTCCACCCGCACCGTCGATGTCCACGTCGCATGGCTGCGCCAAAAGCTCGAACCGAACCCGCACTACCCACAGTTCATCCTCACCGTCCACGGTCTCGGCTACAAATTCGTCGGCTGAGTGGTCGGAGTGTCAGCGATAGTGTGATTATACTGCGGGCGCGGTATAACACTCTTATAGGCGTGTTATACCGCGCCCGCAGTATAATCAGTAGTTCGGCGCTTAGTGTTGGTTAAGGCAGGCGTATGCGTAGAGGTTTGACTGATGCCACAGACACGACATATTGAACGGCACTTTACTGCGAGCGATACTGTTCGAGACATAGTTATCGGAATGTCGGATGGATTAACTGTCCCGTTCGCTCTTGCCGCAGGTCTGTCCGGCGCAGTCAACTCTGCAACCATCATTATTACGGCGGGGCTTGCTGAGATCGCCGCCGGCTCAATTGCGATGGGACTTGGCGGCTATCTGGCTGCGAAAAGCGATGCCGAGCATTATGCGAGCGAACGCGAGCGTGAGAAGCAGGAAGTCGTCCAAGTGCCTAAGGAAGAGATGGCGGAAATAGCGGCTATTTTTCGCTCTTATGGTCTAACTGCTGAGGAAACTGCGCCCGTTGTCAAAGCCTTGAGCCAACGCCCGCGCGCGTGGGTTGATTTCATGATGCGCTATGAACTGGGCTTAGAGAAACCTGACCCGAAGCGCGCTATCACCAGTGCGCTGACAATTGCCGGAGCATATATTGCCGGCGGGCTGATTCCTTTAAGCCCATACATGCTACTGCCGAATGCGCGAACCGCGCTCCGGTTATCGGTGCTGGTGACGCTCGCTGCTTTGTTAGTGTTCGGCTACGTCAAAGGTAGGTTTACGGGAGCTAAACCGCTTCGGAGTGCCCTGCAAACAATGCTCATTGGCGGGCTGGCTGCCGCTGCCGCATTCGCAATTGCCAGAGCTATATCGTAAATCTAGCGCGCGCCGAACAACTCATTGAACCCGACCGGAAATAGCTTGGCTTTCATCCGCGAGATTCGGATGCTTGGTTAGATTCTTCCCGGCGGGTTAATTCAGCGTTCGGCGGCTGCAACCTTCTTAACATGACCCTCGTAATAGCGAAGCAAGAACGTAATGTTAGGCGCGCTGTTAATATTTACGCTCTCTGATCATTATGTAAGTAGAGATGCCTGGTGGGAGTTGATATGGAGGAGCACCAAGAGCATATCAAATGAAACAGAACGTTATGTTAACCATCGCGTCTCTGCTCTCGATCCTCTTCGGCACGTTTCACCTGGCGGACGACATCAACCGCGGGATGTCACCGGGCGGGCTTACAAACCTCACTGCGGTAGTCTTCTGCGTCGTCGGGCTGTACGGAACGCTCGTGCTCGCCGGACGGCGCTCGGGATATGTCATCATCATCCTCGCGTCGCTCCTGTTGATGGGCGTCACCGTCATCCACATGAGAGGGGCGGGAATCGGCTTCGGGACCAAGCGCAGCGGGGGTTTCTTCTTCGTCTGGACACTCCTCGCGATGGGCGTGACCGCGCTCTTCTCCGTCATCCTCTCGGTGCGCGGACTGTGGAGCCTGCGACGGGGCCAGCCCCAGTAGTCCAACAACCCGAACACAGAAAGGCCCGTCGCCGAGGCGGTCGGTGATCGGCGCGGCGACGGGTTGCGGCCGGCGACCGCCGCGCCCAGTTCTATTCAAGGCGAAGTGCGGGCTAACAACTCGATGGCGCCGACCCGGCCAGCATACAGCAGTCGCCTTCTGACTCACGCGCCGCCTAACAACGGCATGCGGCGGACGCGCAGCCAGCATCTCTTATATCAACAATGGCCTGTGCGCGTCGCTGATGTCGAGCGTTAGCTGCTCCCCTTGGTAGTTCCGAAGGTCTTTAGTGCGGCGGAGGTGAAGAGATTGTGACCCAACACATTGGTATCGTGGCTGGTAGCGCCGAGGGCGCGGCCCTGTGTTACCGCACGATCTGTTTGGAAGCACCGGTCGTCATGGGTGAGCATAATCACCCGGAGATCACCATGCACTCGGTGCCGCTGGCCGAGCACATGCGCCACATTCGTGCCAACGACTGGGAGACGCTGGCCCAGGTGCTGGCAGCATCCGCGCAGAAGGTCGCGCAGGCCGGGGCCGACTTCGCCATCTGCCCTGATAACACCTACCACCGGGCGTTCAAGTACTTGATCCCGCAGTCCCCCATCCCGTGGCTACATATCGCCGGCGCAGTCGCCGAAGAAGCCCGCCGTGCGGGCTACATGCGGCTCGGCGTTTTAGGCACGAAGTATCTAATGGAAGGGGGTGTCTATCCGGAGGCATTGGCGGAATTCAGCATAGAGAGCGAAATACCCAACGAGGTTGATCGGGAAAAGATCAATGAGATTATCTTTAAGGAGTTAGTCAACGGCGTCTTCCCAGAAAGCTCTCGGCTATACTTCAATGAAGTTGCGGAGAAATTTAAGGCGCGTGGTTGTGATGCGGTCGTCCTCGGTTGCACTGAGATACCGCTGATCGTGCGCCCGGACGATACTCCGCTACCCACTTTAGATTCGACACGCCTGCTCGCCAGAGCAGCCCTGAGTAGGGCGCAAGGACGATAAGCCGAAGCAGCATAGCCTTTTCATGCTGCTTCCTTCATTGTGCATTGCACGTCTGCGCCCGGCGCTGGTTGATGCGGGCGTTAGGCCGATTACGTAAGCTGTAAACGCGGGCATACATGCACACTGATCATGAGTTGATGACCATGCACGTCCGGGCGTTGTTCACCCACGATGCCCGCGTGCGGCTTTTGTTTGTCAACGAGCCGGGGGGCAGCGCAACGCCCGCGCCCCGTCTGTTCTTCGGTCGGACGCGGACAGGTAACCTCTGGCGCTTTCGGGCTGATCTACCGGCGAGCCTCATCGAGGAATTAGCGGCGCTATGCGCGGCCGAACCGGTGGAGATGGAGTTACATGCTCAACCGCGCCATTTCGAGACTTGCATGCGCTTACTCGACGGCCACGCGCCCGTGCAAAGAGTGGAGACGGGGCCGGCCTATCACTTCACTGAATACCGTGCGCCAGTGCGGCCGCTTATGACGATCACGGAGACGAACGTCGAGTTGTTACATGGAAGCTTTGAGGAATTGATTGAAGAACTTCCCACTTGGCAACCCTTCGTCGCGCTCGTGGAGGAGGGGCGCGCGGTCTCCGTCTGTCGCAGCGTGCGCATCACCCCTGCGGCGCACGAGGCTGGTGTCGAGACGTTGCCTAATTTTCGTGGCAAGGGCTACGCGCAAGACGTGGTGGCCGGGTGGACACGTCTGGTTCAGTCCTTGGGAGCCATGCCCTTATACAGCACCTCTTGGGAGAACACGGCCTCGCAAGCGGTAGCGAAGAAGTTGCGCTTGGTAATGTACGGCGCAGATTATCATGTCACCTGATCACTTGTGCCCGTGCCCGCCGAAATTTTCGTTTAAGGGACACGGCGGGCACTCATCGCAAGGGCGCGGGCTAGGGCGGCTGTAGCGCAGCTTTGGCCTAGCGCCCGCGCCCCGCAATGAGCTTTCGGGTTTACTTCGTCAGCACTTCGCGGAAGAAATCGACGGCGCGCGGGTCGCCCGATTCGCCCAACAGGCGGATGGCCTGTTTGCGCACCTGCGGGTTCGCATGCGTGCGGGCGATGCGAATGAGGATCGGCACGGCTTCGTCCGCCGGGCGCTCGCTGATGGCGCGCACTGCTTGAATCTGCACCTCCGTATTGCCGCTCGCGCTCTCCGCCGTGTCGCTCAGGAATTTCAGACTACGCGCACCCGCGCGCTCGCCGAGCAGGCGTATGGCCGTGCGCCGCAACTCCGTGTTCTCGTCCGCGCGCGCCACCGCGAACAGCTTGTCCTCGACGCGCGTGCTCTTGATCTCCGAGAGCGATTGCAAGATCGTGCGCCGCACCTCGGCGCTCTGTTCCCCGTCGTAGAGCTTGATCAGATCATCAATCACTGCTTCGCCGCGCTCGCCGAGCATGTGGATAGCGTTGCGCCTTAGCTCCGGATTCGTGTCCGTGCGCGCGATCTCCATGAGCCGAGCTTGCGCGCGTGTGCTGCGCGTCTCCGCCAGCGCGTGCAGGGCGGCGCGCTTCACCTCAACGTCCGCCTCGCTCGCGTACAGCTTCATGATCTCGTCCACGACCGCGTCACCCTCGAACTCGCCAAGCTTGTGCACGGCCGTGCGGCGCGTCTCGCGATCCGCGTCCGTCTTCGCCACACGCAGCACGAACGCGAGCGCCGCTTCTCTGTCCTGATTATCACCGGCCGCATGCACAATGCTGCGCCGCACCTCGCGCTCCTGCACAGAGTCGTAGAGACTTTGCAGCGTCGTGAGCGCAGTGCGGTCGCGGCTCTCGCCGATGGCGTGCGCGGCCTGCTGGCGCAGCTTAATGTCCTCGCCCGTGTTGCGCACAAGCTCCGCGAGAAACGCCTGCTCGCCGCCGACCTGACCGAGCCAGTAGACGGACGAAGAGCGTATGCGCTCGTTCTGCGACGAACGGATGAAGCCTTTGAGCGCGGCGGCCACACGCGCGTCGTCGTGCAACGAGAGCGCGAGCACCGCGCGTTCGGCGAGCAGACTGACGGGTGCGGCCTCGGCCATTGCCTTTAGATAATTCAAGCTCTCTTCGTTGTTCGCGCGGCCCAACCAGTAGACGGGATAGCCGCTGTACTCGCGTTTGCGTTCAAGGTTGTAGACCTCCATGCGCGTCACCTGATTGCTCGCGGGGTCGCGCAGGATAAAGACGGCGAGGTTGCGCGTCTCGACGGTCATACCGCTCGCGGTCGTGCCCATGAAGACCGACGTGTCGCCGATGGTATTCATCGAGCCGTGAAACTCATGTATGGTCGGATCGACCGCAATGCCGGGGCGCACGTCGAAGGCGTAAGCCGACCAGTAAGGCGTGCGCCCGCCACGCGCACGCTGGCGCGCCGCTTCGAGCCGCGCGTTCAAGTCCGCGCCCTCAACCGTCGTAAAACTCTGAATCGTCGTCGCGGGCGCTTGTGCCTGTTCGTTGTCTTCAGGCTTGGCCGCTGCTGTGTTCGTTGCCGCTGCCATAACCACCGGGCCGCGTTCGCTGTGCGCGCACGCCGTCGCCGCGAGCGCGCAACCCAGCACGAATGAATGAAACAATTTTGATTGCCGCATAATGAGATGTCCTTCCGCTAGTCAACCTGTGCTGTTATTTCAGCAACTCTTCGAGGAACTTCAGCGCGTCCGGGTCTTTACTCTCGCCAAGTTGGCGGATGGCTAGCTTGCGCAAGTCCACCGATGAATCGCTGCGCGCGATGGCAATGAGTTTGCGGATCGCGCTCTTCTGGTGCGACTCGCCAAAGGCGCGGATGAGCGTCGCCTTGACCTGCACGTTCTGCTCCGCGTCGTACATGCTGATCAACTCATCAATCGTCTGCGAGTTGTCGTGCTCGCCTAAGCGCCGGATCGCGTAGAGCCGCAGGTCGAGCTTCTCCATGCTGCGCGCGACCTCGTAGAGCTTGGCTTGCGCGCGTGGGTCGTTCACTTCGGAGTAGGCGCGCAACAGACCCTGTTTGATCTCGTCGTTGGTCTCGCTCGAATAGAGACTCAACAGGTCGTCGAGCGCCGCGCCGCCGCCCTCGCCCAAGCGCCGGATGGCGTAGACGCGCAACTCCGGTGTCTCGCCGCGCCGCGCCACGTCGAGCAGTTTGGCGCGGGCGCGCGGGTCATTGCGCTCGGCGAGTGCGCGCAGGATTTGCGCTCTGATCTCCATCGTGCGGTCGGCATCGTAAATGCGGATCAGCGCATCGAGCGTAGTCGTGCTGTCGCGCTCGCCGAGCCGACGGATGGCCGTCTGCCGGAGCGTGAGATCGTCGCCGCTCGTGGCCACTTCAATGAGCTTCGACTCGGCGCGGGCGCTGTGCATCTCGGAAAGCGCGCGCAGGATTTGCGTTCTGATGTCGGGCGTGCGGTCTGTGTCGTAGAGGCGCGCGAGGTCGTCCGCGATTGTCTCGCCGTTCTGTTCGCCCAGCCGTTTGATCGCCGTCAGCCGCAGCTTCATGTCGGTCTGGCTGCGCGCGATGTCGAGCAGGATCGGGACGGCGCGCGCGCCGCCGTGCGAGCCTAAGAGCGAGACGGCTGCGGACTTCAGCCCCGGACAGGCTTCCGTGTTCGACTTCAACACGTCCGAGACGAAGCTGATGGCGCGATCCTCGTCCGCCTCGAAGAGACTTTGCAGCGCGAGAATTTTGATCTCGCAGTCCTGTTCTTTGAGCACGCTGTTGACGGTCGCCTGATCGCCCAGCTCGGTCAGCATCGCCACGGCCTCTTGCCGCCACGTCGAGCGCGGATACTCACGCACCAGCCGCGCGGCCGTCTGCCGCGCCTCCTGCGTGTTGCCCCGCTTCTTCAGCGCGTAGGCGAGCCAGTAGAGCGCGGCGTCCACGTCCTTGTCTTTCGGGTAATCGTTGACGAAGCTGCGAAACTTCTCGGCGGCCTGTTGCCAATTCTCCGTCTCGATTAGATCGCGCCCTTCGCGAAACATCTTCATTGCGGGCGAGTCGGTCTTGGAAGTCTGCACGAAGCGGTTGAGCTTCTGTATGTCCTGCTCATCGCCGCGCACGCTGCGCGGGCGGATGAAGCCGGCGAGCGCGACGACGAAGACGATAGCCATAATAAAACCGTAGCGCATGGGCCGCCGGTCGTTGAGTAAGCGCATGATGACTGTCATAAGATTCATGTCCGTTTCAGTGTTGGATTGGTGCGCGCGTCTGGGGCCACACGCGCGCGGCGCATCGAGCGTCGCCGTTTTTTGCCGACGCCGTAAACTCTATTCCTCGTAAGCGCGTGCGAGCGCCGTCGAGTTGACTTGCAAGAGCGCGACCAGATTCTTGCGCTGCACGCGCTCCTTGATCGCGCGCACATCTTCGTCGCGCGCGTGCGCGGGCAAGTTGGCGATGTCGAGCAGGATCGGCTCAAGGCTATCCAAGAGCGTCGCCACCTGCACGTTCCCCGCGCTCGTCGCTTCCCTGCGCAGCACGATGTTCTGATAGAGCAACTGGTGCGCGCGCCGTTTTTCGTAACTCAGATCGGCCGCCGCGCCCGTCACATCAGCCCGCGCGTTGCGGAACGTACGCAGCAACAACTCCGCCTGCTCGACGTGGTGCACGGTCAGCGTCTCTGCATCCGCCGAGCGATTCAGCGCCGAGGCGGCCACGTTAACAGCATTTGCATTGACGTAAGCGGGCGTGCTTTCACGTGCAACTTGCGGCAGCCGTTCGGGCCGCACAAGCGGCGACTTCGCGTTGGCCGTCTGCGCAACCGGCTGCTTGTTCATGTGCCTGCTTGCGCGATTGTTAACGCCGGCTTGCTGTTGGTCGCCGCGCTCATTGTTTTGTGCACCACTTGGCGCGGGTTGTTGCTTAGCGTTCGGCGCGTTGGCCACTTCAGCGCGTCTGTCTGCGGGCGTCGGCTGTGCTTCAGGCGTGTGTCCGCTATTGCTGTTTGTCGACGTGCCGGCAATTGCAGTGTGGCGCTGCGTGTTGCGATAGACCACGACAGCGACGGCGCACGCTACGATGAGTAGCGCGACGGCGGCGGCCCAAGCGGGATTGAAGCGCGCCGGGCCGCGCGAGCCGAACAGACGTTCACGCCAGCGGGCGGCATTAGTCCCTGTGTCTCGGGCCGCAGTGCCGTGCTGTCCAGCTAAAATTTGCGCGAGCGCGCGGCGCTGGGCGACGTAATCGACTAGGACAGGGTAGGCGATGATCTGCTGGCGCAGGTTAACAAAGTCCAAGCGTGCCTGTTGGCAGTCGGCGCAGGTCAACAGGTGGCGCTCGACTTCGTGCAGCTCGGCCGGCGCTAGCTCGCCGTCAACCAGCAGAGAGACTCGTTCTGTTAACTCGCAACTCATAAGCTTCGTTTTCGCCCGTCCCCTCTTGCTCAGTTGACACCTGCGCCGGCCGCGCGGACTCTGTTCGCCCAACGCGCGCGCAAGGCCGTCCGCGCGCGAAAGATGTCTGTCTTGACTTTGCTCTCTGACACTTCAAGCACCTCGGCGATCTCGCGATAGCTCAACTGCTCCTGCTCGCGCAATAGCAAAGCGGTGCGCTGGTCTTCCGGCAACCCCTTCAACATGCTGTGTACCAACTCTTCACGCTCCTGCGTCTCATATTCTTGTTCCGGCGTGCGCGTCTTCGGGCGCATGGCTTCAACGACGCGATCAAAGAGCCGTTGGTGCGTCTGCCCGCGCCGAAACTCGTTCAAGGCGAAATTGCGCGCGACGCGGTAGAGCCAGAAGCGCGCTTCATTCGGCGGGAGCGTGCCCCATACGGTGCGGTGCAGTTGCAGGAAGCTCTCTTGCGCCAAATCCTGCGCGACCGATGCGCGCCCGCCCAGCAGGCACTCCAGAAACCGGCAGAGGCTCGGATAAAATTCCTGAAACAGCATGGTGAACTCGTCTTCGCTCGCCATAAGCTGCGCTACGCTACCTAAAACACGCGGGGGGCGCAAAAGTTACAGGGAAATTTTAAAGGCAGTGACGAGTGACGAGTGACAAGTGACGAGTTAAACAGCTTTGTCTTTGCTGGTCACTTGTCGCTCGTCACTCGGCACTGCTTTTCGTGTATATTTGCCGCGCCATGATCTTCGTCTATCTCCTCTTGCTGATCCCCATCTCGCTGGCGCTCCACTTTTTCCACGCACCGCCGCTCGCCGTCTTTATCACGGCCGCGCTCGCCATCGTGCCGCTCGCGGAGTGGATGCGGCGCGGGACTGAGCAGATCGCTCTGCGCGCCGGGTCGGTCATCGGCGGGCTGTTGAACGTCACGTTCGGCAACATGGCCGAGTTGATCCTCGCCATCATCGTGCTGCGCACCGGCAACCTGCACGTCGTCAAGGCGACCATCACCGGCTCGATCATCGGCAACAGCCTGCTCGGTCTCGGTCTCGCGATCATCGTCGGCAGTTGGGGGCGGACGAAGCAGACGTTCAAACGCGACCACGCTGGTCTGCTCTCAAGCCTGCTCGTGCTCTCGCTCATCGCCTTGCTCATCCCTGCGCTCTTCGACTACACAGAGCGGGGCTTATTCGCCGCCGGCAGTATCAAGACCGAACTGCTTGATGAACGACTGAGCCTCGGCGTCGCCGTCGTGCTGATTCTCGTCTACGTTGCCAATCTCGCTTACACGCTCTTTACGCACAGCGACGTGTTCGCATACGACGAGGCGCATGGCGGCGAGAAGCCTGTGTGGTCGCTCTGGCGCTCGCTCGGCGTGCTGCTTGCGGCGACCATCGCGGTGGCGCTGGAGGCGGAACTTGTTTCGGGCGCGCTCGAAGCGACGGCCGGCAGCTTAGGCTTGACGACCTTCTTCCTCGGCATCATCGTCCTACCGATTGTCGGGAACGCGGCGGAATATTTCTCGGCCGTCTACTTTGCGCGCAAGGATCAGATGGGGCTGGTGGTCGGCATCGCCGTCGGCGCGAGCATACAGGTGGCGCTCCTAACCGCGCCGCTCCTCGTGCTCGTCTCCTACGCGATGGGCCACCCGATGAATCTGGTCTTTAGCAACCCGCTTGAGTTGATCGCGCTCGCGGGCGTCGCCTTCGCCGTCAACTCCATCGCGCAAGACGGCGAGACGACATGGTTCGAGGGCTTACTGCTGCTCGCCGTCTACGTCCTGCTCGCGCTCGCCTTCTTCTTCGCCACGCCGAACACTCCGGCCGCACACGCGATGCCATGACGCTCCCGGCAAAGCGGCCGCGGCTGAACTTACACTGCATTAACTCGCAAGCAATATGCGCAGGTCGCGGACGTTCGTGCCGGTCGGGCCGGTTTGGATGATGTTGCCAAGCGGGCGGAAGAAGTTGTACGCATCGCTGCGCGCGAGATAGTCGGCCGCATCAAGCCCTAAAGCATGCGCGCGCGCAATCGTCGTCTCGTCCGCACACGCGCCGGCCGCGGGGCTGTTGCCGTCCACGCCGTCCGTGCCCGCGTGCAACGCTGCCACACGCCAGCCAGCCCGCGCGATCTCGTCCGCGTGCTCTGCAAACTCAAGCGCACAGCGGAGCGCCGCTTCTAGATTGCGCCCGCCCGTGCCGTCGCCCCGCACGGGACACACAAACTCGCCCCCGGAGATGAGACACACCCCGCGCCCATCGGTCGCTTGCCGTCGCAGACGCAGCAGACGCGCCACCAACTCACGACACCCAACCTCGACCGGCGCTTCGATCAGATCAGCACACAACTCGACCGCGAAGCCGCGCGCACGCGCCGCAGTAGCAGCCGCTGCTTGCGCGTGTTCGTTATCAAGCAGCACATGATGTCGCCGCAACGCGCCCGACATCTGCGCGTCATCATCATGCGCCGATGTTTTCAACTGTGCCTCATCGAGCGCGCGCAGCACTGGCGCGGGTAGTTGCCGACGCAGTTGATAGCGTTCGAGTATGGCCGCGATGTGCTGCGTTGCATCACCTGTCTGTGCACGTGTGTAGGTCGGCCCCGAAGCGACCTGTGCGGCCGCTTGCGGATTCGTGTCCGAGACGATGAGCGAGACCTGCGCAGCAGCGGGCGCAAGCGCCGCAAGACCGCCACCCTTGATGGCAGAGAGCGCACGGCGCACCGCGTTGATCTCGGCTATGGTCGCGCCGCACGAGACCAACGCTTGATTAGTCGCGCGCAAGTCGGCGAGCGCGACGCGCCTGTTGCGCGGCAACTCCATCATCGCCGAGCCGCCGCCGGAGATGAGGAAGAGCACCAGCGCACCGGGCTGGTTAGCGGCTTGTAGCAACGCATGCGCGGCCCGCCCCGCCGCCAGACTCGCCTCGTTCGGCAGTGGATGACCACCAGCGAAAACTTGCCAGCGCGCAGACAGTGGCGCGGGCGTCGGCAGCGCGGAGACGACGCCGCGTGTGAGTCGTGGGCCGATCACATCATCGAACGCTGATGCCATCGCACCCGCGGCTTTGCCGATAGCAACCGCATACACGCCCGCGCGCGCATCGAGATCAAACTCGTCGGCAACAACCGTTAGCCGCGGCCCTGCAAGCTGCAACACTGTGCGGAGCGCGCGCCCAGCATCCACGTCTTGCAACGCGGCCGCGAAGATGGCTCGTGCGAGTTGTTTGAGATCGCTTGCGTTGTTCAATGCTTAGAAGCCGCGAAACGGCAGATCAGGGCTGCGTTGCAACCAATTGTCGGCCGGATATTCAGCGCGCGCGTCTGCGACGTGCAGCGTGTAGGCTTGGCGCGAGTGCGGCGAGCGGTTGGCGCGGCTCAGGTGCGGCAGCGCGCCGTTGAGGACGACGAGAGTGCCCGCCTTTACTTCGAGCGGCACGAGTCCTTCGGTCGGCCAAGGCGTCGCGTCGAATACGTCGAAGCGCGTGCCGCCTGCGGGCGCGCGCACGAAGCGCGTCTTCAAGCCATGTTTATGTCCGCCGGGCAGCGCCCATAGACAGCCATTCTCCTGCGTCGCATCTTCGAGCGCGAACCAGAGGCCGGTGACGCTCGGCGGCTCGGTGTAGAGAAACGTGCTGTCCTGATGACAGGTGACTTCGCCGCCGATGCCGGGCTGTTTGAAGATGTACATGGATTGCACGAGCAGCGGCCGTGCGATGCCGAGATCGCTCGCCAACTGTTGCAAGGCCGGAGTGCGCGAGAAGCGCGAGAAGACCGCGTCGAGATCGTGCAAGGCGTGCCCGATCTTATTGATCGAACGCTCCTTGCTCTGGCGCAGTTGCCCTCGCTCATCAAACGCTTCCTCTTCAAAGAAGAAACGCACCTTGTCGCCCGACGTGAGAAAGTATTCGTCGCTCGTGCGCGCCTGCTCATGCGTCGAGAAGATCGAGACGACGCCCGCCGGGTCGAACGCCGCGACCAACTCTGCTGCCCGCGCACGCAATGCGGCGCAGTCCGACGGGCTAACGAAATCCGCAAGCACGAGAAAGCCGTCGCGTTCGTACTGCGCGAGTTGTTGCTCGTTGAGCATGATGATTGACAATCAAACGCGCGCTTCGTTGATCCAGACGGGCTTGGAGTTGCAGCCTGTGCCGTCGCTGCGCCAGCGCGGGCACGACCAGAAGTAGTTGCCGGAACTCGCGGGGCCGCGTTTGAGCATCGGCGTCTTGCACTCAGGACACGGCGGCCCGGCGACGGGCGCAGGACGCGGCTCTTCGAGGTTGCTTTTTTCGTCGAAGCCGCGCGCGCCGCGACAATCGGGATAACGTACGCATGAGAGCCACGCGTGCTTGCCCTTCTCCTTTGGCAGCCGCAGACGCATCGCGCCGTTGCACGCCGGACATTTCGTCTGCACGAGCGCCTTGCGCTGCTTGGCGTTCTTCGGCGCGTCGCTGATGAAGCCGCACGCGTCGCGCCCCGTGGAGCAGACGAGGAACTTGCCGCTCGCGCTCTCGCGTTCGACGAGAAAGCCTGTGCGATTTTCCGCCGCACACTTCGGACAGTCGAGCGCGCCGTCGGGGCGCGGCAACTCACGGCGTTGCGTCTGTCCTTCGGCTGCCGCCGCCGCGCGCTCCATCTGCGCGCCCGCGATCTGCGCGACGACTTCGGCGACCATCTGTTTGACTTCCGCCATGAAGTCGGCGCACGCGTAATGCCCGTGCACCATGCGCGCGAGCTTGCCTTCCCACAAGCCCGTCAGTTCCGGCGACTTCAAGAGCGGTGCGGGCAGCAGCTTGATGACGGCCACACCTTTGGGTGTCGCGTGTAAAGATTTTTTCTCGCGCGTGATGTACTCGCGCTTCAACAGCGTCTCGATCACGGCGGCGCGCGTGGCGGGCGTGCCGAGACCGGAGTCGCGCATGGCGAGGCGCAGTTCTTCATCTTCGATCTTTTTGCCCGCTGTCTCCATCGCGCCGAGCAGGCTCGACTCGGAATAACGCGGCGGCGCTTTCGTCTGCTTCTCGACCGCTTCCGCTTTTAATGTCTCGACCACCTCCTGCGCCGCGACCTTTGGCAACTCTGCCTCAGCCTCTTCGTCGTCCTTCTTCTTCTCTTCGCGACCGGGCGGATCGACTGCGCGCCAGCCCGGCACAAGGACGACTGTGCCGCGCGTGATGAAGCGCTCACCGACGACGGCGGTGGTGATTGTCGTCCGCTCAAGCTCCGCGTCCGGATAGAAAGCGGCGAGGAAGCGGCGCACGATCAGATCGTAGATGCGCTTCTCATCGGGTGCGACCGCATTCGGCTCGATGCGCTGTTTGGTCGGGATGATGGCGTGGTGATCCGTCACCTTCTTATCATCAACGTGCCGACTTGTGAGTGTGAGTTTGCCCTTGGCGAGAATCGTTTCGATGAACGGCACGTAAGGGCCGACGCGCGCGGCTTCGACGTGCGCGCGCAGTTCCTGATTGACGCTCGACGATAGATGGCGCGAAGCGGTGCGCGGGTAGGTGATGAACTTTTTCTCGTAGAGCGTCTGTGCGAGTTGCAGCGTGTGCTCGGCCGAGAACGCATAGCGCACGTTGGCCGTGCGCTGCAAGGTGGTCAGATCATAGAGCAACGGCGCGCGCTCCTTCGTCGCCTTCCGCTCGACCTTCTCGACCGCCCCCGCTTGCTTATTAACCTTAGCGACGACCGCCTCGGCCGCCTCCCTTTTGTCGAACCGGCTGCCCTGCTTATCGAACCACGTACCGCGATACGCACCGGCGGCGGATTGAAAATCTGCAATAACTTCGTAGTAAGTGACGGGCACAAAGTGCGCGATCTCTTCGTCGCGCTCGACGATGAGGGCGAGCGTCGGCGTCTGCACGCGCCCTAATGAGTAGACGCCTTCGTGGCCGGCCTTGCGCGCCATGATGGTCTGTGCGCGCGTGGCGTTTAAGCCGACGAGCCAATCCGCCTGCTGCCGTGCGCGCGCCGAATCGCGCAGACCCGTGTAGTCGCTGGCGGGTTTCAACTGCTGGAAGCCCGCGATGATCGCGTCGCGCGTCAGAGACGAAATCCACAGCCGCGCGACCGGCTTGCGACAGCCCGCGAGCGTATAGACGAGATCGAAGATCAACTCGCCCTCGCGCCCCGCGTCCGCCGCGTTGACGATGGCTGTTACATCATCGCGCGCCAGCAGTTGCTTGATGACGTTGAACTGATCGCGCGTCCGCTCCGCCGGATGATATTTGAACTTATCAGGAATGATCGGCAGGTCTTCCAACCGCCAAGACTTCAACCGCGCGTCGTAAGCGTCCGGCTCGTCCAACTCGACCAGATGCCCGACGCACCACGTCACGATGTCGTCCTTGCCCTCGATGAAGCCCTCGCCCCGCCGCGTCGCGCCCAGCGCCGCCGCCACGTCGCGCCCCATCGAAGGTTTTTCGGTAACGACCAGCCTCATAACTTAAATGATGAAGGCGGAATGATGAATGATGAACTGAAGAGTGTCCTGCTTACAGGTGGTATTTTAACCATTCTTCCTGACTGATAGGTGTGATTTCATCAATATACCAGTTGCCATTGTTACGCCTGATGACGAAGCGATAGTCGCCTGATTTTCCTCCTACAAACTGATCTCTATCTACTAGAACAACTACTTCTGTGGGATTATGCTTGATGATTGTGTTTGCAAAAGAAGGTACATACTCAGAAAACTTTTTATCTCGGAAACTCTTTACGAATTCCTCAAATGATTGCCGTGAACGCAAGGATGGACTCAAATTCTTATAAGCACTCTCATAGTCATGGCGAGCTAGCAATTCAAAATGATGACGAATCAGATTATCCGCAGTTCTAACCGCCTGATCGAAGCGACCTGTGTAAGTGGCGCTGTCGAGTATCAACTCCTTGTCTTTATTAACATGGTACGTGATCTGCCAAATCGCGCCGTAATCGTAGCCGTCTCCGTCTCCAAAGCCGCCTTTGAATCCACGCTCTATGTACGAGGTGGGTTTGTAAAAAGTTAGTTGCAGGATGCGCCCGCCTGTCTGAAGATAAAATTCACCACGACCTGTCCCGCCAGCAGAATAATAAAGCACGCCAACTGCTCTTCGGTGTACTACCCTCCGTGCTTCAGTCTGCTGCACAAACCCTAAAACGCTTAGCGCCACAAGCAAAGAGAGAATGAGGTTGGTGGGTTTCATAATCGGCTTCTCTTTTTAGTCGTTAGATTCCTATGGGCGAAGCAGCACCAAATTGTCTTTCATTCATCATTTTCTTTCTGGCATGTCAAGCACGTCGTGGCGGGTGATGATGCCGGTGATGCGGCCGTAGGTCTCGACGAGGACGGCCGGGGCAGCTTGCAGTTGGCGCGTGACCTCGGTGATGCTCGCGTCCTCTTCGACGACGGGGAAGCTTGCGTCCATGACTTCACTGACGGGCGCTTCCAATAGCTCGCGCTTGCGCAGGACTTTTGTCAGCACGTGGTTCTCGCGCAAAGAACCGACCGGGTGGCCCTCTTCGAGCACGGGCACATAGGAGATGCCCAGTTCGTCCATCTGTGCGAGCACGGCGGCGACGCGATCTGTGGGCGCGGCGGTGACGAGTGCTTCGGGTGCGGTCGCGCCCTTCGTGCCAGTGATCAGTTCGGCCGTGATCCGTTGCGGTTCGAGCAGGCGCTTCTCTTTCAGCCACTCGTCCGAGTGATGTTTGGTCAGATAGTGCTCGCCCGTGTCGCAGACGATGAAGACGACGAGACCGTTCTCGTCGAGCGGGCGCGCAACCTTTAAAGCGGCCGCGAGGTTCGTGCCCGTCGAGCCGCCGCAGAAGATGCCCTCTTGCCGGCCCAACTGGCGCGATAGATCGAACGATTCGCGGTCGGTGACGTTGATGATCTCGTCCACGTATTTGAGTTGTGCGTTCTCCGGAATCACTTCTTGCCCGATGCCTTCGACCAAGTAGGGCGTGACCTCATGTGTCCGGCCCGTCTCCTTGTAAGTTTTGAAGACCGAGCCGTATGGGTCTGCGCCGATGATGCGGACGTTCGCGCTCTGCTCTTTCAAGTAGCGACCCGTGCCGGAGATCGTGCCGCCTGTGCCGATGCCGGAGACGAAGTGCGTGATCCGCCCTTCGGTCTGCTGCCAGATTTCCGGCCCCGTCGTGCGGTAGTGGGCTTCCGGGTTGGCGGGGTGCGCGTACTGGTTCGGGTAGAAAGAGTTGGGCGTCTCGCGCGCGATGCGCTGGGCGGTCGAGACGTAATGATCGGGCGTGCCCGGTTTAGCCGAGACGGGGACGACGACCACGTCCGCGCCGAGCGCTTTGAGATAGCGCACCTTCTCAATCGAAGCCTTGTCGGTCATGACGAAGATGCAGCGATAACCGCGCACGGCCGCGGTGAGCGCGAGACCGATGCCGGTGTTGCCGGAAGTCGCTTCGATGATCGTGCCGCCGGGTTTGAGTTGACCTGCGCGCTCGGCGGCGTCAACCATCGCGCGCCCGATGCGGTCTTTGACCGAGAAGCCGGGGTTCAAGTTCTCCAACTTGGCGAGCACGGTGGCCCTGATCCCTTGCGTCAAACGGTGCAGTTTGACGAGCGGCGTGTGCCCGATCAGTTCCAGTATGTTCTCGTGGTAGTCCATCCACGTCTCCGTTTAACCGCGTGCGCGGCTGTCTGCCGAGGGCGCAGTAGTTATACAACGGCCGGGCCTGTTCACACCACTTACCACCTGTTGACATTCAACCGCGGCGGGCAGTTGCGGTCAGACATAGGTTACGGGGACGAGATCGGCGCGGCTCGACGTTGAGCCGGGACGCGAGCGCAAAGTCTTAGCGGGCGGCAGACGCGCTCGCTCTCAGGGCGAGCCACTAGCGGGCGGTCTAAGGCCGATAAGCGCCTGATTGCTTGAGAGGTCGTGAACTTTGAGCCGCACACGCACGTCGCCCGCGCCGGCCATTTCAGCCGGCAGTTTGACGATCACCTGTGTCACCGAGTCGAGACCCAGTAGCGCGCCCACGTACTCAACCGGCAGCGGAAAGATTCTGCCCTGAGCATCTTCCGCTTGCGCCGAAACGGCCGTGGCGTCTTCGCCGGGCTGCAACCCTAGGTTGAAAGCGAAGAGGATCACGCGCGTCAGGTGGTCTGGACTGAAGTTAAGGGTCGTGGTGTGCGGAAATGGGTCGCGCATAAAAGTCACCGAGTCGAGCGCGATGGCACGCTCCGTGCCCTCTTCGGTGAGCAGGACAGGGCCGTTGGGCGTCGGTGTTGGTGTCGGTGTTGGTGTCGGCGTCGCCGTCGGTGTCGGCGTGGGCGGCGTGATGGGTAGCGGCTGCCAACTCGGCTCCCACTCCGGCGTGACCTGCGTCATGGTGAGGCGCGTCTCAAAGGCGCGCTCGCGCGTGGCCGTGAAAATCTCTTCGGGGCCTCTCACGCTAAACGACGAGGGGCGCGTATAGACGATCTGCGTGCTGTCGGGCGACCAAGCGGCGTAGGAATTAGGTGAGTCGCCGGCCAAGTAGCCGATATGGCTGCCGTCGGCATTCATTACGTAAATGTAGGCATAACCCGGATCAGTGGCCGTGCGCCTTGTTCTGTAAACAAATAATATCTGCGCACCGTCAGGCGACCAAGCGGGCTGCTCGAAGTCGCAATAGGGGAAATTGGGATTATTACAGTTCTGCGCGGCGGCCAGTTGGTGCTGGTCTGTGCCGTCGGCGTTCATCAGGTAAATCTTCGCCGCAGTGCGGGGCTGAAGCTGATAGGTGGAATAAGCGATCTGGCTGCCGTCGGGCGACCAAGTCGGCCCGGAAGCGGTCGCGTTGGGATCGTCCGTCAGCGGCGTCTGGTCTGTGCCGTCGCTGTTCATAACGTAGATGATGCCGCGCGCACCTGACGCAGGCAGGCGCGCGAAAGCGATCTGGCTGCCGTCGGGCGACCAGACGGGGTCGGCGTCAACACCTGCGGGGCTGGTCAGCCGCGTCGGGTTGCTGCCGTCGGCGTCCATCACGTAGATACCGTTTGTGCCGTCGCGATTGCTGACAAAGACGATCTGCTGGCCGTCGGGCGACCAGTTAGGCGCACGCTCCGAGTCCGTCGTGGTGAGGCGGGTCTGATTGCTGCCGTCCGGCTCCATGACGTAGATGTCGCCCACGCCCGCGGTGGCGAGGCGCGGGCCGGCCACGTAAGCGATCTTGCCGTTGCGCACCGTCGGCGGCGGGAGCGGCGCGACCGCGAGGAAGCCCCAGTTAGGCTCATCAATATATGAGACCGGATCGCCGGTGAGGTTGACAGGGGACGCGCCCGTGGACAGATCCAGCACGAAGATATCGCCGCCGTTAACATTATCATCATTCATAAAGGCGATCTGGCTGCCGTCGGGCGACCATGTCGGCTTATTCGGGTAGTAGTACCCCGCGTGCCGGGTAACGATTGCGTGCTCGTCAGTGCCGTCGGCATTCACCAGATCGATGCTCACAGGGATGGGGCCGAATTCCGCGCCCACGCCGGTCAGAACGATGGCGAGCTGCGTCCCGTCCGGCGACCAGGCCGGATACTCAAAGCTGTACAACTGCGGAGCAGTCAGCAGCACGTGTTGATTACTGCCGTCAGCATTTATGACTGAGAGTTGCGCGGCGCTTGAAGACGAGTCCCGGTTGACAAAGGCGAGCTTTGTCCCATCCGGCGACCACGTGGGCGTCGTGGAGATAAACGGCGGCACGGCCCTGGTGAGAAGCACCGGGTTAGTGAGGTCGCTATTGATGATGTAGATGGAGTGAGAATTGCCAAAGTCGCCATAGTCCTTGTAGTCGAACGCGATCTTACTCCCGTCCGGCGACCAGACCGGCCGACTAAAGGCGGGGGTGACGCCAGACCAAGCCAGTTGAATATCATTGCTCCCATCAGCCGCCATCACGTGAATGCTGCTCCGGAAGCCGCTAGGTCCAATTCTAGTGAAAGCGATCTGGCTGCCGTCGGGCGAGGCGGCGGGCGAATGGTCATGCTCGCTATTTGTGAGTTGTATGACTTGGCCGCCCTGCGCGTCCATCGCATAGATGTTGCTATTCTTAACGAAGAGAATCCGCTCGGCCACGCTCGTCTGCGCGCTGCCCTTGGTGTAAATAAAGGGCAGCGCGAGCAGCACACCTGAGGCGGCGATCAAGCTGAAGCGGAATAACAGGCGCACGTCATGGCTCCTTACTTGTCAGGACGGGCGAATAATTAGGGGGTGACACGATGAAGTCGTGCGTATTCGTTCTCTGACTGACTCTCCCTGTCTAAGTCTAACACGACGCGGCGGACCTTCATAAGTTCGCCGCCGAAGTCGCTTCGATGATCGTGCCGCCGGGTTTGAGTTGACCTGCGCGCTCGGCGGCGTCGATCATCGCGCGCCCGATGCGGTCTTTGACCGAGAAGCCGGGGTTCAAGTTCTCCAACTTGGCGAGCACGGTGGCCCTGATCCCTTGCGTCAAACGGTGCAGTTTGACGAGCGGCGTGTGCCCGATCAGTTCCAGCACGTTCTCTTTGTAGTCCATTCACCTCTCCGGCGCGGCAGCGCTTGTTTATAACTTGCTGAGTGCTATTAGTTATATAACACTGCTCCGCCTCCGCACTACTTTGCGCGCCGAACATGATCAACCACTATAGCGAAGAGCTACTGCTCGCCGGGAGCGCGGGCATCCGTGCCCGCCAACGAGCTAGCAGGCGAGTCAATTATTCGCGCTATCGCGCTCAAAGCGGGCAGGATGCCCGCGCTCCCAGCGCGAAGCGGTCTCATTCAATCGCAAACGCACTAAGGCCCGCAGGGCGCAGAGAAAGAGATGATCTTTCTCCGCGCCTTGCGGGCCTTAGTGATTTCACTCTGCGTCTTTAATGCACGGCGAGGGCTGCGCTGGCAGCTAGATTCAGGTCGCTGTACGGCCCATAACTGATGTGCGGGTGTTCGCTCAGGGTGCGCGTAGTGCCTAACAACTCGCTGGCCGCTGCGGCCGTTAACGGGCGCGCGAAGAGAAAGCCTTGCGCGTACTCGCATTTGAGTTGCCGGAGCGCGGCCAACTGCTCCGCCGTCTCGACGCCTTCCGCGATCACGTCCATGCCGAGATTCTGCGCCAGCAATAGGATCGTGCGGACGATCTCTCTGTTCTCGTTGTTGGTTTCGATCTGCGCGACGAACGAGCGATCCACTTTCAGGACGTTGAACGGGAAGTGGTGCAGATAACTTAAAGACGAATAGCCCGTACCGAAATCGTCGAGGCTCAGTTGCATGCCGTGCGCGCGCAGACGCCGCAGCACTTCGTTGGCCGTCTCGACATTCTCCATCATCAAACTCTCCGTCACTTCCAGCCGCAAGCGGCTCGGCTCAACCCGCGCCGCGCGTAGCTCCGCCACCACCTGCTCGACCAGATCGGGTTGCAGGAACTGTTTGCTCGACAGGTTCACGCTGACCGTCAGGTCTTTGACGCGATCGCCGTAAGCGTCCTGCCAATGACGCATCTGTTGGCAAGCTTGCCGGAGCACCACCCGCCCGATCTCGCCGATGACGCCGGTCTCTTCCGACAGCGGGATAAACTTGTCCGGCAGCAGCAAACCGCGCTCCGGATGTTGCCAGCGCACGAGCGCCTCAAAGCCTTCAATGCGCAAACTATTGAGCGACACAATCGGTTGATAATGGACAACGAACTCTTCGCGCTCGACCGCGCGCCACAGATCGTTCTCCAACTGCATCGTCTCCAACACGCGCGAGTGCATGGACTGATCGAAGACGGCGCAACGCGCCTTGCCCTGCGCCTTGGCGCAGTACATGGCCGTGTCTGCATCGCGCAGCATGTCTTCGGGTCGCTCGTAGCGCGCGGCGCTTGGCGCGAGACCGATACTGACGGTGGTGAAGACCTCGTGCCCATCGAAGTTGAAGGGCTTGGCTAAATCCTGTTGCAGCCGGGCGACTACCTGTAAGGCTTCCGCCGGATCGTTCAGGTCTTCGAGCAGCACTGTGAACTCGTCGCCGCCTAAGCGGGCGACCGTGTCGCCGGGGCGCAGTGCGGCTTCGAGCCGGCGCGCAACGCCAACCAGCAGGCAGTCGCCAATGGCGTGGCCGAGACTGTCGTTGACGACCTTGAAGCGGTCGAGGTCGAGAAAGAGGACGGCGAATGAATCATCTGCGCGGCGCTTGGCGCGCTCGATGGAGAGCTTCAGGTGATCGATGAAGAGCGCGCGATTGGGCAGCCCTGTGAGGTGATCGTGTAGGGCGCTATGGATCAACTGCTCCTCGGCGCGTTTGCGGGCGGTAATGTCCTGTATCTGGAAGATGAGATGGCCCGCGCCGGTCTGCGGATCGCTTAAGAGCGAGATGCTGGTTGCGCCCCAGACCGTGTGCCCATGCAGATTGTGATAGCGCAGTTCCAACTGGCACGCTGGTACGTCGCCATTGAGCAACTGCCCCAAGTGCGATTGCACTAAATCCAAATCTGTCGGATCGATGACGTGCTGAAGGTCGGTCGCTAAGAGCGCCGCCTCGTCGTAGCCGATCAGCTTATGCAAAGCGCGATTGATCTGAAGCCAGCGCCCATCGGGCGCGACCAAGGCCATGCCGACGGCGGCATAGTCGAAGGCGCGCCGGAAACGTTCCTCGCTCTCTGCCAGAGAGCAACGAATCTTCTCCTGCTCGGCGATATGCAGGTTCAGCTCGTCCACGTGTAAGCGCGCCTGTTCCAGTTTGCCCTTCGTCGCCTCGACCTTTTTCAGATACGTCCAATAGGTGAAGTAGACGACGCCGATGATCGGAGTGGTGCCGATGAAGGCATAGAAGCCGAGCGCGCCGCTCAGCTTGGCGATGAGGCCGGCGGCGGACGCGCCCGCGAAGTAGGTGAGCGAAGTGTAGAGGTAGTTTTGCCGCCACGTGTGCCAGAGCGACTCGCGCGCCCTGAGCGCGGCGACGGCCGCCACCAACCCTGAGTTGGCCAGATATTGGACGGCCGCGATCAGACTGATCGCGCTCAAGTAGGTGAGAGAGTTGGTGCGCTCGGTAATGCCCGTGAGCGAGCCGAAACAGAGTTGGACGATGCCGGCCGTCAAGGCGTAGGAACAGGCCATGACCGCCGTGTTGAACATCGTGACGAGCCGCTTACGGCTGAAGCGCAGCGACGTGCACAAGCCTTCGGCCGCGGCCAGCAAGATCGCGGCGTGGCTGCCGAACAGGAGCAGCGCAAGGAAGATGAAAGTTTCAGAGACGGTGATCTGGCTCGTGACGCCGGGGATCTTCACGCTCAAGCGCGAGCCGATGCAGATGGTGACGAAGGCCAGCAGGCAGAAGCGTTCGTCGAGGTGCGCGGCGGGTAGGCGTAGCGCCGAGTAGACGCAGACGCATGCGCCGGCCGCGATGACGGCGCACATGAAGATAATCGTCGAACGTTGCTTGACGGCGGCAGGCATGAACGTTGGGATTTGCAACCTTTCCGGGCGCGTCCGGGGCCGGAGCGCACACAGATCGGCTGCAACACATGTGCCGCGCTGGCGGTGGGCGCGGAAACTATCTGTGCGGGCTGATTTTGGCGGGTGTCGGGCGGCGCGGCGCGTGGTTGGTTAAGTCAAAAAGAGCGCGGTAAGTTAATCTGACGGGAATGCTGTCATGGGCAGAAAGCTGTTAGCGATTAGCTGTGAGCTGTGAGCCTTTTGTCTTTAGCTCACAGCTCACAGCTAATCGCTAACAGCTTTTTACTCGACCCGCACCGCATCATGTGTCGGGCGCGCCATGAAGCTTGGCAGCGGCCCGCTGAAGTTATCGCTGCGCGCGCGCAGGAAGCGGATGAAGCGATATTGCTGGTGCAGGCGGAAGCCGACCTTATGATAGAGCGCGCCGGCCCAGGCTTCGTCGGCCCGGACGAACAGGCAGACGTGTTCGTTACGTTGTAAGAGTCGCCGACACAAACTGGATAAATGTTTGACGCCCACGCCCATCCCACGCACGTCCGGCCGGGTCACTACACCTTCAATGTAAGCGATGCTCTCGGTCTCGCAAGCAACGTCGGTCTTGAAGCAGATGCCCTGTTCGTCTTCAGCGATCCAGATACGCCCCAATTCGATCCGCCGGCCGACGCGCGTGCGAAAGCCTGTGGCATCAGTCGCACGCGGATCGATGCCCATCTGCTCGACGCAGGCGAGCGCGTGGATTGCCGCGACCTTATCTATATCGGCCGTAGTGGCCGGGCGCAGCGTGTCGGAGGCAGCAACTGTTGCGATCTCGTCTAAAACCATAAATAGTTGCACCTCGCTACGGTGCGGCGGCGGCGGCTTGTCGCGTCCCATGAAGACGGGCGCAAAGGCGGCGGCGACCGCTTCCGGCCCCAACATGAGGCGCACGTCTGTCTGCGTGCGCCGGGCGACTTGTGCGAACGCCGCGACCGCATCGAGATCGCCGCTCAACAACAAGTGATAGCCGAGGAGCGCCACGCCCACCAATTGCCCGTCGCGGAAGTGGCCATAGAACGTGCCGCGACAAAACGGGTGGTTCAATCCGTAGTCGTTGATTAGGCCGAGCAGAATCGCGTTGTCGAGTGGGCGATGGCGCAGATAGACTAGCGCCCGGTGCTCTTCCCCAGCTAATAGTTTGCGTGTCTCCCAGTGCATCCTGCGTCTGTCCTAGTCTTCCGCGGTCATATTCCCTCTCCGCTAGTTCTTTATCTCGTGCAGCCTCTTCGTCAGCTTATTACGGCTGCCCGAACCGCAGTTTGTACTCGGTCGAGTTCACAAACCCGTTGACCATCGTGCGATAGTCGGTCGGGTGCGCGTTGAGGTAGTTGAGCCACGCGTTGTAGCCGGCCGTGTCGGGGTCGCGGCGCAGGTAACCGAAGTATTGCATGGCGACGAAGGCGCGGTTGAACTCGCGCGCGTCAACATCCGGATGCTCAACGATGGCGCGCAGCACATCGGCGCGTGTCTTCGCGTTCGTTGTTAAGTCTGCGACGAGCGTATCGCGCGTGACCGCGCCGGAGAGCGCCGCGACGCCTTCGGTCTGCAATAGCTTATCCACGTACTGCACCGGCGTCAGCGTCGCCGGATAGAGGGCCGCGAACTCCGGCCGGTTGACGAAGTCATTAGTAAACGCAGCCTGTTTGGCCGTCACTTCCGACGCGGTTGCGCCGGTGACGGCGTGCATGTCGGGCACGATCTCCGTGTAGCGCGGTAGACGCCCCAGCGCGACGGCATAGAAGCGATAGGCGAAGTAGCCCTTGCTGCGGAACTCCGGCGAGCCGAAGAAAGAGGCCGAGACGGTCACGCGGTCGCAACTAGGATCGTTGTTCACGTCGCTGCAACCGTTGAGGACGTTGCTCCAAGCGCTGAAGCCGCCCGCTTCCGGCTCGCGCGCGAGGAAGTCTAGATACTGCTGGCGCACGAAGAAGGCGTTCGTGAAGACCGGGTTCGACTGCGTGCTGGCATCGTTATCAAGGATCGTCAGCAGGGCGCTGTCTTGCCCGCCGAGTTGACCGCCCTGCGCGTTGCGCAAGACGAGCGTGACGGCTTCCGGCCCTTCAGCGTAAGCATCGTCGATGAGCGGCACGGTGAACGTCCGCTGCGTCTCGCCGGGTGCGAACGTGATCGTGTCCACGCTCGACGCATAGTCGCAACGCGCATAGGCCACGTCAGGCGTGGTGATTTCGTCGTCACAACGGATGGGGGTCGGGTCGTCTAGCGTCGCGTAGGCCACTGTGGTCGCGGCCGAAGTATCGCCGGTGCGCGTCACGGTCACGGTCGCCCGCCCGTCGCTTTCATTCGCGCTGAAGAAGGCCGCACCGAACTGGACGGTACTAACGGTCGGCGTGGGCACGGGCGTCGGCGTGGGGGTCGGCGTCGGCGTTGGCGTGGGGGTTGGTGTGGCCGTCGGCGTTGGTGTAGGCGTCGGGGTGACAACCGGCGTGGGCGTCGGCGTGACGAGCGGCGGCGCGGGATAGTATGGGCTGGTGCTGGCGAGCGTCGCTATACCCGCGATGGGGTTGTCGTCGTTGCTGTCGAGCAGCCCCGGATTTTCTGTGCTCGCGCCTTGCGGGACAGAAGTGGGATTGATTAGCGCAGCGCCCCAAGCGGCGCGCGCTGATGAGGTGTGGGCGATACCGCCATCGGCGCGCCCGTTGCCGGCCGCTGCGCCGTCGGCGTAATAGTGTGCGTTTGGTCTGTTCTCTCCGGCCATGATGGGCGTCTGCGTCGCCAGTTGTTGATTGCCCGTTGGCTGCACGCAGTTGCTCCCCGCGTAGCTGTCGGTGAGGATGATGCCGCTCGGCCAAGTCGTAGTGCTATCGGTCAGGATGATCCCGTCCGTCAGAATTATGCCATCGGTTAAAATGATCCCATCGGTCAGAATTATACCGTCGGTGAGAATGATACCGTCCGTCAAAATTATGCCATCGGTTACGATGATGCCGCTGTTAAGCGGTGCCGTTTCGAGCGCTCGCCCGGCGTTATCTTTGAGTGTGAACAGCAAGTCCTGCGCGAGACCTGTGAGCGTCACACCCGGCTTCAATAGACGCTGTCCGGCCGTGGCCGTGTTGGCGTCGCCGCGTGTGTTCTGCGCCAGCCTGACGGCCGCGTAGGTGTTCAACAGACCCGCGCCTTCGGTCAACACGCGCACGGTCTGGTCGCGCCCGGCCAGCGCAGGCAGTTGTTGCGCCGTCATGCGCAGGAGCGCCTTGATTTGCAGGGGCGTGAGGTTCGGGTTCGCTTGCAGCATCAAGGCGGCCGTGCCCGCGACGACTGGCGCGGCGAACGAAGTGCCGCTCATGCGCGCGTACATTTTTGGGATTCCGCCGGTCGCCGTCAGCGGCAGCACCGCTTGCGGGATGGTCACGTTGGTCAGCGTCGCCGTGTTCAAGCTCGACGCGGCCATGATCTTCGTGCCGGGCGCGACCAGATCAGGTTTCACCAAGCCGTCGATGAGCGTCGGCCCGCGCGAACTGTAGGAGGCCATTTCCGCGTCGGTGCGGCGCAGCGGATTCGGGTTCTGCGTCGTCGTGACGCCAGGCGTCGGCTTCTGATACCACGTGCCGCCCCACGTCTCAAACGACTCCTGCGGGTTCTTGGTCGCGCCGACCGTGATGACTTTCGGATCGTTGCCGGGGCTGGCGATGCCGCCATAGACCGTCTGATAGATCGGCTTGCCTTGGGCGTCATAGCCGACGACTGTATCGTTGTGTCCGTAGTTGCCGGCGGCGGCGACGACGGCGATGCCGGCCGCGATGGCGCGCTCCGCCGCTTGGCAGAGCGGGTCGTCGCGATAGCTCTGCAAGACCGGCGCGCCGAGGCTGATGTTCATGACGCGAATGTTGTATTGCGCGCGGATCGAGATGACGTAGTCGATGCCCCGAATGACGTTGCTGATCTGCCCGACCCCCTGATCGTCAATCACGCGGATGGAAATGATGTCGGCGTTGGGCGCGATGCCGGTGTAGTCGCCGTAGTTACTCGCATACCACTTCCCGCCATTGTTGTCGCGCTGCCGCGACCCCCAACCGCTCCCGGCGGCCACACCGGCGACGATTGAGCCGTGGCCGTACTTATCCGTATCGCCCCCGCCCTGACCTGTGCTCCCGCCCTGCGTGAAATCTCTGTTGGCCACGATGCGCTGATTTCTCTGCGCGGCGTCTTTGAAGTCATTGTTTTCATGGCTGACGCCCGAATCCATGATCGCGATGCCGATGTCCGTGCCGTCAACTTTGGGATAGGTCGTGCCGGGGTAGCTCGCGCTCGGCATCGCTTGGCGCAGTTGATCCGCGCCGACGATCATGTTAGTGGCGGCCATGGCGCTGCGGACTTGGCGATCCGGCGTGATGAAGCGGACGCTCGCTTCACGGGCCAACCCGGCGATCTCAGCGACGGGCAGCTCGACCAGCAGCGCGTTGATGCTCTGAAACTGATACTGGATGCGCCCGCCGTGCTGCATGACGGCTGCACGCGCGGCCGCGCCCGGTGTGCCGACCGTTTGCACGATCACTTGCTGCATCTGCCGCGCCGTTTGTGCGTGCGCGAGCAACGCGCGCAAGTCTTTGGGCAGTTTGTCCGCCAGCTCTGTGCGCCGCGCGACTGCGCTGTCCACCGTTGGGCCTACTACTGTGCCCGCAGCCTGCGCCGCGCGCGGCGTGCGCGGTGCGAGCCAGCAGAGCAGAAGCAGAGAGCAGCAGATCGTTGCGAAGGTGACTTTCCTGACAGTGCTCATTATTAATTTCCGTTTCTCTTCAATGCGATGAGGCATAAAATTCTTTCTTATCGTCGGCAACGGAAGCGAGGTAGCGCTGCTCCCGCCCGTCCTTATAATCAACCCTTATACCGCAATATCAGAGCGCCGTCGCCGCGTCTGCTTAGCACTATGTAGACACACTAAGACGTCACCCGCGCCCACGCGCGGGTGACGCCTTAAACATATTTAACTGCAACAGATAGGATGGACGATGTGGGTCGGTTCAGAGCACAGACTGCGCCGGCTGGAAGCATCTCGCGCTGCTTGACCAGCTAACTAGCGGAGAGGGACTATCGTTCACAATGACGCTTCACGTTCACTCAGATTGAAGGGCGTGACAGACCGAGGCGCGGACTAGCTGATCGAGTGTCACACCTTGCGCAGACACCACGTTGTCATCGCGCGCTGATTTTGCACGACTGTCGTCTTGAGCGGCTCAAGCCACGTGCCGCCGAGTGCGCGCGTTGCACTCTCCAGCATCTCTGCATCGACGAGGAAACGCTCGCTGCCGTCCGGTAGCGTGTAGCGGCGCGCGCCATGCGGGCGCACCAGCGTCTCGATGCCGATGGTCGCGGCGAGCCGCGCGAAGAAGAGGCCGCCCGGTCGCAGCACGCGCCACAACTCCGCGAGCATCGCATGCCAGTGCGCCTCGTCGCGCGCGAAGTGGAGGACAGCGCTGCTGATGACGAGATCAAATTTGTCGGCCGCGAAAGAGAGACGTTCGACCGGCTCGACGCGAAAGTTTGTCGGCGGCAAGTGCGGCGCGAGTTGCGCGGCGAGGGCGCGCACGTGCTCTATCGCCGCCTCCGACTGATCGACGGCGCATACATCATTGCCCGCGCGCAGCAAGTAGACGATGTTGCGCCCGTCACCGCAGCCTGCATCGAGCACACTGTGCGCGGGCGTGATGCGTCCCTTCAACAGTTGATCGAAGAGATAGATGTCTATCGCACCAAACCACGCGCGCAGGTCAGGCGGTGTCATCATCATGCTTTGCTCAGACCGTAGCGTCACGCAACGTCTTCGCGCGTGACGCCGTCAATCGACAGAATTAAACCCGCACCATAGGCGCGCGCCGGCGTCTGAAAGCCGGGCTTGATCTCGCCCGCCAACACGCGCGCAACGACGGCGAGCGCAGTGAGTGCCGTCAACGTGTAGCCTTCAGGCCCGCGTTGTCGTGCGACCCGGCGCGCGCCGCTCTCGTCCGTCACTTCGCCCCACGTGAAGCTGCGCCCGCGCGCACGCTCCTCGTCGCTCGGCCCTGCCGGCTGCGCGTCGATGCGCCGCTTGAGGAAACGCTGCACGGCGGATGTGCCGAGCAGACCGGCAAAGGGCCGGCTCGCCTTCATCAACCAACGCATCATCTTGGGCAGCGCCGCATAGACTTCGATGTTCGGGATGCCGGTGCTGTAGTAAGCGGTCGCCACGTCGCCCCAAGGGATTGTCGTTGCGCTCACGGGGCCGCGCCCGAAATCGATCGCGCGCGTGCGCCACGCCGCCGGCACGGGCGTCAGCCGGCCCGCGCGCCGGACGAGACCGCCGCGATGTATGTTCTCCACCATCGTCGTGGCCGTGCCGTGCGAGACGCGCCCCGTGCCCATGATGGCGAGCGTCAACTTCGTCGCCGATGGCAGACGCTCTTTGAGATGGAGCGCCAGACAGTCGGACGGCACGACATCGAAGCCGACGCCGGGCAGCAACATGACCCCTACGGCTTGCGCCTCTGCGTCGCGCGCGGCGAGCGCTTCAAAGACCGCGATCTCGCCGGTGATGTCCAGATAATGTGTCCGCGTGCGCAAGGCTGCATCGGCCATCGGGCGTGACGTGCGCGCGAAGGGGCCAGCGCAGTGGAGCACGACCGCGACCTCGCTGAGCGCGGCGTCAAGTGCAGGCGCGTCGTCGAGCGCGCAGCTGCGCTGCGCGAGACCCAGTTCGGCCGCGAGCCGCGTCGTCTTGTCACGATCACGCCCGGCGAGGACGGGCCGCAGGCCGCGTTCGACCGCGAGCCGCGCGATGAGCTGACCCGTGTAGCCGGTCGCGCCGTAGAGCAGAAAATTTTCCTTCATGTGTTGCGCGCCTCGTGTGGTCGGCTATGCGTGCTCTTTGCTGGCACGCATAAAACCACAAAGACACGAAGGACACAAAGGAAAAGGATGAAGGATGAAGGATGAAGGATGAATTAATAACAGTTTAGCGTTCTGCGCTCATCGTTCATCATTAGCTGGTGGTGCATGTGCTGCGGCGCGCCGGTGTTGAGGTTGTGCACCGGCGCGCCGAGTTTTGCAAAGACTCTCTTTTTTTGTGCTAGGCTTAGCGCTGATGCAGATGGAAGTTACACGAGGTGGAGGAGGCGCGGGCGTGTCGCGGCGACGACTCTGGTGGCTCATCATTGGCCGGCTCGTGGTCGTCTGCGTGCTACTTGTGCTCTACGCCCGGCTGGGCGGACTGCCGTCGCCTGGCGCGCGCTGGCTGCCTGGGCCGGCGGCGTTGGCCCTGACGGCTATCGTCGTCTCACTGCTCTACGCGCTGCTGCTGCGCTTTACGCATCTAGGGTTGACGACGCAGGCCGGCGTGCAGTTTTGTCTCGATGTGCTGCTCGTCTCGTGGCTCGTCGCCGTGGGCGGCGACTTGCACTCGCCGTTTACCGCACTCTACATCGTTGTCATCTCGGTCGCGAGCGTCTTTCTCGGCGTGCGCGGCGCGCTCGTCTGCGCGGTCGGCTGCGCGGTCGCTTACACGTCGGTGATGCTTGGCCTCGGCTTTGGCTGGTTCGGCGGCGATGCAGAGGTGACCGCCACTTCGAGCGCCGCGATTGTGGGCACGACGGGACTCTACGACGTGGCCTTCCTCGTCGTTGGCCTCTTGGCCGCGCAGTTGGCCGTGCGGCAATCGCGTTCGGACGTGCAACTGATCGAGGCGGCGCATGCGCTCGCCAGTTTGCGCGCGCTGCACGAGCGCATCGTCGAATCGATCCGCTCCGGCGTCGTCACAACCGACTTGCAGGGCCGCATCTACACGTGCAACTCCGCCGCCGAAGAGATGACAGGTTACGCGGCCGACGCTTTGCGCGGGCAGGAGGCATCGATCCTGTTCGGCGGTCTCGCCGGGCGGATTGAAGAGTCGTTGCGCGCGGCCGAAGAGGGGCAGATCAGCCCGCGCTATGAAGCCGACTGCCTGACCCCCGAAGGCTTGCGCGTGCGCCTCGGCTACACCATCTCGCCGCTCGCGGGCGACGCCGGGCGGACAAGCGGACTGGTCATCACCTTTCAGGATTTGACGCACGTGCGCTCGCTCGAAGCGACCTCGCGGCGACAAGACAGGCTCGCAGCCGTGGGGCGCGTCGCCGCCGGCATCGCGCACGAGATACGCAATCCGCTCGCGGCCATGCGCGGCGCGATTCAGGTCTTGCGCTCTGAGGCCGACGGCGGCGACCCGGCGCAGGCCGAGTTGATGGAGATCATCCTGCGCGAATCAGATCGCCTGAACAACATCATCACGGACTTTCTCACCTACGCTCGGCCGCGGCGTGGCGAACTGCAAGAGGTGGACGTGCGCGAGCCGCTGCGCGAGACCTTCACGCTCCTGCGCCACAGCCCTGAGGCGCGCGCCGACCACGTGATCGAAGAAGATTATCCGGACGAACCTATGCGCGCGCTCGTCGATGGCGCGGCGCTCCGACAGGTCTTCTGGAATCTCGCGCGCAACGCCTTGAGCGCGATGCCCGACGGTGGCACGCTCCGCATCGAACTGCGCCGCACGCCGCACAAACGTTTGCGCATCACCTTCACAGACACCGGGCGCGGCATGTCGCCCGAACAGGTCGAACGACTCTTCGAGCCGTTCTCTTCTTCCACGACCGGCGGCACAGGATTAGGTCTCTCCATCGTCTATCAGATCATCCGCGATCACGGTGGTACAATAAACGTCCGCAGTCGCGAAGGCCACGGCACGACGATTATCATTGAGCTACCTGAAACGGAAAGAGCAGAGGTCAGAGGTTAGAGGTCAGAGGTCAGTGTTTGGGGCTGTTGAGATGTCAGATTACGATAATCAGATTAAGAGTCATCGAGACCTGATAGCTTGGCAGAAAGCTATGGAATTGGTGGTTCGTGTCTATAACCTCAGTAAGCAGTTTCCGAAAGAAGAATTATACAGCTTAACGAATCAGTTGCGCCGCGCGGCCGTTTCAATTCCAGCCAATATAGCTGAAGGACAAGGACGCAGATCGAAAGCAGAGTTCAGGCAGTTCCTCGGCAATGCGCGCGGCTCATTGTTAGAACTCGATACCCACTTGGAATTAGCACTGCGGCTCAATTACCTGGAATCAATAGAGCACGCCAACGTACAAGAGCAACTTCGCGAGGTCGGACGGATCATCAACGGCTTGATCCGTTCACTGACCTCTGACCTCTGACCTCTAACCTCTATACTTTATGGCGAATCTTCTCGTTGTTGACGACGAACAGGGCATGCGGCAACTGTTGTCGCTCGTCTTTGGGCGCGCGGGGCATCAGGTGCGCGTGGCGGAGAACGGTCGGCGCGCGGTCGAGTTGCTGCGCGAGCAGCCGGCCGATCTGATCGTCTCGGATGTGAAGATGCCGGACATGGGCGGCATCGAGTTGCTACGTTCGGCGCGCTCTCTGCTGCCTGATGTGGCGGTTGTGATGATGACCGCGTTCGCGTCCGTCGAGACGGCGCGCGAGGCGTTCAAGCTCGGCGCGGACGACTTCATCCAGAAGCCGTTCGACGTGGACGAGTTGAAACTCATCGTCGAGCGCGCACTCGAAAAGTCGGCGCTGCGGAAAGAGAACGAACACTTGCGCGTCGAGAACGAGGCGCTCATCAAGGTGCAGCGCGAGCGCGGGAGTCTCGACAACATCATCGGGCGCTCCGAACGCATGCAAGCGCTCTATCAAATGATCGAGACGGTCGCGGGTGTGCAGTCCACCGTACTCATCACCGGCGAGTCGGGCACGGGCAAGGAACTAGTCGCGCGCGCGATCCACAATCTCTCACCGCGCATCGATAAGCCGTTCGTCTCGATCAACTGCGGCGCGTTCACAGAGACGCTGTTGGAGTCGGAACTGTTCGGCTACGTGCGCGGCGCATTCACCGGCGCGACCGCGAACCGCAAGGGGCTATTCGAGGCCGCCGACAAGGGCACGATCTTCTTGGATGAGATCGGCGAGATGTCGCCCGCGATGCAGGTCAAACTGTTACGCGTCTTGCAAGAGAAGAAGGTGCGCCCCGTCGGCGGGCACGAAGAGTTGGCGATTGATGCACGCGTGATCGCGGCGACGAACCGCGACCTCGGCGCGATGACGAAGGCGGGCACGTTCCGCGAAGACCTCTTCTATCGCATCTCCGTCATCCCGCTTGAGCTGCCCCCTTTGCGCGAGAAGCGCGAGGACATTCCGGAGTTGGTCGAGCACTTCGTCCAGAAGTATTGCGCGCAGGCGGGGCGCACGCTCTCCGTCTCGCCCAAAGCATTGGAGTTGCTTGAACACTACGCGTGGCCCGGCAACGTGCGCGAGCTTGAGCACACTATTGAGCGCGCGGTCGCGCTTGAGCGCACCAGCGAGATTCAACCTGAGCGGCTGCCCGAACAGGTCACGCAGTACAACCCGGCGCAGGTCGCTGCGGCAGGCGCACTCCCGGAAGACGGCATCAACCTCACCGCGCACATGGAGCAACTTGAGAAGACTTATCTGCTCGAAGCCCTGCGCCGCACCGGCGGCAACCAGACGCGCGCCGCCGAGATCCTCCACCTCTCAGTCCGCTCGCTCCGCCACCTACTCGACAAACACGGCATCCGCAACCTGACCGCTCAGCTTCGCAGCGACGCAGCAACTAAGGGATGAGGGCTGAGGCGCAAGTACTAGGCAAGCAGGTGTTACGCTCAGGCACATCCGTCGGTGCGCATTACCGTGAAGCTTGTAGAGCAAGGTCTAATCCTGATTTCATCAATAAGATTGAGGGTGGGTTACAAGCATTAGAAGAGACCATTTACTGGCTGGAATTACTTGGCGACTCAAACATCTTTGCTAAAGAAAGGCTCAGACCACTATGCGCCGAAGCTGAAGAATTGAGTGCGATGTTCGTCACCATGATGAAGAACGTCAAACAGCAAGGTGATAAAGATAAGAAGTAAGGCCGGAGTTTCTTTTCATCCCTCATCCCTCATCCCTGTTTTTCTGGCATGTGCATTGCTCCATCTGTCCGGGCCATGACCTCACGGTCGGTCAGATTGAACCCTCGCAAGGAATGGATAGACGCAATGCACGCAGCTAAATCTTCCGCCCACGCACACGGCTTTTCGCTGATTGAACTGCTCATCGTCGTCGCAATCATCGGGACGCTGGCGGCGATTGCGCTGCCCAATTTCTTCGAGACTAGACAGGCCGCGCACAACGCCTCGGCCATCTCCTCGCTGCGGCTCATTCATTCGGCCGAGACTTCTTACCGCGCCTCGAATACACAGTTTGGCGATATGGCGGCGCTCGGCGCGGCGGGCTTTATCTCCAGCCAGCAATTTGTCGGGGGGCAGCATAGTAATTACATTTTCACCATCCCGCCGGCAACGTTGAGCGCCAATTTCTACGAGGTCTCAGCCACGCCGAACGTCGCCCCCTGGCGCTTCTACTACGTGGATGCGACGGGTGTCATACGCTCGAATCTGGGTGCGGCGGCCGACGGCAACAGCCCGCCCATCAACTACTGACTCGCGCGCGCGCAAAACACAACGCGGTCAACGACACTACTTGACCGTACCTGCCGCAACTCCCGAACCGCCTGCATCGCTAACCCTGCACGCTGCCACGCGGCGACGTGTGCGCAGTCGCGGTCTGACAAAATTCGGCAGCCCCACGCTGCCGTGTTTTGTTAATCCCCGCCCCTACAACCCGCCCTGCGTGCCGCCCTTGAGCGCGAAATAGGCGGTAATCCTATGGTTTCCATCTTTCCGCACCTCATCGGCAGTCATGGCATACGACTTGTCTTTCTCAGTCGGCGTAACGTCGCGCAAGCACGGCGCGTGGCCTGAGAACGACGACCGACGGCGCGAGATGAACCCGCAAACAACTAAGACCACGCTAGCTTAAGGAGCAACAGAAACACATGCAAACGAAATCCAACCAGAAGGGCTTCTCCCTCATCGAGCTACTCATCGTCGTCGCGATCATCGGCATCATCGCTGCCATCGCGATCCCCAACCTCCTCGCCTCCAAGCGCGCCGCGAACGAAGGCTCAGCCATCGCTTCGGTGCGCTCGGTCAACACTGCGGAAGCGACCTACTTCACCACCGTCGGCGCGAACCAGAGCTTTGCCTCGTTGGCGGCGCTCAACACGGCCGGGCTGATCGACAGCGTGCTCGGTAGCGCCACGGGCGTTAAGAGCGGCTACACGTTCGCCACGGCCAACTTGGTCGCGGCTGGCGCGGCCACGGCAGCGCAGTACGACGTGACGGCCGTGCCGGGCAGCGCAAGCGGCATCACGGCGACAGGTACGCGCAGCTTCTACTCGAATGAAGCGGGCGTTATCTACGGTGTGGCCGGCGGCACGCCTCCGGCACGTTCGGCGACCGGCGCAAGCGGCGGCACCCCCATCCAGTAAGCTGGCGCGACACCAGTCATTTCAACGAACACTTACAGGATAAAAGAACATGCAAAAGAATAATCGCCAGAAGGGGTTCTCCCTCATCGAGCTACTCATCGTCGTCGCGATCATCGGCATCATCGCTGCCATCGCGATCCCCAACCTCCTCGCCTCCAAGCGCGCCGCGAACGAAGGCTCAGCCATCGCTTCGGTGCGCTCGGTCAACACTGCGGAAGCGACCTACTTCACTAGCGTCGGCGCGAATCAGAGCTATGCTGATCTACCGACGCTGAACACGTCTGGTCTGATCGACAGCGTGCTCGGTAGCGCCACAGGCGTTAAGAGCGGCTACACGTTCGCCACGGCCAACTTGGTCGCGGCTGGCGCGGCCACGGCAGCGCAGTACGACGTGACGGCCGTGCCGAATTCGGCGAGCGGCATCACGGCGACAGGTACGCGCAGCTTCTACTCGAATGAAGCGGGCGTTATCTACGGTGTGGCCGGCGGCACGCCTCCGGCACGTTCGGCGACCGGCGCAAGCGGCGGCACCCCCATCCAGTAACCACGCTGAGCTTGTTCGGCGTACTTTCCTCTGCGGGGGCGGAACTGAAGTTCCCGCCCCCGCAGTTGCATTCATGCCAGCGCACTTATTCTTATGCTATGCTCCGCCGCGTCTCAGACTCATAAAGAAGACGCGCGGCGCGGGGCCCGAAGGTGTGTAAGGTTTCGCGTATGCTCGGCTCAAACATCGTTGCGGCACGCTTGATCCGCCAACAGCAAATGCAAGGCGACGCACTCGCCGATAAGACTCGCCCACACGGCACGACGCTTCGCCGCGTCGCAGCCATCGCGCGCAACGCCTTTCGCGAAGCAGTGCGCGACCGCGTGCTCTACAACCTCGTCATCTTCGTGCTGCTCCTGACCACCGGCGCGATCTTCCTCGGCGAGCTGTCGGCGAATCAGGAGGCGAAGATCATCGTCGATCTGGGCCTCGGCGCGCTGCTCCTGTTCGGCATGTTCATCGCCATCTTCGTCGGCACGGGGTTGGTCTATAAGGAGATCGAACGGCGCACGCTCTATGCGATCTTAGCGAAGCCGGTCGGGCGCGGCGAGTTCCTTGTCGGCAAATACTTGGGCTTGTGTCTGACGCTCGCGGTCAACGTCTCGGTCATGGGTCTCGGCATCTCGCTCGCGCTTGCTTACGTGCGGCGCGGCTACGACCCGCTGGTGCTACAGGTCTGGTCGGCCATCGCACTCATCTACGTCGAGTTGCTGATCATCGTCGCGGTCGCGCTGCTCTTCTCTGCCTTCTCGTCGCCGGCGCTCTCGGCACTACTGACGTTCGCCGTCTTCGTCATCGGCCACTTCAGCGCCGACATGCGCACGCTTGCTGCGGCGCCGGGCACTAGGGCCGCGCGCGTCTTCTTCGGCGTGCTCTTCTACCTGCTGCCGAACCTGTCGCACTACACGCAGATCACGGACGCCGGGCACGGCCTCATGCCGTCGCCCATAGCCTTCATTGCGGCCGTCGCTTACGCCGTCGTCTACATCATGGTGCTACTCGCCGCCGCGACGTTCATCTTTAACCGGCGCAACTTCAAATAACAGAGAGCAGAGGTTAGAGGTCAGAGGTTAGACAGAGATGAGTGCCGCACCGGTGCAAGAGCAACTTGTCAGACGGCGTTCGCGCGCGCGGATCACGCGCCGCGAGTTGGCGGCGCTCTTGATCATTGCGCTTGGTCTCTGCACGTCGGCCGCACTCTCGCACTGGTTGGTGGCGCACCGCCCGCCGGCCGCCGCGTTGCAACACGAAGAGTTGTACGTCAAGCCGGAGACAGCGCGGCGCATGAGTCTCGGCTTCAACGGTCTCATCGCCGACTGGTACTGGCTGCGTTCGCTGCAATACGTCGGGCGCAAAGTGCATGACTATCAAGGCGACATCCAACTCGACAACCTGAGTCCGGTCGGCCTCCATCTGCTCGCGCCGCTCCTCGACAGTGCAACCACGCTCGACCCGCAGTTCTTGCCCGTCTATGAATATGGCGCGGTCGTGCTGCCGGCGCTCGATGTGGACGGCGCAATCAAACTCGTCCGCAAAGGCATCGCCGCGAACCCGCAAGCGTGGCGGCTCTATCATCACCTCGGTTACATCTACTGGCAGCAAGCTCGTTTTCCAGAAGCAGCGGAAGCTTACCGACAGGGCGCGCAAGTTCCGGGTGCGCCCGCATGGATGGGCGCGCTGGCGGCGCAGATGGCCGCGCAGGGCGGCAGCCGCGCGACCGCGCGCGAAATCTATCGCCGCATGTACGAACAGACAGACGACGAGCAGATGCGCGCGCTCGCCGCCGAGCGCCTTTTGCAACTGCAATCATGGGACGAGCGCGACGCGCTGCGCCGTGTGCTTGCGGCTTACCGCACACGCACGGGGCACTGCCCTGCTGCCTGGCGCGAAGTCGCGCCGGTCTTACGCGCCGCGCGCGTGCAACTGGACGTGAGCGGCGCGCCGCTTGATCCGTCGGGCACGGCTTACGTGTTGGCCGGTGATGGTTGCGATGTTGAGTTGGATGAGAAGTCGGAAATTTTGCGGAAGTAGGGTGAGTGTTTTACGCAAACGTGCGGGTGGATCTTAATTCGCCCAACCCTGAGAAAAAAGATGACAGTCGCACTTGAGATCGAGCACCTGACGAAGGATTACGAAGTCGGCTTCCTGCGCAAGCGCCGCGTGCGCGCGCTCGATGATCTGTCGCTCACGGTCGAGCGCGGGGAAATCTACGGCTTCCTCGGCGCGAACGGCGCGGGTAAATCGACGACGATGAAACTCCTCATGCGGCTCATCTATCCGACCGGCGGGCGGGCGGCCATTTTGGGGCGCGATATCAACGACGTGTCGATGCACGCGCGCATCGGCTATCTGCCCGAACAGCCCTACTTCTACGATTACCTGACGGCGCGCGAGTTGCTTGAATACTGCGCCGAGTTGTTCGGGCACACGCGCCGCGACTGTCGGCAGCGCGCCGAAGAGTTGCTCGCGCGCGTCCGCCTAGACGAACAGAGTTGGGACAAGCAACTGCGTAAATTCTCGAAAGGCATGTTGCAGCGCGTGGGGCTGGCGCAGGCGCTCGTCAACGATCCGGAGATCGTCTTTTTGGATGAGCCGATGAGCGGGCTTGATCCGGTCGGGCGGCGCGAGGTGCGCGATCTGATCGCCAGTTTGCGGCAGCGCAGCACGACTGTCTTTCTCTGCTCGCATATCCTCGCCGACATCGAAGTGCTCTGCGACCGCGCCGCGATTTTGCAACGTGGTCGGCTGGCGCACGTCGGTCGGCTTGAAGACTTGCGCCGCCGCGCCGGCACACGCGCGATGGAACTCATCATCGCCAACGCGAACGCCGACCGCCTACGCGCTGCGCTGCGCGAGTTGCCGGCCGCCGAGGTCACATCCACACCGGGCGGCGCGCGCGTCGAAGTGCCGTCCGAACAGGAAGTAGACGCAGCCCTCGCATGCGTCCGCACGACGGGCGCGCGCCTCGTCTCCGTCCAGCCGGTCGGCAACCCGCTCGAAGATTTGTTTACGAGCAATTAATCTGCGCGGCGGGCGCGCGGGCGTGATAACTTTTAACCGTTACCAAAGGGCCGCCGCTGCGGCCGCACCGGCAAGTATATGGAATCAGTCAGCGTTCACTTCAAGCTTAGCGAACAGGAATTCATGGCCGGCGCGCGGCTGCTCACGTTTCCGACCGCCGGCGCGAAGGCCCGCGTCGCCATCGGCCTCCCGCTCTATGCCGTCGGCGTGTGGTTCATCCTGTTAGCTCTCAACTTCTCGCTCTTCGCTTCGACCGTGGTGGGTGCGTTGTTGCTGGCCGGTTTTGCCTGCCTCATCTACTTCACCCGCTTCACGCTAACGCGGCGCTGCTATCGCGGCGATCAGAAATTTCGCCACGGCATCACGCTCACCTTCACAGACGATCATGTGCAGGTACAGGCCCGCGAGATCGACTCGAAGCTCGGCTGGAAGTTGTACACGGATGTGCTCGAAGGCGAGACGTGTTACGTGTTGGTCTATGGCAAGGACGTGCGCATGATGACCGTCGTGCCTAAGCGCGCCTTCAAGAGCAAGCGGCAGGAGCGCGCGTTTCGCGGGCTGCTCGCCACACACTTTGATCGTAAACTTACCGCCCCGCAGATTGACGATGGTGCGGCGGAAGAGGCTGACTACCAACCGGCCGGGCTGCAACCGCCCGACTGGCGCTAGCGCTAGCTCAGGCGCGCTGCGCTGCGGCGCACTTCACCTGACGATCACGCCGGTCACATCGACGCGGATGTTGGCGCGCACGTCCTCCTTCTTGAAGCCTTCCATGTGAATCGGCACTTCGAGGACTTTGTTCGGCTCAAGCGTGGGCTGCAAGCGCGGGATGGCGATGACCGTCTTCGTCTGGATAGGTTTGTTCTCCAGATCGACCACCGTGGCCTGAAGTTCCAGCCCCGTGATTGTGCGCCCGGTGAAGTTGCGCACCTTCGGTTTCATGTCCATCGTAATGTCGCCGAGCAGCCGGCCATTCTCGCTCGCGTCCTGATCAGGCACGAAGTCCACGATGACCTTCTGGCGCAACTGCTCGAACTCAGGCGCGCCGGCGCGGAGCGCGCCTGCGAGTTGCGGCTGCACGTCGCGGTCGTTGCGCGGGCGCGGGCGTGTGGCCCAGAAGACCAGCAGTGCCACCAGCAAAGCGGTCGCCAGCCCGACGACGATAAAGACTTTCCGCCGCGTGGCGTCCGCAGTCTCAATGCTCTCTTTCGCAGTAGCCATAAGAAAACAGTGACGAGTGACAAGTGACAAGTGACGAGGGCGGACGAAAGTTTAGCTCGTCACTCGTCACTTGTCACTTGTCACTGCTTTTATCAGCCTGTGTGTGCGCGCGACTCGACCAGATGGAGCGGCGCGTGCTCGGCGACAAGCGAGCCGGTGCCGGTGCGCGCTCGCGCGGCGCGCGGCCAAGTGATGCGGAAGCGGCTGCCCTCGCCCGGTTGACTCTCAACCGCGATCTCGCCTTCCAACAACTCGACGATCTTGCGTGTGATGGCTAACCCTAGTCCAACGCCGCTGTAAGCGCGTGTCAGTCGGTCGTCCACCTGCCGGAACTTGTCGAAGATAAAGCCGAGCGATTCGCGCGACATGCCGATGCCTGTGTCGCGCACTTCGAGCGCCCAGCGCACGTCATCAAGCGGCGCGGCCGTGACGGCAATCGTCCCGCTCGCCGTGAACTTGACGGCGTTGCCGATCAAGTTGGTGAGCACCTGCGTGAGCTTGCGCCGGTCACTGACGACGGGGCCGAGCGCGGGCGCGACATCCACGCGCAACTCGACGTGCTTCGCCGTAGCCTCCGCCTGATACTCGCGCACGATCTCATCGACGATTGCACCCACGTCCACCTCTTCGAGTTGCAAGGCGGAGCGCCCCGCTTCGAGCCGCGAGTAGTCGAGCAGATCGTTGACGAGATCAAGCAGCGTGCGCGCGTTGCGCTCCATGCGCCCGACCGCTTCATGTTGCAGCGGCGCGAGCGGCAGTTGCCGGTCGCGCGTGAGCAGTTGGCACAGCCCGATGATGACGTTCAAAGGCGTGCGCAACTCGTGACTGACGTTTGCGACAAACGCCGACTTCAGCCGGTCGTGCTCGCGCAAGCGCCCGTAAGCTTCCATCAATTCGCGATACTGTCTGACCTCGCCCGTGATGTCGCGGAAGACTACAACCACACCGACGCGCCGCTCGCCCTCGCCGACGAGCGGCGTCGCGCTCACGGCCAGTACGCCCTCTTCATCGTCGCCGCGCATGATCTGCACGTGCTCGCCTGAGACGTGTTCGCCGCGTTCAAGTGCACGACCCAGCGGCGTCTCGGCCACGGGCAAGACTTTGCCTTGCAGATCGCGCAAGGCCATGTCGGCGATAAGTGCCTGCACGCCGTCGCGAAACTCGCCGGGCTGTCGGTCGAGTATGCGCGCGGCGGCCGGGTTGACGCGATAGCGCCCGCGCTCGTCCACGATGATCACGCCCTCGTCCATCTGATTGATGACGCTCTCAAGCTCTGCGGCGCGCGCCTTCTCAGCGGCGAACGCGGCGGTCGCCAGTTTCTCCGCGCGCACACGCTTCGAGACCTCCGAGAGGATCAGGATCAGACCATCGTGCTCGCCCGTGCGCTCGGTCGTCGGCCACAAGATCACGTCCCAGAACTTGTCGCCGTCCGCGCGCTCCTCTGTGCGCGCGACCAACTCGATGGGCAGACCGTAGTTGACGAACGCGCGGCGTGTGCGGCGCACGTCTTCGACCACCTCGCTCATGACGGCCAGACCGGCCGCCGCTTCATATAGCCCGCGCCCGGTCAGCGCCGTTACGTCGCGCTCGACGAGCCGCGCGAAGGTCGAGTTGACCTTGCGCACGATCAGGTTCGCATCAAGGACGACGACGCCGAGCGGCAGACTGTCGAGCACTTCGGCGATGAAGAGGCCCTGTGTGTGTAGCTCGTTGAACTTCGTCTCCAAGCTCGCCGCCATCACGTTGAAGCCTTCGGCGAGCGTGCCGATCTCGTCGTTGGTCTCGATGGCGAAACGCTCGTGCAGTTGCCCATCGCCGAGTGTCATGGCCGAAGCCGCGAGTTGCCGTAGCGGCTTCGTGAACCGGCCGACCGCCCAGACCGCGATGAAGCCCGACGCGCCGAGCGCGAACAGCCACGTCGCCGCGAGCGCGAGGAACGAGCGCCATGCGGGTGTGTTCTTCGGCAGCGGCACGCCGACCGCGACGCGCCAACCGTAACGATTAAGTGTCCGCGCACTCGTGATGCGCGCCGCGCCGTCGCTCCAGCGTTGCTCGCTGACTTCACGCGTGGCATCGCTCTCATTCATGATCTGCGCGGCGGCGGCCGGGTTCGGCACGACCTCGCCGCGCGCGTCGCGCACGACCAACGCGGCGTCCGCACCGGGCGCGAGTTGTTGCCGCAGTTTCGCGTAGAGGTCTGCGGCCGGGCCGGCTGCAAGGGTTGCGCCCGTGCGCGCGGATTGCGGATGCGCTTCGAGCCACGAGTCGAGCGCGCCTTCGGCCGCGGCGGTTTCAATGCGCGCGAGCGTGGTCGATTGTTCGATCAAACTCTGGCGATAGCTGTTGAGTTGGAACAGGCTGACGATCAGGAGCGGCAGCGACAGCAGGGCCAAGAGCACCAGCAGTTTGGTGCGCACGTCTAAACGAATCTGTCTGAGCGTGGGGCGCTTCATCACGTCTCGTCTCGACCCCGGCGGCTGTCGCGGCGACGCGCCGGCGGCCAGACCGTCATGCGTGTCTGCACGGGCGGGCGCAAGCTGGCAGCGTAAGTGACCAGCGTCTGGGCGAGCATCTCATCGAGCAGCGCATCGGTGCGCCGGAGTGCGGCGCGCAAGGCCCAAAGGTCACCGTCCGTGGCCATCGGGCTTTCACGCCACAAAAAATCATGCAAGACTCCGCGTAAAATCATCAACTCCCGTGCCACTTCGTCGAGCAGGCAGCCCTGCTGAAAACGCACCTGCACATGGCGGCGCAAGTAACGCGCCGATTCGCTGATCTGACTCTCCGTCGCCGCCTCGTCCAAAAGGTGCGCCCACTCGGCCAACACCTCCGGGAGCGGCTCGACCAACTGCCGGTAAGACAGCAGGGCCGGCAAGTCCGTGCGCCGCTCGGCGTAGACGCCATCAGCCCATGCGCGCGTCAGCGCATCCTCGTGCGCGTGCAGCAACCCTGTGAACCGACCCGGCATAAACGCGTAGAGGTCAGAGGTTAAAGGTTAGAGGTCAGTAGAAGTTCCAAGTTCGAGATGCAAAGCTCAGACAGACGCTCAAGCTGTCTGACCTCTAACCTCTAACCTCTGACCTCTGATCTTCATTCCGGCAGTAACTGCTGCAACAGACTTTCCAAGCGGTCGAAGTCAACCGGCTTGGTCATGTACTCGTTGCAGCCGGCGGCGAGGGCGTCGGCGCGAAAGTCGCTGGTGTCGTGGGCGGAGATGGCGACGATGGGGGTGTGGGCCATGCCGTCGAGTTGGCGGATTTGGCGCGTGGCGGCCAGCCCGTCAATCTGCGGCAGACTCAAATCCATCAGGATCAGATGCGGCTGCTCGCGCGCAGCCATCGTGACCGCCTCCTGCCCGTTGATGGCTTCGATCACGCGATAACCGCCCATTTCAAGCAGACGCCTCATCATGAAGCGGTTATCCTCGAAATCTTCGACTACCAACACGGTCTTGGCTGCGCCGTTCTCCGATCCCATGTGCGGACTACCTCCAGACAGTTTTAGCCCTTATGTGACCCCGCCCATGTACGTTGCGCCGTATCACTAGCAAACACTTCGCATTTTTGTTAAGATGCCGCATCGAAACGCAACACTGAAGACACATCTATCGGGTTTAATTCGTACAGCCCACGCACCTTATGTTTGGCCTCGTCGCGTGCTATACGAACGCCCGACGGCAAGAGATTCTTGAGCCAAATGAAGCCTTTAATGTCGGAATCACGCGACGCCGAAGCCTTGCAGGAACTGGGGCGTGCCTCCGTGCAGATCGTCCACGACCTCAAAAATCAGATCAATGGTCTCAAACTTTATGCCACGTTCCTGCGCAAGCGGCTGGAGAAATCGGACGGGCGCGCCGACGAACTCGAAACCGTCAACAAGTTGCTCGCCGGTCTCGAACGCACAGCCGCCGACATGACCACGCTCGTGCGCTATGGGCGCCCCGTCGAATTGCGCCGCGTGCCGCACACAGACCTCAGACGCGTGCTCGTCGCCGCGCTTGAGCGCGAACCGGAGGCGACCGGCGCTGAAGCGTGTCCGGGCGAGTTTGATCAAGCCGCGCTCACGGAAGCATTAAAGCACATCGATGCCACGCTCGCCGCGCCAAATCCGAACGCGCCGCGCCCCGCTGTCCAACTGCGCTGCGCGGATGCAGACGGCACACGCTTCGGCGTCATTGAGTGGCGCGGGCTGCCACCAGCGAGCGCAGAGCTGTTCAACTCTTTCGCCGGCGGGCAGGGTCTGCGTCTCGCGCTCGCCGCCAAGATCATACGCGCCCACGGCGGCCAAATCGAACACGAAGCCGGTGCGGTGCGTGTGCGCATACCTTTGGACAGGGCTGAGGGCTGAGGGCTGAGGGCTGAAGCTGTCTTTATTCAGCCCTCAGCCCTCAGCCCCCAGCCCTGCTTTTCTACGGGAGACAGACGGTGGATCGTAAAGACGTTCGCATTTTAGTGATCGATGACGAGCCGATGATGGCGGACTCGCTCAAGCAGAATTTAAGCGAGGATGGTTACACGGTGGACACGGCTTCGACCGGCGCGGAGGCGATAGAGTCATTCGACACCGGCGGCCAGCATATCGCGATCTGCGATATCCAACTGCCCGACATGGACGGCATTGAAATCCTGCGCCACATCAAGGACGCACGCCCTTCGACTGAGGTCATCATGGCGACCGGCTACGGCTCGGTTGATCGCGCCGTGATGGCGACGAAGGCGGGTGCGTTCTGGTTTCTCGAAAAGCCATTTGAGTACGAGGTCTTGCAGAAGCTCATCGAGAAGGCGCTCGAACGACAGGAGTTGATGGCCGAGACCGAGACGATGCGCCAGCGGCTGACGACGCGCACAGAGTATTTCAACATCATCGGCGGCTCGAAACAGATGCAGACGATCTACGAGACCATCGAATCGGTCGCTAAGGCGGACGCGAACGTTTTGATCGTCGGCGAGTCGGGCACGGGTAAGGAGTTGATCGCCAACGCGATTCACTACAACTCTCTGCGCGCGAAGAAGCCGTTCATCAAGGTCAACTGCGCGGCGCTCCCGAAAGAGTTGATCGAGTCGGAGCTATTCGGGCACACGAAGGGCGCGTTCACCGGCGCGCACGCAGACAAGGACGGCTTGATCCAACACGCGGCCGGCGGCTCGCTGTTGCTTGATGAGATCGCGGAGATGCCGGTCGAGTTGCAACCCAAACTGTTGCGCGTTCTGCAAGAGCGTAGCTATCGCAAGATCGGCTCGGAGAAGACGCATGCCGTCGACTTCCGTCTGATCTGTTCGACCAATCGGCCGCCGGCCGATGCGATCCGCGACGGCTGCCTGCGCGACGATCTCTTCTATCGCATCTCGACCATCACGATCCACGTGCCCCCTTTGCGCGAGCGCGCCGAAGATATCCAGTTGCTTGCCGAGCACTTTCTCAAGATGTACGCGCGCAAATACCAGCGTCCGATCACGGGCATTTCGCAGGCGGCCTATCAGCGTCTGTTCGGCCATACATGGCCCGGCAACGTGCGCGAGTTGCAAAACGTGCTTGAGCGCGCTGTGCTGCTCGCCAAGGGCAACAAGATCGAGCCGGTCGATCTGCCGTTCGACAACGGCACGCTGCCCGAAAAGGCCGCGGCCGGCGGGGCTTGGGACGTGCCGCCCAACATGACGCTCGAAGACATCGAGAAGCTCGTCATCGAGAAGACCTTGCAACGCACGGGCGGCAACAAGCAAGCGGCCGCGAACCTGCTCGGCATCTATCGCCCGCGCCTCTACAGCAAGATTCGCAAGTACAACATCGACATCAACGCGCTCACCGCGCAAAGCTAAGTCCCAAGTCTCAAGTCCCATGTCCAAAGTCATGCCCCAACCTGCGGCACCGACATTCGACATGGGACTTGAGACTTGAGACCTGGGACTTGAGACTTGAGACTTGGGACTTAATCGATCTGATACGTCGCCACGCTGGTCGGGGTCTCATAACAGCGCACCTTGTAGACCGCGACGCGCTCGTCGCCCACCTGCGCGGCCACTCGTTCGAGAATATAGCGCGCGAGGTTTTCGGCCGACGGGTTTAGTTCTGCATCAAACGGCGGCAACTCGTTGATGTTTCGATGATCGAGATAACGCACGACCTCGTCGGCCGCCGCTTTCAACTCACCGAAGTCCACCAGCAACCCGATGTTGTCCAACTCGCGCCCGCGCGCATAGATTTCAATCTTGTAGTTGTGCCCGTGCAGGTTCTCGCACTTCCCCTTATAGCCACGCAACTGATGCGCGCTCGAAAAGTTGCGCTCGATCATTACTTCAAACGTGCCGGCCATGATCTATTTATAACTCACTCTCGAAAAATCTGACGGTAACGATTGCCTATTAGCTTAGCGATGCGACGGTTCAAACGGTGCTGCCAGTTACTCGCACCCGCTTCGTCTAATAATTCGGCAATATCGTCGTAGCCTTGCTCTTCAGCAAACTGTAAAGGCGTCCTCAGCCGGTGGCCATCGAAATCACAGGCCCAAGTAAATTTTGCGCCGCGGGCCAGCAGAAGATTCACGGTCTCTGTATCATGACGATAGATGGCATTGTAGAGTGGCGGCCAATGAAGCCCATTACCTATGTTTATTTCCGCGCCGTTATCAAGTAAAAGGCGTGCAACCTCAGTGTGACTATTGCTAACGGCCAGAGGTAGCGGCGGCGCACTATCGTCTAAATGTCCGTTAACATTTGCCCCTGCCTGAAGCGCCGCTCGCACCTCCGCCAGATTACCTTCTGAAGCGGCAGTAGAAAGCTTGGTCTGGAGCGGGTAGCAGTACGGGTCATAAACATCACCGTACCTTTCATCGACCTCCGGAATCCAAACATAATACCCAGCTTTACAGGGATGCGCTTGCTCGTTGTTCTGCGATTGGAATGCGATCTGTGGCTCTTTCGGCCAAGCTTTTAGTCTTGCGTGATGCCGGCCGTGATAAGAAGCAACAGCCGCGACTCCAATAAAGAAGGTAACAAGTCCGACGGCGACATAACCGGCACGTGTGCTAATGCGCATTCTTACCCCACCTCCAAAAACCAGCGAAACTATTATCGCGCCAACGCCGCATGCGCTTCAAACACGCGCGCCACTTCCGCGATGTCGCTCGTGACGCGGCACGGCGGTAGGCTCTTGAGAAACATGCGCCCGTAAGCCTGTGTGCGCAAACGCGGGTCTAAGACCGAGAGCACGCCGCGATCAGTCGCGCTGCGGATCAAGCGACCAAGCCCCTGCTTCAAAGTGATGATCGCCTGCGGCACGCTGTACTCGTAGAAGCTTGACCCGCCCGCGTCTTCGATGAAACGTTGGCGCGCGGCCACGACCGGATCGGTCGGCACGGCGAACGGCAGCTTGTCGATGATGACGCAGGAGAGCGCTTCGCCGCGCACGTCCACGCCCTGCCAGAAACTTGCCGTCGCAAACAAGACGGCGTGCGGCGTCGCGCGAAAACGATCAAGCAGCCAAGACTTCGACGCCTCACCCTGCACGAAGCATGGAAAATCGATCTGCGCGCTGACGCGTTCGTATAGCGCACGCATCCCCGTCGTACTGGTTGATAAGACGAATGCGCGCCCGCGCGTCACATTCAATAACTGCACGACTTCCGTTGCGGCCGCTTCCGCCCACTGCGGCGCACGCGGGTCGGGCATCTTCGGCGGTAGATAGAGCACCGCTTGATTCTGATAGTCGTAACTCGCGGGCGCGACCAGCTCGTCCGTCTTATCGGCCAGAGGGTTCTGCTCGCCGGCTTCGTCCAACTCCGCCAATCCCAGCCTGCGCCGGATGAAGTCGAAGCGCCCGGCGCTGGCGAGCGTCGCCGACGTGAGCACGACCGTCTCGACGCGGTCGAACAACTTGTCCTGTAAGAGCGCCGACACGTCAATCGGCGAGGCGCGCAGGAACACGCCGCGCCCGCGTCGCTCTAACCAATAGACGTAGCGCTTGTCGTCGCCCGCGACGATGAACTCAAGTTGAAACCGCAACTCGCGCACACGCCGCAGCAGGTTATCGACTTCGGGCGGCTTATCGCGCAGCATGTCGAGCGTCGTCTCCATGCGTTCGAGCGCACCGTCCAGACTCAAATACGACTGCCCCAAAGCTGTCGCTTCGATCTCGCCGTGCGCATTCTTGCGTGCGAACGTGCCGGGCAGGATCGGCGCGCGCCCTTCTTCGCCGCGCCCCTCTTTGAAACCGACCCAGAAGTTGTCGGCGAAGCGCACGATGCGCCCGGCCGCGCGCGTCAACTCTTTGTTCACACCCGCATCCGTGATCGGGAGCATTTGCAGGTCGCGCAGGAGATCGTCGATCTGATAACTCGATACTTGAAACCCGAAGTACTCGGCCGCCACGTCTTCGATCTGATGCGCTTCATCGAAGATGACCGCGCCGTAGTCGGGGATGACCTGCCCGTACTCGCCGCCGCGCAAGGCGAGGTCAGCGAAGAAGAGATGATGATTGACGATGATGATGTCCGCGTCCTGCGCGCGCTGGCGCATGCGCGTGATGAAGCACGGGTCGTAGTCGGGGCACTTCTGACCCAGACACGTCTCGGAGCGCGCGTCCACGTGTCGCCAGAACGAAAGATTTTCGGGGAGTTGCGTCAACTCGGCGCGGTCGCCCGTGCCCGACTCACGCGCCCACTGGCGCACCTCGTCAAAATAATCAACTTCATCAAGCCCATCGAGCACGGGCGAGTTCTCGGCGCGCTTGATGCGTTGCAGACAGGCGTAATTATTGCGCCCCTTCATGTAGGCGGCCGTAAACTTCTTCGGCAAGATGCGTTGCAAGAACGGAATGTCCTTCTCCATCAACTGCTCTTGCAGATTCTTCGTGCCCGTCGAGATGACGACGCGCGCGCCGCGCCCCAAGGCCGCAGCTACCGCCGGCACGAGATACGCGAGTGTCTTCCCTGTCCCTGTGCCCGCCTCCACGATCAGGTGATGCCGGTCTTCAAACGCACGCATCACCGCCTCGGCCATCTCGATCTGACCGGGGCGATATTCATACTCAGGATGCGCGCGCGCGATCAATCCATCGCGCCCGAAGATTTCTTCCATCGTGAGATTAGTTTAACAGTAAGGTTATGGTTTGAGCAGCCGCACGAAGCCTGCTTGCTCAAAATGATGATCTGTGGTGAGAGCTTCCGTGAAGCCGCGCTGCTGCATAAGCAATACGCTGACGGCGTCACACAACGACCATTCCTTGTCAAGCCGTTGTTGGAGCAAGGCCAAAGCTGCCTGATGCAAAGATTCGCCGACCCAAATGATTTCAACTTTTGAGTTGGTCAGCAGCGATGCCGTGAACTCCAGGGCCAGTGCGCGCGGTGCGTGGCGTGCGTGCGCTAAAGCAACAAATTCCGCCAGCACGTAATTATGTACCAGTCTATTGCGGGCGACGTGATAGCGTTCGACCGCCTGTACATGATGGCGTTCGCGCCGATCGAAGAGGCCCAACAATCCTGAGGTATCAAGCAGCATCAATTATCTGACTCATGCGTCGTCCCATACTCCCGCGCGAGGTCTGCATCGATCCGCTCGTTGTCGGCCGAGTTTTCGTCCTCGCTGTCCCACGCCCCGAAATACTGCTCGAAATTCCGCCCATTAATCTCGTTTTGGCCGCTAGAAGATACTAGCGACTGGTCATTGGCCAACAAGGACTCAACAAAACTCCGCACTTCTGCCTGACGCTCGGGTGGAAGTTCTCTCAGCAATTCCTCAAGCGGTTTTAGATGTGTTGTCATAAATCTCTCCGCGCTGCCGTAACTATAGACTTCAATCAGCGCCCATCGCTTCGACTTCCGGCCGCCGCTTCAGGCGTTGCGCGTAGAGCGGGAAGCGGGCGGCGAGTTCGTGCACCTGTTGTTTGACCTTATCGCGCACGGCTTCAGACTGCGGGTCGTGTAGGACTTCGGCGATGAGGCGCGCGACTGTGCGCATCTCGTCTTCGCCCATGCCGCGCGTGGTGAGCGCGGGCGTGCCGAGGCGTATGCCGGAGGTGACGAAGGGCTTGTTGGTGTCGAAGGGAATGGTGTTCTTGTTGGCCGTGATGCCGGCGGCTTCGAGCGCCTTCTCCGCGTCCTTGCCGGTTGTGCCTTTGCCGTCGAGAAATACGTCCACGAGCACGAGATGATTGTCCGTGCCGCCGGAGACGATGCGCAACCCTTGGGCTTGCAACTCGGCGGCGAGCGCCTTGGCGTTCGCCAGCGTCTGTCGTTGATACTCTTTGAAATCCGCTTGCAACGCTTCACCGAAAGCGACGGCCTTGGCCGCGATGATGTGTACGAGCGGGCCGCCCTGCACGCCGGGGAAGAGGCGTTTATTGACTTCCGCTGCGTGCTCCTCGCGGCAGAGGATGAGACCGCCGCGCGGGCCGCGCAGCGTCTTGTGCGTCGTCGTGGTGACGTAGTCGGCGTGCGGCACGGGCGACGGATGGAGACCGGCGGCGACCGGGCCGGCGATGTGCGCGATGTCGGCCATCACACGCGCGCCGATGCTCTTAGCGATCTCGCCGATGCGCTCGAAGTTGATCGTGCGCGGGTAAGCTGACGCACCACAGACGATCAATTTTGGTTTGTGTTCTTCGGCGATGCGCTGCAACTCGTCGTAGTCGATCTGCTCCGTCTCGCGCGTGACGCCGTAGTCCGCGACCTTGTAGCTCAAGCCCGAAAAGTTCAATGGATGCCCGTGCGTCAGATGCCCACCGTGCGACAGGTTCATGCCGAGAATCTGATCGCCATAACTGATCGCGGCCAGATAGACGGACATGTTCGCCTGCGCGCCGCTGTGCGGTTGGACGTTGGCGTGGTCTGCGCCGAACAACTCCTTCGCGCGGTCAATCGCCGTCTGCTCGACCACGTCCGCGAACTCGCAGCCGCCGTAGTAGCGCTTCTTCGGATAGCCCTCGGCGTACTTATTCGTGAAGACCGACCCCATCGCTTCGAGCACGGCTTCGCTCACGAAATTCTCCGACGCGATCAACTCCAGCCCGTCGGCCTGACGGGCCACTTCGTCGTCAATCGCACGACTAATGATGGGATCAATTTCGGCGAGCGGCGCGTTCCTGCGGTCGGTCATGGCTTTATCCTCCAAGTCCCAGCGGTCGTAATATGCAAGTAGCAGATGGCGTGTGTTCGCGTGATGTTACCGCACGCTTCAATGGCGGCGCAACGAGATGACCGGACGCGGCGCGCAGCTCAGTCGAAACGGTCGGCGACGGAGAGGAAGCCGGCAATGCCGCCCAGCAAATAGGGGACGCAGAAGATGGCGCTGAAGAGCAGCAGGGTGAGCAGAGCACGCCAGCCACGCGTCTTAAACAGGTAATAAGGTAAGAGGACTGGCCAAGCGATGAAGAGCCATAGCCCCAGATCGCAAATCCCTTTGAATTGGCGCTGACGGCTGTCGTGCGTCAGCCAGTAGCCCAGCACATAGACGTAGCCGAGCGCACGCAGCAAAACGAACGGCGCGGGCAACTCAAGCGCGAGCATGGAGTACCAGCCGGAGGCAAACTGCACGCTCGATACGAACACGCAGAGCATGACATTGGCCGGGGTATATAGGGCACGCAGTTTCATCTTTCGTCGCCCGCATTGCTAATCTCTGCCGGTGCAAGGCCGTCTCCGGGCAAGCCTTATTCTCGTGCCGCCCGCCCTCATCATGCAAGCGCGCGTTTGCTTTGCGCGCCGCACGTGCGCGACAATGCCCGTTCATCTGCGGGACAGATTTCGAGTCTAAGGAGACAGCAGGTAAAACTTGTCATGCGCTGGTCACAGTTTTTCATTCCTACTTTGCGCGAAGACCCGGCCGATGCCGAGGTCGTCTCGCACAAACTACTGCTGCGCGCAGGTCTTGTGCGCCAACTCGCCGCCGGCATCTACTCGCTGCTGCCGCTCGCGCAGCGTGTGCGCGCGCGCGTCGAGCAGATCATACGCGAAGAGATGAACGCCATCGGCGGGCAGGAATTTTTTCTGCCGGCGCTCAATCCGCGCGAGATTTGGGAGGAGTCGGGGCGCTGGACGGTGATGGGCGACAATATGTTTCGCCTCAAAGACCGCAAGGGCGCAGACCTCTGTCTCGGCATGACGCACGAAGAGATTTTCACCTCGATTGCGCGCCACGAGTTGCGCTCTTACAAACAACTGCCGCAAGTCTGGTATCAAATCCAGACCAAGTTCCGCGACGAAGTGCGCCCCAAGTCGGGCGTCCTGCGCGTGCGCCAGTTCATCATGAAGGACGCTTACTCGTTCGACGTGGATCAGGCGGGGCTTGATAAATCCTTCGAAGATCAACGCGCGGCTTATATCAATATCTTCACGCGTTGCGGCTTGAAGTTCAACATGGTCGAAGCCTCTTCGGGCGCGATGGGCGGTTCGGCGTCAAACGAGTTCATGGTCAAGACGGACGCGGGCGAAGATTTGATCGCGACGTGCGAGGCGTGCGGCTACGCGGCGAACTTGGAGAAAGCAACCTCGCGTTTGGCCGCAATCGAAGACGAGCCGTCAACATTAACCGCGCCCGAAGAGTTCCCCACGCCGGGCGTGCACACGATTGAAGACTTGACGACGTTCCCCGGCGGCGCGCCAGCCGAGCGACAAATTAAGACTCTTTTCTATATGACAGGAGAGCAGGGTTGGGGCAATCCACAGATGCGCAATCCTAAACCTATAATTGTTCTTCTGCGCGGTGATCATCAAGTACAAGAAACCAAGCTGCTAGATGCTTTTGGCGGAGCAGAAGTGCGTCAGGCTAATCCAGACGAAATACGTAAGTTAGTAGGTGCTAGTCCGGGCAGTCTCGGCGCAGTTGGAGTGAAAGAGAAAATTAAGAATCATGCGTTTTTCAAAGACCCTAACACTGGGCAAAAAATTATTAAGTATCCAGAAACGGATGTGATAATCATCGCTGACCACGAACTTGAAGGTCGCACAAATATGACAACCGGTGCGAATAAAGATGATCATCACCTTCGCGGGGTAAGTGTCGCGCGGGACATTGAGCCTCAAGGCATTAAATGGGCTGACCTTCGCACCGTACAGTCCGGCGAGCGCTGTCTGAATTGTGAAGCGGGCACACTCGAAGTTTTCAAGGCGCTCGAAGTCGGGCACATCTTCAAGCTGGGCACGAAGTATTCCGTCTCGATGGGCGCGCACGTGTTGGATCAAAATGGCAAGCCCGTGCCGATCATCATGGGCAGCTACGGCATTGGCGTCGAGCGCATCATGGCGGCGGCGATTGAATTGCACCACGATGCAGACGGCATCATCTGGCCGCGCGCGATTGCGCCTTTCGATGTGGTCGTCACGATCACGAACGTCAAGCAACCGGAGATGAAAGAGGCGGGCGAGCAGCTTTATGTCGAGCTACAGCGCGCTGGTCTCGACGTGCTCTTGGACGACCGCGACGAGCGCGCAGGCGTGAAGTTCAAAGACGCTGATCTGATCGGCATCCCTTGCCGCATCACGGTCGGCAAAAAGATCGCGGAGGGCGCGGTCGAACTCTTTGACCGCGCCACGAAAGAGACGACCACAGTTGGTCTCGATGAAGTTGTCCGCCGCGTGCAGGAACTCGCACTCGCCGGGCGTTAGGCGATAGAGATTTTTAGGGGCAATAGCTTGTTCCTGCCTGTTTCGGTGGCGTAACCAAGCCGGGCAGGGACAAGCCCTGCCCCTACAATTTTATTCGGCGGGCGCGATCTCGATCACAGTCACTTCGGGGCGCGCGCAGAAGCGCACGCGCGGGACGGGGCCGCCCTCCATGCCAAGGCCGCGATTGACGTAGAGCCACGTCTGTCCGACATGATAGAGACCGGCTTCATACTTTTTCCCGAAGCGCGAGAGCGTAATGAGCGCACCGTAGAGTGGCAGCGCCACCTGTCCGCCGTGCGTGTGCCCGGCGCAATAGAGATCGACTTTGCGCGCGGCGACCGGCTCGATCTCGTCCGGGTAGTGATAGAGAAAAACTGAAAACGCATCAGGCGGAATCGCGCCGAGCGTGCGGTCGAACTGACGGCGCGCGCTCGGCGTCTCACCTGAAATCCAGTCGCCGCTCACGGGCATGCCTGCGATCCAAATAGACGTGCCCGCCACGTCCAATTTCACAGCCTCGCTCTTTAACTCGCGCGCGCCCGTGCCGGCGAAGCGATCAAGGTCTAACCAGTTCCACGCGTCCCAGTTCCCTTGCACGGCGTAGGTCGGCGCAATCTGCGCGAGCCGCGTCAGACATTGCTTGAAGACGGGCAAGCCTTCAGGCGAGTTGATCGCGTCGCCTGTGAAGACGATCAGATCAGGATGTTCGGCCGCAATGATGTCGGGCAGACGTGTTTCAAGGCGCGGCTGCGGATCGCTGTGCAGATCGGAGATGTGCACGAGCCGGATGGGGCGCGTCCCCTGCGGTAGCTTCGCCGACTCGATGCGGACATGCGCGACCTCGGGCCAGTAAGGCTCGACGAAATAACCGTAGGCGAAGCACAACAGACCGAGACCGGCGAGTGTAAACACAATGCGCTGTAACCACAGCCACCGCCGACTCGGCTGGCTGAGCCGGCCCGCGCGGCGCAAGATGAGATGCACAACTGTGAGCGCCGCCAGTGCGTAGATGCCGAACACCGTAAGCAGGAAGAGCCAGAGGACGAGCGTTTCCATAACAAACAGCCTGCTTAACGTTTGTCCCGTAGGGACAGATGAAAATAGCCCAGCACTTTAGCTGGGAAGAGTGCGCGATTGGATGATGGAGTCCCGTAGGGACGATTGAGGTTGAGCGGGCGCATTTTCAATCGTCCCTACGGGACTCAGCTTTATTACCTCGCTCTATTCCCAGCACTGAAGTGCTGGGCTATTGTCAGTCGCCCCTGACGGGGCTGTTAGTTCATTACTTCGTTGACGAGTAGCGTGAGCGCGTTGTCTTGCAGCGTCTTGTTGTTTTGCAGCTTGCTGTGCAGGTCGCAGATGAAGAGCGCGTAGGCGAGCGGGAGCGGCGTATTGAGGAGCGGGCTGCGGCGCTCTACGCCCAGATGTATGCCCAAGAGCGAGTCGCGCGTGACGCGCCCATCGCCCGGCTCGTACATCGCGCGTAGGACTTCGGCGCGTGCGAGCGTCCGGCCGTCCTTTGTGCGTAGCGTGCGCGGGCTGGTCAACGTCGCTGCGTCGCCGCTCTTCGGGTCGCGCGTGATGACGACGGCGGCCAGCGTCTCTTCGCAGTCGCCGCCGAAGGCGTAGAGCGTTATAGGCGACGCGGCGGCGGGCGCGACATCGAGTGCTTCGTGAAACCGGCGCGCACGCACGAGCACAGCTTCGAGGTAAGCGTCGAGCACTTTGGGGTCGCCCGCATGGCGCGGCACGTTCTCGTCGTGCAGCAAGCCGGTGGCGAAGCGCGCGCGATAGTCTGGCTCGGTCAGAGGTGACCAATGATAGCGTCGCCAGTTGGCCGGGTCGTAGAGATCGATTTCGAGCGGTGCGAGATTTTCATCGAGGAAGCGCGCCGCGCCGGCATGCGGCAGCAGTTGAAAGAGGGCTGGCAGGGTGACGATGCCCTCGCGCGAGAGTTTCTTGAACAGCGGCAGACGCGGGCGCAAGCCCTCGTTGACTGAGTAGCCGACGAGCAGCGTGGCGAAGGCGTCCATCGAGCCCTCGTTCGGTGTGGCGAACATGAAAATCTTGCTGATGTGGCGTGCGCCGGCCCAGGTAACAGCGAGCGGCGCGTCGCCCGCGGGCAAGTCCGCGTCGCCATAGCGCGCGGCGTAACGCGCGATGAGACCGCCCATCGAGTGCGCGATGATGTTGAAACGCAGATCGGGCCGATTTAATTTCAGCTTCAACGTTTCGATCTTGCGCACCAGCGCGCGCGCCGTCTCGACGTTGTCGCGCCGCCAGTCGTAGGCGAACACGTACATCGTGTCGTGGTCGCCTTCCGCGCCGGGGTCGTCCCAGTTGCCGTCACGATAGCCGCCGTAGCTGCGCAAGGCATCGAGCAGTTGGTTATAGACGTAAACTTCAGGAATGTACTTGGCGAGCCGCGCCGTCTCGACGATGCGTTCGGGCACGAGGTTGTCGCGATTCGCGGCGAGGTCGGGCGTGATGGGCAAGCCTAAGCCATCCACGTCCGAGCGGAACGCCGTCGGCCAAACCACTTCGCCCGTCCGCCGATTAACGAGCCGTGAGCCGAGGATGCCGGGAATGACGATGATCGGGGCTTTGCCTGTGCGCGCTTTTGACGCGGCGAAGATGCGCGCTAGATCGGGCGTGCGGCGCGGCCCGCAGGCGGAAAGAAAAAGGCAGAACGTCGAATGCAGAATGATGAATGAAAGCAAGAGCGCGCGTCGTTTTTTATTCATCATTCATCATTCCGCGTTCATCGTTTCCTGCTCGGCCCACTTGCGATTGATCAGACTGGCGACGAAGCCTGCGCCAAAACCGTTGTCGATGTTCACGACCGCGACATTCGAGGCGCACGAGTTGAGCATACCTAAGAGCGCCGCCACGCCGCCAAACGACGCGCCGTACCCGATGCTCGTCGGCACGGCCACGACCGGCACGCCGACCAGTCCGCCGACGACCGACGGCAGCGCGCCCTCCATCCCGGCGGCGACGACGACGACACGAAACGCGCGCAAGCGCTCACGCTCGGCCAAGATGCGATGAATGCCGGCGACACCTGCATCCCAGATGCGCGCGACGCGATTGCCCATCGCCTCGCAGGTGAGCGCGGCTTCCTCGGCCACAGGGATGTCGCTCGTGCCCGCCGTGACGATGCCGATCTCGCCCGTGCCACGCTCGGTCTTATCGCGCCAGATGCGGATCAGATGTGCTGACTCGTGCCACTCGGCATCGGTCACGACGTTGCGCACCTCGCCAAACGTCTGTGCGTCCGTGCGCGTCACCAACACGTTCGGCGCGCGCGCGACAAGTCGTTCGACGATCTCAACGACCTGCGCCCGCGTCTTACCCGCGCCGAAGACGACTTCGGGAAAGCCCTGGCGCGCAGCCCGCGCGTGATCCACCCGCGCGTGCCCTATGTCCTCGAAGTGCAGCGCGCCGATCTCGCGCGCCGCATCCGCCGCGCTCAACTCGCCGCTCTTATGCGCGCTGAGCAGTTGTTCGATAGCTTTTAAATCCATCACCGTTCGCACGCGATTCTAGCATCGAACGCGAGCGCGCCCGAAGGCCGCGAGTTTACTGACCGCAACCGGCGAGTCTATAAACGAAACATGACTCAAGCCGGCCGCGTAAACTGAGAGTTCTAACATTTGGCCGCGCGCATCGTGTGCCGCACAGCTTGTGCGCAGGAGAAGATAAACATGCTGGCTGTCTTCATCGCACGCTACTTCGCCATCAGCCTGCTCGTGGTCGCACTGTCGCACGCGGCGCAGCCACGCCTCTGGCGCGACTTCTTCATCGCCGTTAAGCGCACGGGCTACGCCGGCATTATCATCCCCATGTTTACCTTCCCACTCGGACTGTTACTTGTATTGGGGCACAACGTCTGGGTCTGGGACGTGCCCGTGATCATTACGCTCTGCGGTTGGGGCATGACAATCAAAAGTCTGTCGTATGCGCTGCTGCCCGGTCGGGCCGACCGCATGATCCCCGAAGGCGCGAACGCGCACCGGCTCTACGCGGTGGGCGGCTATTTCGGCATAGCCGCCAGCGCTCTTTTGCTTTACCATTACTACTTCCGCGTCCATTAAGACGGCGCAGAACGATTAACCGTTTCGCATGATATGGAACTGACTGTCGGCATCACCGGGGCATCCGGCGCGCTCTACGCGCAGCGCACGCTTGTGCATTTGGCGGCGAGCGGCGTAGTCGAACGCATCAACTTGATCATGTCGGAGGCGGCCGTCCTTGTCGCGCAGGTCGAGTTGGGCGCTTCCTTGCGCGCGGGCGAGCAGCGCGCAATCAACGAGTGGCTTGGCTTGCCGATCGCATCGAAACTCATCCGCCTGCACCGTTTGGACAACATGGCGGCGAAGCCCTCTTCGGGGTCGCACCCGCAGGTCGGCATGGTCATTGTGCCGTGCTCGATGGGCACGCTTGGCGCGATAGCCAGCGGCGCAGTGACGAATCTGATCCACCGCGCGGCGGACGTGACGTTGAAAGAAGGGCGCAGGCTCATCATCGTGCCGCGCGAGACGCCTTACAACGCGATCCATCTGGAGAACATGTTGCGGCTCGCGCACGCGGGCGCGCGCATCCTGCCCGCCAGTCCCGGCTTCTATCATCGCCCGCAGACGATCAACGAGTTGGTTGATCATCTCGTCTTCCGCATACTCGATCAGTTCGGCATCCCACACTCGCAGGCCACACAGTGGCGCGGCGACGCATCGATCACTGAACCGGCCGCCGTCGAGGGAGATTAGCCTCACGCAAAGGCGCAAAGACGCAAAGGAAAGGGCGCAATGAAGAGCATTCAACTCATTTGCGTCTTCGCGCTTTTGCGTGAGGATTTCCTTCTGTTCGCAGACTGCAAGGCCCATCAAGCGCGGATAGCAGATTGCAAACCGACGCGCTCGATGAAGCCGCGTCTGCCCGCCGTTTTGCGCCGGCCCCGCGTTTGCCTTATCGTTATGCGTTCGACCGGCACAGCGCCGCCGAACCAAGTTGCCGATGACGACCAAAGCTGCCAACGCTGGGCGCGAGATACGCACGACGCTCGAAATGATTAAGATCGAGCACACGCTCTTTGCGCTGCCCTTCGCGCTGCTCGGCGCGGTGCTCGCGGCGCGCGGTGTGCCGTCTCTGTGGCAACTGCTCTGGATCACTGTGGCGATGGTTGGTGCGCGCTCGACCGCGATGGCCTTCAACCGGCTGGCCGATCAAACGTTCGACGCGGCCAACCAGCGCACGCGGATGCGCGCACTGCCCGCCGGACTGCTCTCGCGCAAATTCGTCTGGCTCTTCACGGCGATGGCGGCCGCGCTCTTCTTCCTCGCCGCCGCGATGCTCAACCGGCTGACGCTCTTGCTCGCGCCGGTCGCGCTCGCAAGCGTCTTGCTCTACTCGTACACAAAACGCTTCACGGCGCTCTCGCACCTCGTCCTCGGCTGGTGTCTATGCATCGCGCCGACGGGCGCTTGGATCGCCGTGCGCGGCGCACTCGATAGTCCCGTACCGCTGCTGCTCTCGCTCACGGTGCTGTTGTGGACGGCCGGGTTCGACGTGCTCTACGCCTGTCAGGATTACGATTTCGACCGGCAGGCGGGCTTGCGCTCGATCCCTGTGCGGGTCGGCATCCAAAACGCACTGTGGATCGCGCGGCTACTACACGCGGGCGCGTTCAGTGCGCTCGTCGGGTTATACTTGCTGACGCACCTCGGCGCGCTCGCACTCGTCGGCGTGGTGCTGACCGCCGCCCTGCTCGTCTATCAGCACCGGCTCGTGCGCGCAGACGATCTGAGTCGTTTGAACGCTGCCTTTTTCACGACGAACGCGTTCGTCAGCGTCTTGCTCTTCGTCACTTTTGGCGGCGCGGTGCTGTGGCAACACTGGCAAGCTCAGATGTGAGCTTGGAACTTAAACTTATGAATTTTTCCCACGACCCCAAACTTAACGAACTCGCCGCGAAGGTGGCGGCGGGCGCACGACTCTCGTTCGATGATGGGCTGGCGCTCTATGCGACGGACGATTTGAGCGCGCTCGGCAAATTGGCTGATACGGTCAGGCGCCGCCTGCACGGGCGGCGCACGTATTACAACGTCAACCGCCATTTCAACTACACGAACGTCTGCTACGCCGACTGCAAGTTCTGCGGCTTCTATCGCACGCCGCGCCAGCCCGACGCCTACACGCACAGCATTGATGAAGCATTACAGATCGCGGGCGCGGCCGTCGGCGAAGGCGCAACCGAGTTGCACATCGTCGGCGGCTTGAACACAAAGCTGCCGTTCAGCTACTACACCGATCTCTTGTCGAATCTGAAGCGCGCCTATCCGCGTCTGCATCTGAAGGCGTTCACGATGGTCGAGTTGGATCACATGGCGCACTTCTACAAGATGGCGGACGACGATGTGATCGCGCAGTTGCAGACCGCCGGCATGGATTCGTGCCCCGGCGGCGGCGCGGAGATTTTCCGCGAGCCGACGCGCTCTGCCATCTGCGCGCACAAGACGGACGCGGGGCGCTGGCTCGATCTCGCCGGCAAAGTCCACGCCGCGGGTCTCAAGACCAATGCGACGATGCTCTACGGGCACATCGAGTCCATCGCGGATCGCGTTGACCATCTTGTTAGGCTGCGCGAGCAGCAGGATAAGACGGGCGGCTTCCAGTGCTTTATCCCACTCGCCTTTTACCCACCGGGCACGAAGCTCGCGCATCTGCCGGGGCCGTCGGGCGTCGATTCGTTGAAGACAATGGCGGTCGCGCGCCTGCTGCTCGACAACTTCGCGCACATCAAAGCCTACTGGGTCATGCTCGGCAAACGACTCGCGCAGGTTGCCCTGCACTACGGCGCAAACGACGTGGACGGTACGATCACCGAAGGCGGCGAACTGACCGCAAGCTACTCGGTCGAATCGAACAATGAAGTCCGCATGAGCAAAGACGAGATCGCCGCGCTCATCCGCGACGCTGGCTTCGACCCCGTCGAGCGCGACACGCTCTATCATCCGATTGAGCAGAAATCAGCGGCATAGTCTTGATAACAGCATGTTTCTGTCATGAGTCCAATTAAGCATCTCACACGCATTGCCCTCTGTTCCTTACTATTGCTCTGTCTCTGCCCGGTGATTTTATGTCAGACGCGGCGGTTTAAGGGGAATCAGGAGGTCAAGCCATACACGCACAACCTTCCTGTTGTTGATAAGGTTGAACTGTTAGAGCTGAAACTGCGGGGCGACCTGTGGGATGGGGAGAGTCAAGCGAGTAAGATTGTCGAGGGAAACGAAGCGCAGAAAATAGCTTCTTTATGGCGAACACAGACCTACAATTCATATTCAGCCATTTGCCATAATCCGGCCTATGCCATCAAGTTTTATTCGCAAGGGCAGCTACGAGTCTTCGCTACTTTATGCTGGGACTGCGATAACATCCGTTTCATCACCCCAAAACTCGAAAAGACACAAGGCTTCGATGGCGGAGGCCAAAAGGGACAACACTTGTTGCAGCTTTTCCGCACCGCTTTTCCTAAACGGTAGCAATTTTCTCTAATGCAAATGAGCAATGACACGACAGGCAAGGTTAATACGGTTAGCAGGTTCGACAGCCGTGTCCAGAATTACATTGCTTATCGCCCAAAGTATCCGGCGGCCGTCGCCGAATTTCTTAAGGACGAATTAAAGCTCAGCGCCGCATCGGTCGTGGCTGATGTCGGGTCGGGCACAGGGATTCTGTCGGAGTTACTGTTGCAGACAGGCTGCACGGTCTTCGGCGTCGAGCCGAACGCGGCGATGCGTGTGGCGGCCGAAGAACTGCTGCAAGCCTATCCGAACTTCAAGAGCATGACTGGCACGGCCGAAGCGACGACGCTCGCCGATGCAAGCGTGGATTTCGTCACGGCGGGTCAAGCGTTCCACTGGTTCGACGCTGATGGCGCGCGGCGCGAGTTCAAACGCATCTTGAAAGACGGCGGCCCGGTCGTGCTCGTCTGGAATATGCGCCGCACCGACTCGACGCCGTTTCTGCGCGAGTATGAACAACTGCTGCGCGAGTTCGGCACGGACTACGCGCAGGTCAACTGTGAACAGTTGCCCGAAGAGCGGATCGCAAGTTTCTTCGGCGGCGACTACGCACTGCGCAGCTTCGACAATTTTCAGGTCTTCGATTATGCGGGCGTGCGCGGGCGGCTGCTGTCGTCCTCTTATGTGCCGCTCGCCGGGCAACCGGCACACGAACCGATGCTCGCGGCGCTCCGGCATCTGTTCGATTCGCACCAACGCGAGGGCCGGGTTACAATCGAATACGATACGAAACTCTATTACGGCCGGCTCGACTAGCGCGCATTAACGCGCCGTCCGGCGTTGCGCATTCTTTTATGACCACTGCCACCGATAACCGCACCATCACCGTCGCACACTCGCCCGATTCGGACGACGCCTTCATGTTCTATGGTCTCGCCACGCACAAGCTCGACACCGGGAACTTGCGTTTCGAGCACGTGCTCGAAGACATACAGACGTTGAACGAGAAGGCTATGCGCGGCGTCTACGACGTGACTGCGATCAGCTTCCACGCCTACGCTTACATCGCCGACAAGTATGCGCTCCTGCCGCACGGGGCAAGCATCGGCGACAACTATGGCCCCATCGTCGTCGCGCACGAGCAGGTCAAAGCGGAAGATTTAGCGCAGCTCAAAGTCGCCGTGCCCGGCACGTTGACGAGCGCCTTTCTGGCGCTCCGTATCTTCAACCCGGATTTTGAGTACGAGGTCGTGCCCTTTGATCAGATCATCAATCACGTGCAAGAAGGGCGCGCCGACGCAGGGCTATTGATTCACGAGGGGCAGCTTTTCTATCAGGAGTTGGGGCTGCACAAAGTCTTAGACCTCGGCGAGTGGTGGCACGAGCGGACGGGGTTGCCGCTGCCAATGGGCGGCAACGTCATCCGCCGCGATCTAGGCCCCGAACTGATGCAAGAGGTCTCGCGCTACCTGCACGAGTCGATCCGCTATTCGCTCGACCACCGCGCGGACGCGCTTGAATATGCCATGCAGTTTGCCCGCGACATGGAGCCGGAATTGGCCGACCGTTTCGTCGGGATGTGGGTCAACGAACTAACGCTCGACTATACGGCGCGCGGGCGCACCGCCGTCCAACGCCTTCTAGACGAAGGCGCAGAGCGCGGCATCATCCCGCACCGCGTCGAAGTTGAATTCGTCGGCTAGCAATTCAACGCTGGCAACATCTCGCCTTTGCCCGGCATCTTAAGCTTTCGCACGCAGGGTCGCTCGGCGCGGGTGAGCGCTGGCTCGGCACACACTTCCACGAAAAAAGCTTATGAGACGTTATCTGAGACTAACGTTGGCGGCCGCCACAGCGGCCCTTGTCCTCGCCATCGGCGCGCGGGCGCAGCAGCCGGAGTCGAACGTGCGCCCCGTGCCGCTCCCGCCGGCGGAGGTCGCGCGCATCGTGCAGGCCATGACGGCGAAGGAGACGCAGTTCCGACAGGCGCTCAACCAGTACGGCTTCAAGCGCGACGCCGTCGTGCAGTCCATCGGTATGGGCGGACAGATCACGGGCGAGTATCATCGCGTCTCGCGCTTCGCCTTCGACGACAGCGGCCGCCGCTTCGAGAAGATTCTCTCCTTCCCGCTCCCGACCATGCAGGAGGTCTCGATTTCGGCAGAAGACCTCGAAGACCTCAGCGGCGTGCAGACCTTCGCGCTCGAAGCGGACAAGCTCACGCAGTACAACTTCAACTATCTCGGCAAAGAGAAGATCGACGACCTAGACCTCTACGTCTTCGACGTTGCGCCGAAGATAATGCCCGACCCGAAGAAAACCAAGGAACGTTTCTTTCAGGGGCGTATCTGGGTGGACGATCAGGATTTGCAGATCGTTAAGGTTAAGGGTAAGGGCGTGCCGGAGACGAAGGACAGCAAGTACCCGACCTTTGAGACCTACCGCGAGCAAATCGACGGCAAGTACTGGTTTCCGACCTACACTTGGGGCGACGAGCAACTGGTCTTCAACAGTGGCGCGGTCGTGCACGTGCGCATGCGCGTCACCTTCACAGACTACGAGCACTACAGAGCCAAAGTCAGGATCGTCGAAGAGGGTGCGCCGGGCGACACGTCCGAGCCAAAGCCCACGCCGATGCCGACACCCACTCCGGCGAAGAAGAAACCACCTCAATAAAGGAATGCGGAGCGGCGGATTTCGGATTGCGGATTAACAGAGCGTTGTCTCTCTAATCCGCAATCCGCAATCCGCCGCTCCGCAATCTTATTTACCGTGCCAACTCTGCTGCCACGCGCGCGCGCACCTCTTCGGCGAGGCGTTTGATCTCTTCGTCGGTCAGACCGGCGGTCGGGATGGGCGCGAGCACGACCATCTCGATCACGCCCGGCCGGGCGACGCCCGTGCCCTTGCCCATTAACTTGTCTGTGTATTTCATCGCCACCGGCACGACGGGCACGCCCGCGTCGCGCGCCATGTAGAACGCGCCCTTCTTGAACGGCAACAGTTGACCGGGGCGCGCGCGCGTCCCTTCGGCGAAGACACCGAACGAGACGCCGCCGCGTATGCGCTCGGTCGCGGCGCGCACCGTCTCCAACGCGCGTGTGCGGTTCGAGCGATCAATCGCCATGATGTTCACGTAGCCCATGCCGTAGCCGAGGATCGGCACTTTCAGCAACTCTTTCTTCGCCAACACACCAATGCGCCGGCCCAAGTAGTAGAAGAGCGTCGCGGTGTCTAGGTACGAGCGATGATTCGCGGCGAAGATGTAGGTCTGTTGCGGGTCGAGTTGCTCCAAGCCGCGCACGCGTACCTGCGCGCCGCTCAAACGCAGCCACATGCGCGCCCCCCACTGCGCCCAAGGGTAGACCACCTGCGCCCGCCGCCCCGTCAGCCACGCGACGAACAACACCGGCGGCGCAATGATGAGCAGCAAGAGCGCGGCGGCCGCAAGCGACCAGTAGTAACGCAGTCGCCCCGCGAGCGTGGGCCTCGTGTCTGTGCTAGACTCTGCGCCCGTAGCGCGTTCCCGTTCTAATCCTTCGTCAACCACTTTTGGTGAAAGAGATTCGGCATGTCTCGTCAACTGTTCAGGCTTGCGCCCCTGTTCATGGCCCTGCAACTTTGCGTGCTCTCATCAGCGGCGCAAGCGCAACGGCGACGCACAACGCCGACGCCGGTCGGGCCGCCCGCGCCGCAACTCCTGCTCGGCTTCGCGCCCGGCGATGATCGCACCATCGCCGATTGGACGCAGATCAGAAACTACTTTGCGCAGCTTGATCAGGCGAGCGACCGCGTGCACGTCGAGACCATCGGGCAGTCAACCTTGGGTCGCCCGCTCGTCGTCGCCTATATCAGCGCGCCAGAGAATATACGCAATCTGGCGAAGTACCAAGAGATGCAAAGGCGGCTGGCCGATCCGCGGCTGGTGCATGATACGGCGGAGCGCGAGCGCTTGATCCACGAGGGCCGGGCAGTGGTCGCCATCTCGTGCTCGATCCACTCGACCGAGATCGTCGCCTCGCAGATGTCGATGCAGTTGGCTTACGAACTGGCCTCCGCGCAGGACGAAGAGACGCGCGCGATCTTGCAGAACGTGATCCTGTTGCTTATCCCTTCGCCCAACCCCGACGGCGTTGACATCGTCGCCAACTGGTATCGCAAGACGCTCAACACGCCTTACGAGGGCACAGACCCGCCGGAGCTTTATCACCACTACGCCGGGCACGACGACAACCGCGACTGGTTCATGCTCAACCTCGTCGAGACGCAGGCTGTCACGCGCCTGTTGTGGCAGCAGTGGTTTCCGCAAGTGGTCTACGACGTGCATCAGCAAGGGCAGACCAGCTCGCGCTTTTTCGTCCCGCCCTTCTTCGATCCGCCGAACCCGAATATCGCGCCGCTCCTCCTGCGCGAAGTCGGTCTTATTGGTCACAAGATCGCGGCCGACGAAGAGGCGGCCGGCATGCAGGGCGTCATCACCAACGCGCTCTACGACACTTGGTGGCACGGCGGTTTTCGCACCGCGCCGTACTTTCACAACTCGGTCGGCATCCTGACCGAAGCCGCGAGCGCGCGGCTGATGACGCCCGCCACGGTGACGCGCGAGCAGTTGGAGCGTAGCTCGACGCGCGGCATGGATTCGGCGTTGCCGAAGTTCCCGACGACCAACTTTCCAGACCCTTGGCCCGGCGGCAAGTGGCGACCACGCGACATCATGAAGCTTGAGTTGATCGCCGCGCGCGGCATCCTCTCAATGGCCGCAAACTATCGCGAACGCTACCTGCGCAACTTCTACGGCTTGGGACGCACAGCCATTGATTCCGAGGCCGGCTCATTTGCCTACCTGCTCGAAGCCGGACAGGGCAAGGACGAGAACATGGCGAAGCTGATCGGCGCGCTGGTGACGCAGGGCGTCGAAGTGCAGCGCATGGACAAGGAGTTGCACGTCCGCGAAGTAGATTTAAGCCGGCCCGAAGGGCGTCTGCCGGAGGCGCGTGAAGCGCCGGCCGGCAGCTATCTCGTCTTCCTGTCACAGCCCTATGCCTCGAATGTGCGCACGCTGTTTGAACGGCAAGTATATCCCACGCGCCTCACGGCCAACGGCGAAGCCGAGCGCCCCTATGATGTGGCCGGCTGGACGCTGCCGATGCAGATGGGCATCGAAGCGAAATGGGTGCGCTTGGACGAACCCGCCGCGCAGCGTCGTTTGACGCTCATCAAGGATGAAACAGACGTGCGGCGCGATCTGAGTCTGCCCCTCAAACAAGGTAAAGGCTCGCCGGTAGCGAACCCGCTCACACGCCCCGTCAAGCTTGCGCTCTACAAGAGTTGGACGGCTTCGATGGACGAAGGCTGGACGCGCTACGTGTTCGACACGTTCAACGTGCCGTATCAGTCTCTGCTCGATAAGGAGGTGCGCGCCGGGAATTTGCGCACGAAGTACGACGTGATCGTGTTGCCGTCGATGCGGCTGCGCGAGATCGTCGAGGGCAACGCGAAGGAGCGTTACCCGGAAGAGTACACGGGCGGCATAGGCGATGCGGGCGTCGAGAGCTTGCGCCGCTTTGTCGAAGCGGGCGGCACGCTCGTCTGTTTCGACGCGGCGACCGAGTTGGCCATCAAGCGCTTCAACCTGCCGCTCAAGAACGTGCTCGAAGGCGTCAAGTCATCCGAGTTCTACTGCCCCGGCTCGATCCTGCGTTTGATGGTGGACACGAGTGCGCCCCTCGCGCACGGCTTCGGGCACGACGTGGATGCCTATTTCATCAACAGCGCGGCGTTCGACGTGAAGGACGACGACAACAAACGCGTGCGTATCGTCGCGCGCTACGCGGACAAGGACGTGCTGCGTTCCGGCTGGCTGCTCGGTGAGAAGTATGTTGCGGGCAAGGTCGCGCTCGCCGAGGTCACGCTAGGGCAAGGTCACGTCGTCCTCTTCGGCTTCCGCCCACAGCATCGCGGTCAGACGTGGGGCACGTTCCCGTTCATCTGGAACGCCATCATGCGCGGGCCAGCGTGAGTGGCAAGCGCCCTTTGCGTCCTTATCTTTGCGCCTCCAGCGTCTTTGCGTGAGCATTTCTTTGGTGTGCATTAATCTCACGCAAAGGCGCTGGAGGCGCAAAGAGGATGCAAAGGCACGGGTTGATTGTGCCGGTTTGGGCCGGCAGTGTTATTATTTGTCCGCATCCTCTCCCCTTTTTCACGTGCATCTTTTGCGTTTTGCTCGCATCAAAGGAACGGCTCTCGTCTACCCGTAACCCGTACCGTCCGCGAGGAGTCCGCTATGAGAAAGTTCAACACCCTATTGCTGCTCCTCTCCCTGCTCTGCCCCGTCGCATTGCACGCGCAGGTGCGCCAGCGCCGCGTCCCGCAGAACGACCCTACGACAACCACACGGCCACAGCCCGTGCCGACCTCGCCGACTCCGACGCGCCGCGCCGGCGGCCCGCCCGTGCTCGGCGGCGCGACCGTCTCGAACGAGCGCACGGCAGGGCGTGAGCAGACGGCGCGTGCCGACGACCCCGTCGAGGTGGACGAGAACGAAGTTGTGCACGTGAACACGACGCTCGTGACTATCCCTGTGAGCGTGATGGATCGCGACGGCAAGTATGTGCCCAGCATCGGGCGCGACGAGTTCCGCATCTTCGAGGACGGCGTCGAACAGCAACTCGCTTACTTCGCCACCGTCGAGAAACCCTTCACGGTCGCGCTCGTCATCGACAACAGCACGTCCACTAAGTTCAAGACTGAAGAGATACAGGACGCCGCCATCGCCTTCGTCGATCAACTGCGCGCGGACGACCGCGTGATGGTCGTCGCCTTTGATGAGCACGTGCGCGTACTGGCCGAGCCGACCAGCGACCGTCGTCTTTTGCGCAACGCCATCCGTCGCACGCGCAACGACGGCAACACGAGTCTCTACGACGCCGTGGACTTCGTCATCCACCAACGCTTCAACCACATCGACGGGCGCAAGGCCATCGTGCTCTTCACCGACGGCGTGGACACTTCGAGCCAACACGCCAGCTACGACTCGAACGTGCGCGACGCCGAAGAACTCGACGCGCTCATCTACCCCGTCGAATACGACACTTATAACGACACGAACTCAGGCCAGACGAACGGCGGCGGTGGCTGGCCCGGCGGCGGTGGGGGCGGACGTGGCGGCGGTCAAGTCAGCGTGGGCGACATCCTCGGCTCGATCATCTTCGGTGGCGGCGGGCGTCGTGGCGGCGGCAACCGGCGCGGCGGTGGCGGTGGTGGTGGCTCTTGGCCGCCGCCCATTACGACCGGCGGCGGTAGTGGCGGCGTCTGCACCGGCTGTAGCGCGGAAGACTACGCACGCGCCGATCATTACCTACACGACCTATCGCGCGTCACCGGCGGCCGGCTCTACCGCGCCGACTCGACGCGCAACCTCGCGGAATCGTTCGCGCTCATCGCCGAAGAACTGCGCAAGCAGTACAGCCTCGGCTACTACCCAAAGACGCAAGCGCAAGCCGGGCAGCGCCGCCACATCAAAGTCCGCGTCCTACGCCCCGGTCTCGTCGTCCAAGCGCGCGACAGCTACCTCTACAACCCCGACGGCCCGCCGCCGCCTGCCGACACCAACGCCGCGCGCACCAAGCCCGTACTTCAAGGTCAGCGACCATTTACTGGCACACGCTAGGCAAGTTGCAAGGCGCGAGTGCGTCCGCCGACACTGATCATTAATCGGCTATCAGTAGATTAGACCGCTGGCGGTAATTACCTGTAATAGAGGTAAAATACGCTGGCGGTCTAATTGGCGTTAGGCCCACTAGAAGCAAGTAATTACGGAGGTACAGATGCCGCTCCCAGTTGATACAATTATCCTAAGAAAATTAGTAATAGGTAAGCAGTTATACCAACAGGCCGTAATACAGGCCGCACGACGTAATGCGTCTGGTAGAATAATATCAATTATAGGATTTGATTTATCTACCGAGACTGTTTTAAGAGTAGTAATAGGTGCGATTGATCCATCTAAAACTCCTGCCAATGATTTTCAGGGGCTGATTCAGCAAGCGGACATTTTATTAAGTGGAGCGTCATTTAACCCTGTCCCTAATAAGGCTCAAATACAAAGTGTCCATACATTACGTAATGATGCGCAACATAAAGCAAAGTATCCTAATGACCCAGATATTAGCGCCTCTCGAATTTATACTAGAGATTTTCTTCAAGCCATCATTAATGATATATGGGGATTGGCCTTCGACCAAATTAGTCTTGCTGAGCTGATTCAAAATAGCGAAGTGAGAGAGCACCTTCTTAGAGCCGAGAAAGCTCTTGATGTTCCTAATTACCAGACTGCTGTTCAAGAATCTGCTTATGGGCTGAATTTAGCAATAAATTTGATTGGCAAAGCTGTTGTTGGGCCAGAAGTGGAACTCCCAACCCCTGTTGGAAATATCTACAATGTTCTTTATCGAATGCGAGAAGCCTTGCTGTATAGCGCGTTGGGAATGAATTATGGTGATTATGTTCGCTATAGGCGTATAGCTGGGGGCGTAACCTTTAACGCAGATTCAAGTGGTAAGTTACACCCTCAAGGGTTCGGCATGAAGGAAAATGTAGATGCTAATGACGCTGAATTCGTAGTTTCCTACAGCATTGATGCTGTCCTTGAAATTGAAGAGCGGGTAGGTGGTTTTGACCTCGGAACAATAGATGGTTGGTACTAACATTCGCAATCCAAGTTGTCTGCCCAATGGTGTGGTCTAACACCTCATGCAACCCGCTCGCGCGCCGGCAATGCTTTCATGATTATTTTGGCTTGTGAGCGGCCCTCATTTGGGTTTCTTGCTCGTATCCTGAATGTCCGAGGGCTGTGCGGTGGGCAGGGTCATTTTCCAGTCGTGGCCTTCTTTCACGAAGTCCATCGTGGCCCATTTCCCTTTGTCGTCCAGATATTCCAGTGTGGCCGTGTTGCCGGTTATTTTCTCGTTACGACTCTCGTCCGATGCGGCTTGAGGTTGCTCCACTAGTTCCCGCAACTGATCATCGACAGTTTTCTTTTCGGTCTCGCCCATGCTCGTTAAGAAACCGAGCAGCCGTTGTGACATGACCTGCTTCAAGCCGGCTATATCTTTCTTTTGCCGGGTGGCATAAGCGGTCTTGTATGCGTCGGTCGGCGTGGCTAGAGAGCCGACAACGGGTTTATCGGCCGTCGTCGGGGTGGTCGCCGCCGGGGCGGCTATCGGCTGGTTGCTGTTGGTCGCCGTCGTAGTTGCGGGCGGATTGACGGCGACGCTCTTGGTCTCCGTGCTTGACTGGCAAGCGGTCGTCCAACCCAACACGAACAGAGCGGCCAGTATGGGGAACACATGATTGGTTGTTTTCACTCGGACTCCTTTGGGAAATATAAATACAAACTGTGCCTCGTTAGACCACCGTCCCGTCTTTCACCGTCGCGTTCTTGGGCACGAGGATGATGCCGTCGCGTATGTAGTAGCCGGCGGCGGGGTTGTCGAGGTCTGTGATGCCGCTGTCGTTGCTCAGGCGGCAGTTTGCGCCGATGCGTGCGTTCTTGTCGATGATGGCGCGGCGGATGACCGTGCCTTCGCCGACGCCGATGAGCGGGATACCGGCGGCGCGATTGTCGCGTAGCTCTTCGATGGACTCGTACTCGTCCGCGCCCATGAAGTCCACCTCTTCTAGATACGCGCCCGGCTCGATGCGCCCGCGCAGACCGATGACGGAGCGCACCACCTTCGCGCGGTTGAGGATGCAGCCGTCGCTGATGATCGAGTCCACGATCTCGCAGTTGTGTACTTTCGAGGGCGGCAGGTAACGCGCGCGCGTATAGATGGGCGCTTCCGTGTCGAAGAGGTTGAACTTCGGCAGGATCGCGGTCATCTCGATGTTGGCGGTGTGGAAGGCTTTGATCGTCCCGATGTCTTCCCAGTAATCATCGAACAAGTAAGCCTGCACGTTGTAGCTCTCAATCGCGGCGGGGATGACTTGCCGGCCGAAGTCAATCCACGAGTGATCTGTCTTGAGCAGTTCTTCGAGCTTCTTGTAGTTGAAGACGTAGATGCCCATTGAGGCGAGGAAGGGGCGGCGCTCGGACTCCTCGGCGCTCAAACCAAATGCGGTTGTGTCCACGCGCATCTCTTCGAGCGCTTCGCCCTTCGGCTTCTCGCGAAACTCCGTGATGCGCCCGCTCGCGTCCGCCTTCAACAGCCCGAACTCTTCGGCCGCTTCGCGCACGAACGGGACGACGGACACGGTCACGTCCGCCTCCGTCTCGAAGTGGCGCGCGAGAAATTTGCGATAGTCCATCCGGTAGAGGTGATCGCCGGAGAGAATCAGCAGCGTGTCGATCTTCCAGTCGTAGATGTGCGGCATGACCTGGCGCACGGCGTCGGCTGTGCCTTGAAACCAGTCGGGGCGGTCGGGCGTCTGCTCGGCGGCGAGGATTTCGACGAAGCCCTCGGAGAAGCGCGAGAAGCGATACGAGCGCGAGACGTGCCGGTTCAAGCTGGCCGAGTTGAATTGCGTCAACACGAAAATCTGAACGATGTCCGAGTTGATGCAGTTCGAGATCGGAATGTCCACCAAGCGATACTTGCCGCCGAGCGGCACGGCCGGCTTCGACCGATGCTGCGTCAACGGAAACAGGCGCGACCCTGCGCCACCGCCAAGGATGACCGCCAGAACGTTGTGATTCGAGGCCATGGCCTTTGCTCACCCGCGCGATTGAAAATGTGCAGAGCTTGTTGTTGCGGCCAGCATAGACGCAACGGGGCGCGCGTTTCAAGCGCAACCACGTGGACAAGGTTGACGCGGCTTATAGCAATCCGGGCATGAATCAGACCGCGCAACGCCGGGAGCGCGGGCATCCCTGCCCGCTTTGAGCGCGTGCGCGCGAATAATTAACTCGCCGCACGGCTCGTTGGCGGGCAGGATGCCCGCGCTCCCGGCTGCGAATAATTCTTAGACCTCTGCCAACTAAAACGTGCCGCCCAGTGTCTATTGAGATGGATAGCAAATAATGAGGGCAGAGCTTTTGACGAGCGAGCGCGAGTTGATTGAGCGCGCACAGGGCGGCGACCGCGACGCTTTCTGCGCGCTCGCCCGCCGTTATGAGCGGCGCATACACTCGCTCGCGCTGCACTACTGCCGCCAGCCGGAAGACGCCGAAGACCTCTCGCAGGAGGTCTGGCTGCGTGCCTACCGCGCGCTCGCCAGCTTCCGCGCTGAAGCCTCTTTTTACACGTGGCTGCGCCAGATCACGATCAATGCTTTTCTCAACCACCAGCGCAGCCCAACGAGCACACAGGCCGGCGCGCCGTACCGCCCAGAGTTGATTGAGCTTGACACGCTTGCTGCGCAGCCCGAGCTGCTTACGCAGCACACTTATGAGGCCGAGGCGGCACTGCACAACGGACTGCTCGTTGCACAGGTCATGGACGCGCTTACAGAACTGACGGCGCAACAACGCCTCGCCTTTCTGCTCAAGCACCACGAGGGTATGACCTACGAAGAGATCGCGCTCGCGCTCGGCTGTACGTCAGGCACGGTGAAGAAAGCGCTCTATCGCGCGATTGAGAAATTGCGCACGCGGCTAGGCGTGGAATCGGCTGTACCGGCCGCCGCGCCGCACCTTGCGCCCTGCGGCGCGGGCGAGAACTAACGGGACGTGGACGGAGTAACACGATGCACAATTGTCGACAGACACAGGCGCAGTTAGACGATCTCGTCTTTAACGAACTAACGCCCGACGTGCGCGAACACGTACTCGCGGAACTTGCGGACTGTGCTGTGTGTCAAGCGGAATATCTCGCGCTCGCGACTCTGCTGCGCGCGTGCGATCAGGCTAAAACCTACGCGCAGCCGGCGGAGGATTTCTGGCCGGGCTACAGCGCGCGGCTCGACGCGCGTGTGCAGGCCCTTGACCGCGCGCCGGCGGCTGCGCCTGTCTCTGTTGTCACCCCGCGTCGCTCGGCACTTTCATCTTTGCGGCGTGGGCTTACCGCTACTTTGCGCGTGCCCGTGCCGGTCGCGCTCGCCGCCGGGTTGCTGCTCGTCGTGCTATCCGCGCGTGTCTTGCGCAACGCGCCCGCGCCGCCACAGGTCGCAGCGGCCGCGCCCGTCCGTGTCGTCGAAGTGCCAGTCGTGCAAGAGAAGATCGTCACGCGCACGGTCTATGTCATACGCAATGAAAACAGGTTGACGCAGCGCAAAGTGCAGGCGACGCGCACAACGCTGGCCGCGCGCAGAGCTGACGACAAGACTAAACAACAGGCTACGCCCGACGCGTTGGTGGGTTTTCAACCGGCGGGCGAGGTGAAGTTGCGGGTCATCAAAGGGAGCTTTACGCATGAGCGTTAGTCTGCGCGTGCTCAGTCTGCTCTTGCTGTGCGTCGGCAGCGCCGCCGCGCAACAACTCGCGCAACGGCAGTTGGTCGTCCCGCTGCCGGAGGTGGGCTACGTCAGCTTTCATCTCATCACCACGCGCGGCGGGCAAGCGCCCGCGCCCACCGCACTCGCCGAGGTGCAGGCGGCTCTTAGTCCGCAAGCTCTGCTCGGTGAGCACAACACGATCCATCGCGTGCTCGTGGACGCAGCGGGCCGTTTCGTCTTTGGCTACGATCTCACGGTCGAACCGCTCACGCCCGCGCGCCGGTTCAAAGTTACGGTCAAGCCGCTCAGTCCGGAGTTCGAGCAACAACTGCGTGCGCGTGCGCGCGACGGGAGCGCGCCACAGTCTGCGCTGCGCGCCGCCACGCTGCCCCGCGCCGCCGAGGCGCAGACGCTCGATGACGGCGACGCCTTCGAGCTTGATCTGCTCATCAATCCGCAGACCGGCGTCCACGTCACGGACGTGGTCAAGGTTGCCTTTGACCGCGCGCCGCTCTGGGAAGTATCGCCGCGCGATTTCACGGCCGACAGCGTCGAGTTGGCGGTTAGAGATTATCGGCTCATGCTCAACGACAAATTGATCGGCGGCGGCCGAGTTGCGCGCGGCTGCGCTGGCTCGCTCATCTGGTTCTATGTGCCGGGGCGCGGGCGCTTCATCTTCTCGCTTGTGCCGCGCGCCGGTTACGACTTTCAGAAGACCGGCCTGATCGTGGACAACGTGCTCCGCTTCGACTTCAAGGGCGAGCGTTACGAATGGATTTCAAGCGCACCCGTCGTCGGCAACGGCGGGAGTTGGCACGTCTGGTTGTTGCACGATCCCACCTACACACCCGAAGTCTCTTCGAGCGCAGAGATCACCCGCACAGCGCGCGCGCAGGCAGAAGACGATGCCAACTGGCTGAAAGAGATACTCGCCGGCAAGCCGCCGCCGCAACAATCGACGCAGGGCTTCAAGCCAAAGCAGCGCGCTGCGGCGGCGAATCGCACAGAACGCGTTCGCGTCGGCTCGGCTGACCGCATGGAGAATCTGCTGCCGAAACAGTAAGCGCAGAACAAGCGCGTAGCGGCGCCCGACGACATGCGCGGCGAAAGATACTATCTCCCCAAGAACAGTTCACGGATAAACTAAGGAGACTTTTTTATGAGCAAGAGACTGTTCACCCTCGCAACCGCCATCGTCTGCTGCTTATTAATTACCGGGCGCGCACATGCGCAGGCGCACGACGACCCGCCCAAGTATGAAGTCGGCGCGCTCTTCTCTTCCATCACGCTCACGCCGGGCAACGGCTACCGGACGGAGGCCGGTTTCGGCGGCCGCTTTACCGTGAACATAACCGATCATCTGGGGCTAGAGGCCGAGACGGTCTTCTTCCCTAATCGCGGCTTCTCGGCCGAGCGGCGCGCGGCGGGGCGGGCCGTGCAGGGTTTGTTCGGCGTCAAGGCCGGCACGCGCTGGGAGAAGTGGGGCGTCTTCGCCAAGGGGCGGCCCGGCTTCATCAGCTTCGGCAGCGGTCGAGAGGTCTTTGTGCTGGACAGCGCGGGCAACTTCGTCTCGTCGCACTTCGAGCGCGCGACGCATTTCGCCTTCGACGTGGGCGGCGTCATCGAGTTCTATCCCACGCGCCACATCGTCACGCGCTTCGACGCGGGCGACACCATCATTCGCTACGGCCGCCAGACCATCACATTTCCGGGCTTCCCGTCCTTCCCGGCGACCACTTTCACCGACCCCGCCGCCACCCGCCACAACTTCCAGTTCAACGCCGGTATCGGCTACCGCTTCGACTGACGCGACTGGCCAACAGAAGACGGACGGTGCGAGTGGTTACCACTCGCACCGTCCGTCTTCTGTTGGCCAAAAGTCCACGCTGCGGATTTAATATGCTGCGGTCGCGGCCGTCGTCTGCACGCCCGCCGCCTCCTGCGCGATCTTGACGCCGACCGATGCGCCGATGCGGGTCGCGCCCGCTTCGAGCATGGCGCGTGCATCATCCAGACCGCGCACGCCGCCCGCCGCTTTCACGCCCATCTCAGCGCCGACCGTGCGCCGCATCAAAGCCACGTCTGCGACCGTCGCGCCGCCCTTCGCAAAGCCGGTTGAAGTCTTAACGAAGTCCGCGCCCGCGCGTTGCGCCGCCCGACAGGCGCGCACCTTTTCTTCGTCCGTTAAGAGCGCCGCCTCGATGATCACTTTGACGAGCACGCCGTACTCGTGGGCCGCCTCGACCACCTGACGTATGTCGTGCTCGACCGCACAGTCGTCGCCGCTCTTCAACGCACCGATGTTGATGACCATGTCCACTTCGGTCGCGCCGTCAAAGATTGCGCGGCGCGTCTCATAAGCCTTCACGTCGGCGAGCGTCGCGCCGAGCGGGAAGCCGATGACCGTGCAGACAGGCACACCCGACCCGCGCAAGACGCACGCGGACGTGCGCACCCACGTCGGGTTCACACACACGCTGGCGAAATGAAACTGCGCCGCCTCTTCGCACAGCCGCGTAATGTCCGCCTCGCTCGCCTCCGGCTTCAACAGAGTGTGATCGATAAAGCTAGCCCACGCGCCGGCCGAAGCCGTCTCGCCCAGCACCAACCCGATGCGCGCCGCGCCCGCGTCCACCACGCGCTGCATCCGTTCCGGGCAACGATTGAAACACGCAGACCCGCAGCCGCACAGCCCCGCCTGCGAGTCCGCCTCGCCATTCAAGCGCGCGACAATGACATCCGTGATCTGTTCGACCAGATGTTCTAGCTCGCCGTTATTTGCGTATGACATTTCAAACGCTCCTGATGTTGTCCGGCCTTAAGTCGCACCTGGAATAAGTTGTCACGCCCGCCCGCCGTGGCCGTCCGAAACATGCCGCTCGACGATTGCGATCAGAGCGTTCAGACGCTCATCCATCCGCTCCGCTCGCTCATCAGCACGCGCTTGGCGCTCGTCAGCCTGCCTTTGTCGCTCATCAGCCTGCGCCGCGCGTTCGTCCGCGCGTTCGTCCGCGCGTATTTGTCGCTCGTCAGCCCGCACTGCTCGTTCGTCAGCCTGCCTCTGTCGTTCGTCGGCCCGCGCCTGCATTTCCGTGAGCGACTCGATGCTGCGCGTCATGATCTCGATGAACTCGGATTGCGTCTCGGCGTAAGCGGCGAGTTGGCGCGCTGTCTCTGCCACCTGTGCGTTGGTCTGTTCGATGCGCTGTCTAACCGCGCCAAGCGCGCATCATGCTCGGCCTGATTGTTGAGCAAGAACTCAATCGTGCGCTGTATCTCTTCACTGGTCATTGTGCGTTTCCTCTCATAGCTGGTGAGGTGCTGCGCGCCACGCAGAATATAGATCACAACACATCCGTTCAAGCTAACGATACTGCCGCTCGACCGCTTCGATCTTGGCGACGCGGCGCTTGTGGCGCTCTTCGCTGATCTCCGTGCCGAGCCACGCGCGGACGATCTCGCGCATCTCGCCCGCGTTGATCGTAGCGCTCCCAAGTGTGAGCACGTTGGCGTCGTTGTGCTCGCGCGAGTTGACGGCGACCTTGACCGAGTAGCAAGCGGCGGCGCGCACGCCCGGCACTTTGTTGGCCGTCATCGCCGAGCCGACGCCCGCGCCGTCGATGACGATGCCTACGTCCGCCTCGCCGTCCGCGACCGCGCGGGCGACGGCGTGAGCGAAGTCCGGGTAATCAACCGCGTCGGTCGAATTAGTGCCGAAATCGCGGACGCGATGGCCGAGTTCGACGAGGAATGTTTTCAACTCCTCCTTCATCGGATAGCCGCCGTGATCCGCGCCGACGGCGACGAGTTTCGTCTGCCGCGCGCCGCGCCGGGGTGCGCGCCGCACTAGCTCTATGCGGCGTTCGCGGACGATGTCGGCGGCAAGCGGCGTCAGGCGTGCGCCCTCCGCGATGCGCAGGCGCGCGCCCGGTTCTAGCCCACGTACGTCGTCTTCGGTAATGACCGGCTTAGCGGATTCGTCGCGCGCGATGGGCGGCTCGGCGGCGGCTGTGGGCCCGGGCGGCGCGGTCTGAATGACGCGCGCAGACGGTTGCGCCGCCCGCGCCGGTGTTGGCATCGCCTCCGGCGCTTCGTCCGCCGGTAGCGCGTTATTCAAGACTTCGCGCACCAGCGCACGCACGCGGTCGCGGGTTGATTGTTCGTCGGGCATAAGAAGCTGTTAGCTATTAGCTGTTAGCTGGGCCTACGTTATTGAGTTTGTCTAGTTTCAGCACATCAACGCTCGCCGCCACGCAGAAGCTGATAGCTGTTGGCTATTAGCTTTCATTGACCTCCGCAAGTTGCTACTTTAGTATGTCGCACCACGCGCCGCGCGTGCAAATCAAACTCATTGGCCCGATGAACCATTCCATCATTGGCTCGATGAACGAATGACAAGTTGCAGCAATCTTTGGGAGGTCGCCCGTGTCCGCTTCTTCCGCCCCGCACCCATCCGAGTTTAATAACCCGAACCTTGAGCCGCTGTTGACCGCCGAACAGATTCAGACGCGCATCGGCGAGTTGGGCGCGCAGATCGCACTCGACTACGCCGGACGCAACCCGCTGCTGCTCGGCGTGCTCAAAGGCGCGTTTATCTTCCTGAGCGATCTGATGCGCGCGATTGACTTGAAGCTCGGCGTCGAGTTCATGGCGATTTCGAGCTATGGCGAGAGTATGCGCTCGTCCGGCGAGGTCAAGATCGTCAAAGACCTTGACGTGCCGATTGAGGGGCGCGACATCATCGTGGCCGAGGACATCGTGGACACGGGGCTGACGCTCTCGTATCTGATGGCCAATTTGCGCTCGCGCGGCGCGGCGAGCGTCAAGCTCGTGGCGCTGTTGAATAAACAGGAGCGCCGCCTGCGCGCAGTGGAGATCGATTATCTCGGCTTCGACATCCCAGATGCCTTCGTCGTCGGCTACGGGCTGGACTTCGCCGAACGCTATCGCAACCTGCCCTACATCGCCGTGATCAAAGACCCGACCCAAGGATGAGTTGTCAGGCACTCACATCTCGCTTTGCTAAACATTTTCGCTGTGTGCGCGTATAAACGCTGACGCGCTGCTCCCAACACGCGTCGTCCGGCAAACATCTCGCGCACTCTTTGGAGCACACATGAAAACACCCTTGCGGCTCTCGCTGTTACTCATACTCTGCTGCATCTGTCCGGGTCGCGTGCCAGCACAAACGGCTGGCGGTCAAGCCGCCGCGCCCGTCGCCACCGCGTCGAATGTCAACGGCAACTGGCAAGGCACGTTAACTCTCGGTCAGACTAAGCTGCGCCTCATCTTGAAAGCAGTGCAGCCAGCTGGCGGGGCGGTCAACGCCACGCTCGACAGTCCGGATCAGGGCGCGAACGATCTGCCGTTGGAGCAGGTCGCTTACGCGGATCGGATTCTGACATTCGTCTTGAACAACCCGCTCGCGCCCGCGCGCTTCGAGGGCGTGGTCAGCCGCGACGGCACGGAGATCGTCGGTCACTTTACGCAGAACGGAACGCCGCTCCCGCTCATACTCACGCGCGTGGACGCCACGGCCACAACGACAACGACTGCGCCGTCGCCCTTGCCGGCGAATCCGCATCGCCGGATACAACTGCAACCGTGCGGGCTGCCGGGCATAACGAAGGACGCGCTGTGCGGGCAGTACGAGGTCTTCGAGGATCGCGCGGCGCAGAAGGGGCGAAAGATCAAGCTGAACATGATCGTGCTGCCAGCGCTCGTCAATAACCCTGCGCCCGATCCGATCTTCTATCTCGCGGGCGGGCCCGGCGGCGCGGCGACCGTTTACGCCAACGCGTCGTTCATGACCGAGATGCATCGCACGCGCGACGTGGTGCTGCTCGATCAGCGCGGCACGGGCAAGTCGAACCCGCTGCGTTGCGAGTTTCGCGGCGACCCGGCGGACATGAGCGGCTATTTTAAGGAAGGCATGACGGTTGAATCAGTGCGCGCCTGCCGGACGGAACTTGAGAAGGTCGCTGATCTCAAGCTCTATACGACAACCATCGCCATGGCCGATCTGGACGACGTGCGCACCGCGCTCGGCTACGACAAAATCAACGTCTACGGCGGCTCTTACGGCTCGACCACTGCGCTCGCCTACCTGCACCTCTACCCGCAGCACGTGCGCACGACGACGATCACGGGCGTCGCGCCGCTCGACTACAAACTGCCGCTCCCGTTCGGCAAGGGCGTGGACAACGCGCTCGAACGTCTGTTCGCCGACTGCGCGGCGGACGCGACGTGCAACAAAGCGTTTCCCGATCTGCGCAAAGAGTGGGCGGTGGTGGTCGCACGTGTTGATAAAGAGCCGGTTACGTTCGACACACTGAATCCCGTCACAGGCCAGAAGCAACAGGTGACGATGACGCGCGAAGGTTTTGGCGAGAACGTGCGGCTGATGCTCTATCAACCGAACGTGCTGAGCATCATGCCGCTTCTGATTCACCAGATGGCGCAAGGTGATTTCGCGCGCTTCGGCTTCTTCGCTTATCAAGTCTTTCGCGGCACGGATAGCGGCATCGCGCGCGGCATGCAACTCTCCGTGCTCTGCGCCGAAGACATTCCGTACATCAAAGAAGACGAGATCAAACCGGCGCTCGGCGGCACGTTCTACGGCGAAGCGCGCGCGCGGCTCTATCAGAAGGCTTGCGCCGAGTGGCCGCGCGGTGAAGTGCCCGCGAAATTCCGCGCGCCGATCAAGAGCGACATTCCCGTGTTGATGCTCTCCGGCGCGCTCGACCCCGTCACGCCGCCCGAAGCGGCCACGCCATTGTTGAAAGGTCTCCCCAACGCGCGCCAGATCATCATCCACAACGCCACGCACAGCACTTACGACTGTGCTGAACGACTCGCCCGCGAGTTTATCGACCGCGGCACAGCGCAAGGTCTCGACGCCTCGTGCGTCGAACAGATCAAACGCCAGCCCTTCATCACTGCGCTGCCGCCACTGCCGCTCAAGTAATTGCTGGGAGCGCGGGCATCCCTGCCCGCCATGAGCGCTGCAAGGCGCGAATAAAACTTTGCGCCGCCACTCAAGCTTGAATGGCGACGCATCATGTTTAGCGCGCTGGCGCACGCTTGGCAGGCAATATGCCTGCGCTCCCAGCGGCAGCTTAGCGGTTTCTTTATACGTCCTCGATTTGGCCCAAGAAGCTTTCGCCCGCCGTTAGTTGCAGCCCGAAGTTGTCGGTGATGGTCTGCCCGATGTCGGCGAGCGAGGCGCGCGTGCCGAGGTTGACACCGGCTCGCGCCTTTGGGCCATAAACAATGAGCGGGACGTATTCGCGTGTGTGATCCGTGCCGCGATAGGTCGGGTCATTGCCGTGATCGGCCGTTATGATCATGAGATCGCCTGCGCGCTGTGCCGCCATGATTTCGGGCAGGCGCGCGTCGAAGTGTTCGAGCGCGCGGGCGTAGCCTTCCACGTCGCGGCGATGACCGTAGAGCATGTCGAAGTCCACGAGGTTCGCGAAGATGAGACCGCGCGTGTTAGCAGTGAGCGCGTTGATGGTTTGATCAATCGCCTGCTCGTTGTTCTTCGCTTTCAAATCTTCGGTCGCACCCATTGAATCATAGATGGAAGCAATCTTGCCGATGCAGACCACGTCGAGGCCGTGCTCTGACAACGTGGGCAACAGATTCTCGCGCGGCGGCGGCACGGCGTAATCGTGTCGATTCTCTGTGCGATAAAACGCACCCGGCGCACCTAAGAACGGCCGCGCGATGACGCGTCCGACTTCGTGCTCACCGCGTAGAATGTTGCGCGCCGTCTCGCAGATGTCGTAGAGGCGCGGCACAGGGATGATCTCCTCATGCGCTGCGATCTGAAAGACTGAATCGGCGGACGTATACACAATCGGCTTGCCGGTCGCGACGTGCTCCGCGCCGAGTTCCTTGATGATCTCTGTGCCGGAGGCGGGCACGTTGCCGAGTATGCCCGGCACGCCGGTCTGTTTAATGAACTGATCGATCACGTCCGGCGGAAAGCCCTGCGGGTAAGTCGGAAACGCTTGTTCGAGGATGATACCTGCCATCTCCCAATGCCCCGTCGTCGTGTCCTTGCCGTTCGAGCTGAGCGCGCAACGCCCGTATGAACCGCGCGGCGCAGCAACCGGCGGCACGTTGGCGAGCGGGCGCACGTTGCCGAGACCGAGTTGTTGGAAGTTCGGCAGATGCACAGCGCGCGACTCACAGATGTGTCCGAGCGTGTCCGCGCCCGCGTCGCCCCAAGCGGCCGCGTCCGGCATCTCGCCCATGCCGAGACTGTCGAGGACGATTAACGTGACACGATCAAAGCGACTGTTACTTGTCATAAATTATTCACTTTCAAAAATGTGTTGCTACTGCTTATTGTCTGCTAACTCTTCGGCGCTTGATACCCTTCTCTTGCACTGACCTGCGCGCCCGCCAATCCACGAACCTCAACACGTATCTGGCGGAAGCGGCCGTCGCGCGTTTTGTTGTTCGAGTAGTAGCCGAGGCTGTATTGCTTACCGATCTCGGCGGCGACCTCGTCGAAGGCGGCGCGGGCGGAGCGCAGGTCGATAGCGTCGAAGGTCTTGCCGCCGGTGTCACGCGCGAGTTGGCTCATCTCTTGGCGCGCGAGTTGGTAGAGCGAGCGGCTGATCTCCATGCGCTCGAACTGCCCCATCTGGCAGAAGTTCGCGTAGTCGGCGCGGTCTGCACGCGGGTTGAAGATGCGGCGATAGCGTTCAAGCTGCACTTTCGACAGCCCCAGCCGCCCGTCGTCCTGACAATCGCGCAATAAACGATCCTCGACGTAGTCCTCCGTGTTGACCTGCACGAAGTACGCGAGCACGCCTGCTTGCAAGAGCCGCGCGCGCGCGGCTGTGAAGTCCGAATCGCTCGTCGAATCGACGCCGTCGGTCAGCGCGACGAGCGCGCGCCGGCCGCGCAACTCAGCCTTAGGCGGATCGCGGAAGATCTCTTTAGCCACACGCTCCAACGCGTCGTAGTAAGGCGTGCCGTTGCTCGTGCCGATGTTCTCAATTGCGCCGCGCAGCGCCTCGCGGTTGTCGGTCAGAAAACTTTGCACCTCGACGGTCGCCAGTTTCTCCCTGCCCTCTTCGGCCGTGTTGAAGGAGATGACGGCGACGCGGTCGCCGGGGCGCAGAGCGTCGATGAAGGCGTTGGCGGCGCGGCGGATCAAGGCGACCTCGGCGCGCGTCGAGCCGGAAGTATCGAGCAGGAGCGCCACCTCGAACGGCGCATCGGCGGTGGCAAACGTGGCGACGCGCTGCGGCTGATTGTCTTCATAGACCGTGAAGTTATCCGCGCGCAGGTTCATCACGGGTCGCCCCGTGCGGTCGCGCACGACGACGGGCACGGGGATGAGTTGCGTATCCACACGCACGATGTCGCCTTCGTCTACCTCTTCGCCGATGGCAGACGTAGTGCCGCGCGGCGCTTGGGGCGTCGGTGTGGCACGCGGCGCAGGCGTGGGCGCGTCGGGGACGCGGCGCGGGCGTTGCTGCTTTTGGGCTGGCTGCTGCGCCGCGCCCGTCAGACATAACAAGCCGCACGCCAAAGCGACGAGCCAAACGAGCGGGCCGGTGCAACGTGCGCGGTACGGCTTTTGAGATCGGTCTAACATCGGCTTAAACTTTCACGCGGGCGCGACCATCTGGTTGCAATGATAGCCGCAAACGGGCGCGCGCGAAAAGGAGCGAATCAAGATAACAGTGATCGGCCGTTTAGACGGACAGGTAGAGGCCATGCTCATCGAACCGCTCAAGCACAGACATGAGCCGGGCGCAGATAAAACGACAGATACGAATGCGCAAGTAGCGAGTGAGACTGAGCCGAAGCACGATGCCATATGGGAACGCGCGTGCTCTGCTAAAACGAATGAGCAGCGCGATGCAGATGTAGCACTGCCGGTCTGGTTACTGTGAGCAATGGGTCTGCTTGACACCGTCGCAGGCATCTTTTAGGATGAGTGCCGCGCCGCCCGAACGCTAGTGACAAGCAAGCGGCGCATGAGTTCTTTGTCAGTTAAGCGGGCGCGTGCCAGAAGAGTTACCAGAGACACGCAGGCACGTACTGTCAATGGTAGACGACCGCCCTTACAAGGCGGGGGTTGTGGGTTCGAGTCCCACCGTGCCTACCACAGTCGCTGAACGGCATACGTTGTCAGCGCAGCCGCCCACACGGTTACAACAGTTTTCGCGGAGTCGTAGTTCAGTTGGTTAGAACGCCGGCCTGTCACGTCGGAGGTCGCGGGTTCGAGTCCCGTCGGCTCCGCCATTAAATCCTGTAAATGCAGGGGTTTGGAAGCCACCTTTCGGGGTGGCTTTCTTACTTTTTGCCTTAGTACCTAAAAAGGTAGATAAACGCTTCCCTAATTGACCGGCGATTAATTCAACCGACTGCTGCTTAAACGAAGGGGACAGGTGCTTGTAGCGTTCCATGACGCGCGAGGCATGACCCGTCATCTTGGCGATGATGGTGTCCGGCACACCTTCCATGAATAGGGCCCCTGCTGGAATTGCCCAAAGAGAATAGCCACCGCGCCCAGCATCATGCATTACATTCCAGAAAGGTGCGCCAACAGTATGTTGAGCTTTGGGGACAAGTTGCATAACTCCCGGCTCTTGGGCATGATGCCACACCCATTCCGCCGGTGTTGCCCTTCCACCTGCCTCGGAGACGCTACTGCTTACGCCGGGTATTACAGTTTCCATTTGGGCCGCAAAATCTGGTGAAGCGCGCAGAACTTCTTCAAGAGCAGCATTGGCTCTATTAAAGTGCACACCCCTACTTTTGCCTAAGTCAGTACAAACTAACTTCATTTTGTACGCCACGCTATAAAAGCTCGATCCGCTAGTAGCAGCAACCTTAGCAGCCCACCCAAGCTGCGATTAGCCGCGCCAATGTGTCCGGTGTTCCGATCGCAAGACGGTGCTTCAAAGGCTTGCACATTCGGTGGAGCGAGCTTTCTAAGGTATTGGAGCCGCCGTGCAGCAGTAAATGCTGCGCACACTATTCACCTACATTGTCATAGATGTTCTCGTAAAAGTCTTCCAGTCCTATCCATAAGAGCTCATGTATCAGGCCTCTAAGAGTATCGGCCATAGCTGATACCTTCCTAGCTAGTACCTCATCTCTGTTGCGGTAATGAGGAATTGTATTTTCAAGCTCCCAAGGAACTTCAAATAAACAGGCTGCAATCAACTTATCGCAAGAAGCTGAGCCTTTCGTTAACAGCTTCAAATGTTCTATTGCATTGCATAAGCGTTCAAACTTCTGTTCGTCAACACGATTCTCCCTGATTCCGGTGAGGAACCCATCTGGCAACATGGTTTCTTCGTAAATTACGTCCTTGCATTCCTGATAAGTCATGTTTCTCCACCTTAACTATCGTGGTATTGCCGACATGATAATCGATATTGCTTCAGGAGGGATTGGCGGCATAAGGCCACCATGATCTACGATTAATACCTCCCGATGTGCGACCGAACGACTATACACGCGCCCCCGGCCAAAACCACCTGAGACATCAATCACCTGAGCGTCAACTTTGTTTAAATCAATCGCGACCACCCCATGACCACTATTGAATAGCTCTGTCGCTGTAGACAGATCTTTCGTGGTCGAAATGAGATTACTATCTCCTTTACCCATGATATGGCTAGCGACATTTGTTTCCAAACCAGGGTTCCTAGCCCTTAGTCCTAGCGCGGGATTTTCACCTTCGCGCAACGCTCGATAAACAATGTTTCCTTCGCGCCCGGCCTTATAGGCATCACCGACTGCCCCTCCTATTCCCCCTAATATCGCAAAGCCAAAGCCCAGCCCATCTCCTTCTTGAAAACTGGTGAACGCATTGCTTGCGCCTGCGGGATCTAAAAGATTAATTGCTGCAGTATTTGCTTGGGAAGCGGTCTTCCATGTTTCAAAAGTGCCTAATCGCACTCGCTCTTCTGAGGGTAAAGGGCCGAATTGCTCTTCAGTCACTGGACCTAATTGCGGATCCCACTGTTGCGCTGACGTATACGCGGCGAAGATTGCTAGCATCTCATCGTTAGCCTTCTTCCAGAAGTCATCCGCTTTCTGTTTTACATCATCCACAAACTGATAGAAACCATCTAGGAAGCTCATCCCATTTGGATCGGTGAATCTAAGTGGATTATTTAGGCCATAAGCGTAACGATTCCATGTCTGGGGATGAGTTGGTTTGGCAGACGAGGCTAATGGATCGGCACTGGTGAAGCGGCCTTGGACGCTCGCATAGTATCTGGCTTGTGCATAGTCCAGCCCTGTCTCAGTCTCCCGCTCATAGCCGGTGAACTTTTGCCTGACGTTGCCCGCAATGACATACTTCTGGCTAGTATTACGTCGCCCATCCGCGCCCGCCGGTATCTCTTCGCCGAACGGGAAATAATCGTGCCGGGAGGTTACCGCTCCGCTGGCATTCGTGATCGCTCTTGGGCTGCCTAAATTATCCGTCGTGAAGTAACTCGTACCGCCCGGCAGAGGGGGCGCGTTGCTGCTATATTCGGCGACCAACTGTCCGCCGGCACTATAGACGAACACCGTGGTGCTGCCGGCCGTGACCTTCTTGACTCTGCGCCCGTCACCGTCGTAGCTGTAGCCGACGCCGAGCGTGACCGGGCTTGCGCCGCCGTCGAAGCCGACCATCCGGTTCTCGCCATCGTATTGGAAGGTGTGGCCCTGATTGAGTCCGTCCCGCGTGACGTTGCCGGCATCATCATATTCCCTTGACCGCAGCCGGTTATTATCTTGGTTGTACACACTCAACTGCTGGGGCGTGAGTGACTGATCCGGCACCCAGCCCCCGGTCAGGGCGCGATTGCCATACGGGTCATAGTCATACGTCTGTGAAAATCCACCAGCCTCGGACATTGTCTTCAGCCGGTTAACGAAGTCGTACCCGTATGTCTGCGTGGCAGTGAAACCGGATACGCCATTGACGGTCGGAACGGTGATGGTTTGCGTCCGCAGGTTGCCGTTATTATTGGCTCCGTAGTCATAACTCAACTGTAGCCTGTCGGCAGAGTCCTGTTCTGTCCCAAGCTTGATACTGGTAGGCTGTAGTCGATTATCGTCATAGGCGACGGTCTCCCATAGGCCGTTTCCTAGTCGTAGGCTCTTGATCGCCCCATGTGCTGCGTACATGATGCGGTTCTCGTCGGTCGGGCCCGCGCCGGCGTAGTAATTTCCATCCTGTTTCCGCACGCCCGCGATTCTTCCAGCACTATCATATTCTGTGTTGACCACTCTTCCAGACGGATATTTTTCCGAGGTCATATTCCCCATCGCGTCGTAGCCATATTCCAGCAAGTATGTCTGCGGCTGGTTCGTCTGGGGATCAACTACTTGGCGGTGCGCTTTCACGCGCCCCATTTGATCGAATCCTGTATAGATGGTTTCAGAGACTGATGATTTAACTGCTGTCAACCGCCCCAATGGATAGTCAGGTACAGGGATGCCTACAGGCATCCCTGTACCGTCGTAGTAATAGTTCACTGGCGGGGTGTCGAAGTAGTTAGGCGGTGTCGGGCCAGTAACAAAATAGGTGCGACTGATGAGGCGGTTTAACTTATCGTACTTACACTCAGTCTGGACGTGGCGGGCATCGGTCTTCTTCCGCAGATTACCGGCATCATCATATTCATAATTGGTCGTCCCGCTCTCTGGGTTGGACGCGGACTTTAGCCGTTTGAGAGAATCATAATTGAAAGTACGAGGAGTTTGTGTGCCCTGCGTGACCGTGTGCAGATTGTCCTGTACGTCATATTCATAGGTGGTTATATAGTCTGCGGCGTTAGACTCGGCCACAACAGTCGGGTCGGTCAGCGTTCGTGTGAACTCGACTATCTCCACCAGCCGGCCGAGCGCATCAGTTTCACTGCGCTTAGAGACCTGCGCCTGATCCGTCACCATTACCCTGTTGCCCTTATAGGCACTGATAATTACGGCATTATCAGGTGTCGTAACAGTTACGACTCGCCCCAGCCCGTCATAACTGGTCGTTGTCCACAAAAGGGTTTGCGAATCAACAGGCGCAGTTAGCGACGCGGCATAGTAAGGGTTGGATACCCGCTTTACTCTGCTCAAGGCATCGTATTCGGTATCTTTAACCGCCCACGTCTTATCCTGACTGCTACCGTCTGAGGTGTAAGTGCGAATGGAACGGCCTAGATTGTCAGCATACTCATAAACGTCCACCCATTGTTCGGTAGGTGAAGACTGCCGCAACGTCTGCGTATGCACGAAGTGATTGCCGGGCACATCGCTGTACTCGTATTTCGTCCACCCGCCGCCCTCAGGCCGCGTCATCATCCGAATTCTATTTAGCGGATCGACGACATTATCCGGCCCCTTATAAGAATACAGCGTCGTCTGGTTGTTAGCATCTGTGCTAGAGGTAACTAGCCCTGACGAGTAATCATAGGTACTTGTTGAAACTAACTGCACGTTAGCGCCTCTCGGGCCCGTCAGCGGATCTGGCGACGGCTCCGGGATAGGGGTTAGCGTTCGCGTTGGATAGGCGAATGTGGCGAAGTCGCGGGCCACGCCATCGTTAAATTCGTCACCGTACTCTATGCGGGACACATTGCCGAGGGCGTCCATCGAACTTACTGCGTTACCGGCCACATCGTATGTTGTATACACAGAGATCGCGCCGGTGCCAGCAGCCGCATCGGAATATGCCGTCACCTTCGTAACATTACCGCGTGCTTTGTAAGAACCATCAGATTGGCTAACGCAACCTCCAGCAGCATTAAGCGTAATGCACAGCCCACTAATGGACTGCCGACTCGTTAATGCGGCATGGTGGTTCTCCGGCGGGTCGGCTGTGTAGTTGTCATATTCATACTCAGTTCGAGCGGCGGGCGTGGTGGACGTGCCGGCATAGACGAACTGTTTCCACGGCAGACTTAGAAGATGCACACCATCAGGCGTGTAAAATTGCCCCGTGTAGTCGATGTTATTGACAGGGTTAACGGTGAGATAATCGGTGTGCGTGCGGCGAAGCAACGCCCCCGGTTGGTTCGCGCCGTATGCATACTCCTTGACATCCGTTGGATTCAGGTATTCGTCATACATGAACTCTTTAAGCGAAACCAGATTAGCCTCATGTAAGGTGGTCTTAGTTTTAATGACGCGCGGCCGATCAGGCAGAGTCAGCTTATTGATATCCCCGTCCCACCAGTTCCAGTACCCCACGCCCGGCGTTGGGTTGATAGGACCATGCGTCCACGTCTGCTCTACTGTTATGGCCAGGGACGGTACATTGTTTACGACGTTGTAGGTTTCCGTCTTATATTCAAGCCCGGCCGACCATAAGACGGGATTATCCGTCCTAGGGTGTATCTCCATGCGCAGGGCCTGGTGTGAGAATTGATCGTAATAGTAGTGCTTCAGCCTAGCTAACAGGTTGTTATTGTTATCAAACGTGTCGACCTTCACACATTGTGGGCAGTCGTCGCCGCCTGGCAGTTCGGGTCGGCTGTAAGTCACCCTGCTGCTCAGCGTCTGTTCATCTAGATAACTGGAGGCTTCGATGACGCGCCGATAAAAGACCCAGTATTTAGCTACGCCATCTACCCAAGGCGCAGTCCCAGTAAAGTCAAATGGGTCGGGAACTTGCGTCCAATGGCTACCTGCCTGCACCCCGCCCTTTTGCGGCGCGTTACTGGTGCCGGCCCCATATTTATATTTGGTGATAGAGCCGTTAGGGTGGCGGATATAGGCTAATTCACCATACAGGTCGTATTTGAATTGATAACTCCGGCTGTCTGGAAACTCGATTGAAGAGATTATCTCTGGGTTGTACAAGGCGGTGCTTAACTCAGTAGCATATTCTGGATACAAGTCTCGCAGCGACCTTACTAAATAATCGCCATCCTGCAAGGCATCCTGAAGGCGCTTTCTCTGAACTTTAATCGAGCGCGAAGTGCCCTCGACCCCTTCGTATGTGATAATGTCCGGTGTGATCGTGTTCCCGTACTGAATTGTCACTCTTCTGTTGAGCGAGTCCGTAATCTGGGTAACACGCTTGAGGATGCCCGGCTGGCCCGCGAAATATATAGGTTCGTAGGTAAAAGATGTATAGTTACCGTTTCTATCACTGAGCCAAGTAACATATCCCGAATTGATCCTGAGTCTCGTGCCGTCGCGCATATAGAGGTAGCCTGACGGCAAGATCGGATAATCCAATAAATCAGTAGCATGATCCCCCCATTGGTTATCAATGGAGCCAGGTACATTAATAAAGTCGTCCGCCACAAATAGCATGCCCAGATCATCTACGGAGCGATAGACCTGTCCGACCGATGCTTTATTCCTATATCTGTCTTCAGCTCTCTCCCACACATAGTTTGGATCCGGTGCCGAACTAATGGTCACCTTTCGATCTATGATCTGTTGATCTCGCAGGATATGCTTATTGCCCAAGGGATCGACGAATGTAAGATGTGCCGGCCGCCGCCGAATTGTACCTGTGGCATCCGCAAAGGGGAGAAAAGAGTTCCAATTTGTGTAGAGAACGCCTGGCCCGTAACCGGCTCCATTCCTGATTAAGTTCTTATCGTAATATTCCTTTTTCGGGCCGTAGCTTCCAGTATCCTTGTAAAGTTCTGACAGAGGCAGATTCCATGGCCCACCAACGTAATGTCGCCCTGAGCCAGCAATAAAATCCGGTTGGATAACGGCAGCGACAGTCGTTCCCGCGCCGCCCCGCCCAGCGACTTGTAACAGGGGCACTGCGACTTTAAGACTGCCGCTAAACAGATTGACGTTCTCTTGCAGAATTGTATCCGTGCCGGGTCGGGGCGGCGCGGCAGGACCGTTCGTCGCAGCAGTCGGGGAATAACTTGCCTCCCCAGAGCCTTCTTGTGCATTAACAACTACAGCTGTCCAGATTAATGCAAAGAAGAGTAACCAGAGTCTGCTCATGCAGAGCGGCTTGGGTGTATCTGCCGACGCGTATGACATACCATCTTCCCCAAAGAATTATCCTATTGGTAGTTAGCGTAATCGCGACGAGAACATGTGATTCGATCAAGTAAGGCTAGCCGGCTACAGAGCGCGTTGCGGGCGGATCGCGGCGGCCGCCAATGTCACTGCACTAAGTCACGTAGTTCTTGCACATGCGCTTTCGACACCGGCGTCACGTGGCGCGTTATCGTCGGGTCGGTGTAGCTCGGCGCAGGCAAGCCGAGGGCAGCGAACGCCTCGCCCACACGCGCGCGCAGGTCAGTGATGTCCTCGACGTGTATGTCATTGCCCACGTTCACGGAGTAAGTCCACGTGGCCGGGTTTAGCCCGGCTAGTGCGCGCACGTCGTTAACTGTGTCCCGTAGCTGGTTAATGTGGATTGCCCTGATCGGCGTGGCGGGCCTGCCGCTATTCAAGCTCTCCGAGTAAGAGACGAGCGGATTATCCGTGAACGTGACCGTGGTCGCCAAGTCTGCGTTGCTGTAGGCGGAATAACCGCCGCTCGCGTTATTAGCGCGCACGCGGTAGAGATAGGCGACCCCGTTGGTAACGGAGGTGTCGCTGTAAGTTGTCCCTGTGACCGACGAGGCGATGACCGCGTACCCTGCGTTAATATTCTGACTTCGCTCAACCTGATAGTGATCGACGGCGGTGGCTGGTGCCGTCCATGAGAGATCAACGTGCGGGCCCGGTTGGGCCAAGGCGATAAGGTTGCTGGGGGCGTCCGGGTTACCCTCCGCGGCCTGCGTCGTCTTGCCGGCATAGTCCCAAGAAGCACGCCCGCCGTAGAGCATGAAGGCCATGCCGTTGAGCGTGCTCCCCTCAAGCCCCACCAGACTTGCTGGCACTTCGAGGCGCACCCACTCGCCCGCCGCCGGCAGTGTCCCCATGTAGCGGCGGCCATCTGTCCCGTCCGCGCCAAGGCCGATGCTGTTCGCACCCCAGTAAGCGCGATGCTCCCAGTTGCCGTTAAACCATTGGAGCATGATCTCACTCGGGGGATTACTCGGATCTAGATAGATGTAGGCGAGCAGCCGTTCTCCGGCGTTGACGGTCATGGTCGTTGTCGCGTTGTAAAAGTAATGCTGGTGCGCGCCGGAAATAGTGTTAGACAAGCTGGAGTAGGCTTCAGAGAAAGCACCGGGATTATCCTCCGCCCAGTTCCAAGTCTCATCTCCGGCCGGAACGCCCCCTTGTGGGATGGCGTCCTCAACCCAGATGGTGTCGGGCTGCGCCGGCGAGCCTGACGGGCAACTACATTTATGCAAACACGGCGGGACGAGTTCGACGACGTTGGAGGGCGCGGAGTAGCCGAAGCCGTTTATGGCCCGCACGCGGAAATAAGCAGTCCGCTTCTGCCAGCCCACCCAATAACTCGTCACGTTGGCCCTGACTTTCGTGTAAGAAGAGAAGTTACTTCCGTCGAACGAGCGCTCGAGCATAAAGAAACTTTCATTCGGCGAGTTGTCGATCCAAGTTAAGTTAGTGCACCACCGTAAGCTCAACGAGGTGGGCGCGGCTGGCGGTATGGCACTCACGGGCTCTTCGGTCGCTACGAGCCTACCGCCAGCATAGATATACTCTTTGGATAAGCTCAAAGGCGTGGGGCTACTCTGGAGAAGAGTTGGCTCAAGGAAAGACGAGCCACCCCGACCGCCCCTGCGTTCATTGAAGTGGCCTAGCGTGCCGCCGGCAATGAGGAGACAGAGGAGCACCCCGATGAGCGCCGCGGCTCTACGCATGTTCGGCCTTGGCGGGGCCGCCCTCTTCCGTTGCTTGCGTACTTTCTTTGCCATCGACGGTTTTTACAAAGACGGACTGGGAGCGATCGTGCATGCGTTACAGAACCAGCGCTTACTGGAGACTCAGTAATACAAGAATCTCGCCGACTCCTTTATCGAGCGGCTCTAAAGCCTTGCCGATGAGTGTGCCCGGCGCATGCATCTGTCGCCCGCCGATTGTGATCGGCTCAGACTTCATCGCTACCCCTGATACATCGCTCGTGACCAGCAAGTCGCCGATGTGAATCGGCGCGCGCGTCGCATCCACGTGCACCTTGACTCTACCTGTTGTCGCCACCAGCACCTTGTTCGTGCCCGCTTCGCCCAGCGCGATGCCGGGTCGCGCCGAGACTACGCCAGCGACGCTAGTGTCATAGGCTACTGTCGATGCGAGCACTTGGTTCGACTTTCCCGGGTCGAGCACCACGACCGTGCCAGCGGCGAGTTGTTGACTTGACTCAACCCACTCGGCCACGTCCTGATACCGGGAGTTGATGTTGCCGCTGATCCGGACGCTGCCATTCACGTCCAACGCGTAAGCAGCGTCCGGATTCGGCATGCCGATGCCGACATTCCCTTGGACAATTAAGCCGTTGGCCGGCACGGTCGTTACCGACGTGTAACCCGGGCCGATGGTCATGTTGCCCGCCACGTCCAGACTATGCAGCGGGGCGGTAGTACCAATACCGACGCTGCCGTTATTCTTCAGCGTGAGCACGTCGCTGCCAAGTGCCACACTGTAGGCGCGCAGATCATCTGTGCCAGTGCCCGCGCCCACCCGCCACTGCCACTTGAGCGCGCCGCCGAGCATGAAGCGCACGTGGCTCTGGTTCTGCCCATCGACCGCGATGCCGCCGTAGGGGAGCGCAGCGTTCGTGTTCTTGAAGTACCCCTGCACGTAGTTGTTCGTGTCGGTGGAAGCGCCCTCTACATGTAACGCCGTCGTCGGAGCAGTCGTGCCGATGCCGACGCTGCCCGTGGAATCTAGTCTCATGACTTCGAGAGCGGAAGCGCCGCCTTTTGGCGTTGTATCGAAAGTGAGATAAGAACCTTGTGCTGTGTCGCTCCAGTTTTCCGCAGCAAAGCCTGAGATCTTTACTCTGGAGCTGCTGCCATAAGCACTCGCGCCGTACCCCTGCCAAGTTATTTGCCCTATTAAATTACCAAACAGCAAGGCGCTTGGGCTTGCCGCTGTGTTGTTTGCTCTCCTCAGATCAAGGCTTGAGGTGGTAGCACCAAAGGAATCAATCAGGAGACGTACGATGCCCCCATCGGCACCTACGAACTGAGCCATCGTGCCGTTATTTCCGGCTGGAGCTGTTCCTGTATTGCTTGAAACGGTGAGTTTCGCCCCCGGTGCGCTCGTGCCGATGCCGACGTTGTTCGCGTTGTTGGTAGTGGTGACATTGTTGTTGCTCGTCGACCACTGTGCTTGTACGCCGCCGGGAAGGCACAGCAGCGCCAGCAGCACGAACGCCGCTAGTATGTAAGAGCGTGGTGTCACTCTCTGTCTCATCGGCCGCTCCTCTCTCTGCATCGTTGTCTCCCTTTCTTTCTATCAGTGCTGGTTAATCGCGTATTGCTAGTGTCAGTTGGCGCACTTGCTAAAGCGCCTTCCGCCAAACATGCGTAATACATGCAGCGTAAGCGCCGCTGCGGCGGGCGTCATCATTTTGTGGCAGCTAAATGAGGCGGCGTGTAAGCGTGCGCTGCGCTTAAGCAGAAGTACGGCGCAGATCAATCGCTTCAATCGCTAAGGGCTTACGTCATTTAGCGCACTACTGGGTTGAATGACATCGCTTAGTGCGCTAAGACGCGTGCTGTTAGGCGTTGCAACTTTCACGCTGGCTAAGCGGCAGAGGTTGTAAAACAATATAGCCCGACCAGCACTGGCAGGTGCTGGTCGGGCTATTGATTTTTATAAGCCGAGTCTCGGCGTAGGCTCGCGCCACGGGCCACACCACACCAGTCGACTGGCCCAGCTAAGGGGCGGTGACTGGTTGAATAGGGCGACCGTGGGAGGTTGCATCGATCAAGACCCTTATTGCTAATGTCGGATGAGGGCTGACGGCGGTTGAGACTTCGCGTCAACAATCATCGGACGGAAAAACGCAGGCACACTACACCTGCTGCTGATTAACTGTCAAGCAAAAAACTCCTGCCATCGATAGTACGAGCAGACATCCACATTCATTAACACATAATATGTCTGGTCAATAGAGTCGCTATCCGCCTCGCTTGCGCTTGGGCTTAACCTATCAACTGGCGCATCAACCTTGGGCGTGATGTAGAGGCGGCTCGCCTAGTCACTGTAAAGCGCGCAGACATCCCTTAATGAAACCACCATGCAGCTCTGCTAAACATCCCGAGACAGTGCTCACTCATTTTCTCTTCCAAGTTACGGCAGCTATGTTGATAACGGCAGCACTCCGAATTCGATGTCATCCTCGTGTAGGTTTGGTGGTGCTGCCACTTGAACAGTGCTGTATAGTTCGCTACGTATAGATCAAATTAGAAGTATGTAGGAGATCGTCAGAGGCGAATTAGAGTTGAAGAGGTGTTTTTCAATCCAGCTTTGATGGAAAGGCTGCCGCTTGAAGCTCAATGAACTCGTAGTCCGATCAATTGACCGTTTGCTGGCGGCCGCGCTCGGCTTGGCGCTGGCCACACACGGCTATATCGGACTTTTTTCGCGGTACATGGCCGACGACTACAACACTTGGCGGGCAGTCCATACGCGGGGCCTCCTCGGTGCCCAAGCACACTGGTACTTGGACTGGACAGGCAGGTTCTCCTTCTCATTAGTTGTCAGCTTGTGCAGCTTAATCGGGCCTGGAATCGTCCCGTTCCTGCCAGCACTACTATTAGCGTTGTGGGTGGCAGCGCTGGTGTGGGCCCTGCGCCAGACGGCTTGGCCCGGCGCACGTAAATCTTCATACACGGAAACGCTCCTGTACGCGGGGCTTGTCATCTTCGCCACGCTCAGGATAGCCCCGGACGTCGTACAGTCTCTCTACTGGCAGGCCGGCGCGCTGAGCTATATCACGCCGCTCGTGCTCTTCGCCTTCTACGCAGGCATCGTCAGCCGCAGCCTAGGGCGCGCGACGGCGCATGATGCGCGCCCGTCCGTGCTGAGCTTGTGCGCCGCCGCCGCCGTTACGTTTGCGGCGGGCGGCTTCTCAGATGCATATGTCGTGCTGCAAACTACGGCGCTATTCCTCGCAGTCATAGTCAGCGCGCGCTACGCGCCTACGAAACTTAAATCAGCACTAAGAGCCTTACTAGTGGCCGGCTTAGTCGGTTCGCTACTCGCCCTCATCGTCGTCGCGTTAGCGCCGGGGAACGCGGTCAGACAGTCTTACTTCCCGCCCCCGCCGGGACTATTCCGCATCTTCACACTCTCGGCCCTCTATGCACTCGGTTTCGGTGCCTTGTCAATTCTCCGCCAACCGCTCGTCTTTATCCTGTTGCTACTGTGGCCGTTCCTAACCGCCCTTAATAGGTCTGGTCACTGCGCCGATGTGGCCGAGGGCAGGCGGCGCGCTTGGCTGCTCGTACTAGTCCCCGTAATTGTCTTCGTGCTCGACATGAGTTGCATTGCACCGGCCCTCTACGGCATGTCAACCATGCTGCCCAGGAGGGCGCAGGTCTTGTTAAGTTTTACATTAGTATGCGGCACTGTCGTTTGGGGCCGCACGGCGGGCAAGTACGCTGCCGGCAGCTTACCCTTCATCAGTCGGCACGCGGAGCGAGTAGTGCGCGCAGGCTCTATGCTGCTGCTGCTAATAATGCTCGCCTGTCCGGTCGCTTCGGGCGTTTTTACTCTGGCGCTGCGCGCGCGGGCGCGGGCTTACGCGGCCGACTGGGACAGGCAGGATCAAGAACTAAGGACGGCCAAAGACAGTGGTGTGCAGGAATTAAGCGTCGAACAGATCGGTGACCTGCAATCAAGGCTCGGGCTTGGGCGCAGCGAGTTGCACTTGCGGACTGATCCAAACTTCTGGATCAATCAAGCGGTCGCTAAGTATTACGGCCTTCGTTCTGTCACCGCGCGAGAAGATATTGTTACCTCTCGGTAACGATGATGCCCCAACACAGAATCGTTCGCATCAGCGGCGAGTGTGTATGGCTTTCGCTTCATAGTGCCAAGCCGGTTAATGATAATTTGAAAATGATCAGTGAGTGGTTTGCAGGTGTACAACAGTTGTCTTGGAAAACTGGTAGAACAAAAGGGCGGTGGTCAGACAGGCGGTAGTAACCACCTGAAGAACGGGTACACAATACGTCTGCTTCTGAATTACTGTTAAGCAAATTCTGCGCGACTGCTTTATAAGCCAACTTTACTTATAGATGCTCTGTCAAGCGAGCAAACTCTCACCACACTGCCCCGTCTGTAAAGAGTTATGCAAGCGTAATACATATGGCTCTAGAGAAGCAAACTTGATCTAGAGTGGATATTTTTCAAGCAGCTTGAGCAGTAACTGACTCAAGTCTTGGTTGCGCTTGTTGAACCTATACTCGCACTCCTTCAAGTGCAAGTAGAAGGTGCGCGCCGGGACGCCATTGAACTTCTGCAAGCGCCGCTTGGCATAGCTCCAGAAGCTCTCAATGCCGTTGACGTGATGCTCGCCACGCACGAACTCATTTTCGCCATGATGGACTCTGAAGTGCTTGGCA
>JBJMGT010000003.1:0-8114 GCA_045807745.1 Pyrinomonadaceae bacterium
CACGACGCTGCGCACGACGGATGCGCAAGGGAGTGAGTTATCGTCGTCGGTGGTGACGAGTCCTGAAGGCGCGCAGGCCCAAGCGCAAGTTGATCGCGCACAGTTCCCCGATGCTACGGCGCAGACCGTCATGCCAACTGAGGAAGCGGCAGCACGGCGCGGCGCTGAGAGTGCGCCGTCAACTAAAAGCGGCTTGCGTCAGTTCGGTGAAGGCATGCTTGATGTGGCCGCCGCGCCGCGTTCGATCATGACCTCGGCTGATCTGTCTGCGGCCGGGCGACAGGGTTTGATCTTCACGCTGACCGAACCGCTCTCAGCCGTGCGCGCGATGAAGCGGCAAGTTGCTTCGCTCGTCTCGGCGAAGCGGCACAACGATCTCTTCGATTGGTTGGAGTCGCACCCGGATGCGCAGCTCGCAAAGGATTCGGGTTTGTATCTCGCCATTCCTGAGTCTGCGAAGGGCGGGCACGCCGGGCGCGAAGAGGCGTTCTACTCGCGGCTCGCCTCTAACGCGCCCGTCGTCAAACAATCGGAGCGAGCATATACGGCTTACCTCGACTCTCTGCGCATGGACGTGTTCTCGAAGTACGCGCGTGAGTTGAGATCATCGGGCCTCACGCCGGAACAGAACTCGGCCGGCTTCCAAGCTATTGCTCGGTTCGTGAACGCCGCAACGGGCAGAGGCTCAATGCCTGAAGCGTTGCAGAAGCTCGCGCCGGTCTTAAACACCGTCGGCTTTGCGCCGCGCAACCTCGCCGGGCGCTGGCAGGTCTTAAACCCGGTCGAGTACATGCGTATGCCGGCGGCTGCTCGGAAGATCGCCATGCGGAAGATGGTTGAGTTCACGGGCACGGTCGTCGCGGGCATGACGCTCGCACACTTGGCCGGGGCAAAGACGACAATCGATCCGCGCGATCCTGACTTCGGCAAGGTCGTTGTGGGTCATACGCATTACGATCTCACCGGCGGGCATCGTTCCGTCGTGCGCTTCGTCCTGCAAATGTCGAAAGCGTTTGCTGCGCTCGCCGAAGGTGAACGACCCGCACGCAATCAAGATGTGCTCTCGTTGACGACGCGCTACTTGAGAGAGAACGCCGCACCTGTGCCTGCCTACTTAATCGACGCTAAGACCGGCAAGTCCATCACGGGGCAAGACTTTAAAGTGGGGCGCGACACGCTCAGGCTGGTGACGCCCTTGTTCGCGCATGACCTGTACGAAGGCTGGAAAGATTCAGGTGGGCGGGGCGCGGCGATGGCGCTGCCCGGTGGCCTTGGCATCGGGGTGCAGACCTATGCGCCGAAGGGTCGCCAACGCTCGGCGACGGACGCGCAGTCAGACTCGGCAGTTGATCCGCAACTCGCAGCGACTGTGCGCAGCAGGCTCGAAGCAGAAGCGGCGCGCAACGTCGCTCAGGGGCAACGGGTGACGGCGATCAAGATCAGCGAGCCGCAGGCGAGAGCGTGGGCGGCACGTGAGCGGGCTAGTTGGCCGGACTTCTCGCGCGCGCTCATGGCGAACGGTGTCCAGATTAATTAGCTGCGGAAGGCGATCCATTCCGCTCAACACGCGGTTTTAGCAGGGGCACACTGACCTGAAGCAGAGGGCATGATGAGTAGCAAGGCAGAGCAGACGGATTATGAAATTGGCTACGGCAAGCCGCCTGAAGGCCGCCGCTTTCAGAAAGGCGTGAGCGGCAATCCCGGCGGGCGGGCCAAGAAGGTCGCAGCGGTATTCAATGCTGGACTGTTAGATGCTGATCCCGACGATCCACAACAGCGCTCGCGCGCCGACGTGCTGTTTGCGACGCTCTACGCCGAAGCAAAAAAGGGAAACGTGCAGGCCGCAAAAGAGATTCTTGATCGGGTCTTAGGCAAGCCACATCAGATGAAGATCGTCACAGACGAGCGGAGCACGCAGTTGCGCGAGTACGTCGAACGCTACATCGAAGAGATGCAAGAGGCTGGTGTGGCGCTCTCTTATGAGCAAGCTATCGAACGGTTAAAGCCGGGCTGCCCTGAACTTGATCTAATAGGATGAGCCAAGACGTTGAGAACATCACGCGACAGTATCAGGCTGCTATCAACCTGACTGCGCCGGCCAGACGGCAGACGCACAAGACGGCGCGCGCCCGCACACTCGAAGCGCGGGGTTATGAGGCGTGGCTCCAGACGTTGGGGGCGCGCTCGTTCGCGCGCCCGTTCGCGTATTTCCATCATGAATTCTGGGGCTGGTATTGGCCCGTGCGGATGAAACTATTGCGGGGTGCAGCACTCGAACCCGCAGAGCTGGCGATGCTCCTGATGTGGTTTCGCGGTGGTGGTAAATCAACGCACGTCGAGTGGGCTTGCATCGCCGAGGGTGCATTAGGTTAAGGCGAGACGGCGGGGCCGGGCTTCGTCGGTTACATCTGCGACACTGAAGCACTGGCGAAAGGGCACATTCAATCAATTCGTAATCGGCTCGACTCGCCGGAGGTCGCGCATTACTATCTGGGTCTCGCTAATCCGAGAGTTGATAAGCACGGCTATCAGACGGCATGGCGGCAAGACTACCTCGCGACTGCTTCGGGCTGGGGCATCATCCCGATTGGCTTGGAAGAGGGCGTGCGTGGCGGCCGGCTCTTCGACCTGCGCTTTACGATGTTCGTCTTTGATGACATCGATAGCCGCACGGACTCGGCCGCTGCGGTCGATAAGAAGCTGAAGATCATCGCGCACGACATTTTACCCGCCGGCACGGCCGACACGCTCAAGCTGTTCCCGCAAAATCTCATCCACGAAGACAGCGTACTCAATCAGATATTCGAGCGGCGGGTGGACGTGCTTTCAGAGCGCCAGGAGTCGGGGCCGGTGAAGGCATTTGAGCAGTTGGAACTCGCGCCCGATCCCGTCCACGCGGGCAAGCATGTCATCGCATCGGCTACGCCGACGTGGGGTGGTCTCGACATGCGAGCCGCGCGCGTTTATCTGGCAGACTCGGGCCGCGCAGCTTTCATGGCCGAGTACCAGCACGAGTTCGACGTGGACAAGTCGGAGTATGTCCTGCGGAATTGGCGTGATGATGTGCACGTTATCACGTGGTCTAAGTTCGCGGCTGTGTTCGGGCAGCCGAGTATCCCTGATCGCTGGTTCAAATACGGCTTCAACGATTGGGCGCGCACCAAGACTGAGCGACATGCGAACGTCGCGGGCTTCGTCACCGTCTCAGGCCAGAATGAACCTTTGCCCGGTGTCATCTTCCTCTACAACTGCATGAGCTTCCCCGCCGCCACTCAAGCAGACGACGTGGCCCGGCGTATCCTCAAAACGATTGACCCGGCGGGCGGGTGGGACGAACTGATCAAGGCGCACGTCACGCGCGAGTTGTTGGAGCGGCACGTGACGGACACGACCGCGCTCATCCAAGCGCAGCGCGCCGTGCGCGCGCGCGTGTTGCCGGCGCACGTGCGGCCCGTGCTTACGCAGCGTCATTACGTGCGCTGGCGCATGAGCCACGAGCGCGACGATGTAAGGCGTGTCTATCGCGACGTGTACGGCTTGCCGTTCGAGGGGAAGAACCCGGGGCAAGATGGTGGCTTGGAGATGCTCAACCACTGCATGCAGGTCGATCCAAGTGTCACGCATCCGTTCAAACCCGGCGTGCTGGGGTACTCACGGTTCTTCCTGATCGTTGATGATGGCAAGGATGCGCCGGTGCGCGCGGCTCGACCTGACGCACTGCATGACTCTGATCTAGCGCGTTACCAATTCCGACGCTGGCGCGACCGGCCGCCGAAGATGAATGAAGCCGGCGAGGTCGAGCACGGGCGCATTAAGGCGAACGATGACTTCGGCCAAGGGTTGCAGATGTTGTTCTGTGATAACTGTGTGCAAGCCGCGCCGCTGACGAAAGACGAACAGGTCATGGCCCAACTGCCGGCGCACGTGCGGCCTGAAGCGGTGGCGCAAGTCACCGATCCGCATGAGCGCCAGCGTCTGTTGACCGCACAGATGATGCAGCGGCGCGCCATTGAAGCGAAGATGCACCGGCCACGAAACCGCAGCACCGTGACCGCATGGCGGGACTTGGCGAAGGACGGCCGGTAGAGGGGACGGAGCAGGCGTGCTGCTGCCGCCCGATGATGCCGCCCCATTGCTGGTGACTGCGATTGAAGACTTATCAGCCCTGCTCGATGATGACCGGCATGCGCTCATGTACCGGCCGTAACCGCGCATTTGCTTCCGTGGTGATGATCGGACAGAAGTTTTTAACTTCTCCATCTGGACTGCGCCACGTATCCCACAAGCCGGCCAAGGCGAACGGCAGTCTATTCCCCATGAAGAACCAAACCGGCGGCTTCCGCTTATCCCATTCGTTTATGTGGACATTCTTCTACAGGCGACGGTCGGGTGAGGCGTGAACAAAGACCGGGTTCTGAGCTTTTCTGATGATGGGACTCGATTTCGTCCCTGTGCCAGTACCGCTTATCACGATTAGCTTGCCGCCCGGAAAGCCTCCACGCATACTGGCGCTGCTTCATGAGATAGCGTCTTCAATTCTATTAACACCTCGCGGGGTCACATAGCAGATGGAGGAACAATGAATTATAGAATAGTTTGCCTGTCGCTGCTTCTTTTGCTGGCTTCCGCCTATCCGGTGGCCGCCAAGGTCGATGCACAGGAACGGGCCGTAGCTGAAGTTACGAGACTCGGCGGACAGGTCGAACGTGACGAAGCAGTACCTGGCAAACCGATCATCAAGGTCGATCTTCATAGCACGCAGGTCACTGACGACGACTTGGCGTTTCTCAAGAAGTTACCTGAACTGCGCACCTTGGACTTGCGGCTGACGCACATAGGTGATGCCGGTGTTGCGCAGCTAAAGCATTTGACGAAACTGCAAACGCTAAACTTGTTCCGCACCCAACTCACCGACAAGGGGCTGGCGCAACTGAAGAAACTGACCCAACTTGAGACTCTCTTGATCGGCGGCACAAAAGTCAGTGACGCCGGTCTTGTTCATCTGAAGCCCTTTACTAAACTCAGAAAATTAAGCTTGTTCCAGACGCAGGTGAGCGACGCTGGGCTGGTGCATCTGAGGGTCTTAGTTAAGCTGGAAACGCTACTGATCGGTGGGTCGCGGATTAGCGCCGAAGGGGCCAAACAACTACAGCAGGCTTTACCACTATTGCGCTTTAGTGAAACGACATGAGGATGGCTGTTTGCCTTTTGCTTCACAGTTGCTTAGAACCTGAAGACCCAAAGAGAAGACCGAGCAGATTGCCGACCTGATGGTGAAAGGATTGCTTCGTAAATAAAGCCATATGGTTGCGTCACGCGCGCCGGAAAGAAACGAGGAGAGTTGGGAGACATGATAAAACTAACGGCCATAACTAAATTGACGGCATTCAGCGCACTACTACTGGTCGCCCAGTTCGCGGGAGTTCGAGCGCAGCAAACGCAGGCGCGGGCCGCTGCGCGGGAGACGCCCGCCACCCGGCGCGTTGTATCTGACGCTGAAGCCGCTGCGTGGCCCTCAATTTTTCATGGTGCAATGAGCGGGTCAGACCCGGCACTCTCTGACACGAAGCTCGCCCGATGCAATCCCGCCCCCACGCTTAGAGTACTCTTTGTCGGAAACAGCTTCACCTATGTTCATAATGTCCCAGCATTGGTACAAGAGATAGCTTCTAGCTTACCGGGCCCTTGCATTGAAACTTCAATGATTGCTTCAGGAGGCGCGACGCTCGAAGACCACTGGCGCGATGAGTCCGTGTCGAGCCGCATTCGCGAAGGGCGGTGGACGCATGTTGTCTTGAATGACCAAAGCACGTTTGGCGAAGGCTGGTTTCTTGAGGGCAACGCACGAGTCGGCACGTCCGGGAGCGAGCTAATGGAATTTGGCGGCCGTTTTGCCAAGCTCATTCGACAGGCGGGTGCCAATCCGGTCTTTCTTGCTCACTGGGCGAATGCGGATGCGCCAGCTCGTGATCAGCAACGGTTGGACTACCTATTCACCCGCGTTGCGCATGACACAGGGAGTGCGATAGCAAACGCCGGGCGTGGGATCAAACGGATGCAGGCCGAACACCCCGCGATTACGCCGTACTTCACAGACAAGCACCATCTCTCCCCGGCGGGTGCATACCTCGAGGCGATGATTATTTATGCCACGCTGACTGGACGATCGCCCGTCGGCGCAGCCCGTCGACTCCAAGGACATGAAGTCGAGTTCAATCGGGGAATCGTTTCCGATTCGAGCGGCATTCTTGTGGACATTCCAGCGCGTGAGGCATCTGCGATTCAGCGAATTGCTAAACTGACATACCTGGATGGTCGGGGACGCCCCACTAGTCTTTCCGCTCCGAACCCCCTTAGTACAGAATTCCCAACTGTTCCGGCAGTCGGGGATAAGGTCGACCCAGTTGATCTCCGCGGACATTGGCGCGGAGTTTCTCGCGTGCTACCTAATCTGGAGAACGATCCCGTCACGATAGACTTCAGTTTGATTGGCAGGATGGAGCCGTCCGGTTCGGACACCCTACAGCTGATCACGAGTCAACTTCGTTTCGTCGGTCCCGCGACTCTTGCCCTCGAGGGGGGGCGCATTGTCGTTCGTGCGCCTGTAATGCCGCAACCGCCCAGTCGTGGGCACCCCCAGCCCTTAATCGTAGAATTGCAATTTGTTATGCACGGAGACGTCATGATCGGAGTTGCGACAATACGGCAGCGATTCGCCGGTACCACCTCATCGTTCGACGCAATCGGGCGGTTTGAAGCTAAACGTGTCGGGCCGCCATTTTAATAGACCTCTTGCGAAAGTCCGTTGAATGATGCGACAAGTAGCTCAGCAGGGTAAAACCTATGAAAAGCAAATCAGCGAAAGTTTTTCAGCGACTATTTCCTTGGAGCAAAATATTATGAGTGGGACAATCTTGAAGAGGCAATCATTCGCATCACGAAGGACGGGAGTATGGCGTGGATGATCACGCGTTTGAAGGTACGACGTGTGTAAAAGGATGCTGTTGGTCAGGAGCGCGAGCAGAAATTCATATACGCTGAGATCATGACGTGTGAAAAGGCGAACGGGAAGTGGATGAGGATGGCTAACGTCTCGACCTTCGAACCTTTTAATTGACGACGACACCGTCAACTCATTCAACCGGAGCGCGAATGGCGTCGCTTTCATCCGTTAGCTTTGATGCTTATTTAGTTGTCTGCGCGGCGGCCGATGGCGGGCGTTAGGCTTCTGCGTACTTTCCGGAATGATCAATGTCAAGGTGAAGGTTCCATTCAGTTCTAAAAGTTGGGAGGGTGACTATGAGGCGAATCGGCGTGCTACTGCGGACAGACGTGCTACTCTGGTGTTTCATTTTGTGCGGATTCTTCACCGCCCATTCCGTGGTTGCCCAAGAGGAAAAGCCCAAAGGAGCGCAGGGCGGCGAAATCTCGAAGCTGGTCGGTAATTGGTCTGGCGAGTCAGTTTGCGTGGACAAGCAAAAGTTCCCGGCCTGTAACGATGAGCAAGTCGTTTATCACGTAGCCGCAGCCTCCGGTAAGTCAGACACTGTGACTATCACGGCGGATAAAATTGTGAACGGCAAGCCCGAGACGATGGGCACGTTTGATTTTGTCTATGACGCGCGAAAGCAAGCACTCACGAGCGAGTTCAAGAACAGCAGAGTGCATATCATCTTTGAACTTGCTGTTAAAGGCGACACTCTCGAAGGCACGCTCTCCACTCTGCCGGACAAGGCGATAGTCCGCCGTATCAAAGTAAAGAAAGACTAGTGAACGGGCGGCGAAGCCTAACAACGGCATGCACCCGACGCCCCTTCACGAACTTTCTCATGTACGTTACGTGTGGGCGCGGGTGATGCCGGGCGTTAGCCGGACGGATTGGAAACCATGATGTGGCCAGTGGGATGGGAGGCACTCGAGCAGTGGGGTGTCGACGTCGCTCGCATCGAACCGCTCGCTGGCGGAGTCGCCAACGACGTGTGGAGCGTGCGCGTCTACGGGCACCTTGCGGTCGGTCGTCTCGGTGCCAGGAGCGACGCTGATCTCGCGTGGGAGACCAAACTCCTCCAACACCTCGACCATGAAGGTCTGACCGTACCGGTGCCGATCCCGAC
>JBJMGT010000004.1:0-20132 GCA_045807745.1 Pyrinomonadaceae bacterium
CACGACGCTGCGCACGACGGATGCGCAAGGGAGTGAGTTATCGTCGTCGGTGGTGACGAGTCCTGAAGGCGCGCAGGCCCAAGCGCAAGTTGATCGCGCACAGTTCCCCGATGCTACGGCGCAGACCGTCATGCCAACTGAGGAAGCGGCAGCACGGCGCGGCGCTGAGAGTGCGCCGTCAACTAAAAGCGGCTTGCGTCAGTTCGGTGAAGGCATGCTTGATGTGGCCGCCGCGCCGCGTTCGATCATGACCTCAGCTGATCTCTCCGCTGCCGGTCGCCAAGGTTTGATCTTCACGGTCACACATCCTTTGTTGGCCGGGCGGGCGATGGCGCGACAAGTTAAATCGCTCGTCTCACAGAACAGCCACGACGATTTAATGCGCTGGCTCGTCACGCATCCTGATGCTGATATGGCGGAGCGCGCCGGCCTCTACTCGGCGATGAAGGAGCATGCAAGCTTGTCGGGGCGCGAAGAGGCGTTCATGAGTCGGCTCGCCGGCAAGCTGCCGGTGGTCAAACAATCGGAGCGCGCCTACGTCGCTTACCTCGACAGCCTCAGACAAGACGTGTTCTCGAAGTACGCGCGGCAGTTGGAGCGCGCAGGGTTGAATGAGTTCGACAACCCGGAAGAGTTCAAATCAATCGCGCGCTTTGTGAACAGTGCGACGGGCAGAGGTGAGCTACCGGCCGCGTTGCAGAAGGTTACCCCTGTCTTGAACGCGACCATGTTTGCCCCACGTAATTTGAAGGGGCGCATCGACGTGCTCAATCCTGTCTACTACGCCAAGCTCGCACCGGCTGCTCGGAAGATCGCAATCCAACAGATGACGCAATTCGCGGGCACGGTCGTCGCCGGGATGACGCTCGCGCGGCTCGGCGGCGCAAAGGTGACGATTGATCCGCGTGATCCAGACTTCGGCAAGGTGGTCGTCGGACACACGCATTACGATTTGACGGGTGGGCATCGCGCGGTCGTGCGCTACGTGTTGCAAATGTCGAAAGCCTTCGCCGGTCTCGCTCAAGGTCAGTCAGCAAAGCGCAATCAAGATGTGCTCGCGCTGACGACGCGCTTCCTGCGCCAGAACGCTGCGCCTGTGCCTGCGTACCTCGCGGATGCGGCCACGGGGAAGACGATCACGGGGCAGGATTTCAAGGCGAAGAGAGATGCGCTCCGGTTAATGACGCCACTTGTTGTGCAGGATTTGTATGAAGGCTGGCGAGACTCAGGCGGGCGGGGTCTGTTGAAAGCAACGCCGGCCGTCGTCGGCATCGGGGTGCAGACCTACCAGCCGAAGGTTCAGCGTTAATATACAGCCCGACTCGCCCCATGAAAAACGGGTTGATTGGATACCCCATGAACGCAGGCATACCCCATGAAAGGCTTTTGCGACGCACGTACTCGTAAGGGTGGATCGTGTCGTCGCCGGCCCTGCGATGGGCGCACACGCTGCCATCTGCACGGCGGTCGCTCGCGCGCTTGGTTCGCACATCCCAACTTCAAGCATGGGCGTTATTCCAAATACTCGCTTGCGGGCTACGAGTGGCGGCGGCAAAGGCAGGCGGTCGCTTTTCATCGTGATGTTAACCGCGCGCTTGCTCGTCTGCCCGGTGATGGTGTGTCGCTCGCGCAAATGCTCGCGGTCATGCGCGGCGTGCGCGCATATCACCGGCGGCGGGGGTGGTTCGTGAAGTTATTATCGCAAAGTGCGCGAGGGCCGGCGCGTCCGCTCGGTCTATTGCGGGTCGGGTGCGCGTGCAGAGCAGGCAGCCCGCGAAGACGAGGCGCGCCGGGCGTGCGCTACGTCTGAAAGCGCTCACAAATAGCTAACTGACTGCTAACGTTTTTCAGACTCGAATCTGTAGCTATTTGCCCGCTTGAATGTGGCAACCCTTTATGAATGGACGAGCGCCGTGAGCAGCAATGCCCCATGAAACTATGCTAAAGGAAAACCATGCCGGATTCCTCACCTAAGATGCTGCCCGGCAAGGTCGTCGCGCAGTATGTGCGTTGTGGGCGGGCTAACTGTCGCTGCGCCTCTGGCAAGCTCCACACCGCGCATTATCGCTATTGGTGGGCAGACGGCCAGAGGCGCAAGGCTTATGTGCGCCGGGCGGACGTAGCCGAAGTGATGGCGGCCTGTGCGCGCTGGCATGAGGCTGATAGTGTGATGGCGTCGAGCCTCAATAGCCCGGCAGCAGATGAGGTGCGGGCGCAGGTGCGCGGGATGCTTCGGGCAGCGTTGGGCGATAATCCCGGTGTTGAGCGGGCACTCCGGCGCTGGCGTGGTCGAGGCCATGGGCGGGACGACGGTAAGCTCGAAGATATAGCAGGACGGTTCGCCTCGTTTGAACTGCCGATGTTCAAGTTCTGACGCGCGCCGGGCTGTCCTGCCCTTGCTTGGTAACTCCCCTGATAAACAGGGGCCTAACAGTGGGCGCGGCACTTATTGTGCTACCTACAAACTTTACAAAGTTGACACCTATAAAAAGAGGCGCGTATTTGCCCTGTGCTCAATCCGACCATACTGCGAGGTGTCTGCGCGCACAAACGCCTGTCCTGCCCTGCGTGGCGCGCAGCCCGCCCTATCAGAGCAGGCTTTTGTTGACCCGCCGCCGGCGGGCAAAGCAAAAGCGGCGAACCACCCTCTCAGGTATCCGCCGCTTCTTTCCCCCTTGAAGCCAGTCTACGTTTTCCCCCTCTAGGCTGGCGGCATAAGCCGACCCGTATGTAGCACGATCCATTTGCGCGGTCTGTCCGCCAGCGGACTTTTGCGCCGGGGCTTTGATGGGGCAAGGCGGAAGTGGTGAAAAGTGGCGTGTATTTGCCCTGTGCTGTATCTGACCATACTTGCGAGTCGGCTAAGCGCACAAACGCCTGTCCTGCCTGACGTGGCGCGCAATAAAGTGTGCGTTCTCCTAAGCCAAACCAACTAGAAATTCAGGGAGTGACACGCTGCCCGCTTATGGTTGCATGATAAGTAACCTCGCACCCCAACTAAACAAGTAACCCCTGACCCTTGTTCTCGTAGCTTGTCCCTCCGCCCCTATACATAAATCAGAACCAGGCGACGGTGACAGTGGCCCGTCGCTCACGACCGTATAAGGAGGGTCTATCATGCGTGCATTCGCCCAGCACAACTGCGCCACCATTGCAGCGGTGCTCGTGCTGTTTTTTGTCTTATCCGCCAGCAACCGCGCGGCAGCCCAAAAGCCAATCTACGAGCCACCGCCGGCTCCAACCTTTGACTCGGCGCAGCAGACCTATACGCTCCGGTTTCAGGGCGTCGAGACAGCGGCGGGCGCGCCTGATGACAGCGCAGACGTACTCACCGGCCTCAATTACGCAGGCGAGATCAGCGGCCCGCTGAGAGGTGCGCTCTCGGTCTCGCTCAAACAGAAGCCGAGCACGCCAGATTTCGAGATAGGTAACGAGTTGATTGGCGACACATGGTCGCTCGTCGTGTTCAAAGGGGATATCTTTCAGGGCGTGCTGTATGGCGAAGTGTCGAGTGGCTGGATCGGCTGGAACCGCGACCTGACGGCCTATGTCAAGGGGAGCTTGTTCATCAAGGGTGGCACAGGCAGGTTTGCCAGCGTCTCTCGGACACAAGGCAACGGCTGGTTCGAGTTGACGCGCGCGCCTGACCGCAACGGCGTTCCCATCATCGCTGGCACGGTCGAGCTGCGCTTCTAGAGCGCCGTCAAGCCATACAGAGCGAGCAGCAGACCGGGGCAAGATATATAACATCCGCGCCACCCGGCAGGTCGCAGAATGTGTCCGCCGAGCGCCGCCTGGCGCATACGTGCCCTGTGTTGAAACGGGGTACGTATCCGGCCACGGGGCGAAATGCTCAGCCAGCGCTATGCTACGCGCTGCACGCCCTATCAGAGCGGGGTTTTAATCCGACCATGCAGGCCCTCAAGCTCTGCCTCAGCCATCTGGAAAAGTATTTACTTGCACTGTGCGGAGTGATATAAGCACCGGCCTCAAGGCGCGTGCTAACGCGCGCGGCGCGCGCGTCGGCGAGGTGAGGACACTGATGCGACCTCACAACCTCAAAGTTGTGAGACGGAAGGGCGGCGGGGTATTCATGTTCTCCGCCGCCTTTTGCTTTGGGCGAAGTTGCGCTGCCTAACAACCGCGTGCAAGTTCCCAACCCTTGGCTCCCAGGAGGAACAGTCATGAGTGACGAGATCAAATGTCCCAAATGTAATTCAATCATGCTCCTCGGCTTCATCCCAGATTACGGCCGCGGGGGCGCTGCCTCCTTCTGGCTCGAAGCTGGCACCGTAGCTGACTCTTGGCGTGGTATCCCTGACGAAAAGATTTTTGAGATTGTTACCTACCGTTGCTCCGGATGTGGCTTTCTCGAGTCATACGCGAGGAAGTAGCCGGAGGCAGGTCGTATCGAGAATCTACACGCAGTAAGCAACCATCAAATTAGGAGAACAACATGAAAATCGTCGTCATCGGCGGCAGCGGACTCATCGGAAAAAAGGTCGTGAAGAACCTTCATCAGCAGGGCCACGAGGTGGTGGCGGCAGCACCATCATCGGGTGTCAACACCGTCACTGGCGAGGGACTGGCGCAAGCGCTTGCCGGCGCTCAGGTGGTCGTGGATGTCGCGAATGCACCCGCTTGGGAGGACAAGGCCGTCCTAGAATTCTTTGAAACGTCGGGGCGAAACCTTCTGGCTGCGGAAGCCGCTGCGGGCGTCGGTCATCATGTGGCGTTGTCGGTCGTCGGCACCGACCGCCTGCTCGCGAGCGGTTACTTCCGCGCGAAGATGGCGCAAGAAAATCTGATCAAGGCTTCCCCGATTCCTTACACGATCGTCCGCGCCACGCAGTTCTTCGAGTTCGTGGGTGGCATCGCCCAAGCGGCGACTGAAGGGCAGACTGTTCGGCTGCCACCGGTTCTGATGCAGCCCATTGTGTCGGATGATGTTGCCGCCGTCATGGCCGATGTCGCCCTCGCGGAGCCATTGAACGGCACGGTCGAGTTGGCCGGTCCCGAACCGATCCGTCAAGACGAACTCGTGCGGCAGTTCCTGAACGCAACCGGGGACGCACGGACGGTAATCACCGACGCAAAGGCGCTCTATTTCGGCATAGCAGTGAACGACCAAAGCCTGACACCCGGCGACAATCCACGCATCGGTCCGACGCGTTTCGCGGACTGGCTCAGCCGCAACGCCTAACCATGCCATGCAGCCGACCGCGCATAGCGTTGCTTTCATGCGCGAGACTTGTCGCTTATCAGGTTGTGCGCGGCGGGTGATGGCGGGCGTTAGACCTCGATGTGGTTGAGAAAGGACCGACCGACCCAATGACTGATCAGCAATTTCGCCGGGGCCTCTCGGGCGGGGTCATTGTCTTCGCAATCGCCGGGTTCTTTTGGTTTGGAGTCTCGTTCGGTGTAATCACTACGAGATTCGGGTGGCTCGTCTGGGGATTGTCCACCGCGTTTCAGTTTGCGATGTTCGCCGCCATCCTGTGGGCTGCGCTACGACTGCGGCGCTCGTCGGGCTTTACGCGCGCAGACCTGAAGCAGGCGGACAAGGGCCAGCGGGCTGAAACTCGGCACATAGCCAAAGCATTCGGCTGGACGACGCTTGGGCAGGCTTTACTCATCGCTGCGGCCGTTTGGTGGTGTATGCGTGCGGGTCTTCCAGATCGGGTATTGCCCGTCATTGGATTGATCGTGAGCCTTCACTTTGTTCCACTGGCGCGTGTGTTTCACGTGCGTCTGTACTATGTCACGGCGCTAATTGGCAGCCTCATTTCGTTGGCGGCAATTACCTTCACGGGACTCAATGAAAACCTCCGACTTGCATGCTTCGGGGGCGGAATGACCGCGGTCATGTGGCTAACGGCTGGCTACATCCTTTGGAACGTGGACAGCATTACCCAACGGGCCATGCGGAGAACGTGGCCGGTCTAACAATTCGTTGGCCGCGAGCGGCGGGAGCGTGTTTCTCAACTAGAATGATTTGGCGGAGGGGGCTTTGATTCGCGCCGCCGCGTCAACTCAAACGTTAGGCCCTCGCGAGCATGGGTTGCCTATTGAATGTCAGAGTTCGCTATACGGAGCTAAAAGAAGATGAAAAAGGCAAGCTGGATACTCCTCACCGTCCTCGGCGTTGCAATCACGTTCTTCAGCCTGGTTTCGGCTGTCCACGCGTACCGGACGGGCGACGACTACGGCATCGGGAACTCAAGGGTGTCCAAGGTCTCCGGCGGCGATGCCGGCGTCGCAAACGCCCTGCGCGGAATCCGAGGCACTTCCGCCGCCTTCGGGGCGGCCTACGGTGTCCTGTTCTTGGCCATCGTCCTCGGACCGTACCGGCGCGGCGAGGTCTGGGCCTGGAAGGCATTGCTCATCGCCGGACTCACGCAGTGTGTGCTCGTCCTGCTGCGCATCCCGATCCTTGGCACGCAGCTCGGCGTCTCCGCGGCGACGACCCCGGTCGTACTCCTGGTCGTGGGGCTCCTACTCGGCGTCAGCCGCATGAGGGGAGCAGGAGGACGTCGAACAACTCATTGAACCCGACGCCTCGATAGTAGCCAAAGATAAAGAGGCGAGCCAGCACAAGCCCGCCGCTTAGTTTGTAGCACGTTCTATAAACCTCACGCCCCGCACTCTACCCCAAGCCCTAACCGCTTGCGCGCCTCGGCGATGTGGGCACATTCCCCGCGCTCGTTCTTACTCTCATGGCAATTGGGGCAAGTCACTGATAGCGCTTCCGCCGGATGATTTTTAGATAGCGGACTCAAGTCATTTGGACGAGTTAGGTTGAGCGAGCCTCACCTGTAGTGATTGCTCTAATCCTTCGCGCAGTGCGCCACTTGCCAATCCCTTCCTTGGTGAGCCGATAAATTGGCCGTCGATTCTGCGCGATCACTTTCAGCCAAGCTCGCTTAGTCATCTGCGGGAAGTAGATGCCGCGAAAGAAGAGGCGCATGACAAGATGTGTCATGCGATAGTTAAGCGGCTGGTCGCTGATCGAATCAATTGCCTGCTCGTTCCGCTGCGGGCTATAGGACGACGCCCATGCTTCGTCGAGTTCCAACTGTGTCTGTGGGATTGTCATCTTCAGCGGCGTGTGCGCCATCTGGTAGGGCGCAAATTCCAGCCAATGCTGCGGGCGCGTGAGCCGCCCCGCGGCTGCTAAGCGCGCATAAAGCGGCGTCGAAGGAAACGGCGTGAGCTGGCCGAAGACGGGTAAGCCCGGCGGCCAACTCTCGATCTGTTCGAGCGTGCGCGCGGCTACGCCCGGCGTGTCGTTGTCCAGCCCCATGATAAAAGAGGTGACTGCATAGATGTTGCGCTGAGCGAGCCGGTTGAGCACCGCCGCATATTCACCCGGCTTGTTGAAACTCTTGTTCACGTCGGCCAAGTTGGTCGCGTCGATTGACTCCATGCCGATGAAAACCCACTTACCATGCGCCGCCGCGATCAAGTCCACCAGTTCTTCATCGCGCAGCAGGTTGGCGCTGATCTGCGCCATCCAAGGCAACTGCGCGCCGGCCGCGATGATGTCGCGCAACAGCGACTTCGTGCGCTTCAGGTTGATCGCAAAGTTGTCGTCGATGAAGAAGACGATCACTTGCTTGCGTTCCTTGCGCGCGTGCCGTTTGATCCGCAACATTTCCTGCACAACGCTCTCATTCGTGCGAAAGCGAATCGAATCGCCGAAGAAGCCGGTGACGGTGCAGAACTCGCAGCCGTAGGGACAGCCGCGCCCCGATTCCATCGGAATTACATGCACTGAACGCCAGCCTGACCCATAACGCTTTAAGAGCGGGCGCACGAACTTGGGCACCATATCGAACTGCTCAAGATCAAATGTCTCCCAGGGGATCGCCGGGTATGGTTGCAGGCTTGGCTTGCGCTCTTTGCCCATTTCGTCAACCGGCTTATAGACTTCCTTGAGTTCGCCCCGCGCCGCGTCTGCGACAATGTGCGGCCAAGTCTCGTCGGCTTCGCCGAGTGTCACTGCATCCGCATGGCGTGGGCCACCAGCGCGGCCGAGCGCCTCATCGGGCACTTCCGTCACATGCGGCCCACCCATGACCACAGGGACGCCGGCGGCGCGAATCGCGTCAGCCATGCGATAAGCGCGCGCGATCATTCTAGTCATCGCGCCGATGCCAACGAGGCCGATCTGTTCTTGCCGGACGAACGCGACGAGTTCTTCTGCATTCATAGCCCGCGCGTTGCCGTCAATTAAGAGCACTTCATGGCCGGGTGGGGTGAGCGCCTTCAAGAGAAACATCCACAGGTGCGGCATGAAATTGCGCGTCACGCCATTGTCCGGGTTATAGAGTAGAATTCTCATTGGCCCCCTCCCTGCTGGGTGCGCGAAAGCTCAATTATCATTACGCTGCTGCCCGAGCACGAACCAGCAGCTAACGGCAAGAAGAATAAGTTGAAGGGAACTCGATCTAGTTGTTGACCGGTAGATTGTGCGGGCGCAGTTTAGCACTTATGCGCCCTACCGCACATAGCGCTCGTGACTTTATGCGGCCGGGCTGTATGCTCAAGCCTCTCCGTAGAAGACGATCTCCATGTCGGCGACGACGCCCAACCCCCGCCCGAAGTCTCTTAACTCAATCACTGCGCGCGACCGGCTGACGCTCTCCTCGTCGAAGGTGAAGACGAGACAGCGACCGGGCAGCCAGGTACGCTGCTGCTCGTGCTGGTGCTGTTGCCGCCAGTCGGCGAGGTCAATGACCGGGGGCGGGGGCGAGGCCCGCCGCTTGGTCACTGTGCGGCTCCTGCCTGCCGCAACCCGCGCGCAAGGATGGGTATTAGGTGTGCGGGTAGATACAGAGGATAGTGGCCACTGCCGCGTAACGCTCTGACTATTGACATCCCCAGCCAGCGGGCATATCGTGCCGCCGTCTTTACCACACAGGGTCACTCGGCGCGGCCGTCTTCAGCCACAAGGGGTAACCTGCGCACCACCTCGGCGCGTCCTGCTCTATCACCTCATCAGCCGCGAACGGAGACTACGTTGAAGAATAGCTTACGCATTTTGCTTATATTGCTAGCCTTCCTGCTCCCTGCGAGCCTACCCGCGCAGCAGGGTACGACGCACGACCCCGCCGTAGACTTAGGGGCCTTCACCAAAGAGTTGATGATCATGAGGCTCGAAGACAATCACACTCAGGTCGTCATTTGGTTTCCCTTTGACTTCTTCGTGGCCTCCGGCGTGGCCGACAGCGGACGCCCAAAGGCCGAGGTTGAGCAGGAATTAGATTTTCTAAAAACCTACCTCACCGTGATGGTTCAGAACAGTATTGACAAGCCGGACGGCGGGAGCGTCTATGCCAGTGAGGCGGAGGTGCGCGCGCGGGCGGCCCTACGCTTGGAGGACGGCTCGGAGTTACTACCGCTCCGGAATCCGCCCCCGAAAGTCGCCGCCCTGATGGCGGCCATGAAGAGCTTCATCTCTGCGGAAGGGGACGCGTCCAGCGCCAATATGCACATCCTCGTCTTCCCGGCCGTCACGAAGCAGGGCGCGCCGGTCGTGCAGACGGCGCGGAAGGATAAACTAACGCTGATGCTGAAAGCTAACGGCAGCTACAAGGCGGCGATCTTTGTCTGGCGCACGCCCTTCGACGCCGCGGTCGAGGGTGCGGTCTGCCCCAAATGTAGAGAACGCATGTCGCCCAAGTGGTCGTACTGCCCGTATGACGGACAGAAGCTCCCTTGATGGGCGCGGTCTTGGTTTGAGATCGGCGCTCGTCAACCGTCGGGGCTTTCTCGCTGCTCTAACCTCGGCTCTCTTCTGCCGGGTCAACTTACTCGGTGTCGGGTGGCGTTTCTTCATCCTTCATCCTTTCTGCTGTTGGTGTAGGCGTTTGACTAAAGGGCGGACTGTCCAGAGCATCACGCGCCCCGCTCACCGATCACGTCGGGCCACTCATCACGCGCTTGCTCGCGCTCAAGATCGTAGATTTGTTTTTCGACACGGAAGCGCTCCGTGCAGCGAATGATCTGATCGTCCTCTTCGTCCAATCTTTCAAGCCGGGCGCGCAGTTGCTTGATCCGGCCTGCGGGTGTGGCCGGCGCGGGCCGGAAGCGGCGGGCGTACCACGTCACGCGGCAGATCGTTTCCAAGTCGGCGCGGGTAAAAGTCCGCGTCTGGCCGCCTTCGTCCAGCGTGATCTCGTCCGGTGTGATGGTCGTCACTACGCCGGCGGCCCATGTCTCCGCGCCGATTCTTAACAGCGCCGCCAACTCGCCGGGCTGTAATTCACGCTCGGCCTCGTCCGCGAACAGATAATCTCCGGCGTTGATGCCGACCGCCGCCAGATCGTCGTCGCCCTCGGCTACGCGGATGCGCGTTTGATTGCCGTCGTATGTGCTCGGCGGGTGCGCGGGCGTGGCCGGCTGGTCGGTCTGAGTCTGCGCCTGTGACTGCTTGGCAGGTGTGGCGGCAAATGTCTTTTTGCAGGTCTCAAGGCACGCGGCGATCTTGGCTAACGGGTCTAGCGTGGCGTAGTTCGCCTCCTTATCTCTGAGGGCTTTGACGGCCGCGATGTAATACCGACCGGGCTGCGCCAGCACCGTTTGAAGCTTGCGGCCCATGCCCGCAGCCTTGAGCAACTGCATGATCTGCTCGGAGAGTAGATGCCGGTCTGCGTACTTGCTGTTGTGGTCGTCAAAGACCTGCTCAATCCATCTGCTTTGCGTGTAGTAGTAGCTGCCGAGCCGACTTGAGCGGTTGGGTTGTGGCTTGGTCGCTTTGGGCTTATCGTTCGTCTTGCTCATAGTCTCGCTTCCCTTCTCAAAGTGGGCGGATTGTGAGTTCAGGACGCGGCCGATGAATCAGATCGGCCGCGTCCGCTTCGTTTACGCGGGGAATACAAGGCGGCGGCGGTAGAAAGCGCACGTCTCCTGCATGTGTGTGTCCGTGTGGGCAAAGACGAGCGTCGCCAGATCGGTGTGCAGGTTCTCCCGGTCGTCTAGGCTGCGCATGTAAGTCAGCACCGTGATGATCTCCATCAGGGCCGCCCCTACTTCGTCGGGGTTCATGTCCATCAGCATCCCGCTTTCCGGCATGATGGCTGCGACCAACAGCGCCGCCCGTGTCTTGCTCCACTCGGCCCAAGCAACTTGCGCGTCTACCTCGGCGCGGGTGTAGGGCAGACCCCGCTTGTTGGTCATGCATACGCGACTGCGCCCGGCGATGCGCGGGCCGTCTTTGGCTTGTGGTTTTCTGTTCGTCGGCATTACTGCGCACCTGCCTTTCTCGCGCTCAAGTGCGTGAAGAGTTCGGCGAGGTAGCTGGCTGAGTTGGTCACGGCGTCCGGTTCGCCGAGTTCGCACATGGCGCGTTTGATGTTGTTGTAGAGTCCGCGCGGGAGCGCGGGATTGGTGAGCACGTTCGCCAGGTCAACCGCGAGGCGCTTGATGTCGGCGGCGTGTGCCGGCGAAAGTTGCGCGGGTGCTTTCCCGCCTTTGCGTTTCGGTGTAGCTTTCTTCGTAGTCATTGGCCTCAGTCCCTTCTTTTGGTGCTTGGTTGATGACGGGTGGGCGCGGCGTCTCCGGCGAAAGATGTGCCGCGCCCGTTGCCGTGTCTTTAGGCCGCGAGCGGTAGTTGCTCAGTCTTGTGCTGGTCGGCTTTGCAGCCGTCCTCATCACAGATGGGGCAGAGCGTTGCGCCGCACGCCTCACATGCTTCCGCGTACTCGGCGGGAAAGTGGATGCGGCACGAGTCGCACAGTTCCAGTTCAGGCATGGCTGCACCCTCTCTGCGCTGCTCGCTGCGCGGTGAAGTAGTCCATGACGTTGTAGAAGGTGGCGCGGGGGTTACGGGTGGCGATTGACGCGAGTGCGGCGTAGAAACCGGCGCGGCATTCTTCCGGCGTGAACGTGTGGCGGCGGGGGTCGTGGCCTCTGGTGAACGGACGGCCGCGGGGCTTGCGCGGCGTGGTACTATGAAGCGGCATCTTGTCTCGTTTCCTTTCTTCGCGGATTGGTGGCGAACGTTGATGTAAATGGAGGCTTGCGGGTGTTTCAGCACTCGTAAGCCTTCGCTCGTTAGAACCTGACAACGACGCCGACGGACGTTTTAAAGGTCGTCACGACGGGCGGGCGGCTGGCCTTCGCTAGTGCCAAGCCTAAATCCTTTTCTTCGCAGGTCTGCTTCCGGGTCGGCTGCTGCGTCTGCTTCTTCTGCTGCATGGGTCTTGACTCCTTCCGTTTCCGTCTCTATACTGTCAACTAACTTGACTGTATTTTACTCGCGTAGTATTATATTGTCAAGCGGGTTGACAATTATTTACTTGGTCAATGTGACTTACTATGACGAAAAAGCGCACGACTCCCGCGGGCGTAAAGGGCGATAGGATGCCGAACGATTTGATCACACAGAAAGAGGCGGCTGACCTGAAAGGCGTGTCCGTCTCGGCCGTCACTCATTGGGTGCGGCGCGGGCGGGTGCGGGCTTTTGAGCAGTACAGCCGGCGGCTTGTCTCGCGGGCTGAAGTCTTGGCGTACCAGCCAGAGGTTGGGCGACCGCGCAAGAGTGAATAGCGCGCAAGCGTCGGATGCTGGCCGCTCCCTACACTCGACCTTGCCGGCACTCGCCGATGATGACGGGGCGGCGTGGGTGGAAGCCTGCAAGGTGGGTAGGCTCACACGGCGACCGCCCTTAGAGTCCGCCAGCCTCTTGCCTTGCCTCATTGAATCGAGGCGCACCAGTGCGCGGGTGCTCGCGGCAGACGGAGGTGGGTAAGGCTCAAACGGTCTGTGATCGTGCTAGAGGTCGTAAGACGAGGTTAGTTGTTCGGTTGTTTAAGTGGTGCGAATTATTGCCAACGTTTGGCGGTTAATCAGGAGCACGGCAACATAGGCGCGCAGGGCCGCGCGCTGAACATCCGAAGGAGGTCAAACATGGATCGTTTCTTGGGCAGATATGCGCCTTACGCTTACGCGCTCTTGCGCATCGTCGCCGGGCTGCTGTTCGCCATGCACGGCAGCCAGAAACTGCTGGGCGTGCCGGGCAACAAGCCGACCGTGGCACTCGCGCCGCTGATGGGCGGCTCGGGCGTTATCGAACTCGCCTGCGGGCTACTCGTCCTCCTGGGGCTATTCGCCAGCTACGCAGCGTTCGTGGCGAGCGGCGAAATGGCGGTCGCCTACTTCATGGCGCACTTCCCGCACCACCCGCTGCCGATCATGAATCAGGGGGAGCCGGCCGTACTCTTCTGCTTCATCTTCCTGTACATCGCTGTGCGGGGCGCTGGCGTCTGGAGTTTAGACTCGCTGATCAGCGGGCGTCGAAAAGACGGCCCGGCGCGATAGCGCCGATGCTCAACCCAGCGCTTCGTGCAACTGCGGACGTGAGCAACCGCAGAGACGTGCAAGCTCGTGAGCTTTGCTGAGGCAATGTTGATTTGTCCGCGTGAGCGGACGCGACTACATAACCACACACATTGGGCGGGAGATTCCTATGCACCCTTCGACCTGTCGCCTTCTGCTCCTAACGCTGCTCTTTACGCTCTGTCTTTATGCCCCCGCCCGAGCGCAGAAAAGAGAGTTGCCGTCCGCCCCTGACAAAAATATTCATTGGACGCGCGCCGACCCGCGTTGTGATGAAATTCTTTCTGACGGAGATGCGATCCGAATCATTCATGATGGCAGCATAACGGTCGCGGTCGTCGGATATGACTCTGGCGATTACACGGTCGTCGAAGTCACGGTCGCCAATGCAACTGAGCAGCGTTTCAACGTCGTGCCTAAAGATTTCTTTTTGACCTACCTAGATCGCAAGGGCCAAGCGGATTACATCTATTCCATGCCGCCGGAAAAGATCGCGGCCAAGTTTAAGAGCCGCGCCAGATGGGGCAACTTCTTTCGTTCATTCGCTGCGGGAATGGCGCGCACGACGACGACCGAATCAGGCGCGGCTACGATTTATGGCCCCGCCGGAGTTGCGAACGGCACTTACAACGGGACGAGCACTGCGCCTAACCTCGCGGCGCAAAGAGCGGCGGCTGAAGCTAATAGTCGCGCTGGCATCGAGGCCGAAGAGAAGGCTGATCGCTTGATGAGTGGGGCGCTCAAGTCGAACACCCTCTTCCCGAAGACCTACGCATCTGGCTTCGTGTACTTCAGGCAGAACAGTTATCGCGCTGCCAACCTCAACATGATCATCGGCGATACGCTTTACAGCTTTGCCTTGGCGGGTAAGTCGAAATGAGGAACGGCATTGGTTTGAAGCGCACCCGCAGATAGCGTTGATAAATTAACGACCTTCCGGCGCGCGGCACGCAGGGTCGCACTTTGTCCGCCACGAGGATCAGTCGGGCGTGGCGCGCCGGAATCAATTTCAGGTTGGCAGACGGGGACTGTGAGAGATGAGTAAGGCAGTTGCATCAGTAACGGCGCAGCCGCGCCTTGGGGATCAACATCCTGACGACCGACAGCGTTTTTGGTTGAAGTGTGATATGTGTCCCGATGGTCGATTCGCCCGTGCCTCACGTGCAGTGAAAGCCGCTGGCTTTATCAAGCCTTGTCATAAACATTCCGCTTTGGCAAGAGTGAAAGGGCCAATACAAGGCTCAGTCGTGCCTTTGCTCAGCGGCTCAACCGTTGACTTAGATACAGGCAAAGTGATCTGCGGGATTTGTGGAGAACCGCACGACGAACCGCGGAGAAAAGCAAAAGCGAGAGTTCGGCAACGAGGATTCTGCGAAGACTGCGAATTATGGGCGGCGTTAGCTCTCCCGCGTGGTTGCGATCTCTCTCCGTGTCAGGAGCGTGATGCAATATATGCAAAGATAAAGCGCATCTGTGGGGCGATGAATAGAACTCTATCTGGAGTGCCTGTTGGCCCTTCAATGTCGTTTTGGGCTCTCACTAAGAGGTGGTGGAAGCAATTTCCACAAACCGGCCCGCAGGCCGCTCATGCGTCGCAGTTTACTGATTCCCGACACCTGACGCTCTACTTTGAGGCTACTCCTATCGGCAAGATTGATTCTGCATCGGTGGCTAAGCTTAAAGCTTCTCTCCTGCGCGGTAATTTCTACCGCGCATCGGCGTCGCACACTACAATTAACAGATATTTGGAGACGCTTCGTGTAATGCTCACTTACGCCGCGCGGCAGCGGTGGCTTAGAGAGAATCCGATCCCACGTGGTGTTGCGCCGATTTCCCTACCCCGTAGGATGAAATCCGACCGCCTTGTGACAGTGGACGAAGAGCAGATGCTTCTTGCTGCCTGCATTGGCGAGTTTTTCCACTTCCGAGACTCCCTCATCTACCTAATGGATACAGGTGCTTATGATGAGACCCGCCAAAACTTGAGACAGACTGATGTGGATTTCAAGCAAAGTACGATTAAAGGCAGTGGGGGGACTATCAGAATGACGCCCCGCCTAGCCGCCGAGTTGCGATCACTGGCGGCGCGCTGGGGCAGTGCGGCATTGTTGCAGTCAGAGCCTTCTGGTCGTCCGCCTCGGTTAGATCGTTTCTGGGAGCGCACAAGGATTAGAAAAGATTTCAATAAGTTGTGTGCTGTGGCGGGGGTGAGTGACCTTCGATTAGGTGACTTCAGGCGCACCGCCGCATGGCGAATGTTGCAGGCTGGGTGGGACTACCAGCAAATCGCCAACACTTTAGGCTTAAATGACCTTAACAAAGTCTCTGTGTTGTTAAGGGTCAATCCGGCGACGGCTGAATATGAGATCAACTCGCCTCGCTTCCAGAAATTCATGCGCGAGCAGTTCGGCCTTACTCAGAACGGCAACGGGCAGAAGAATAGTGAAAGCAAGCCACCGCACAGAGGAAAGGACAACAGGGATAAATGGCTGCTTGATATCATTGACGCGATTGCCGCCAAGTGGCGACGAAGCCCGAAGACTGATGATGACGACGTTCGCGCGGCGCTTCTGCGTCCCATCAACCTAGACAAGATCGCCGATGACCTTCGCATGAACAAGGTCACGCTGGGCGATCACCTGAGGCAATGCAGGGTTAGAGGGATGTTCCCCGACGAAAAAAATCCCTTTCCCGCGCTTCGTGCTTTCGTAGTTCGTCAGATAGACGACGGACATTCTACCGAAGAAATATTAATTGACCTCAAACATCGCCTTCCTCCTCACTCAGAGCAATAAAACTCAATAAATATGCGGCCTTCGGGTATAGGAAAAGCTTTTCCTATACCTCTGATATAGGAAAACTCTGCCACTTATTCTTGATTGCGCAGGGTAAATTTTGAGCATATATAGATAGACCGTGAGTAGGCGAATGCACCGCCGCTCACGGTCTATCTATTTTGCACGTTGCTACTCTGGTCTAACGACAGTGAGTGTAAACCCAACGACCGACAGTTTCAAGCCACCCGGCTTTGCGCCTGACGCAGACGGGCAGAGAAGGGGGCGCATCATGGCTAATTCCGCCCCTGCTGCCTCTTGGCGACAACACGGCTGGCGCACGCCGACCCCGCCCGACTTGCTCACTATTCGACGTGATGACGACGATCCCGCTGTCTATGCCTCGGCTGCGGCGCGGGCTGCGTTGAGACGTAACGCACTGACGTATGAAGAGTGGCTCGTCGAAGACGCTCAGCGGCAAGCTCGACGGGGAAAGGGGGCGCATCGATGAGTATGCACCCTGCCGCTATTGCTGACGAACAGCTGCGCGCTGGCGCGGGCGTCTTTAGTCAGACGGCCGATGGCGATGCGGTCACTCAACCCGCTGACGAGGACATCGTTATCGAGCGTAAGTTTACGAGCGGCACGATGGCGGCCTTTTGGGCACTGATGCGGGCACTTGATTTGCAGGGGCAATGCGCGTTGATCAAGAGCGACCCCGACGGCAAAGAGATAGAGTTGAACCCGGCTGAAGTCGCGCGCACCTATCAATCAATTATCGAGATGGGGTTAGCAGCCGAGAGCCGGCCCGAATCACAAGGGCGCAGGCCGAGCGCGCAGCGCCGTTACTACATGCCGGCGTGGATGGCCGAAGCACATCGGCGCGGCGAGACGCTGCCTTACGTGGATAAGAAAAATGGCCCGCCCGAAGAGATCAAGGAGCGCGGAAAGGCAGAGGCGCGCTTGGCCCGCGCATGGTGGCGGCATTTGCGCGAAGTCCACACCTTGCAATGCTACACGCAACTGCGCTTGCTCTGGCCCGAGGCCCGCACTGATAGCACCCGCCATGAGGCGCGCTGGTATGTTGATCATATAACCGATCTTGTTTGGCGCATCCGGCGCAAGGCTGACGGACTGCGCCGGGGTTTGTTGACCACGCGCTACAACCGCGCAGCCGTCGAGGTCTTGGCCGAGTTCCGGCAAGAGGTCGCACTATACGCGCCAGAGTTTAAGCCGGCCGATCCGCCGACAATAAACGACGTGCCAGGGACAGAATCGGAAACCGAAACCTTGGAGGATTTCTTCGAGGCGGCGCTAAAGATGGCCGGTAAGGCTGCGCGCGCACTCAAGGCTAAGGTACAAGCCAAAGGGTTGTCGGAAGATGAAGCAATCGCGTTTCGCGCGCGCTGGCAAGCGGAGTTTGAAACCGCATGGACGGACGAGCCGCCGCCCGCAGGGACACCGCGCCCGCGCAGTCGTGCTGTTGCTTCTACTGCACGCGTCTCTGTGTTAAAGAATGCGCGACACGACTCTTCGGCCGCCCCGTCCGCACCCCAACTCTGCGCCCCTGAAGCGCGATTCGTAGCGACACCCGTGTCGCTACCAAATCCCCCTGATCTGCCACTTTCCGCCGAAAATTTAGCAATCATGCCTCAAGCTGATCCCGATCAGGTCGCCGCTCCCGTCGATGATGGGACGCGCACCCTGCTCGCCTGTCAATCGGTCGGCGTCGGGCGCGGCCTCATGGTCTATCTCTCGGCGGTCACGCTCGGCGGTGACTACAGGTTAACCGGCACGGATCGCCGCTCATTGGCACAGATGCTCCCCCGCGTTGCTACTTACATTGCGCGCAGCGAAGCCCGTAGCGAGAGCGTGTCTCTGCGGCTCTTTAAGGGCGAGCCGGTTGTGCAAGTGGATGACTGCGACGCGACGGCGCACGCGCGGCTGTTGCCCTTCTCATTCTTTGCGGCGGAAACGTCACCCGGTAATTTTCAAAATTGGCTTGCCCTTCCGCCTGACTTAACCCAAACCCAACGAGACGAGATCAAGGAACGGCTGTTGCGGCAACTTAACCCAACGCACGATCCGAAGCTGCCGAACGGCGGCGCGCACGGTGCTATCAGATTGCCCGGCTCGCTCAATTGCAAAGAGAAGTATCGGGAGCGTTTCGGCGCGTATCCACGTGTGCGTCTGACACACGCACATATGGGGCGCGTCGTCTCGCCGCTTGAGTTGGAGCACGCGGGTCTTTTGGCCGCGCCAAAACTAAAGCCCGTACCTGTCAGCGTGCCCGGCAATACCAAACTGCCGACCGGCGCGTGGCCCGACTATCACCATTATCTCGCCACGTCGCCCCGCAATGCCGATGGCGGCGATGATCGCAGCAAGGCCGATATTAGATTTGCTATGGCCTGCCTCGGCGCTGGCTTCCCGCGTCATGCTGTCGAGGCGCAGCTTGAAAGTTTAAGCACGAAGGCGCAGGGGCGCAGGGATGGTTACGCGGCGACGACTGTTGACCATGCGTTGCAGTTCATCGCCGAAGATAACGCACGCAAGGGCGGGAAGGTGACGGTGACGCTATGACGCCCGACGTGTTGCTTTATCACTTGTTGGAATTGGGCGTCACTGTCGCATTGGGGCCGGGTTGCCGCACGCTTGAACTAACCGGCGCAGCCGAAATGCTAACGCCGGAATTAACTGAACTGCTCGCCGCGCACAAGGCGGAACTGATCGAGTGTGTTTATGAGATCGAGGAACGGGCCGCCATTCAAGAGATCGACGGCACGCCGACGCTCAACGTCGCCGCGCGGCACGTCACACTTGAGGGCGACCCCTACATCGTTGACTTGCACCGGCACACGCCCGCAGTTGTCATGCTCGCCGATTACTTGAGCAAGCGCGGCGGCGGGGTGCTGGAGTTTATCGAGGTGGCAGCATGAGAGACGCCCGCCCCGACTTCGTTTATTTCGACACGCTGGCACGGCTCACGCTGCCGCCGCCTTTGCCCTTCGCCGTCCTGCGCACGCGGCGGCGAAAACTGCGCGCCATGTGCCGGCCCCGTCATCAGCGCACGATTCATGCGCGCTGGTTGTTTCGGGTGGGCTGTGCGTTGTGGGCGCGGCGGGAAGCCTGCGCGAATAGCTTGTATGCGTTGCTCGTCTTCGTCAACACGCGCCACGTCCGCCCCGCGCTGGCTGATGTTGAGGTCGGAGCCATTGCGCTCTACATCGTCGCCACCTACTCGCGCGGGCCGCGCCGCAAGACTAAAAAGAGTTGGCAGCGTTATCAGGTCTGCCCGTTTGATGAGCGCCCAACAGCGCAGTTTGTGTCTGAATTGGTGATGTGATGAAGCAAACGACAGTCACAGCGACCGCGCCGATCTCATTCGAGACGAATTCAGCTTATGAAGCATTGGCGCTCGAATATGAAACCGACCGGGAAGCGTTCGCCGCAAAATATAGTCGCGTGTAACTGATCTCCCTGATCGCTTACTTGCGCGCGAAGGCGAAGCATGAGGCCCAGCATGAAGCGTGCGCAGCATAGGCAGATGGTCAAACGCGCTCGCCAGCGGCAACGGCTTGAGCGCTTCCTGGGTTGGCGCTACGGCTCGCTGCTTACTTGTGCCGTCTGCGGCGTGCCGCTCATTGAATGGATCGGTTGGCTGCATTTATGTGAAGGGTGCGCGCGAGGCTTAGCCTGACGCTGATGCAAAAGATAAACGCGGCTTTCGACTTGTTGAGCAAGCGACTGGCCGCATAGTGCCGATGAGTAACAACGCGCAAGCAATTGGGCGAGACACCGGCCGGACAAATGGTGCGACGCTCGATCTGCGCGCCGAGTACCAACCGGACGAAGCAGCACAGGCCCGTGCTCTACTACTCCTGCTCGGTCTACCTAATGACGAGATCGAGCGCATCGTCTCGGAACTAACCCTTGATTCAGATCGCGAGATGTGAGACCTTCGCGCCGATTATGAAACCATTCATCCCATACGCGCGCACGAGTTCGGACGAGCAG
>JBJMGT010000005.1:0-57008 GCA_045807745.1 Pyrinomonadaceae bacterium
GACGAGCGTGGTGGACGTAGACCCGTGGGGCGGGGAGACGAGTAAGAGTTCAAACCAAGCGTTCCAGCCGCATCGCTTCACCAGTTATGAGCGGGACGGCAACAGTGGCGATGACGCGCAGCAGCGGCGCTATCAGAGCTACTGGATGCGGTTCGCTCAACCCGACCCGACTGACCAGAGCTATGACGTGAGCGACCCGCAGTCGTTCAATCGCTACTCATACACGCAGAACGATCCGGTGAACTTCACCGACCCGACAGGGCTGTTCCAGAACGTGCCCCCGCACGTGTTCAACGAGACGGTGACGGTGACGGCGAGCATCGATAATCCGTTCCTCGACTCGTTCTTCGGCGGGATCGGGACGGGTCTCGCGCCGCGCCCTATTACGGAGGGCGAGCCGCGAGGTGGCGGCCCTAGGGGCGATGTCCCGCAGGATACAGGGTCGAATAGAAACCCGCGCGACGTTAAGCGTGAGTTCTATGACAAATATGGCAAGGCTTTCAATGACTGCATTGAAAAGGTCTTCAAAAAAGATGCTAAGAGAGTGCCCCAACAAACCTTGAGAAATGCGCCTGTGTTAGATGCAACTCAAAATCGGAAGCAAGTGGGTGCGATAGCAGGAAGAGGCGGTACGGCAGATGGCACTGTTGATGCATTTAAAGGGCGTAATGGTACTATCTATATCGCTAGTGAAGTCTTCAATGGAAATACTCCGAACACTATGAATGCTATTTTCGCTACATACGCCCATGAGACGGCAAACAAATTGGATATACGCCTCAACTGGGGCAAAGCGAATGCAGGATGGACTTATGGTAATCCTAAGGACACTTGGGATACAGATACAGGGGCTGCTGTCGAGCGATGCTTGTTTGGTTCGCCACAATACCCATAAGGGAGACAAAACAAATGGCTTGGTTATGTATTTTAAGTATGTTGTTGATGACGAATTGTAGTTCGATTATGCAAGACAGTTCAGCAAATCGACTGGCCCAGCGTAATCTCGATCTGTATGAAAGGGCGGGCCCGTTTACTCTCGATCTCGACCTTGATTCTCAATCCCGCACAAACACGGAGGCAGAGATCAGAGAGTTTTTATGGAAGCATTGGCATCAACGCCGATTGGGGCATCTTGTGGCTACTTGGTATAGCAAAGAAGGAGAGCCTAGCACCTCCGCTTACTTCGTAGAACCTGATGAAAAAGGCATCTGGCATATAGCGATCACAATAAACAGAACTCTCGTTGAGAGAACAGGTTCAAAACGTCAGCTCCAAAATACGATTGAATACGACGCTTACTCCATTGAGCGAGTCGACGTAAGTAAAGGCACACTAGGACGAAGTATAGCGATACCTGAGGGGGAAACGCGTTCGCCGCAATCATATCGACTGAGATTGAAGGACAAGCATGAAGAGGTATTAACGGAAATCTAAAGTAAGTTTCCAGCGCGTCACGGCACAGAACGGCGTGGTGACGAGCGTCATCGACGTAGACCCGTGGGGCGGGGAGACGAGTAAGAGTTCAAACCAAGCGTTCCAACCGCACCGCTACACCAGTTATGAGCGGGACGGCAACAGTGGCGATGACGCGCAGCAGCGGCGCTATCAGAGCTACTGGATGCGGTTCGCTCAACCCGACCCGACTGACCAGAGCTATGACGTGAGCGACCCGCAGTCGTTCAATCGCTACTCATACACGCAGAACGACCCGGTGAACTTTGTTGACCCGACGGGGCTGGAGCATTGTTACGACGACGGGCACGGCGGGCGGAATTGCATCTCAGACGACGAGTATGATAACCGTGAGTACGTCAATGCGAGTACGCTGCGGTGGGACTGGTCGTTCTTCTACTTCAGCGCCATGATGCAGCAGCACCCGCACCCCATTACGGAGTTCGAGCCGCGCCCGCGCCCCGACCGACCTCAGAAGCCTGGACCTTCGGGCAAACCGCCTTGTGATGACAATCATCCATCGCCTGGGTATCTTGACTTTAATCTTAGTTTGGGCTGGACACCTACCATCCCTATCAAGCTACTCAATCTCAAGGGAGTGCCAACAGTTATAGGTAGATTGCCACTAAATTTCTATCTACCACAACCAACGGTCGGGTTGAGAGTTGATAAAGGATTCTATTTTTATGCTGGAGCTAATCAGGCATCGAGTCCCGGCCTATCTGGCTCTGTTATGGTCAATACGGGCAGTTTTACTACCGGATGGAATGAAGATATGTCTATATCTGGTGGTGCTATTGTTGGAGGCTCTATCTCATTGAAAGATGGTAGTTGGGGAGGAGGAATTACGTCACCGAGCTATTCAGCCTTCCAGCACGTTTACGTCTTTAAGCCAATTGGGGGGGTGTCCTTGACGGGTGCGTTCATTGTACAGTTAATTGTAGTTGGTAAATATATTACCCCATATATGACTACAGCTAAACTTATAGCGGGTATAGGAGCAACTATCTTTGGAATTGTTATCCTATACTTCACTCAAAGAAATCCCGTTCACCCGTTTTTTAAGACGTGGTGGACTAAATATACTGAATCCCCTCAAACCTATGATCGTTTAATGGGAAGAATTGTTGGAGTGGGAGCTATATTAGTAGGGATATGTATACTTCTATTTGTTCCCGATTAAGGACTACGAAGCACGCCCGCACATGAACCAGCAGGGCGCAGGTGAGTCGACCCACCTACGGCCCCTACTCACAAACTTACGCCTACGACCAGTGGGGCAACCTCACCCAGCGGCAGGGCTGGGGCGGGGAGCATGCGAGCTACACGGCCACGTTCGACGCAGGCAACCGGCGCACGAACTTCAGCTACGACGCCAGTGGGCATCTGGCGTGGGACACGGGACAGACGTTTCAGTACGACGCTGCCGGCCAGCAGGTCAGTGCAACGGCGGGCGGGTTGCAGATGAGCTATGACGGGGAGGGCTTGCGGGCCAGTAAGGTAGATAATGGCAGCACCACTTACTACCTGCGCTCAAGCGTGTTCGGCGGGCAGGTGATCAATGAGATCAATGGAAGTGGTGTGTGGACGAGAGGGTACGTCTACGCGGGCAGCCAACTCTTAGCCGTGCAGCAGAACAACTCTGTCAGTTGGGTGGCGCAAGACCCGGTCACGAAGAGTCAGCGCATCACGGCACAGAACGGGGCGGTGACGAGCGTCATCGACGTAGACCCGTGGGGCGGGGAGACTGCTAAGAGCAGTAATCAAGCGTTCCAGCCGCACCGCTTCACCTCTTACGAGCGCGACCAGAACGGAAGATATTTATGAGACCGCTCCTAGCGCCGTCCGGCGCGCGTGCAAGCATAAACTGAAAGCGCCCGTTGACAAGCGCCACTTGCCGCCGCAGCGATAGTGCCACTTCACCAACTGAGTGGACATCTACGCCATGCGCGCGTAGTATGACAAGGCATTGAGGCCCGCTAACTCCCTTCTCAGCTCCTCTGGAATCATCCAGATCAACTGAAGCACATGGACTGGCCACAAAGGAGCTAAGAATTGTTTACCCGTCACCTCAAGCTTGACCTCAAGCCTGATGCCGCTATTGAGTTTCCGCGCGTTATGGCGCATCAGCGCATCTGTGGCGAGACGGCCGCCAACCAGAAAGGCAGCAGGCAGTGAAAAAACTAGATGCCGGCTACACGTTCGACTCGCACGCCGGTGCGACCTATAACTTTGAGCACATCTCGCTCGCGGCCGCGCAAGAGATGGCGCAGGCGGCCGAAGCTCCGCACATCGTCGAGACCATTAATTGGACGAAATCCAGCGGCGGCGACGTACATTACAATCGTTATTTCGCGCACGATCTGGACGAGGCTTTGGGGCTGGCCGTCCGGCTGCGCATGGGCTTTGAAGATTCGGTGGAAGAGATCGTCGCGATTCGCTCGGCGACGGATTTGGAAGCGCGGGCCGGGCTGGATGCAAACACACACTTCCTCGAAGCGATGCCGCTCGCCATCTCCAGCCTAGACATGCAGCAGCAGCGCAACCAGAAAGGTAACAAGCGATGAGCAGTAAAAAGCGGGTCAGTCGCGACGTGAGACATTATCTCGTCAAACGGCCCAACCAAATTTTGAGTAGCAGTCTGAGTTGGCATCAAGTGCAGGCCGAACTGGCCGCGAAAGGCACGGACGCCGACGAGGCGATGCTCTTCAGAGGCGTGGCTACAGAGGACGGGACGGAATACCGCGACAAGTATGCGGACAGTAGAACGCAAGTGACCGAACACGTAGATTAAAGCCAGAGGAAAGGCCATAGCTTATGAGTAACCCGTTAGAGTTTGAGGCGCGCGAATTAACCTGCGGCGACTGCGGGCAGCAGTTCACTTGGACGGCGGAAGAACAGGCTTTCTTCAACGAGAAAGGTTTCGAGCCGCCCAAGCGTTGCAAGGAATGTCGGCAGGCGAATAAAGCGCGGCGCGAGGCCGACCGGCGCGGAGATCGATAATGAGTACGGACGAGCGCTTGAAGTACGATGGTTACGTGGCGGCTTACGACGCCGCGCAGCGCTTGAGCGCGCAACTCGCGGCCGAGTCGGTCGCGGCCGACCGGCTGACGGAAAGTTACGCGGTTGCGGGGCGCGCCTTGCATCAGATCAAAGAGTTCGCGCGGGCCGGTTTTCGCTTATGCCCGGATGCGACTGATGAGAAATTTGAGCAGCTCTGGCGCGCAGCCTTTCAGGTGGCCGGGTCAGCGCACGAAGTCAATTTGTGATGAACAAGCAAAGCAGCATCAACGTGGGCGATCAGGTGCGGCTGCGCTACGGGCAACATGCGGGCCAACTCGCCACCGTCCACGAAATCACGCGGCACGCCAATCAATACGGCTCGTATGAGCGTTACCACCTTGAGATGGCGGACGGCGCGGTTGAGGTGCGCGGCGTGGATAGTTTAGAGAAGGTATCGGACGCAGCACGAACTGCGCGCTGATAGTTAAGCGGTGCAAGCTTGGCCCTGCTGATTGTCCGACGAATGGATTAAGCGGCGGCGACTTCAGCCCAAGCCGTTACTGATAGACCCTGTCCGGCGGTGTGCGTAAGTCCCAGACCACGCCGAACCACGAAAGCACACGCAGTGTAGCGTGCGACACATCAAGCTCCCACCAGTAGAAACCCTGCCGCTCTGAAGTCTGATAGTAGTGGTGATTGTTGTGCCAGCCCTCGCCCAGCGTGATGAGCGCCACCAGCCAGTTGTTCCGACTATTATCTTCGGTCGCAAAGCGACGCGTGCCGAACAGATGGGCGAGGGAATTGACGGTGAAAGTGCCGTGGTAGAGCAGCACCGTGCTGATGAAGAAGCCCCAGACCAGCATCTGCCAGCCCGACGTGCCCAAGCCGGGGGTGACGTGTTGCAAGATCGTGCCCAGCAAAAACATGCTGCCGGCTAACAGAACGGGCGGCACAGAGTAATAACGATCCAGCCAGCGTAGGTCGCGATACTTAGCCAGATTGCTCACGAGCGTCTGATCAATCACGTGACTATCGCGGGCCAGAAACCAGCCGACGTGCGACTGCCAGAAACTGCGGGTCATGGGCGAGTGGACATCGTGCTCGGTGTCTGTGTGCAGGTGGTGGGCGCGATGATGCGCCGACCACCAGAGCGGCCCCTTCTGGTAAGAGGCCGTGCCGGTAAACGCGAGCGCGAACTGGAAGACGCGGTTGGTCTTGTATGTGCGATGCGCGAAGAGGCGATGAAAGCCCGCGGTGATGGCGAACATGCGCACGACGTACAAGGTTAGACAGGTAAGGACGGCCACCGTGCTCACTCCCGACCAGATGACGCACAGGCAAGCCACGTGCATGAAGAGGAATTGAATGCAGACCGAGTAATCTAATTTGGCCAGTCCGATTTCACGTTTGAGAGGTTGGAGAGATGCGCGCGTAAGTTGAAACATTAAATCGCCTTTAGTCTAAGCTCTCATGCACTATAAAGCGTTTTGGCCGTAATGCAACTCCGGGTCATGCCAAACCTTGCCACCAAAGCAGAGCGCGCATTTGACATCTGACCTGATTGCGCCCAAGATGAGTTGAATCGAGCTTAGCTCACTCCCTTCTCAGTCTCTCTGGAATCCACCAGACCTTCTGACACAGACAGCTCTCCAACGTCTACGCACACTTGGCTCTTGCTCCGTCGGCCCGACCGGACGTTTCGAGCAAGTTAAGCCTTAGATACAGACAAGAACTTATGATGAATAATCACAGCCGAACCCTACGCACGTTTTTAACGGTGCTCAGTGCGCTCAGTGCCTGCGTGGCTCTCTGGCAGTTCTACCACTTCGTGCAGTTCCGGAACACGGCCGGACAACTCGACCCGCAGGGCGGCACAACTACTCTGTTGTTGGCCATCGGCGCGGCGCTCGTCGCCTGTGCTGCCGGCGGTTACGTGGCCTTCTCTCTCGTGAACCACGATAAGGACGACGTGATCCACATCACCTCTTAGCCACAGCAGCAAGCCCACAGCCGGCGCAACTCGGTGCTGATCAGAACGCCGTGGCGGCGCACAGTCTGTCTCATGCGCCCTCTGGCAGAGTAGCAAACGATGACCCAAGGGCAGAGCAAAACAATGAGCCAAGTGCAGAGCAAGACGCTGAATAGTGCGCCGGCCAAGTGTGCGTGGTGCGCGGGGACGGGCGAGTCGGCTGTCTCCATGGGCTACGTTATCTCGTGTCTGGTGTGCGGGGGCAAGGGGCAGGTCTCTATGGCCCAGCCCGCCGGCCAATGCCGGCCATGTAACGGCACCGGCCGGCGCAACGCAACCAACCCGTGCTTGACGTGTGCGGGCACAGGCTGGGGTCGCGTCTTCGATCAAGGATAGACACGACGCTGATTGCATGCCGTGAAAGACGCACGAGCAATAACGGGGACGTTGAAGTGACTTATGATGCAAACAGATAAGACTACTGATAACGGCGCTGGCAACGGCGCAAGCACGCAGTCTTGGTCGGATTCGGACTCACGGTTTCGCCTCATTGTCGTGGCCACATTAAGAGCCAAGCAACTCCTGCACGGCGCACGGCCCCGGATCGCCGCCGATACGCACCGCCGGAGACATACCAGCATCGCCCTCGAAGAAGTCAGACAAGGTCTCGTGCCTTACACACTCACTAACGAACACCACAAGCAGAAGAGCGACGGCACGGGACACGAATAAGGCGGCAAGCTGTGTCTTGGCCTTGAGCTTAACTCACTGCCTGCGCAAGCTTTCCGGCCCATGCCAGCCATCTGCCACAAACGCCTCTCCAACATCTAGCTAGCCAAGCGCCATAAATTTTCCCCTGCCCAAACACTGTCGCATCTTTGCGGCTGCGCACGCTTTATGTTATTCATCCTCCACTATTTAATCCTCTCTTCGGCGGCGTGCTAAGAAACATTGTTCGTAAGTGCTGGGAACTTACTAACTCGGGGCTGTTGAATCTAACCGACCCATGAAAATCCTGCTCTGCAAAAGCCATTTGGCCGGCCCCGTCAGTGGGGCGGATGAAACGCTCATTGCGTATGCGACTCATTTGCATAAAGGGGGGCATCATCTAGCCGTAGTGCTGTTATATCCACCCGCTAACGCGGATCAATATTATGCGCGCCTGAAACAAGCGGGGATAGAGGTCATAACTATCACTTCCTATCCCTTGATACACATTATCCTGAGAAACGTAAAAACACTGAGCTTCTATTGCGCTAAATTTCTGCACCTACCCGGCACACCACTGCGCCGCGGCCGGCAATTCTGGCAGCGCATCTCGCAATGGGTCTCGCTGCTCTACCTCAAGTCCTGTCGCAACTACTTCCAGCACTGTCAGGCCGCTTTGATCCATGTGCTGACGCCAGACCCCGGCGCGGCCGTGATGATTCGGGCCGGTTTTGCCGCAGACGTGCCTGTGTTCTATCAGGAACTAGGCACACCGCATTACTTACCTGAACTGGACATTCATTATGAGTGGTTCGCTAAAGTCCTGCCGCTGTGTTCAGAAGTGGCCGCGCTCTCGCCGCGACTCGCGCAGCAGTGGGGCGAGAAGTTTCTTTCCGCCAACCCTATTTCGGTCCTCCCGCTGCTCGTTGAGGACACACGCACGGTTCGGCCCGCGCAACGCAAGCCACCGGCTGCCGTCACATTCGGTTTTGCCGGGCGCATGGAGCGAGGCAAAGGGCCCATGGTTTTATTGGAGGCTTTTGCGCAAGTGCGACCTAAGTTGGCAAACAGCTCTTTAAAGATGGCCGGCGCAGGGCCGCAACAACAAGCCGTCATGGCGCAGGCCAAAACACTGGGCGTGCTCGATGCCTGCGTCTTTCTCGCGCCCTATAATGCACCCGAAGATAAGAGCGCTTTCATGTATGGCTTGGATGTGTTTGTCCTGCCGACGCTAGCGGAAGGCACGCCCAACAGCATCATTGAAGCAATGGCCCATGGGCTGCCCGTCATAGCATCTGCGGTCGGCGGTATTCCTGATCTGATCACGCCGGAGACAGGCATACTCGTCCCGTCCGGTCAGCCCCAAGCCTTGGCGGACGCCATGTTGTTGCTGGCGTCAGACCCTGAATTGCGCGCGCGCATGGGACGGGCGGCGCGCGCTAGCTATGAGCAATTGTTCTCGCCGCAAGTCGTACTGCCGGCGCTGGTGCATGCTTACCGCCGCTTGGCCAGAAACAATGGTCACGCCAGCGCCGCGCCGCCCACACCGCGCCTTACTCATCCTTGGCGCAGCGCCGCCCCAGCGCAGACGAACGTCGCCCCATTAGCCTGTACAGCGGCTCCGCGGCTGCAAGGTAAGCGCATTATTTTTGTCTTCGGCAGTCTTGACTTGGGCGGCGCAGAACGCCAAGCATTAATTTTAGCCAAACATTTAGCCGAGCAAGAGCAAGCTCAGGTGGAAGTCTGGGGCTTTAATCACACGGGGCCAGTCGCGACTCTCTGTGAACAGTATGGACTTGCTTGGCGGGTCGTCCCCGACCCGCTGGCCGGCAGCCAGTTAAGTCGCCCCCTCAGGCTCGCAAAATTTGCTTGGCGTCTGCGCCGTGCGCGGCCTGATCTGCTGCTGCCGTATACATTAATCCCTAATGTAGCTTGTGGCTTAGTCTGGCAATGGACTGGCGCGCGCGCATGTGTGTGGAATCAGCGGGATGAAGGCATTGCGCGGCTGAGTCATAGGCTTGAACGCAGGGCCGTAGAGCGCAGCCCACAATTCATTGCCAATTCACAGCCGGGCGCGCGCTTTTTGGTGACTGAACTAAAGGCGCACCCGGCCAAAGTAAGCGTGATCGCTAATGGCCTTGAAGGCTGCGCGCCGCAGCTGGATCGTTTGCAATGGCGTGCGGCCCTGCAACTTGAAGCCGGGTGCTTTGTCGCTTGCATGGTCGCCAATTTGCACAAACATAAAGACCACGAGACATTACTGCGAGCTTGGCGCAGAGTGGCGGCTACGTTAGCAGCCAGCGGACGCAGTGCGGTCTTACTATTGGCCGGCAGATATGATGATGCCTATGAAGCGCTAATTGCGCTCTCCTATCAGTTGGAGATTAATCATCAAGTTCGTTTCTTGGGCCACGTGTCTGATATTCCCGGCTTGTTAAGCGCAGTTGACATTAGCGTTTTTAGCTCACGCTCAGAGGGTTGCCCAAACGGGGTGTTGGAAAGTATGGGGGCCGGCTTAGCTGTCGCCGGCACTGATATTGAAGGTCTTAGAGAAACAGTCGGCCCAGCCGGCATACCGTTTTTCGCGCCTGTGGGAGACGCAGAAGCGTTGGCCGAGATAATATTGAAATTAGCCAATGATCCGACTTTATGTTCCAGCCTTGGGGCGGAGAATCAACATAGGATTAGAGACAAATATAATTCCACTCGTATGTGCGCAGAGACTGTATCTCTATTAACAAACCTCTTGCTTGAAAAACCGGCCACACTCGAATCCGGGCGCGTGGCTAACGATACGAAAAGAGATGAACCGAAACGCGCATAGCGGCGCACTTTAAAGTCACACCTTCATTCGCTGTGGCCCACTGTCAGCCCGCGCCGCGCTTGAATGAAATAAGCGGGGCAGAGGACGAACATCCGCGAGGGCTTTATATATTCTGTGTAAGCGAATTTTGGTTGGCCGCCCATTGGCCCGCTCCTATCAAACTACATTCCTTATGCGAGTATTTGTTAGTTCCACTTATAAAGATCTCATTGACCATCGGCGTGCTGTGGCGGACGCTTTGGAACGACTCGGCCTTCAGCTTGATCGGATGGAGACTTTTGGTGCCCGGCCTCAAGATGCGACACGGGCGTGCTTGACTGAAATAGAGGCAAGCGAACTCTTTATCGGTATCTACGCACACAGATATGGCTATATCCCTGCTGACTCAGCCATTTCTATAACAGAGGCAGAGTTTGATCATGCATTCAATAATCGCAGGCCAACCTTCTGCTTCTTTGTGGATGAGGCATACCCGTGGCCAGGAGATCTTGTTGAGCATGAACCCGGACTATCCCTGCTGGGAAAGTTTAAGGAGCGAGTTGGAAAGCTCGTAGTGCGTGATGTCTTCACCACTCCTGACGTTCTGGCAAGTAGGGTGGCTTCAGCGATCGGGCGCTACCTCATAGCTGATCCGCGACGCCACGGTGCGCGCAATGCCGCGCAGTTCGCACTACTAACCTTGGCGGATGTAGCAGCGATGGCTTTCGTCGATGTGATGCGCTTGGCCTGCGTCGCAGGAAGTGATCTGGCGCGGGCGAGTAATCAGTCGCGCTACAGTGAATTCATTGATGTCGCCGACCTGCACTTGAGTGACTTTAGAACCCAGGTGACACGTCTCTCCGCAGATTCTGACTTAGCCATCATCACAAAATGTGCAGATGTAGAGCGAGGTTTAGCGTTTGCAATCGTTCGATTAAGGCGCGGGCCGAGCTTGGATCGGAGTTGGCCCGAGTTCATCGGCATCCTGCACCAACTAGCCGAGCGCGTTAACACTCTTGCTGAATTGGTTAGTCATGATTACTACTCTGGAAGAGTCGGCGAGGTTACTTCGATTGCTCAAGCCGCAGCTCAAGATATATCTACCGCCACACTGGCAAATTCTCCGGATGCGTTCGTTCAGCGCCGTTTCTCAGCACAATCGGCTGTAATCGAGCAGATGCAAAAGGCCGGAGGATTTGCCATCGCGCCCATTCGCGATGATATTGATCGGCGGCTCGCCATCTCTTACTTTGCCCTTGATTTGGCATTGCTCCGGAAGGCGACCGGAAAGTGATAAAAACTTTCGCTGATGAGATTCTACATCATAGAAATCAGAACGCCCGTGTTGAACATAAGTGCTCAACACGGGCGTTGAAGTTTGTTGGTGTCAGTCCAAGACTTTATTTCAGAGTCCAGAACTTTATTTCAGAGGTCAAGACTTTATTCCATCTGGACAGCCGCTCACTGACAAGCTTAGTGGCTGGTGGAGAGCTTGCCGATGAGGGTGAAGAGTGGGAGGTACATGGCGATGACGATGGAGCCGATGGTGACGCCGAGGAAGCCGATCATCAGCGGCTCGATCAAGGTCAGCAGGTTGGCGATGGCGGTGTCTACTTCCTGTTCGTAGAAGTCAGCGATCTTGCCGAGCATGCCATCGAGCGCGCCCGTCTGTTCGCCGATGCCCACCATCTGTGCGACCATGTTGGGGAACACTTCGGTCGCCTTCAACGGCTCGATGAAACTCTCGCCGCGCTCCACGCCTTCGCGGATTTTGCCAATCGCTTCTTCGATGATGACGTTGCCGGCGGTGCGCGCCGTGATGTCTAAGGCTTGCAGGATCGGCACGCCCGAAGAGAGCAGCGTCGAGAGCGTGCGCGAGAACCGCGCGATCGCGATCTTCAACAGAATCGTGCCGACGATAGGTATCTTAAGCGTCGTCTTGTCGATGGCCCTGCGCCCGCCCGGCGTCTTGTAAGCGTAGCTCAACGCGACCGCAATGGCGATGACGCTGACGAGGATGGTGAGACCGCCCCAGCCGGCGATGAAGTGGCTGAAGGCCATCACGATGCGCGTCGGGAGCGGCAACAATTCGCCGGGGCCGAGCAGGCCCAGGAAGATCGTCTGGAACTGCGGGATGACGAAGATCATGATCGCGGCGACGACGACGACGGCGATCAGGATGACCGCCGACGGATAGATCAAGGCCGAGATTACATCGCGCTTCAACTTGACGATCTTCTCGATGAAGGTCGAGAGGCGTTGCAAGATCAGATCGAGAATACCGCCCGTCTCGCCCGCTTCGACCATGTTGACGAACAGTTGGTCGAAGGCTTTGGGATGCCGCGCCATAGCCTGCGCGAGCGTCGCGCCTTCTTCCACGTCCTGCCGGACTTGCCCCAAGACCTGCTGGAAATACTTATTCGACTGCTGGCTGGCGAGAATGTCCAGACACTGCACGAGCGGGAGACCGGCGTCGATCATGACGGAGAACTGGCGGGTGAAGATGGCCAAATCTTTCGCCTTGACCTTGCCCTTGCGCGCCAGCTTGGGCACGGCGATCTCGCGCCCCTTCTCCTTGACGGAGGTGAGCGTCACTTGTTCGCGCTTGAGCAGTTGGCGCAGCATCTCACGGTTATCAGCCGGGCGCTCACCGACGAGCACCTCGCCAAACCGATTCCGACCTTTGAAAACGTATGTAGGCATGAAGAAACTCCTGAGAACAGTTTTCAGTTTTGAGTTTTCAGTTTTCAGTTAACAGCCCGACGCTGAAAACTGAAAACCGAAAACTGAAAACTCATCTTGTCGGGCGCGCGCCGATGGGGCGGGCCTGTGCGTAAGGGGAGGGGTGCGTGCCGGGGCGGACGGGCGCGCCGTTACCGCCGCCATTGCTGGCGTTGATGCCAGAGCCGTGTTCGATCAGGTCGCGCAGTTCATCCGCGTTGCCGGAGCGTTGTATGGCCGTCTCCAAAGTGATCATGCGCTTGTGGTAGAGCGTCGCGAGCGCTTGGTTGAACGTCTGCATGCCATACTTGTCCTGCCCCGTCTGCATCATCGAGTAAATCTGGTGAATCTTGTCCTCGCGGATCAGATTGCGTATGGCGGGATTGGGCACGAGGATTTCCAGACCGGCGACGCGCCCGTGCCCGTCAGAGCGCGGCAGGAGCGCTTGACAGAGTATGCCTTCGAGGACGAGCGAAAGCTGCGCGCGAATCTGGGCCTGCTGCGTGGAGGGGAACACGTCGATGATACGGTTGATGGTCGAGGCGGCGGTGTTCGTGTGCAAGGTGGCGAAAGTTAAGTGCCCGGTCTCGGCGATGCGCAGGGCGGACTCGATGGTTTCAAGGTCGCGCATTTCGCCGATGAGCACCACGTCCGGGTCTTGCCGGAGTGCCGTGCGCAAGGCTTCGGAGAAGCCACGCGTGTCCGAGCCGACCTCGCGTTGATTGACGAGACAGCTCTTGTGGTTGTGCAGGAATTCAATCGGGTCTTCGATAGTGACGATGTGCTCGTGCCGCTCGCGGTTGATCTTGTCGAGCATCGCGGCGAGCGTGGTTGATTTACCCGACCCGGTCGGCCCCGTCACGAGGATCAGCCCGCGCGGTTTGTCGCACAGCTTGGTGACGATGGCCGGCAGGCCCAACTGCTCGAACGATCTGATCTCATAGGGAATGGCGCGGAAGACTGCGCCGACCGCGCCGCGCTGGTTGAAGAGGTTGGCGCGAAAGCGCGAGAGACCGCGCACGCCGAATGAGAAGTCCAACTCCAGCGCCTCTTCAAAGCGATGCTTCTGCGCGTCGGTCAACACGCTGTAGGCAAGCTGCTTCGTGTCGGCGGAGGTCAGAACTTTGAAACCGTCGAGCGGACGCAGTGCGCCGTCCACGCGCACTTGCGGCGCGGAGTTGGTGGTCAGATGCAAGTCTGAGCCGCCCATCTCGATCAACTTCTTCAGCAGATCAGAGAGCGAGAGTTGTTGTTCGATAGACGATTCGTTGGCTGCCATGTCTCTTCTGGGGTGAGCGTGTGTGGGTTTGCGCGGGGTTCGGCGGCGTCCTCGTCGGCGACAGCCCCGCGCGTTTGCCTGTGGTGTTAGAGCGTTACTTGCTGGCGGTCAGCACGGCGGCCGCGCGCGCATTGAGCGCGGCGACAAACTGTTCGGCGGCGGCGGCGAGCGCGGGCGCTTCGTCGGCGCGCGTGCTCGTGGTCAGACCGTAAATCTGACCGTTGAACTCTGTGAAGTAGAAGACCCAAGCGAGGTGTGCGCCATCGGCGTTCGCGCTCTCGGCAACGACGACAAACGTGTGCCGCCCGCCCATCTGGCGTTCCAAGTCGTTAACGACCCAGCCGCCCTCTGCGAGCATCCGGTCGATCACTTTGCGGCGCAACTCTGAGAAGGCGACGCCCGCGAGCGTCTTCGTACGTGCGGTGGTCACGCCCGGCATAGCATTCACACCGGCGACGCGCGTCCAAGTGACCATGCCCGCGTTATGACCATCCGCTGCGCGGACGCTGAAACGCATCTCGCCCAAAGCGTTCGCCGACAGACTGCGCCAGCTACTCGGCCACGCCGGTGCGACAGCCTTACGCGGCGCGGCGACGGCCGCCACGACGGCCGGCGGCGGCGCGGGCGCGTCGTCCACGGCCACAATCGGCATAAGCGGCGCAGGGCGCGCGGCGAAGTTCGGCAGCGCGAGCGGCGGGAGCGCGGGCGTCAAAAGCGCGTGCGCTTCCGAAGCCGTGGCGGCGGGGTTGGCCTTCGTGGCCGGCTTGCGCCCTTGTGCGGTGAGCGTGCGCAGGCGTGCGCGGCGCGCGGCGGCGGCACGGCGTTGACGCATCAAACGGCGATGCCTGCGCCACCATGCGCGCGAATGACGCCGATGGCGACGGCTGACGGCTGGGCGTTGCGGCCCACCAGCGAACGAGTCGGCTATCGGCAGCATGGCTGCCAGAGAGCACAAGATGAGTAGTGATATAACCAGCGCGCGCTTCATAGTGTTTTCCCTCAGGCGACCGTCTCCCGCACGACTTCTTCGATGGTCGTAATACCGTTTTTAATCTTAACCAGACCGGACTGGCGCAAGGTCACCATGCCGTTCTCAATCGCGCGCTTGCGCAGTTCGAGCGCCGACGCGCCGATCAAGATCAGCTCGCGTATGTCGTCCGTGATCTCCATCACTTCATAGAGACCGACGCGCCCCTTGTAGCCCGTGTTGTTGCACTTCGTGCAGCCGCGTCCCTTGTACATCTTGAGCGTCTGCGACTCTTCGGCCGTGAAGCCGATTTCGACTAATGCTTCGGGCGGCGTATGCACAGCCTCTTTGCACTCCGAGCAGACGCGCCGGATGAGCCGCTGTGCTTGTATGAGGTTGACCGACGTGGCGACGAGGAACGGCTCGATGCCCATGTTCATCAGCCGCGAGATGGTGGAGGGCGCGTCGTTTGTGTGGAGGGTGGAGAGGACTAAGTGACCTGTGAGTGCGGCCTTGATGGCGATCTCGGCGGTTTCGAAGTCGCGGATCTCGCCGACGAGGATGATGTTCGGGTCTTGGCGGAGGAACGAACGGAGGGCGGCGGCAAAGTTGAGACCGATCTGTTCCTTCATCTGCACCTGATTGATGCCCATGAGGTTGAACTCGACCGGGTCTTCGGCGGTCATGATGTTTGTCTCGTTCGTGTTCAGGGCTTGCAGCGCGGAGTAGAGCGTGTTGGTCTTACCAGAGCCGGTCGGGCCGGTGACTAACACCATGCCGTAAGGGCGGTTGATGTTGCGCTTGAACTTCTCCAACGACTCTGCCTCGAAGCCGAGCTTCGTCATATCGAGCATCAACTTCTCTTTATCGAGAATACGGAGCACGACTTTTTCGCCAAAGAGCGTCGGCAGGGTCGAGACGCGGAAATCCAATTCGCGTGAACGGCCTTCGTGGCGTAGCTTGATCTTGATGCGCCCATCCTGCGGCAGACGCTTCTCGGAGATGTCGAGCTTCGACATGATCTTGATGCGCGAGATCAAGGCATCGCGCAGCCGGAGCGGCGGATGCATCACGTCGTAGAGCACGCCGTCGATGCGGAAGCGGATGCGCAACTCTTTCTCGTAAGGCTCAATGTGTATGTCGGAAGCGCCGCGACTGAGCGCGTCCACCATCAAGACGTTCACGAGGCGCACGACGGGTGCGTCCTCGCTCATGCGCGTCAGACTCGAAACGTCGATCTCGTCGTCTTCGTCAATGACTTGAACGTCTTTGGCCGCGTCTTCATCGAAGTCGAGGTGGTTGAGGGAGACGGTGTCGGCCGCGATGTGGAAGCCGTTGCCATTGCCATGACCGTTCCCGTTGTGCCCGTGTCCATTCGCGCCGGGCGAGACACCTTCGACCGCGCTCACCAACTCGATCTCGCGCGTGCTGCCGTAGTAACGCTCGATGGCTTCTTGCACGCCCGCTTCCGAGACGACGACCGGCTCGATGTTCAGCCCCGTCATGAACTTGATGTCGTCCATGGCGAAGACGTTCGTCGGATCGACCATCGCCAGCGTCAGGGTCGCGCCGACGCGCGAGAGCGGGAGCACGGAATACTTGTCGGCCACCTCGCGCGGGATCAGGCGTATCACCGCCGCGTCCACATCGAACATATCGAGGTTGACGCTGGGCACGCCGTACTGCCGCGACAAAACGGCCGTCACCATGTCGTCTGAGACCAGCCCCAGCTTGACCAAATTGAAGCCAAGCCGGCCGCCATGCGTGCGCTGATAATCGAGCGCCTCGCGTAGTTGCTCAGGCGTCAGCAGGTTTTCGCGGACAAGAATTTCGCCAAGTTTTGCGGACATGCTCAAAACTTTCCAAGGTGCAAATGTTGCAAGAAAGAAGCTTGCGGCGGGGCGGGGTGTTTCGGTGCTGGCCGAACCGGCACGATTGCCAACGAGCCTGAACCATTCTGTGTTGTTTCTCAGGCAACGACGCCAAACATTGTTGGCAATTGCATGTTACTGAATAGCTTTGCATCCTGTCAAGCTGAATCTCAGACCGGTCGAAAGGACGCAAAAAGCCGTGCTTGGGAACTCCCAAGCACGGCTTTTCTGGGCTTGCGCTGGCTGGCGGTTTAGGGTTTGCGGCGGCCGGCTTTAGGCTTGCTGGTGTCGGTCGCCGCGGGCTTGGTAGCCGCAGTCTTCATTGTGTCATCGAGATACTTGACCATCTCGATTGCCTCCTGCTTGCGCAGGTTGGTGGCCGGGGCTTTATCGGCGAACTGCTGAAGCATGTTGCGCGACTCTTGGTAGTTAGGGCCGGCCGGATCGACCGTGAGCGCGATACCGAGACCGCGCATGGCATTCAGCGTGTCCGGGTTTGCCGCCAGGACTTCCCGATAGACCGTGATCGCCTCGGCGACCCGGCCCGTATTGAACATCACGTCGCCAATGACGGTTTTGCCTTCGGCCTTTTTCGCCGCGTCGGTTTCCGTATCGACATACTCCTGAATCGCCTTAACTGCGGCATCGGCGTCAATCGGCGTGTCGGTCTGCGATGCCAGCCGGTAGGCTTCTGTGCGGATACTCATATAATCGAGCTGCTGACTCGGCGCGCCGGGCGCACTTGGCGTCGGGCCGTTGCTCGCGCCCTTCGACTTCAGCATCGCCACGCTCTTCTCGGCCTCGTCAATGGCCGCCTTGAAGTCTGCGCGCGCGGCCTCTTTGCCGGCGGTCTTGGCGGCCACGTCCTTCAGTTGCGCGGCGGCTAGATATTTCTCGATGCCGCGCGAGTAGAGCGAGGTAGCCTTATTGCGATGAAAGACCGGCTCATCGGGCGCAAGCTGTATGCCCTGATCGTAAGCAGCGACCGCATCATCGAACTTCTTGGCCAGATAAGCATCGTTGCCGGTCTTCAATAGAGTGTTGGCCTGCGCGTTAAACTCGGTCGCCTTTTTATTTTGCTCTTCAACCGCGGCGCGCTGCTTCTCTAAATCCGCTTGCCGTTTCTTGACCTCTTCGGCACTGGCCGCACCGCCGCCACCACCGCCAGCAGTGGCCGCAGCCTTGATCTGGTCGAGCGTGAGCGCGCTGCCGTCACCGGGAGAGAGCGTAAAGTCGTTTTTCGGCGAGGCGCTAATCTTGACGCCGGCCAAGTAGTCGGGGCGAGCGCCGGGCGCGCTGACTGTGATCGTGAAGGTGCCGACGAGCGGGATGCCGACGTTGACATACTCGCCCTTCTTATCGGTCTTGGCCTCGAAGGTCTGATTGATGTCGGTGCGATAGAATTTAATGACAGCCCCTTGCACGGGGACGGTCGTGCCATTGGCCTGCTTGAGCGTCACCTTGCCGGTCGCCGTGATGACCTGCGCCGAAGCGGCGACGGCCGATAGGGTGAGGACAAGCGCGGCGGCGAACACGTTAAGCCACATTTTGCTGCGCATCTTTAGCGGTCTCCTCTGAAGCAAATAATCCTAACAGGGTCTTGAAAATAGGCGACGTCTCAGGTTAACGAAAGCCGGCACTTAAGATGCCTGCCCGGGCTACGCGGTTGGTCATTAAATATCAGGCTTTGCGGGAGAAAGCAACGCCGGGCGCGGGCCTGCAAACCGCGCGCGGCTCAAACATAGGGAACGGGATCGCGGCCGCCCGCTTCGGCAAACGCACGCAAGCGCAGCACACACGAATCGCAGCGCCCGCACGCGCGCTCCGTCGCCTGATAGCAAGACCAAGTGAGCGCGAGCGGCGCGCCGAGTTCCAATCCGCGCCGGATGATCTCGGCCTTGCGCATATTAATCACGGGCGTGCGAATTTCGACGACCGTCTCAGGGCGCGTGCCCACATCCACAGCGTACTGGAAGGCGCTGTAAAACTCCGGCCGGCAATCGGGATAGCCCGACGAGTCTTCCGCGACCGCGCCGATGTAGATGCGTTGCGCACCGATGACTTCGGCCCAACTCGTCGCGATGGCGAGCAGGTGCGCATTGCGAAAGGGCACATAGCTCGTCGGAATTTCGCGCGCCGCAAGATTTGCTTCCGCGACCGGGATGCGCGCATCCGTCAACGACGACCCGCCGATGCGCGCCAGATACTCGATTGACGCGATGAAGCGTTGCGTCACCCCGTAATGAGCCGCCAACGCCTCAAACGCCTGTCGCTCGCGCGCCTCCGTCCGCTGCCCGTAAGAGACGTGCAGGAACGCCAACTCGTCATTCTCCGCGCGCGCCAGTGCCGCCGTCACACACGAATCCATCCCGCCGGAGACGAGACACACGGCGAGCGTGCGCTCATCCTCTAACTGCGCCAACTCGCTTTCAACCTCTTCCGCCGTCGGCGCAAATGCTTGTTCGTCGTAGCCACCCATAAGAGTTAAGGATGAAGGATGAAGGATGAACGATGAACAAGAGATCATCCAAGTTGAGCGAGCCTGCTTTCATCCTTCATCCTTCATCCTTTGTCTCACACTCCGCGCGCCTCCGCGCCCCAGATGTATTTGTGCAGTTGTAGCTGCATGCGCACGTTTAAGCCGCTCGCAGCAATCCAGTCGGCTAGCGCTGGCAGATTAGTCTGACCCCAGACGGGGGAAATCAGGAGCGCGTGCGCGCGCCGTTCCAGATCGTAACGCGCGATCACGGCGCGGGCGAAATCCCAATCGGCGCGGTCGGCGACGACGAACTTAACTTCGTCCTTGTCGGCGCGCAGTCGCATCAGATTGGGCCAGTGGTTGCGCTCGGCTTCGCCGGACGCGGGGCATTTCACGTCGAGGATGAGCTGCGCGCGCTCGTCCACCAACTCGGTCGAAACGTAACCGCCCGTTTCGATCAGGACTTCATAACCTGCATCGCACAGCCGCGTGATGAGCGTAAATGCCTCGCGCTGCGCCAGTGGCTCGCCGCCCGTCACTTCAACCAGTTGGCAATCGAGCGCGCGCACTTGCGCCAGCACGTCAGTCAACTCCATGTGCTCGCCGCCCGTAAACGTGTATTCGCTGTCGCACCAGACGCAGCGCATCGGACAACCCGTCAGGCGCACGAACGCGCACGGCCGCCCCGCATGCGTGGACTCGCCTTGAATCGACCGAAAGATTTCCGTGACTCGAAGCATCGAATTAAACGATGAAGGATGAACGCAGAACGATGAATGAAAGACCGGTTGTTTTCAGTTCATCCTTCTGCGTTCATCCTTCATCGTTCTCTCTTATGGTAGCATACGGCGCGGGCTGAAACGGCATCCAACCCCCGGCGATGAGTGTGAAGACGACCGAGATCGAAGAGCTTGTCCGGCATGGCACGACGCGGCTACTCGCGCGTGCCGCGGCTGCGCATGGCACGGACATAGATACGCTCATGCTGCGCGTGCGCGCCGTCGTCGATAAGTATTTGCTGCGCGATCAACCGGACGCGCCGGCGCACGCCGTCGATGCGTTTCTTGACGGCCTGCGCGCTGACGATCTCTGTCTCGTGGTCGCGTGCGAACGCGGCGACGACGGGGCGTGGCACGATCTGATGGAACAGTACCGCGCGACCGTGATGTCGGCGGCGCGTGCACACAGCGCGAGCGAGGACGCGGCGGAAGAGTTGGCGCAATCGATCTGGGCTGATCTCTTCGGGTTGCGCGCGCGGACGGACGGGCGACCCGCCGGCAAACTCGCTTACTATTCGGGTTGCGGCAGTCTGGGCGGCTGGCTGCGCGCGGTCGTCGGGCAGTTGGCGATTGACCGTCATCGCAAGAGCGCGCGCCTTGTGCAGACAGAAGAGGCGGCTGATTTTGATCGGCTTACACGCGCGGACGAAGCGGGCGCAGACGGCTTTAACCCCGTCGCACTGCCCGATCCTGAAAGCGCACTGGCCCGCGCCGAAATGGCGGCCGGGTTGCAGCGCGCACTCGCACGCGCCATCACTGAATTGGCGGCCGAAGATCGTCTGTTGCTCAAGCTCTATTACTTCGACGATCTGCGTCTGCGCGAAGCGGGCGCGCTGCTCGGTGTACACGAAGCGACGGCGAGCCGGCGACTGGCGCGCCTGCAACGCGACTTGCGCCAGCGCGTTGAGGCTCTGTTGATCTCGGAGCACGGTTGGACAAAGTCGGAGGCAGCGCACGCACTCGCCGATGGCGCGACCCAACTCGACACGGATTTACGCCCGCTGCTCGTCGCCGAAACGGGCGTCGGCGAACAGCGCGAAGAGTTGCGCGAATGAATCGTTCATCTGGTTGCGCCGACGTTATGTTATGCGCGGCCGAGCGCAAGATCAGGGCATACGGCGCGTTCTCAACATAGCCGCGTGCATGTGCGGTCGAGAGTGTCAGTAAGTAGTGATTTAATGAAGCAGGAATTTGATCAAGAGATGGACTCGTTGCTGCGCGCGCACGCACGGCGCGCGGGCCACGCACGCGCCGCAGCGATGCAGGGCGCACAGGCGGACGCGCATCTGGACGCGGATGAGTTGAGCGCCTACGCAGAGGGTGCGCTGCCCGCGCCGACGCGCACGCGCTACACAGCGCATCTTGCCGACTGTGATACTTGCCGGCGGGAGGTCGCCTTGCTCGCAGGTGCGGCGGGCGTCGCTGATCGGTTGGCGCAACAGCCCGCGATTATAGACGAGAGTGTGCCCGTGCTCTCTTGGCGCGCGCGGCTCGCCGCGTTGTTTGCACCGGGCCCTTGGCGTTACGCGCTTCCCGTTGTGGCCCTATTCGCCGTGAGCAGCGTGGTGTTCTTAGTCACGAGGGGGACACGCGAAGCACCTCAATCCGTCGCCACACAGATCGCGTCCGCCCCGCGCGCCAACCAAGCGCCGGAGCAGAATCACGCGCTGGCGGAACAGCCGACGTTTAATGATGACAAGGCGACGGGTGTCCTGACAGACAGCGCCGATACGAACACTACGAACAGCACGGTCGCGGTGAATAAACCTGTTGCCTCCCCGACTACCGCCACGACAGATGCGCCGCATGAACTATTAGCACGCAATGAGGCGCAGGCGGGGCAGGTAGCAGCGCCCCCTGTCGTTGCGCCGCCGCCGAAACCGGAGCAGAGCAGCGACACGATTGCGCCGGTCAATCAAGTCGAACTCTCGAACCAGAACGTAGCGGCGAACCAGAACGCGGGTGTGGGCTTGAACAGTAGTCAGATCGCGCAGCAGCAGCCTGCGCCCACGACGCGCGGCTACGCGCCGGAGCCGCCGGTCGGGGACATCGCGCTGGCTAAACCGCAGGCGAAAAAGGAAGAGGCTAAGACGGAAAAGCCGAAGGGCGGCGCGGTAGCCGATCAGCCGCGCGAGAGTGAGCGCGCAGCCGACAAAGTCGCTGCTTCAGGTGAGCGTGGCGGGCCGCGAAAAGCACGCGAGACGACGCGCGCCAAAGACCGCGACGAAGCTGCGCTGCACGGCCCGGCCCGCTCCATGAATGCGCCGAGAGATGACCGCGCGACCACAGACAGACGCGCATCGGAAGCGGAAGAGACAGCCGCCACTGCACGGCGCAGACCGGACACCGAAAGCAGTCGAGGCGCGGGCGGAGCAGATGCGAGCGAGCGCCGCAGCGTCGCCGGCCGGCAGTTCCGTCGGCAGAAGAACGCTTGGGTTGACACGGCCTATCGCGCGGGCCAAGCAACCGTCCAAATCCGCCGCGACTCGGAACAGTGGCGCGCGCTCGTCGCCGACGAGCCTGACCTGCGCCGCATCGCCGACGCGCTCGGCGGCGAAGTCATCGTCGTCTGGCACGGGCGCACGTATCGGATCAAGCAGTGACAAGTGACTAGTGACAAGTTAAACTGCGCCTGCTTTAGCTAGTCACTCGTCACCTGTCACTTGTCACTATCCTTATGATCTTCCACAGCCCCTACCCTGAAGTCTCTATCCCCAATACGCCATTAGTGCCGTTTGTGTTGGAGCACGCGCAGATACGTGGCGCGAAGCCCGCGCTGATCGATGGCGTGAGCGGGCGTGTGGTGAGCTACGCTGAATTGGACGAGTTGGTGCGCCGCGTGGCGGCGGGGCTGGCGGCGCGTGGCTTGCAGAAGGGCGATGTGCTCGCCATCTTCAGTCCGAACGCCATCGAGTATGCGCTCGCGTTTTACGGCGCGATCCTTGCGGGCGGCGTCGTCACTACGATCAACCCGCTCTGCACGACCAAAGAGATCGCGCATCAACTCACCGACGCGCACGCAAAATTTCTCTTGACCGCGCCGGCTTGGTTGGAGAAGGCGACGGCGGCCGCGCAAGGAACGCACGTCCAAGAGTTGTTCGTGCTCGGCGTGGCCGACGGAGCGACGCCGTTCGACGCGTTGCTTGCCAATGACGGGCGCGCGCCGGAGGTTGACATAGACCTCGACACAGACCTCGCGGCGCTGCCCTATTCAAGCGGCACGACGGGTCTGCCGAAGGGCGTCATGCTGACGCACCGTAATCTCGTCGCTAACCTCTGCCAGATCGCGGGCACGGATCACGTCCGCAGCGACGACACGCTCATCTGCGTGCTGCCGCTCTTCCACATCTACGGCATGCAGGTCATCATGAACGCCGGCTTGCGCGCGGGCGCAACGATTGTCATGATGCCGCGCTTCGAGTTGGCTGACGTGCTGCGCGTGATTGAGACGTACCGCGTCACGCTCGCCCACTTCGTCCCGCCGATCATACTCACGCTCACACGCGAGCCGATGGTTAACGATTACGATCTGTCGTCGCTCAAGACAATCTTCTCGGGGGCCGCACCTTTGAGCGCAGACTTGGTACGCGAGTGTTCCGCGCGCCTGAATTGTTTCATCAAACAGGGCTACGGTATGACCGAGACCGCGCCCTCCACGCACATGTTGCCGCACGACCCGGCGGCCGCGCGCTACGATTCGGTCGGTTGGTGTGTGCCGAACATGGAGTGCAAGATCATCGCCGACGAGACAAGCGCGGAGTTAGGCCCAAATGAGCGCGGCGAGATTTGCGTGCGCGGGCCGCAGGTGATGCGCGGTTATATCAACAACCCGACGGCGACCGCACATACGATTGACGCCGACGGCTGGCTGCATACGGGCGACATCGGCTATGTCGATGAAGCCGGCTATTTTTACATCGTGGATAGAATTAAGGAGTTGATCAAGTACAAAGGTTTCCAGGTCGCGCCGGCTGAACTCGAAGCCCTGCTGCTCACGCATCCGGCGGTCGCGGACTGCGCCGTGATTCCCGTGCCGGACGAAGAAGCAGGTGAACTGCCGAAAGCTTTCGTCGTGCTAAAAGCTGAAGGCGGCGCGACCGCCGACGAGTTGATGTCGTTTGTTGCCGCGCGCGTCTCACCACACAAGAAGGTGCGGCGGCTTGAGTTCATCGAGCAGATACCCAAATCAGCGTCCGGTAAAATCCTCCGCCGCGTGCTCGTCGCGCGCGAGCGGAGCGCGGCCAAGAGTTGAGTTGTCGGCTCAACTCATGCGCCGCGCATATCAAACGCGGCACAGTCTCAATCAATTACACAACTCTGGTTTTACAGCCCGGCAAATTTGCTGTAGCTTAAGCGCGCCCAACTTCAACATCATCGGAGGAGCCTTGTGCGATGTCTAAACCGCTCGCCGCCGTCCGCCTGCGTGCCGCCGCCCTGGCGCTGCTGACCCTGCTGTTGACACCTTTCAATATTGCTCATGCCCAACGGCGCGGCGTGATGCGTGCGACCGCTGCGTCCACCGCACGCCCGGCCCGCGACGCGGAGATCGCGCGCATGATCGCGGAGATCGATGCGCGCAACGTCGAGCGCACGATCCGCAAGCTCGTATCTTTCGGCACGCGCAACACGCTCTCGGCGCAAGCTGACCCGGCGCGCGGCATCGGTGCAGCGCGCGATTGGCTGTATGAAGAGCTTCAGAAGGTGGCACAGACTGCGGGCGGGCGCATGACCGTTGAGAAGCAGTCTTACACGCAGGAAGCACAGCCGCCGCCGCGCGGGCGCGTGCCTGTGGCCACGGTCGTCACTAACGTCGTCGCGACGCTCAAGGGCACGCAGGCGGAGTCGGCCGCGCGTACATACGTCGTGAGTGGTCATTACGATTCGATGTGTAGTAGTCCGACGGATGCGAAGTGCGATGCGCCGGGCGCGAACGACGACGCGTCGGGCGTCGCGGCCGTCCTTGAGATGGCGCGCGTCATGGCGCGACGCGAGTTCGACGCGACGATCATCTTCATGGCAGTCGCGGGTGAAGAACAGAGCTTGTTGGGGTCAACTCATTTCGCCGAGGTGGCTAAGCAGCAGAACATGAACATCGAAGGGATGTTTACGAACGACATCATCGGCAATTCGCACGGCGGCAACGGCATCCATGATGCGACGACCGTGCGCGTCTTCTCCGAAGGAGTGCCGTCGAACGAGACAACGCAGGAAGCGACGACGCGCCGCAGCGTCGGCGGCGAGAACGACTCGCCCGCACGCCAACTCGCACGCTTCATCAAAGAGACGGACGATCTCTACCTGCCGAGCTTTCACGTGTTGCAAGTCTACCGGCGCGACCGCTATGGGCGGGGCGGCGATCATCAACCGTTTCTGGAGCGCGGCTATGCGGCGGTGCGCTTCTGCGAGTTGAACGAGGATTTCAACCACCAGCATCAGAACGTGCGCGTGGAGAAGGGCATTCAATATGGCGACCTGCCGGAGTTCGTCGATTTCGCTTACGCCGCGAACGTCGCGCGCGTGAATGCGGCCTCGCTCGCGGCGCTCGCACGCGCACCTGCGCGCCCGAAAAATGTCGGCATCAACACGCGGCGGCTGAGCGTCGATACGGACTTGCAGTGGGACGCGAACACCGAGCCGGACATCGCGGGCTATGAAATAGTCTGGCGCGATACGACCGCGCCGGTGTGGACGAACTCGCTGTGGGTGGGCAACGTGAAGAGCTACACAGCTAAGGGGCGCTCGAAGGATAACTTCTTCTTCGGCGTGCGCGCGGTGGACAAGACGGGACATCGCAGTCCCGTCAGTTATCCGAAGCCGGTGCGCTGAAGTATAGTGAAAGTGGCGGGATTTTATAGCTTTTGCAGGGGCGGCGGGCACATCCCGTCGCCCCTAACTTTTTCAACCTTTGGGCGGGACGGCGCGTCTAACACATTGTTACGGACGCGGGTCTGATGCGGTCGCTGGTGGGCCGTTAGCCATACTCAGAAGCCAAATTTGTAAACTGGTGGCACGATGAAAACCATGCAACACAGACATAATAATTCCATCACGCAACGCGCGCTCGCGTTGGCGGCCGCACTCGTGCTTATGCTGGGCGCGTGGCCCGTTAGTCGCGCAAGTGCTGACACGAAACCAGCGTCGCGCCGTTTGAGCGAAGAGCAGAAGATCGCGCACGTGCTCAACCGGCTCGGCTTTGGCGCACGCCCCGGCGATGTGGAGCGCGTCCGCCAGATGGGGCTTGAACGCTACATCGATCTCCAACTGCACCCGGAGAAGATCGACGACGCTGCGGCGGAAGCGAAGCTCGCGCCCTTGACGACGCTCACGATGCAGAACTACGAGTTGTACGCCAAGTTCCCGCAGCCGGGTCAATTGATCCGGCAGTTGCAGCGTCAGGGCAAGTTGCCCGCGGACCTGCAAGCGGTAGTTGCAGAGCGTAAACAGGGCAACGCCGCGAACGCGCCTGCGCCCGCCAAGAGCGCCGAGGGTACTTTGCTGGACGAGGCGATGAAGAGCGACGGCGCGGCAATGAAGCCGGGCGCCGCGGCGAAGAATGATGATGACGCCGCGAAGAACGCCGACAAGAAAGAGTATCGCGCGGCCGTCCGCGATTACATGCTGGAACACGGACTGCAACCGCCGCAGCGCATCACGGCCGAGCTACAAGCATCGCGCATCCTGCGCGCCGTCTATAGCGAGCGGCAGTTGCAGGAAGCGATGGCCGATTTCTGGACGAACCACTTCAACGTCTTCGCCGGCAAGGGCGCGGATCGTTGGCTCTTGATCTCTTACGACCGCGACACTATTCGCCCGCACATGCTGGGCAAGTTTCAAGACCTGCTCGTCGCCACCGCGCAAAGCCCGGCGATGATGTTCTACCTCGACAACTTCCAGAGCGTCAGCCCGAACGCGCAACAGGGCGGCAACGGGCGCGGACAGATGTTGCGGCAGTTGATGAACGACAACCCGCAGGCGCAGATGCGGCGGCAACAACGGCTCGGCGGCGGACAGCTTGGCGCTGACGCGATGCGTCAGCAGCAAGCCAGACAAAATCAGTTGCCGCAGCAACAAGCGCAGCGCCCACAACAACAGCAACAGCAACGCATGAAGCGCGGCATCAACGAGAACTACGCGCGCGAGTTGATGGAGTTGCACACGTTGGGCGTGGACGGCGGTTATACGCAGAAGGACGTGCAGGAAGTAGCGCGTTGCTTTACGGGCTGGACGATCATTGCGCCGCGTGGTGGAGCGGGCATGATGGACGGCCCGTTGGCAGAGCGTGAGGGTACGTTCGTCTTCAACACGCGCATGCACGACAACGGCGAGAAGCTTGTGCTCGGACACAAAATCCCGGCGGGCGGCGGCATGAACGACGGGTTAATGGTCTTGGACATCCTTGCGCACCATCCGGCCACGGCGAAATTCATCGCCACAAAACTCAGCCGCAAGTTTGTCATGGACAATCCGACGCCGGAGTTGGTTAGCCGCGTCGCGGCCGCGTTCACCAAGTCTGACGGCGACATACGCGAGACGCTCAAAGCGATCTTCACGTCGCCGGAATTCAACGCGCCGGAGAATTTTCGCGCAAAGATCAAGACGCCGTTCGAGTTGGCCGTGAGCGCCGTGCGCGCGCTCGGCGGCGACACGACGGGCGGCCCGCAGTTGCACCAGTGGATCGCACGCATGGGCGAGCCGCTCTATCAGTATCAGCCGCCGACCGGCTATCCCGACACGGCCGAGCACTGGGTCAACACGGGCGCGCTCCTTGAGCGCATCAACTTCGCGCTCGCGCTGGTCAGCAATCGCATTCCCGGCACGCGCGTCGATCTGGCGAAGTTCACGGGCGCGCCCGCCGCCGGCGGCAAGATCGATCAGGCGCGCGTCCTCGACACGTTCGTGGACGTGATTCTGCAAGGCGACATGTCGGCGCAGACAAAGACCTCGCTCTTGAAGAAACTGAACGAGCAGGTGACCGCGCCGCCAGCCGCCGCGACCGCGCAGATGCAGGGGCCGGCAGCCGCGCAGGCCGCGGACGATGCGATGTTGATGGACGCCGGCGGGCAACAACCGCGTGAGCGTCGGCTGGCGCGCATGGGTCAGTTGGCGGCCAACAACGCGCCGCCCTCTAACCCGGAAGTCGCACGCATCGCCGCGCTCATTCTCGGCTCGCCGGAATTCCAACGACAGTGACAAGTGACGAGTGACGAGTGACAAGTTAAAAACTTTGTCTTCGCTCGTCACTCGTCACTCGTCACTCGTTACTCGTCACTTTTTTTGAGGTGTTAGCATGAATCGCAGATTTTTTCTTAAGTCGGGTGGAGTGGCGCTAGCGAGCATCGGGCTGGCGAGCACAGCACCGTCGTTTCTGCAACGGGCGGTGCTGGCGCAGGGGCGTGAGCGCAGCACGGGCGGCCGCACAAAGACGCTGATCGCGATCTTCCAGCGCGGCGCGGTGGACGGTCTCAACATGGTCGTGCCCTATGGCGAGAAGAACTATTACGAGTTGCGCCCGTCGCTCGCCATCGCGCAACCCAAACGTGGCGTGTCGGGCGAGTCTGTGCTCGACCTCGACGGCTTCTTTGGCCTGCATCCGGCGCTCGTCGGTTTCAAATCAATGTGGGATGCGAAGCGGCTGGCCATCGTGCATGCGGCCGGCTCGCCCGATAACACGCGCTCGCATTTCGATGCGCAGGATTACATGGAGTCGGGCACGCCGGGCTTGAAGGCGACGGACGATGGCTGGCTCAATCGTTATCTGCAAGCGCAGCCTGACCGCCAAGCATCGCCCTTCCGCGCGGTGGCGATGACACAGAATCTGCCGCGCGTGATGCAGGGGCGCGCGCCCACGCTCGCCATCTCGAACTTGAACGATTTCACGATCCGCGCCGGTCAAGCTTCGGCCGCCGTGCAGGGCAGCTTCGAGGACATTTACGAACAAGCGGCGGGCGACGCCTTGCGGGGCACGGGGCGCGAGACCTTCGATGCGATCAACTATCTGAAGCGCGTCAACCCGGCGCAGTACCGGCCCGAGAACGGCGCGCAGTACCCGCGCACGCAGTTCGGCAATTCCTTGTTGCAGATCGCGCAGTTGATCAAGGCCGGCGTCGGACTTGAGATCGCTTTTACAGACATCGGCGGTTGGGACACACACGTCAACGAGGGCAGCACGCGCGGGCAACTGGCGCTCCGGCTGACCGAGTTCGGGCAAGGCATCACGGCGCTTTATCAGGATTTGGGCGCGCGCATGGACGACGTCTGTATCCTCACCATGTCCGAGTTCGGTCGCACCGTGCGCGAGAACGGCAATCGCGGCACGGATCACGGCCACGCCAATGCGATGTTCATCATCGGCGGCGCGGTGCGCGGCGGCAAGGTGCACGGGCAGTGGCCCGGTCTCGACAATGACAAGTTGTACGAAGGGCGCGACCTCGCTTTGACGACCGACTTCCGCGATGTGTTCGGCGAAGTCGCCACGAAGCACCTCGGCACAGTCGATCTCAACAAAGTCTTTCCGAGCTATACGGCCAGTGCGGCCAAGTTCCGCGGCGTGCTCGGCTGACAAGTTCATCAAGGGGAGAGCAGCGCTGGCGCGGCCCGTCATGTGGGCCGCGCCAGCGCTTTTTAGTTGCACGCGGCTGCAAACACGCGACGATAAGCGCACGCCCGTTTGCTGGGAGCGCAGGGCATCTTGCCTGCCATAAGCGCGCGCGCGAATAGCTTTACTCGCCGCACGGCTCGTTGGCGGGCAAGGATGCCCGCGCTCCCGGCTGCTGCGCGCACTCCGCACACAAGCTCAAGCCAGCCGCGCGCGCCGGTCAGCGCGGTGCAACAGACAGTAGGCCAGCACTGAACCGATGATGATCCCGATCAAGTCCCATTGCAGATCGTTGGGGGCGTCGTGCGGGCCCCAGATGCGTTGGCCGTGGAAGTAGAGTTCGTCCCAGAGTTCTATGATCTCGTAGCAGGCCGAGAGGCTGAAGACGAGCGTGAGCGCGAACAGGGTGATAAGACCGAGTGGCAGGCGCAGACCGAAATAGACGAACGCGCGTCGCAGCAGCCAGACGAACAGCGGCGTGACGAGCACCTGCACGAGCATGTGTGCGAACTCGTCGTATTGGAGCGGGCCGAAGGCGTGTCCGTAGAGATGGAAATAGTTGCCGAGCGCATCCACTTCGACCGCACAGAACACAAGCAGCAGCAGCGTCGCCGGCAGGCGTATCTGGTAGCGCGTGCGGACGTAGAAGTAGACGGCGAAGAGCCACGTCGCGCCCGCGACGGAGCAGGGCACGAGGGGCAGGTAAGCCATCTTGAGCAGGTATGCCGCGCCCGTCAGGCACAGCACGCTGACGATGGGAATTTCCAACTGACGTATGAATTGACGCATGATTGCACTCCCATTGCTTCAGTTAAAAAATGATTAGAGCTTGGCGACCAAGAGCCACGCCGGGCTGGTGTGTGTACCGTCGCTGCCCGTAGCCGTTGCTGCTATAACGCGCGACCCGCGCGGCGCTTGCACGATTGCTGCGAGCGTGGCCTGGCGGCTTGAACTGAAACAGCACAGCCGCATGCGCGGGCACGTTTCGAATGCGTGCGCGCGCCCGTCGGGGCATAAGCCGGTAAGTCGCTGACAAGTATGGCTTGAGCAAGGCTTTAGCGCAGGCTTGGGGCAAGGGTTGGAGTTGGCACGGCCATTGCTCAACTAAACAGTACATCTTTCGGATAAACGTCAATTGAAGCACGGGAGGGCACGGTTATGTTGTGGACAATTCTGGTGATCTTGCTGGTGCTGTGGCTACTTGGGTTCACCCTGAAAGTAGGCGGCGCGCTGATTCACCTGCTGCTCGTCGTGGCGCTCATCGTCTTTATCGTTAACCTGTTGACGGGCCGGCGCACGGTCTAACCGTCTGACCGGCGACGACCCTTGAACATTTAACTGCGCGGACAAATAACTGCGCGGTCAAATCATGCGGCGGCCCACGCCCGACGGTCTTTGTGTGCGCGTCTGCGCAGGCAGCCGCTACGCGAGACGTAGGGGCCAAGTTCCTGCGAGTTAACATCGGCGCGGCTTCGATCTGAACAGATCGAAACCGCGCCGATGTTGTATCCATGCGCGCTTTCTGGTATGGCTTAGCTTGAAAGCTTGCGCCCATGCCCGACACACCCACACTGCACAGCACCATCCTGCGCTTCGACTCGCTCCCTTCAACCAACACCGAAGCAGCGCGGCAAGCAATGGCCGGCGCGCCGGAAGGTCTCTGCATCGTGGCGCGCGAGCAGACGGCGGGGCGCGGGCGGCAGGCGCGCATCTGGATTTCGCCGCCAGACGCCGGGCTGTACTTCAGCATCGTCCTGCGCCCGCGCTTCGCAACCGTGCTCTGGCCCGTCATCACGCTCGCCGCCGCGCTCGCAGTGCGCGCCGCGCTCAGCGAAACCTGCGCGCTCACGCCCGACATCAAGTGGCCGAACGATCTACTCGCCGGCGGGCGCAAGCTCTGCGGCATCCTCGCCGAAGTGATCGAGACTGAACGCGGGCGCGCTTGCATCGTCGGCATTGGCATCAACCTGACCGCGCACGCCTTCCCGCCTGAGTTGCAAACGCACGCCACCTCCGTCGCCAACGCGACCGGCACAACCCCCGACCGCGAAGTCCTGCTCGCCGCACTTGTCCGACACCTTGCCCAACGTTACGCGCAACTACATGCGGCCGTCGGCGCGCCGGAGATAATTCGCACGTGGTCTAATGCTTCGTCCTACGCCGCAGACAAGCGCGTGCGCGTCGAGACCGGCGCGGAAACTTTCGCGGGCACAACGCGCGGGCTTGAACCCGACGGCGCTTTGCGTGTAGAAACCGACGCAGGCGAAATCAAAATCGTGCGCGCGGGCGACGTGCAGGCCGTAAGACCGATCAATAATTAGTTCCCCCTGATGACAAACGGAAAACGAATTGTTCTTTCAACCTTCGGCTCGTTCGGCGATGTGCATCCTTACATCGCCATCGCGTTAGAGCTGCGCGCGCGCGGGCATACGCCGGTCATCGCGACGAGCGGTAGTTACCGCGAGAAGGTGGCGGCGCTGGGGCTTGAGCTTCAGCCGCTTCGCCCGGCGATGCCGACCTTCGAGCAGCCGGATGAGATCGCCCGCATAGTCGAGCGTTTGATAGGGCAGCGCGACGGCCCCGAACAGGTCATCAAGGAATTGATGCCGCACATGCCGGACATCTACGCCGACCTCGACGCGGCCGCCGTCGGCGCGGACTTGCTGCTCACACATCCACTGCCGTTCGCCGGCCCGCTGGTCGCGCAGAAGCGCAGGCTCCGTTGGGTATCGAGCGTGCTTGCGCCGATCTCTTTCTTCTCCGCCTATGATCCGCCCGTGCTGCCGCAATTGCCGGCCTTGCACAGGCTGATGAAACTGAGTCCCTTGGTCGGCCGCCTGCTGCTGCGCCTGTCAACGCCGCGCCTGGATGCGATGTTGCAGCCGGTCTACGAGCTGCGCGCGCAGTTAGGGCTGCCGCGCGGCGCAACGCCACTCCTCGCCGGGCAGCACTCGCCGCAGATGGTGCTCGCGCTCTTCTCGCGCGTGCTCGGCGAGCCGCAGCCGGATTGGCCCGCGAATACGCGCGTTACCGGCTTCGCCTTCTACGACCGCCGCGACTATCAAGGCGAGACGGAGACGCCGCGCGCGCTGTTGCAGTTTCTTGCCGCAGGGCTGCCGCCTATCGTCTTCACGCTCGGCACTTCGGCCATCTGGGTCGCCAAAGATTTTTACCGTGATTCGATTGCGGCGGCGCGCACGCTCGGTCGCCGCGCCCTGCTGCTCATCGGGCATCAGCGCAATATGCCCGCCGAACCGCTGCCCGATGGCGTCGCCGCCTTTGAGTACGCGCCCTACGGTGAAGTGCTGCCGCGCGCGTGCGCGGTCGTGCATCAAGGCGGCGTCGGCACGACGGGACAAGCCTTGCGCGCGGGCCGGCCCGTGCTCGTCGTGCCGCACGCGCATGATCAGTTTGACAACGCGGCCCGCGTCGCGCGCATAGGCACGGCCCGCGTCCTGCCACGCCCGAAATACAACGCCGCCAACGCGACGCGCGAGTTGCGCCAACTACTCGACGAGCCAAACTACGCGCAGGCAGCAGCCGAGGTCGGCCGGATCGTGCAAAGCGAAGACGGCGCACGCTCAGCCTGCGACGCCATCGAAGAAGTGCTACATGCAGTTTGAAGGAAAAGGTAAGGCCGCGAAGTTGACGTAAGCGCGGCGAGCGTTCATCCTTTCACCGCTATGCTGTTAGTGATTGATGTCGGCAATACGAACACCTCGCTTGGCGTGTACGAGGGCGCGCGGCTCATCACGCATTGGCGGTTGACGACGGCGCTGACGCGCACGGTGGACGAATACGGGGTGCACGCGCGCACGCTCTTTACGCTCGCCGGGCTGGACTGGCAAACGATCACCGCCGTCGCGGTCGCCTCGGTCGTGCCGCCGCTCAACTTCACACTGAAGCGCATGGCCGAAGTCTACTTCGGGCACACGCCGCTCTTTATCGATCACACAACGGACACGGGCATGCCCATCGACTATCAACCGGCCTCCGATGTCGGGGCGGATCGCATCGTGGACGCGGTCGCGGCCATCGCCCGTTACGGCGCGCCCTGCATCGTCGTGGACTTCGGCACCGCCACGACCTTCGACGCGATCAATCGGGCCGGACGTTATCTGGGCGGCGTCATCACGCCCGGCATCACCATCTCATCCGACGCGTTGTTTCAAAGGGCCGCGCGGCTGCCCCGCGTCGAGATCAGACGCCCGCAGGCGGTCATCGGCGCATCCACCGTCGGCTCAATTCAGTCTGGTCTCTTCTACGGCTACGTCGGTCTCGTCGATGGCATCCTGCGCCGCATGCGCGCTGAATTGGGCGCAGAGACGCGCGTCGTCGCCACCGGCGGCCTCGCGCCGCTCATCGCCACCGGCTCTGAATTGATCGAAACTGTAGACGATACGCTGACGCTCGAAGGTATGAGAATGATTTATGAAAGAGTAGTCAGTAGCCAGTAGTCAGTAGAATAACGTCTGCCTTGCTACTGGCTACTGACTACTGACTACTAATTACTCCCTTGAACTACTTTAACTATTTCACCGAGATCGAAGACACGTTCGTGCGGCGACGCGGGAAGCACCTGTTACTGAGTCCGATGGACTGGGCGCTCATCGAGAGTTGGAAGCAGAAGGGCGTGCCGTTGCACGTGGCGCTGCGCGGCGTCGAGGCGTCGTTCGATTCATACGAAGCACGCCCGCGTCGGCGCAGCGTCAAATCGCTGCTCTATTGTCAGGAAGAGGTCGAGGCGCAATACGCCGAATGGCTCGACAGGCAACAGGGCGCGCACACAGGAGCGCCGACGAACGGCGCAGGCGACACCAGCACGCACGATGCGCCGACCCAACAGCCGGATGAGCACGCGGGGCTGCCTTTCCCGCGCGCCGCGATCCTCGCGCACCTCGCCGAGTGTCGCGCCCAACTTGCGCAGGCGCACACGGCCAGAGCGCAAACGAGCAACGATGAACTGTGCGAAGCACTCATGCGCGCGGGCGTGCGCCTCGCGGAACTCGCGGCGGACTTCGCCAATAGCCCACGCCCCGATGCCGAACAACTCGAAGCGGCGCTGACCGATCTCGAAGGCTTACTTGATCGCGCCGTGCGCGCGCACTTGCCCGCTGCGCAAGTGACGGCGCGGCTGACAGAGGCCGAAGCACAATTGCGCCCTTATCGCACACGCATGGATCGCGCGACCTACGAACAGACGCGCGACAATCTACTGGCGAAAAACTTGCGCGCGGACTGCGGTGTGCCGCGCCTCAGCCTGTTCTATCTCTGACCGGAAACTACAACCCCCAACGCGGGAAGAAGGAGCAACTTTATGACGAATCTGACAATCAAGCGCGTCGGCGTGCTCTCGCTCGCCAAGATATTCGGTTTGATCTTTCTCGTGATCGGTTTGATCGTCGGTGTGATCTATGGCCTGTTCATCATGCTCTTCGGCGCGGCCATGATGTCGCGGATGGGCGGCGATGCGGGCGGTGCGGCGGCCGGCGGCGTCGTCGTCGGCGGTCTCGCCGCGATGGTAATCATGCCGCTCTTCTACAGTGTGCTCGGCTTCGTCATGGGCGCGATCTATGCGCTCGTCTTCAATGCGGCCTCAGGCTTCCTCGGCGGGCTTGAGTTGCAAGTCGAGGGCGCGGGCGTTGAGACCTTTAACACGCCGCCGCCCCCGCCGCAGCAATACAACTGACCACGGACCATGGACAGTTTTTAAGCATGGGTAAGCGTGTGCAAGCCAGCGCAACTCTGCGCGTCGGTGATGTCGTGGAGGTCACGGTCGAACGACTCGTGCCGGGCGGTGCGGGGCTGGCGCACGCGCAAGGGGCGACGCTCTTCGTCACGCTGGCCGCGCCCGGCGATCAATTGCGCGTCCGCGTCGAGCGTGTGCGCGGCGCGGTCGCGTTCGCCGCCATCGTCGAGATTATCAAGCCCGGCCTCGCGCGCATCGAGCCGCCCTGTCCTTACTTCGGCCGTTGCGGCGGCTGCGATTTTCAGCAACTGACCTACGAAGCACAACTCGCCGCCAAAGTCGAAATCATACGCGACTGCCTGCGCCGCATCGCGCGCCTCGAACCACCGGCCGACATCCCCATCACGCCATCGCCCGCTGGCTGGCATTATCGCGCACGGGCACGCTGGCAGTACGACGCGGCGCATGGGCAGCTCGGCTATTACGAACTCGCCTCGCACCGCGTCTGCGATGTGGCCGCGTGCCCGGTCATCATGCCGGAGGTGCAATCTGTCCTCGCACGCTTGCGCGCGCACATGACGACAGGCGCATTGCCGCAGGCGGCGGAGTTTCAAGCGGTCGCCGGTGATGACGGCGTCTCGCTCACGCCGCCGGTCGCAGCGCCGGACGCGCACGAGCGCCAACGCACAATCGCCGGCGAGCGTTACCGCTTCGACGCGGATTGCTTCTTCCAGATCAATCACGCGCTGCTCGAACCGCTTGTGCACGCCGCACTCAGAGACGAGCGCGGCGCGACCGCAATCGATCTCTATTGCGGCGTCGGTCTCTTCACGCTGCCCCTCGCGCGCCGCTTCCAGCGCGTCGTCGGCATCGAAGCAAACGCGCGCGCCGCAACTTACGCTCGGCGCAACCTCGCCGACGCGCAACTCGCGAACACACGCGTAACAGCTTCACTTGTCGGCCCTTGGCTCACGCGCCACGCGGCGGACTTTGCGCCGGTTGATCTCGTCCTACTCGATCCGCCTCGCGCCGGCGCGGACACCGAAACGACGCGCGGCATCCTGACCTTGCGGCCGCAACGCATCGCCTACGTCTCCTGCGACCCGGCCACCCTCGCCCGCGATCTGCGCGCCCTCCACGCCGGCGGCTACACACTCACCTCGCTCGCCGCCTTCGACATGTTCCCGCAGACCCACCACGTCGAAACGGTCGCGCACCTGACGCGCGGAAACTAATCCTAGACACAGACTCACCCATAATCATTGTCAATACCTTAAACAGAACAATATACTAACGGCGTCTCACAGCACCTTTGTCCCGGCGTGATCTGGGCCGGCACTCACTGTCTCGGTTAAGTCATGCGCGTTGCTGTCCGCCAAGCGCAATTCCACGCACAGCCGCTGGCCCTGCTGGCGGCGGCCTACGCGGCCGGCGTGTTGCTCGCCCACGCCCGCGCGCCCACACTGCGCTGGGCACTCGCGGGCGGCGCGCTCTGCTTCGTCACGGCCGCAGTCGCACTCGTCCGCTATAGATTGACCTGCTCTACGCTCTCCGTGTGCGCGGCGTTCGTGTGTGCCGGTCTCGCCTTGTCGCTCGTCGAGCAGCGAAGCACGGGCGCTGAGCGTGTGCGCCGTCTCTACGACGATGGTTTGCTCGCCGCGGACGAACCGTTGGAAGTGACCGGCGGGCTGGCGCGCGCACCGGAAGTAGCACCGGACGGACTTTACCTCGCGCTCAACGTCGAACAACTCAAGCGCAGGACGCAAGACATGCCGGCGACGGGTACGTTGGAGCTGTTCGCCCCGGCGCGTGATGCGGCGACTCGCGCCGCTTACGACGAGTTAGAGTTGCGACGCGGCGCGCGGGTGCGCGTGCTCGTGGTGCTCGAACGCGAAGAGGCGTTTCGCAATCCGGGTGGCAGCGCGTTGACGGAGTTTCTGGCCCGGCGCGGGTTCGACGCGGTTGGTACGATCAAGAGTCCGCTGCTCATCGAGCGGTTGGACGACGAGCGCGTCCTGCTGCCGCTCGTCTGGTTGGACGCGTGGCGCGAGTGGATGCGCGCGCGCATGGCGCAGATGTTTTCGGTCGAGACGGCGGGTGTCTTGCAGGCGGCGCTCTTGGGCAATCGCTACGGGCTGTCGCGCGCGACGGCGGAACGTTTCCGCGCGGGCGGCACATTCCACGTACTCGTCATTAGTGGCTTGCACATTAGCTTCGTCGCGTGGCTCGCGTTCACGCTGTTGCGCTTTGTGACGCGCCGGCGTGCGTGGCAGTTCGCTGCGACGGTCTTACTGTTGTGGGCCTATGCGGTCGCGGTCGGCGCGGGCGCATCGGTTGTGCGCGCGGCGTTGATGTTCACACTGGTCGCGCTCGCGCCGCTCGTGGGCCGGCGCGCCTCATCGCTCAACGTGCTGGGCGGCGTGGCGCTCGTGTTGCTCATCTGGCGACCGGACGATCTGTTCGACCCTTCCTTTCAACTCACGTTCATGTCCGTCGTCGGCATCATTACCTTAGGCTGGCCCCTACTCGAACGACTGCGGGCGGTCGGCGCGTGGCGGCCGACGCGCGCCACGCCGTATCCGCCCCGGTGTCCGCGCTGGTTTCGCGTGCTGGGCGAACTGCTCTACTGGCGTGAAAGCGTCTGGCGGCGTGAGCAGACGCGCACCAGCTACAGTTATCGCTTATTTAAAAATCCGCTGGCGATGCGGCTTGAGCGCTGGCACGTGCAGGGGCTGTTACGACATGCGTGTGCCGCCGTGCTGATCTCGGCGAGTGTGCAACTGTGTCTGTTGCCGTTGCTTGTCATTTACTTTCATCGCGTCAGCGCGGCCTCGCTCGTGCTCAACATCTTCGTTGGTGTGCTAATGGCAGCGCTAGCACTCACAGCGCTCATGGCTCTCGCGTTGTCGTGCGCGAGTCTGCGCCTTGCGCACCCTCTAGTCTGGCTGGGCGAGCGCCTTAACTGGTTGATGACGCACAGCGTCGATCCGTTCGCGCGCGCGCATATCGCCTCCTTGCGTCTGCCCGCTTATCACGGCCGCGCCGCGCTCGTCTACGTGCTCTATTACTTAATGCTCGCCGCCATGCTCATCATGCTTGCTCGTTGGCAACCGCTCGCGCCGCCGGCCGAGAGAGAGAGACAGCAGACAACAGCAATAGACGAGCGGCGCGTGCGCGTCGGCTGCAACCGGCACAAGACCACACGTCGGCTAACGCTCGCCGGTCTCACGTTGACCGCGTTGCTGTCGATCATCATCGCGCATCCGTTCAGCGCGGGGCGTGCGGACGGTCGCCTGCGGATCGATTTCCTCGACGTGGGCCAGGGCGACGCCGCGCTTGTCACAATGCCCGACGGCACGACGCTACTCGTTGATGGGGGTGGGCGGCCCCTGATCAATCAGCCTAAACGAAAAGTTGCTGACCGGCGCGCAACTCCTTTAGCAGACAACGAGCTAGCTGTGGCTGACAACGAAGAGCCGCCAGCGAGTTTTGCGCGGGACGCGCGGAGCATCGGCGATGCAGTTGTGTCCGAGTACCTGTGGTGGCGCGGACTCGATCACGTCGATTATGTGCTGGCCACACATGCGGACGCCGATCACATGAACGGTTTGAACGATGTGGCGCAAAACTTCGCCGTGCGCGCCGCGTTCGTCGCCCGCACGCCCGCCCGCTCGGATGAATACGCGCACTTGGCCGCGACGTTGCGTCAGGCGCACGTGCCGCTCTACCTGCTCGGTCGCGGCGCGCAGTTGCGCTTCGGCGAGGTCACGGCAGATGTGCTCTGGCCCGCGCTCGACGCGAGCACAGCCGCACCATCCGGCAACGACGACTCGCTGGTTCTACGCCTACGCTTCAAAGAGCGCGTCTTTCTGCTGACCGGCGACATCGAGAGTCACGCCGAGGCGGAACTCGTCGAGGCGCGCGCCGACTTGCGTTGTGATGTCGTCAAGGTCGGACATCACGGCAGTCGCACCTCTTCGACCAATACCTTCGTCAATGCAACGCGCCCGCAAGTCGCCGTCATCTCGGTCGGGCGCACATCGCCGTTCGGTCATCCGGACGCTGGCGTAGTCGCGCGTTGGCAGACGACGGGCGCGCAGGTGCTCCAGACAGGCCAGCGCGGCACAATCACAGTCAGCACCGACGGCCATGATTTGAAAGTGGAAACGTATGTGCGGCCTTGAAGCGCACGGCGCGGCCGGGCGGCGGGCGGCGCAAAGCGAAGCGGTCGGGCCGGGGGCGCAGGTGCGCGCCCCCGCCCCGACCGCTTCGCGCATGATCACTCTGGCTCAGCCTTTGCAGAACGCGATGTGATCCTGCATTGTGGCGTCGCCGATCTGTCCATAACCTGAAGTCAGGTTGAGCGTCGCTTCGAGCCACAGGATGAAGGCGCAGGGTTGCTGCGCGGTGAAGTCCACGGGCGTGGGCGTCAGACCGGACGCGGCCTCGCCATCGCTCGAAATGGTGAGCGTGATCTCCGGCGGGAGCGGCGCGTTGCCCTCGAAGTAGGCCCGGCCGCTGCCTAAGTATGGGTGATAGGCTGTGTACAGCACGGTGACTGCGTCGCTGATCTTGTTGCAGCCAGTGCCGGGCGCGGACAACTCGCCGATGTCGAGCATGCAGACGCCGCGCAAGGCGACGACGCCGCCCGCCCAACTGGGATGACGCAACTGCGTGTAGGTCGCGTTGCTGATCGCGATCTTCTCCAGATCGTTGCTGGCCACGGTCGCACCGCCGATGACCTTGCGTGCCAAGAAGAAGAGTTTGAAGCGGCGCTTGCGCGACCGTTTCGGCACGGGCACGCTCTCGCCGGCCTTGAGCGCGGGCGGGGGCGCGGTTAGATCATGACTGTCGCTGGCCAGCGTGGTCGTGGCAAGGGTAATCAACTGGACGCTGCTGCCGCCGACGAACCAGCCCTGCCCGCCGAAGACGAAGTCGTTTATGCGCGGCACCTTGATCCAGCCGCCCGGCTCGACGTTGACGTTGACGGGCACGATCAGATCGCCGCCAATCTGCCTGTGTACCGTGACGGTCGCGCCGGGTTTGTTAGCGTAGAAGGGCTTCATTTTGTTCACCCAACTGACGCCGTTCCAGTCCCAATACTCCAACGCGCCGATGACGATCTCGCCCATCTGCCCGACCAGTATGTCGGCGGGCGCGCCGATGAGTGCCGTCATGTCCGCGTTGTATTCCTGCATCTGGAAGTGATATTCCAGCGCGTCCGGGTTGTCGCCGTTGGGTAGTGCGCCGATCAACGGGGCGGTGCCGGTGAACGCGAAATGGCCGGCGGTCGTCGTGCCTTCGCTGGTGAACTCGCCGTCGAGCGGATCAACCGAGTACTGGCCGACCGAACGCCAGAGCGGGATGACGTGCGGATGGACGCCGTTGCCCTTGCCCGGATCGACGCACAGATCGACGCAGAAGCAGTGGCCCACGTTCTCGCGGTCGGGTTGCCGCCCGCGAGATGATGGCTCGTTGAGCAGGGACGCGCCGCCGCTCGACTCGACCTTGAAGTAGAGATCGGGCCCGGCCGTCAGTTCGAGGTTGATGAAAGGTGAGAAGGGCGTGCGTGTGAAGTCCTCGGACAAGTAGTCAATGCGAAACCGGCCGGTGCTGTCGGTGACGGCTGAGCCGAGTTCGTCGTCCTGCAACCAGTCTGCGTCGAAGGCGCGGACTTTGACGCCCGCGACGGGTGCCTGCTGCCGCTCGCACACCAGCACGCGCCCGCAGATCGTCCACAGGCCGAACAGGCTGAGGATGAAGCACCAGAAGCGATAGGGCAGGCAGTAATCCCAGTAGTAGAGCTGTTGCTCGCCCTCGAATTCGCGCCAGCGCGGTTGCAGCGTGGTGATGGTGAACTGGCGCGGTGGCGGCGGCTTACGCGGTAGACGCGGACGCGGCACTGTGCCGCAATACACGTCCACCTCGAAGGCCCCGCCATCGTACTTCTCGCGCCCGCCGCCTAGTTCGAGCGAGAAGTTGCCTTGCTCGTCGGTGTCGGTCTCGGCGATGAGCCGCGCTTCTTTCTCCTTGACGGCCGCGTCGTCGAGCACGGCGAACGTCTCTTTGGGGCTGGCGACGGCGCGCGCGATCACGTCCGCCCGATCGGTCGTGCGGTAGATGCGCACGCGGACTTTGGCCAGCGGCTCTGGACATTCGTCGCAGATGTAGCCGCACAGCCGTCCTCTGAAGATGTAGGCCATAACATTTACTCCTTATTCCGCTGGAGGGAGGGCGGAAGTGATAAGGGCAGCCCGACTGCGCGCAGAGTGAGTAACGGCCACTGGGGCCGTCGCTGGACACACTGGCCGCAGTTGACTGAGAGGCGCGGAATCGGCATCTGCCCGAGGAATTACGCGTGACCTGCGGCAAGGTCGCGAAAATGGTGACGAGGCAAGAGGCGCTCGCCGGTTAATGAATCGTGCGTCCGCGCGATATGCAGGGCAATGGCCGTGCCAGCACGCCCTGCATGCTAATGAGAGCGAATTGTTAATAGAAACCATTTGTCCCCGCTGTGCGTGTCCACTGTTGTAGCCACCTGCGCGAGCGCAAGTGTGCACATTTAACGACAAGCGCTAGTTCCTCCTGCTACAGGTAGCACGCCCTGAGTTGCGCTGTGAGCATTTGAAGCAGCGGTGCGACAACGGATATATTGCCTAGCATGCCGCGTGCGGCTCGCGCGCACGACAGCAGAAGGGGGACGCACTTGCAGGAAGATAAAATGATGGCCGCTTCGCCGCGCTACGACCGGCGACCATGGGGTTCGTTCACAGTGCTGGACGAGGGCGTGGGCTATAAGGTCAAGCGCATCGAAGTGCTGCCCGGTCAGCGCCTGAGTTACCAGAAGCACGCGCAGCGCGCGGAGCACTGGATGGTCGTGCAGGGCCAAGCGCGGTTCACGCTCGACGGCGCGGAGCGCATCGTGCGCGTCGGCGAGACCGCGAACATACCCGTCGGCGCGCTGCATCGCGTCGAAAACCCCGGCCCTGAGTTGCTCATCTTCATCGAGGTGCAACGCGGCGACTATCTCGGCGAGGATGACATCGTGCGCGTCAGCGACGATTACGGCCGGTGAGAAGGCAAAGGCAAAAGGCAAAGGTGAAAGATAGAACAGGTGAGAAAGTTTTTATCTCTCTGGCTTCTCTATCCGACTTTTGCCTTTTGCCTTCACTGCGTGCTGATGAAAGGGCGCAACTCTGTGAAGCGGCGCTCGCTGAAGCCGCGCACGATGATTAGCTGCTCGACGCGGCGGAAGGGGCCGTAACGTGCGCGGTGCTCGATGATGCGTGCGGCTAGACCAGCGCCGATGCCCGGTAATGATTCAAGCTCGGCGCGTGTCGCGGTGTTGATATTGATGCGCGGGGCCGCGTTCGGCTCGCTTTGCCCGACCGCCGTTGTCATCGTTAACGCTTCAACGCGCGCGTGGCGGGGCAACTTGACGCACGAGCTGCTGAGCGCGACGAGCGCGTAGCAGAAAGCAACGAACAAACAGTGCCGCGCGCGTACTCGCGCGCACGTTAATTGCTGAGACGGGTGCGACTTGGGAAGGCTTTGGGACATTTTGCCGCGTGCGTGTGCAAAATGCTAGAAGTCTAAATTTGTCAGAAACTTGTAACGCTAAAAGGCACGTTTTCCACAGGCTTTTCCACAGAAGCTGTGGAAAATTATTTCAGAACTGTTCGTTGTCAGTTGTCAGTTGTCAGTTGTCCGTTGTTTCGACTGCTGTAAGTTGATGGCTAAAGATGTACACGACACGAGCGAAACAAAAAACAACTGACCACTGACTACGGACAACGGGCAAACGCTTATCCTTCGCCTCGCTCCTGTTCTTCCCAGTGTGAGACGGTCTCGTAGGCGCGGCCTAGGATTTGACGCGGACGCGCGCCATCGGCGGGGCCGATGAAGCCTTCGCGTTCCATGCTATCGAGGATGGCGGCGGCGCGCCCGTAGCCGATGCGCAGGCGACGCTGGAGCACGGAGGTTGAAGCGCGCTTCATCTCGACGCAGATGCGCAGGGCCTGCTCGAACACCTCGTCGCGTTCGCCGCTACCCGGTTCACCATTCGTCGCTTCATCCTCTGATTGTGTGATCGTCTCGTCGTAGAGCGGCTGGCCCTGTTCCTTCACGTGCTTGACGATGCGGCCGATCTCGGCTTCGTCCACGAATGCGCCGTGCACGCGCACGAGGCGCGACGTACCCGGCGGGAGAAAGAGCATGTCGCCGCGCCCCAGCAGTTGCTCCGCGCCGTTCGCATCGATGATCGTGCGCGAGTCAACTTTCGATGAGACGCGGAAGGCGATGCGCGATGGGAAGTTCGCCTTGATCAAACCCGTGATGACATCGACGGACGGGCGCTGCGTGGCCAAGACGAGGTGTATGCCGACGGCGCGCGCCATCTGTGCGAGCCGCGTGATCGCCTCTTCGACTTCGTGGCCCGAGACCATCATCAGATCGGCCAGCTCGTCGATGATGATGATGAGATAGGGCAGCGTCTGATGCGGCTGCCCTTGATCGTCGTAATCTTCGACCAAGTTGCGCCGTCCGACCTCTTGATTGTAGCTATCGATGTTGCGCACGCCCCACTGCGCCAGTTGCTTGTAGCGGCGCTCCATCTCCGAGACCGCCCACTTCAACGAGTAGGCCGCGCGCTTCGGCTCGGTGATGATCGGCGTCGCCAGATGCGGGATGTCCGCGTAGAGACCAAGCTCCAAACGCTTCGGGTCGATCATGATGAACTTCACTTCATCGGGGCGCGCCTTGTAGATGATCGAGACGACGAGCGAGTTGAGACAGACGGACTTGCCCGTGCCCGTCGCGCCCGCGATCAAGAGATGCGGCATGCGCGCGAGGTCGGCGACGTAGTTCAAGCCGTCAATCGTTTTGCCGAGCGCAAGCGTGAGCTTCGAGGGCGACTCTTGAAAGTGGCGCGACTCGATGACTTCGCGCAGCATGATGTTGTCGCGCCGCTGGTTCGGCACTTCGATGCCGACGTGCGCCTTGCCCGGCACGCGGTCGATGCGGATCGACTCGGCTTTTAAGGCCAAACAGAGATCATCGACCAGATTTGTCACGCGCGAATACTTGACACCGGGATCAGGTTTGAACTCGTAGGTCGTCACGACGGGGCCGGGGCAGATGTATTCGATGCGCCCCGTGACGTTGAACTCCTTGCACTTCTCTGCGACGCGCGTGGCGAGACCGCGCAACTCCTCGTCCGCCTGTTCGTGGCGCGGTGGCGCGCCGTTTAAGAATGCGACCGGCGGCATCTGGTAGTTGCTCATCGCCGCAGCGTGCTGCTCGGCGCGGCGCGCTTCGCGCGAAGCTTTGTCAGTGCGGCCCGCGTGCTTGTTCTCGTCCACCAACTCTGTGCGCACGACCGATGCGGTCGCGACCATCTCTTCGATCTCGGCCGCGGTCTGGTCGGGCTGCGCCTCGTCGGCCGCGCGGCGGGCGGCACGCGCCGCCGCGCCGTTCGTCTGTGCCGCACCATCATACGTGGCCCGCTCGGTTGCGCGGCCGTTCTGTCGAGCCTCAGCCGGTTCGCTCATAATAGGCGTCGGCGTAATCAATACTCCGGCGTCGTTCGCACTCGCGTTAGGCTGCGCTGTTGACTCTTCAGCCTTGACCGCCGCGCGGCGAATTGCGGACGGGGCAGGCGCAGCCGAATCGGTCTCGCGCATGAATTCATCGACGCGATTCGCAAGAGTTTTATTGCGCGCGTCCACTGCTGCCTCGCGCACCGTCGCGCGTTCGGCGCGGGCCGCCTCGCGTTGTTCGTTGCGTTGCGCTGCCCGCGCACGGCGTTCGGCCCGCCACGCGCGGAAGCGTGCGGGCAAGCGACGGAAAAATTTAAAGCGTCCGCCGAAGAGCGCGGGCAGGCGCTCGAAGGCATGAGCGAATGAGAAATTGGTGGCCAACAGCACACCGGTCGTGGCGATAGCTATCAGCAGGATGCCTGCGCCGACCGTATTCAAAGCGGCCGCGAGCGCGTTGGCGATGAGCGTGCCTATCGCGCCGCCTGCGCGCACGCGCCCGTCGAAGAGCAGCGGGAAGCTGAACAGCGCGAGCAGGGAAGACGAGGCGAGCAGGATGGTCAGGAGGCCGACGATGCGCAGGAGCGGTGCGTGCAGGCGGCGCGTGCGGAAGCGTCGCCAAGCGAGCGCGAACAGCAGGAGCGGCAGTAGGTACGCGGCGAGACCGAACGATTGCAACAGTGCGTCGGCAACGTAAGCGCCGGCCGGGCCGACGAGATTGCGCGTCGCGCTCGCGCCAGTCGAGTTCAGCGAGTTGTCGTTCGGGTTGAAGAAGACGAGGCACAACAGGAGCAGCGCGCCGAGGGCGAAGAGCGCGATGGCGACGATCTCGTTAAGTCGCGTGTTGCGCGGCGCGAGCGGCCGCTGCCGTGTGTCCGTCTGCGTGGTGGCCATAAAGCTGTCCTCGCTCCCAACACTTACGCTGCCCTGCGCGCGAGCAGGTACGCCTTGATGAAATCGTCTATGTCGCCGGCGAGCACGCTGTCCACGTCGCCGCGCTCAAGCTTGGTGCGCGCGTCCTTGACGAGCCGGTAAGGCGCGAGCACGTAGTTTCTGATCTGCGAGCCGAACGAGATGTCGGCCTTGTTGGCTTCGAGCGCGCTCGTTTCAGCGCGGCGCTTCTCAAGTTCCAATTCGTAGAGGCGTGCGCGCAAGACCTGCATGGCGACGGCACGATTCTGGTGCTGCGAGCGCTGGTTCTGACATTGCACGACGATGCCGGTCGGCAGATGTGTGATGCGCACGGCCGAGTCGGTCGTGTTGATGTGCTGGCCGCCCGCGCCCGTCGCGCGATAAGTATCGACGCGCAAGTCCTTATCGTTGATCTCGACCTCGATGTTCTCGTCGATCTCCGGATAGACGAAGAGCGACGCGAAACTCGTGTGCCGCCGCGCCGCCTGATCGAAGGGCGAGATGCGCACTAGCCGGTGCACGCCCGCCTCGGCCGCCAAGAGACCGTAAGCGTATTCGCCTTCGACGCGAAACGTGACGCTCTTCAAGCCCGCTTCCTCAGCCGGTTGATAATCCAGTACCTCAGTCTTGAAGCCGCGCCGCTCGGCCCACTTCAGATACATGCGCAAGAGCATCTCGGCCCAATCCTGCGACTCCGTGCCGCCCGCGCCGGGATGGATCGTGCAGATGGCGTTTAGGGCATCGTTGTCGCCAGACAACAACATCTCTGTCTCTGCTTCCGCGATCTCGCGTTCGAGCCGCGCGAGCAACTCACGCAACTCGCTGAGACTCGCCTCATCCTCCTCCGCGAATTCAAAGAGCACGCCCGCGTCCGCGATCTCCGACTCGAACTGCCTGTGCCGGCTCACGACCTTCTCGACGCGGCTGCGCTGCTGCAACAACTTCTGCGCCGCTTCCTGATCCTGCCAGAAATCCGGCGCGCTCGCCTGTTGCTCGATGCGCGCTAACTCTGCTTGCTTCGCCGCGACATCAAAGAAACCTCCCGAGCTGCTCGACGCGCGTCCGCAAGTCGTCAAAACTCACGCGCAAATCTTGAACTGATAACGTCTCGATCATTAAGCCTCCAAAGATTGTCTGTTGTTCGTCGTCAGTTGTCCGTTGTGCTTCGTTTCATCAGTGCTCGTCTCAGCTTCATCCTTCAATGCATGGCAAAAGCGCGCCGGACAATTGACCACTGACCACTGACAAAGAACAAAACACTAATGATGGCACAGAGCGCAACGAAGAGATCGCCGTGCCGCGTGTAAAAAGTCTGACCATCTGCCGGTGTGACGCCCCACGTGCGGACGGCCGGCTCGAAGCTGTTGGTCGCTTGCCAGATTGTGCCATCAGGCGCAATGGCGGCGCTAATCCCTGTGTTCGTCACGCGCAGTACGGGGCGTTCATTTTCCACGGCGCGAAAGATGGCGTTGGCTAAATGTTGCTTCAAGACCGGCGTGCGCCCCAAGTAGCCGTCGTTCGAGATGTTGATTAAAACATCCGCGCCCTCGCGCGTGAATGTGCGCGCGATTGATGGAAACGCCGACTCGAAACAGATAAAGACTCCGCCGCGTGTTGCGCCGCCGAGCGGCATCAACGGGTACTCAGTGCCCGGTGTGAAATCGCCGACTACGCCGCTCAATAACCATGCGCCGGGAAACCAGCGCGGCAACGGCACGTACTCGCCAAACGGCAGCAGGCGAATCTTATCATACTGCGCCACGAGCCGCCCTTCGGCATCCACCAGCACCGCCGAATTGTACGCGCCGCCGGCCGGCGCAGGCTCAAGTGAGTTGAAGATGACGGCGGTGTTGTGCTGCCGCGCAAACTCGCTGACGAACGCGCGAAACTCCGCGTCGTCCGCGTAACTAAAGTTCATCGGCGACTCGGGCCAGACGACGACGCGCGGCATGGCCAACTCTTCAAGCGTAAACATCGGCGAGCCGCCGGTTGCTATCGCCGCGCGCAGGTCGCGGGCTAACGGCTCGTCGCGTTGGCGCAACGCATTGGTACTCAAGTAAACGTGCCGCCCGATCAGCGCGGCCGTCTCTTCGGGCCGACGATTAAAACTAATCGGTACGTTCGGCTGCACGGCTACGACGAGCGCAGCGGGTATGTTTTCAGTCGTCGTATGTCTGCTGAAAGTCGCAAGCAGGCGCGGCGCGTAGACGCCTAAGCCCACTGCGGCCAAAAGAGTCGTAGTCAACAGCGCGGCGCGGATCGTGCGGCGTAAGAGCAGATATGCAAGCGCCGCATTGGCCGCAACGAGGAGCAAGCCGACGGCATAGACGCCGCCCCAGCGGGCCGTCTGAATGAGCGCGGGCTGATACGCCTGCGAGTAGCCGATGGCATTCCACAGTTGGCCGGTCACGCCGAGCCGCGCCCATTCGAGTGCGACCCAGAGCGGCGGCGCGATGAACAGTGCACGCGCGTCCCAGCGCACACACAGACGCGCGAGCACGAGACAGAAGAGCGCAGGGAAAAGACCGAGGACAACCGCGCCCGGCACGAGCAGCGCAAAGGCGAGCGGGGCGGGCAGTCCGCCGTAGTGGATCATCGAATAGGTGAGCCACCAGCACGAGGCGTAGAAGAAGAGCGTGCCGGTCGTCCAGCCGAGCACGAAGCTCTGGCGCGGGCGCGGGCGACGCGCGACGACGAAGAGCAGCGGCGCAAGTCCGACCCACGCGAGCGGCCACAGATTAAAGTCGGGAAAGGCACAGACGAGTAGCACTGCCGACAGGACGGCGGCAGCAACTTCGACGCGCGTCGGCGTGGTCGCGCCCACTAGCGCAGACAAGCGCGCACGCCGCCGCCGCACGGTCGGCGCATCAAGTGGCCCTACAGCGTCCTGCACGGGCAGGAGTTTAACAGAGGGCGTGCGTCGGGCGTCAGCGCACTGCGGACAAACGCAACGCTGTGCGGCAAACGACAACACGAAAATTTTTTTGCGGCGTAGGTGGAACTAACCAAAATGCGTTAGCGCGTAAACGATTTAGGGCAATAAGACGGAAATTTGTCACCCGCGCTGCGCCAAATTTTGTCACTTTGACAACTGCGGTTGGCCTGCGGTCGCCGCCGGGTGACAGACGTAGATCAAGCAGACAAAAGTAAGCGTCAGACGCGCTTGGCTTAGAAAACTAAAAAAGCCCCAAATGCGGGAGAACCCGGTAGGTCACCGGGTTCCGTTAGATATGATTTGTGATAGGGTCGCTCGGCGGGCGGCTGGCGTAGCGGCAGGCCACGCTCAGAGAAGTGATGGCGGCGGGGTCATGGTTTAACTTCTTCCATGCTTGCCGCGATTATCTAAAGCACCCCGCGTGCCACAGGAATATATTTACTGGAAATGAGGTGTGATTAGTTTGCTGGGCCAGCGGTCTGATTCACTCGGCTTCGACTTCCAACAGATGCCCGCGCGCGCCGACGACGCGCACGCGCCCGTGCTCTATGTGCCCGCCCGAACGCACGCGCGCGCGCCACAACTCGCCGGCCACCAACACCGCGCCCTCTGGTCTGAGCGCCGCCACCACCGAGCCGACACGCCCCGTCAGATCAAGCACACGTGCCGCGCTCTTCTTATGCCGCGACCACGCCGCCAGCACAATGAGCACCGCGCACAGCAGTAAGAAAAGGGATGAGGGATGAGGGATGAGGGATGAAAGCATGATGCTCATGTTGAGTTATCTTTTTTCATCCCTCATCCCTTACTTCGTGCCCGTCTCGACCTGACGTTGCAGGGCGATGGCTTCTTGATTGTTGGGATCGAGTTGGATGGCGGCGCGGGCGTGGGTCATGGCCTGCGCGCGGTCGCCGCGTTCGAGGAAGATGCGGCCCAAGAGGATGTGTGCGTCGATCAGTTTTTGATCCGACCAGAAGAGCGCGGTCTTCAAAGAGCTGACGGCGCGCTGTAGATCGCCGCGCCGCTGATAGATGCGCCCGATCATCAGATGCGCCTCGGCGTTCATCGGTTCAACCATCAGCGCGCGGTTCAATTCAGATAGCGCATCGTCGTCATTACCCGCTTGATAGAGTTCCTTCGCCTTGGCCAGCGAGTCCTGCGCGCTCGCGCCCGCAGGTTCTTCGCCGGGCGGCGGCGTGGTGATCGCGATGTAGTCGGACAGATCAAACTTCGTGCTCAAACGTAGCGGCACGTCCGCGATGGACTGCGACTTCTGCCAGGCGGTCTGCGCCGTCGCGTAGCTTTGCATATAGCGGCGCGCCTCATTGTCGGCTGCGGCCGCCTGCTCGGTTTGACCGGCGCGCTCAAGCGCTTTGGCTAAGAGGAAGAACGCGTCGCCACTGCCTTCTCCGCGCGGCGCTTGCGTGATGACAGTGCGCAGTTGTGCCGCCGCTTCTGGATATTTGCTGGCGAGGAAGAGCGCGTAGGCGTAGTTGTAGCGCACAGACGGATCATCGGGCGCAGTGTCGCGCGCGCGTTCCAAAAATGTGAGCGCCTGTTTCAGCAAACGCTCGCGCTCGGCCGCAGCCTTCTCGGCGCGCGCAGCCTGCGCCGAGAGCGCGCCCGCGTTGTTATAGATGCCGGTGAGCGGCACGTCCGACGTGAGCGGCGAGATCAATTCGAGTGCCTTCGGTAGATCGTGCAAGCGCCAGTAAGAGAGTGAGGCGTAGAAACTCGCCTCGGCGAAGTGCGGGTCTTTGGGCTGTAGCTGCGTGTAGAACTCGTTGGCCTTCTTCCAGTCTTCCTGCTGATAATAGAGATTGCCCAACTCGAACGCCGCCTGTGGATAGACCGCGCCCGCGTTGACCTTGGCATACTCCTTGAGCGCGTTCTGCAAATAGTTGGAACGCTTCTCGCGGTCGTCCGTCATGATGCCTTTGGCATAACTTTCAAATGCGCGCGGTGGCACTTTCGTCGCCTGTTCCAGAATCTTGTTGAGCGAGAAGGGCAGCGCCTTGTCGCGCTGGTAGAGAATCTGGTAGGCGAGCGTGCCCTGCATCTTTTGCAGGTTGGTGAGCGAGTCGCCGAAGTCGAAGGGCCGCCAGCCCCAGCGCCCATCGGGCATCACGTCGCCAGCGAGTCGCCCTTCAGCGACGCGTATGACGCGCACCGTACCGCGAATCTCTGAACGCGTTTTGTCATCCTGCTTCGGCGTCACATCGTAAGTGCCGAGCACGACCAGCGTGGCCTTCGCCTCCTGCGCGATCTTGATCGCGGTCGCGCGCGAGGGCACGGACGCGATGGGCAGATGCAGGCGTTGATAAGTTAACTCGCGCTCGTCGGTCGAGACGACGGACAGCCCCGGCACGTTGAGCAACTCGGTCAACGCGTCCGCGAAGCTCGCCCCGATCCAATTGAACTCGCCCCGGTTCGATTGATTCTCGAACGGCAGGACGATCACGACATCGTTGCCGCGCGGCGTCTGGGCCGCGACCCTTGGCGGCGCGGCGCAGGTCATCACGGCGAGTGCGATGATGATGAAGCTGAACGTGCGGCTAAACATGTGTGCGTAATTCTTGCGCGTCATAAAAAGCTGCGAGGCCGATGCGGCGCCTGCAAACTACCAGAGCGGCAGCGGCCTCTTACCCCCTTACGATTCTCTATGCCGTCGCCTTGAAAAATTCGTGCGACATTAATTGTACGGCTTAGTGCCGGCCCAGACAAGTTGGCATATCTTCTGCTCTTTCAAGCAGATAAACATAGATGCCCGCGCCTTTGGTTAGGATGCTTAAGGCATGAGTTTGTGGCCCTTGGGGGCCAGTCTGCTGAGAGGTCTGTGTGAGGTCACGCTGATTACGTCAATCCTAATGGCGCGTTGGATTGCAGCGTACGGCAGAGACGATTCACTGCGCTGCGAAGCGACCGAGCAGAAAACCTATGGCCACGACAATTGCCACCCCGATGGCGATTTTGGCTCCGGTCGAGAGATTGTTGCCATGCACCTGCTGGACCTGCGGATAAGTCACGGTCGTAGCAGCGCCTGTCTTTGCGTCTACCACGACAAAGCTATCTTCGCTCGCTTCGCTGATGTAGCCTGTCAGCTTCGTGTTATCGCGCAGCTTAAGGGCCACGCGCGCGTCTGCACCTGTGCCCAGTTTAGCGACATTCTTTTTCACCGTTTCGACAAAGCGGGCCTGGCTCTCTTCTTTCGCCCCAGCATAAGCAGAACTTGCGCCAACCAAATTAACCAACAGCCCGACGAGCACGAGTGCGAGCGTTTTCTTCAGCATGGATCTACTCCTTAATAAACTGGCAAAGCTGAGCCACTGGTAGGCAAGCAGCGCGCCAAAATAAAAGCCGCTAAAACATGGATTGAGACAGAAACTTATTATGGCCCTCGGCTATAAAAATACCGCATCTGAAAGTTTTTTATTGCAGCCCCAAGCAAGTGCCCAACGCCGGGCAACACCCGCGCGCGCCTCCACAACTTACATGAGATTCAAGCTGATGGGGCAGCGGGTACAGGCCGTTGTCAGGCAGCTGTCGTGAGCTTACGAAGAGCTTCGATTTTCTCATGGTGCTCCGCGATAAACCACTCGTTCAACAGCGGCCGATATTCCAACTGCGACGCCACAGGCAACTCGAAGAAGCTGGAGACCACCGTGCCGCGACAACGCGGGCTGCCGCAGTTGCATTGCCATACATCCCCACCATGACAATCAATAATGTAATCGTAGGTGATCTCTGCGCCTGATTTAATTGGCCTGCGGGCGACGACATGCCGGACGCCGACGATGGTTTTGACAAAGGTGTTCGGATCGCAGCATGAGTTGATGTGCCGTTCGGGCGACCACATGAGCACGGTCTTGCCACCCGCGAGGTAATCGCAGTGGTAGCTATGCTCGCCTAATTCAGGGCGCAACGGATGCGCCTCACCAACAATGCGCGCATCGTCGATTGGCAAGATGATTTCGCCCGCCGCAAAATCGCGTATCGCGAAGACGCCGAGGCCATGAATTTTCGACTCTGCTACGACCACGTCAGCCATAAGTTCAAGCTGTCTAACGCTGGCGTTCGAGCCGCCGCGCGCACAACAGATCAAGTCTTCAAGTCTCACAGATGAAAGCCGACTTCCTTTTCACTTGCGCGTAGCGGCCGAACGCTCGAATTGACCGGGCGGGAAGATTGTATCAAGCCTTCAAATCTTGCGAATGAAGTCCAAGCTGATTCCGCTCCGGTCGAGTGAGTTGTTAGACAGCATCTTACGATAGAAAGGAGATTAGCTCGGCTGCCGTTCGTTCCGGGTCTTCCTCCAGTAGAAAATGGCCGCAATCAAATGCTACTCCGCGCACGTCTTCGGCTCGCGCTCTCCATACTTCCAAAATATCAAATGTCGCCCAACTGGTCGCGCTCCATAACAACAGCGTTGGGCAAGATATCTTCTGCTCCTTATCGGCTTCATCATGGATAAGGTCAATCGTTGCCGCCGCGCGGAACTCTTCATTTGTTGCGCGAATCGCCGCCGCATCGAAACAGCGTTCATATTCTGCGACGGCTTCCGCTGCCAGCGCGCCCTTTGTGCCAGACCAATGGTCTAGAATCCATCGTAGATAGAAAGCAGGCTCAGCCCCAATCAAACGCTCGGGCAACTCATCAGGCTGGATCGAGAAGAACCAGTTGAAAGCCGCTGTCGCCATCTCTTTATCAACGTTGGCGAAAGCCGTACTCGTGGGAATGATGTCAAGCAGCGCCAGTTTGGTGATCTTCCCGGCATGGTCAAGCGCCATCCGGTGCGCTACACGCGCGCCCCTATCGTGCCCGGCCACCGCGAACTCGCTAAAGCCTAAACTCTGCATCACCTCAACCTGATCTTGCGCCAGCACGCGCTTTGAATAAGCCAAATGCTCGGGGTCGCTCGGCGGTTTATCGCTGTCGCCGAACCCACGTAGGTCAGGACAGATGACTGTAAATCGCTCGGCAAGTATTGGCGCGACGCGATGCCAGCAGACATGAGTTTGCGGGTAGCCATGCAACAGCAAGATTGGGTAACCGCGCCCACCTCGAACGAGGTTGATTGTAGTTCCTTGAGTGTTGATTTGCTGACGAGTGAATCCATCAAACATAGAAGTGTTCATATCAGTCTCTCAGGCTAGCCACAAACAAAAGCTGCCTAACAACGGCATGCAGCGGCCGCCCAATTAGCACGCCTCTTATCCTCTGCGGTTCGTGCGCGCCGCTGATGCTGGGCGTTAGGCAGCGTGTTACTCAACGCCTAATATCGCACCAACGACTGCGGCTGAGATACCCCCGATTAGAAGCACCCCCGCGACAACCAACACGGCTACACCAATGGCGAATACTCCTCGGCAAAGGCCACGGGATTTGATGAGGTAAATGAAAAGGGCCAGCACACCGAAAAGAGCGATTAATATCCGAAAGCCCGCGCCCAAAGGCTTATTTCGCTCAAGGCTGTCGTAATAGCACCAGCCGAGCGTTAACACTCCGAACCCGATAATAGAAATAATGTCGAACAGCCGAGCTTGCACAGAACCCTCACGGAACCATAAGAATGAAGGACTCGTCACCGCCGAGAAGATAGCGGCAACGATAAGGATTCCGCGCTTATTCCGCTAGTAACCGGGATGTAGAAGAGGAATCCTGATTTCTTCCATTAGCAATATCTCAGCAAGCTGCCAAACGCCCGAGTTTTGTATGTTGACGGAAGTGCGCTGAAGCGAGAAACTTCGGCGTTCACAAGGGACACCGGAGAAGCCGCGCCCGAATTATGACCTAAGAGTCAGTGGGTTAGATCAGCTCCCGGTGTCCCTCCTTGTTGCACCAGAGGTCGCACAGTATCTGAAGCCGCTCACCATGAGCAGAGCTTGTATAGACAAGTTTGACCCGTGCCGCAAGAGATTATCAACAGCAAGGAGTTTATATGACCTTACCTATCCTCGGCATCGACATCGCCAAGTTGAAGTTCAACGTCTGCCTCATCAACCCGCAGGGCAAGCTCAAGCACAAGGTCTTCGCCAACACCGATACCGGCTTTGAGCAACTCGCCGCTTGGCTCGTCAAGCAAGCGGCACAGCGCGCTCACGCCTGCATGGAAGCCACCGGCGCTTACGGTGAAGCACTTGCCCTGCACCTCTACACAGCCGGACACATGGTCAGTGTCGTCAACCCGGCAGCTATCAAGGCGTTCGCTGGCAGCCGCCTGTCGCGCACCAAGACTGACCGTGTAGATGCCGAGTTGATAGCGCGCTTCTGTCGGGTGCAGCAGCCGCTGGCGTGGACGCCGCCAGCCGCCGAAGTGCGCCAACTGCAAGCACTTGTTCGCCGTTTAGAGTCGCTCGTCGAGATGCACACGATGGAATCGAACCGGCTTGAGGCGATCATCACCAATGACGTGGTCAAGGCGTCTGTCGAAGCACATATAAATTATCTCGACCAACAGATCGAGCAGACCGAAGCTCTGATTCGCACTCACGTCAACGCGCATCCGAGGCTCAAACAACAGAGCGAGCTGCTCGACTCCATACCCGGCATTGGTGAGGCGACCGCCGCCACGCTGCTCGCCGAAATTACAGACATCACACAGGACGAGAGCGCACGCCAAGTCGCCGCTTACGCCGGGCTAGTGCCGCGTGCGAGGCAATCGGGCAGTTCCGTGCGCGGACGGACGCGCCTCTCAAAGATCGGTAATGCTCGGGTGCGTCGTGCGCTCTACTTTCCGGCTATCACGGCGTTGCGATGTAGCCCCTTCTTTCAAGCTTGGGCAGCAGGGTTGCGCGAAAGAGGCAAGTGCAAGATGAGTGTCATCGGAGCGGCCATGAGAAAGCTCATCCATCTCGCCTATGGGGTGTTGAAGACGGGCAAGCCTTTCGATCCTGCATGGGCAAAATCTGCTTGACTCGCAACACAGTATCTAACCGGGCGGGAAGCATCTGACCAAGCCTTCAATCTTGCGAATGAAAGACAAACTCATTCCGCTCCGGTTGAATGAGTTGTTAGGCTCGGGTCTGAGCCTAGCATTCTCTTTACTCATGAATTAGATGGAATGTTGCTACCCTACCTGCCAGCCTCTCTAGTTTTAACTTCCAAGGTATCTTGGGAACTTTCCTCTCCATTCCTCTTGACATACCGTAGCCTTCAGGCGGTAATTGGGAGGGTGGCCGACCTGCAATATATTTAGTCATGCTTAGCATAAACTTTGCACCATCCTCCCCAATATACTCACCTCGCACGTCAAAATCATATAAGCAGTTATTTTCACCAAATAATTGTTTGGGGAATTTATAACTCTCACCATTCTCAATTCTGAATTGATATATTGGACTAGCTCCGTCTTTAACAATCGTTAAGAGGTCAGCTACCTCTTTAAGAGCCATTACCAAATCTGCTTTAAGTTTCCTAGCTCCGGCAATATTCTGCTTATAGACAATGCATCGGAAGGGATTTAGATCAAATGGCATGGTTTCTATGTCTTGGATTAGAAGAATTACTTTATCGACCTTTTTAACCATGTGCGCAATTCCAATCTCATAGAAAACATTTGGATTTCTTCCCGTCAAATCAGCGATCACAATTTCTGACTCGCCAATTCCTTTTAGGACGCTCTCCATAATGTGGCCTGCTCCTCGAATATCATCAGCACGTTCACAAACAAAATTTAACTCTGGACTTTCTACCGCCTCACGAATCGTGTCATAGACTTCTGTAAACTCTTGAGCGAAAGGCATCAATACAAAACACTTGCCGCTTTGCGGGCTAACAGCCGCTGAATCAAAGAAGGTTTTGGGGTGCATCTTTCATCTCCTCCTAAATCAATCTATCTCCTATGTGGATAATGATCTTTCTTCCCAAGTCACAACCGCAAATAATAGTATGCCTCACCAATTTCAAGGAAGAGCCTAACGCTCGGCATCAGCGGCGCGCTGTGGCCTTGATTGATGAGATGCGACCTGGCTGCGCGTCCGCTGCATGCCGTTGTTAGGCGCGGCTCAGTGTGCATTGATGCAGCATATAAACGCCCATACCAAGCGTCCGCGCTCAGGCCGGCCGATCCACCACGAACATAGAGGCCCCGCCGCAATTGCACTGGGCCACTAGTTGCCAGTCATGTTGCGCCCACTGATCTATTATCTCTTGTCCGGTCGAATTGGCGCTGAGCCCGAAACTGGGGCCGGTTATCTGTGGAGTCAGATCGCTCCCATCATCGTCCGTGGCTCGTATCCATTTCCCTGGTACAAGCACAGTAACTCTCATGGCTTATCTCCCCTCTTAGACAGGTTACTCACTACAGCGCCTAAC
>JBJMGT010000006.1:0-176006 GCA_045807745.1 Pyrinomonadaceae bacterium
AGTGGGCGCAACATGACTGGCAACTAGTGGCCCAGTGCAATTGCGGCGGGGCCTCTATGTTCGTGGTGGATCGGCCGGCCTGAGCGCGGACGCTTGGTATGGGCGTTTATATGCTGCATCAATGCACACTGAGCCGCGCCTAACAACGGCATGCAGCGGACGCGCAGCCAGGTCGCATCTCATCAATCAAGGCCACAGCGCGCCGCTGATGCCGAGCGTTAGGCTGCTTAACTCGCCATCGAAGTTCATAAGGAGAAATGCTCTTGTCAAAAGACCCGAGTAGTATTTCGCCACCAAAAATCTTCTTTAATCCTTGGGTTGGATTTGTTGGTACTATTGCCAGCGTCCTCGGCGTCGCTATTGCAATTTACTTTTATGCTGAAGGAAGAAAGAACCATCAGCTAGCTTATTATGTTAATCCAGCAAAAACTGTTGTTGTTCAGGCAGGTCAAGCATCAAAATTGGTTGTAAACTTTGATAATCAAGTAATTGGAACAGATATAACAGCAGCTCAGGTAGCCTTTTGGAATCAAGGTAAGCTCTCAATAAGAAGAGACGACGTATTGAAGCCTATTGTTATTTATACTGAAAATAACGCTCCAATACTTGAGGCAACTCTTAGAAAATCAAGTAGAGATGTTGTTCAGATTTCGTTATCCACAGATGATCTTCAAAAGGGACGTGTGCCTATTTCATGGAATATACTTGAACATAATGATGGCGGCATCATTCAATTAATATATGCTGGTAATCCCAATGTGCATATAAATATGGATGGTGTGATTGAAGGCCAGAAAAATATTTTCCAAGTTTTGCCTTCATCCCATACAACAGATTGGTCAATCGATGCTCCCATGATAGGAATTTTAGCAATTCAATGGATAATATTTTTAATTATATGGGTAAGAAGACATTTTAGAGGGATTTTTACTTTGGTATTTTTGATTATCATTCCTCTATTGGTTTTATTTTATCTAGGTGTTTTTACAAGTAATGCTCCCCCCTTTGGGTTTTAAGTTAGTTGCCACGCGCAGCCTAACAACGGCATGCACCCGACGCCCCGCCACGATGCCTCTCATATACGTTGAATAGGGGCGCGGGTGATGCCGAGCGTTAGACCGCTTCGCATTACAAATGAGGCAAATGGCCTGCCCCTTTATTTTGATAAAGCATTTTTGTCTAGGAATTATCTTGAACTGGAATCAGAGCAGTGATATAAGGCGCGGTTAAAGTCCGGCACTAGGCATCAACCCTTCGCTAAGGGGAACGGCCTATGAGAGTACACGCACAGAAACAGAACCAGCCTCAGCAGCAAGCATCACCCAACATCAAAAGGTCGAGTGCAACCCCCCTTGCGACAAGTCATCGAGTTCAGTCAACATCGTACTTGCAGCGCACGCTTGGTAATCAAGCAGGACAGCATTTGTTACAGGCTATTCCTGAAGAGATCGAAGTGGGTTACCCTACTGCAACAACAAGTCACATTGGGCACGACTTCAGCTTAATACCATTGCACGCTAAAACACGCGCCGGGATTCAGCCAAAACTGACGGTCAATATTCCCGGAGACGTGTATGAGCAGGAAGCAGACCGTGTTGCTGAGCAAGTGCTGCACATGCCTGACGCGCGCTTACAGCGTGCCTGCGCCTGCGGCGGAGAGTGTCCCACATGCAAGACAAAACAGTTGTCAACCGGGGCGAAACCAGCACAACTCAAGCGTAACCAGACAGGCGAGACCGCGACACCCGCATTCGTTCAAGATGTTCTACACTCCCCCGGCCAACCACTGGACGCGGGGACACGCGCTTACTTTGAGCCGCGTTTCGGCCACGACTTCAGCCATGTCCGCATCCACACGGGCGAGCGGGCGGCTCAATCCGCCAAAGCGTTAGACGCAACAGCTTACACGGCAGGAAACAAAATCGTGTTTGGAGCCGGTAACTATGCGCCGGAGACTACCAAAGGCAAACGTTTACTGGCGCATGAATTGACGCACGTTATTCAACAGGGTTCTGCTGAAGCGGCAGCCAGTCCAAGCGCAGGCCCCGTCAGACATGCAGGTGGCCTTAATTTCATCCAAAGAAAAGTTGAGTCGTGTCCACAATGGAGGCCGGTGGATGATTCGCTGGTCAGGAATTTGATAGCAGGGGCACGAAGGGAGTGGGGGGATGACCGCAGCGCTTGGAATCATATTTATCGCGAACGAGATAGCGATGCACACTGCTGTGACCTTAGCTATGCAGCGGCAGAGCATTACTTGATCCTAATGTCTGGCGCCGGGTCTTGCCCGAAAGCGGAATGGCTGCGACTGCTGGGCATCGCCGCTAGGGTGCCTTTGCCGATGTCCCCAATTCCTGTTTTTATATCATCGCGCGAGATCGTCAACCCCTTCTTCAGTAGTGACGATAACTGTCGGGCAGTCGTGCCGCTGGATTCTGACGTAATGAAGTGGGAGCAGCTAGCAGTAGACGAGATTTGTGACCGCGCCGAATCAGGATCTGATGCGCCTTCCTATTACCCTAGCCATTGGGGATCTAGTGCTGGTACCCGCCTCCCTTAATATCGGATGGCGCGGCGGTCGCTTTGACATGAGGCATCTTTCACATCTCTCAACATCATTCCGGTCGACTGTCGTTGGTCGCAGGCGCGTCTCGGTTAACTCAGCGTTAGACACGCTTCGCATTCTAAGGGAATCGAGCATCGTGTGATGAAGCTCAGAATAATAGGTGCAGCGCGGACGGGTTCAATTAAAGGGCGGTCTAACAACTCATTCAACCGGAGCGCGAATAGCATTGCTTTTATGCGCGAGACTTTGTTGGTATCACGGTTCGTCGCGCCCGGTTAATTCGGTCGTTAGGTGGCTGACACGAGCAGAAACAATCATGCGATCCCTTTTCAAGTTTTTCTTGCTTACGTACATTGTGAGTTGGTTCTTCTGGATCGCGGCGGCAGCCATATCAGGAGGGACAGCTTCGCCGCCTTCTGGACTCGCGGTACTCAGCAGACCGATCTTCCTTCTCGGAACCATCGCTCCATCTCTAGTTGCCTTGGCTCTTAGCGAGCTAACTGATGGACGCGCGGGAACGCTGGCCCTGCTCCGCCGGATAGTTGCGCTGCCCGCGCGCGCGCGATGGTATGTGTTCGCGGTTGGCTACTTCGCGGCGATTAAATTCGCTGTGGCCCTCGTGCATCGCATCGCGACCGGTGCATGGCCGCCGTTCAGTCAGACGCCGTGGTTCATCATGTTGGTAGCGATCGTATTCTCGACGCCAGTACAGGCAGGCGAAGAAATCGGCTGGCGTGGGTATGCGCTTCCCCGTTTGGCGAGGCACCTCGGGCTGGCACGCGCGAGCATAGTCCTCGGAGTGATTTGGGCGTGCTGGCACTTGCCCTTCTTCTTCATTCCAGCGAGTGATAACTTCGGTCGGTCGTTCCCGGTGTACGTGCTGGCGGTGACGGCGCTTTCTGTCGCAATGGCATGGCTCTACTGGCGCACCAATGGAAGTCTGTTGCTAATGATGCTGATGCACGCCGCCGTCGACAACACCAATATCGTGCCGTCACCCGTGTCGGCTGCCGCCAATCCCTTTGCGCTGAGAACGTCGCTCGTAGCGTGGCTCACTGCGGCGCTATTATGGATCTGCGCTGTATGCTTCCTCGTTCAAATGCGGCGGGCAGCGCTACTGCGGAGCGGGCAAGCATTGAGCGAGATTGCACCAGCCGAGTCGGCGCCCGCCACCTAACAAGCGCTTGCAGCTGACGGCGCGATAGCATGTTTCTCAAGTAGTCTTGTTCCTCCAGCTTGAATGGCCGCGCGCGCCGCGGCTGAAGCGGAGCGTTAGGCCGCTAACCGTTCGGTGAGTGTTGTCCGTGTTCAATTCTTTGTTGGCTGGTTTCACAGTTGCTAATCATAGGAGGCATATGAGACTAGAAGCCAAAGACCTGCTTGACGATTGGCTGTTCAGGATCCGAAAAGCACAGTTGGCACATATAAAAACCGCCGTTTATTTTGAACGAGTAAACCTCTGGCTTGGCGTCCCCGTCGTAATCCTAACAACGCTTGTCGGGACTAGCGTATTTGCCACGCTACAGAAAGAGACTGCCACGTCAATTAAGATCGCCGTTGGTATCGCAAGTGTGTTGGCCGCGATTATGGCCGGTCTTCAGACCTTCTTGCGTTATTCAGAACGGGCAGAGCGGCACCGCGTCAGCGGGGGCAAGTATGGGACTCTGAGGCGGGAGGTAGAACAGCGACTTGCCTTCCCATTATCGAACTCGGATGAACTGAATAACTATATCGATTTGTTAAGGCAGCGATGGGATAAGTTAAGCGAAGATTGCCCGACGGCCCCAGACAGAATATGGGACAGGGCTGGGTCTCAAATCAGAGCCATCAAGAGTGGTAGGTCTAGCGAAGTTAACAATTGATCGGGGTGCTGCCTAACAATCGCTTGCATCCGATCCCGCGATGGCGTGCTTCTCCGCATTCTTTACTTGCTGCATGACCACTACCTGGGCGCGCCATCCTTTGTCGCCGGCAGGCTGTGTGATATTGTGCGCGCCACACAAGCCGGAACTACTTGGCATTATTACGTGCTTCGCGGTGGTCGCGCGCCGAGAGCCGTACAACCTGACAGCTAAGAGGAGGATTCCCCCATGAAAAGATTGTTAACGCTCGCGCTCATCGTCGTCGTCGCCGCGTCCGTCGCGCTCGCCGACACGAAGATGAAGAAGGGTGGCGGTAAGCCGGCGGGCACGAAGGCCGGACTGACAGAGGTTGCGAACGACTATTTCGCCAGCCTCAAGACCGGCGATGCGAAGAAAGTCGCTGACTTCTTCGCCCCCGATTATACGTTTACAGACCTCGACGGCAAGATGATGAGTCGCGACGACCGGCTGAAATCCATCGCTAGTCTGGATAACAGCAAGCTCGTCTTCTCCGACATTAACGTGCGGACTTACGGCGCGACGGGCGTCGTGACCGGCGAGGCCACCAACAGCGTGGACAGCACCCATACACGTTTCACGCAGACGTGGGCGTGGCAGGGCGGCCGCTGGTGGCTCGTCGCCGCCCAGCGCTCATCCATCACGTAGTAAGTCGGTCAACAAAGCGTTAATCCGCCGCGGCAGCGCTGTTGCCGCGGCGGACTTGTATACCGGCTTTAATAACTCAATCCTCCAACCGACGCTAGCTCTCCAACGCTTCACGGCCCGACGCGCATTCGTGCTCTGACACGGGCGTTGTGTATAATTCCGCGACCGAAACAATTCGCGTCTATCTCTTCGGCCGTTAGATTCGACCGCTAATGCCCAAACGCACGGACATACACAAAATCTTAATCATCGGCTCCGGCCCCATCGTCATCGGGCAAGCCTGCGAGTTCGACTACTCAGGCACGCAAGCCTGCAAGGCGCTGCGCGCCGAAGGCTACGAAGTTGTCCTCGTCAACTCGAACCCGGCAACCATCATGACCGACCCGGAGACGGCCGACCGCACTTATATCGAACCGCTCACAGTCGAATCGGTCGCCGCGATCATACGCCGCGAACGACCAGACGCGCTCTTGCCGACCGTCGGCGGGCAGACCGCGCTCAATCTCGCCATCGCCCTCGACGATGCTGGCGTGCTCGCAGAATGCGGCATCGAGTTGATCGGCGCGAAGCGCGAGGCGGTGAAGGTCGCGGAAGACCGGCAACTCTTCAAGCAGGCGATGGACGAAGCGGGCTTGCCGATGCCGCGCGGTGGGTTTGCGCGCTCGTGGGGCGAGGCGGAAGCGATTGTCGAAGAGATCGGTTACCCGGCGATCATCCGCCCGTCGTTTACGCTCGGCGGCACGGGCGGCGGCACGGCGTTCAACCCGGAAGAGTACGAAGAGATCGTGCGCAACGGTCTCGCTGCCTCGCCCATGCACGAGGTCTTGATCGAAGAGTCGATCCTCGGTTGGAAAGAGTTTGAGCTGGAAGTGATGCGCGATCTGAAAGACAACGTCGTCATCATCTGCTCGATTGAGAACTTCGATCCGATGGGCGTGCACACGGGCGACTCGATCACGGTCGCGCCCGCGCAGACGTTGACGGATGTCGAGTATCAACGCCTGCGCGACATGTCGATCAAGATCATACGCAAGGTCGGCGTCGAGACGGGCGGCTCGAACATACAGTTCGCGGTCAATCCGAAGAACGGCGAGATACGCGTCATCGAGATGAACCCGCGCGTGTCGCGCTCGTCCGCCTTGGCGTCGAAGGCGACCGGCTTTCCGATTGCAAAGATCGCGGCGAAACTGGCAGTCGGCTATACGCTCGACGAGATTCCAAACGACATCACGCAGAAGACGCCTGCCTCATTCGAGCCGACGATTGATTACGTGGTGGCGAAGATTCCGAAGTGGAATTTTGAGAAGTTCCGCGATGCCGAAGACGTGCTCGGCACGCAGATGAAGTCAGTCGGCGAAGTGATGGCCATCGGGCGCACATTCAAGGAGGCGCTGTTCAAGGGCCTGCGCTCGCTCGAAGCCGTCAGCCCTTTGCGCCTCGCGGATGTGCCGGCGGACGTGTTGCAGCGCAAGCTCGCGCGCCCCAATTCGCAGCGCTTCTCATACATCACCTACGCGTTGCAGCACGGCGTGCCGATTGACGAGATTTATCGTCTGTCGGGCATAGACCCTTGGTTTCTCACGCAGTTGCAAGAGGTGATGCAGGCGCAGGACGAGATCGAAGGGCACAGGCTGGAAGATATTTCTGTTGCTACGTTGCGCGAGGCGAAAGAGTTCGGCCTGTCCGACCGCCGCGTCGCCTATCTCACCAAGCGCACAGAGGACGTAGTGCGTGCGCATCGTAAACAACTTGGGCTAGTGCCGGTCTATAAACGCGTGGACACGTGCGGCGCGGAGTTTGAATCGTACACGCCTTATCTCTACTCGACCTATGAAGAAGAGGACGAGTCCGCGCCGACCGACCGGCGCAAGATCATGATCCTCGGCTCAGGCCCAAACCGCATCGGGCAGGGGATTGAATTCGACTACTGCTGTTGTCACGCTTCGTTCGCGCTACGCGACGCCGGCTTCGAGACGATCATGGTCAACTGCAATCCGGAAACCGTCTCGACCGATTACGACACGAGCGACCGGCTTTACTTCGAGCCGCTCACGTTTGAAGACGTGATGAACATCGTGGATGTGGAGCGCCCCGAAGGCATCATCGTCCAGTTCGGCGGGCAGACGCCGCTCAATCTGGCCGAGCGTCTGCACGATGCCGGCGCACCCATCATCGGTACGTCGCCCGATAGCATCGACCTCGCAGAAGATCGCAAGCGCTTCGGCGCGCTTCTGCGCGAGCTAGGGATTCCGCAACCGGAGAACGGCACGGCCACGTCTTCGCCCGAAGCGATCAAAGAAGCCGAGCGCATCGGCTACCCGGTGCTCGTGCGCCCGTCCTACGTGCTCGGCGGGCGCGCGATGGCGATTGTTTACGATGAAGGCTCGCTCGACGAGTACATGCGCACGGCCGTTGAAGCATCGCCGGCGCGGCCCGTACTGATCGATAAATTCTTAGAGCGCGCTGCCGAGTTCGACGTGGACGCGTTGGCGGACGAGAGCACTTGCGTCGTCGCGGCGATTCAAGAGCACATCGAAGAGGCGGGGATTCATTCGGGCGATTCGTCCTGCGTCTTGCCGGCCGTCCGCGTCGCCGAAGAGCATCTGGAGACGATGCGCCATTACACGCGCGTGCTCGCGGGCGCGCTCAAGGTCAGTGGTCTCATCAACATTCAGTTCGCGATCAAGGACGACCGCGTGTATGTGCTCGAAGTGAACCCGCGCGCCTCGCGCACTGTGCCCTTTGTGTCGAAAGCGACGGGCGTGCCGCTCGCGCGCATCGCCGCGCTCGTGATGGCAGGCGTGCAGCCGTTGAAAGATTTCGGCTTGCCGGATGATCTGACGGTGACGCGTTTCTTCGTCAAGTCGCCGGTCTTCCCGTTCGTTAAATTTCCCGGTGTCGATCCGATCCTCGGGCCTGAGATGCACTCGACCGGCGAGGTGATGGGCGTCGGCGAAACCTTTGGCGAGGCTTACGCGAAGGCGATGTTGGGCGCGGGGCTTCGGCTGCCGGCGCGCGGCACGGCCTTCATCAGTGTCAACGACGCGGACAAAGGGCTAGCGGTCGTGCTGGCGCGGCGACTCGCGCGGCTCGGCTTCAAGCTGATCGCCACGTTCGGTACGGCCGCACGGCTCGACGAAGTGGGTCTCGCGGTCGAGTCGGTCTTCAAGGTCAACGAAGGGCGCCCGAACATCGTCGATCACATCAAGCAGGGCGAGATCGCGCTCGTCATCAACACGCCGCTCGGGCGCGCGTCGCACTTCGACGAGCAGGCGATCCGCCGCGCCGCCTTGCAATACAACGTGCCCTGCGTGACGACCATGACCGGCGCGCAGGCGCTCGTCGATGCCATCATCGCGGCCGCCGAGACAGAGGTGCGCCCCATCACGCTGCAAGAACTACACGAACATTCAAAGACCAAAGGCCAGAGTGCCAAGGCCAACGCCGACCTGGTCTTTCGACCTTAGACCTAGGGCCATGGAATGTCGGCCGATTCACGGAGGTGCGCAGTGGAGATCAACTCCTCGCAAGCAATCAAACAGATTCTGGACGAGTGTAAGACCATCGCGGTGGTCGGGCTGTCGTCGAACCCTATGCGCCCGTCGAACGGCGTCGCACGTTACATGCAGCGCGCGGGTTATCACGTGATCCCGGTCAACCCGAACGAGACGCGCGTGCTGGACGAGCAGGCTTACGCGTCGCTGGCGGACGTGCCGGAGCCGGTTGGGTTAGTGGACGTGTTTCGCCGCTCGGCTGAAGCGGGCGCGGCCGTTGACGAAGCGATTCGCGTGGGCGCGAAAGCGGTCTGGCTGCAAGAGGGCGTGATCGACCGGGACGCGGCGCAACGCGCGCTCGACGCCGGCCTGCTCGTTGTCATGGATCGCTGCTGGCTCAAAGAGCACGCGCGGCTGCGGAGATGAAGAGGTCAGAGGTCAGTGTAAGAAATTTTTTAACTGACCTCTAACCTCTAACCTCTGACCTCTGTTGTTATGGCTGAGCAGATCAGAGCAGTGGCCATCACTGTGAGCGATGCGTGTGCGGCGGGTGAGCGGGCGGACGCTTCCGGCGCGGCACTCGTGGAGTTGCTGCGCGCGACGGGTGCGGAAGTGGTGGCGACGGAGATCGTGGCGGACGAGCTTGCGCCGTTGGCTGCGAAGCTGCGGATGTATGCGGATAGAGCGGATGTGAATCTGATCGTGACGACGGGCGGGACGGGCCTCGCACCACGCGACAATACGCCCGAAGCGACGCGTGCGGTGATTGAGAGGGAAGCGCCCGGTCTCGCCGAAGCGATGCGCGCGGAGACTTTGCGCCAGACGCCTGCGGCCATGCTCTCGCGCGCAGTCTGCGGCACGCGTGGCGGCACGCTCATCATCAACCTGCCGGGTGCGCCCAAGGCGGTGCGCGAATGCTTCGCCGTCGTGCAGCCCGTGCTAAATCATGCAATTGCGCTGCTCGCCGGCCACACCGCGCACGAACAGACGAAGCAAGACTGAAGTAATTGCGGCATGCGGATTTTGGCTTGCGGTATAAGCATGACTCTTGACTTCTAATCCACAAGCCGAAATCTGCATGCCGCAATCGCCTCGGGGCGCATTGATTGACAAGCTAATGGCGCGCGCTTATATTGCGCCTGTAAGCCGATCTCGACCGCGCCGCCAGCTTTGCGCTAACCGAAAACATGCTGAGCCTGCTGTTGCAAGCCTTGCCGCCCAATGCCGCGCCGTTCACCGCCGCGCGCACAGCGGCGGATAGTCATCTCACGGCCTACTGGCCCGTGATGATCTTCTTCGTCTTCGCGGTCATCTTCCCCGTGCTGCCGGTGGTGCTGGGGCGGCTGCTGCGGCCCAACATCTATCAGAAAGAGAAGATGCGCCCCTACGAGTGCGGCATCGACCCGGTGACCGAAGCGCACGACCGCTTTACCGTGCGCTACTACATCGTCGCCATGCTTTTTCTCGTCTTCGACGTGGAGACGATCTTCCTCTTGCCCTGGGCCATCATCTTCATGGGCGACGACTTCAGCTTTACTAAATTCGCGCTGATCGAGATGTTCGTCTTTTTAGGTATTCTCATTCTTGGCTACTATTACGCTTGGCGCAAAGGGGCACTGGAGTGGGCGTGAAAGGATTTTAGATTTCGGATTTCGGATTTCGGATTGATTAGAAACCACCATCCTGTTCAATCCGCATTCCGCATTCCGCTCCGCAATCATCATGGCTGAACATCCTGAAGGAATAGTTCTCACGACGGTTGACGCACTCTTCAACGCGCTGCGTAAGAATATCGCCGCGCCGTTGATGGACGTGAAGCCGGTGAAGGATTTCGTCAACTGGGGACGCAAGTCGGCGCTGTGGCCGATGACGTTCGGGTTGGCCTGTTGCGCGATTGAGATGATCGCGACTGGCGCAGGCCGCTTTGACATTGATCGGTTCGGCGCGGGCGTGTTTCGGCCCAGCCCACGCCAGAGCGATCTGATCATCGTTGCGGGCACGGTCACGTTGAAGATGGGGCCGGTGATCCGGCGCATCTACGATCAGATGCCGGAGCCGAAGTGGGTCATCGCGATGGGCGCGTGTGCTTCCACAGGTGGGCCGTTCGATTCCTACTCGACGATGCAGGGCGTGGATCGCACGATCCCCGTGGATGTGTACATCCCCGGTTGCCCGCCGCGCCCCGAAGCGCTGCTCTACGGATTGATGCGCCTGCAAGACATCATCATGCGCGAACATCCGTCCGCCTACATCTTTGAATCGGGCGGCTCAGTCCATCGCCTGCGGCAGTTCCAAGGCAGCGACGAGTTGCAAGAGGTCTCACCACTCGACCGCGAGGCGGCGGAAGTAATCGCGGCGAACAGTTAAGGCAACAAAAGCAGTGGCGAGTGACAAGTGAAGAGTAACGAGCAATAAGAAAGGCCGGAGCTTTAACTCCGGCCTTTGATTATCCAGCTTGTCACCTGTCACTTGTCACTGCTTTTGTCTTCACGGCGTTTTCTTAAAGAGCGACCACTCCCATTTCTCGCCCTCCTGATTGCTGCCCGTGCCCTTCATTGCGTCGTTATCAATCGTGCCCGTCCAGACGGAGTAAGAGTCACCGATGGTGATACGGATGTTTTTGCCCGCGCGCTGCCACTTGCCTTTCGTCGAGAAGACTTTCTTCTTGCCGTTCTCGACCCCGTCCACCAAGTAGAGTAACTGTCCGGCGTCGAGAAACTGGACGGTGAACTCACCGCTCGTCGGATTGACGCCCGTCCAGACCGTGCCGACCAGAGCGTCTGCGCTCGGCGGCGGGGGCGGCGGCACGGGGCCGTTCCCACTCATCCCTTCTATGCCTTTCGCCTTCGGGTCTTTAAGCGAGAGCACCAACTCGTCGGCCCGGTAGCCTTCGATCACGGCGTAGGGTTTTTGTAGCTTGCCTTGGCCGAGTTCGAGCAGCACGCGCGGCGGCACGGTGTTCTGCATGTAGCTGACCAGCCCCGCAAGCGTCACCTCGCCCTTGGCGTTTGCCGCCTGCCCCTTCAGTCCGTCAACCAACGCGAGCGTGAAGTAGCCGTGGCGCGGGTCGTTGCGCTCGTAAGCGCGTTGACCGATCTCGGTGGCGTAGAGCGTGGCAAAGGCCTGCACCTCGCGGTTGCGTACATCGAAGTCGAAGCCGCGCATGTAATTCTTCGTGAGTGGATTGTCGGCCGCCGAGCGCCCCGCCGACGGATCGTTGCGGCACGCGTCCAAGAGCAGCAGCACTTGGCCGACGCCGGTCTTGCGGATCCAATCCTTGATCTGCAAGACGTTGATCGCGGTCTGCTCCAACAGGTTCACGTCGTCGCTGACCTGCGCGTCTGCCGGGAGCAGAAACGCTTGGTTGTTGCGCTCCACGCCGTGCCCGGCGAAGGAGAAGAGCAGCAGCCCATCCTTGGGCACGACGGCTGCTAGGTTCGACAACTTGCGCAGGATATTGCCGCGCGTCGGCTGCCCGTCGCCCGTCTGGCCCGAAGCGAGCAGCACGACCTGATCGGCGGGGAAGCCCGCGTAGTGCACGAGCGAGTCGGCCAACAGCCGCGCGTCATTAGCCGCGCCGCCAAGGCCCACCACCTGCGGATCGGTGTACTGGTCGATGCCGATCACCAACGCGTAACGTTTCGTCCTGCTCGGCAGCGTCTGCACCAGCCCTAGCGCCCGCGTGTTGTCATGCCCGGCCTGCGCTTCGATGTCACGCCTGATGCCGCGATCCTGCGCCGGCTGTGCCGGCTGTGTGTGGGCCGGCTGCGCGGATGCACCCAGCGCACAGACAAGTGGCGCGACGACGAGCAGCAAGACAGACATCATTAGCGGTGTGAATCGGCAACTAGTGGTGCGACAAAAAAGATTGAACATAAGGCTCATCCTACTCCAGTTTTAGTGGCAAGATTTGACAACCTGTCGGGCGCTGGCGCGACCTGCGCGACTTGATGAGCAGACTATGCCAAGCCTTCGCCAGTGTCAACCGACTTACGCGGCAACCCGCACAAGAGGATGGTGCTACGGTAACGGAAAGTTTATAGCCCTTGGAGGTGACGAGTGTCATTGAGCGCGCGGACGCGCAGGAAGCCGTCGGCGTGAAGATGAAAGCGGTTGATGCCGCAGTTGCTGGTGCTGAGCCAGACGGGGCGCAGGGTCGGCGCATCGAGCGCGCCCATCAGGTGTAAGGCGAGGATGCAGGCCGTGCCGGTGTGGGTAAAGACGACGAGTGTGCCGCCACATGTGGCCGCAATCGCTTCATCAAGTGCGCGGGCGGCGCGGTCGAGCAGTTGGCGATAACTCTCGCCGCCCGCGAGTACGTGCTCGAAGTCGCGGCGGAGCAGCGCGGCGTATTCGTCCGGGTATTTTTCGGCCGCTGCCTCAAACGTCAATCCTTCCATCTGTCCGACGCTGCGCTCGCGAAATGCGTCGGTCTGTTGGACGTGCAAGCCGGTCGCGCGCGCCAGTGGCTCGGCCGTCTCGACGGCGCGCAGCAGATCGCTTGTATAGATCGCCGTCACGCCTTCCTCCGCGAGCGCACGGGCCGTCGCCTCAGCTTGTCTGCGCCCAAGCGCGGAGAGCGGCGTCGGCGTGTGACCACCGAAGCGCCCTTCGGCGTTTCCCATTGACTGCCCGTGCCGGACGAGCAGAATGCGCGTGGTGTCCATAAAACAATGCTGAGTCCTGAGTCCTGAGTGCTAAGGCAAGCACTTGCTTTTCATTCAGCATTCAGGGCTTAGGACTCAGCACTTCCTTCTAAGCTGCGACCGTCTCGGCCTTCAACTTCTCGGCCTGATAGTGTGTGATGAGTGCGTTGATGATCTGGTCGAGGTCGCCGTCCATGACGAGGTTGAGTTGGTGTATGGTCAGCCCGATGCGATGGTCTGAGACGCGGTTCTCTTTGAAGTTGTAGGTGCGAATCTTCTCGGAGCGGTCGCCGCTGCCGACCTGCGTGCGGCGCTCGGAGGCCAACGCATCGTGCTGCTTCTGCTCTTCCATCTCCTGCAAACGTGCGCGCAGGACGCGCATCGCCTTCTCGCGATTCTTGATCTGCGACTTCTCATCCTGCATCGAGACGACCGTGTTAGTCGGCAGATGCGTGATGCGGACGGCCGAGTAAGTCGTGTTGACGGACTGCCCGCCCGGCCCCGATGAGCAGAAGGTGTCGATGCGCAGCTCGTTCGGGTTGATCTTCACATCCACCTCTTCGGCTTCGGGCAGCACGGCGACGGTGATCGCGGATGTGTGTATGCGCCCGCTCGCCTCGGTCTGTGGCACGCGCTGAACGCGGTGCACGCCCGACTCGTGCTTCATCTTGGAATAGACCTTGTCGCCTTCGATGAGCACGGTAGCTTCCTTTAGCCCACCGATGCCGGACTCCGACTGGCTGAGCACCTCAAAGCGCCAGCGTTGCCGCTCGGCGTAGCGCGCGTACATGCGCAGGATTTCGGCGGCAAAGAGCGATGCCTCGTCGCCGCCCGTGCCGGCACGGATTTCGAGAATGACGTTCTTCTCATCGTTCGGGTCGCGCGGCAGTAACAGCACGCGCAACTCCTCTTCGACCGCATCGATGCGCCCTTGCAGCGCATCCATCTCAGCGCGCGCCAACTCGCGCATCTCCTCGTCGTCGCCCGATTCGAACAACTCACGCGCGCCCGCCAACTCTTGCTTGAGCGTACGCCACGTGCGGTACTTCCCAACCATCTCGCCGAGGCTGCGGTGCTGCTTTGCGGCTTTCCCGTAGGCCGCCTGATCCGCCAGCAGTTCCGGCGACGACAACTGCGCGGTTAAATCTTCGTAGCGCGCTTCGATCTGATCCAACTTTTCTAACATAACTTTTTACGAGAGCGGGGTCATGACCGCCTCCTGCGGCTGCGGTTCAAGCTTCAGCGATTCGCGCAGCGCGAAGATGGCGACTTCCAATTGCTGGTCGTCCGGCTCTTTGGTCGTGATGTTTTGCAACCAGAGACCGGGCGTGGTGATCAACTTGAACACAAGGCTGCCTTCATGCTTGGCCGACATGCGGATGATCTCGTAGGAGACACCCGCGATAACCGGCATGAGCGCGATGCGCGTGAGCATGTTGAGCAGCAACGAATCGAACTTGACGACGGAGAAGAGCACGATTGAGACGAGCATGACAAGCATCAGAAAACTCGTCCCACAGCGCGGGTGCTGGCGCGGCTGCTGGCGCGCGTGCTCGACTTCGAGCGGCAAGCCCTTCTCCCAAGTGAACACAGTCTTGTGCTCCGCGCCGTGATACTCGAAGACGCGCCGTATGTCTTTCAGCAAAGAGAAGCTGAAGATCATGATCAAAAAGAACGACATGCGGATCAGGCCGTCGATCATGTTGAACCCGACCGAAGGGCGCACCGGGTGCAGATAGTAACGCGCGCCCGACCATGCGCGGCTGTACCACGCCGGCTGCTCTGTCGTTTGCGTCGTTGTGTCAGTCGTCGCAACCGGCTGCGCATTTGTGCTTGTTTGCGTCTGCACTGTTGGCGCGCTGTTCGCGGCCGGTATGGCCCAACCGGCGGCGATGAAGAGCGCGTTTGTCAGCACGAGCGGCGCGACGATGAACAATAGGACGTTGAAGATGAGCGCGAAGAAGATTGAACCGGCGGCCGAAGCGGTCGCGCCGCGTTTCATTTCATCCTGTGGGTGCTGCTTCGTCGGGATGGGCAAGAGGCCCGGCACGCCGCCCGTGATACCGGCGAAGTCGCCTTCGCCCTCGACCACGGCGGGCGTCAGCACAACGCCGACCGCTTCCTGCTCCTGCTCCTGTGCCCCGGCAAACGCCTCGCCCGCCGAATAGTTCAACGCCTTGACGCCGAGCGCCATAGACTGAATGAGCACCGCGCCGCCACGCAGGACGGGCAGGCGTAGAATCTTGTAGCGGTCGCTCCATTTCGGCAAGGTCGCGCCCGTATGCACAATCGTGCCGTCGGGCCGGCGCACGGCCACCGCGTAGGCGTTCGGCGTCCGCATCATTACGCCTTCGACGACCGCTTGGCCGCCGACAATTAAATCTTTCTCGTTCGTGCTCACAGTCGTTGTGCTCTTTTGTCTGAGTTCAATTTCGTCCGCGCATTTGCGCGCCGTTTCCAGAATACAACAACGCCGACGTCTGGTGCGCGTTGGTGGCCGCATGCGTCCGTTAGATGCACGAAGGCAACCGCCGCGCGAAAACGTCGGCGTGCAGGTTTTGCGTCGCTAATACTGGCGCTGTCGGTCTCGCTGTTGCATCAACGCCGGTCTGCGCAAACTCCATAGCTCGCGCAGCCTCTCGTTTGTCTTACTGCGCAGCGGCCTCGGTCGCGGCCGGCTCTTCCGCCTTCTTGCCGTAACGCTTGTTGAAGCGATCAACGCGCCCGGCCGTGTCAACCAACTTCTGCTTGCCCGTGAAGAACGGGTGGCAGGCGGAACAGATTTCGACGTGTAGATCGTCCTTACGCGTCGAGCGGGTCTTGAACGTCTCGCCGCAGGCGCAAGAGACGGTGATTTCGTGGTATTGCGGATGGATTCCTTGCTTCATTGATTGTCTCCTCGTACAGCCGCGAATCGTCCGTGGCTGGCAAACGTCCATGATAAGGTCGTCGTCCGTTATCGTCAAGTTAGACGGGGATTTAACCCGTGCGGTTGGCTGTGCGGCCGTGCAGAGTCGAGTCGATTGACAAGGCGTTGAGCGCATGTTAAAAAGCAGTCGTTCCGTCCTCTTGCGTCTTTAAGGTTTTGTTTTTCAAGACGAAGCAATTCTTCAAGTGAGCAGCACGCGCGCCCTCGGACGCTATTGCTGCGGACTGCTCGACTGCGTGATGCGATGACCGACGACCCGAACAGCAAGGGTTCGTCAGACGCCGCCGCGACGCCTGACACGCCCGCCAACACGACACCGCCGGCCGCCTCCTCTGACGAAGAGAAGGCCGCCAAGATCGCCGCCGCCAAGGCGCGCGCCGCTGCCGCCAAAGAGGCGGCCGGCGCACAGAGCACGCCCGCGCCTGCCGGTGCTGTGGCTGCTACACCCGGCGCACCCAAAGCCCCCGTTAAAAAGAAAGACGAAGGGCCAAAACCGACTGACGCGTCGGCGCACCCGCTCGTCCAACGCCTCAAAGCGCGTTTCAATGATGAGATCATTGAAGCCACAGAATTCTTGCGCCAACTCTCCGTGCGCATTGCGCCCGCGCGCATAGTCGAGGTCTGCGAGTTTCTGAAACGCGACGCGGAGACGCCCTTCAACCTGTTGGCCGACCTGACCTGCGTGCATTACCCGGAACACGCGGACGCGCCATTTGAAGTCGTCTATAATCTCTACTCGATCAGCGCCAACGCCCGCGTGCGTCTGAAAGCGCGGACGAACGAGGCGGACGGCATCGATAGCGTCACGAGTGTGTGGCCGACGGCGAATTGGTTAGAGCGCGAGGTCTATGATCTGTTCGGCGTGACGTTTCACAGTCACCCAGACCTGCGCCGCCTGTTGTTGCCGCCCGACTGGGCCGGGCATCCGTTTAGAAAAGAGTATCCTTTGAAGCCGGTCGAGAACGATTGGACGCGCAAACACCTGCCGCCCTTCGATGAGGTGCAGCAGGAACAACTCGAACAGCGCCGCGCTTACGGTCTCGAAATCCTCTCGCACCCGGACGAGCGCCGCATCCGCGAAATCTTTGTTGCTGGCAAAGAAGTGATGCCGTTGGACAGAAAATAAGAAATTGCATCATTGACTCATTGGTTCATTGAATCAATGATCAAATGAACCAATGAATCAATTTTAAGTTTATGCACCAAATCGAAGTCGCCACCACGCAGGAGACGCTGTACGACAGCCCCGAGATGGTGCTGAACATGGGGCCGCAGCACCCTTCGACGCACGGCGTCCTGCGCGTCATCTTGAAGCTCGACGGCGAGACCGTGATCGATCTCGACTGCGACATCGGCTACCTGCATCGCGGCATGGAGAAGATTTGCGAGAATCGTCTCTACCCTCAGATCGCGCCCTACTGGGACAGGCTTGATTACATCGCCGCCGTCTCGAACGGGCTGCTCTGGGTCGAGACGGTCGAGCAGATGATGGGCCTCGAAGTCCCGCCGCGCGCCCACTACATCCGCACGATCCTGACCGAGTTGAACCGCATCGCCTCGCATCTGCTCTGGCTCGCCACGCACGGACTAGACATCGGTTCGTTCACCGTCTTGCTGTGGGCGTTACGCGAGCGTGAAGAGATTTTGAAGATGTTCGAGCGGCAGTTCGGCGCGCGTCTGACCTGTCACGCGTGGCGCATCGGCGGCATGCCGAACGACGCTTACGAAGGCTTCACGGAAGATGTGCAGCAGTTCATCGACAACTTCCCGCATCGGCTCGACGAATACGAGACGCTGTTGACGGAGAACCGCATCTGGCTCGGCCGCACGGTCGGTATCGGTGTCATCTCGGCGGCAGACGCCATCGCCATCGGGTTGACGGGGCCGGCCCTGCGCGGCTCAGGCATCGCTTACGATCTGCGTAAGGCGCGCCCTTATGCCGCTTACGCCGAGCTTGAATTCGACGTACCCGTCGGCGAGAACGGCGACACGTATGATCGCTACCTCGTGCGGCTGGAAGAGATGCGCCAGTCGCGCCGCATCATTCAACAGGCGCTCGCGAAGTTGCCGGACGGGCCTGTCAACGCGAAAGTGCCGAAGGTGATCAAGCCGCCCGTAGGCGATTACTATCACTCAATCGAAGGGCCGAAGGGGGAGATCGGCTGCTACTTGGTCAGCGATGGCACTAGTCGCCCGCATCGCGTGCGCGTGCGCCCGCCCTGTCTGATCAACTTACAGGCGCTTAGGCAGATGTGTCTCGGCCATCTCGTCGCCGACGTGGTCGCCATCATCGGCACGCTCGATATTGTGTTGGGCGAAATTGACAGGTAGAGATGCGCATTGTGCGTTTGTCGGTGCAGGAGATGACGCGCGAGCGGTTCGCGCCATACGGCATATTGTTAGACAGTCGTGGCACGGTTGAACTCGATCTCGGCGGCGGGCAACCCGTCATGACCGGCGCGACGAGCGAGCGGCGGCCCTTTAGCTTCGAGTTCATGGCGCGGCATCAGCGGACGATGCAGGTCTTCTCGCCGTTGGTCGAGTCACAGTCAATCATCTGCGTCGCGCCACCCGGTGGGACTGCGCCCGCCGTTGATGCGATCGTCGCATTTCGCGTTAACGGGCGTCTGCCTTACGCCTATCACAAGGGCACTTGGCACACGCCGCCGTTCGCGCGCGGCGAGTGGGCTTCATACCTTGTCGTGGATCGCGGCGGCACGTTGGACGACGATTACGAGTTGATTGATCTGCGCGCCGTACACAATTGCGTGTTTGAGATTGAAATTTAGTTGAACCTTTTATGTTTGGACTCGCCCTGTTTGCGCCACCGAATTTGATCGACAGCTTCTTGCTGCGCTTCTTCAGCGCGGCGACGGTCAATTACGTTGTCTGGCCGTTCATACAGATCGGCGCGGTCGTTACGGCCGTGGCCTTCTGGGCGCTGTACGCGTCTTACTTAGAGCGGAAGATTTCGGCGTTCATGCAGGCGCGGCTCGGCCCCATGCGCGTCGGCAAGTGGGGCTTGTTGCAGCCGATTGCCGACGCGGTCAAGCTGTTGACGAAGGAAGACCTACGCCCCGACAAAGCCGACCCGTACATCTTCTTCTTCGCGCCGTTCATCTCGGTCGCCGCCGCGTTCATCGTCTTCGCCGTCATCCCGTTCGGCCCCGACTGGGGCGTGATCACGGACATCAACATCGGCTTGCTCTTTGTGCTCTCGGTCTCTTCGGTCGGCGTGTTGGCGTTGATTCTGGCGGGCTGGTCGTCGAACTCGAAATATGCACTGCTAGGTGGCTTGCGCTCCTCCGCGCAGATGGTCTCGTATGAAGTCTCGATGGGCCTTGCGCTCGTCGGCGCGTTGATGTTCGCACGCACACTTAGCTTATCCGGCATCGTCCACGCGCAGGCACTCGACTCGGTCTTTCCCGGTTACATTATTTATCAACCGCTCGGCTTCATCGTCTTCCTCGTCAGCGGCATCGCGGAAAATAATCGCGCGCCGTTCGATCTGCCCGAAGCCGAATCAGAGTTGGTCGCGGGCTTCCACACGGAATACTCCGGCATGCGTTGGTCGCTCTTCTTCATGGCGGAGTACGCGGCGATGGTCGTCGTCGCGGCGATTGCGACAACCGTTTATCTGGGTGGCTGGTACTTCCCGTATGTGTGGCGGCTGGATGCGAATAATCACACATTATTCGTCCTCATAAGTCTCTTCGTCTTCGCGGCCAAAATGGCCGTGCTACTCTACGTCTACTTCTGGCTGCGCTGGACGTTCCCGCGCTACCGCTACGATCAGTTGATGGACTTGGGTTGGAAGTGGATGCTGCCCGCCGCGCTCCTGAACATAGTACTGTCCGCGCTCGCCATCTTCACCGTGCAAGCGCTCGATGGTTGGCACGGTTTGCATACGATCGATTCGCTCAGGTACGGCGTGAATCTAACGCGCACCGGCAAGGGCATCATGATTGCCTACGGCATCGCGGGCGTTTTCATCGCCGCCGGTATGCTCTCGGCGATCAACTGGCGCTCGCGCGATTTCAATTTGAAGAAGCAGCGCCAGCAGGTGCGCTTGGTCAGCCCACCACAAGGACAACCGGCGGTCACACCCGCGCCCGCAGCGAGCGAAGGGTAAAGAAAAATGATTCAATGATTCATTGAATCAATGAGTCATTGAGCAAGTAACGCAAGGGAGTTTTTATGCCATTGGTGAAAGTGCCGGAGCCGACGTTGAAGGAGAAGCTAAAACGTTTCTTCCTCGTGGACTTGATTGCGGGATTGAAGCTGACGCTCAAGTTCAACATCGGTGCGTTGACCGATAAGGATGCCGTCGCCGGGAAGGGCATCTACACGGAGCAGTATCCGAAGGTGCGCCCCGAAGTCGCGCCGCGTTTTCACGGCTCGCCGCGCTTGAACATGGACCCGGAGACGCACGAGACGCTCTGCATCGCCTGCAACCTCTGCGCCTTGGCCTGTCCCGAAGATTGCATCGACGTGATCCCGATGGACATAGAGATCACCGTCGCCGGCAAGGGGCGCAAGAAGAAGGTCTTGGACGAATTTATCTTCGACACCTCGCGCTGCATGTTCTGCGCGCTTTGTCAGGAGGCCTGCCCGACCGCCTGTCTTGAACTGACCCAAGACTTTGAACTCGCCACCTACTCGCGCGCTGGCTTCGTCTGGAATCGCGAGATGCTGGAGCAAGGGCGCGAGACGGTCAAGTATGACGCGTGAGGCGTCGTCCGCTTATTGCTGATGAGTTGGTGCGTTGATTGAAAGTCGTGCGATGGCCGCGAACGAAAGCTCCGAGTACAGAGTGCTCCAAGATTTGTGGGCGCATCATTGGTGGAGTTTCGAGCAGTTTCTGACCGTAGTCCGTTCTTTAAACGACGAAGAGTTTCGCCGCGACTTAGGGCTAAGTTTTAAGTCCGTGCACGGCATCATGGCGCACCTGCTCGGCGCTGAGTTGGTCTGGTTGCAGCGTGTGCAGCAGGGCGCATCGATGGCGTCTGTGCCGGGCGCGGACGAGTTGCCCGACCTCGCGGCTATTGAACGCGCGTGGGCGCAGACGAGCGCCAGTTGGCGACAGGTGCTCGACACAGATGATCTGAGCCGCGAGATTCATTACTCGAATACGAAGGGGCAGAAGTTCACAGACCCGGTCTGGCGAGTAATGACTCATCTGGCGGATCACAGCGCGGCTTATCGCGGCGTATTGATTGCGGGCTTGCGGCTGCTGGGGCGCACGCCGCCCACGTCAGGCGTGATCTTTTACACTCGGCAAAAGTGAACGACGTTTATGGTTCTCTCTGGTTGGGCAGCAGTCTTTTTCTGGATCTTCGCGGTGGCGGCGCTGATTGCGGCGCTGCTGACCATCCTCGCGCGCAACGCCGTGCACTCGGCGCTGTTTCTCATCTCGACGCTCGTGTCAGTGGCGGCGATGTTCGTTCTGCTCGGCGCGGAGTTCATCGCGGGCGTGCAGGTGCTCGTCTACGTCGGCGGCGTGATGGTGCTGTTTCTGTTCGTCATCATGCTGGTGAACGTGAGCGCGGAAGAGAAGGGCAACGAGCTGTTGTTCAACCGGCCCGGTCAGATTGCAGCGAGCGCGATCTTTCTGGCGCTCCTAGCGCTCGGCCTGATCTACGCGATCCGGACGGGCTACGACGGTCTGCTCAAACGCGATCAAGAGCGCATGGTGACGGCCGCCGTGCAGACTCGTTCGCAGCCGAGCGAGACGCGCGTCATGCGTATCTCCGAAGACACACAGCGCGTCGGCGGCAGTCTCTATCGCTTTGCTTCGATCCCGTTTGAGATCGCGAGCATCCTGTTGCTCGTCGCCATCATCGGCTCGGTCATGCTCGCGCGCACGGCCAAGCAAGAGTTAGCGGCCGACGATCTCGACCCCGAACAGATACCCGACTTGCTGTTGCCCAAGCCCGACCTCGAATGACGAAGGCGAGTCCGACTCTATGAGTAACTTTCTGCTCCCCGCGCTCGCGTTGCTGCTGCAAGCCGAGCCGACCACACGGCGCGGCGCAATTCTCGACGGCATCGTCCATCCAGACCTGTCGAAATTCTTGGTCATCGGCGCATTGCTGTTCATTATCGGCGTGGCGGGCGTGCTGACGCGGCGCAACATCATCGTCATCTTCATGTCCATCGAGTTGATCCTGAACGCAGCGAATCTGAACTTCATCGTCTTCTCGCGCTACTTGCAAGAGACGGGCAGCATGAACGCCGTCGCGGGGCAAGTCTTCACGGTCTTCATCATCGTCGTCGCGGCGGCCGAAGCCGCCATCGGTCTCGGCATCGTCATCGCGCTCTACCGCAACCGCGAGACGATCTTCGTGGACAAGATCGATTTGTTGAAATGGTAAATAGTGAATCGTAAATCGTGAATAGATCGGAACTGTTTTTATCTATTCCCGCTTTACGATTCACGATTCACAAAGCTTATGTCCATTCTTCTCTGGCTCATTCCACTGTTGCCGCTCGCGGGTGCGGCGGTGAACGGTCTGTTGGGGCGCAGGTTTCGCTTCTCGGAACGACTCGTCAGCGTGATCGCGGTCGGCTCAGTGGCGCTCGCGTTTGTGTGTGCGCTGGCGTCGGTCGTTAAGTACGCCTACAGCCCGACGTGGCCCGCGCCGTATGTGACGAGTCAGGACGGCGCGAGTTTTACTTGGATCACGGGCGGCGCGACCGAGATCACGCAAGGGCAACAAGAGCGCGCACAAGCAGGCGTTGGCGAGCCGCAGTCAGCGACAGCCAACCCGCCCGTGCGGAGCGCAGCCGAGTTGCAAAGCTTGACCACGACCGGCGGGCAGGGCACGTCGGCGCAGTACGAGGTCAATCCGACGACGGGCCAAGTGACCTTGAAGCCTAACGCGCAAGCGGCGCAAAGCGAGTCAAGCACTAAGCGCGCGCCGCGCGGCTCTGTGCTCAACATCGAGTGGAGCTATCAACTCGATTCGCTCTCATCAATCTTCATCCTGATCATCACGGGCGTAGGGCTGTGCATCTTCGTCTTTGCGACGGGCTACATGCATGGCGATGCGGGCTTCTACCGCTTCTTCGCGTACATGGGCCTCTTTATGTTCATGATGCTCGTGCTCGTGCTGGGGTCGAACTTCCTGATGATGTTCGTCGGCTGGGAGGGGGTCGGTCTCTGTTCGTATTTGCTCATCGGCTACTACTTTGACCGCAAAGAGGCGGGCGACGCCTCGCGCAAGGCATTCATCACGAACCGCGTGGGCGACTTCGGTTTCGCGCTCGCCGTCTTCGCCATCATCGCCACGTTCGGCTCGGCGCAGTTCACCGACGTGATGCAGCAGGCGAGTGGCTATCCGATTGAACGACTCGGCGAGTTTGCGATCATGTCTTGGATCGCACTCGGTCTGTTCGTCGGCGCATGCGGCAAGTCGGCGCAACTGCCGCTCTATGTCTGGCTGCCGGACGCGATGGCCGGCCCGACGCCCGTCTCCGCTTTGATCCACGCGGCGACGATGGTCACGGCCGGTCTTTACATGTTGACGCGCACGAACGTCATCTTCCAGCATTCGCAGACGATGATGCTGGTCGTCGCCATCATCGGCGCACTAACCGCCCTCTTCGCCGCGACCATTGGCATCACGCAGAACGACATCAAAAAAGTTCTCGCCTACTCGACCGTCTCGCAACTCGGCTTCATGTTCCTCGCGTGCGGCGTCGGCGCGTTTGTGATCGGCATCTTCCACGTAATGACGCATGCTTTCTTCAAGGCGCTCATGTTCCTCGGCGCAGGCTCAGTCATACACGGCATGCACCACGAACAGGACATGCGGCGGATGGGCGGCTTGAAGAAGTACATGCCGAAGACGTTCTGGACGTTCGTCGCCGGCTGGCTCGCCATCTGCGGCATCATTCCATTCTCAGGCTTCTGGTCGAAGGACGAAATCCTCTGGCGCGCGGCTTCGACCACCTACTTCTCCGGCGGCTGGCTGCTCTGGCTCATCGGCACAATCGCCGCGACCTGCACGGCGTTCTACATGACGCGCCTCGTCGCCATGACCTTCTGGGGACGGGAACGCTTCCGCGAAGTGCCCGCCGGTGGCGAAGCCGACGAAGCACATGCGCATGGTTACGACGAAGCGGGTCAGCCGCACGACGCGCAACTCGAATCGGCGGGCGACCGACCACGCCATGAACCCGGCGAGTACGTCGGCGCACCACACGCCGCCGTGCACGAGCATCACGAGACTTGGGGCGCGAAATCTGCGCATGCCGCGCCGCACGGTCAGCACGTGCACGAGCCGCATGAATCGCCCGCGTCGATGTGGCTGCCGCTCGCCGTGCTCGCTATACTCGCCACCATCGGCGGTCTCGTCGGCATCGGCCCGGCCTTCTCCGGCGGCGGTCATCCCGGCGGCAGATTGAACATCGTCACGTGGCTCTCGCCCGTCGTCTGGAATCCGTCAACGGGCAAGTTCGGCGCGGCGGAGGCGGGCGCAGAGCATGCGGAGTCCGCCGCGAGTGAAGGTGCAGCACGCACGACTGAAGCGCGCCACCCACCCGGCTATGAACCCATCGCGCCCTACGGCGACACGGGCTATAACCTTGCCCAAGCGGCCGAACATTCATTGGGGAGCGAGCGCGCTGCGGAATGGTTGTTTATCATCGTCTCTCTGCTCGTCGCCGGTCTGGGCATGTTCCTCGGTTATCTCTTCTACGTGAAAGACACGCGCCTGCCCGCCGTATGGGCGGGGCGACTGGCGGCGCTCTATCGCGCGAGCTACAACAGGTACTGGGTGGATGAAATCTACGGCCTACTTATCACGCGCCGCGTGATGGACGCCGCGCGCGGCATCTACAAGATTGACTCCAAAGGCATAGACGGCGCGGTCAACGGCATGGCGGCGCTCACGCGCAAGGCGAGCAACGCGACGGGTCTGTTCGACAAGTACGTCGTGGATGGACTTGTCAACGGCGTCGCCTATTTTATTCGCGGCATCATGTCGCGCCTGCTGCGCGCCGCGCAGACGGGCTTGACCGCCAACTACGCGCTCGTCATGGTGCTCGGTCTCGTCGTCGCCGTACTGATCTTTTTCTACCCGGACATCGTGTCCGCATTTCATGGTGGTTGAATTTAGCGGATGTTCATTTCAACACAGAGACACAGAGGCGGCACAGAGCACACAGAGTTCTTCTCCGTGTCTCTGTGTTGAAATGGCCTGACTGATTATGCAACCCGGCTGAAGTCTGCGCTTGCGAGGAAATAGTGAAAATCCCACAACTTCTCTCCATCATCACGTGGCTGCCGACCGTCGGCGCGATCATCCTGTTGGTGCTGTTCAAGAAGCATCAGGCGGGCGCGATAAAGAAGTTCGCGACCGCGTGGTTCGGCTTGGCCTTTCTGGCGTCGCTCGGTCTCATCTGGTACGACCGCACAGCCGGCGGCATGCAGTTCCTCGAAGACCACACGTGGATTCCGATCATCGGCGCACGCTATCAGATGGGCGCGGACGGCGTCGCGGTGCTGCTGATCGTGCTGACGACATTGCTCGGCGTCATCGCCGCGCTCTCTTCTTGGCACTACATCCAGAAGCGCGAGCAGGAATACTACGTGCTGCTGCTCCTGTTGCAGACGGCGGTGGTCGGTGTCTTCGCGTCGATGGACTTGTTCCTGTTCTACCTCTTCTTCGAGGTCTCGCTCGTGCCGATGTATTTCCTGATCGGCATCTGGGGCGGCGAGAATCGTTTGTATGCCGCGATCAAATTCTTCCTCTATACGTTGATCGGCTCGGTCGTCATGCTGCTCGGCGTCTTGAAGATGTATTTCCTGACGCAAGACCCGACGCTCATCGCCAAGATCAGCGGCACGACGCTCGGCGCGGTCGCGGGCAACCCGGCGGCGCGCGCCCTGCTTGACTCGACCATCGCCATCGCGCGCGGCGGCAATACGGGCACGTTCAATATCATGTACCTGCAAGCAGTCGGCTCTGCGCTGCCGATGGGCGCGATGCAAATCTGGCTGTTCTTCGCGTTTGCTTTGGGCTTTGCGATCAAAGTGCCGATGTGGCCGTTCCACACTTGGCTGCCGGACGCGCACGTCGAAGCGCCGACTGCCGGCTCGGTCATCCTCGCGGGCATTTTGTTGAAACTCGGCACATACGGTTTCTTCCGCTTTAACCTGCCGATGTTCCCGAAAGCGTCGGCGGACGAGATCGCGTTTCGACTACCGCTCGTCGGCGTCTTCGGCGTGCGCCACGTGATGATCACACTTGCGATCATCGGCATCATCTACGGCGCGCTCGCTGCGATGTACTTCGTCGTCAAACGCGACGGCGACGTGAAGAAACTCGTCGCTTATTCAAGCGTCTCGTCGATGGGCATCGTCATGCTGGGGCTGTTCTCCTTGAACCCGAACGGTATCAACGGCGCGGTGCTCCACATGATCAATCACGGCATCTACTCCGCCGCGCTGTTCCTCTTGGTTGGCATCATCTATGAACGACGGCACACGCGCAACGTCGCCGAGTTCGGCGGTCTCTCGCACGTCATGCCCGGCTATGCGACTGTCTTTCTCGCGATGGCGATGACGGCTATCGGGCTGCCTCTGCTCTGCGTCTTCATCTCGGAGTTCTTAGCCATGCGCGGCGCGTTCGAGGCGCGCCCCTCGTGGGCCGCTTGGGCCGCGCTCGGCATCATCCTGAACGCGGGCTACATGCTCTGGCTCTATCAACGCATGTTCTTCGGCGCGATTGATAATCCGAAGAACGAGAAGCTGTCCGATCTCTCCGGGCGCGAGTGGGCTTACATGCTGCCGCTCGTCATCATGTCGCTCTGGATCGGCGTCTATCCGAAACCGTTCCTCGAATACATACAGCAACCCGTCAACGCCGTCGTGCAACAAGTCCGGCCCGATTATCCGTTGCCCGGTCGCAAAGAGACGCCGCGCACCGCCTCCGCGACGGTGCAGATCAAATAGCCGGGAGTCGGGCGAGCCGCTAAACGCTTATGCTGCTTTTGCAAGCCAACACCACCGCGCTCTTTAGCGTGGGCGAACTGCAACTACTCGCGCCGGAGTTGATCCTGACGGTGTGCGCCTGCGTGGTGCTCGTGCTGGAGGTCGTGCTGCCGTACAAGCGCAGCCGGCTGACGGGTTACTTCGCGCTTATCTCGACCGTTTTGGCGGGCGCGGCCCTGTTCGCGCAATGGTATGCGAACAGTTACCTGCTGCCGCTCAACGGTTTCTACGGGATGATCAGGCTCGACGGCTTCGCGATCATCTTCCAAGCGATCTTCCTCATCGCTGCCGCGCTCACCATTGCCATCTCTCTGCGCTATCTCGACATCGAAGGCGAACAGCGCGGCGAGTTCTACGCGCTCGTCCTGTTTGCCACCATCGGCATGATGCTCTTGGCGTGTGGCTACGATCTGATCGCGCTCTACATCAGCCTGGAGTTGATGGCGCTTACATTCTACGTGCTCGTCGCCTTCACCAAGCGCCAGCGACGTTCAAACGAGGCGGGCATGAAATACTTCCTGCTCGGCGCGTTCTCGTCCGGCATACTGCTCTACGGCATGTCGCTGCTCTACGGCGTCGCCGGCTCGACCAACCTCGGCGACATCGCGCAGAGCATCAACGCGGTCTTGCATGCCGCGCCTGCGCTCGAAGGCGCGGCCGTGCCGCTCAGGCCCTTGCTGCTGCTCGGCATGATCGCGCTCGCCGCCGGGTTGTTCTTCAAGATCGCCGCTGTGCCGTTTCACATGTGGGCCCCCGACGCTTACGAAGGCGCGCCCACGTCCGTCACCGCGTTTCTCTCTACAGGGTCGAAGGCCGCGAGCTTCGCGCTCTACGCGCGCATCTTTGTCGAAGCTCTGGGCGGCATGCGCGCCGATTGGGCCCCGCTGCTGGGCCTCGTCGCCGCGATCACGATCCTCGTCGGCAACTGGGCGGCCGTGACGCAGACGAACGCCAAGCGCCTGCTGGCTTATTCGTCTGTCTCGAACGCCGGCTATCTGCTGCTCGGACTCGTTGCCGGCAACACCTACGGCTACGTCGGTCTCGTCATCTATCTGCTCGTCTACACGCTGATGAACATCGGTGCGTTCGGCGTGATCATCTCTCTGCGACGGCGCGGCATCGTCGGCGACAACGTGGACGACATGACCGGCCTTGCGCAGAAAGCGCCCGGCATGGCCGCGATGATGGCCATCTTCATGCTCTCGCTCGGCGGCTTGCCGCTAACGGGCGGCTTCATCGGTAAATACTTTCTCTTCGGGGGCTTGCTGCAACGCGCGCAAGCGGACGAGAAGAGTTGGTACGTGTGGCTCGCGGTCTGGGCGCTCCTCAATACGGTCGTCTCCTTCTACTACTACGTGCGCTTCATCCGCGTGATGTATCTCGGCGAGCAGATGGCCGACGACCGCCCGCTTTCGCTCTCGCCCGCACTGACCACCGCGCTCATCGTTGCATGCGCCGGCATCATCTTCATCGGTATCTACCCGCAGCCGTTCATCAATGCCGCCCAGTCGATGATGTCACTCCTCGTCGCCGCAAGCAGTACGGTGGCTCTGCGCTAGCAGTTTTAACCACGAAGGCACAAAGGACACAAAGATCATACCCGCTCTTTGTATCCTTTGTGCCTTCGTGGTTGATGCTTATCAACGCATCTTTGGTCATCATGTGGTTGTTCTATTTCTTCGCCGGCCTGCTCGTCCTGCAAGGTCTCATCTCGCTGCGCGGTGGGCTGCGCTATCTCGCTTACTTCCAGCGTGAGATGGTGCGCCCACTATCGGACTACACGCCGTTCGCTTCCGTTATCGTTCCATGTCGCGGCCTCGATCAGGGCTTGCGCGAAAACTTGCGTGCCCTTTGTGTGCAAGTTTATCCGCACTACGAAATCGTCTTCGTGCTCGACAGCGCACACGATCCAGCACGGATAGTGATTGATGAAGTACGCGCTGGCGCGACAGGCGGCATGATCCCAACACGCATTGTCATCGCGGGACAGGCAACGGACTGCGGGCAGAAGGTGCACAGTCTGCGGGCGGGCATCGGCGCGTGCGACCCGGCGAGCGAGGTCTTTGTCTTCGTTGACACGGACGCGCGGCCGCGCTGCGACTGGCTGCGCGCGCTCGTCGCTCCGCTCACAGATGAAGGCTTAGGTGCGGCGACCGGTTATCGCTGGTTCGTGCCCGACGCGGGCGGCTTCAGCGCACACCTGCGCGCCGTCTGGAATGCTTCCATCGCTTCGGCGCTCGGCCCCAATGAACAACAGAACTTCTGTTGGGGCGGTTCGACCGCCATCCGCCGCGCGACATTCACGCGCGCCGACGTACTAGCCGACTGGCGCGGCGCGCTCTCAGACGATTTCGCGCTCACGCGTGCGCTCCAACGCGCGCGACTGCCGATCCGCTTCGTGCCCCGATGTCTGACCGCTGCGCACGAGGACTGTACCTTTGGCGAACTGGTCGAATTCACCACGCGCCAACTGAAGATCACGCGCGTCTATGCGCCGCACCTGTGGCAGATCGTGCTCGTATCGAACCTACTCTTCGTCCTCATCTTCTACGGCGGACTCGCGCTCGTCTGCGCGCGGGCGTGGCGCGGCGCTCAATTCATCTGGCCGCTCGCGCTCGTAGCCGCCATCTTCACGCTCGGCGCGGCGAAGGCCCTGTTGCGGCTGTGCGCGATTGCGTTGCCGCTCGCGACGAATGGCGTGCGTGCGCGCGGCGCGACGCTACTTGCGCACCTGTGCTTGTGGCCGCTCACATCCGTCCTCTATGCCTATAACGCACTCGCAGCCGGTTGGTCGCGTCGTCTCACGTGGCGCGGCATCACCTACGAGCTACGGTCGCCGACTGAAACCGTTGTATGCACGCCGGCGCAGGCGACGACCACCGAAGAATTAGAATCGGCGCAGCTATCTGATCGAAAGGAACAAGACAACGCGTAGAAGGATGGAAGCTTGCTCGCGCAAGTTAAGTCAGTTATGTTAACGAGGAGATTAAAGCGTAGTGTCGGCTATCAGACCAGCGAATGCGGATGACGTGGCGGCGATCTGCCGGTTCGACCACATCGCACAAGCCGACACTGGCGCGCGCAGAGAGTTTGTCGTGCGCTCGGTCGCCGCTGGTAGCTGTTACGTGTTGGTGGCTGATAAGCAGGTCGTGGCTTATGGCGTTCTGGATTATTCGTTTTACGCTTGCGGCTTCATCGCCATGCTCTTAGTTGATGCAAGGTATCGGCGGCGCGGCTACGGGCTGCTGCTGCTGCGGCACATGGAGTCGGTCTGCCGCACGCCCAAGCTCTTTACCTCGACGAGCCTTTCCAACCTGCCCATGCAATCTTTGCTGAATAAGCTTGGGTACGCGTTGAGCGGGGTCATACATAATCTGGATGAGAATGATCCGGAACTTGTCTATTACAAACTTTTAGGCTGACACGCCGCCGAGGGCGTACGCACACATCATGACGAATAAGGCCGGCCAACTCTATCAACTGCTGCGCTCGACCGAACGCGAGCGGCGGCTCGGTACGCTCATCCTGTTCGTCACCTCGCGCTGCAACGCAAAGTGTGAGACCTGTTTCTACTGGCAGGAGTTGAACCAGCCCGGCGACATGACCTTCGCGCAGATCGAACAGCTCGCGCGCACCATGCCGCCCATCACAGACCTATGGTTGTCCGGCGGCGAGCCGACGCTGCGGCAAGACTTAAACGAAATCATCGATCTCTTCGTCCGCCACAATGGCGTCCGCCGCGTCATCATTCCGACGAACGCGTTGATCAAAGCGCACGCCTACAAGGTCGTCGAACAGGCGCTCGCCCGCAATCCGCAACTCGATCTCTATCTCAACATTGCGCTCGACGGCTACGGTGCGACGCACGACCGCATACGCGGCGTGCCCGGTAACTGGGGCAAGACGCTCGATTGCATCCGCGCGCTCTATCCGCTCAAGGAGCGCTTCGCCGACCGTTTTCGTCTGAACGTCAACACGGTCGTCTGCGCCGACAACTACACGGAGATCGACCGGCTCGCCGACTATCTCTGGCAGAACTTTCGCCTCGACGGGCAATACTTCAACATCATCCGAGGCGAGACGAAGGCCGGCGCAAAGATCAAGGAAGTGCCCCCTGAAGTTCTGCCCCAGATGTATGCCCGCGTTGCGGCGCTCACCAAGCGCTACGGCGACCGCATGTTTGCCGCCGATGACGCGAGCGCGCGCTTCGTCAAAAATGTTGCTTACGTCGGCGCGATCACGACGCACTATCGCACGCAGCTCGCCAACTTCGAGCACTCAACCGCGTGGCCCTTCCCCTGCACGGCGGGCGAGACGGCGGCCGTCATCGACTACAACGGCGACGTGCGCGCCTGCGAGTTGCGCGCGCCCTTCGCCACGCTCGCCGATTACGACTACGACTTTAACGCGCTCTGGTCAGCGCACGCGCGCCAGACGGAACTCGCGGAGATCGACGGCGGGCGCGCCTGCTGGTGTACGCATGTCTGCTTCATCCACGACTCCATGCGCCACTCGCGCCGCGCGCTGCTCTACGAACTGCCGAAGAATTATCTGACACGCGGAAGCTGGTGAGCGCGGTCGGTCAAACATGATGCCGGACAAGAACGAACAACAGATCACGCAGAAGAGCGGCATCGTGTACGGCGCGGTCTTCTCGCTCGCGGCGGCGATTGTCGTGTGTCTGTTTGTCGGCTGGCTGCTGGATCGTTGGTTGAAGACGGGGCCTTGGCTGCTCGTCGCCGGCATTGTGCTGGGCACGATTGTCGGCTTCTTCCAGTTCGTCCGCATGATGTCGCGCGTTTCTTAGAAGTTGCGCGTAGCCGGGAGCGCGGGCAAGATGCCCGCGCTCCCGGCAGCTAGCTGTGTGGTTTCTGGTGCGTCGCTCGACAGCGTGCGCGGCGGCCATGTAAAATCTGCTGTTCTGAGATGCAAGCGAGTTTGCACCGTGAGGCACGGGCCGACGAGGCCGAAGCTGTAGAGCGCCGCCTGTTCCGCGTCATGTGTGGGGCGGTGGCGCTGGCGGTGCTCGTGAGCGGCGCGTTTGCACCGTGGCGTGTGACGACGGGGCTGTTGCTCGGCGGCGTGCTGGCCGTCGTCAATCACCATTGGCTGCGCACGTCTATCCGCACAGCCTATTCTGGTGTGCCGCTCATGGGCCTGCGCCCCAAGCTCAGTATCGCGCGGTTCGTCTTAAGATATTTCGTCGTCGGTGCGGCCGTCTACGTGGCTTATCAATACGATCTGGTCTCGATTGTGGCGACGTTGGTCGGGTTGAGCGCATTCGCCGTCGCGGCGCTGATTGAGGCATTCATTCAGACGGTTTTGACGTTTACTCAGCGAGAGGATACTTAGCTCATGTTCTGGTTGCTGCAAGCACATGAAGCCGGGCAACAGGCGGCGGAACACGCCGGCCAGGTGGCGGAGCACGCGGAGGCTGCGGCCGCGCACGGGGGCGAGCACATGCCCTGGCTTGTTACGCAGGTCAATCACTTCATCGGCGAGCCGCTTTATCAACTGCAACTCAAGACCACGAAGCCGATGTGGGATAAGTTCTTCGGCTTCTTCGGCACGAACGCCGAAGGCGTGTTCGGCGCGAAATATTCGCCGGAGACGGCCGTGCCGTGGTACACGGTGATGTTCATCATCGCGTGTTTGTTGACGATTATCTTCGTCGTAATCCTGAAGGGCAAACTGTTCGGCCGGAAGTTGTCGGAGGATGAGCCGTCCGGCGGGCAGCAAACGCTCGAAGTCGCGGTGCTCGCGGTGCGCGGTCTGATCGAAGACATCATCGGGCCGCACGGGTTGAAGTATTTCCCTGTGGTGGCGACGTTCGCGCTGCTTATCCTGATCTCGAACCTGATGGGTCTGTTCCCGATGTTTATGTCGCCGACCTCGTCCACGTCCGTCACGTTCGCGCTCGGCATCTCTTCATTCGTCTACTACAACTACATCGGCATCAAAGAGAACGGTCTATTCGGCCACCTCGGCCACTTTGCCGGCGTCCACTATTTCAGCGGCGCGATTCTGTTCATCATGGGGCCGGCGATGTTCATCATCGAGCTGATCAGTAACTTCGTGCGCCCACTCTCTTTAGGCTTGCGGCTCTTTGGCAACATCTTCGGCGACGAGCAGGTCGGCGCAAACATCAGCAATCTCGCGCCGCCTTATACTTGGTTCGTCATGCCGGTGCTGATGATCTTGAGCGTCTTTGCCGCCGTCATGCAGACGTTCATCTTTACGCTGCTCTCGATGATCTACATCGGCGAGGTCTCGCACGCGCCGCACGAGCACCACGAAGGCGGCGACGTTGACGGCGAGGAAATCCTCGCGCCGATCTTTACATAAAGACAGTGACGAGTGGCAAGTGGCGAGTGACAAGTTTAAAAAGCTCTTACTCGTCACTGCTTCATAGCGCGTTCCGAGCGATGCGGGCAAGCGCGCCCGCGCACGTTGGGCCGCATGACTTGATTGGCTGTTCATGGTAGGCGAGGGAAACGAGGCGCTCAGGCGCGTGTTTGGTTGCTGCATTTTAGCTTTCGCGGTTTGAGAGCGAAGCGAGAGTCTGCATCGCTGGAGCGCCGTTGTAAGAGGGGCGGTGGATACCGGATGCCGACGAAATTATAAACGCAGCCCGCGCGCTCGCGTGTCTGACGTTAGCCCTTATGCACTACGAACAGTTTGACAACGAGAGACAGGAGATCTCCCATGAGCAAACTGAGAATCTTCATGTTCGCGGCGCTCGGCGTGCTGTTTGCGTCGGCCACCGCATTCGCACAAACACCGGGGGCCGCTGAGGTGGGCGTGGATAACGCGTTCACACTCGGCAAGTGGGCTAAGTTAGCGGCTGGCATCGGCTTCGCCATCGCGGCCGGTTTAGGCGCACTCGGCCAAGCGCGCGTGGCCTCGTCGGCCGCCGAGGGCGCGGCGCGCAATCCGGGTGCGAGCGGGCGCATCCAGATTCTGATGATCATCGGTCTCGCCTTTATCGAGACATTGGTCATCTTCACGCTGGTGATCATGTTCGCCATCGTGAAAGTCTAAGGTTAGCTACTACACGAACGACGATGAGCGCGCGGCCGGATTCTACGGAATCTCGCCGCGCGCTCATTTTGTTCATTGCCCTTGATTACATGATCGTTTGTTCAGCCTACTTGCCCGGCGTTTCCGCTTCGTTGTAAGCTGACTGCTGTTCCCCGCGCAATTATTTATCCTTCGGCCTGATACACCTCTCCCTGTTTGATTTGGGCGGTCTTCGGCGGCTGTTATGGCGGCCGCAGTGAAAGCTGCCGGTTAAGTTGATCGGAAAGGACGAAAACCCATGCGCAAAATGATGCTCGCTTTAGTCTTGCTGTTAACGACGGCCATGCTCGCCGCCGCCGACACGATCTACTTAAAAGACGGCCGGACGGTGCGCGGCACAGTGCTCGGCTTTATCAACAACCGTTTCGCTGTGCGCGTCAACACAGGACAGTCGAATATACCGAGCAGCACCACGCCGGGCACGACGACCGGCGAGGGTGAGATTCAATTCTTCCGCCCCAATGAGATCGACCGCGTCGAGTTGGAAGGGCGTTCGCTTGATGAGTTGCGTTACGACACGCACACCGTGCAAGTCTCGCTCGCGCCGAACTGGATCGATAGCGGGGTCGATCTGCGGCGCGGCGAGCGCGTGCAGGTCAAAGCCTCCGGCACGATCTACGCAGGCCGCAATCGCATCACGCCCGACGGCCTGCGCACGGTCGATCCGAACGCGCCGCTGCCGAAAGCCGCCGAGGGCGTACTCATCGGCGCGGTCGGCACGGATGCCGACTCGCCCATCGTCGAGCTTGGTCTCTCGCGCGAGTTTGTCGCCGACCGCGACGGTCGTCTCTACCTAACCGCCAATCGCAGTTCCTACACCGACGCGCGCGGCGCATACACCGTGCAGGTGCGCCGCGAGCGCGATCTGACCTCGCGGCGCGACAGCAACCGCAGCGACAATAACAACGACGACGACAACATCTTCGGCAGCAATCAGCCGAGCAACCCTGCGCCCGTCCGCTCGCGCACGCCGCAAACGACTGACACGGGACGCAACCGCAACCGCACACCGCAGGAAGTAACGGTTGAAGTGCCCGGCACATCGCGCGGCGTGGACACAAATATAGATTTGCGCGCGGGCGATCAGGTGACGATCACTGCGAGCGGCACGGTCGTCGCCGGGCGTCGGGCCGGGCAAGTCGGGCCGGAGGGGGGCCGGGCAGGCGGCTTTGGCGCACTCGCCGGCACATACCCCGTGCCGAGTGCGGGGCCGGGCGCGCTCATCGGTTACATACGGCTAACAAGCGGTGAGGTCACGCAACCGTTCATCATCGGCAGTCAACAATCATTCTCCGCGCAAGCCGACGGGCGCTTGTTCCTCGCCATCAACGACGACAACTACGGCGACAACAGCGGCAGCTTCAGCGTGCGGATCAGATACTGAAGGGAAGGGATGAAGGATGAGGGATGAGGGATGAATAAGAAGTTGCTTGTTTTCTTTTCATCCTTCATCCCTCATCCCTTTCTTCGTTGCGCGGAGAATTGGATCAATCGTTGGCGCGAAGGGCGGAGCGTAGGCGAGATCGAAACTGTTAATCTCCTCAATCTTCAACTGTGCGTGCAGGGCGGCGGCGTAAACGTCGATTCGCTGCGCGACACCTTCAGTCCCGACCATCTGCGCGCCGAGCAAATGCCCGCGCTGATCGTAGATGATGCGCGAGCGGATGCGCGCGCCGCCGGGATAATAGCCGGCGCGTGAAGGCGTCTCGTCTTCGCTGGCTGCGGCGTTGAAACCGGCGGCTTGTGCTTCACGCAAAGACAGACCTGTGCGCGCGACTTCCAGATCGAACACTTTGACGGTGTTTGTGCCGACAACGCCTGCGTAACGCTCGGCGGGTTGCGCGCCGGCCGCGTTTGCGCCCGCGATCCAACCTTGGCGCACGGCGGGCTGCCCCAACGGCAGCCAGATGCGCGCGCCCGAGACACGATGCAGGACTTCGCAGCAATCACCCGCTGCATATACGTTTGGTGCGCTCGTGCGCTGTTCCGCGTCAACCACAATCGCGCCGCTCGCGCCGATCTCCAGCCCTGCGTCTGCCGCGAGTGCTGAGTTCGCACGCACACCGACGCCGATGCAGACGATCTGCGTTTCGACCGCGCGGCCCTGATCCGTCATGACGCGCTCGATCTGCGCGCGACCCTCGAATGCGACGGCCCGCTCGCCGAAGATCACTTCCACGCCGTGCGCGCGTAGCTCTTCCACGACGCGATCACGCAAGCTGCCTTCCAGCGTGCTCATCACCTTGTCCGAAGACTCGATGATCGTCGTGTGCAAGCCCCGCCGCACCAATGCTTCCGCCAGTTCGAGTCCGATATAGCCTGCACCGACGATTGTTGCCGCGCCCGGCCGGCGCTCGTTAAGAAAGCTAAGCATCTGCCGGCCCTGCTGCATGTGGCGCAGGACGAAGATGCCCGCGAGATCGTGACCGGGCAGCGGTGGACAGATCGCAGCCGCGCCCGTCGCTAGGACGAGATTGCTAAAACCAAGCTCGCGCTCAGCGCCGTCTTGTCGCACGCGCACGACGGATTTTGCGGGATAGAGTGCGAGCGCTTCGGCGTTGAGTTGTAGATCGATCCGGTGTTGCGCGCGGAAGTAATCGGGCGGATGAATGACGAGTCGTTCTAGCGTGGGGATGACGCCGGAGATAACGTAGGGCAGCCCGCACGCACCGTAGGAAACGTCAGCGGTCTGCTCCAACACGATCATGTCGAGCGCGGGCGCGCGGCGGCGGGCCTCCATCGCCGCGGCCAATCCGGCCGCTACGCCGCCGACGATTACAAGGGGTGCTTGGCTCAAGTTTGTCGCTCGCCTTCCGTCTGAATTAAAAACACGTGCGGCGCTTAGCTTACTCAAAGAAGCGTGGAATGGGAAAAGAGAAACGTAAATAGCGCGGAAAACGTAACAAAAGTTGAGGCGTGCGCGCTGGCCTCAGTTTTGCCTAAATACCTTATCGTTGCCCGTGACTGAAGCGGTATGATACGCTCCCGTGCAATCTCCCACAGCGGCAACATGCGAGGCGAATCCCTTTGACGAAAAGATGTCCGAAATGCGGGAAGGTGTACGACACCACTAACACGCTCTGTCCGAACGACGGCACGGTGTTGGTTAAGACGGGCGACGCGCTGCTAGGACAGACGCTCGCCGGCAAGTACCGCATTGAGGAGCGCATCAGCGAAGGCGGCATGGGCACGGTCTATCGCGGCACACACGTGTTGATGGAGAAGCAGGTCGCGATCAAAGTCTTGCACCCGTCGCTCGCCGCCGACGACAAGATCGTTGCGCGCTTCACGCGCGAAGCCAAGGCCGCCTCGCGCATCTCGCACCCGCACGCGCTGACCGTAACAGACTTCGGCGAGTCCGACAACGGCATCGTCTTCCTCGTGATGGAATACCTGCGCGGGCAGACGCTCAAACAGATCATCCGCACAGACGGCCCGTTGCCGCTTAAGCGCATCGTCGAGATCACGCGGCAAGTCGCCGGCGCGCTCGACGCAGCGCACGCTGAAGGCGTCGTGCATCGCGATCTCAAGAGCGACAACATCATGCTCGAAGAGATCGGCGCGGCCGGCGGCGACTGGGCCAAGGTGCTCGACTTCGGCATTGCCAAGGTTCAAGAACCCGTCGGGCAAGACCCGGAGCTGACCGCGCCCAATCTGATCATCGGCACACCGCAGTACATGTCGCCCGAACAATGCTCGCAATCCGGCGAGATCGACAAACGCTCAGACGTTTATTCATTCGGCGTCATCATCTACGAGATGCTCACGGGGCACGTCCCGTTCACAGGCGAATCGGCGACGGCGATCATGCTCAAGCACCTGCAAGAGCCTGTGCCGTCTATCTCGGCTGAACGTCAAGACATACCGCCAGCAGTTGCATACGTGATCGAAAAAGCGCTAGCGAAGCGGCGCGAAGAACGGCAGCAGAGTGCGGGCGAGTTGGCCGAGGCGCTGGCGGCCGCGGCTGAGACAGAAGTGCCGGCGGGTGTTGCGGCCGCAGTGGGGCGCACGACGGGCGAGCAACGAGGCAGCAATACCGACCGCATCATCGTGCCGACCGGTTCGCACGAGCCACGCACGACCGTCAATGATGATTACGACGAAGCGACCGTCGTGCGCCCTGCGCCGCGTACCGGCGAGCATCACGAGTTGGATGAACTCGCCGCCTACGACGCGCCGCCGCCCACAGTCAGTTTCCGCCCCTGGAAGATCATGATCCCGGCGGCGCTCTCGCTCTTGGTCATCATCGGCGTCTTCTACGCGATGAGCCAGCGCAGCACGGGGCAGCCTGCGGCCAATGACAACGCCGCGCCGCTCACACCCGATCCGAACGCACAAGCCGTGCAGCCGCTCGGCCCGCCCACAGGCGCGGGTGAAAGCGCCATCGCACCGGGTATGCCCACGCCGGCCGGCTCGCCCAGTCCCGGTAGCGGCGCAGCACCAACCGCTGCCGGGCTGCCCAATGTGAATGACAACACTGCGGCGCGACCGTCACCCACCGAACAGCGGGGCGGCGACAACAGCAACGCCGCGCGCAACGACAACGCGAGCAGCAAACCGCCGGCCAACGACAACAAGCCACAGAACGACAACGCCGTAACTGATCCGACGCCGCCGCCGTCGAATAAAAACGACAACCAACGTCCGCGCCCGACGCCGACAGACAACGACGAGCCGCCGCCGCCTAAACCAACTCCGAAACCCACCCCGCGCGCCACGCCGCCGCCAGCATCAACCCCACCGCCGGTCGTGACTGCGCCGGGCCGGGGCGCAACCATTGATAGCTCTGACCCGCCACCACCCGCGCTATAAATTTTGTGCTGCGTGGATCAACTCTTAGCTTGATCTAGCTGCGGCGCGAGCGTCGCTACGACCATTCAACCATGCATTGTATTACGCGCCGGTTCGGCTGATATGGCCGCGCGCACCAGCTTCATCAATTCGGCCTCTTCATCAAATTCCAACGCGATCTCTAGCACAAAACAAGGCAGCGAGAAACTGAACACGCGAAGTTTAACGGCGTCCTTCGCCGTCGTGACAAGCGCGCGTGCGCCGCTCTGTGTGGCCGCGTTGACAAGCGCAGCTACATCCGCCTGCGTGTAGTGATGATGATCGGCAAAGGCGCGCGTCTGTTGCAACTGATAACCGGAGGCGCGCACGTGTGTAAAGAAGGCTTGTGGGTTGCCAACAGCGCAGAAGGCGAGCAACGGTTGCGGCAGCGCATCGAGCGCCATAGTTGCGTCTGTGTTCTGTGCCTTGAGCGGATGCAGATGTTTCGTGCGCGTCCGCGCGACGAAGACGGGGCGACCGCCGCTGAGTTGTGCGGTCTCTGCGCGCAGGCTGGCGAGATCGGGCGTGTGTTCAGCGCGTGTGAGGACGATGCAGTCCGCGCGGGCCAGTCCGGTGCGTGGTTCACGCAGCCGCCCGCGCGGCAACAAGTGACCGCCGCCCCACGGCATGGTCGCGTCAATCGTCACGATGTTCAGGTCGCGGGCCAGACGCAAATGTTGAAAGCCATCGTCAAGGATGAAGACCTCGCTACCTAGTTCACGTAACGCCCAGCGCGCCGCCGCAACTCGATCCGCGTCGGCTATGACCGCGGCCAGTCCGCGCAAGTTCTCGGCCAATAACAGCGGTTCATCGCCGCTCGCGCGCACGTCCGCGCAGACGTTCTGCCCATCCGAGACGACGACCCGCTGGCGCACATCATCACGTCCGTAGCCGCGCGTCAGCACGCACACGCGCCGCCCTTCGCGCGCCACAGCCCGCGCCAGCCACTCGACCAGAGGCGTCTTGCCTGTACCGCCCGCCGTGATATTACCGACGCTGATGACCGGCGCAGCCACTCGTTGTACCGCGAGCACGCCCGCGCCATAGAGCGCCAGCCGCACGCGCGTGGCCATGCCATAGAGGACGCTGAACGGTGCGAGTGCGATGGGCATAAGAGAATAGAGGTTAGAGGTCAGCGGTCAGAGGTCAGAGGTCAGTTTGGTTTCGAGTTCAGGCTTGCGAATTTCCAGTGGCTTGAGTTGCGTGTCAAGCTCAGGCTGAACAGTTGTCTGACTGACCTCTGACCTCTGACCGCTGATCACTATCTTTAACAGGGCGATGGTACGTGCGGTTGCGCCGCGACTCTCTTCGAGTGCGGCGCGGGCGCGTGCACCGATGGCGCGGCGGCGCTCTATGTCGGTCAGTAAGGTTTGAAACACGCGCGCCAGTTCGATGGGGGCTTGTTGTTCATCGAGCGCTGGCAGTTGCACCAGCGCTTGTTGCGCAAGGAAGTCGCGCATGATGGCCGCAAAGTTGAACGTGTGCGCGCCGGTGATGACGCACTTGGCGTGCGCGGCCGGTTCGAGAATGTTGTGCCCACCGGTGGGCACGAGGCTGCCGCCGACGAAGACGAGCGTGGCGAGCGGATAGACGGCGCGCAACTCGCCGATGCTGTCGAGCAGGAGCAAGTCGCTGGTTTGATCGGACGCGGCGGGCGCAGCGGAGCGCCGCGTGTAGGTGAGTCCGGACGCGGCGACGAGCGCGGCGACTTCGTTGAAGCGTTCAGGATGGCGCGGCGCGAGCAACAGGCGCGGCTCGTGTCCGGTCAACGCGGCGCGCAACAGCTTGAACGCGGCGAGTAACCAAATCTCTTCGGGCGCGTGTGTGCTGGCGGCCACGATCAACGGACGTTCATCGTTGTAACCAAAGCGGGCGCTCAGTGCTGCCGTCAACTCGTGTGCGTCCGTCTCGGTCGGCGCGTCGAATTTCAGATTGCCGGCGACGTGTATGCGTTCGTGGGCCAGTCCGAGCGCACGCAGGCGTGCGGCATCGGCCTCCGTCTGCATGATTGCGAGCGTCAGCGTGTTGACGACTTGCCGGACGAAGCCCGCGATCTTTTTGTACCGACGAAAGGAACGCTCCGACAGCCGCCCGTTGACGAGCGCGATGGGCACACCGCGCGCCTGACACTCGCGCAAGAAACGCGGCCACAACTCCGTCTCCATGACAAGAACAGCGGCCGGCTTGATCGCACGCAACGAGCGCCGCACGCACCACGCCCAGTCGAAAGGGAAATAGAAGATGGCCGCAGCCTCGTCTTTGAAGACTTCACGCGCGAGTTGCTGGCCGGTCAACGTCGTCGTCGAAACGGCGAGTGCGTGCGTCGGGAACTGCTCGTGTAGCGCGCGCACAAGCGGGCGCGCGGCTTGCGTCTCGCCCACCGAGACACAGTGCAACCAGATGACGGGTTGCCCATTGCTTGCGACCGGCGCGACGCCGCCCAAACGCTCGCGCAAGCCCGCCACATACTTACCATGTCGAACAGCGTCGAGGAGAAACAGGGGCAGCAGCGCGAAGATGCCGAGGGCGAGCAGAAAGCTGTAGAGGAAAAACATGAGTGCTGAGTGCTGAGTGCTGAGTGCTGAGTCCGAGTGAAAACTTCTGACTCAGGACTCAGCACTCAGGACTTAGCACACTTTCACTTGGCTCGTTCGATGTAGCGTCCTTCGGTCGGGTTGACGCGGATGCGGTCGCCTTCGTTGACGAAGGGCGGCACTTGAATGGTGACACCGTTTTCGAGCGTCGCAGGTTTATTGACGTTCGAGACGGTCGCGCCTTTCATCGTCGGCTCGGTGCTCTTGACGGTCAACTCAAGTGAGTCGGGCAGGTCGATGCCGATGGGCCGGCCTTCGTAGAATTCGGCTTGGATGTGTAGCCCCGGCGCGAGCCATTGGGCCATGTCGCCGAGGTCTTCATCGCTGAAGTGGATCTGCTCATAGTTCATCGTGTTCATGAAATGATGCCCGGAGCCGTCCGAATAGAGATATTCCATTTCGTGCTGTTCGAGCGAAGCGCGCTCGACCGTATCGGCGGAACGGAAGCGATGCTCGAAAGTCGAGCCGGTCTTCAGATTGCGCAGCTTGGTCTGCACCATCGCGCGCAGATTGCCGGGGGTGTGGTGGCGGAAGTCAACCACTTTGCAGAGATTGCCCTCAAACAGGATGACCATGCCGCGCCGGATTTGCGTTGCGGGAATTGCCATAGGATCAATTTAACTCCGTATTGAATGAGTTGCTTAAACGGCTGACGCGTGGCTGCTGCATATAGACGATGTATGTGCCGCGCCAGCAAACTGCGTAGTCTAGCGAGCGGGCGCGACGTTTGTCCAGCCAGCCGCACATACGCGGGCTGGCGCATGTACGCAAACTGATGCGGCTTAATGAGTTAATCCCCGCTGATGTCGGCCTGCTCACCCGGTTCGAGTTTAAAGAAGACGGCGAGCGTGACTTGATATTCGAGGCGACCTTGTTGCAGCCCGCCGCGTTGCTCCTTGACGACGAACCATGAGAGATTGCGCAGACTCTGGCGCGCGCGGGCCACCGCGACCTCAATCGCGTGGCTGAAGCTTTTGTCAGATGTGCCGACGATCTCCGTCCCTTTAAAAACACTCTCGCCCATCGAATGTGTACCTCCATCTATGTGGCTGTGAATTGCTTGCGGCTGTATGCGGCCGGCATGAAATCACGCGCAGTGAGGTATGTCAAGGCAAAGGCGGCGGGAGTTGCTATGCGCAGAACAAAGAACGGGCGAGCAACCTACAAGAGTTAAAAGCAACGCTTGCCGATTGTCCGCCCGCTCTTCTCGGAGGAGCCCACCTTCCTGACCGTTAGAACGCACGAGGTAGGTAAAGGTTTCAAAAAATGTTTTGTGCGCAGAGCAAGAAAGTGATGAGCGGTTTAGTTAGCGTGTTAAGCGGCGCGGGCGCGCGGGGCGCGGCGCTCACGCGCGATATGATCAAGCCAAGCTTGCGCTTCGGCGTAGAGCGGATAGCGCGCTTCTTCACTGCGGAAGGCTTTCGTGTGATAGAGCCGCCGTCCGTTGACGAGCCGGGCCGGGTGTTTGATGTGGAGCATCTCGTGAAAGAGTATGTACTCGACAAACCATTCCGGCACGTCCGCCGCATCGAGCGTCTTGCTGATGACGATAGTGTTGTGCACGGGGTCGTGATGACCGAGGATGCGCCGCGTGCGGCGCGCCGACCATGTCAAAGTGGGCTTCGCCAGCTCGTTGTCGAAGTAGCGCCGGTTGAGGCGCGTGAACAGGCGGTCGAGATTGTGATAGTTGCCGCGCGAGGTCGAGACGAGTTTGCGCCCACGCTGGCGGCGCGTCAGATCGGCCGCGCGTAAGATGTGCGGTGACGTAGCGTAATCGCGATAGACGCGCTCGTGCATTTGCGGCGTGCGCCGACGCAGCAGTTTGGCCACGAGGATGAACGCCAACGCGCGCTGCACGTTCGCCGGTGCATCGCGGAAGATGTCTGATAGGCGCACATAGATGCGTCCTGAGCGCAGGCGGATCGTGTGATTGAGACCGGCGTAAGGATAGAAACGGACTTCTATGGCCGGCAACAGTCGCTGCGGCTCAAGCTGGCGAAAGGCGTCAGCGAAGAGCGGATTGAGTTGGACTTGAACGTCTGACATAGACGGCACGGGCGAAAAAAAAGTCTGAGCGCTGACTGATCCGGCCGGACACAAAAGCAAACTGTAGGCAACGAATCTGATCGGGCGCACTGTCGGGTCTGGCTTTGGTAACAGGAGCAGGTGACCGTGGCGACACGCTGGCGCGCTGCTATATTACGGGTGCGCCGAAAGCACCGTCAATACGGTCGCCGCACAAGGGCGCTAAGCCTATGTCTCAGCACAAATTGTGCATGGTTGTGCACAGGGTAGGTCGAACAGGTGTTTTCATGGTTGCAGGTAAGTCGTCTATTTTAGCAGGTTTAGAGCTAGCGAGCGCTGCCGAAGCGCCGTTGGGCAAATAACTCCTGTCGCATCTTCACATAGCCGCATCAAGCAAGCAGGTGCGGATGCGGCGAGATGGCCTGAGCCGCCGTTTGCGCCCGTCTGGGGCACTCGTTATACTGCTTGTACGTGGCTCGCTGGCGAGCGGCGCAAATTAAAACTTGACAGGCGTTTGGCGGGACGGTATTGATTGAAGTGTGGCCCGTTTCGTGCGGGCATGTGCCCGTGTAGCGTCTCCTAATATTCTTCCCTCTGCCCTGTCTAGCTTCGCACTGCTTATGCGCAATACGTTGCCCCCAGCTTCCGCCGACCGACTGCCCAATGCGCGCGAGCGTGCGGTGCTGGCCGCCATCATCAACGAGCATTTAGTGACGGGCGAACCTATCGGCTCGCGCACGGTGGCGGCGGCGCTCGCCGCCGGGTGGAGTTCCGCGACGATCCGCAACGTAATGGCTGAGTTGGAAGCGGCCGGTCTGGTCGAGCAGCCGCACACTTCGGCGGGACGCGTGCCGACCGACAAAGGCTATCGCTTCTATGTCGATCATCTGATCGGCAATGCGCATCTGGCGGCGGCCGATCTCGTCGCCATCGAGCGCACGCTCGCATCGCCGCGCACGGACGACAGTGCGACGCCGGCGCGGCTGATGGAGAAGGTCTCGCATCTGCTGTCGGAGCTATCGCAGAACATCGGCATCGTCATCTCGCCCGCGACCGCTGGCAATCGACTTCAGCATGTCGAGTTCGTCAGCCTATCCGACGGGCGCATACTCGTCGTGCTCGTCTTTGCGCCCGGTCTCGTCCAACACAAGGTCATACGCATTGACGAGCCGCTGGCGCAGGATGAGTTGGAGCGGACAGCGCGTTATTTGAACGTAGAGTTCAGCGGCAAGAGTCTGCTGGCGATCCGCGCAGAGATTTTGCAGCGCATGTGTGCCGAAAAGGCGCTCTACGACCGGTTGCTCCGGAACGCGATGCTCTTGTGCGGCAGCAGTCTGGTCGGCGCAGAGCTTGAGACGGGCGATGTCTACGTCGACGGCGCGTCGAACATTCTGGCGAAACCGGACTTCGCCGACATTGAACGACTGCGCGACGTATTCCGCACGCTCGAAGAGAAGACGCGACTTGTTAAGATTTTGAACGAGTGCCTGTCAGGGCGCGCGGTGGCGGGCGACGTGCGCGTCGCCATCGGGCGCGAGTTGACGAATCCGGCGATGCAGACGTGCGCGCTGATCAGCGCGCCATATCGCATCGGCGCAGGCGAAGTGTCGGGCACGATCAGCGTCATCGGCCCGATGCGTTTGGAGTACGCACGCCTGATGGCCGTTGTCGGTTACGTGGCGCAACAAGTCGAGCGGCTGCTGCAAGAGCAAGGGGCTTCAATTTAAGACATCGGGGCGTGGCGTTTGAATGCTCCAGCCCGCGCGAAGGTCATATGGAGATAATCGATAAAAACAGGCAGGGCGCAGGCCGCATCTCGGTGCGCTTCGTGGATGATGAGCCGCCGGCGGAGTCGCCGGGCGCAGACAACCAACCGCCCGACGAGTTGGGCCGCGAATCAGCTTACGACGATGCGACCGACATGCAGCGGCACATTGATCGCGGGCGCGAAGATGAGGCAGGCGGCGAGGCTGAAGACCACGACACGGCTGGCAGTCCCCGACGCGAAGATTTACCCGAACATCGTGAAGATCAGGACACAAACCCGCGCGCTACGGCCGCGCCGGATGATGACGAGATGAAAGACGCAGACACATTCGCGGACGAAGATGCCGTCGAGATCGATTTGGATTCGCCCTCGCTCTCGGCCGAGGCCGATCTGTTCGCGGCGCAGGATGAAGCGCGCGTCCTCGGAGCGGAGCTTGAGAAGGTCAAGGCCGAGCGTCAGGATTTACGCGAGTTGCTCGCGCGGCGGACGGCTGACTTCGAGAACTCGCGCAAGCGCATGGAGCGCGAGCGCGGCGAGACGTATCAGCGCGTCGTAGCTGAAGTGGTCAGCCAACTATTGCCGGTCGTGGACAACCTACAGCGCGCGCTCGATACCGAGGCCTCGGTCGAGGCCAACGAGTCCGAGGAGTTCCGCCATTTCCTTCACGGCGTGGGCCTAATCGGCAAACAGCTGAATGCTTTGCTCGAACGGCTGGGCGTTGAACCCGTCCCCACCGTCGGCCGCCCCTTTGATCCGCACGTACACGAAGCCATCGCGACCGAGCAGACAGACGAGTTTGCGCCCGACACGGTCGTCTATGAAGTCCAACGTGGCTACCGGCTCGGCGACAAGCTGATCCGCCCCGCCATGGTTAAGGTCGCAACGAAATAGTGCTGAGTGCTGAGTGCTGAGTTAGATAAAACTCGATGTTCACTCAGCACTCAGCACTCAGCACTCAGCACTTATTTAAGATATGGGCAAAGTAATAGGCATTGATTTAGGCACGACGAACTGCTGCGTGGCAGTGCTCGAAGGCGGCGCGGTGCAGATCATCCCGAACAAAGAGGGTGGGCGCACGACGCCGTCTGTGGTCGGCTTTACAGACAAGGGCGAGCGTTTGGTCGGGCAGATCGCCAAGCGGCAGGCTGTCACCAACGCCGCCAACACCGTCTACGCCGTCAAGCGGCTCATCGGGCGCAGGTTCAACTCACCCGAAGCGCAGCGCGCACGCGAATCTTCCCCGTTCGAGATCAACGAAGCGCAGAACGGCGACGCGCGCATACGCGTGCAGGGACGTGCCTATAGCCCACAAGAGATTTCCGGTCTCGTACTGCAACGGTTGAAGGCCGCGGCCGAAGACTTTCTCGGCGAAGCGATCAGCGAAGCAGTCGTAACCGTGCCTGCCTACTTCGACGACGCGCAGCGCCAAGCAACCAAAGACGCGGGCAAGATCGCCGGTCTCAAGATCGAGCGCATCATCAACGAGCCGACGGCCGCCGCGCTCGCCTATGGATTGGGACGCGCGACCTCCGAACGGATCGTCGTCTATGATCTGGGCGGCGGCACGTTCGACATATCCATTCTGGAAATGAGCGACGGCGTCTTCGAGGTGCTTGCCACATCAGGCAACACGTTTCTCGGCGGCGAAGATTTCGACGAGCGGATCATGGACTGGATGGTCACGCAGTTTCGCGACGAGATCGGCATCGATCTGCGTGAGGATCGGCTCGCGCTGCAACGCTTGAAGGAAGCGGCCGAGCGTGCCAAGTGTGAATTGTCCTCGCTGACGGAGACGAACATCAACCTGCCGTTCATCGCGGCCGACGCGTCGGGGCCGAAGCACTTCAGCCAGACCCTGACGCGCGAGAAGCTGGAAGCACTTGTCGGCGATCTCGTCGAGCAGACCATCGAGCCGTGCCAGAAGGCTTTATGGGACGCCAAGTTGCAACCCGAAAACATCGATAAAGTGTTGCTGGTCGGCGGGCAGACGCGCTCGCCGATCATCGCGCGCACGGTGCGCGAGATATTCGGGCGCGAGCCTTCGGCCGAGATCAATCCTGATGAGGTCGTCGCGATGGGCGCGGCCATACAGGGCGGCGTGTTGACGGGCGAAGTCAAAGACATCGTGCTGTTGGACGTACTGCCGCTCAGTCTCGGCGTCGAGACGCGCGGCGGGTTGTTCACCAAGTTGATTGAACGCAACTCGACGATCCCGCTGCGCAACAGTCTGACGTTCACGACCGTGATCGATAATCAATCCTCGGTTGAAATTCACGTCCTTCAGGGCGAGCGCGAGGTCGCGGCCGGCAATCGCTCTCTAGGCAAGTTCGAGTTGGTCGGTCTCCCGTCCGCGCCGCGCGGCGGGCCGCAGATTGAAGTGAGCTTCGAGGTGGACGCAAACGGCATCTTGAGCGTCGCGGCGCAGGACAAAGCTTCGGGCCGGCAACAGCAGATGAAGATCACGCCGACTTCTGGCTTATCGCCCGACGAGATCGATCTGTTGATCTCAGAGGCCGCGAGCGCCGAGAGTCGCGACCAGCGCACCAAGGAGTTAATCAACCTGCGTAACCGGCTGGACAGTCTGATGCGCAATACGCAGCGCACCTTTCGCGAGGTCGGGCAAAGTCTTTCGCCCGACGAGCGCGAGGACGCGCAGCACGCCTTTGAGTTGTGTGCCACGGTCGCGCAATCGGAAGACGAAGAAGAGATCAGGCGCGCGCTCGGCGAGGTCGAACGCGTGGCCGCCATACTCACGACAGCGCTCTTCAATGCGCCGGCCGCGAACGGCAGCACGAGCAACGGCACGCCGGCCAAAGGGCAGGAGGCTAAGGATTCAGCCTTCGAGCGTTTCTAAGCAGCAGATGGCAAGTGTCGGATGACAGGTGACGAGAGAACAGCTATTATCTCTTGTCACCTGTTACCTTGTTCCCCATGACGGTTTTTTTGCGATGAGTAAAAGAGACTACTACGAGATTCTGGAAATCAAACGCGGCGCAAACGATCAAGAGATCAAAAGCGCATATCGCCGGCTTGCCGTGCGCTATCATCCGGACAAGAATCCGGGCGATGCGGCGGCCGAGGAGAAGTTTAAAGAGGCGGCAGAAGCTTACTCAGTCCTGTCGAATCCGGAACAGCGCGAGCGCTATGATCGGTTCGGGCACGCGGGCGTGTCGAGCGGTGCCGCAGGCGCGCAGTGGGGCGCGCAAGGCTTCGGCGGCATCGAAGACATACTGAGCGACCTGTTCGGCTTTGGCGACGTATTCGGCGGACGCGGCGGCACAGGCGGCCAGCGCCGCACGGCCGCGCAACGCGGCGCAGACCTGCGCTACGATCTTGAGATCACGCTCGACGATGCGGCCGCAGGCATGACCGCGCAACTGCGCATCCCGCGCATGGAAACCTGCGAGACGTGTACGGGCACGGGCGCGAAGGCGGGCACGCAGCCGGAAGCCTGCGCACAGTGTAGCGGCAGTGGGCAAGTGCGTTATCAACAAGGCTTCTTCTCGGTCGCGCGCACGTGCGGTACGTGTCGCGGGACGGGGCGCGTGATCAAAAATCCGTGCGGCGATTGTCGCGGGGCGGGTCGGGTCGAACGCGAGAAGCAGATCGAGGTGAAGATTCCGGCGGGCGTCGAAACCGGTTCGCGCCTGCGCCTTGTGGGCGAGGGCGAGAGCGGCACGCAGAGCGGCCCGGCCGGCGACCTCTACGTCGTCATCCACGTCAAGGAGCATGAGCGGTTCGAGCGGCAGGGCAGCAACCTGTACACGTCCGTGCCGGTCACGTTCGCGCAGGCTGCGCTCGGCTCAGAGATCGTGGTCGAGACTTTGACCGCAGAGCAGTCGCTCAAGATTCCGGCCGGGACGCAGACGGGCACGGTCTTTCGTTTGAAAGGGCAGGGCATGCCCGTGCTCGGCGGGCGCGGGCACGGCGACCTCTACGTCTCAGTCACGCTGCGCACGCCGACCACCTTAACGCGCGAGCAGCGCCGTCTGCTCGAAGAGTTATCGAAGATCGAAGACCGCGACCTTGAGGACAAGGGCTTGATGGACAAGGTGCGCGACATCTTCGGCTAAACCGCAGGCAATTTAATAAACATGGGCCGCCTCGATCAAGAGGCGGCCCATTCTGTTTCAGAGTGAGATTGAGATTGTTCCGCAACGATACGGCCAGCCGCGTAAACCTCTGACCAGTTAACAGCGCGCATCATTCCGCTCGTCATTAAAATCCCAGCACTTTCAGCCAAATTTGCCCGTTCTGGCGTGCTGATCAAAGCACTCGCCCGGCGCGGCATATCAGTTGCCGTTGAGTCCGTCGCGTGGACGAAATTGCTCTCCCAAGTATATCGGCGCGGGAGCATGAGACATGAAAAGAAGAGTCAGCCTTACGTTCGGTGTCGCGCTGTTGTTGGCGCTCAGCGCAACGCGCGCACTGGCGGTCGCGGCGGATGATGCAGAGGATACGGACGCGCGCATGGTGGCCGCGCGGGTCGTCGAGATTAACGATCAGCACATCTCCGTCATGGCGCGCTCAGGTGTCGAGCACGTTATCGCTATTGACCGGGCCGGCACGCGCATTAAGCGGGGCACCAAGTACGTCACCTTCGCGGAACTGCACAAGGGCGACATCGTGACGTTGGAGTTGGACGCGACCAAGCAGGTTAAGTTTGCGAAGCAGATCGAGATCACGCGGGCGGCGGGCGATCAGGTAGCACGCACGCCGCGCTAGAAACAGACAGCGTTCGCCGGTGAGGCGGTAGGCGCGCTTCGGCGCGTCAACCCTCGCACCCTCGCCGGCAACAAAGAGCCGCTTGGCCTTCACGGGTCAGGCGGCTTTTGAGTTAGGGATGAGGGATGAGGGATGAAAGAATGATAGCTCAAGTTGAGTAGTCTTTCTTTTCATCCCTTACCCCTCATCCTTGTCTGTAATTGATCTTTCCCGATCACTCGCCTTACGCCAGCACTTGCCGGAAGGCGGCGAGGAATGTTTGCATGCCGTCGCGCGTGCCGATGGTGACTCTCAGGTGTGTGGGCAGGGCGGGGAAGAAGCGGCCGACTTCGACGCGCTGCTCGCGCAACGCTTTGATGACGGGGCGCACGTCACGACGCAGATCGATCATCAGGAAGTTGGCCGCCGACGGGATGTAGGTGTATTTCAGCCGGTCAAGCTCGGCGTAGACCTGTTGCTTGACGGCGGTGTTGAGCCGGCGACCCTGCGCGACGTGCGCCCCGTCTTGCAGGCTGGCGTGCGCGGCGACGAGCGCCATGATGTTGGTCGAGTCCCAAGTCTGTTGCGGGCGCAGGCGCTCAATGATGTCGGGCTGCGCGACGCAGTAGCCGCAGCGCAGGCCCGCCATCCCGTAAATCTTCGAGAAGGTGCGCGCCACGATCAAATTCGGTTGCGTTGCGACGAGCGGACTGACGCTCTCGTAGTCCTGCGTCTCGGCGTAGTGATGATAAGCCTCGTCCACCAGCACGATGGTCTCGCGCGGCACTTGCGCAAGAAAGGCGCGCACCTCACTTTTGGGCGTAATGCTCGCCGTCGGGTTGTTCGGGTTGCAGATGTAGACCAGCCCGGCGTCCTTCGTGGCAGCAAGCATCTTCGGTAGATCGTGCCGGTAGTCGGCCGTGAGCGGAATCTTGCTCACCTCGGCATGATTCATTGTCGCGTGGCGCGCAATCGCTTCAAAGGTTGGATCGGCGACAACGAGCCTGCGCCCCGCTCCCGTCAAAGCTGCCGCGCACAGTTTCAGAATTTCGCCCGACCCATTGCCGAGTAGGATGCGCTCCGGCGCGATGCCGTGCAGCTTAGCCAGCGCCTCCGTCAGTGCATCCGCATGCTCGTCCGGATAACGCCACGCCAAGCCGAACGCGTCGGTCATGGCCTTAAGCGCCATCGGCGACGGCCCATAAGGGTTCTCATTTGAACTTAGGCGTACGGGTGCTGCGGTTGCGGTGTCAATGAGCCGCCGCGCCGGGGCGGTGAGCGTAACAATCGGGCGCAGAGCCGCCAGCGCCGTACCAGCGCCCAGCAGTCTGGTGAAACTGCGTCGTGAGAGCGAAGCCTTGAGTGCGGACATCATGCCACCTCCGAACGTAAATGAAACTGAACGTGAATGTAACTGACTATATTTGCGAGGCGCGCCCAACGGAACCTAAGAGAGCAGATGTGGCTACCAGGTTATTCAGATCGTCGGATTCCATGAATTCAGATTTAAGGTACTGATCGATTCGGTGCTGCCCGGTCGATAGATATTAAGGCTGCCGAGCGGCGGCGCGTAGAGGTGCAGCGTGACGAGGTCTTGCCCGCTCACGTCCGGGTTGCCGAGCTGGTGTATGTCGGGAATGTCCGCACCCGTGATGCAGCCGTCTGTCCAGTCGCGCCCCGCTTGATAAAGCAGTCCGCGCGTCGCGTCCATCGCGAACAGCGTCTCCCACATGATCCCTGACCAGACGCGCACGACGCCGTAAGAGCCGTTGTGATCGTGGATCGGGGTGCGCTGACCGGGCCGCCAACAGAGCACGAGCATCTCTATGTGCTCGTTGCGGAAGACGCGGTGGCGCGCGTATGTGCCCGGCTTGAAGCCGATGTAAGGGCGCAGGTCTGTCGGGTCAAGCTTCAGATCTTGCAGCCACGCGCTCATCTCCGCGAGCGTGGGGCGACGGCGCAGGGCGGCGAACGTGTCTGTGAGCGTGCGCAGAGGCCCATCAGGCACACGCGGAGAGGCAATCGCGGGCAGTGTGTAAGCGGTCTGCGCATCGGACGTGGACATAACCTTTGCGACTCCTTCGAGCGGTGGGCGGCCTAAATGCTTCTACGCCAAACAGCGCGGCGAGTCAAATGCAAATCTGCGCGCGCAGCAAGTAGCTGCGTGCTGCTGGGAGCGCGGGGCACCCTACAGCCCGCCAACGAGCCGTGCGGCGCGTCAAAGCGGTTCGCGCGCACGCGCTCAAGGCAGGCCGAGATGCCCGCGCCCCCGGCAATGAGCACTCTCTTTCATTTGTACATCGTGATACTGATCAATGAATGAGACCGGCGCATAGCTGTTGCGCGATCAACTCGCCGGCGACGTGATGCCCCGTCTGATTCCAGTGGCCGTTGCCGAGGTCGGGGGCGAAGCCGTGAAGAAAAACTTTGTGCTCGTCGGCGTAAGCTTGTAGCTGTGGGGCGAGGGTGAGCGACGGAATACCTGCGCGCTCGCACAGCGACTTGATCCGCGTGTCGGGGTAGAGCAAGTCCGGCACGCCGAGACGTTGCATGAATGCTTGGCGCGCGGAACTGTCAGGGTAGACCTGTATGCCGTTGCTCAAGGTGACGACGACGAACTGTGCGCCATGACTTTTGACCTCGTCGTTCATACGCATGAGCAACGCTTCGGTCACGCGCCAAGCGTCCTGCCAGACCTGCGTCGGCGGCGGGCGATAGATCAGATTATCCGCGCCGAGTTCTGCGCCCGGTGCCTCACCCGCTGCTTCCGTCATGGTTTGATTCGCGCCCGTATTAGTCGTCGGGTTTGTTGGCCCTTGAGCTGTCTGCGCGGCATGGGCACGACGCGCGTCGAGCCGTGCTTTGAGCGCGTGCTGCGCTTGGTGTATGGCTTGAATGACGCGCAGGTTGTCTCTGAGCCAACGCCCGGCGCGGTTCAGCGCGGAGTTGCGCAGGCGGAAGGCTTTGTTGGTGCGGAATGAATCGTCGAGCACGAGTTGGCCGTCGCGCAGCAGAAAATAGGGTATCTCATCGGTCTTCTTCAACGGGCGCGAGTTGTCTGTGATGTCATTGTTCGTGGTGACGGCGAGCAGCACCACGTCCGGCTCGTAAGGCCAGACCTGTTGCTCCAACGTCAACAACTCCTGCGCTGTGCCGTAACCGGAGACGCCGAAGTTGATGACCTCGACCGTGCGCCCGCCGAACGCGGGACAGGCTTGCAGCTTACGCTCCATCACCGACCAGAAAGCATCTTCGACCGGCACTTGCAGTGCTTCGGCATATGAGTCGCCGATGACGGCGATGCGTAAGGTGTTCGGCGGTTTCTGCTGCGCGTGTTCGCGGTCGCGCAAGCCCTGACAATTGATCCGCACGTAAGCCGCGCCCTCTTTGCGATACCAGCCCTGCATGCACGGGCGCAAGGCGTAACCACGCGTCGGGTCGGTTGTGTAAAAGATGGGATACGTGTAGCCGATGATGCGCAGACCGATCTCGCCTAGAGCCAAAGCGAAGAGGATGCTAACGCAGACGACGAGCAGCTTGGTTGAACGTTTGAGCTTGGGGACGTTTGACTGTGCGGGCATGAGCTGATGAGAACGGCGACCTTTATTTCACAGCTTCGATAAGCAGATACCAACCGAGTCGCGCAGCGAGCAGACGCTCGACGGCGAAGGGCAGCGCCCGCGCGAAGGCGTACTTGCGCAGAGGGAAATGGGCCACGCGAAAGTTGACTTGCTTAAATGGCGCGAAGATTTGCCGGGCCTCGCGCTTGCTATAGACATAGGCGTAAGGGCATTCGGGGCCGTCGGTGCAGTGGTGGACGAAGTTGCGCGCGCGCAGATAATTCCAACCGGCGCGCAAAAAGTTTTCATAGTGCAGTGTCCACACTTCGGGCCGCTCGTTGCCGCGCAAGCCCGCCAACTCTTTAGCCTGCGCCGCCGCTTTATCGCTTGTCCATCGCCCGGTGCGCGCGAGGATGCGTAGCAACAGGCGCGCGCGCATGTAGCCGAGGATGCGCGCGTAGTAGTTGAAGCTGTGCCGGTGGTAGAGCATCACGTAGGCGCGCCCGCCGGGTTTGAGCACGCGCTGGACTTCGCGGATCGCGCGCGCTGGCTCAGGCGTGTGATGGAGCACGCCGTAGGAATAGACCACATCAAAACTGTCGGCGGGAAAGTCTAGTTGTTCGGCGTCCGCCAGTTGAAACTGGCCGGGCAGATCAAGCACGGCGAAGTGCTTGCGCGTGGCGATGACGGCCGCATCTGTCAGATCGACGCCGGTGTAGTCCGCGCCGTGTTGCGCGAACATGACGCCGTCCGCACCGTTGCCGCAGCCGATCTCCAACACGCGCCGCCCGCGCATCTCTGCGAACGGCACGAACTCAGGGATGTGCCACTCGGTCTCGTAGCGGAAGCGCCGATACCGGGCGTAAAAGTCCCGCTCGTCATGCGCCGCCGTGACAAACTGCGTGCCGCACGCCTCCGTGTTCCAGAACGCCGCGACCTGTTCGACTGTCTGTTCGCTCTTCACTGTAAAGCTGTATGTCGATGACAACAAGCGCACGCTTTCAACGTGTGGCGGCCTTAGCCGCCGGGCCGGCAAGCTCATCGGCCAACTCATTCGCGCCGTAGACCTCGCGCAGTGCGACGAGCATGCCGCGCGAGTGGACGCCGATGTTGCGCTTCTGCGTCTCGTCGTAGATGAAGTTGCCGACGAGTCCGTAGATGTTGCGGTCAAAGTTCAGGCCGACAAGTTCGGCCGCGCGGTTGATGATGGGCGAGCCGGAGTTGCCGCCGATGGTGTCGGAGGTCGTGATGAAATCGAGCGGCGTCTTCAGATTGAGCGTCGGCTTCTTGGCCGCCCAGCGCGCCGGTATGTCGTAAGGTGGCTGATTCTTGTGCGCAGCGGAGCGCGCATAGAGACCGGCGAAGTCGGTGAAGGGCGCAACCTGTTTACCGTTCTCCTCGTAGCCTTTGATCACGCCGTAAGCCAGACGCAGCGTGAACGTCGCGTCCGGGTAGAGCTTTGTGCCTTCGATGTCGAAGAGCGCACGCGCGATCTTTCCGTAAGCTGTGCGCTCGCCGCTGACAACTTCATCTTCATAACGCTTGCGCAGCGCGCGCGCCTCCGGATCAATAGTGCGTGCGAGCACGATCAAAGGATCGTCTGACTTGTCGATGGCCGCGCGCCCGCCCTGCGCCAATTGTTTGCGATAGTCAACGTCCTGCAAACGCGTGCCGCGCACCAACTCGGCGGCGCGCTCGGCCGGCGTCTTGCCCTGCAAGACTTTTTGCGCCAATGCATCGCTTGCGCCCAACTCTTCGCGCATGAAGGTCAGCGCATCAGTCAGCCGCGCCTGCTCGAACTCTTTGTAGACGGGCGCGGGCGAGAAGAGATCAAGCTCAAGTTGGGCGCGGCGCGCATCGGTAAACTCAGGGAGGCGCGCGTTGTTGGGCTTCTCACGTTCATCCGCCATGCGCACGAGCGTGCGCGCGAGTGAGAACAGGCGCGAGTTGAAGGCGCGGCCCGTGTCGAACAACTGCCGTTGCCGCTCGTATGCGGCCAGCGACTTACGCGCCTGCGCGATTGCGTCCCAAGCATCGCCGTACTCTTTCAACTTCTGCGGATCGACCGCGACCGTGCGGCGCAAATCCCGCTCGGCTTTTACTTTGCGCGCCATGATCGTCTTGTTCTGTAGCCCCGCGAGTTGGCCGCGCAGATTCTTCAGACTGTTCTCGATACTGAATAGTTCCTGATGCGCCTGCAACTCCTGCTCCGCCCCTTGCGCGCCGTAGCGATGCAAGAGCGCCTGCGTGCGCTCGTAGAACTTGATCTGAAAGGGCAGCCCCACATCGCGTAAGAATTCGAGATGCGCGACCGTGTTGAGGCGCTGCGTCGAGCCGGGATTGCCGGGCACGAAGACAAGCTCGCCCGCCTGCGCGCCCGTTGGCGACCACTTGAAATAGTTATCCGTATGAATCGGCTTCCCATCTTCATAGACGCGGAAGATGGCCATGTCTAGATCGTAGCGCGGGAAGTTGAAGTTATCGGGGTCGCCGCCGAAGAAAGCGATCTGGTATTCGGGCGCGAAGACGAGCCGCACGTCCGTGTAGCGTTTGTAGCGATAGAGGTTGTACTGCCCGCCCTGATAGAGCGTGACGACCTCGCTGCGCAAGCCCGTCGCCTTGTTCGACTCTGTCTCGATCTCGCTGCTCGCCCGCTGGCGCGCAGCGGCCGTCTCCGCAGCAGACATGCCGGGCTTGACCGCGCCGCCGACGCGTGCCGTCACGTCTTCAATGCTCATCAGTACGTTCAACTCCAGATCGAGCGCCTTGACCTCCTCGGCCCGCGTGCGCGCATAGAAACCTTCTTTGAACAGATCGTGCGCGGGCGTGGAGAGTTTCGACAAGGTGTCGGCGGCGACGTGATGATTCGTGAGCACTAGCCCTTCGGGCGAGACGAACGAGCCTGACCCGCCGCTGAACCGGACAGAGGCCAACTGCACCTGCTTGAGCCACGCGTCCGTGATCTCAAACCCATAACGCTGCTTGATCAAAGCGCGCGGCACGTTATTAAACGGCCACATGCCTTCATCCGCGCGCGCGGAAGTAGATATGAACGAGAACACGATAAGCGCCGCGAGCAGGGCACGAGTTAGTTGTTGTAGTCTCATAGTCGCCTTGAAAATCTATGTCGTTGCCGTCAGAACTAAGAACGTCTGCCTAAGTTTAAGGTAAAAAGCGGAAGGGAAGCCAGCGCCCCGGCTTCCCCTCCGCTTCGGTCGGTCGTTTGCTAGGCTTGATTTCTAATGGTGCGCCGGGGCGGCGGGTGCATGCCGTTGTTAGGCGCGGGCGCTGCTTCGCCAAATGCCGTTATATTTTCAACGCCTTAAGGATGTCTGGAATATTATCCTGCTGCTTGCTAAGTTCTTTTACGCGCGCTATTAACTCTTCAAACAATTCTTCGTCAGTTGGTTCATAATTGCGGGCCACCATCATGCCAATCTGGGACATTGCTTCTGCAATTGCTTTTCTGGCTTCTATGTGTTTTTGCTCATCTGTTGATTTAAGAGCGATATTCAAATCCCTTAGCTTCCGTCTAATCTTTTGTGCATCAGCATGATTCTTATCACTCAAGGATTGATCCTGAATAGCTGTGCGTACCTCCTCATTCAATTTAGTGTTATCACTTCCTTGTCTTATATTCGTTGGACTAATGGATTTCAAAGGGACTTCTTGAATTTTCGATTCAGGGATAGAAACATTACTCACATTGTACGGAATATATCCCTCTGCTTCTACGGAAATATTAACAATATCAGTCGAAGGATTTAGCTTTGTAAAAAAGATGCCGTGCGAGTCGGTAAAATTATTCGTAAATCTGTCATTATCTTTCACAGTTACCCAAGCACCTTGTATTGGCTGCATACGTTCGTCGTTTACATGCACTCTATATTCAATTGTCAGTGGAGAAGATGTCGGGAGTATTGTTTGTGATGATGGGGTTGTGGTTGGTGTAGGAGATGAAATTCCTCTTGATTCGTTCACTGTCGGTACTCGCAATATAGCGAATATGCTAACGCCTGCCGCAAAACATACAACTACGACGACGATGCTAGCCGTTATGCGAAATCGCTTAGCGCGCTCATGAATCTGTTTTAAAGCCAAATCGTATTTTTGTTCACGGGTAAGCGTGTTTGTATCGATATTAAAGAATTCGAGCGCACTCTCAACTAATGCGGCACGCTTACTCTTGGGAGCTAAACGAATAGTACGCTCTTGTCGGAGAGCTTTAGTTCTATACACCCATGCTGCCACAGCAACAATAAAGGCAACGAGGGTAATGCCAGAACTAACATACGCAATAGCATTCCAAGGCATATTATTAAAATACCTTTCGTGTTAGTAGCGCCTAACGCTTATTAGACCGCAGCGGCGTTTCGGAGAGATACTGCGCACTGTGACCTAATCTGCCCGAGATCGGTGGATGACCGCACGTGTGTGGGCTAGCAGGATGACAGCGACATTAACCGTACTTTCCATTCAAATAGATAATGAGGTGCGCGAGTCAGCCAACGTGGCGAGAATAGTCTGGACGTGCAGGGCTGTCAACGTTGTGGGTGCGCGGTCTATGCGGTTTCATAAAAGCTGAGCGCGGAGTCGCCTTGTTTTAGGATGCGCCAGCGGCGGAGCGCGCCGACTGCGTCCTTGAGCGCGTTCTTGTGATGATGTTCGACGATGAGGATGCCTGCGGGTGCGAGTAGTTCGGCGGCGTGCGCGCCGCAGAGTTCGAGCACGGGCAGGTAGTCGTTGGCGTAGGGCGGATCGAAGAAGATTAGATCATAAGGGGCGGCTGAATTGCGCGCGACCGTGCGGCGCAGATGGTCGGCCGCTTCGCTCATGACAACTTCGGTCTGCTCTTCGGGCACTTCGAGTAGATCGAGATTGGCTTCGATTAAGCCGCACGTCTTCCGCGAGCGATCCACGAAGGTGACGAAGGAAGCGCCACGCGAGAGCGCTTCAATGCCGACCGCACCGGAGCCGGCGCAGAGATCAAGAAAACGCGCTTCGGACAGGCGCGGCGCAAGGACGTTGAAGAGCGTCTCGCGCAGACGGTCGGAGGTCGGCCTGATCTGCATCGAGGGCGGGCTTTTCAGCACACGCCCGCGGTACTGGCCGGCGATGATGCGCATGGCGCGATGGTAACAGAAAGTAGTAGACGGTAGGCAGTTAAAAGCAATTTGTCTTAACTGCCTACCGCCTACTACCTACTACTCTTAGAACGAGTACTTCAGCGCGAACTGTACGCGGCGCGCGGGCGTGACGGTGTTCGTCGCTTGGCCGAAGCCCGGTGCTTCGAGGAAGCGAATGGGAATGCCGAAGTTGGCGCGATTGATGAAGTTGAAGACTTCGACGCGCAGCGTGAGTTGCTGTTGCGCTTTGATGTGATAGTCCTTGATGAAGGCCATGTTCAGCGAGACGATGTTGCCCGCGCGAAACGTGTTGCGGCCGATCCTGCCATCTGAGCCGAACGGGGCGAGCAGAGAGGTGGGTGGAGTGTTTGGCGTCAGCCGCAAGGGTTGGCGGCGGTTGCCCGTGATGACGAGACCGTTGAGCGTGTCGAGCCGATCCGTCAGGTTGCCGTCGAAGTTCACATCCAGAGTGCTGTTGACCGTGAACGGCGGCCCGCTTTGCGCGCTGCCGAGACCGGCGATGCGCAGATTGCCGAAAAGCGCGCGCACGAACTTGCTGTGCCCGGTAAAGCCGGGCAACTCGTAGATGAAGTTGTAGGCGAAGCGATGGCGCGCGTCGAAGTTGGCCGGGGCGCGCTCGCCTCTGCCAGTCATGCTGTTCTGGGGCAGCGCGAATGCGCCGGCCAGATCGAATACGTCCGAGACGAAGTCGGTCGTCTTAGAGAGCGTGTAGCTCGCTTGAAACTGTAAGCCGCGCCGGAAGCGACCGCGCGCCTGTACCTGCAAAGCGTCGTATTGTGATTTGGCCGTCGTTTCAAACCGAGAGATCACGCCGATGCCGCCTGTAGGGCGGTCGCCCTGCGGCGGCACGGCGAAGCCGAAGAAGCGCGGCTCGCCGACGAAGTCGGATGGATCGTTGGGGTTGTCTTCGTTTTGATTGACTACGTCGAAGAAGACAGGGACGAGGATCGAGTTCGGGCCGAAGTTGGGCGTCGAGAAGCGAAACAGGTTGCGCGCGCGTGTACCGACGTAGGCTGCTGACAAGCTCAAGCCGCGCCCGACGAGTTGCTCGAAGGTGGCGGAAAATTGGTGCGCCATCGGCGTGTTGAGTTGGCGCGGCGGCAAGGTCGCGCCGAAGATGCTCGCTGAAGGACTGTTCATGCCCGTCACGAAGAAGTTCAATTGCCGGATGATCTCAGCGGTCGTGATACCCGGCACGATCCTGTTCAGGCTGTTGCGGCGGATGATAGGCAGGTCGCTCGGATTGCGCAGGTTCAACTCGCCGCAGGGGAAGTTACTGCCGCAGGTGCGATCCTGATTGCCCGTACCGCCCGCGAAGTCGACTGAGAAGAAGCGCGGAAACGTGTTCGCCGATTGAATGACGACTGCGCCCAACGGTTGATCGAAATAGAGACCGTAGCCGCCGCGTATGACGCTCGGATGCTCTGCGCCGAACAGCTTGGGCGAGAAGGCGGCACTGATGCGCGGCCCGAAGTTGTTGCGGTCTGGATCGAAGATGCGTTTGCGGCTGTCGATGATGCTCATCAGCCCCGGCATATCGCTTAAGGCTTCATCGCTGAACGCCTGCTCAATGCGCCCCTGCGTGTCGCGCGGCACGGTGTTGAACTCGTAGCGCAAGCCGTAGGAGAGCGAAAGCCTGTGCGTGATGCGCCACGTGTCTTGGCCGTAAAAATTTAGCTGGTAGAAACGCAACTGCACGTCCGGGTCGGCGGTCGCCAGCGTCTGCGAGAAGCCGCTGGCCGCGCCCGCCGCCGCCAGATCGACCGCGCGGAAGAAGCGTCCGGTGAGTTGTGGGTTACCATTCGCATCCAGCGAGACTTCCGGCGAGCCGTTAAAATTCACGAGTGGCCGCGAGCTGGGCGACTGATCGCTATTCAACTCGGTGCGGCGTATGTCGGCCCCGAAGGCCAGACTGTGACTGCCCAGCCGCCACGTCAGATTATCCGCCGCTTGAAATGTGTTATCGATGCGGCGTTGCGGGAAGTTGACCACGTCCACACCGACCGGACTAAAGCCCGCGACGTTGACCTGCCCGATTGCGCCCAGCACATCCTCGACGCTGATGCCGGGCACGGTGGCGTAATCGACGGGGCCTGTGTTCGGCCCGACGCCGGCTCCGGGCGTGACATCAGGAAATGTTAGGTTCACCAGATAAGGCGCGTTCAAGAGAAACTGCACGTTGGGAAATTGTTGGCTGCGCAAGGTGAACGCGCGATTGGGCACTTCGCGGAAGCCCAGCCGCGTGCGCCCGTAGGAGAGGCGTACCTGATTGTAGATGGGGTGGGCGGAGTCCGGATGTGTGACTTCGCTGTTGACGAAGAAGGAAAAATTCTGCGTACGCACGCGCGGCAGGAGCGAAGAGAAAAGCGCGCCGCCCGTGACCGGGATGATGCGTGAGTCGTTCGTAAAGTTATAACGCCCGACGACGGACTGTTGGCGGCCGCGGAGTTTGAAGAAGTCTTCGAGCTTGAAGGAGAACACCTTGCCGTTGCCGCTGGCGGGCAGCGTCTGCGTAAAAGTGTTTGCGCCGTAGATGCCGTTCGGGTTGTTGGGAAAGGGGAAGAGACTGAAGATGGCGTCGCCGTCGCCCGTAGTGGGATAAGCGAAGACCGGATCGACATTGCCGATCTGTGACGGCAGATTGAAGATGCCGGTCGCGCCCGTGCGGAAGACGCCGCGCTCCTCGACGGTGGGCACGGCGAAACTCTCCTCCTGCGCAGCGTTCGTGCGTTGATATTCCGTCGAACCGAAAAAGAAAAGTTTGTTTTTAATGACCGGGCCGCCGATGACAAAACCCGCCTGCCCGAAGGTGAAAGAGTCTTTCTGGCCGCTCTGATTCTCGACGACGAGCGGCGCGCCGTTCAGCAACACAGGCTGATTGTTGCCCGCACGCAATGCCATACTCGTGTTGCCGCCGGTCGAGTCGAAAAAGTTGCGCGCATTGAGTTGACTTGAATTGAAGAAGCCGAACACAGTGCCATGGACGCCGTTACCGCCCGACTTCGAGACGGCATTGACCTGCGCGCCAATGTTGCGCCCAAACTGCGCGGGCGCGAGCAGTGTGATCGCCTGATACTCCTTAATCGATTCAATCGGCTGTGGCACGAGCGCCACGAAGCCTTGACGTCTCACGCCAATGACCTCGTCGTTATTGTCCGAGCCGTCCACCGTGAAATTATTCGCGCGCGAGCGCAGCCCGTTGACCGCGAACTGTCCAGCCGAGCCGACGCCCGCGCCGATGCCGGGGCCTGCGACCGAGCCGAGCGTCTGCGGCGGCGGCGCGACGCCGGGCAACAACAACGCCAACTCATCAAACGAGCGCACAAACGAGGTCGCGCCGAGCGGGAGCGAAGAGACCTCTTCCTCTGTGAACGAGCCGCCGCGCTCGCCATCCGTCGCGTTGATGCGCGCGCGTATGTCCGTGTCCTCCTCGGTCTGCGGACTGCGAGTCGGCACGGGCGTCGGTGCACCGACGGCAGGTGTCGGCGTAGCCGTTGCGGTTGCGGGCGTGTCCGGCTCAAGCGCGACGGGCACGGGGACGACTTCGCCGGTGCGCGTGATGAAGAGCCGTTGCTGCACCTCGCGCGTCACGAAGCCGGGCGCGGCGACGCGGATCGTATAGATGCCGGGGCTAAGCAGACCTTGATAGAAGCGGCCGCGCGTGTCGGATGTTTTGGGAATGCTCAGACCTGTCTGCTGGTTGATGATCAGCACGGTCGCGCCGGCAATGCTCGCGCCCGTCTGGCTGTTTGTCACTGTGCCTTCAAACGCACCCGTCACGGTGTCCTGCGTCCGCCCGGCGCGCACAAACAACAAAGAGCAGGCAGCGCAGACGAGTATGAGCAGCAGGGGATAACGCACATAGATTCTGTTTTTCATGGCAGCCATTTATGAGTACACAGCCGGTCGGTTGCTTGGGGCACGAATTTGCCCGTCGAAGATTTTAGCTGGCAGCACATCTTAACACCGCACCGCGCAAGAGAACTAAAAAAACTGGCCGGCCGTACGCTATACGCACGGCCGGCCAAGGACGGATGCCGTTGCGCGGGCTTCAAGTGAGTAAACGGGCGAAGAAGTTCGGATGAATGTTTGTGCCGAGCAGACCGGCCAAGCCCATGAAGAGACCGAACGCGGTCGGCAGCAGGGCCAGCCCGTAGAGCCAACGCTTCTGCGTGAGCGCCGTCACGGCGAGCATGGAGATGGCGATGGAGAGCGATGCTTCCGACATGTCAAACTGATCGTCGTGCAGGTTGAGCGCCGCGTAGGTCTTGTCCGCCTGATCGGCGTCCGCTTGCTGTTGCCGCTTCTTCTCCGCCTGCTCCTGCGCCAGCTTCTCGAACGCGGCGGCCTGCTGCTCAAGTCCTGCGCGCGCTTCCGGCGCAGCCACAGCCGCCTGTGCGTGCAACTGCGCAGCGGCCGCATGATTAATCTCTTCGCGTATGTTGCGCGCCTGATACCAAGAGTAGTTATCGATCTTGTCGGCCTGTGCCTGTTGCATCGCCTGCCCGATGTTATTGTCCTTCACGCTACAGATGGCCAGAAACGTCGCCAGCAGCGCGACTGTGATCGCGATGAGCGTGTTCAAGGAAGACTTTGCCTTCTCCGCCGCCATTGTCTCTGCTTGCTCGTCCTTCGACTCTACAAACTCCAACGGATCAACGTCCATGATGCCTTCACCTTCCTAGTGAGCAATACCCTTGCCTATTTGCTAAAGACAAAAGTGGGCGGTGCTCGCTCAACCCACCGAGGCAAGACCGAAGCGCGCGTCGGCGCGGACGCGTTCGATCAGTTGCGAGGTTTCGCGTGTGCGCTTGCGCGCGGAGAGATAGTAGTCGGCTTCGCGTCGCGCCTCTTCGAGAATCTGTAGGTCGCGGACGAGATTGCCGACGCGGAACGTCGGGATGCCGGACTGCCGCGTGCCCATCACTTCGCCGGGGCCGCGTAGCTCTAAATCCTTCTCGGCGATGCGGAAGCCGTCGTTCGTCTCGGCCATGATGCCGAGCCGCTCCTGCGCGACGCTGGTCTGTTTGTCGGAAGTCATCAGCACGCAGAACGAGGCTTGCGCGCCGCGCCCCACGCGCCCGCGCAGTTGGTGCAACTGCGAGAGACCGAAACGCTCGGCGTGCTCAATAACCATCACGGAAGCGTTCGGCACGTCCACGCCAACTTCAACGACAGTCGTCGCGACGAGAATCTGTATCTCGCCCGCGACGAAGCGCCGCATCACATCATCCTTCTCCGCCGACTTCATCTTGCCGTGCAGCAGTCCAAGCTGAAAGTGTGGAAAGACGCGGTCGCGCAGATGCTCGAACATGCGCGTCGCGTCTTTCAAATCCATCTTCTCGGACTCTTCGATGAGCGGATAGACCACATAAGCCTGCCGGCCGCCGCGCACCTCGCGCTCGACGCCTTTATAGACACCGCCGCGTTGATCTTCGCCGACTACGACCGTCTTGATCGGCGTGCGACCGGGCGGCAGTTCATCAATCACCGACACATCAAGCTCGCCATAGACCGTCATGGCGAGCGAGCGCGGGATCGGTGTCGCGGTCATCACCAGCACGTCGGGGTTGAAGCCGCGCTCGCGCAAGGCCGCGCGTTGCAGGACGCCGAAGCGATGCTGTTCGTCGATGACGACAAGACCGAGTTTGTGGAACTGCACGGCCTCTTGAATCAGCGCATGCGTGCCGATGCAGGCGTGGATCTCGCCCGCCGCGATGTCGGCGTGCAGGCGACGTTTCTCGGCCGCGCGCAGCGAGCCGATCAATAGCTCCGTGCGATAAGGCGAGCGGGCGAGCAGGCGCTTGATGTTGCGCGCGTGCTGCTCGGCCAGAATTTCGGTCGGGGCCATGAGCGCGGCCTGATAGCCGTTCTCCATCGCGGCCAGCATCGCAAGCAGCGCGACGATGGTCTTGCCGCTGCCTACGTCGCCTTGCAGCAGGCGATTCATCGGCGCGTCCGATTGCATGTCGTCGAGGATGCGATTAACTGAGCGCTCCTGCGCGCCCGTCAACTCGAACGGCAGCAGTTCGTCCATGTGCGCGCGCACGCGCTCGTCCACTTCGATGACCGCACCCTTCGGCTCTTTCACACGCTCGCTCTTGCGCAAGCCGATGGCGAACGCGACCCAGAAAAACTCTTCAAAGATGAGACGGAGATGTGCAAGTGAGCGGGCGCGCTCGTAGTCGGCCAAGGGCACATCGTCCGTTGGAAAGTGTATGCGGCGGAGCGCCGTGGCGCGGTTGATGAGTTGTTGGCGCGAGATCAAGTCGGCGGGCAAAGTCTCGCCGAAGGCCTCGTCGTCCAAGCGGCGCAAGACCTCGTGCACGATCTCGCGCAGACGCTTGGTGCGAAATTCGCCGAGCTTGCGATAGACCGGCACGCGCCGACCCGTGTGGATCGCCGCGAGTGTCGGATCAGTTGTTTCTTCTTCAAGCTCAACATCGTCCGGCACGCCGTTTGGGTTGTCGTTATCAACGTTCGTTGAGACGGTCGCGGCGCTGTGTTCCTGTGAGGTGGCGTCGTGCTCTCCGGTTGCGCCTGCCGCCTGTGCGCCGTTCTCTTCGGCCAGTCGGAGCAATGCGTGTTCGGGCGGCGTCCAAGTGCCGGGCAGCATCTCCAACTCATCGGGCTTATTGAGCCGCAGGGCGAAGGTGTTGCGGCGCGCGTCGAACTCCCAGCGTCCGTAGGCGATAAAGCGTGCGCCGCGCGTGAACTGCTGGCGGTGATAAGCGATGATGCGCTGCCCTTGCCGGCCCGAGACGAACCACCAGACGACGACCGGCTTTGCCGTCCGTTCCGGATCGCTCGCAGTAACCTCGAAGATGTAGAGCGGCGGTTGTTTCGGGCCGCGATTCTTACCTACTTGAAAGCCGCCCGCGACGCGCACGTAGAGTTCGAGCGATGCTTCCGTGCCGTCGCGCAGGTCTGCGATGCGCGCGAGGTTCGAGCGATCCTCATAACGCATCGGCAGATAGTTCAACAGGTCTTCGACCGTTGCCTCGCCTGCGTCACTCTTACCCGACAGTCCCGCCGATGCCAAAGCGAGCCGCCGCGCCGTCAGTGATCCGAAACGCGGAATGCCAACCTTAGCGAGTTCGATGATGGGTGTGTCGAGCGTGAGAGACATGGGGAAGTGCTAAGTGCTAAGTGCTGAGTGCTGAGTGAAGAATCAGCGTTTGACTCAGCACTCAGCACTTAGCACTCAGCACTTATTCTTAGGCTTGCGCCGTGGCCGCGCCGACGCAGTATTGATCGAAGGCGCGCGTCAATTCCTGTGCGATGGCGGGGGCGTCGCGATTTTCGATGTCGTGGCGTTGCAGCATGTAGACGACTTGACCCTCTTTGATCAGTGCGACGGAAGGCGAGGACGGCTGATAGCCGGTGAAGTAGTTGCGCGCGCGTTCGGTGGCCATGATGTCTGCGCCGGCAAAGACGGTGATGGCGCGGTCGGGGCGCGTGTCGTGCCGGAGGGCCATGGCGATGCCGGGGCGCGCCTTGCCGGCCGCGCAGCCGCAGACCGAGTTGACGACGATCATCAATGTGCCGTTCGTCTGTTTGATCGCTTCGTCCACTGCTTCGGGCGTGCGCGCCTCTTCGATGCCGAGTCGCGTCAACTCCTCGCGCATCGGGCGGATCATCAATTCCGGATAAGGCATAGGTTCTAGCTCCTTCAGTAATTCAAAAGATTTCTGCGGGTGAAGTTTAGCACAGCCTCGCGCAGCAACTGATACGAGGGCGCGGACCCTGTGCCGTCGTGACCGCAGTGCCGGCTCAATTCTGCGCGATAGTAATTTGGCGCGGCGCTGCGCCAGCCCCAGCTAGTGAGACGCGCCAGACGGGCGCGGGCAGCGGATAGCGGCCCATCCGTTCAGCCCATTCGATGACGACGACGGCGCGCTCGTCCGCGAGCAGTTCGTCGAGATCGACGGCGTGCGCGGCACTTGCACCGTCGGGCAGGCGATAGAGGTCTAGGTGATAGAGCAGCAAACGCCCTTCGTCATAGCGGTTGCCGAGCGTGAACGAAGGACTGGTTACTTCGGTCGCATCGAGACCGAGCGCGGCGGCGAGACCTTTGCCGAAGACGGTTTTGCCCGCGCCCGGCGGCCCATCGAGCAGCAGTATCTCGCCCCCGGTCAACGCCGCGCCGACCTTTTCACCGAGCACGAAAGTTTCCGCTTCGCTGTGTGTTGTCCACACGACGCAAGGCACGCGTTTGGGCGTGGTGCTCATCGCGGCTCTTCTCCGGCGGCGTCGAGCGTGCGGACGGCGGCCCCGAAGTGTGCGCGTATGTCAGAGGCGACGAGCGTGCGCATCCCGTGCGCGCGCGCTGCGAGGTCGCCCGCGAGACCGCCGAGATAGACGGCCGCCGTGACGGTCTCGAAAGCATCGGCTTTATCTGACCACAGACCGTAGGCTTGGGCGAGACAGCCCGTGATGAGACCTGTGAGCGTGTCGCCCGCGCCGGCCGTACCGAGACCGGCGTTGCCGGTCGGATTGATATAGACGCGCCCATCGGGTGCAGCGATGATCGTGCGCGCACCTTTCAAGACAAGAATCAGCCCTTGCGCAGCCGCAAACGTGCGCGCGATCTCTAAGCGATCCGCGAGCGCGTCCCCGTCGGCCCGACCGAGCAGACGCCGCAACTCGCCAATGTGCGGCGTGAGAATCAACGGCTGCGCGCTTGTGCCACGTAACTCCGCTGGCCAAGGGGCGAGCGCGTTCAAGCCGTCAGCGTCTATGACAAGCGGCGTCGTGCGCTGTTCGACGTAAGCTCGCACGAAGCGACGCGTCGCTTCATCGTCGGCTGTCAACCCCGGCCCAAGCGCGACCACATCTACGCGCGCGGTCAAGCGCAGCGCTTCCGCTAGCGCCTCCGTGCGCACAGCCCCTTGCTGCGTCTCGGCGAGTGCGGCCGTCATCACTTCAGGCATGACGCGCGCGGCCACAGCCGCATGCGCCGACTCAGGGATCGCTACGGTCACCAGCCCCGCGCCCGCCCGCAGCGCCGCTTCGCACGCCAGCACGGGCGCGCCCGTCATGTGCCGCGAGCCGGCGACGAAGAGCGCGTGCCCGTGCGTCTTCTTGTAAGAGTCGGGCGTATAGCGCGTCTTGATGAGCCATGCGCGGGCATCTGCGGCTTCGGTCAGGAAAAGTTGTGAGCCGGCTTCGGCTAACAATGTGGCGGGCGAGCCGATGTCGGCGATGACGAGTTGACCGTTGCGTTGTGACGCGGGCGGCAAGACGTTGGCGGGCTTGGGGGCGGTGAAAGTGACGGTCAGATCGGCCGCGATGGAGTCGCCGATTGGCATGCCTGCGTCCGCATCCAAACCCGAAGGCAGATCGAGAGCGACGATCAGGGGGCGCGTATCCGTTGCAGCCGCATCGTCGTTGCGCAGGTGCGTTAGATCGAGTACGACCTGTTGGAATAAGCCTGTCAGGGGCCGTGTTAGTCCCGTGCCGAAGAGCGCATCGATGATGAGGTCATAGGTGCCCAGTGTCTCAACCAACTCCGACCATTCCGATGCTGTCGCGCATTCGCGCCAAGCGAGGCTGGCCGGCGTCGCGCCGTCGTTGGGTTTAGTGCCGGCTAATTGCCGCACCAACTCGAAGTTCACACGCGCATCGCCGCTTGCGTCTGCGACGCGCCCGAAGAACACGACTTCCACGCGCGCCCCAGCGAGCCAGAGCAGGCGCGCGAGGGCTGCGCCGTCGCCGCCGTTATTGCCGCGTCCGCAGAGGATGAGCGCCCTGCGCCCGGCGAGTGTGCGACCCGTGTGCGCGGCGATGGCGCGGGCGGCGGCGTTGGCCGCCGTCTCCATGAGCAGCAGCGATGGGACGGCGTAGCGCTCGGTGGTCAGGCGATCCACCTCGCGCATCTCGGCGGCGGTGATGACTTTACGCACGAAACGGATGATAAAGAGAGAAGTGGGCGCGGGTCAACGGGTTGCGGACGCAGATAGCAGGCAACTAACTGAATTCTACCGGGCCATAAAAAAGAGCGCCAGCTTGCGCTCTCCCCGCCAGCCTGCCGCTACTTTTGCCGTCCTCTTCGTTTGTATCCTTGTAAAATGCCTAATAATAATGGTTCTCCAGAAAAATCCGGTCGGGCGCGAATAATTTAGACGAATAGGCGAGCCGGCTCGATTAGTGAGCTGGCTCGCCTGCGGAGCAACAGAAAAATTTGCGTAACTTTGGCGCCTGTTCCCGACGCGTTTATTCGCGGGCTCGTCTGCGGCGACGAATGCCGGCGGCCACGCCGGTCAGGCCTGTGCCGAGCAACAACATCGTCGCCGGCTCTGGGACGGCGGACTGCTGCGCCCCGGTGATCTGCCCGGTTATCTCGGCAGTCTGACCGGGATTGATGGCCAGATCGTTGACGGCGAAGTTAAACGAGCCGGTACCCGACGCGTTCGAGAAGGTGAACGTCTGGGGCGTGTTGTTGAAGTCGAGGAACACACCGCCGTTGGTGGCGTTCGCAACGGTGCCCGTCAGTAGTGCCGTAAAGGTTGTCGTGTTCGAGCCGTTGATGCCTGTCGGCAATGTGAACGTCACGCGCAACGTGAACGAGTTGCCGGTGTAAGCGTTCGGCGCGGTGCTGAGGTTGAACGAGCCGAGGTTGTCGACGTTCTGCGTGGGCGGCACTTGCGGATTGCCGCCGAAGGCGAGGAAGCCGCTGGCGGTCGTGCCGCTGAAGGTCGCATTGCTATAGGTCAGTCCGAGCAATGTCGCACCCTGCGCTGCGCTTGTGTTGGGCGGCACGCAGCCGGCCCCGAAGCAGCCGTTAGTGTAGCCGGCGACTGATACTTCGTCAGCGCGCGCAGTCTTTTGCCCGGCGGTGAATAGGGCAATCAGCGCTAGTCCCAGCGCGAACGGTTTAAGCATGGTAGCGAATGTCTTCATGGTGGAACCTCTTTGCCTCCGTGGATCCTTAGTCGGTAATCCTTCAACATACCAACTGTGGCCGGGTCTAGCCTGTCGGCTGACCGGCCGCAGCGGCTTGCAGCGCGCTCGCGTCAAAGGGGCATCACCTCACCGCACTAAGGATGTGCACCCGCAAACAGCACAGGGAGGGGCAATTCTCCCGGCGTGGACGAAAGCAATGAGCGGGCGCGCGCCGTCTGCTCGTTGCCGAATATTATCCTGTTTTCAAACCTATACCGGGCGTAAAGACGCAATCCGGTATGGGTTCCAGAAAAGCGTTAAAGTTTCGGCTCTGATTTACGCCGCCGCCGGATGCTCGCTGCCGCACCGGCCAAGCCTGTGCCGAGTAGAAGCATAGTGGCTGGCTCCGGCACGGCTGCTGGGGTTGAGCCGATGAAGAAGCTTTCGGGGCCGCCTTGAACGCCCCCGACCGAGGCGGAGAGACCAAGCCGCAGGTTCGGGTTGGCGGCGATGGCGGCTTGCAGTCGAGCCGCAGCGGCCGCATCGAGCGCGAACGCATAATCGGAATGACCTTGCCCGCTACCAAGTTGATCTAAGGTCAGCGGGGAGCCGAGGAGCGAGGCGGTGAAGACCGCATGGCCCGCCTGATCGTATGCGGTCAAAACTATCGACTTGACCGTCACGGAAGGCTGCGTGGTTGGCTCGTTGATGTCGAAGAAGATGCGTATCTGGCTCGCATTAGTGATGCCGAGTTGCGCGATGCTGATGGTCTGCGTGTTGCTGCCGCGCTGCCAGTCGCCGGTGCGCACATCGCCGCTCCCGTTGAACGAGACCGCGCCAATGGAATTGGGATTTTGTCCGTTAGACTGCAAAGACAGGACGTGCGGCGCGCGGGTATCACCGCAACCACGCCCCACGCCCGCCGGGAAGCAGTCGTCAGGGCCGACGAAAACAATACCGTCGGCACGGGCGCTGCCGGCCGAGAGACCGATAACGATGAGGGCGCCCAGGGAGAGCGCGAATTTGGCGAAAAGTGTTTTCATAAGCCTTAAGACCATCCTTATCATTCAGTTGACTATTGCGTTTGGGGCGACCGTCTCAATTTCTCTTCGTGACCACCGCACAGGGTTCGAAGTAGATTTTTCCCAGCAAGGCACGGACTTCTAGCCGGCTGTACGAGGGTTGTTTTCGGGTCTCGTGTTATAGGAAAACAGTAATGGCTGCCGGTTTCCGAAAAATAGAATGAAATCTTAATATGGCAAGCACTAGCAGGATTTGGGCGGGCAGGACGGGAGACGGCTTGGGAATGGCTAACTAACTGAGTTGTGAATATGTTTAGCGTCGCAACAGGCGGGTCAGGCGGCTGACCAAGACGCGCAACTCGGGTAGTCCGAAGAGAAATGTGACGGCGAAATAGACCAGTCCATAGGGAATGAGCACGAGCGCGGCGACGATAAAAGGCTGACGGGTCGGCAGCACGAGCCGTATGCCCCAGCCGACGGCCGCCCCCGTAGCGGCGGCCGTCCAGAGCTTGACGATGAAACTTGCGGACAGTCCCGTGCGCCCGATCCGGCGGTTGAGTTTGCGGCGCAACAGGAAGAACTCGACCCAGCCGGAGACGCCGGCCGAGGCGGTCAGTCCGACCGCGCCCCACTTCAAATCAAAGCCCAGCAAGCGCGGGAGCGGCAACGCGCACAGATAGCCGAGCACGATGGTGAGGACGACGCGCACGACCGCGAACAAGAGCGGCGTCCGCGTGTCGTGCAAGGCATAGTATGTAGACGAATAGAGCCGGCCGAGTGTGGAGGCGAGCAGCCCGACGGTCGAGCCGGCCAGTATGGCCCAGACCCAAGTCGTATCTGCTTCGGTGAACTTGCCCGTGCGATAGAGCACACCGACGATTACATCTCCCAGCGCCAGAAAAGCCATGGCTGAAGGCACAATAAAGAACGCGATCTGCCGCAGGCCAGCGTCGAGCCGCGCGCGCAACTGTGTGGCGCGCTCATCGACGCTCCCTTTCGCGCTCGCCATCGCGGGCAGTTCCGCCGCCGAGACGGACATCCCGAACAGGCTGACGGGCAACGTGTAGAGACTCTGCGTGTAAGCCAGCGCCGCGACCGCGCCTTGACCGAGCAGGCTCGCCAGCATCGCGTCCACGAAGGCGCTGATCTGCACGACGCCGCGACTGATGAAGACGGGAATGAAATTGCGGATCACCTCACGCACGTGCGTTGACACGAAATCAAGCACCGGGCGCAGACGTTTGATCAGACGCAGCACCGTCGGCAGCTGCACGCCGAACTGCAAGGCGCTGCCGGCGACCGAACCCCAGGCGGTGTAGATCGCGAGTTGTCCGAGCGTCGCCGCGTCCGTGTTGCGGCGACCGAAGAAGATGAGCGTACTAATGATGGCCAGATTCCAGAGCACCGGCGCGGTGTAGGAGAGAAAGAACCGGCGGTGGCTATTGAGCACGCCGAGACACCAAGCGGAGAGCACGAGTAGTCCGGTGCTGGGGAAGAAGATGCGGACGAGCGTGATCGTCAGTTCGCGTTTGCTGCCGGTGTAGCCGAGCGCGATGACGCTAATGATGTAGGGCGTGAGCAGCACGCCGAGCAGGACGAGCACGGACGTGACCAGCGCGAGGATCGAAAAGACTGCGCTCGCGACGTGGTCGGCTTCGCGTTCTTCGTCGTGCGCGAGCAGCCCGGCGTAGACGGGGATGAACGAGGCGGAGAGTGCGCCCTCGCCAAAAACGTTCTGCAAAAAGTTTGGGATGCGGAGCGCGACGTTAAAGGCGTCGCCCACGTCGGTCGTGCCAAAGTAGTGGGCCATGACGCGCTGGCGCACGAGGCCGACGATGCGGCTTAGCAGGATTCCGGCCATGATGAGGAAGGCGTGCTTGCCCGTGCTCGCCTCGCGCTCGCGTGTGGCCTGCACCTGCTCGGCGGGAAACTCGCCTGTTACCGCGCCGACGGGGATATTGGTCTCGCCCGCGATCATGCTCGCGTCATGATGGGCTGTTGGTTGGCCCTCGTCAGTCTGTGCTCCGTCGTGCGGCTCTGTGATCATCTAGTTGGACATGCAACCGTAAGTAACTCTACAACTCGTAATCCTTAATCTTCGTCAACAACGTCTTGTAGCTCACGCCTAAAGCCTCGGCGGCGCGCGTCTTGTTGCCGTCGTGCGCGTTGAGCGCGGCGGCGATCTTGCGGCGCTCGACGTGGCGCACGGCGCGCTCGGCCGCTTCCGCGAGCGTGCCCGATGAATCCAACTCGGTCAACGATGTAGCCTCTGTGTCTGTTCCACCCGTGTAGCCCGCAGGCAGACTCAGATCGCGTGGCTCAAGCGTCAGCGAGTCGGCGAGAATACAGGCGCGCTCGATGGCGTTCTCCAACTCGCGGACATTGCCGGGCCAGTCGTGCCGGCGCAGGATTTCGATGGCCGCATCGCTCAACACGGCTTCGCGCCCGCGCAACTCTTGCCCGAACTGCGCGGCAAAGTGGCGCGCGAGCAGCAGCACATCGTCGCCGCGCGCGCGCAAGGGGGGAATCTCGATGGGGAAGACGGCCAGACGGAAGTACAGGTCGCGGCGGAACTCACCGTGCTCGGCCGCCTGTTGCAGTTCGCGATTGGTCGCGGCGACGATGCGCACGTCCACCGGCACGGCCACGCGCCCGCCGATGCGATCCACGGTCTTCTCTTCAATCGCGCGCAGGAGTTTTCCTTGCACCGCGAGCGGCAACTCACCGATCTCATCTAAAAAGATCGTGCCGCCTGTGGCCAACTCGAACTTGCCCGGTCGCCGGTCGGTTGCGCCGGTGAACGCGCCGCGCTCGTGCCCGAATAGCTCCGACTCGATCAAGGTCTCAGGGATCGCAGCGCAGTTGATCGCGACAAAGGGTTTATCGCGGCGTGGGCTGAGATGATGGACGGCGCGGGCGAAGAGTTCTTTCCCCGTGCCCGATTCGCCGAGCAGCAAGACGGTCGCTTCGGTCGGCGCGACGCGTTGCGTCTCGGCGACGGTGCGCTTGATCGCATCCGATTCGCCGATGATGCGCGGGAAGCCGTAGCGGCGCGACCACTCTTCGCGCAGCAACATGTTCTCGGTGCGCAGCCGCGCCTGCTCAAGCGCACGCTCAACCAAGAGCAGCAGGTGATTCGAGTCCACCGGCTTTTGCAGAAAGTCGTGCGCGCCCTCTTTCATCGCCTGCACAGCTTCGTCAATCGAGCCGTAGGCGGTCATCACGACGACGGGCACGAACGCGTCGGCGGCGCGCGCGGCGCGTAACACGTCGAGACCAGAGCCGTGCGGCATGCGCAGGTCGGTCAGGACAAGGCGATAAGGCGCGCGCGCGATCTCTTGGAGCGCAATGCGTGCGTCCGCCGCTTCTTGCACGGCGTAGCCCGCGTGCTCAAGCGTCAAGCGCAGCACGCGGCGCAAACTCTCTTTGTCCTCAACGAGCAAGATGTCAGGCATGTGCGAAATGATGAACGATGAACGCGGAACGATGAATGAAAGACAAATTGTCTTCAGTTCATCGTTCCGCGTTCATCGTTCATCAATACCGTCGTGCGTGTCAAGCGCGTGGTCTGGCGCGAAAAAGCGGGCGCCGACACGCAACTGCGTCGGCGCCCGCTGGGCGTCATTGCTGTCGGCGCGCAGCTATCGTTCGGCGATACCGCTGATGCTAATGCCGACGCCGCGATTGGCACCGACGATTGCGTCCCAGTCGAACAGGAAATCGCTAGTACCGGCACCCGACACATTAAAGGTCGGCGCCAAGAAGTCACCCGGGCCGTTGCGGGCGAAGCGGGCCACGAGCCACGCGCCTTTAACTACACCGTTGCCACCGCCGCTGCGGGTCACCTGGCCATTACCCATGACCAAGATGAGGCCACGAAAATCGTCCTGGCCTCTGAGCGTCAGGTTGCCGGTGACGACCAGCAGTCCGCCGCCGCCGTCCAATACGCAGTCGTTGTCAACAAAAGTGAAGCCGCCTTGATTGTAGTCGCCCGCCATACCATCAAAGGGCGTATTGAAATAGCGGCCGCGACTCTGCGCGATGGCCATCAGCCCGCCAGTACCGTCGCCCGTCGGCCCGTAGAGAAACTCGCGCGCGGCGTCGGCGGTTCTTAAGAAGTCCGGCGTAGTAACGGCTGGCGGGAGCGCCGGACTGCCCGGACTGGGCTGCGGCGTGGGCGTGAGCGCGGCCGGCCACGGCGACGGTATAGGATTCGGATTCGGATTGGCGCTCGGCGGGTAGGTTAGATCCAGGATGGCCAATTTAGGGTTGGTCACCGTCCCGCCGCCGAGGCCATTGTTCGCGACAGTCCAGTCGTGCAGGCTGATGGACACGGCCGGTTGTGTGGTCTGAAGCTGGCCTGAATCGTCCACGCCCGAGTACACGTGGGCATTACTGTTGCCCAGAGCGAACGTCATCGGGGAGGCCTGATCGTCCGCGCCGCGGATGCAGATCGGCGATGGCGGGTTGATCATGAAGAGGAAGTTGTCAACGACCATCTCCAACTGCTTGCGCGCGCCCTTCGGCCCGTAGCCGGTCGAGCGGACGATCAATTGGCGCGGGTCAGGCGCGGTGACGCGCACCGGTATGCTGGTCGGCGAGCCTGTAGCCACAGTCGTCACCACCGGCATCGGGTTGACGGCGGCGGTGATGTCGTAGCGTGCACCGGCGATGACCGCCGTCATGGTGGTGAAGTTGAGCGCCAGTGTGCCGCCCACAGGCGTTACCAGACCTTCAATCGTGCCGCTGATGATGAACTGCCCGGGCCAAGGTGCGGTCTGGTTGATCCGCAATTGGAAGGGCGTCTTCGCTACAGAGATGTTCGTGGCCGGGAGCGTGATGTGATAGGCGACGTTGAGCGAGCCGAGCGTGGTGTTGGCGGCCGGGTAGGCGACGAGCGCCGTCGAGGCGGCCGAGTTGAACGTGATGGTCGCGTAGTCGCCGGCGACGACGCCATTCTGGGTGAAGGTGCTGCTGCCGTTGATCGTGCCGGTCGTCGAGAAGGCCACGTTCTGGCTGTTGTCGGGATCGACGACGGACACGTTGTAAGTCGTGCCCCGCACTATCGAGTAAGGCCCGTCCACGATCTTCCGATCGTTGTAGCCAAGCGCCGGGTCGGACTGGTAGTCGTAGCCCAGCCAGCGCGACAGGCGATAGTTACCCGCCGGCTCGCCCGGCTTGTTCGAGGTCTGAGCGGTGACCGCCGCGCGGAAGCTCAGCTGGTTCTCGGGCGGGATTTCGCTCCCGACCTGCGTTACCACCACCGGGTTGGGCGCGTAGTGTCCGCGCAGAGCCGAGAGCGTGTCCTCGATGCCCGCCTCGGCGGCATAGTAAGCTTGCACTTCGCCGCCCGCGTCGTAGGCCAACGAGGTGGACATGGCCGAACTGAGGATCAGCGCGCCGCCGGCCGCGAGCAGCAGCATCGACACCAGCAGCATCATCATCAGCGCCGCGCCGCGCTCGTTGCGCCGCCGGTCGCCAGCTTTCGACAATTTCACTCGTATCTTCATCGGCTCAAAACCTCGTCCGTCGGTGCGGGCTAGAAGTTGATATTCGGATTCGAATTGCGCAACTCGATGCTCGAGTCGAGCAGCACCTGCCGGGCCGGCTGGTAGCCGGGCGAGCCGGGCGTGCCCATCTGGCGTAGGTTGACCCAGACCTGAACGCGCACGGCCACGGCCCTGGTCTTGTCGGCCGAGGTGTCATTGCCGGCGGCGTCGAAGTAGGTCACCATCATGCCGTCCACGCGATTGGCGAGCACCTCTGTATTGCCGGTGCTGAAGTCATTGCGCACAATGAAGTTGCCTTGCGCCGGGTCGCTGAACATCTGGTACTTGACCGCCTCGTTGGTCTCATTCACGCTCCCGCTCCCGACGCCGCCGTCCATCGCATTAAGGTTGGCGACGAAGGCGACGGACTGTGCGTCGCAGTCGGCGGGCAGCAGCCCGTTGCGCGGCACGAGGACGTTCGCGCCGGCCGCATTCTGGTACGTCAGACCACGCGGGACTTTGTAGCCGGCATTGGCCAATTCGCGCGTGAGGATGTTCATGGCGCGTTGCGCGTCGGCGAGCGCGTCGGAGCGTTGATCCTCGCGGGCCCGAACGTTGAAGGAACTGACGAGCAGCGTGCTGGCGGCCGCGGTGATTAACATCATCACCATCATGGCGATGAGCAACTCGATCAAAGAGAAGCCGGCTTGCCCGCGTGCCTTATCCTTGCCTGAATGCATGAGACCTCACTCTCCTTCTAACAATCGAGGACGTTTGCGCGCCATCCGTTAGCGCCGGTAGGGGCCGAGCGCCGTCGAGTCGCGGCGGATAACAATGGTCATCGGCAAATTCTTCCAACTGCCCGTGCCGGTCGCATTGCGCGGCGCGACCGTGAGCGTGATCTTCTTCTGTAGGACGGGGCCGCCCGCGTAGGTCGTCACGTCTTCAATAGTCGTGGTGAGATCGTAGGCCCGCGCGTCGCTGCCCGTGCCAGTCGTCGTGCCGCCTGACGTAGGCGCAGCCCCGTAGGCCGAGGAAGCCGCTGTGGTGACGATGGTGTTGGTCGCCGCTTGCGCGTTCAACTGCGCTGCGGTGAATGGCAGGGTGCGATATTGCTCCATCCGCTGTTGCAGGACGGCCGTCTCCAGTGTGCGATCCGTCGCGCCTGAGTTGTAACGCACCGCGTAGAAAAATAACGAGGTCGCGCCGAGGCCAACAACCAGCATCACCGCCATGGCGATGGTGGTCTCCAGCAACGTGAACCCGCGTTCATTGTTCATGCGCCGCATGTCCATCTCCTCTTAATTCGTGACTCGCACGCTGACTACCGTCGAGCCGCAGGCGCTCGATGAGAACGTGATCTGATAGTTGAAGTTCGCGTTATTGCGTAGCGACTTGATCGTAAATGAGGCCGACCCGTTGAAACCCACGGTGGCGGACGTAGGCGTCACGTTGATCTCAGACGTGTTGCTCGGCCGCGCAGTGATCGCTGTACTGCCGGTCGCACCGGGCACGGTGATTCGCACGGTCGCCGTCGAAAGCCCGCTCTTGCGGACCGTCACGCTCGTCGGATTAGCCACGAGAGAGCAGTTCCCGCCGCCGGGGATCGGCGTCGGCGTCGGCGTCGGTGTGGGCGTCGGTGTAGGTGTGGGCGTCGGCGTCGGCGTCGGCGTCGGTGTGGGCGTCGGTGTAGGTGTGGGCGTCGGTGTAGGTGTGGGCGTCGGTGTCGGCGTTGGCGTCGGTGTAGGTGTAGGTGTGGGCGTCGGCGTGGGCGGGGCGGGCGTGGGCGTGGGCGTAGCGCCCCCAGACGTTGGCGGCGGCGTCGGGGTGGCCAAATTCGATGAGTTAACGTTTATCGCGGGCGAGTGGACTTCATCGTTGAGCGTCACATCGCCGAGACTGGAGATTGCGATGTTAGTCGGGTAAGCCGGGTCCTCTCGGTTGTCGGTGTTGTTGAGGAACGTAACCACGTCATCGGTCCCCGTGTTTCCGCGCCAGTTGAAGGTAAAGGTGGCGGGGAACGAGGAGGCCGAGAAGATGACGCCGGACTCAAGCGTGAAGGTGCGTGTTTCAAGCGAGCCGTCGGTGTTGAAGATCGAGCCGTTGCCGTCAAAGTCCATGACGACTTGATAGGTGTTCGCGTTAATCAACTGGATGCGCGCACGCGTGTCCACCGGCGCGGCGTCCCCGTGGCGCCGCACTGAATCAACGCGCGCCTTTTCAAGGTAGCTGGCGAACTGTCGCGCCGAGTTAACGCGCCGCATGTTGGCCCGCGCCGAAGCAATGTTGACCAGAGCGATAACTGAAATGACGGCGATGACGGCGACGACCACCACCATCTGGAGCAGCGTGAAGCCCGCGTCCTGGCGGCGGTCTGTGTGTCTGTTCTGCTTGTGCATCGAAGCCTCCAACATCAGCCATCTCCTGCTGCATGCGGCCTGAATCTGGCGGCATGCCCCACCTGGCATTGGCAATGGCAGTGCCAGACGCACCCGCCGGGGTTTTTCTCGGGTTCTGCGCCCAGTCGTGCGCCACCGGGTCGCACTGCCGTCACTTTAAGTGACAGATGGGGAAACCTGTTTCACACTCCCGGTCGGAGCGATTAGGGCCGCACACGCGTTACCCATCCTTGTCACCGAAAGAAACAGCGCAGGGAGACTCGGCCATGGGTGCGAGTTGAAATAGGCGCGGCGTAGCGACGAGAAACTCAGGGCTGGGCTGTACATTTGGCGCGACACTAAGTGATGCGTGGGCTGCGGCTTGAAGATTGCATTACTTGGATGAGGGCGCGCTTTTGTCGGCGCGACACGCAACAGGAGCGAGGGCATGCGCAATTGTTGTGCGCCTACTAGCGCCCGACCAGTCCGATGATTGTGCCAGCATGTGCGGTGAGAGATCAGTGCCGGCGCAATCCACTCAGGCGGGTGTCAGCCAAGTTCGTCCATCGGCGCGCGTTGCCGCACAGCGCGCGCCGGTCGGGCGATAAAGCGCCCCGGCGACTCTCAGGCCGCCGGGGCGTTTTGGCGTTTAGAATAAGGAGGAAGGAGGAAGGAGGAATAAAGACAGGTTTTTATTCCTCCTTCCTCCTTCCTCCTTTAATTCGGTGTTGGTTCGTACTCGCTGGGGTTGCCGGTTTTGAGTTCGGTGTCGGCAAGGCGCATGGCGAGTGTGTGCGGCGTGTAGGCGAAGGGCGCTGGCCCGCCGTGGTCATACTGCATTTCGGCGACGAGACTGTCTTGCATCAGGCGGAAGCGATAGGCGCTGCCGCGTTGGTTGAAGATGACGAAGTAGAGCGTCTCGCCGTCGCGCGTGTGCATCTGCCCGGCGAGCGCGCTGACGCCGCCATCGGAGCGACCGAGCGTGCCGGTCTTGGCGACGACGCTGCCGCGTGCGATGTATGAAGTGTAACGCTTCTGGAGCGTGCCCGGATCGACGCCCGCGACCGGCATGATGTCCGACGGCAATAGATTGTGTTGGCTCAACTCCGTGACGAGCGTGCGATAGATTTTCATCATTGAGCGCGGACTGAGCCGGTTGACGCCCAGCCCGCTCGTCGAAGCGAGCCGCACCTCTTCGGGTCTCAAGCCGACCGTGCTGACGAGAAAGCGTTCGACACCCGGCGCGCCGCCGAGCGTGTCGCCCAGACGTTCGGCCATGAAGTTGTTCGAATAGCAGAGCAGCACTTTCAAAATATCCACGAGCGGACTTGAGCGGTGTGTCAACAGCACGCGCGCGCCCGGCGGCACGGGCGCGACGTAGACCGCGCCCATCACGGCGACGCTCGGCACGGTCTGCAAACTCTCTTTGTCGCCGAGCGCGCGCCGTTCGTCGAGCCACGCGCGCGCCGCCAGTTCGGGTCGCCGCGTCGCGTCGAGCGTGTCGTAGAAATTATCGCCGGACGTTTGCGCCGACCAACTAAAATTCATCGTGAACTTTGGCGCGACGATCAGATCGCCGGTGACGGTGCGTATGCCGAGCCGGTTCAACTCGCGCGCGATCATGACGGCGTGCTCGTAGTGGAGCGAAGGATCGCGGCCCGAGATGATCAAGTCGCCGTTGATCGTGCCGGTCTGTGCGTCGAGCGTGCCCGTCGTCCAGACGGCGGTCGAGAAACGATATTGCGGGCCGAAGGTGTGCAGGGCATCGAGCGCCGTCGCAAGTTTGATGACCGAAGCGGGGTTGAACTGCTCGTCGGCCGCGTACTCTTTCAACACCTGCCCGGCGCTCGTCTCGACGAGCATGCCAAGTCGGCCGTAGATGGGCGTCGGCGTCGGCAGCGGCAGCAGGTTCTGCACATCGTCAGGCGTGCCTGCGTCTGATGCGTTGGGGCTGGCCGTTGGGAAGGGCAACAGCGATGGCTTGATGAGCGGCGGTGGCGGTGTTGTGCTCGGTTGCGGCTCTTGGGCCGCCGCGCCCGTGGCGAGCGCGCCGAGCAGACCGAACATGACGATTAAGCGTGTGACCCTCATGACAATCTTCCTTGACGACAACAACATGTTCGGGGGCTTTGGCATCATAGCACGAGGAGAGGCGGCTGTGGCGACGCGTAAGTTTTAGGAGAGCGCGCCAACTTTTAGATGCGTGGTGGTGGTGGTGTAGATGCAAGGGCCTTTGGCGGTTGGCGCGGGCGGCAATTTAAAATCAGCGCGCGGGAAAAATTTTGCGCGGGCAAACGCATTGACATTGCTTCGGGCACGCTCCTAATATCGGGTTGTCCTTTCCGCGTCCTCGTGTTGACAGAACGTTTAAGTGCGCCGAGAACAACAGCCCGTCACCATCGAGCGGATGCGCGCGGCGCATCGCACCCGCCGCGCACAGATTCGCGCGCGCCTCGCCGAGTTTGAGACTGTCAGGCGCGAGGCGACGGACGTGCGGCTCTGGGAAGAACTGGTCTATTGCATCTTCACGGCGGGCGCGTCGGCGCGCATGGGCCTTCGTTCGGTTGAGGCGGTGCGCCCGCTGCTCGTCGATGGCGCGCACGCCGACCTTGCTCGCGCGCTCGACGGCGTGCATCGTTACCCGCGCGCACGCTCCGGCTACATCGTCGTCACGCGCGCGCACCTGTTGGCGGATTGCGGGCTGCGTCTGCGCGAGCGGCTGGACTCGTTCAGCGATCCGCTTGCGCGCCGCGATTGGCTCGCGCGCACGCGCGGCATCAAAGGGCTGGGCTATAAGGAGGCGAGCCACTTTCTGCGCAACGTCGGCTATCGCGGTTATGCGATTCTCGACAAACATATCTTGCGCAGTCTCGCGGAACTGGGCATCGTCGCGACGCCCGATCCGCCCACGACGCGCACACGCTACCTCGCCACGGAAGATGCCCTGCGCCGCTTCGCTCGCACGGCACGCATAGATTTCGACGAACTCGATCTGGTGCTCTGGTCAATGAAAACGGGGGAGATATTAAAATGAGTGACGAGTGACAAGTGACGAGTGCCAAGTAAGTAGTGTTCCAACTCATCACTCGTCACTCGCCACTTGTCACTGCTGTTAGGGGGTGGCCGATGAAGAACCATAGCCGCTGGGCGGTCATCATGTTGGCTGTTGGGACGGTCTGTTTGGGATTATTGGGACAGGCCGCGCCGGTGCGTGCGAGCGGGAAGGATAAGGCGCTCGTGCGCGCTGAGCGGGCGTTGCGCGCGGGCGAACTCGAGACGGCGGAGAAGATCTATCGCGAGTTGATCGCGAAGGACACGACGGATGTAGACGCACGGCTGGGCTTGAGCTACACGCTCTACAAGAGACGCAACCTGCGTGATGCCTACGACGCGGCGGGGCGTGTGATCGCCATGAACCCTCTGTCGGCGCGGGCACACGCGCTGCTCGGCTCGACGCTACTTGCAACCGGCGACTTTGCCCTCTCCATCGAAGAGTTTCGCACGGCGCTCAGCTTCAAAGAGGATGAGGCGCTCGCCATCGCCGGTCTCTCGATGATCAATTTCTACGAGAACCGGCCGCACGTCGCGCTCATGGGGCTGCGCCGCGCGCTCGAAATTGAACCGGACGAGCCGGACTTCATCTTCAGCTATGCGCAGGCCGCGGCGCGCTCCGAACGTTATCGCGAGGCGGCGGACGCTTACGAGCGTTTCCTGCGCATCGCCCCGCGCACTGATGCCGACCGCCGCGCACGCATCCGCGGGCTGATAGATTTTCTCCGCTACATCGGCAACCATAACGACCTCTACGAGCCGGGCGGGGCTGCGCGCTCGATCAGTTCGTTTGAGCTGACGAATAACCGGCCCGTCCTGGATGTTTATCTCAACAACAGCAAGCAGCCGTTGCGCTTCGTCGTGGACACAGGCTCAGGCATGTGTGTCGTCGCGACCTCGGTGGCGGCCAAGTTGGGCATCAAGCCGGTGGCGCGGGGCGGGCTGGCCCGGGGCGTCGGCGGCGGCGGGCGCTTCGAGATCGTCTATGGGTTCGTCGATTCCTTACGCATCGGTGATGCGCACATCGCGAACGTTCCCATCTACCTGCGCGACTTTCACAACACGCAAGAGCCGGTAGACGGCTACATCGGTCTCTCCGTGCTATCCAAGTATCTTGCTTCAATCGACTACGGCAAGCGCGAGTTGGCGCTCGTGCGTGACGACCAGCCGCGCGTTGTGCCGACGCCGCCGCCGACTGATCAGACGGCCGGCACACCCGCCCCGACACCGACGCCGCTGCCGCCCGGCGTCTTCGAGTTGCCGATCCGCGCCACGTCGAGCGGCTTCTGGTCGAGCACCATCAACATCGACGGCGTGACCAAGCCGCTCAACTTCATCGTGGACACGGGCGCAACCATCTCGGTCGTTGCCACGGCCTTGACGGAGCGTGAAGACCTATCGCGCTTTGTGCAGCCGACACGACTGAAAGTTTACGGCGCGGCGGGCGTGTCTGAAGACGTGCAGCTACTCCTGTTGCCGCACATCATAATGGGCACATACAATCATCCGAACCTCTCGGCTGCGGTGCTCGACATGGAACCGATCAACGAGACCTCCGGCTTCGAGCAGACCGGCATCCTCGGCGGGAACGTCTTGCGCTTCTTCCGCGTCACGTTCGACTTCCAGCGCGCCATCGTGCAACTTGAGTTGACCGGCAGAGGCCTGCCGGGCGCAGCCGCGCACGAAGCGACCATCGCCTCGCAGGCTGAGCCGAGTGTGCCATGAAGCAGAGCCTCTATCTTGAGACCTCCGTCGTGGGCGCGTATCTCGACAACGGCGAACCGTTCCGCCGCGACCTGACGATCCGTTGGTGGGAACGCGAACTGGACGAGTATCGCGCCGTGGTTTCACCACTTGTCTTGCGCGAACTGGCGCGCGTGCCTGAGCCGCACCGGACAGGTTATTTGAAGCTCGTCGCGCCGCTCGAACAGGTTGAGCTATCGGATGAAGCCGCGATTCTCGCCGACGGCTACGTGTCGCGCGGCATCTTCCATCGCAAATATCTCGGCGATGCACTGCATGTGGCGCTTGCCTCCGTGCACAAAATTGATTATCTAGTGACGTGGAACTTCGGCCATCTGGCGAACGTGCGCCGGCAAGCACGCATCCGGCTCTTCAACACGGCCGCCGGCTTCTACGTGCCGATGATCGTCACGCCCGAATTTTTAGTCTCGGAGGCCACAGAACGAGTGACGAGTGACGAGTGACGAGTGGCAAGTTAAGACTTGTCTTTGCTCGTCACTTGCCGCTCGTCACTTGGCACTGTTCTTATGTATCGGCGACCAAGATTTCTGGAGATGCTGCACGCGATCCGCGAGGAGATGGCGCGCGAGGCGGACTACGACATGGAGTTGTTCGCCGAGTTGGCGCGCACGGGTGTGCGGCCCGCGCATGGCCCGGCGCGCAACATTCGCGGCTTCCGCGTGCGCGTGCCCCGCGCTGTCGAAAATGAACCGGCGGCTAAGCCCGCTAAGCAACGAAGAAAGGCAGCAAGATGAGTGACAAGTGACGAGTTTAAAACTTGCCTGCAACTTGTCACCCGTCACTTGTCACTTGTCACTAGCGAAGCATCATGGAAGAGACGTTTGAAGCGATCGGATTGGAACTGCCGAGCGAGAAGGATTTCAATTATCTCGCCGAGCGAGCCGGCAATCAGGGCGAGGCGACGCAACTGTCGCGGCGCGGCGCGGTGTTGCACGGGCGCTGCTGGAAACTGGGTGAGGGCTTGGAGGTCTGGACGGTGCTCTACGAGTCGGGTACGGGCGACATCTTCTACGCCGACTGCCGCCCCGGTTTTCGCGCCCGCTACACACAGCGCATCAGCCCCTGGGCTTTAACCGAGTACGACGAAGAGGGCGAAGCTATCGTGCACGGCTATTGCGACGGGACGGAGACTGAAGTGCTCTTCGAGTTGCAGAACCTGACCGAAGTCGGGCCGGAAAGTTTTCGCGCACAGGAACTGCACGTCGGCTTGTGCGGACTGGCTTATCGCGCACGCGTCTGCCAGCGCGCCGAGCGCCCGCGCTGGGTCTCGCTCGAGTCTCACGCCCCGACGCGCGCCGCGCACGAGAACGATTGGAGTCTGTGCGGCCGCGTGCTCTCGTACAAGCCGCTGCGCAATCCGCTCTCAGGCAGCGAACTCTACTGGGCTTATCTCGATCTCGGCAGCCATAAACTCGAAGTGCTCATCAACCAGCGCGCGTTGCGCGGCGAATTGGCGGTCGGTGCGACCATCGCCGCCGAAGTCTGGCTGCAAGGGCACCTGCTCGACCAACGCGCACTGCTCTCGCGCTACGAAGGGCTTGATCGCGCCGCCGCACCCGCCGAGATGTGGGCGGGGCTGCGCCGGAGAAATTAGTGCGGAGTAGTCAGTAGCCAGTAGTCAGTAGTCAGCATCTCCTACCGACTACTGACTGCTGACCACTGACTACTTCATGATGAAACGCTCTGCTCTCATCATCCTTGTCCTCCTCATCCTCGCGGCCACAGGTCTCTACTTTTTCAACCAGTATTGGATTCATCGCTACGACGCGCTGATCACGCGGCAGGCGGCGATCTACCGGCTCGACCCGGCGCTCGTTTGGAGCGTCATCTATGAAGAGACTTATTTTCGGCCATGGCAGACGGGCGAGGCAGGCGAGATCGGTTTGATGCAGGTGACGCCGACCGTGGGGCGCGAGTGGGCGGCGGAGACGGGCATGCACGAGTTCGAGCGCGCGATGGCGCGCGACCCCGCGACGGTCTTGCGCGACCCGGAGCGAAATATACAGATCGGCTGTTGGTATCTGGAAAAAATCTCGAAGGACTATCGCGATCTGCCCGGCGCGGAGGCGCGTATGATCGCCGCCTACAACGCCGGCCCCTCACGCGCCGCCGATTGGAATCGCACTGCACCCAATCAATCGCCGCTTACCGCCGAACAGTTCATCGCACGCATCGACATCCCTTCGACCCGCGCCTACGTCAGCTCGATCCTCGAACGCTATCGCAAAGTGAAAACGGCCAACGCCGAGACAGACAATCGCGCCGGCTCGCGCACGGAGTCGCAGCGGTGACCTATCGCGAGTTGCTCGCGCGCAACACTAACGTGCGCCGGCTGTGGACGGGCCAAGCCGTATCGGAAATAGGCGACTGGCTCAACAACATCGCCGTGCTCGCGTTGACGCTTACACTGGCCGGCCCCGCGCATCAAGGGCGCGCCATCGCCGTCTACGCCATCGCGCGCCACTTGCCGCTCTTTCTGTTCGGGCCGATCGCGGGCGTCGTCGTAGATCGCATCGACCGGCGGCGCGTCATGATCGCGGCCGATCTCGTGCGTGCCGTGCTCGCGCTCGGCTTTCTGCTGGCCTACAGATTCTCTTCGCTCGCGCTCGTCTATGCGGTCGGCGCGTCGCTCTTCTCGGTCTCAGCTTTCTTCAATGCGGCGAAGCGCGCCACGATTCCCGTTATTGCAGACGGCACGGACGAACTGCTGACCACTAACTCGCTCTCCGCATCGACCACCGCCGCGACCATCGCCATTGGCTCGGCATTGGGAGGTCTTATCGCCACCTTCATCGGGCGTGAACTTGTCTTCTTCATCAACGCGGCCACGTTCATCGCCTCCGCGCTGATGATCTGGCGCATCAACTTGCCGGCGCGCACTGATCGCGCGCGTGCGCGCGCAGACGAGCCAACACTCTTGCGTCGTTCGGTGCTAGACTTTCGCGCGGGACTGCGCTATGTCCGGCGCGAGCCGGTGCTCGCCGCCGTCTTTGTCGTCGCCGCCGGCTGGGGCTTGGGCAACGGTGTGGCGCGTGCGCTTTACAGCGTCTTCGGCGCACGGCTCGGCATTGAGGCAGCGCAAGGGTTGGTCGCGCGGCCGCAGGACTTTGGTATCTCTGTCTTGTTCGTGGCGATGGGCTTGGGCGGCGTACTTGGCGCACCGCTTGCGCGCCGCTTCAACGCGCGCAGCGAGACCCTCGGCACACGTATGGGGCGCTCGCTCTTGTTCGATGGTTGCGGTCTCGTGCTCTTCAGTTTCATGCCGCGCCTGTGGTCTGCGGGGTTGGTGCTCGTCGCGCGCGAGATGAACTTCGCGATCTGGTGGACGGCGCAGCAGACGCTCATCATGCGCCGCACCGAGAACGCTTATGCGGGCCGCGTCTTCGCTTCCTACGAGACGCTGACCACGTTGATGATGGTCGGCTCGATGTACTTCGCGGGCGCAGCCGCCGACCGCTATGGCCTACGCGTCGTCGCGGCGACAGGCGGAATGGTGATCGCTCTATCGGGTCTGCTCTGGTTTTTGCTGCGCCCCCGCACGCAAACAAATTGATGACAACAATCTACTGTGCTGATTGGGTCGTGCCGGTCGCTGCGCCCGCGTTCGCGCACGGTGCGGTCGCGGTTGCAGGCGCGCAGATCGTGGCCGTGGGGGAGCGCGCGGAAGTGTGCGCGCAGTTCCCGGCCGCGCGCGTCGAGGAGTTCGGCGCGGCGGCACTCATGCCAGGTTTGGTCAACTGCCATTCGCATCTTGAGTTGACGGTCATGCGCGGTTTCCTCGAAGCGGAGGAGGCGGACTTCTTCGCGTGGCTGCGCAAGTTGACCATCGCCCGTATGTTGCGGATGACCGCAGATGATCTGTGCGTCTCGGCCACTTGGGGCGCGGTCGAAGCGGCGCGCGCGGGCGTCACCACTTTGGGCGACGCTTCGAGCGCGGCGGAGGCGAGCATCAAGGCGCTCAAAGACGTGGGCTTGCGCGGCACTGTCTATCAAGAGGTCTTCGGGCCGGACGCGCGTATGGCGCGTGAGCAGTGGGCGCAGGCGCACGCGAAGATCGAAACTTTGCGCGGCGACGAGACCGCGCTCGTGCGTGTCGGCGTCTCGCCGCACGCGCCCTATTCCGTTAGCGCGCCGCTGCTTGAGTTGATTACCGGTTACGCGCTCGCCGAGCGCCGCCCCATGATGATGCACGCGGCCGAATCGGAAGCTGAGACACAATTGCTCCGTGACGGCCGCGGCCCGTTCGCCGATGATTATGCGCGGCGCGGCATTGAATGGCACGCGCCGGGTCTGTCGCCGATTCAATATCTGGCGCGCGTCGGCGTGCTCGGCGCGCGCCCGCTCCTCGCGCACTGCATATGCGTCGACGAGACGGACATAGAGACGATCAGAGTGGCCGGTGCGAGCGTCGCCCACTGTCCGAAGTCGAATGCCAAGCTCGGACACGGACACGCGCCCTATCATAAGTTGCTTAATCTCAGACACGGTCTCGGCAGCGACTCGGTCGCCAGCAACAACACCTGCGATCTGCTCGAAGAAGCGCGCACGGCGCTCATCGCCGGGCGGGCTGCCGCGCCCGACGCGCTGCACACATTGACGACGCAACAGGCTCTGTTCGATGCCACCGCTGGCGGCGCACAGGCGCTTGCAGATGATATGCAGACGGGCGCGCTCGCCGTCGGTCAACAAGCCGACCTGATCGCCGTCCGCCTCGACGGCGCGCATCAATTGCCTGTCTATGATCCCGTCAGCGCGCTCATCTTCGCTTCAACAGGGCGTGATTGTATCTTCACGATGGTCGCGGGCCGTGAGATTTATCGGGCCGGGCGTGTGCTGACGGTGGACGAAGAACGACTGTGTGCGCGCCTGCGCGAGATCGGCGCGCGCTTGACCGAGATGTAAAGGTTAATCAGTCAGTTTCTGCTGGTCGGTCTGGCGGCGTTGTTTGATCTCTTCAAATTGCTCTTGCAGGAACATGAGGTGGAAGCGGAGGATGAGTTTGCCTTCCTTGTTAAGCTTGACGCTCTCGTTGAAGTCAGCCCGCGCCGCCCGCACGTCGCCTTGCAATAGACTCGCGTAGCCGCGACTGGCATAGGCGAATGAAGCCTGACTGTTGTCGGGCTTGAGTTGTAGACCACTATTGAAATCAGTGATCGCACCCGCGAGGTCGCCTTTAACAAGGAGCGCGTTGCCGCGCCGGAAGTAGTAGTCGGGGTTGCTCTGATAACAGGCGAGCGCCTTATTGAAGTCCTCGATGGCGGCTTCGACTTCCAAGCGGTGCGCGCGCAAGTTGCCGCGCCGCGAATAGGTCTCAGCCACTTCGCGGTCGTTGCGCGCAGCATTAGGGTCGAGCATTAACGCCTGATCGAAATCGCTGAGCGCGCCGGGGAGATCGCCTTTCGCGCGCCGGACGTTGCCGCGTCTGACGTAAATATCGGCCGCATTCGGCTCGGCCGCCAGCGCCTTGTCGTAAGCAACAAGCGCGCCTTCCAAGTCGCCGCGCAGGAAGCGCTCAGCGCCGCGCTTTAACTGCTCGCGCGCCGCCCGATCCGGTTGCTGGGCGTGCACGGAGACGGCGAGCAGGAGCGTAAACAGGGTGAGCGATAGACGTGCGCGTTGCATCCGTAAACCTCCGCCGGTTGAACCGACTTCGAGAGCGCGTCTGGGGCCGTTGAGGGAAACTTAGGGGAGGGGCGACGGTTTGTCAATAATGAGCAAGAGGATCAACCATAAAGACACGAAGGACACAAAGAAGACTCAGGTTCTCTTTGTGCCCTTTGTGTCTTAGTGGTTATTGCTTCTCATTGACACGAGGCTGTGATCGCATCGTCGAAGATTTCGAGCGCGACATCGACGTGCTCGCGCGTGAGGATGAGCGGCGGCGACCAACGGATCGTGTTCGCGCCCGCGCCGAGGATGATCAAGCCTCGCTCGAAGCAGGCGATCTCGATCTGATCGCGCAACTCCGGCGCGGGCTTCATCGTCGCCTTGTCGGTGACGAACTCGACGCCGAGCATTAGTCCTAGCCCGCGCACGTCGCCGATGCAGTCGTGTTTGTGCGCCAGTTTCTCCAGCCCCGCTTTCAAGTACGCGCCGACCTCCGCGCTGTTGGCGACGAGTTCGCGCTCAAGCAATTCAATCGTCTTCAAAGCGGCGGCGATGCAGACCGGGTTGCCGCCAAAGGTGGAGGCGTGCGCGCCCGGTTTCCAGTTCATCAAATCCGCGCGCGCCACGCACGCACCGATGGGCAGGCCCGACCCGATGCCCTTCGCGACGGTCATGATGTCGGGCTGCAAATTGTAATGGTCGGATGCGAACATCTTGCCGGTGCGCCCCATGCCGGACTGCACCTCGTCCACGATCAACATGATGCCGTGCTCGTCGCAGATGCGGCGCAAGCCCTGCAAGAACTCCTTCGGCGCGGGCACGTAGCCGCCCTCGCCCTGCACGCATTCGACGACGATGCCGGCGACCTCCTCAGGCGGTGTCGTGGTTTTGAACAGACGCTCCGTGATCCAATCGAGCGCCGCTTGACTGATCGCGGTCGCATCGTGTGCTTTGGTCGCATCGCCCGTGAACGGATCGCGGAACACGTTCGGATAGGGCACGTGCACCACGTCGAGCGCCTGTCGTTTGAAGCCGAGCCGCTGCGCGACCTTTGATGATGTCAGAGACAGCGAGCCGAGCGTGCGCCCGTGAAAGCTGTTGAAGAAGGCGATGAACTTCTCGCGCCCCGTCGCGTGCATGGCGAGTTTCAGCGCGGTCTCGACCGCTTCCGTACCGCTGTTGGCGAAGTGTGTGCGCGTCGGCGAAGGCACGGGCGTGATCTCGTCTAGCTTCTGCGCGAGCGCGGGCATGTGGCGGTAGTAGAAATCCGTGCCGCACATGTGGATCAGTTGCGCCGCCTGCTCCTGAATCGCTTTGACCACTTCCGGGTGACAGTGGCCCGTCGAGCAGACGGCGACGCCCGCGTTGCAGTCGAGGAACGTGTTACCGTCCACGTCTTCGACCCAGACGCCCGCAGCGCGCTCGGCGACGAGCTTGAACGAAGGACGTGGATACGAAGGCGTGACCCATTGCTGATCGGCGGCGATGATCGCCAAAGCTTTAGGGCCGGGCAGTGCGGTTTTGATCTCGGGCCGACGCGGCGGCGCGATGGTGCTGGTAGCCATAATACTTTTCTCCTGAAAAAAGGGCCGGACAAGTTGAAATTTCAAATTTGAGACTTGAAATTCAGAGCGGGCAGCGACAGGAAGAGACGGCGCGGCTACCCCGCGAAGATGTTCGCGCGGAGGTCAAGGGGGCGAAGATGGCAGAGGTGATTTTGATTCAGCATGCTGAAGGTTGCTGCGACCGGCTAATCTGCTAATGCCATTGCGCGCGCTGTGCTAACACGTGCGCGGCGTTTACTGACCGCGCGTTTTGCGTGCCTGTTGTCTACCGAGCAAGATGAAGAACATGCCCATCCCAATACCGAAGATGACCCGCCAGATGTTGTCAGACCAAGCGCGATGATTGAGCAGGCTCAAGAGACCGGCCAAAATCCATAGGCAACCGGCAATGGTGTAGCCCCACACTGCGAATTTGGCTTTGGTCATAAATTTGGCAACCCTTGAATGCCGCCCATCTTAGCACTACGTGCCGCGCCGTTTCCAGCGCACGCCGTCGCGCGTGTCTTCGAGGACGATGCCGCGCGCAAGTAACTCGTCGCGGATTTCGTCGGCGCGGGCGAAGTCGCGGCGGCGGCGCGCTTCCTGTCGTTCGTCGATGAGCGCCTGAATCTCTGCGTCGAGTAGCTCGGCGTGGGGCGTGCCGAAGATGTTGAAGACGGAGTCGAAGCGCGCGATGAGCGCGAGCAGGTCGCGTTGATCGTCTGCGCGCAGGGCGCAATCGGCGAGCGCAGTGTTGACCTCGCGTGTGAGATCGTGGATCGCCGCGAGCGCGACCGACGTGTTCAGATCGTCGTCCAGCCCGGCCTCAAACTGTGCGAGCGCGCGGGCTGTGGCTGCACTCATCTCCGGCGTGCGGCCCGGTTCGACGCGCGCTTCGCTCAAGCGGCGGCGGAAATCTTGTAGCCCCGCGACGGTCTTCTCGATGCCGCGCAGACCCTCGACCGTAAAGTTGTACTGCTTGCGATAGGGCGCGCTTACGAGCGCGTAGCGGATCGCGGCGGGCGTGAAGCCTTGCGCAGTCAGATCGCCCAGCGTGAAGTAGTTGCCCTTCGACTTGGACATCGACTCGCCGTTGATCTTCAAGTGCTCGCTGTGCAGCCAGTAGTTGACGAAGCGCTGGCCGGTCGCACCTTCCGACTGCGCGATCTCGTTCTCGTGGTGCGGGAAGATAAGATCGACGCCACCGCAGTGTATGTCGAACGTCTCGCCGAGATACTTCATCGACATCGCGGAGCACTCGATGTGCCAGCCGGGGCGACCGCGCCCGATCTCCGTGTCCCACGCCGCGCCGTGCTCGTCCGCGACCGCTTTCCACAGCGCGAAATCGCGCGCGTCTTCTTTGTCGTACTTGTCCGTGTCTATGCGTTCGCTACCGCCGACGATGTTGCCCGCGAAGTTGATCTTCGAGAGCTTGCCGTAATCGGGAAATGAAGAGATGCGGTAATAGATCGAGCCGTCGGAGTGATAGGCGTGCCCGTTCGCTTCCAATTTGGCGATGAGCGCCGCCATCTCTTTGATGTGGTGCGTGGCGCGCGCCGCGATCTCTGGCCGCTCGCAGCCGATGGCGTCATAGTCGCGCCAGAAGGTTTCGATGTACGGCGCAGTGTATTCGTCAATCGAGACGCCTTTGGCCGCAGCTTCGGCGATGATACGGTCATCCACGTCCGTCAGGTTCATGACGTGCGTGACCTTGTAGCCTTTGAACTTAAGATAGCGGCGCAGAATGTCGCCAAACAGGAACGAGCGCAGGTTGCCGATCTGCACGACGTTCCAGACGGTCGGGCCGCAAAAATACATCCGCACCTCGCCCTCATTGATCGGGCGAAACTCTTCGAGTTGACCGGAAAGTGTGTTCTGAAATCTAAGCATGTTCGACCGGCTAAACTTACATAATTATGCAGGGGGCGTTATTGATTTCACCGGCCACCTTGACGGGTTGGCCCGAAACCAATGTCTGCTTAAAACGATAACCATATACTTCTTTCTCTGCGTTGTATCTCTCTACCGGGTTAATAATGTCAGAAGAGACCGAAATCACTCGCCCGGTTTCATCCACGATGATGTGAAAGCTGGTGCACGGTATTCCCTGAAGCAGAATCGTTGGCGGCATCATTTTATCGTTCAATAATCCGCCTTGTATTACCGGAGCAGGCGCTGACTCAAGGTCGCGTACATCTGGCGCGCGGAGTGTGGCCCAGAGCAGCGTTGCGCCCAAGCCAAGAAAGAAGGTGATGAGCGTAATAGTGATGCGAAAGAAATAACGTTCCATTGATCACTTCCTTTCAAGCTGTGGCGCGTGTCCGGCTAAGCAGAGTCTAGGCAAGGATGGGCGGCGAGTCAAACAAGTAGTTTGCGAGTGGATTGTGTGCGCTATTTGGCGTGGAAATGTGTGAAGCCGGCGGGCTGCAAGGTGCGCGCGCGCCCGGCGCTGATTATTTTCAGACCTGCGCGACGCGGGCGGATTTCGCCAATGCGCGTGACGGGCACACCGTCCAACTCTTCAGGTAAGCGCGCGACGTGCTGCGGCGGGACGGTGAATAACAACTCGAAGTCTTCGCCGCTGTGCAGCGCGAAGTTGAGCGCGTCTGATTCGTTAATGTCTATTTGTGCGAGGCGCGGGTCAATCGGCAGTCGCGCCGCTTCGACGAGCGCGCCGACACCGCTCGCGCGGCACAGGTGCGCGAGGTCGGATGAGAGACCGTCGCTTAGGTCGATCAGCGCAGACGCCAACTGCTGCGCGCCGAGGAGCGCGCCCCAGCCGAGACGCGGTTCGGGTTGCTGTTGGCGTTTGATGAGTTGCGCCCGCGCGCGTGTCTGTGGCCGCGTGCTCGCAATCCGCGCGGCTGTCTTTGCGCGGCCGAGCCGCGTTTTATCTTCGAGGATGTGCAAGCCGGCCGCTGCGCCGCCGAGCGCGCCGGTGACGAAGATTTGATCGCCCGCGCGCGCGCCGGAACGCAACACCGCGCACCCGCTTTGCACTTCGCCGAGCACAATGGAATCGATGACGATGCGTTCGGGTGTGCGTGATACGTCGCCGCCGATGAGCGCGACGCCTGTGCGCGCGGCGAGCGCGAAGAAGCCCGCATAGAAATCATTGAGGAAGCGTGTGCGCCACACGTCGGCGGGCACGCCGACCGACAGCAGCGCCCAACGCGGGCGTGCGCCCATCGCGGCGATGTCCGAGAGCGAGATGGCCAGTGCTTTGTGGCCGAGCGCGCGGGCGGGCATAGTCGCGCGGCGGAAGTCTATGTCTTCGACAAGCAGGTCGGTGGTGATGACCGTCTCGCGTTCGTCGTGTTGCGCGATGACGGCGGCGTCGTCGCCGATACCAATGAGGGCTGAGGGCTGAGGGCTGAGGGCTGAAGAAGAGCGCGCTATTGCCGCAGCCTGCTTATGTGCGCGCTGACGTATGTGTTTAATAAAGTCAAACTCATTGGGTGTGGCCGACGGGCGCGAGCTTTTGCGCGCCGGCGCGGTGCGAGACGTGGGGCGCGTGCCGCGTTTCGCTTTACCCTTCGCGCCCTCATCCCTCATCCCTCATCCCTCAGCCCTTCACAGTTGTCGCCGCATCGAGTCCAGCCCGGCCGTAATCGTCTCAAGCGCGGTGGAGAAGGAGAAGCGCAGGTGGCCTTCGCCGTGCGGGCCGAAGACGACCCCGGGGACGGTGGCGACCTGCGCGCGGTCGAGCAGCAGTTCGGCGGCGGTGCGACTGTCCGGGTGTATGCGCGTCGTGTCGGGGAAGGTATAGAACGCGCCGGCCGGCGCGGCGCAGGTTAGCCCAAGTTCGTTGAGACCGGCGACGAGCAGATCGCGGCGCTCTCGATAAGCAGCGCGGGCGCTGTTGAAGAGATCGGCCGGCGAGTCGATGGCGGCGAGCGCGGCCCATTGCGTCGGCGTCGAGACGCCGTTGGTTGAGTAGAGCAGGGCCTTGCGCAGCCCCGTCATCCAAGGTTCGGGCGCGATGGCGTAGCCAATGCGCCAGCCCGTCATCGAATAGGACTTCGAGAGCGTGAAGCAGGTGATCGTGCGCTCGAACATGCCGGGCAGAGAGGCGATTGAGACGTGCTCCTCTTCGTAGAGCAGGTCTTCGTAAGCTTCGTCGGCGACGACGACTAGATTGTGCGCGCGGGCGAACGCGGCCACGGCCTCCGCTTCGGCGCGTGTGAAGACTATGCCGGTCGGATTCTGCGGCGTGTTGTAGTAGATGGCGCGCGTCTTCTCCGTCACATGGCGCGCAAGAGTCTGGGCGAAGCCTTCGGCGCGAGCTTCGTCGGTCGAGACGAGCACGGCTTGACCCTCGCAGTTGGCGACCAAGTCTTTGATCGGCGTCCAGAAGGGCGAGAAGACGAGCACCTCTTCGCCGGGATTGACGATAGTCTGGAATGAGCCGAACAGCCCTTGCATGCCGCCGTTCATCACGATCACGTCTGCCACGTCGGCCGGAATCTGATTGCGCTCGCGCACCTTCGCGGCGATGCTCGTGCGCAACTCGGCGATGCCGGACGAGGGCGCATAACGCGTCTTGTTCTCGGCGAGCGCGCGGCGCATCGCCTCTTTGACGTGGTCGGGTGTCTGTAGGAACGGCTCGCCGCCTTCAAACTGATAGACGGTTGCGCCCGAGCCGCGTAGCTCCATGATGCGGTTGCGAATTTGGACGATGTCGGAGAAGCCAACCCGCTCTAGGCGTGTGGCGAGGCGGAAAGCAGTCTTAGCGACAGACACGAGCGGTGGTGTACCTCCGAAAGCTGACGACGTGTGTATGACGACGGATTATAGCTTGCGCATATAAAGACCGTCCAACGCACAGTCCACACTGTATGGTTGAGGAGATAGTGTTGTCCGTAATCCATATCGTGCAACAACGGTTAAGCATGTATCAGAGCTTCTATTGCAATTTTATTATGATTCGCTGATAGGGTAGCCGAAAGCCGCAAAAAATCGTGGACTTAGGCTAGTATGAACAAATTGCGGCTGCATTCGACCGAACAGGAACGCGAGTTGCAACTTACAGGGCAGGCTAGATTGAATAGAACTCTGGCGAAGGAGAAGCTGACCCATGACGATGAATGGAAAAATATTAGCAGTTGGACTCTCGGCGGCCCTGCTGGGCGGCACGGTGGTCGGGCTGGTTAACAACCGCAAAAGCGTCGACCCGAATGTCCCGGTGGCGTCGCAGAATTTAACGACACAGGATGCGGCGCGCACCAACGCCGCCGACACGCAGGCGGCCAACGATCAGGTCGCGCTCAACACGGCGAACGAGGCTGATATGTCGGCCGATTATCGCGCCGGCTTCAACGATGGCTTTAACGCGGCCCGTAACGGCTTAGCCAGCACGACCGTCGTGCGCGAAGTGCCGACGGCTTCGCGCGTCGTCTATCGTAGCGTGCCGGTTCGGACGCGCACCGTCAGAAGCACGCGGCGTGCTTATTATGACTATGCACCGCAGCGTCGTTCCTTCTGGCAGAAGCACCGCGACAAATTGACCGTGGCGATGGGCGCGGGCGGCGGCGCGCTGCTCGGCGGTCTGATCGGCGGCAAGAAGGGCGCGGCGATTGGCGCGCTGGCCGGCGGTGGTGGGTCTGCGCTCTACACTTACAAGATTCGCAACCGTCGCCGCTACTAACAGAGTAGGGTGTGCAGTGGAGCGTGCAGACAGCCGTGGCCCGTAGAACCTCAGCTTTCTTGATCGCTCTAGCCGTAACGATATGGGCAGTCGTCAGCCTGGCGACTGCCCATTCGTCTACGCGGGCGCAAGCCTCACGCATACAACAGACGCTCGGCAGCGCAAGCACACGCTCTCTGCCAGCGCCGGTGCGTTTCCGCGAAGAGGGGGGACGCGGTCTGCTCGTCCGGGCGTGGGTGAACGGCGCAGGCCCCTATAGCTTCGCGCTCGACACGGGCGCGGGCGCAAACATCATCTCGCAGCGTGTGGCCAGCGAAGCAAATGTCAGCTACACCGTTAGTCGCCCAGTTCCCATCAGTGGCATCAGCGGCGCGGGCGGCGGCACAGGGCGCGAGGCCAAAATCCGCACACTCGCCATAGGCGAACGCAGCAACCAACTGCCGGCGCACAGTGATGTGCTTGTGACGGACACGCTGCCGCCCGATCTGGACGGCGTGCTCGATCCATCCGACAGCTATTATCCACTCGGTTACATGATTGACTTGCCGGCGGGCACTGTCAGCGCCTTCGATCCACGCACGTCGCCGGTGCGTGCAAGCGACGCACCCGTCGGCGGGACGGTGGTACGTTGGCTGACTGAGAGCGGCGCGCGGCGTCCGTTCGTCCAACTCGACAACGGTCGCCGGGCGCTACTCGACACAGGCTCAAACTTCGGTCTAGCGCTGCACGAATCGGTGGGGGCCGCGTTTGGCGTCCGGCCTGAAACAGGGCGTGACCGTGCGGGCGTGCGCGATCTTGGGCGCGGGCACGTAGCAGCGCGCCGCATCGCGCCCATCACAGTGCAGATCGGCGGGCTGGTCTTGCGCCGGATTCCGACCGACATGCTGTACGGCGCGGCCGTCGATGCGCCCATCATTCTAGGTCGTGATGCGCTCCGCCCCTTCCAACTCAGTTTCGATCCAGTCAATCGGCTCATCCTCATCGCGCCGCGTTAGCGCACCCGCAATGGGCGCTCAGAAAAAACTTCAAGCCGGCGGGCGCAACTAACGGACAGCCGTCCGTTTAATTCCTGCGCGAAGATGATTGACACGCCGCAAGCCGGTGAGTAACATGGCGACAGCTTTCGGGTGCGCGCCGGAAGCGCGGCCCACAAGTCGGGTGGCTGCCAACTCAGCAATTATCTTCTGCAAGGTAAAGGCTTCCCGCAGTATGAACCGAACTGCCGTCTACATCCCGGAAAAACTCTTCTTCAAGATCGGCGAGGTGTGCGACATCACCGGCGTGCAAGCGCACGTCCTGCGCTACTGGGAATCAGAGTTCCCGATGCTCGCGCCGCAGAAGAACCGCGCCGGGCAGCGCACCTATCGCAAGCGCGACGTGGAGATGGTCTTGCGTATCAAGGAACTGCTCTACGAAGACCAGTACACCATCGCCGGCGCGAAGAAGAAACTGCAAAGCGACCTGCGCGGCGCAAGCAAACTCAAGGTCGTCACCCCCGACATGAACGCCGCCAACATCAATGCCGGCGAACCCATGAGTGCGCCCGCCCCGCCAACGCCGAGCACAGCGCCCGCCGCGCCCGTCTACGCAAGCGATCACGAACTGCCGCCCGTCGAGCCGAGCGTCCCGCTCACAGACGAACGCCGCGCCGCCCTCCGCCGCCTACGCGAACAGATGCGCGACCTCCTCGCCCTGATCGACGCAACCGAAGCTCGCGCGAACGTACATAAGAAATAGCGCGCTCGGACATTATCCGCCCGCACGGCCGCAATTTGACAAATCAACTTTTCCGAAGATACTTAGAGACAACTTGTCGGGATGTGGCGCAGCCTGGTAGCGCGCTTCCTTGGGGTGGAAGAGGTCGCAGGTTCGAATCCTGTCATCCCGATATTAAAGGCTGTCGCCTTCATGAAGGCGACAGCCTTTAACATTTTCATTAACACTACTCCGGCTTAATATCGGCGATCACAATCTCAGATGTAAGCGTCTTGTGCACCGGGCACTTGTGCGCGATCTCTTGCAGGCGTGTGTGCTGCTCACCGGTTAAAGCGCCCTCGAAGGTGACGGCGCGCTCGATGCGGTGGATGTATGTGTCGGTGTTGGTCTGACACTCGACGCAGTCGCGCGCGTGGATGCGTTGCTGGCGGAGGCGGACGGTGACGCGCTCCAGCGGCCACTGTTTGCGGCGGGCGTAGAGCGTGACGGTCATCGAGATGCAACTGCCGAGCGCGGCGAGCAACAGCGTGTAAGGATCGGGGCCGGCATCTTCGCCGCCCGCGCTGGCGGGTTCGTCAGTCACCAGCGTTTGGCCAGCCCCATAGCTGACTTCGTTGCGTAGATTAGACAGGGATATAACGATGACCTCGCTCATAAGCCCTCCGACATAAATTTAGTAGTCACGCTCAGAACTTGCCCGCCAGCATCAACACGCCGATGACGATGAAGGCGACGGCCGCGACGCGCTTGATCCATTCGACCGGCAGATAATGACCGAGCGCGCCGCCAACCGCGATGCCGATGGCCGAGACACAAGCGAGCGCCAGCGCCGCGCCGATAAAGACGGCCAGCGGGCGCTTGGTCTCGGCTGCCATAGTCATCGCCGCGAGTTGCGTCTTGTCGCCCATCTCGGCCAAGAAGATCGCGCCGAACGTGCTGATGATTACTTTCCAGTCCATCGCTTTGATAAACCTCTTGGTTAAAGATGAAGAAGCCTGTGCCTCAGTCTGACGAGGCACAGGCTCTTCGGTTTTGTGCGGCGTGTCAACTGCGCGCCGCTCAGGTTTGGCGCGCTACCAGATCACGCAGCGATCCTTTTCCGGGCGCACCATCGCGTCGCCCTCTTTGCACTGGAAGGCGGCGGCAAACTGCGGGATGTTGGAGAGCGGCCCGTTCACACGAAAACGCGAGAGCGGGTGCGGGTTGGTGTTCGTCAACAACCGCGCGAACTCGGGGCGCGTGTTGGCCGCCCAGAAGTGCGCGAAGGAGAGGAAGAAACGTTGTTCGGGCGTTAAGCCGTCAATATTCGCTGGGCGCGGTTTGCCTTCCATCGACTTCTGCCACGCGGCGTAGGCGATGACCAGCCCGCCCAAGTCCGCGATTGATTCGCCCGCAACGAGCTTGCCGTTGACGTGCAGACCCGGCTCGACCTCGAAGCTGCTGAACTGATTGACGACGCACTCGGCGCGCGTGTGGAAGTTCTTCAAGTCAGCTTCGGCGAACCAGTTCTTGAGATTGCCAGCGGCGTCGAACTGCGCGCCTTCGTCGTCGAAGCCGTGCGTCATCTCGTGCCCGATGACCGCGCCGATAGCGCCGTAGTTGACGGCATCATCGGCGTTCGGATCAAAGAAGGGCGGTTGCAAAATACCGGCAGGGAAGACGATCTCGTTGATCTGTGGATTGTAATAGGCATTAACCGTCGGCGGTGTCATGCCCCACTCCAGCTTGTCCACGGGCTGCCCGATCTTCGCCAGATCGCGTAGCTGCTCGAAGTGATTGGCGCGCATCCGGTTGACGACGAACGAGTCGCGGTCGATCTGAAGTTTTGAGTAATCGCGCCATTTGTCGGGGTAGCCGATCTTGTTGATGAAGGCGTTGAGTTTGACGATGGCCTGCTGGCGCGTCGGGTCGCTCATCCACGCAAGCGTCCCGATGTCGCTATTGAGTGCGGCTTCCAAGTTCTTGACCATCTCCAGCGCGCGCGCTTTGGCGGCTGGTGGGAAAGCCTTCTTCACATAGACTTCGCCGAGCGCTTCGCCCAATGCACGGTCGGTCGAGCCGACGCAGCGCTTCCAACGCGGCAGTTGCTCCTCCGTGCCTTGCAAGATGCGTCCCTTGAAATTGAAATCTTCGTCCACGAACTTCTTTGACAGCCCCGGCGCGGCGGCGTTAATGAGATGCCAGCGTAGATATATCTGCCAGCCAATTAGGTTTTGATAGTAAAGCTCTTTGTCAAGCGACTCAAAGAACTTGGGCTGCGCGACGTTGATGTCAACCTTCTTGGTGAAGCCGATGCCTTTAAAGAAGGCGGCCCAGTCGATGTGCGGCGTCAACTTCTGCAATTCCGCGAGCGACATGCGGTGATAGAGATTGCTCGGCTCGCGTAACTCGACGTTGGTCATCGAAACCTTGGCCAAGCTGGTCTCTGCCTCCATGACGGCCTGCGCCTCGGCCGCGGCCTTCGTCGCATCGTCGCCCAACAACTGGAACATGTTGGCGACGTGTTTGACGTACTCGGCGCGAATAGTCTTCGACTTCTCGTCGTCGCGGAAATAGTAGTCGCGGTCGGGCAAGCCCAGCCCGCTCTGCGAGAGGCCGAAGATGACTTCGGCCGCGTTCTTAAAGTCCTGCGTCGAGCCGGAGCCAAAGGGGACGGCCATGCCGATGTCGGTCAGGTGCGCGATCTCGGCTTGCAGGTCACGTTGGTTTTTGATCTTGTCGATGAGCGCCAACTCAGGTTGCAAAGGCTTTAATCCCGCCGCCTCAATCTTGTCTTCGGCCATACAACTAGCGTAATAGTCGCCGACCTTCTGCTCGTTGCTGCCTTTGGGCGCGTTCGTGTTCTTGGCTGCGTCCTCGACAATCGCACGCAGAGAGTCGCGGTTCTGTTCAGCGAGCACGTCGAAGACGCCCCACTCTGGATAGGCGGCCGGGATCGCATTCTTTGCGAGCCAGCCGCCGTTGGCGTACTGATAAAAGTCCGCGCACGGGTTGGCATTCTTATCAAGATTACTCACGTCAAGCCCGCGCCCGCCCGGCGTCTGCGCGATAACGAGTAGCGCACAGAGCAGGAGCACCAGCAGGGAAGCGGACAGTGAATTGCGAAATCGTCTCATCGAAATACTCCTCGGAAAGTTGTTGGTCAGAACCGCCTGCGGTAGCGGGCGGGTTATAGTTGCGTGACCAAGACCCGCCCGCTACCGCAGGCGGTTCTGACATGATCATTACACAAGGGGCGACCGGGTTGCACGTGCCGGTCGCCCCTCAGCAAAGCCCAGTCGCCGCACGCTTACCAGATAACGCAGCGATCTTTTTCCGCGCGCACCATCGGGTCGTCCGCCTGACAGTTGAACGCTTGTGCGAACTGCGGCAGGTTCGAGAGCGGGCCGTTGACGCGGAAGCGCGGCAACGGATGCGGATCGACGTTCGCCAGTAGCCGCTCGTACTCGGGGCGCGCTTTCGTCGCCCAACCGCGCGCATAGGCGAGGAAGAAACGCTGCTCCGGCGTGAAGCCGTCAATGTTCGCGGGGCGCGGCTTGCCTTCCATAGACTTCTGATAAGCCGCGTAAGCGATCAGCAGCCCGCCGAGATCGGCGATTGATTCACCGACGACCAAATTGCCGTTCTCATGCAAGCCCGGCTCGACCTCGAAGCTGCTGAATTGATTAATAACGCACGCGGCGCGCTCCTTGAAGTTCTTCAGATCAGCCTCCGACCACCAATTCTTCAGATTACCTTGCGCGTCGAACTGCGCGCCCTGATCGTCGAAGCCGTGCGTCATCTCATGCCCGATGACCGCGCCCATCGCGCCGTAGTTCACCGCATCATCGGCCTGCGCATCGAAGAAGGGCGGTTGCAGAATGCCGGCCGGGAAAACGATCTCGTTGATCTGCGGATTGTAATAGGCGTTGACCGTGGGCGGCGTCATGCCCCACTCGGTCTTATCCACGGGCCGACCGATCTTCGCCAGATCACGCGTGTTCTCGAACATGTTGGCGTGCAGCCGGTTCATGATGTAGGAGTCGCGCGTGATCTCAAGCTTCGAGTAGTCGCGCCACTTGTCGGGGTAGCCGATCTTGTTGATGAAGGCGTCGAGTTTTGTGATCGCCTGTTTGCGCGTCGCATCGCTCATCCATGAGAGCGTGCCGATGTCGTCTTTTAACGCCGCTTCCAGATTGCGCACCATCGTCAGCGCCCGCGCCTTCGCTTCGGGCGGGAAAGCTTTCTTGACGTAAACTTCACCCAACGCTTCGCCGAGCGCGCGGTCAGTCGCCGACACGCAGCGTTTCCAACGCGGCAGGTTCTCTTTCGTGCCTTGCAGGATGCGGCCCTTGAAGTTGAAATCTTCATCAACAAATTTGGCCGACAGACCCGACGCCGTGCCGTTGAGCAACTGCCAACGCAGGTAGGTCTGCCAATCGGCGACCGGCACGGCCGTTAATTGCTGATCCAGCCCTTGAAAGAATTTCGGCTGGTTGACATCTATGTCGGTCTTGCGATCCAGCCCGACCTGTTTGAAGAAGTCGCCCCACGCGAAGTGCGGCGCAAGCGTTTGCAGTTGCGCGAGCGTCATGCGGTGCGTGTTGGCGACAGGGTCGCGCAACTCGACGGGCGTGGAAGAGCCTTCCGCCAGCTTCGTCTCGATGTTCATGACCGTCTGCGCGGCGGTGGCGGCCTTCGCGGCGTCGTCGCCTAAGAGCACGAACATGTTGGTTATGTGCTTCAGGTACTCGGCGCGGATCATCTTCGACTTGTCGTCATCTTTGAAATAGTAGTCGCGATTGGGCAGGCTCAGGCCGCCTTGACCGAGCGCTTCGATGACCTCTGCGGCGTTCTTCGAGTCCTGCTGCGAGCCGTCGCCGAACATCACGTTGACGCCCATCGTGTGCAGCCGCGCCACCGCGCCGAGCAGCCCCCGGCTGTCCTTAACCTGCGCGATACGTTGCAACTCGGCCGCGAGCGGCTGCACGCCCGCCGCTTCGATCTTGTCCTCGGCCATGCAACTGGCATAGTAGTCGCCGACCTTCTGTTCGTTGCTGCCTTTCGCCGCGCTCGTGTTCTTCGCGGCGTCTTCGAGAATCTGGTGCACCGTCTCGCGGTTGCGCTCGCTCAACTCGTGGGCGATGCCCCACGAAGGATAAGCGGCCGGAATCTCATTCCTGGCGAGCCAGCCGCCATTGGCGTACTGGAAAAAATTCTGACAGGGCTTCGTGTTCGGGTCGAGGTTGGCTAGGTCGAGACCGTGCCCACCGCCCGTCTGCCCAAGAGTCGTGCTCAGCAGAAACGCTAAGGCAAGCACGAACACGATTGACGACTTCAAGTAGTTATTCATCTGTAGCTCCGTTGAAAAAGGTGATGCGCCATGGGCGCGCTTAAGTGAGCGGAAAAAACTTTGCGACGGCGAAGATGAAGCGCGGGACTGTCGATAAGGGTCTTCACGCGCAAGCATCATTTCTCGTGTTCGGCGAAGCGGTAACATAAGTCGCGCGGCGGCGCTGTGCAAGCTAAGCGAGCCGGTGACTATTGATCAGAGTCACCGGCTCGCCGCACGCTTACCAGATGACGCAGCGATCCTTCTCGGCGCGCACCATCGGGTCGCCCTCCTTGCAGCCAAATGCCTGCGCGAAAGCGGGGAAGTTGGCGAGCGGGCCGTTGACGCGGAACTTAGGCAGCGGATGCGGGTCGGTCTGCGCGAGCAGCCGCGCGCGTTCGGGCCGAATGTTCGTCGCCCACGAGTAAGCGTAGGCGAGGAAGAAACGTTGTTCCGGCGTTAAGCCGTCAATATTGGCCGAGCGCGGCTTGCCCTCCATAGACTTCTGCCACGCGGCGTAGGCGATGACCAGACCACCGAGATCGGCGATTGACTCGCCGACCACCAACTCGCCGTTCTCGTGTAAGCCCGGCTCGACCTCGAAGCTGCTGAACTGATTGATGACACACGCGGCGCGCGCCTTGAAGTTCTTCAGGTCGGCCTCAGTCCACCAATTTTTCAAGTTGCCCTCGGAGTCGTACTGCGAGCCTTGATCGTCGAAGCCGTGCGTCATCTCGTGGCCGATGACCGCACCCATCGCGCCGTAGTTGAAAGCATCGTCTGCCGTCGGATCGAAGAACGGCCATTGCAGAATGCCGGCCGGGAAAACGATCTCGTTGATCTGCGGATTGTAATAGGCGTTGACCGTGGGCGGCGTCATACCCCATTCCAGTTTATCGACGGGCTGCCCAATCTTCGCTAGATCGCGCCGCGTTTCAAACTCGCCCGCGCGCGTGTCGTTCGTCAGATAAGACGCGCGGTCGATCTGAAGCCTTGAATAGTCGCGCCATTTGTCGGGATAGCCGATCTTGCGGATGAGCGTTTCGAGTTTAGCCGTCGCTTGTTTGCGCGTCGCATCGTCCATCCAGGCGAGCGTGCCGATGTCGCTGCGGAGCGCCGCGATCAGGTTCTGTACCATGGCGAGCGAGCGCTGTTTTGCTTCAGGCGGAAACGCACGCTTCACCCAGACTTCGCCGAGCGCTTCGCCCAGCGAGTTGTCGGTCGCGGCGACGCAACGCTTCCAGCGCGGCAACTGCTCGGTCGCGCCGGTCAGGATGCGCCCCTTGAAGTTGAAATTCTCGTCGTCGAACGGCTTGGCGAGATCGTCCGCCGCGACGTTGATGAGTTGCCAGCGCAGATAGGTCTGCCAGTCTGTGATGGGCGTGCCGGCGAGTTGGCGGTTCACCTCTGCAAAGAACTTGGGCTGCGCAACGTTGGTGTCGGTCTTACGGGTCAGCCCGATAGACTTGAAGTAGTCGGCCCAATCGAAGTTCGGCGTCAACTTTTGCAAGTCGGCCGTCGTCATGCGGTGATAAGTCTTCTGCGGGTCGCGCCGCTCGACGCGCGTCATCGAAGCCTCAGCGAGCTTCGTCTCCATCTGCATCACGGTCTGCGCTTCTGCCGCCGCCTGTTCCGGCTTATCACCCATCAACTCAAACATCTTGGCGACATGCTTGACGTACTCCGCGCGAATGTTCTTCGCCTTGTCGTCATCTTTGAAATAGTAATCGCGATCAGGGAGACCCAAGCCGCCCTGCCGCACGTCGTAAGTCACCTCAGCGCTGTTCTTCGCATCCTGCCCTGAGCCGTGCCGAAAGAGTGTGTTGAAACCGATGGCGTGAAGGTGCGCGATCTCGGCTTGCAAGCCCTTCGCGTTTTTAAGCGCGGCGATGCGGGCCAACTCAGGCTGAAGCGGTTTTAGGCCTGCGGCGTCGATCTGATCTTCGGCCATGCAGGAGACGTAATAGTCGCCGACCTTCTGCTCGTTGCTGCCCTTTGGCGCGTTCGTATTCTTCGCGGCGGCTTCCAAGACTTCGTGCAGCACATCGCGATTCTTCTCCGAGAGCAGGCTGTCCGTGCCCCACGCGGAGAAGGCCGCCGGGACGGGATTGGCGGTGAGCCAACCGCCGGTGGCGTACTGGTAAAAGTCCATGCACGGGTTGGCGTTCTTATCAACGGCCGCGAGATCAAGTCCGTGGGGCGTCTGCGCGACGAGCACCGACGTGCAGAGCAGGACGGCGAGCAGGGAAGCGAATAGTGAATTATGGAAGCGTTTCATCAGTTACTCCTCAGGAAGGTCAAGGCTGGAACGGTAAAGATACGTCACGCGGGCGGCAAAGTTTAGTCCGCACGCAGCCGTTGCGGCCAATTTGAGGGGAAAAGTGATGACCGGCCCGGCCGCTGGGGCCGAAGGCCGTCGCCAAGCCGCGCCGGCTTGCAGTCGCGCCGGGCGAATACGAAACGGGCGGGGAAAGTTTAAGCCGCGAGCTTGTCGGCCCGTGCGCGGTCGTGCAGATGGATGAGCGCGGCGAGTCTGCACTCGCCGCGCTCTCTTCGCACGCTACAATTACGGTGTACGCCGGTCGGGCGTGCTCCTGATCAGTTCCGCGTCTGCTCGACACTGCCGGGCGGGAGCGGCTGGTGCGGCGGCGCGAAGAAGGGGAACGCGTCGCCGAGGCGCACTTCATTCCGGTCAACATGATCGTGCAGCGCGACGCGGTTGTTGATGAGCGTGAGCAGCGTATCCATCACGTCGTCGCCGGGCCGCCGCCCGTTCGGGAAACCTGCTTCGGCGTTCGCGCCGCCCTGCGCCCCCGTGTTAGCCAGCGACAGATTGAGCCGCAGCATGTCGCCATGCCGCACCGCGTGTTGCAGGAGGATGTTGGTGCTGGTCGCGTCCGTGCCTAGTGCCTGCAAGGTGGCGCGTATATCTGCCGCAAAGAGACCAGCGGCGTCATCAGTCGTTGTGGCGTGGTTGTACTCGTCCTTGCGCGGGTAGGGGATGAAGAGACCGTTGACGGCCGGGATGCCCATCCGATCAAGCGTGGCGAAGGGGCCTGCGTGTTGGATCTCGCCGTTATCCGCGATTACGGCCCGCCGCTGCTGTTGGGTGAAAGCGGCCACTCCGATCATGTCGCCCGCAGGCCCGCGCAGGTGCGCCGCCGGGATGCTGAGCACGATCATTATGACGTTATAACCCGCGAAGCTGTCGCGGGCGCGCTCAAGCAGCGTGCTGTCCGGTTGCCCGGCCAAGCGCGACGCACTGTAGCGCAGCGCGGCCGGCTCGTCGAAGAAGAATGGGTCATCGTGCAAGCCGGCGGAGAACGCGATGCCCGACGCCTCGTCAACGGTGACGACTGGCGCGGGCGCGCTGTCGGCCGTTGACGACGCAGGGGTCGTGGGCGCGTTGAACGTATAGACGGCCCGATTGCGCGAGAGCGTGATGGCGGCCGTCTGCGGTTGGCCCATGCCGGTCGGCTTCGAGAACCGGATGTCTACAGACAGATCGCCGGCCGCGTCGCCGGTGTTCTCAATCTGGAGCTTGAAGTTGATGGACGGATCGAAGATGCCGGCGCTGGTGTTCTCGGCCGGGACGATAGGCCCGCCCATGTCAAAAGCCATGATGACTCTTGAATTGTCGTTCGGATCGAGGAAGAGAAAGACATCGTCAATGTCGAGTCCGTGGCCAATCACGAGTTGCGGGCTGTCTCTGTGGTCGGCGGCCGGCGCGGGCGGCGCGGGCAGGCAGACGAGCGCGCAGACTGTCGTTAAGACGAGCGCGCGGACGATAAGATTGCCGGCGCGGCTCTGCGCCTGTTTCACCGATCCTGTGATGGCTGCTATGCGTTTGCCAGACATAAGGGGAACTCCTTTTCAGTAGCGCGACGAGTTCTAGTGTACGGCGAGGCGGCCCGTGCTTTCAGTGGGCGGGATTAAAGTGCGCCCTTACATATTACAATGCCGCCCAAAGGTCAAGAGTGTTGGCGCGGGCCGCACACGGCGCGGCTGTGTCCGGTAACGGCTTGCAGTCGTGCGCCGCGTGCGACTACACTCGACGCGCTCCACACAAACAGCGGATGGCAGATCGCGTTTGGCCGCCGGGCCAGACGTTTGCGAGGACTGACCGATGAAGATTCACGAGTACCAAGGCAAAGAACTGTTGAAACGTTTCGGCGTGCCCGTGCCGCGCGGCCTCGTCGCGCGCTCGCCCGAAGAGGCTTATCACGCGGCAAAGGAGTTGGGCACGGACGTGGTTGTCGTCAAGGCGCAGATTCACGCGGGCGGGCGCGGCAAAGGCGGCGGCGTCAAGTTGGCCAAATCGGCCGACGAAGCGCGCGAGATAGCGCGCCAGATGCTCGGCATGAAGCTTGTCACGCACCAGACCGGCCCCGAAGGGCGCGAGGTGCGCGTGCTCTTGGTCGAAGAGGGCTTGCCGATTGATAAGGAGTTCTATCTCGGCATCGTGCTCGACCGCCAGACCGGGCGGCCCGTCTTCATGGCTTCATCCGCTGGCGGCATGGACATCGAAGAGGTCGCTGCCAATACGCCCGAATTGATTCTCAAAGAGACGATAGACCCGGCCATCGGCTTCCGCCCCTATCAGGCGCGCAAACTCGCCTTCGGGCTTGGACTGCCAGCGGAGTTGATCAACCCGGCGGCGAAATTCATGCAGGCGCTCTACACCGCGAACGAGCAGATGGACGCGTCGCTGATGGAGATCAACCCATTCCTCCTGACGAAAGACAAGCGACTCATCGCGCTCGATGCCAAAGTGAACTTCGACGACAACTCGATGTTCCGGCATCAAGATTTCCTGACCTTACGCGACCTGCACGAAGAAGAGCCGCTTGAGATCGAAGCCTCGAAATTCGATCTCAACTACATCAAGCTCGACGGCAACATCGCCTGCATGGTCAACGGCGCTGGCCTCGCGATGGCCACGATGGACATTATCAAACTCGCGGGCGGCGAACCGGCCAACTTCCTCGACGTGGGCGGCGGCGCGTCGCAGGAGCGCGTCGAAGCGGCTTTCAAAATCTTACTCGCAGACGAGCACGTGCAGGCCGTCTTGATCAATATCTTCGGCGGCATCGTGCGCTGCGACATGGTGGCGCGCGGCGTGGTCGGCGCGGCGCAAAGCTTGGGCATCAACGTCCCGGTCGTCGTCCGGCTTGAAGGCACGAACGTCGAAGAAGGGCAGCGCGTCATCCGCGAGTCCGGTCTCAACTTCACCGTCGCCAACGGCATGAAGGACGCCGCCGAAAAGGTCGTCGCGCTGGCCGGGGCGTGAAGCACTATTAAAGGAAGTTGCGCCGCAATCCGCCGCATTAGCGGCGTGATGAATTTAGCCCGGCGGTTCAACGCCGGGGACAAGCGAAGATATAGATCGTCGTCGCGTCAGCGACGATTGAATCGCGTCCTTCAATTCATACGTCGCTGACGCGACGTGGTGGTTTGGTCATGCCTGTTCCCGGCGTTGAACCGCAGGGCTAAACTCAACTGCCGCTATCGCGGCACTATTTAACTGCTACGATTCATACGGCATATTCTCCGTGCCTATTCAAACGTCGTCTATTCCTGCCTGAAGAAAATCATATACGCCTGATCCGAAATCCTGTATGCTGCCCTCGCTCTGAACCAGGGAAGTCCTCTCACACGGCTTTAACTCGTCTCACAAACGCGGCCGCACGCGCCTTTGCATGCAGACGTAATACCGAGTTAGGAGCAGCCACATGAAGCACAGTCTAACGTTGCGCCTCGCTGTCGTCGGGGTCTTCGCGTCCTTGATTCTCGCTTACCTGTTGCTTGACGCACACGTGGTGAGTCGTGCACAGACCGCGCCGCCTGCGAGCGGCCCTTGCGCTGCCTTGCCACTGCCGAGCACGGTCGGTGTCGTAGAGTTCGAGCGGCGGCTGATCCCGTTTCTGCAAAATCATTGTTATCAAAAATGGGCGGCTGACCGCGGGGTGCGCGACACGGGGCCGTTCGTAGGCGGCGTCTATTACGGCACGCACCCGGCCGTGCGCGTCTTCTATTCGCCTGAGGCGTGGGACTGGATGAAGCGGCGCGACCGCAAAGGCGACCCGGCCGATGGTGCGACGATCATCAAAGAGCAGTTCACGCCGCCCGCCGCCGCCGACGCACCGCTCAATGGCTGGTCGATCATGGTGCGCGATAAGCGTGGGGCTTGGGACGGCTGGTACTGGTCTGGACACGGCACGACCGACACGTTCGACCCGAACAAGATTGATAATAAGAGTGTGGGCTATGGTTCTTACTGCCTGCGCTGTCACGCTTCGGCCGTCAATCAGACTTCGACCTTCGCGACCGTCCGCAACGTCGAAGACGATCCGATCTCTTACATGGTCTTAGTGCCGACCTTCGTGCCGCCGCCGTCTAACTCGCAACTCACACAGCCGCTCGCGCCCGGTCAAGCTACTGCCCCGCCTGCGGGTGTGATGACCGTCCGCTCGCCGCACGACGACATACATCCGCGCCCACTTGCCGCCGCCGCGCCGCCCGCGGGCGTGCCCGCACCCGTGCCGCTCCCGAATGAGAATTACGATCATATCGTCTCGGAACACACGGGGCCGCCGCAGTTCGTCACCTCCGATCAATGCATCGGTTGTCACACGGCGAGCGACATCAACATGTCCGCGACCTTCGTCAACCCAGTTGTGAATCTGTCGCCTTACACAGAGTGGCGCGCTTCGATGATGGGTCTTTCGGGGCGCGATCCGATCTTCCACTCGCAGGTCGAATCCGAGCGCGCGCAGTTTGAGAACTCGCCGCTCGGCAACAAAGACGACTTCCTCGACACCAAATGCTTCCACTGTCACGGCGTGATGGGTCAACGTCAGCAGGTTATAGACACGACACCGCCCGGCCAACAACCGCCCGCGCCCGGCGCTGTGCCGCCGCCCGCGTTCAAGCACGATTGGGTTTACGCCGTGCCCGCTGCGCCCGCCTACAACTACACAGACGCAGCACGCTGGGGGGCGCTCGCGCGCGACGGCGTCTCGTGCACCGTCTGTCATCAAATGGCCGACAGCAATCCGCAGCTCGGCACGGAAGGCAGCTTCACCGGCAACTTCAGCGTGGACAAACCGGGCACGATGAACGGCCCGTTCAAAGATATACAGACCGCGCCGATGAAGCAGGCGCTCGGCGTCACGCCGGAGCAAGCGCCGCAGATTCAATCGTCCGCGCTCTGCGGCAGTTGCCACACGGTCATCGTGCCGGTGTTCGATAAGAATGGGCAGCAGTTAAAAGACAAGGACGGGCAGCCGCTGGTCTTTCACGAGCAGACGACCTACATGGAGTGGCTCAACAGTTCTTACCAGAACGAGCCGGCGCTCTCAGGTCGTCCGGTTGACATCGCCGCCGCGCAGACCTGTCAAGACTGCCACATGCCCGGCGCGTACAAGGGCTTGCGCATGCGCACGCGCATCGCCAACATAGAGGATCAGACCTACCCGTTCGTTGACTTCCGTCTGCCCGATAAAGAGATCACGCTCAAGGTGCGCGACGACTATTCGCGCCACACGCTCGTCGGCATGAATGTCTTTGCCAATCAGATGTTCCAACAGTTCAGCGGCATTCTCGGCATCGCCACCGGCGACTACATGTACCCCACGGCCGCCAACGGCACGACGCCCGTGCCCGGTCTCGTCACGACACAAAACTCCATGGTTGAGTTGGCACAGCAGACGGTCGAGCTACAGATCGTCTCGATCAACCGCAGCATGGATTCGCTCGTCGTCGCGGTCAAAGTCACCAACCACGCGGGGCACAGTTTCCCCAGCGGCGTCGAGTTTCGTCGCGCCTTTCTCGAATTTCTCGTCCTCGACGCGCAGGGGCGACCCGTCTGGGCTTCGGGGCGCACAGACGCGAAGGGCGAGATCGTCGCAGGGCTGACAGACCATGTCCTGCCGACCGAGTATTTCGACATCGTCTGCAAAGACCCGAAGCAGCCACCGCAGCAGTGTCAACAACTCTGCGCCAACGTGCTCGATCCCGCGAAGTGTGTGCAACTTGTGCAGCCGCACTTCTTCGGCACGGAGTATCCCGTCACGCAACAGGATCAGGTGCAGATTTACGAGGAGTTGGTGGAGGACAATGACGGACTGATCACCAACAGCTTCGTGCGTCTCTTCGAGCACGTCAAAGACAATCGCCTGCTGCCCACGGGCTGGACGCCCGACGGCCCCTTCGCACAGTACAGTCAACCATTCGGCCGCGCGCTCGAAGACCCCGGCTACGTCCCGCGCGACTTTGCACAGACGCACAAAGGCTCGGCAGGCTCGAACACGGTCGTCTATCGCATACCGCTCAAAGCCTTGCGCGGCGCGCCCGTCGCAGTGCAGGCGACGCTCAACTATCAGACCATCCCGCCCTACTATCTGCGCGACCGCTTCGCCATCCTGTCGCAGACCGGGCTGACGGAGAAGCAGAAACAGGAGACGCGCCGGCTCAAATATCTGGCCGACTATCTGAACGTGCAGGCCACACCGATTGCAGACTGGAAACTCTCGGTTGCGTGCGACAACCGCACTGTCGGCGACGCGCGCCCGCATCCCTGTACTTGAGAAGGGGAGAGTGGTGGCAGGGAGAGTAAACGTCATGCCGCGAGGTGTGCTAACCTCGCGGCATGACTTTACGCGGCGCGCTCGGAAAAACAGTTCGCGTGCTTGTCGTCGTCAGCCGCTTCGGGTTGGCGGCGTTATTTTTATTCGCCGTCGGCGCGAAGTTCTATACGGTGCGCGACTTCGCCGCGAACGTGGCGAACCTCGTCGGCCCAAGCTGGTCTTGGCCCGTGACGGTCGTCGTCATCGCGGCCGAACTCATTGCCGCGTTGTTGCTTCTCGCGCCGCGCACCGTCCGCCTCGGCGCAGCACTCGCGGCGCTGCTGCTCGTCGGGTTCGCAGCTTACGCACTCTTTTACGTCTATGTGCAACACGGCGAGCCGCTCGAATGCGGCTGCTTTGGTGGCATCATCGCAAGCCAGTTGGGCGTCTCGACCGCGCTGCGCAACCTCGCGCTGCTCGTGCCCGCGCTGCTGGTGCTATTTGGACATCGGCGCGAACGACTCCCGTGATGCAATAGTTCGGGCCTATACCTTTCCCGCCACCGAAAGGAATGTTAACCTCTAGTCTCTCAAGACACGAGTATTTTCGCGGCTTCTAGAGTCTCTCATCCTTCGCGGAGCAACGTATATGGGCGAACGAAAATCTGAACGACCACAACCTGCTCCCGAACCCCAATCCTCGCTTGAGCAGGCAGAGCCGCAAGCCACGACCTTCACCGAAATTGGCGGCTCTCCCGTGCCCGGCCTCACTCTGCGCCACGTCTTGCGCGGGCATACGGATTATATAGGCCGCATCGCGTGGTCGCCGGATGGCTCATACCTCGCCTCGCCTTCTGCGGATAACACCATTCGAATATGGGACGCGCGCAGCGGAGCGTGTATGCGCACCTTGCAGGAGCATACCGGCCCGGTTTTCAACGCGGCGTGGTCGCCGGATGGTCAGCGCCTCGCTTCGGGTTCGGATGAAAAGATCCGTCTATGGGAGACAGCCAGCGGCAGGCATTTGCAAACGCTGGAAGGGCACACCCGTCGTGTTTACGGTTTAGCTTGGTCGCCGGACGGTTATTATATTGCTTCAGGTTCCTCCGACGATACTATCTCCCGTTGGGAGACAGCCAGCGGCAGGCATTTACAAACGCTGGAAGGGCACACCGGTATTATTTACAGTTTAGCTTGGTCGCCGGACGGTCGTTGTATTGCTTCGGGTTCAGAAGATAAAACTGTGCGTGTTTGGGATATTGCCAACGGTAAACTATTACAAACGCTTAAAGGCCACGCCAAGAATATTCTTGGCGTGGCGTGGGCACCAGATGGGCAGTTGCTTGCATCGGCTTCTCCAGACAAGACCATATGCTTATGGGAGGTTTCCAGTGGCAAGGCATCGAAGATTCTGGAAGGGCATTCTGATACTGTCAGATGTGTCACGTTTTCTAATAATGGGCGATTGTTAGCATCTAAAAGCCAAGATAGCACGGTTCGCGTATGGCGCTGCGATACTTGGGCATGTGTAGCAGTGTTGGAGGAACCCCCAACGGGTGTTTGGATTCCTGCTATCGCCTTTCACCCCCGCCTGCCTGTGCTGGCGACGCTGGGGGAAGAAGACACCATCATCCGCATCTGGGAGTTGGACGAAGCGCTCCTGCTCGGTCAGGCGCAAGAGAGCGTTAACTACACCACTGCTAAACTCGTCTTGGTCGGCGATTCGGGCGTGGGCAAAACGGGGCTGGGCTGGCGGCTGGCGCATGGTGAGTTCAAGGAGCACGCGTCCACGCACGGTCAGCAGTTCTGGCCTATCACGCAACTCGGCCTCAAGCGCAAGGACGGCACAGAGTGCGAAGCCGTGCTGTGGGATTTGGCGGGGCAGCACGTCTATCGGCAAATCCACTCCATCTTTCTGGAAAACGTTGCCGCCGCGCTGGTGCTGTTCGACCCCAGCAATCGGCAAGAACCGCTCAAGGGCGTGCAGTTCTGGCTGGAGCAACTCAAGGGCAAGGGGCAACTGCCGCCCGCCGTGCTGGTAGGCGCGCGCGTGGATGTAAGCCCGCCGGCGCTTTCACAGCAGGAATTCGACCAGTTCTGCCAACGCTACGGCATACGCGGCGGCTACATCAGCACCAGCGCCCTCAAAGGCGAAGGGCTGGAAGCTCTGCTGGAAAGGCTCAAGGCGCAGATTCCGTGGGATGAGATGACGGCGACGGTAACCACCGTCACCTTCAAGCGAATTAAAGACTACGTGCTGGCGCTCAAGGAGAAGCCCGACCGCGAAGGCGTGTTGGTCAGCCCGAAAGAATTACGGGAGCAGTTGGAAGCGGCAGAAACCTTATCCCGCACATTTGAAAAGCCGACAGCAGACAGCGGACAGCAGACCGGTTCTTGGGTTAACCGCCTATTGTCAGTGTTCAATCCAACGCAGGAAGCAGCTTCAGAGGCGGCTTCATCGGAACGTTGGACATTCACCAACGCCGAGATGATGACGGCGGTGGGGCATCTGGAAACGCACGGCTACATCGCCGTCTTGCGCAGTTCGGCGGGCGAGCAACACATCCTGCTCACGCCCGAATTGCTCGTGACACTGGCCTCATCCATCGTTCTGCTGGCCGACAAACACCCGCGCGAACTGGGCGCGGTGAGCGAGACCGAACTCTTGCAGGGCGAATACCCGTTCGACGAACTCGCGGGCCTCGCGCCGGCCGAGAGCCGGATTTTGCTCGACGCCGCCGTCCTGCGCTTCTTGCAGCACAACATCTGCTTCCGCGAGACGCTGGGCGACGAGACTTTGCTCATCTTCCCCGGCCTTATCAAGCAAAAGCGCCCCCTGCAAGACGACCTGCCCGCCACTGACGACATCTCTTACGTGGTGCGCGGGCGCGTGGAAAACCTGTATGCCTCGCTCGTAGTCTTGCTCGGCTACACGCCCTCGTTCACCCGCATCAACCAGTGGCAGAATCAGGCGCAGTACGAAATGGGCGAGGGCGAAATCTGTGGCTTCCGCCTGATCGAAGACCGCGAGGGCGAGATTGAGTTGGTGCTGTATTACGGCGAGCAAATGCCCGCCAGCGGGCGCGCCAAGTTTCAGGAGTTGTTCGAGCAGTTCCTCTATCAGCGCGACGTGGAAGTGATGCGCTTCCCGCCCGTCGTTTGCCCGCAAGGCCATCGGCTAGAGCGGGCTACGGTTATCAAACGTTCACGCGAAGGCAAAACGTTTGCCTTCTGTGACGAGTGCGGTGGTCGAACCGACTTGCCTAACTTCGGCCAACCACAAACCATCGGCACGGGGGCATCACTGTGGCTGCAACGTGAAGAAGCGGTGGCTCGCCTGCGAAGCACATATGAAGTGCAATTGACGCGCGTTAAGAGTTATCGGCGCGCGTGGTCTATACCGCGTTGCTATGTTAGTCGCTTGCCTGACCAATCTGTCTGGGCCGAAAAACTTGTTCACGATTTGCGCGACGCAGGGATATACGTGGTGGAGCAGGCTGCGCAGGTTCAGCCCGATGATTTCGTCATCCTCTTGGATACGCCCAACTACCAAAAGGCTTACCATCATTCAGCCCCTGCCCTCACCGCTGACATACCACTCATAGGCGCACGTTTGGGCAAGCGCCAATTGATTTCGCTCGCGCTGATGGGTCATAGCGGGGCGCACGAACTTAAAGATTGCACGCCGGGCAGCTTTTGTGACGAAACGCATTATCCGGTGAGTCTGTTTGATCTGGTGCTGAACCTATACGCCATACCGCTCACGCACGCGGGCTTCGGGCCACTGCGGCAAGCATTACATGAGCAGTGGGAAAGAACACTGAGAGGTTTGGCCTCGGAACAAGTGAAAGAGCAACGTGTAATGCCACTCAAAGTATTTATCAGTTACTCCCATAAGGACGAAAAATTCAAAGATGAATTGGTCACAATGCTCGCTGGTCTAAAACGCCGCGGTATTGTTGACGCTTGGCAAGACCGACAAATCGGGCCGGGCGATGAATGGTACAAGTCCATCCAAGACGCGATGGACAATTGTGACCTTGCACTGTTGCTGATCAGCCCGGATTACCTTGCGTCTCGTTTTATTCAAGAGGAGGAACAGCCAAAGTTGTTGCAACGTCGCCAGGAAATGCGACTGCGCGTGCTCCCGATCATCGTGCGTCCTTGCACGTGGCAAAGCGAACCCGTGCTGAAAGACCTGCAAGCCCTGCCAAGGGATGGCAAAGCCGTAATCAAGTTCCCGAAAGCGAGCGGCGCGCGGGATCAAGTCTGGACGGATATTGCTACTGTCATCGAACAACGCGCGCAAGCGAAAACAACGCCATAAGGAGTGCTCCGCCACCTAACAATGTCATGCAGCGGAGCCTCGTTCGCTACGCACACATCAGTCCGCTGATGCAGTCCGTTGAGCTACGGGCGTTAGCATCTGCCAGAAAAGGTTTGTCCGTTGTCCGAGGCCGATTGTCCGTCGTTTTCGTGGTACAAGTTGAAGGCTGAAGATGAGACGAGCAAATGCCGGCAGAAACACAACGGACAGTTTTTAGGAGGATGCATGGCGACGCTATCATTCTGGGGCGGCGTGGGCACGGTCACCGGCTCGAAGTATCTGTTGGAGTCGAACGGGCATCGCGTGCTTGTCGATTGCGGACTGTTTCAGGGTTTGAAGGAACTGCGCGAGCGCAACTGGCAAGACCCGCCGTTTGCGCCCACAGAGATAGACGCTGTGCTCATCACGCACGCGCACATAGACCATACAGGATATCTCCCGCGCCTCGTCGCGCAAGGCTTCGACGGCCCCATCTACTGCTCGCGCGGCACGGCCGACCTGTTGAAGATCATGCTGCCCGACGCCGCGCGCTTGCAGGAAGAGGACGCAGCCTATCGCAACCGCCACAATCTGACGAGTCATCAACCGGCGCTCCCGCTCTACACCGAAGACGACGCGCGCGAGACGCTGAAACTCGTTCAGCCCGAACCGAATACCGGCGAGGTGATCGAAGTCGCGCCCGGCTTCAACGCGAACTTCCGCATCGCCGGGCACATCCTCGGCTCAAGCCTCGTGCTTGTTGAAATTGCCGGCGCGGGCGACGACGGTGCGGGCCGGCGCGTGCTCTTCTCCGGCGACCTCGGTCATTACAACCAGCCGATCATACGCGACCCCGAACCGCCGCCCGCGTGCGACTACCTGCTCGTCGAGTCAACCTACGGCGACCGGCTGCACGAGCCGGAAGACCCGAAGGACAAACTCGCGCGCGTCATCAACGAAACGGCCGCGCGCAAGGGCGTGATACTCATTCCCGCCTTCGCCATCGGGCGCACGCAGGAGTTGATCTACATCATCCGCGAGTTGGAAAACGAGAAGCGCATTCCGATCTTGCCTGTGCGCGTCGATTCGCCGATGGCGGCGGCCGCGACGCAAGTCTATAGTCATCGCAAGGAAGAACAGGACGCGGACTACGCCTCCATCCTCGCGCGCCGCGAACATCCTTTGCGCACACACTCGATGCTGACCGCCTCTTCGCGCGAAGAGTCGAAGCGTTTGAACGACGAGCGCGGCGCGCGCATCATCATCAGCGCGTCGGGCATGATGACGGGCGGGCGCGTCCTGCATCATGCGCGCCACATTCTGCCGGATGAGCGCTCGACCATCGTCTTCGTCGGCTATCAAGCCGCCGGCACAATCGGTCGCCGCATCCGCGACGGCGAGCGCGAAGTCTCGATCTTCAAACAGCCTGTGCCCGTGCGTTGTCAGGTCGCACAGATCGGCGGCTTCTCGGCGCACGCCGACTGGCAGGAAGTCTTGCGCTGGCTCAAAGACGCACCTGCGCCCCCGCGCCGCGCCTTCACCACACACGGCGAGCCGCAAGCCGCCGAAGCCATGGCCGAGCACATCCGCCAACACTTCAGCTGGCGCGTGGACGTGCCGCAGTATGGCGAGCAGGTAGAGTTGGCATAAATGGCAGGCTCTGAATTTGGCGACGCAGCATGCTATACTGCGCGGTCAATTAAGCAAACACATCATCTGGTGAGGAGCAAGAGCGTTGAGCGTTCTGGTTGATAAAAATACGCGCCTCGTCGTGCAGGGCATCACGGGCAAAGAGGGCACGTTCCATACGAAGCAGATGGTGGAGTATGGCACGCAGGTCGTCGGCGGCGTGACGCCGGGCAAGGGCGGGACGATGCACGAAGGCATCCCCGTCTTCAACACCGTCGAGCAGGCAGTGAAAGATGCGGGCGCGAACGCGAGCGTGATCTACGTGCCGCCGCCATTTGCGGCCGATGCGATCATCGAAGCTGCGGCAGCCGGTATCGCGCTCGTCGTCTGCATCACTGAAGGCATCCCCGCGCTCGACATGGTGAAGGTCAAACGCTTCCTGCAAGACACAGAGACGCGGCTCGTCGGGCCGAACTGTCCCGGCGTCATCTCGCCCGGCAAGTGCAAGATCGGCATCATGCCCGGCCACATTCATAAGGAAGGGCGCATCGGCGTCGTCTCGCGCTCCGGCACGCTAACCTATGAAGCGGTCGGGCAGTTGACCGCGCTCGGTCTCGGGCAATCGACCGCCATCGGCATCGGCGGCGACCCCGTCATCGGCACGACGCACAAAGATGCGCTCGCGTTGTTTGAAGCCGACGCAGAGACCGAAGGCATCGTCATGATCGGCGAGATCGGCGGCACGGCCGAAGAGGAAGCGGCCGAGTTTGCGCGCACGCACGTGACCAAGCCCATCGTCGCCTTCATCGCCGGGCAGACCGCACCGCCCGGCCGGCGCATGGGGCACGCCGGCGCGATCATCGCGGGCGGCAAAGGCACAGCCGCCGAGAAGATGGCAGCGCTCGAAGCCGCCGGCATAAAAGTCGTCCAATCGCCCGCCGACATCGGGCAAGCGATGAAAGATGCGCTCGGCACAAGTGCTGCTGCATGAGCATTATCTTAACCCGGAGAATTTGATTAGGAGGTGTAAATATGGAAGTAAGAGATTACGATCTCACGGGAGATTTTTATCTTGGGCTGAATTACACCAAAGATAAATTTTCAAAAAAAGAAATACGCTATTTGCTAAAGCACGGGCAATGGCTACATGCATTGATACACAAAATGGCAGAGCCTACTTCAGTAGATGCTAGACATTTTGTCGAAGTGTTCTCAAATGGGGCAGAATGCGCTGAGCCAATTACTATGCGAGAACATCTGTGGAAGAAGTATCTCATCGCGTTAGATGAAGAGAAAGAAATTAAGAAGCAAACGGTAGAAGAAGCGAAGAAATCACCAAGATATAAATTACACGAAGCACGAATTAGCGCTCCATAAAATTTGAGGATCAGGCGGAATAAGAACAAAGATGGCAGAACAGATCGGCAATCTAACATTCGGCATCATCAAGCCCGACGCGGTGCGGGCGGGGAAAGCGGGCAGCATCATTCAGCGCATCACGGACGGCGGGTTTAACATTCGCGCGTTGAAGTTGATCCACATGACGCTCGCGGAGGCAGAAGGTTTCTACGCGGTGCATCGCGTGCGGCCGTTCTTCGCAGGCTTGACGGAGTTCATGTCGAGTGGCTCGTGCATCGTGATGGTATTGGAGCAGGCGGGCGCGGTCAAAGCTTGGCGCGATCTGATGGGCGCGACCGATCCGGCCAAGGCCGACGAAGGCACGCTGCGCAAAGAGTTCGGCGGCAGCCTCGGCGAGAACGCCGTCCACGGTTCGGACTCGGAAGAGAACGCGCGCATCGAAATCTCGTACTTCTTCAGTCAGCTAGAATTGGTTAATAGTGAATCGTAAATCGTAAATAGAGAACAGCTTTTTCTATTCACGATTCCCGATTCCCGATTCACGAGGTCTTTATGTCCATCATCAGCGAAGTGATCGAATCGACGCGGGCGATCATCAAGGGCATGGGCGTCACCTTTTCGCAAATCCCGAAGCGGAAGTGGACGGTGCAATATCCGGATGAGCCGGTGACGGTGCAGCCGCGCTATCGCGGGCAACATCTGTTGCACGTGGACGAGTTGGGGCGCGAGAAGTGCGTCGCGTGCTTCCTGTGCGCCGCCGCTTGTCCGTCAGATTGCATCTACATCATCGCGGCGGACGACCCGCGCGCGCCCGCAGAACGCACCGGCGTGGATGAGCGGTTCGCGAAGGTCTACAACATAGACTACGGGCGCTGCATCTTCTGCGGCTTCTGCGTCGAAGCGTGCCCGAAGGATGCGATCACGCACGGCTACAACTTCGAGTTGTCCGTCTACAACCGCGCCGATCTCTTGAAGACCAAAGACGATCTGCTCATCACCAAACAGAAGCAGTCGCTCAACTATCGCGTTGCGTTCGCCGACGAGGATGTGGACTCAGAATATAAAGAAGTGTGAGAGGACAGTTTTCAGCAACTGCTACCGAGTTTGTTACTGAAAACTGAAAACTCAAAACTGAAAACTGTCCTTGTGTTTTCGCGCCGCCGCGTGTTATTCGACACGCGGCGGCTTTGCTGTTTATGAGTGATGCATTGTTGGAGACGCGCGACGTCTCAAGACACTATCAGATGGGGGCGACGACGGTTGTGGCGCTCGACGGCGTCTCGATTGCCGTGGGCGAGGGCGAGTTCGTTGCGTTGCAGGGTACGTCGGGATCGGGCAAATCTACGCTGTTGAATCTGATCGGCGGCTTGGATCAACCGACGGGTGGCGAGATCGTCTTCGAGGGACGCTCGCTCGCGCCGCTCTCGAAACGCGAGATGGCCCGCTACCGGCGGCACGCGGTCGGGATGATCTTTCAGAACTTCAATCTGATCCCGACGATGACCGCCGTCGAGAACGTCACGCTCGCGCTCGCTTTTGGCGGCGTGCGCGGGCGCGAGCGCGACGAGCGCGCGCGGGCGCTACTCGAACGCGTCGGCTTAGGCGAACGAATGGAGCATCGCCCGGCCGAATTGTCCGGCGGCGAGCAGCAGCGCGTCGCCATCGCGCGGGCGCTCGCGAACCGGCCGCGCGTGCTCCTCGCCGACGAGCCGACCGGCAATCTTGATTCGACCCGCGCGCAGGAACTTCTCGCCCTCCTGCGCACGATGGTCGAGCACGACCGCCTGACCGTGCTCATGGTCACGCACGACCGCGACCTCGCCGCCCGCTTTGCCGACCGCACGATTCAGATGAAGGACGGAAAAATAGAAAAAGTGCTGAGTGCTGAGTCCTGAGTCCTGAGTACAAGTCAGAGTTGTTACTCAGCACTCAGCACTTCTTTTGAGGTGGCTATGCAGACAAACGTGCTTCCGGTCATGACGTTGGAGGCGTTGCGCTCGGTGCCGCTGTTCGCGTCGCTGGACGATGTGGCGGCGCGTGAGTTGCGCGAACTGTTGGAGGTGCGCGAACTGCCGGCCGGCGTGGTGCTGTTCCGCGCGGGCGACGCGGGCGACGCCATGTACTTGATTGAGGGCGGGCGCGTGCGCATCTTCGTCGTGGACGACGACAAGCAAGAGGTGACGTTGGCCGAGTTGGCGCGCGGCGACTTCTTTGGCGAGATGTCGATCATCGACGGCAAGCCGCGCTCGGCTTCGGCGGCCGTGAGCGAGCCGGCGCGGCTGGTGGTGCTCAAGCGCGACGACTTCATCAACTTCGTGCGCGGCAACGCGAACGTCGCGCTCGAAATGATCAGCGCGATCTCGGAGCGTCTGCGGCGCACGGACGAGTTGTTGCAAAGACGCGTCTCGCGCAACGTCAACGAGATCGAGGAAGAGCAGATGACGCCCGCCGACCGCGTCGCGGATCATATCGCGGCGCTGGGCGGCAGTTGGCGGTTCATCGGGTTTCTCGGCGTGCTGCTCGTGGTCTGGGTGATCTTGAACTCTTGGATCATGAGCAACGGCGGGTTTGATATTTACCCGTACAACCTGCTCGGTCTCGTGCTCGGCATTATCGCGGGTGTGCAAGCGCCGATCATCATGATGTCGCAGAACCGGCAAGGTGAAAAGGAGCGGCTGCGCGACGACATGGATTTTCAGGTCAACCTGAAGAACGAGCTTGCGATCACGGAAATCCTCCGCCGCTTGGACGTGTTGGAGAGCGAGCGTCTGCCCGTCCTCTTCGCCGAACAGAACGAGCGGCTCGCGGCCACACACACGCAAAGCCAGCGCGCACAGAACGGCGATGGCGAACAGACCGGACTGTTATGAAGCCGCTTTTGAAATATTAAATCGCAATTCTAACGTGAATTTATGATCGAAGCCATCTTCTTCGATTTCAACGGCGTCATCATTGATGATGAGCGGCTGCAAATGAAAGCGGCGCAGACTGCGCTCAGCGCCTACGACATCGCGCTCACCGAACAGGATTATTACGCCTCGCTCGGCATGGACGCCGACACGTTCATGCGCACGGCCTTCGCCCGCACGGGGCGCGCACCCGACGATGCCACGCTCGCCGCCGCGCTTGCCAGCTTCGACCAGCAGTTTCGCGCCATCATCGAGGCCGACGAGTTGCCGCTCTTTCCCGGCGTCGTCACTTTCATCAAAGCGGTGAGCCGCCGCTACACGCTCGCGCTCGTCAGCATGGCGCGGCGCGACTACATCAACTACGTGCTCAAGCGCGCCGGTCTCGACGGGAGGTTCTCGGTCATCATCAGCGCCGAAGACGTGACTGCCTGTAAGCCCGATCCAGCGTGTTACACGACCGCGCTTGCACGCTTGAATGAACAGCGGCGCGCAAAGGGCCAACCCCCACTCGCGCCCGCCGCTTGCCTCGTCATAGAGGACGCGCCACCCGGCATTCAATCCGGCCGCGCCGTCGGCATGCGCACCCTCGGCGTCACCAACACCGTCGAAGAGTCGGCCCTGCGCGCCGCCGGCGCAGAGGTCGTCACACACAGCCTCTCCGATTGGACGACTGATGCGGTGCATCATGTATTCGATTGACGATTTCGGGTTTCGGATTGCGGATTAGAAACCAAGCGCTGCTTTTTAATCCGCAATCCGAAATCCGCATTCCGCAATCCTTATGACTCCTGCGACAAAACTACTAGCGAAAGAGGCGCGGCGGCGCTTTGCGGCGTTGGTGGCGCAGCCGGAGGCGGCGCTTGATCTGGCGCATGCGGCGCTGCTCATCGCGGCGGAGGACGCACCGGGGCTGGACGTGGAGCAGTACCGGGCACGGCTGTTGGCGTTGGGCATGCAGGCGCGTGCGCGTGTACACGAGCGCATGGACGCGCCCATTGCTGCGCTCAATCACTTCGTCTTTAACGAACTCGGTTTCGCGGGCAATCAGACGCACTACTATGACCCGCGCAACAGTCTGCTCTCATACGTCCTCGACGCGCGGCGCGGAATTCCGATCACGCTGTCGCTGGTCTACATCGAGTTGGGCCGCCGCGCCGGGTTGGATGTCGAAGGCGTGGGGCTGCCCGGTCATTTCATCGTGCGCGCGCGCGCAGCGGGCGAGGCAAACAGCGTGCTCGTCGATCCCTTCAACGGGCGCGTGCTTGACGAAGACGATTGTCAGCAACACCTCGACACGCTCTACGGCGGGCAAGTGCCGCTTGGCGCGGAGCATCTGGCGGCCGCGCGGCCGCGCGAAATCCTCGCGCGCCTGCTGCGCAACCTGAAAGCCATCTACGCGCAGGCGCGCAGCTACCGGCGCGCGCTCGCCGCCATCGAGCGCATACTGCTCGTCGCCCCGCAGGAGCACGAAGAACACCGCGACCGCGGCGTCCTGCTCGCACAGCTTGGTCGTTACGCCGAAGCGAGCCGCGCGATCGAACTCTACCTGCGCCGCGCGCCCGACGCGCCCGACGCAGAACGCGTGCAGGCGGAGTTGAAAAAGATGAAGCTGCAACAGGCGATGTTGAATTGAGTTGCAGCTTTTGCATCAACCCACCGCGCTGCGGCGAATCTGCGGAGAGGCTTAAGTTCAATGTTTAAGTGTCGCCGGTCATGACTTAGGGTTTGAACTTTGATTGGCGAATTGCGTACTTTAACTTTGCACGTTGAGTTGAAAACTTTGCCCCCTTCCGATCATGATCTTCTTCGACATACTTAAACTCGCTTTGCGCAATCTGCGCGAGGCGAAGTTGCGCGTGAGCTTGACGACGATTGGCGTCGTGGTGGGCGTGACGGTCATCGTGACGATGGTGTCGTTCGGGTTGGGCTTGCAGCGCAACGCCGTGCAGCGCTTCAAAGACCTAGACCTATTCAACGAGTTGACGGTCAGCGGGCAGGACATCTCGGAGATCGTCGCGCAGGTCTTCAACCGCGCGAACGATCAGAGCAATGACGGTGGTGGGCGTAGACGTAACCGACCCAACTCGCCGCCGATGCCCGCAGAGGCTGCCAAGCGTGTGCTGGATGACGCGGCGCTCGCCGAGATCGCGCGCATCCCCGGCGTCGAGGCGGTCGAGCCAACCCTCCAATTTACAGCTTACGTGCGCGCCAACCAGCACACGCAGCCGCAGTCCATCGGCGGCGCGCTCGTGCCCAACCCCGCGTCGCGCTTCAAAGGCTACGCTGCCGGGCACATGATCACGAGCGCGACGGCCGACGAGGTTGTGGTCGATGAACGGTTCGTCAAAGACTTCGGTTTTGCCAAAGCGGCCGACGCCGTCGGACAGACGGTCGAGTTGCTGGCCCCGCCGGGCGCACAGAAGAAGGCGCGGGCCGACGACCAACACGCCGGAGCAGGGAACGACGACAACGCGAAACGCGAACGCGCCAGCAAGGATAAAGGCCAAGCGGACGAATTTAGTTTCTTTGGTCTCTCGCTCGGCGGCGATGACGGGGCGGCCGCGCCGGAGGCACAACTCCCGGTGCGGACGTTTCGCATCGCGGGCGTGTTGAAGGACGAGGTTGAGAGCGGCGGCCCGAACGGGCGGCAGCGGTTTCGCGGGCTGATGCCGGCGGCGCGCATCTACGTGCCGCTCGCGGCGGCGCGCGAATGGGGGCAACAGTACCGCGATCCCTTGAACGAGGTCGCGCTGCAACTCGCGCGGCAGAGCGGCGCAATCAACGAACAGCAGGCGGAAGGTTATTCGTCGGCGGTCGTGCGCGTAAACGATCCCGATGTCTTGACCGACGTGCGCAAGCGGCTGACCGAACTCGGCTTCAGCAGCTTCTCCATCGTCGACGAATTGGAAGAGATTCGCACGGCCTTTCTGGTCATCAATTCGTCGCTTGGGCTGCTGGGTGGTATCTCGCTCTTGGTCGCTTCGTTCGGCATCGCCAACACGATGGTCATGTCCATACTCGAACGCACGCGCGAGATCGGGATTATGAAAGCTATCGGCGCGGAGGATCGAGAGATCAAACTGATCTTCTTCGTCGAGGCGGGTTTGATCGGTTTGGCCGGCGGCGTCATCGGCGCGCTCGCGGCATGGGGGATAGACGTGGTGGCGAACCGGCTCGCCTATCGCTTCCTGCTCAAGCCGCGCGGCGTCTCCTTCATCAGCTTCTTCTCGCTGCCGCCCTATCTCTGGCTCGGCGCGATCCTCTTCGCCATCGTTATCTCTATCATCGCCGCTCTCTACCCGGCCGCGCGCGCCGCCCGCATCGATCCCGTCCGCGCACTAAGACACGATTAAGCAGGCAAAAGGCAAACTGCAAAAGGCAAAAGTGACAGACAAGAACTTGCCCTGTTCTGTCTTTAACTTTTGCCTTTTGCCTTCCCTTTGTCCTTAAGGACAAAGGGGCGGACTAGGCACGGACAATTCGCTGAAGATACGGTCGGCGGTTTCGATGGCTCCGACCATGAGCGCGACATCGAGACCGTAATAGCGGTTCGGATAGCAGTCGGGGAGTGTGCCGCGACCGCCGGGCAGGGTGCGCACGGTGCGCAGATAGACGTTGCCGTTCGCTTTGGTCGCGCCCGTGCCCGGTTGGTAGATGATGTACTGGATGTGCAAGTCTTCCGGGTAAGGTTGCCGCCCACCCATAGTATCTGTGCTCATTCCGTTGGTCTGTAATTCGATCCAGATGACGAAGCGATTCTCTTCAGCCTTCGCGCGTTTGCGCGCTGCGTCGCGACTCATGCGGTCGGCCGTCTCGACCTTCAAAGATTTCGACGCGTGGAGACGCTGCAGGAGTGTGTCCGCCACGATCCGCGAATCAATCATTGAGAGATTCATCGACGCAGATGAATTGTTGGTGACGAGCACGCGAACCTCCGCCGGCGGCGCGAGCTTCACAGGCGTTGGTTCAGGCGTCGGTGTCGGCACGGGCGCAGACGGTACGGGCGGCGGTTGACGGCGGCCCGACTGCGCCACAACTGATAGGCAGCAGGCTAGCAGCAGGCAGGCGGACAGCGCCGCGAGTGTGTGTGAACGCAAAACAGTTCGCTTTAAGCTCATGCCGGTTCGTCTCTAACGTATGCGCGCTGCTAACTCACGCATGGCCTGTGAGCGGTTTGCCACAACGATTGCAGAAGCGTGCGGCCGAGTCGCGCTGCGGTGCACCGCAGGACTCACACGCGTGCCCAGTGCGTAAGTCCGCGCCGCACGTCGCGCAGAAGGTCGAGTTGGATGTAATGACCGCGCCGCACGTGCCGCAGCGACCGGGCAGCGGCGGGATGTAGCCGCCGGCCTTGCGCGCGATGTGCGCCTCAATGATCTTCCACGCATCCTCTGTAACTCTGTACTGCCAGTATGCGCCGAGCGCGGGCAGCGCGAGCAATGGCGCAAGTAGAACCATAGCGACAACGGCGACCGCCGCCTTGTCGAGCCACTTCTGCATGCCCATCTCTACGCGCGTGCCGCCGTGCTCCGGCGTGAGCTTAATTGTGAGCGCCGTTGATAGCCCTGTCAGATCGCGGAGCGTGCTCGACTTGCGCGCTTGCAACACTGTCGTCGCAGACACTTGCATGGTCTGCACTTCGTATGCGTCGTCAAAGATGTTGCGTAGCTCGCCGATGAGTTGCGGCACATCGGCCTCGACGCCGGGGTAATAACGATTATCCATAAAGCCTCCGTCCAGTTTTTCTTTCGCCCAGAATGACGCGCCCAACGAACGCGCGCCTCATTCTACGCCGGAAGGAGTGCCACAGTTCAACTAAAGCCAGCTCGCTGGTTTGAAAGATTCAGAGTTGATTTTGAAATCTTAACTTTCAACTCTCATATCTGATCGCTGAAAGATCAAACTAAACATTCGTCGAGCTACGGTTTGGCCGGTTTGGCTTTCGGGTCGGGCGGCAACTTCTTGGCCGCGTCGATGATCTCCTGCAATTCGTCAAATAACTTTTCGAGCGAACTGCGCTCAGCCTCGGCGGCCCCTTCGCGGAGCGGCGTCAGTTGCGTGGCGAAGTGCTCGGCGGCCGCGCCCAACTTCCTGAGCGCTTTGGGTAGGAGCGGACTGTTCTCGTCGCGCGCGGCTACGTCGTCGATGTTAGTGATGGCCTCGTCGAAGATGCCCGCAAGGTCGGAGCAGAGTTCGGCGCGCGTACCTTTGGGCAACTCGCCCCAGAGTTCCTTGTCCTTCTGCACCTGCTTCGACTGCGCGGCCTGCGGGTCGGTCAGGAGTAACAAACGCCGCTCGGCCGCTTTGACGAACACGTCCGTGCGCTTGTCTATGACCTGCGTATCGCGGACGAGTTCGACCTCGGCCGGGGTCAGATGATCGCGCTGCCCGCCCTGCGCCGCGCGCGCTGCGGGGACGCAGCAGAGCAAAAGGGCCGCACAGGTGAGCGCGAGATGGATGCGTGGCTGGAGCAAGAGATATTTCATGGCTGTTCGTTTGAGCGATCATTGATTGGCGCGGGCGCAGGTTTCTCCGGCGTCCGCTCTTTAGGCGCGGGCTTCTTGTCCGGCGGTTCTTCGCGCAGGACGGTATTGCCGTAGAAAGCGTTCAGCGCGGTCGCGCGCGTGTCGCGTGTGTGAATGATCGCGTCCTTAATGTTGGCGATGTATTCGGACGGTGTGTTGCGGCGCACAGCCTCGATGCGGCCGGTAAAACTGAAGAGTGCTTGCTCGACGAGCTTGAAGAGATCGCGCGTCTTGCCGTCGGACTTACCCATCTGTTGCAGCGCCACGAGCGCGTCGGTGACGAGCGCCTGATAGATGCCAAGCTCGGCCGCGGCCGCGTCGTACTGTTGCGCCGCCGTGCGCGTCTCGGCACTGGCGAGCCGCGCGTCCGCCAGATCGAGCACGAGGCGTGTGCGGGTCTTGGCGTCGCGGGCCGCGTTCAACTGGGCGCGCACGGCGTCGGGGATGTACTTCATCGGCGGCGGCGCAGGCTGCGCCGGCAACAATACATCCTGCTGCGCCCGCGCCTCAGCCGCGCAGAGCAGCAACAGGCAGACAAGAGCAGGGATGAGGGATGAAGAGGAAACGATGAACGCGGAACGATGAACGCGGAACTGCTTTTCATTCATCGTTCCGCGTTCATCCTTCATCATTTCTTTTTCAGCCCTCATCCTTTCTTTCGTCGTTTCTCGCCGCGCGCGATTTGGCGACGCAAGAGGGGCAGGCGCAGGTTGACGCGTTCGATCTCATCCTTGTTGGCGCTCGCGTCAGCGCGCTTCAGGAATGTTTCGTAAGCGTCGAGGGCCTGCTCATACTCGCCGATGAGATCGAGGTCGCGTCCGATGAAGTAATAGACCGCGCCGAGATCAGGCTTCGCCCGGCTGAGCCATCTGTACTCGGCGAGCGCCGCTTCGTAGTCTTTTAACTCGTCGAGGGCAGTGGCGAGATTGGCGTGCGCCGCATAGTTGTCGGGCGCGACAGCCGTCACTTGGCGCAAGAGCGATACAGCCTCCGCGAAGCGGCGCACCTGTACGAGCGCGGCCGCGTAGCCCGTGGCGTAATCCGGATTCTTCGATTCGAGTTCAACAGCGGCGCGACAATGTTCGAGTGCGCCCGCCGGATCGGTCGTGCGATTGAGGGCGCACAGGCGCGAGTGTGCGATTGCGTTTTTCGGCTCGGTTTGCAACAGCGCGTTGAGCGCCGGAATAGCGATCTTCGGATCATCGCTGTTCGCGGCATCCACGGTCGCCGACGGCAGACTCGCTTGTTGGCCGCCTGTATCCGTCTGGCCCGCGGCCTGCCGGGCCGCCAACGTTTGCAGATTAGCGATCCGGTTTTGCCACAGCTTCAAGCGCGGTGCATCGCCATGCGCGCCGACGATGAACTTAAGGTCTTCGATAGCGTATGCATAGTCGCCGGCTGCGGCGCTCAACTCGGCGCGCTCTTCACGCGCGATGATGTTGGCCGGTTCGAGTTGAATTGCATGCCTCAGACTGGCGGCCGCCGCCTTGTCGTCGCCGGCCGCGCGTTCGAGACTGCCGCGCACGGCCCAGGCATCGGGCGGCGCGCTCTCGTCGGATGTGGCCCGCTTTAACAACGCCAGCGCCGCGTCCTTGTCGCCCGCGCGCAGCCACAGCATGGCGTAAGCGTCCAGCGCATCTTGATCTTCGGAATCGAGTTCGAGGGCGCGGCGCAAAAATGGCTCGGCGTCTTTGTCCCGCTTCTGTTGCACGAAGAGCAAGCCGAGCGCCGTCTGCGGCAGCACCCACTCCGGCCGCAATTCGGCCGCACGCCGCAATGCCTTCTCCGCTTCAGGCAAGCGCTTGAGCGACGTGAACGCCAGCCCCTTCTGATATTCCGCTTCTGGGTAATCAGGGCGCAGCTTGATCGCTTCATCATAGAGCGTCAGCGCCCGCTCAAACTGATTGCGCACCTGTGCGGCCCGCCCACGTTGAAAGAGCACCGTCGGGTCGTCCGGTTGGTCGCCCGTCCCCTCCACGTCCTGTGCATACAGCCGCGCCGCACCCGCGCCCAGCAGACAGCACGCCGCAATGAAAGCGACGACGAGCAAGCGGCGCGTGCGCGCTAAGAGCGAAAAAGTCATAGCTCTATTTATCAGTTGCATTACTTATGAACACGGTGCTCGGCGACCCGAATAGTTAGCGTTCCAAGTCGAAGAATAACACGCACGCTCGGAGAGCGTCCAAGCAGGTCAAGGCCCTCGGTGTGCATAGTGATGGATGATAGGTTGCGCTGTCCGAGATGCCTGCGCTAACATGCGCGCCATCCCAGTTTTACCAACACAAATTCGCGGCTAGGGCGGATTGAGGGCAGAGTATGTCGCGCGTGGCGATGCGCCGTTGAAGAGGAGCGACCGAAAACCGGTGAGTGAACTGACAATCGAAGCGGCGTTGCCAACCGCAGACACAGGCGCAGAATTAACTGCTGCGGCTAACGAGAAAGAGTTGCGCCTGCGCGCGCTGCTACGCGATATGGGCACAGTCATCGTCGCCTACTCCGGCGGCGTGGATAGTTCATACGTCGCTTACGTAGCCACGACCGAGTTAGGCGCGCATGCACTCTGCATCACGGGCGACTCGCCGAGTCTGGCCGCACACCAACGCACACAAGCGCGCGCCATCGCGACCCGCTTCAACTTCAACCACGAATTAATTCAGACCGACGAACTGAGCGACCCGCGCTACACGGCCAACGCGGGCGACCGCTGCTATTTCTGCAAGACCGAACTCTACGACAAGCTTGCGCCGCTCGCCGTAACGCGCGGCTATGCTTGCGTCGTCGATGGCTCGACGACCGACGACCTCGGCGATTACCGGCCCGGTCGCGCGGCCGCCGTCGAACACGGCGTGCGCAGCCCGCTCGTCGAAGTCGGCATGAGCAAACAGGAGGTGCGCGCGCTCAGTCGCCGCGCCGGTTTGCCGACGTGGGACGCGCCCGCGAGTCCTTGTCTCTCATCGCGCCTCGCCTACGGCACGCCCGTCACCATCGCGCGCTTGAGCACGGTTGAGCGCGGCGAAGAGATCATGCGCGCAATGGGCTTCCGCGAGTTTCGCGTGCGCCATCACGGCGAACTGGTGCGGCTAGAGATCGCACCGAGTGAACTAGACCGCGCGCTCGACCGGACCGTCACGGATGAACTCGCACGCGCTTTCCGCGCGCTCGGCTTCCGTTACGTCACGCTCGACCTGCACGGTTACCGCACGGGCGCAATGAATGAAGTCTTAAAGCAGTGACGAGTGACAAGTGACGAGTGACAAGTAGAACAACTTGTCTTAGCTCGTCACTTGTCACTGTCTTTAGGAGAGAGTCATGGCAACCGCAATGGTCGAAGACCAGATCAACATGTCGAACGAAACCAATCCTTTCGAGTCGATGATGGAGCGGTTCGACCGCGCCGCGCAGTTACTCAATCTCGACCCCGATCTGTACGCGGTCATGCGCGTGCCCAATCGCGAGTTGAAGGTCTACATCCCCGTGCGGATGGACTCGGGGCGCATGCAGGTCTTCGAGGGCTTTCGCGTGCAGCACAACTTCGCGCGCGGCCCCGCCAAGGGCGGCATACGCTATTCGCCCGATGTGACGATTGAAGAGGTGCGCGCGCTGGCCGCGTGGATGACTTGGAAGTGCGCGGTCGTCAACGTGCCGTTTGGCGGCGGCAAGGGCGGCGTGATCTGCGACCCGCAGCAGATGTCTATAGGCGAGTTGGAACGTTTGACGCGCCGCTACGCGGCCGAGTTGATCGACTTCATCGGGCCTGAAAAAGATGTGCCCGCGCCCGACATGAACACGAACGAGCAGACGATGGCGTGGATCATGGACACCTACTCGATGCACGCGCGCCACACCGTCACGGCGGTCGTCACGGGCAAGCCCATCGACATTGGCGGCTCGGCCGGGCGACGCGAGGCGACGGGGCGCGGTCTGCTCTTTGTCATTAACGAAGCAGCCAAGCGTTTCAAGATGTCGCCGCCAACAACGCGCGTGGTCGTGCAAGGATCGGGCAACGTCGGCGGCATCGGCGCGCAACTATTACACGAGGCGGGCTACAAGGTGCTCGCGATCTCGGATGTGAACGGCGGTATCTACAACCCGGCCGGGCTGGACATTCCGGCGGCGCTGGCGCACCTGCGCGCGACCCGTTCGTTTGAGGAATACCCGAATGCCGAGCGCGTCTCAAATGAAGACCTGCTCGAAATCGAGTGCGATGTGCTGATACCCGCTGCGACCGAAAATCAGATTCGCTCGGACAACGCCGAGCGGATTAAGTGCAAGGTGCTGGCTGAAGGCGCGAACGGCCCGACAACCGCCGCCGCCGACGAAATCCTACATAACAAAGGGATTTTCGTCATTCCGGACATACTGGCGAACGCGGGCGGCGTGACGGTCTCGTACTTCGAATGGGTGCAAGACCGGATGGGCTATTTCTGGAAAGAGAACGTCGTCAACGAGCGTTTACAGGACGTGATGGTCGCCAGCTTTAACGATCTAGTGAAGTACGCCGACCAGCACGGGGTGGACACGCGCACCGCCGCCTACATGCTGGCCATTGACCGCGTCGCTTACGATACGCGCATGCGCGGCATCTACGCGTGACAAAAACGATACTGTTTTTTCCGGCTAAGTGGTGAAAATGTCTTGATTTCCGTGCGAATCTAAGATATGGTCTGCGAGAGTTTGTTGTCCAGAAAACAGAGTGAGTAAGTGTCTGACGAAAGACGAGCATTTCTGACAGTGAACTCTCGGCGTTGACAGCGCGCGCCTGTTTTCGTATAAGCAGTAACGCGCACTTTGCAAAACGAAACAATTTCAGTTGACGAGGGGTATAGAGGCAGTCCTAGCGCCCACGAACTCTTTTCCGGGTTCGGCTCCTCTCGCTGCTCCGCTCCATGTGCTACAAGACGTAACAGACGTTCGAGGGCGGTGGCAGTTTTACTTTGACTCTGGGTTTGTACGCTTGTAGTTTGGAGCGCCTGCGTCTCGGTTCACAGTTGCCGCGCGCGCGCAGGAAGGTTTTGAGAGGTCGATGGACAAACATCAGCACGAGAACCTTCAGGCCGAGCCGGCGACCCCGACAGCGTGGTCGCCCCTGCCCGCAAAAGTACCATACTCATTTCGCAGGAGGAATGCGATGAGACTCGCGAGAAGAGCGCTCTGGTTGGCGCTCGTAATTTTGACGCTGTGTGCCGCAGCTTCAGCCCAAACACTCAGGTCGGAAGGCGATCCGCGTAACATCGCGCCGACGGTCGGTACGGGTGGCCCGCCGGGCGGCCCCACCGGCTTGTTCACCATCTACGACGGTCAGACGCTCAGGAAGGGCGAGTTTACTTTCAGCATCGCCTACAGCAACTACGACCGTGATCCGGGGAACGTCGATATCACGGAAGTGCCGGTCAGCTTCCAGCTTGGTCTAAGTGATCACCTGGAGTTGTTCTTCAACGCGGACGCATATCGCGGCGTCCATGTGGCTAATCCATCGAACCTGTCGAGTTTCTATCTACCGAACTCGCAGTTGTTCTTGTCGACTCCGACGATCAGTCCGACGGGCGTCGTGTCGATCACGCCGAACCAACTGCGGAGCGGCGGCATCGTCACGCTTACGCCGCTGGGCGCGGTGAGCGGCTTCGGCTTCCCGACGACGATTGCGCGGCTGGCGGGCGGGCCGTTCTTCGTGCCATTCCCATTCGTGGGCGGGACAGCCGCCGGCTTCGGGTTCGACCGCGCCGCCGTGCCGTTTACGGCGACATTGGGGCCGGCCAGTGGCGGCAGCAGCAACTTTGGAGCGGCGGGGTTCTTCCCCGGCATCGGCTCGCCTGTGGGCAGTATCCTGCCGGGTGTCATCCTGACGACGACCACTGTGCCGGCGACGCTGACCACGCGCGCGCAGATCGTGCCGGCGACGTTCACCATCGCGCCGTCGTATCTGCCGGACGCGCCGTTCATCAATCGGCTCTATGGCGAATCCAGCTTCAGCACTTTCACCATCGGCGCGAAGTGGGCGCTGACAGCGCCCGACCGGGCGCTCTCTGTGGCCATCGTGCCGTTCTATCGCTTTTATCACGACAAGGCGGACGACGCGCGGGGCTTCAATGAGTTGCAGCGCGGCGCAAGCCCCGGCGGCAACATCGGCGACTTCGGCGTTGTCGGTGCGGTGCAGGGTCGCCTGAGCAAGGTCGTCAGCGTGTCAGCCAACATCGGCTACATCCTCAACAGCAATCCGAAGAGCGATGCTTTCGGGGGCGGGGATGTGACGCTGCTTGACCGGTCGAACGAATTTCTCGGGGGCGTGGGCATAGACTTCGCCATTAATAAGCACTTCCAGTTTATTACTGAGTTGAAGTCCATCCAGTACGTCGGCAGTCACACGCAGAACGCGTTTCCGAACAACCCGGTTGATTTCCTGGCCGGCATACGCGTCTTCCCGCACCGCTGGCTCGGGGGGAGCTTGTGGTATCGCGCGCACATGAACCAGCAGGGCAACCGCCTCTTCAACAAGTCGAATCCGAGCGACTTCCCCGCAGGCTTCCTGCGTTCGGAAGACCCGCACGGCTACGGCTTCCAACTCTTCGCCGGTCGCCGCAACGCGCGCGCGCCCATCGAACTGCCGAACCAAGCCCCGACCGTCACCCTGTCGTCTAACCCGTCGACAGTGCGGATCGCGGCCAATTGCTCGGCGGATCAGATGCCGGCGGAAGGTTGCACACCGACCAGTTCGTCCGTGCAACTGGCTGCGGCTGCGACCGACCCGGATGGCGACACGCTGCTCTACACGTGGTCAACCACGGGTGGGCGCATCACAGGCGACGGCCCGAACGTGGCTTGGGACTTGTCAGGCGTTGCGCCGGGCACCTACACGGCGACGGTCGAAGTGGACGATGGCTGCGGCTGCGTGGCTTTCTCTTCGACGACCGTGACGGTTGAGGCTTGCAACTGCATCGCCAGACCGATACAACAGCCGACGCCTTGTCCGACCATCACGGTTGATTGCCCGTCGGGCGTCGTTCAAGCTGGAACCCCGGTCACGTTCACGGCGAACGTGAGTGGCGGCAACCCGAATGCGTCGTTGACCTACAACTGGACGGTTTCGGCCGGCACGATTAGCAGTGGTCAGGGCACTAGCTCGATCACGGTTGACACGACCGGTACAGGCGGTCAGGGTATCACCGGTACGGTAACAGTCGGCGGTCTCGATCCGTCATGCACGGCTTCGGCTTCGTGTACGGTTACTCCCGGCGTAACTCCTGTGCCAATTAAGTTCGACGAGTACGGGAACATCAAACGCAACGATGAGAAAGCACGGCTCGACAACTTCGCCAACGAACTGCAAGCCCAGCCGGGTGCGCAGGGCTACATCATCGGCTACGGCGGTCGTCGTGGTCGTGCGGGTGAAGCCCAGACACGCGCTGACCGGGCGAAGGACTACTTAGTCAGTTCGCGCGGCATCGATGCCGGTCGGCTTGTGACCGTCGATGGCGGGTACAAGGAAGAGGCGACCACAGAGTTGTGGATCGTGCCGGCTGGTGCAACACCGCCGACCGCTTCCCCGACCGTAGATGCGAGCGAGGTGAAAACGACACCGGCACCACGCCGTCGGCCCGCGCGGCGTGGTCGTCGTCGCGGTGATGACGAGGAATAACCTAAACTAACGCTCGCGTCTGCAACCATTGGACGCGACCTGAACCGCACGCGGGCGATGTTTCATCAGAGACATCGCCCGCGTCGTTTTTTCAGCCAACGGCCGCAAAAACATGCGGCATCCTATCGTAGTGGCTTGCTCTCCTTCGATTTTTTCAGTAATAACAACATGGCGGCAATACGAAACCCCCGCAAGCGCCGCGCTTGCAATCGTCCGCTAGACGCGCAGACAAAAGGATACTTTGCTGATGAGAAAATTCTTGCTCTTCTTTTTGGTCTTAATGCTTGCCGCGCCGTTCGCCCCCCGTGCGACCCGCGCGACCACCGACACGCCCGATCACGTAGGCACGACATCGGATGCTGCCTCGCACCCGGTCGATTGGGAGATCACGGGGCCGATGGGCGGCGACGTGCGCTCGCTCGCCATCGACCCGCGCGACCCGCAGCATCTCTACTTCGGCACGATTGACGGCCAGATTTACGTCTCGCGCGATGGCGCGGGCCACTGGGCGCGCGTCTCAAGCTTCAATCATCCCGGTCTCTATATCGACAACCTGCTGATTGATCCGCGCGACTCGAACACGCTCTACATAGCCGCGCACAAACACAAAGAGCCGGGCGGCTTCTTCAAGACGACCGACGGCGGGCAGACCTGGCGCGAATCAGTCGAGTTGAAGACCGAGTCGGTCTTCTCGCTCACGCAAGCCGCGTCCGATCCGAACGTCATCATCGCCGGCACGCATCACGGCGTCTTTCGCTCTGAGGACGCGGGCGATACGTGGACGCAACTTGAGACTTCCGCCTATCCCGACATACGCGACGTGGAATCGGTCGGCGTCGATCCGCGCAACGTGAATCACATCTACGCGGGTACGTGGCATCTGCCGTGGAAAACCGAGGACGGCGGCAAGACTTGGTTCTCCATCAAGAACGGCATCATCGACGACTCGGACGTGTTCGCCATCGAGATCGATCAACGCAACCCCGACCACGTCATCATATCCGCGTGCAGCGGCATCTACGAATCTAGAAACGCGGGCGCGCTGTTTCGCAAGGTGCAGGGCATCCCGTCGCAGTCGCGCCGCACGCGCGACATCCTGCAACACCCCACGCAGCCCAACGCCATCTACGCCGGCACGACCGAAGGCTTCTGGCGCACCTTGGACGGCGGCGACTCGTGGATGTTGACAACTTCGCGCAAGCTTGAGATCAACAGCATCGCCGTGCATCCGGATGCGCCGCAAGTGATCTACATCGGCACGAATAACTACGGTGTGATGGTCTCGCGCGACGGCGGTAAAACTTTCCTGCCAAGCAATCAAGGCTACTCGGGCCGGCGCGCCTACTTCATCCTATCCGACCGTGAACAAGCGGGTCGTTTCTACGCTTCGACCATCAACACGGCGACCGGCGGCGGCTTCTTCTTCACGAGCGATAACGGCGGCGAGACGTGGCAGCCTTCGATGCGTAACATGCCGGATCGACTAATCACTTACGCGATGCTGCAAGACCGCCGCGACGCGAACATCATCTATCTCGGCACAAACCTCGGCCTCTATCGCTCCACGGATCGCGGCGCATCCTGGTCGCCCATCGGCGCGCCGAGTGAAGAGTCGCCCGTCGTAAAGAAACAACCCGCACGCCGCACTACGCGCACAACCGCACGACGCAAAACTACGGGTGCGGCCGCGAAGCGCACGACCGCTACGCGCGCCGACACCCAGCCGACCGCCCCGCCCATACGGAACATCGACAGCGGCGAGACCGCGCAAGTTAAAGAAGCGCAGATGGCGCTCAAGGCTACGGGCTACGATATTGATAAAGCCGACGGTGTGGCGGGGCCGCGCACAGTCGCCGCGCTCAGACAGTTTCAGACCGACAAACAACTGCCTGTCACAGGTACGCTCGACGATACGACGCTGACCGCGCTCGGTCTCGGCGGAGGCCGTCAGACGCTCGGCATCTCGCAGGGCATACAGACCGCGCCCATCGCCTTGACCGAGACGATTAACACGCTCGCTTATCTCGAAGACCAAGCGGGTCCCGTCATTCTCGCCGGCACGAACAATGGTCTCTATCGCAGCGCTGATCCGACGAAGGGTTGGACGCGGCTGCCCTTCGGCCCCGGTCTCGACGCGCGCACGCTCTGCGTCTCGACCTCGACGCAGATGCCGCAGACCATCTGGGCCGGCACGTCCAAATCCGGCGTGCTCGTCTCGCGCGATGGCGGGCAGACGTGGGAGCAGGTCGCGGGCATCACGCCCGCCGCGCCGATCAACATCATCGTGCAAGACCCGCAGCGCCCCGCCTATATCTATGTCGGCACGACGCAGCAGTTACTGCTCTCGCACGATGGCGGCGAGAAGTGGATCAGGCGCGGCGGCAATCTGCCTTACGGCAGCTACACGGCGATCCTGATCAATCCGACCAACACCGACGAGATGTACGTCGGCAGCGCCTACGAGCGCGAGGAAGGCAACGGCGTCTTTCATTCAACTGACGCAGGGATAACTTGGAAGCGCATCGATCCGGATTTGCCCAGCCGTCGCGTCTGGGCGCTTGCCTTCGACCCGCGCGATCAGAATCGCATTCTTGTCGGCTCGCACTCCGCCGGCGTCTACGTCGCCAGTCGCTCGATGAGCGCGGCAGTGAAATAAAAGCAGTGACGAGTGACAAGTGACGAGCTAAGACAAAGTCTTTTTAACTTGTCACTCGTTACTTGTCACTCGTCACTGCCTTGACAGCCCTGCGCGCCGCCGTGTACAGTGCCGAACATCCGGTTAAGTGACTGGTGATGGTCGGATCACGCGGGTGATCCACGGGCAAGACGGAAACTGAGACGCTTCAAAAAACCTTTCTAATTTCTTGACGGCTCGCATCCCCGCCTCGTAAGCTAAGCATCCGACAATCACCCCCAGCATCGCGGCAGCTACAGTCAAACCGACGCGTCTGCACGCCCATACGGGCAGCGCGCGCCACGCGCTTGTGATACTGGGGAGACGAAGCCGGACGACGCCCGACGCAAGAGTGTCGCGCGAGCACAATTTTGAGGAGTGCAAGACATCTTTCATGGCCACTGAAGAGAACATGCCGGCCGCCGGCGCAACCAACAACGACACCGAGCAGACCCAAGGGGCCGCGCCCACCAGCGCGCCCGCACCGGCGAGCAACACGCCCGCCAACTCACCGACGGCAACTGCCACTTCACCCGCTGCCACAGCCGACACGCCAGTGGCTGATGAATCACCGGCTGAGGCTCCCGCGCCCGCCACGAGCGCCCCGGCTGCGCCCGTCGCAAGCGCACCTGTCGAGCCAGACCCAAGCGCTCATGCGGACGAAGAGGAAGAACCACGCGGCGGCGGCGGCGACTTCGACTTCGGCGCGATCCTTGATCAATATGAGCAGGAGCAGGCGCAGTTCCAGGAAGGCTCGGTCGTGCGTGGCACGGTGGTCAACGTCAACGACCGGGGCGTCGTCATCGACTTCGGCTTCAAGTCCGAAGGGCTAGTGCCGCTCGAAGAGTTCATGGAGAACGAGCAGGTCACGGTCAAACGCGGCGACGAGGTCGAAGTCCTCATCAAGAGCATGGAGTCGCAGGAGGGGCAGCCGATCCTGTCGCGCGCCGACGCCGTGCGGATGCGCGCGTGGGATGATCTAGAAAAAGCTTACCGCGACGGCACGCCCGTCAAAGGGCGCATCATCGAGCGCGTCAAAGGCGGTTTGCGCGTGGACGTGGACGGCGTCGCGGCGTTCCTGCCCGGCTCGCAGGTCGATTCGCGCCCCGTGCGCAATCTTGAATCACTGCGCAATCAAGAGATCGAAGCGAAGGTCATCAAGCTCAACCGCAAGCGTTCAAACGTCGTGCTGTCGCGCAAGGCCATTCTCGACGAGCAGAACGAGTCGCGCAAAGGCTCGACCCTGAACCACTTGGAAGAGGGCATCATCGTCGAAGGGCAGATCAAGAACCTGACCGACTACGGCGCGTTCGTCGATCTCGGCGGCATTGATGGCCTCTTGCACGTGACCGACATGTCTTGGGGGCGTTTGCAGAATCCGGCCGAGTTGTTCAAGGTCGGCGAGAACGTGCAGGTCAAAGTCCTGAAGTTCGACAAAGACCGCGAGCGCGTCAGTCTCGGCTACAAGCAGTTGCTGCCCGATCCGTGGGAGTCGGTCGAAGAGCGCTTCATCATTGGCACGCGCGTCAACGGCAAGGTGGCGAGCGTGACCGACTACGGCGCGTTTGTCGAGCTTGAGCCGGGCGTCGAAGGCCTTGTGCACGTCTCCGAGATGAGTTGGTCGAAGCGGACTAAGCACCCATCGAAATTGGTGAACGTGGGCGAGACGGTCGAGGCCGAAGTGCTCGGCGTCGATCCGCGCGCGCGGCGCATCAGCCTCGGCATGAAACAGATACAGTCGAACCCTTGGGACACTTTGCGCGAGCGTTATCAAGTCGGCTCGCGTGTGCAGGGACGCGTCCGTAATCTGACCGACTTCGGCGCGTTCATCGAGATCGAAGAGGGCATCGACGGTCTCGTCCACGTCTCCGATATCTCTTGGAACAAGCGCATCAAACATCCGGGCGAAGTTTTGAAGAAGGGGCAGGAGATCGAAGCGGTCATCACGAACATCGACGCCGACAATCGTCGCCTCTCGCTCTCGATCAAGGACACGGAGCAGAGCGCTTGGGATCGCTTCGTCGCCGAACACAAGCCGGGCGACGTGGTGCATGGCAAGGTCACACGCTTCGCCAACTTCGGCGCGTTCGTCGAGTTGGCCGAAGGGCTGGAAGGTTTATGTCACGTCTCGGAGTTGTCCGAAGAGCGCGTGAACAAACCCGAGGACGTGGCGCAGGTCGGACAGGAGATGGACTTCCGCATCCTGCGCATCGAGCAGGACACGAAGAAGATCGGTCTCTCGCATCGCGCCGTCGCCAACGAAGAGCCGATTGCCGACACGAAGAGCTACTCGTCCGAAGCGCGCGGCGGCATGGCCAGCCTGGCCGAACTCGGCGGTCTCTTCAACCGCCCGACCAGCACGGACGAAGACAAAGAGAGCTAAGGCGCGTTGCGCCTAACGTTCGCCTCTGGTCAGCCCCGCGATTGTGCTGCGCAGTCGCGGGGCTTTGCTCATCCGGTTAATTGGATCGGGCGTAAGCTGTTGGCAGCATGCAGTTTCCGTCTTGCCTGAAATCAACCGTTTCTGCTACTGTACGGAGCGTCTTAGTTGTTTGGCTATCAAGCTTTGCGACCACACGACGGGTCGTTGTGGCTCTCTAAAAAAGCCTTTCCATTTGCGAGGTGCTGGTATGACGAAAGCGGAGTTGGTCGAAGATGTCGCGCAGGCGGCCGAGTTGACCAAGAAGGATGCCGAGCGTTTGGTCGAGTTAGTCTTCGAGTCGATCATCGAGACGCTCAATCACGGCGAGAAGATCGAACTGCGCGGCTTCGGCAGCTTCCGCGTGCGCGAACGCGGCGCACGGCGCGGGCGCAACCCCAAGACCGGCGCGCCCGTGGACATCCCCGCCAAGCGCGTCCCCTACTTCAAACCCGGCAAAGAGATGAAAGAACTCATCAACCTCGAAGACGTCGCGCCCTCGTCGCCTGCATCATCCATCTCCGAGAGCATGCCCGGCAGCACGGACGACGGCGGCCAGACGCCGCCCCTCATGTGATTTAACAGTTCGACGCGCGGGGGTGAAGCAGCACGTGGACAGGCTCTGGACTCCCTGGCGGTATCAATACATCAAAGGCGCGGGCGCGGACGAGCCAACGGAGTCCGCGCCCGCTTGTATCTTCTGCGCTCTGCGCGACGACGAAGCAAACGACGAACGCAACCTCGTCGTCCACCGCGCCCGCCATAACTACATCGTCCTCAACCGCTACCCCTATACCAACGGCCACATTCTCATCATCCCCTACGAGCACACCTCAGAACTCGACGCAGTTTCCAAGGCGGCGACCGACGAGTTGATGGACTTGGCCAAACAGGCGCAAGGCATCCTCCGCGCCGCCTATCGCCCCGAAGGCTTCAACCTCGGCATGAACCTCGGCCGCGCCGCCGGCGCAGGCGTCGCCGACCACATCCACCTCCACGTCCTCCCCCGCTGGATAGGCGACGCTAACTTCATGTCCAACATCGGCGAAACCCGCGTCTTGCCTGAAGATTTAGCGACGACTTACGAGAAATTGCGCGGGCAATTCATCTGAATGGGTTATTAAGAATTTGGAGGAGTCAAGATTATGCATTCCCGAACTTTTAGAATTGGTTTCTTTTCTGGGTCATTCTTATGTATTGCAACCAATCTTTATAGCTATTACCGCATGAACCTAAGTAGCTGTGACGATTGCTTCATAGGGTTCGGTTGGCCGCTCTGGTTGTACACTTACGGCGGTTTCGTGACTGTTTCGCGCATTCTTTGGCTCAATCTAATAGCGGATGCTGCCATCATTATTTTGATGAGTATCGGGGTTGGTTGGCTTTGCGAAAGATTATTCAGAAAACAAAGTATGCGATGATGAAAATCGCTGCTTACATTTGCTCCACACCGCTTCGTCTTCGACCTCATACCTTTGCTGTGTTATCGTCTGCGTTGTTAATGAGGTAACTAGCCATGTCAGCCAAGATTGAGCCGCTTTTGACGATTGCCGATCTTGCAGCGATGCCGGATGACGGCAATCGCTATGAGTTGATCGAAGGAGAGATCATCGTGTCGCGTGCGCCGAGTCTGTCGCATCAGCGTGTGTTGGGAAATATCTATGCGGTGCTCCGAGATTATCTGAACCAGAACCCTATCGGCGAAGTGTTGCTGACGCCGGGCGTGATCTTCGACGAGTTTAATAGCGCTATCCCGGACGCGGTGTTTATCAGCCAGCAACGCCGACGGCAAATCGGTGCAAGCGAGCGCATCATGGGCGCACCGGAATTGGTCATTGAAGTCGTTTCACCCGGCACGGAGAATGCGCGACGCGACCGCGTGGCGAAGCGACAACTCTATGGCAAGCATGGGGTGAAAGAGTATTGGGTCGCCGATCCTGAGAATCGTGCGCTGGAAGTTTATCGATTGAAGCGGCGCACGCTCGCACTGGTTAGCACGCTCATCGCCGATGATGAGTTGACCTCAGCAGTCCTGCCTGATTTCCGTTGCGTAGTAAGTCAATTATTCATCTGAGTCTGTCAATTACTACGGACGTGCTACGCCTCATTAGCTTTACTGCCTGCCTTTGCTCGTCACCGCTTCATCTTCAACTTCGCCGCCTTTGCTGATCGGAACTTCGGACGGTTTGTTATAGTGGATGCCGCGTTCTTCGGTGTCGAGGTCGGCGGCGGGGAGGGCAGCGGCCATGGAGGTTGAGAGGGCAGGCGGGTTGAAGCCGGGGTAGTCGATGCGTGCGTGATAGATGGCGGTCAGCGAGGCGATGATGGATTCGCGGATAGCGGTCAGTTCGCGCAAAGAGAGATCGCATTCGTCGAGTTGACCGTCGCTGACGATGGCTTCAAAGATTTTGTTGCAGATGGTGCGGATGTTCTGCGGGTCAGGGCGAGCGAGCGAGCGCGCCGCCGCTTCGCACGAGTCCGCGAGCATCATGATGGCTGACTCTTTGAACTGCGGTTTTGGGCCGGGGTAGCGAAACTCGGCTTCGTTCACCTGTTCGCCGTGGATAGCTTGCGCCTGCGCCTTGCGTAAGAAGAAATGGAGCGTGCGCGTGCCGTGATGCTGCGGGATGAAGTCGGCGATCTTCTGCGGCAGACCAATCTCTTTCGCCAGCCGCATGCCGTAGGTGACGTGGCTCGTGATGATGCGCGCGCTGTTCGAGGGGCGCAGACGGTCGTGTGGGTTGTCGCCCGCCTGATTCTCGACAAACATGTCGGGCGCGGCGAGCTTGCCGATGTCGTGATAGAGCGCGCCGATGCGTGCGAGCAGTGTATTCGCGCCGATGGCGCGGCATGCCTCTTCCGCCAACTGCCCGACCGCGTGCGAGTGCTGGTTCGTTCCCGGCGCGCGCAAGGCCAACTGACCGAGCACGGGCAGGTCTGCGTTCGACAACTCCAACAGTTTCACGTCCGTCAACACGCCGAACAGAGACTCGTTCACTGGCAGTCCGCCCGCCGTGAAGATCGTCGTCAGCATGCCGCCCGCAAGACCCGAACCGAACGCGAGCAGGAGCGCACCAACCGTCAGAGGTTGCTGCGCCGCGAAGATGACCGCGATGGCCGTGAGCGCGTTGACCACCGCGACGTAGACGCCTGCCAGCGTCACCGACTGTCGCTCACGATAACGCCCCACGCCGAAGATCGCCGCCGACGAAGAGATCATCGCATAACAGGCCATCATGATCCCATTCGGCGCGAGTATGCCGGCGAAGATCGCCGTCACGATGGCGGCAATGAGCGCCAACTGTGCATCCGTCAACAGTGCTACAAGGAGCGTTGCGGCGGCGAATGGAATCGCGAAGCTGAGAATCGTGGCATCATTCCAAGGCGCGCGTTCATTCTGCGCGGCGATTGATTTGGCGACGATCACGCCGAGTCGCATCAGCAGCGTCTCGATCAAAATCGCGGAGGTGAGCAGCGTGTATGTCTTACCCTTTGACAGGATTAACGCCTTATCGAGATCGCGATGCTCGATAAATTTCCACACGCCCCAGTAGAGCGCGGCGACGAGGAAGAGCAAGCCCAGATAGTGTTCCGGTCGCCGCTCATGATGGCTATAGCCGCGAATCGCATCCATCTGTGCGAGCATGCGCGCCGTGGCGGTATCGCCTTCGCGGGCGATGACCTGATTGCGTCTGACAAAGCCGGTCACGGGCGCAGCACTTGGGTCGGTAGTGCGTGCCACGCCGGTCAACTGCGGGTCTTCATAGCCGATGTCGGCCGGCGCAATCACGCTCGTGCGCACAACATCGCCTTCGCGATACATCTCCATCGGCGCTTGCGAGTGTGTGTGTGCGAGCAGGAGCGTGGTGACGATGGAGAGCAGGGCGAAGGCGAGGATGAACTGCGTCGTGGGCCGCAACCAGTTGAACGGGCGCGCGACAGTGCGCGCCGCCGCATCGCGTGCGCGCGACAGACGGGTCGTGAAGATGGGGCGACGGCTAGTCATAACAACCTGGCTACGAACGGACTCAACTGCGTGCGTGACGTTTGAACTGTGCGCGCTGTTGGTGTGGCTGATGATGTTGTGGCTGCGCTTCTGTCATCTGCTCATGCTTGCTGTGCGTCAGATCACGCGCGAGGATTTCGCCCGCCTGTTGCAGCATAGGGCGCAGTGTGCGCGTGTCGAGCGCGGAGACGGCAAGACAGCGCCGCTCCTGTTCGCAACCGGCTTGCCGCATCATCGCGGCGAGAATCTCCGCATCGATCAGATCGGCTTTGTTGAAGACGACAAGGCGCGGGATGCGCGCGAAATCGAGTTGGGTCAGAATGCGGTCAACCGATTCGAGTTGTTGCTGCCAACGCGGATTGGCCGAGTCGATCAGTTGGATGAGAAGATCACTATCGCTGATCTCTTCCAGCGTGGCGCGAAAGGCGGCGATCAAGTCGGGCGGCAGATCGCGTATGAACCCGACCGTGTCGTTTAAGATTACCTCTTGCTCGCGCGGCAGACGCAGGCGACGTGAAGTCGGATCGAGCGTGGCGAACATGCGGCGCTCCGCGAGCACGTTGCTTTCGGTCAGCGAGTTCAGCAAGGTCGACTTGCCCGCGTTTGTGTAGCCGACGATGGAGATTACGGGCAGCTCGCGGCGCGTGCGCACCTTGCGCCGCTCTTGCCGGCGTTGCTGGAGCGTGTCGATCTCTTTTTCTAAACGATTGATGCGATCACGTACGCGGCGACGGTCGGTTTCGAGTTTCGTCTCGCCGGGGCCGCGCCCGCCGATACCGCCCGCGAGCCGCGAAAAAGCCGAGTCGTGCCCGACGATCAGGCGCGGCAGCATGTATTTCAACTGCGCCAGTTCCACCTGAATCTTGCCCTCGCGCGTCTCGGCGCGCTGCGCGAAGATGTCGAGGATGAGTTGCGCACGGTCGATAACTTTTAGATCGGTCGCTTCGGAGATCGACCGCACCTGCGCGGGACTCAACTCGCGATCAAACACGATCAGGTCTGCGCCGAGTCGGAGTGCGCGTACCAACAACTCGTCAAGTTTGCCGCGCCCAAGGATCATGCGCGGATCAATCGCGGAGCGACGTTGGATAATCTGATCAAGCACGACGACGCCGGCCGCTGCGGCCAACTCGCGCAGCTCGGCCATCGATTCTTCCGCGTCCGACAGCGAGCCGGTCGTGACGCCGACGAGGATGGCGCGGTCGCGCCCTTCGGCGCGGCGACCGGCACTGCGATTGCGCGCCATCTCTTCTTCGAGCGAGTTGATCAAGTCGAGGAAGTCAACGTCCATGTGCGCGGGGATGGTTGGCGCGAGGAAGGCGTAAGGATCGGTATGCGCCCCGTCGTCTATCTCTGCGGCCGTAGAGGGCAGCAGGTGCGCGGCGCGCACGACGCCCGGCAGACCCGTCCGCGCGTCCACGTCAATCGCGGCCATGATGTCGAGCCGCAGGAGCGCCAGATCGTTCAGATCGTCCTGCGTCAACTCTTCGCCGCGCAGGTGCGTGTGGACGCAGCGCAAGCCGCGAAAGCGGTCGGAGCCGACACGTGAACGCCTGAGGTCAGGCCATTCGATGCGCTTGGCATCGCCGACGACGACGTACTCGACGTAGCCCTTGCGGTCGATGAGCGCGCCGAGTTGGCGGCCCGTCTCGTGCGATAGCTCGGTCAACTGCCGCGCGAATTCCGGCGTGACGATCTGTTGCGGCGCGATGCGGCGCGCGTAGAGCTTTTCGATGCGGCGCAGTTGATTGGGTTTCAAGCCCTGCGTGTTGCCGTGTACGGTGCTAATGCTAAGCCTCCTTGATCAAAGCTGAGCAGCGCAGCGCGCGGCCCGGCTGCACGCTGATGAGCGCGCTCATCCGTCTGTCATCTGTAGGTTGCTGGCAGTTAGAGTGAGAGCGGAGCGAGCGTTTAAGAGCGGACGCTAAAGATTGTCTGTTGCTGTTGCCGGGCGAAGTCACTTCGCTTGGTCGTTTTTAAGCGCACCGAATTTCAGGCCAAAAAATTAGCCCGGCTGAACCGGCGCATGGCGAACACTTGAAATCGATTAACCGGCGCGGATTATAGCACAGCGCAGACCAGCGCAAGCAGTCAAGTGTCAACCTGCAACCATGCCCAGCGCGCGCATTCAAGGTTGCATGGACACAGTCCGGCGCGCGTCGTATCATCGACGGACAATGATTGGAGAATTTTGATGGGTGGAGCAGGGCAGATTGTGCGGGTTGATCCGGGGGCGGCGATTCCCGGCGGCGAGGTGCTGATCGAGTGTGCGCACTTCGACATCGGTCGGCCGCACGAGTGTCGCGCGCTTTTTGCCGGTGAACGTGCGCGGCTGGTCGGCGCGTCGCCCACGCGCGTGCTCGCGCTTGTGCCGGAGCTTGCGGCGGGCGGCCCCGTCGAGTTGACAGTGGAGAGCAGTGCGCAGACCCGCAGCGATCCGGCGCAGCTTATCGTCGGCACTAAGCTCGCGGACGATCTGCACATGGTCGCTAATCCCGCGTTCGATCCTGATGACGGCGCGCTCTACGTCACGCGCTCCGGTGCGCGCGGGCAGAGAGAGCCGGTCTCGCTCTTCCGTATCGACGCCGAAGGGCGGCTCGCGGATGTGACCGGCGAGATCACAAACCCCACGGGTCTTGCCTTCGACGCGCAGGGGCAACTGTTCGTCAGCAGTCGCAGCGAAGGCGCGGTCTATCGCTTGACGCAATTCAACGAAGTCGTGCCGTTCGCACATGAACTCGGCATCGCCACTGGGCTGGCGTTTGACCGCGAGGGGCGCTTGTACGTCGGTGACCGCACGGGCACGATCTATCGCGTCAACAGCATCGGCGAGGCTGCGGAGTGGGCGAGGCTCGAATCATCGGTCGCCGCCTATCATCTCGCCTTTGGCCCCGATGGCGCGCTGTACGTGACGGGGCCGACCGTCTCCAGCTTCGACGCCATCATGCGCATAGATGAACACGGCGCGGCGACGGTCTTCTATCGCGGCTTGGGCCGACCCGGCGGACTGGCCTTCGACGAGGCAGGCAATCTCTATGTCGCCGCTTCGCTCAACGGTCGGCGCGGCGTCGTCCGCATCAGCCCCGAGGGGCGCGAAGCCGCGCTCGTCGTCGCCGGCATGAACGTCATCGGTCTCGCCTTCAGCGCCGACGGCCACATGGTCGTCGCCACGAACGAAGCCGTTTACAGCTTGCCGCTAGGGATACGGGGCACGCTCCTGCGGTGAACAGTTTTCAGTTTTGAGTTTTCAGTTTTCAGCAAATTGTCCAAGGCTTTAACTGAAAACTGAAAACTCGAAACTCAAAACTGTTCGCTTTGACACCCCTCAAGTCGCATGCTAGTGTGACGTTGCTTGGTTCGGCTGGTAGTTGAGTGAGATTTGCTATGGAAAGCAGCCTCCTCTGGCAGTTCCTGTTCTACATGCTCGCGCTGATCTTTTCGCTCTCCGTCCACGAGGCGATGCACGCTTTGATGTCGGACAGGTTCGGCGATGATCTGGCGCGGCATCAGGGGCGCGTCTCTTTAAATCCCATCACACACGTCGATCCGGTCGGCACGCTCTTGTTCCCGGCGGTCGCGTTCTTCACCGGCGCGCCGCTCCTCGGTTGGGCGCGGCCGACGCCCGTCAATCCGCTCGCATGGCGCAACAAACGCGTGGCGAATTTCTGGGTCTCGATTGCCGGCATCATCGGCAATCTGACGATTGCGATTGTGACCGCGATCATCATCATCGTCATGGTGCGCGCGGGCGCGTTGGCGGAGAGTGGCAAATTCTGGGGCGTTGTGTCGGCCGCGCCTGAGGCGACGGGCATGTCGGCGGCGGCCGAGTTGTTGAACGTCTTCTTCCGCCTCAACATCGGGCTGGCGGTCTTTAATCTGTTTCCCGTGCCGCCGCTCGATGGCAGCAAGATTCTCTACAGCATTCTGCCGGATAGCGCCGCCTCAGGGATAGAGATGCTGGAACGCTTCGGCTTCATGCTGCTGTTTATCTTGGTCTTCACGGGCGTCATCGGCAAAATCTTTAGCGTCATCATGCCGCTGGCGTGGCGGATAGTTTTTCTCGGTACTTGATCAAAGACAGATGAAACGCATCTTCAGCGGCGCGCAGCCGACCGGCAACGTACACATTGGCAACTACCTCGGCGCACTACGCAACTGGGTCGCGCTGCAACACGAGTACGAAAGCCTCTTCTGCATCGTCAACCTGCATGCGATCACTCTGCCGCAAGACCCGCAGGTCTTAGCGCGCACGACGCGCGATCTCGCGCGCATCTATCTAGCGACCGGCATCGACCCGCAGGTCTCTATCATCTTCATTCAATCCGATGTGCCGGAGCACGCGGAACTCGCGTGGATTCTCAACTGCGTCACGCGCATCAGCGAGCTTGAGCGCATGACGCAGTTCAAGGACAAGGCGGGCAAGCAGCGGGAGAGCGTCGGCGCAGGGCTGCTCAATTATCCGGTATTGATGGCGGCGGACATACTGCTTTATCAAACAGACCTCGTGCCCGTCGGGCATGATCAGAAGCAGCACCTTGAGCTGACGCGCGACCTCGCCGGCCGCTTCAACCGCGACTACGGCGAAACGTTCCGCGTGCCCGACCCTTACATCCCAAAGGTCGGCGCGAAGATTCAATCCTTGAGCGACCCGACGAAGAAGATGTCGAAGTCCGACGAGAACGCAAACGGCGCAATCATGCTGCTTGACGACGCCGATGCAGTGCGCCGCAAGTTCAAACGCGCGGTGACGGATTCGGGCACGGAGATACGGTTCGATGAAACGCGCCCCGCGATCACGAATCTATTGACGATCTATCAATTGTTGACCAATCAGACGCCGGCCGAGATCGAAGCGCACTTCGCGGGCAAGGGGTACGGGGCGCTGAAGTCGGAGTTGGCGGAAGTCACCGTCGAATTTCTCCGGCCGCTGCAAGAGCGCGTGCGCGGCTACGACGACGCGGAACTCGATCGCATCCTCGCCGACGGGCGCGAGCGCGCACAGGCCCTCGCGCGGGCGACACTCGATGATGTGAAAGCGCGGATGGGTTTGGTCGGCGTCCGCGCCGCGCGAGGTGCGTGAAGTGGCAGAGATGAACGAGGTACAGACACAAACGCCGGTGGCGGACGACAACGCGCCGGGCGCAAACGTGCGGACGGACGGGGCTGTAGGTACTGCCGCGCAAACTGCGGGGACAAACGTTGAAACTTCATCCGTACCGCTGAATGTGGTTGGCGCGCGCCCCGAGATCAGCATGGAGCCCGGCGGCGACGAGTTGAAGCTTGTGCTCGGCGAGTTCGCCGGCCCGCTCGATCTGTTGCTCTACCTGATCCGTCAAGAGCAGGTGGACATCTACGACATTCCGGTCGCGCGCATCACGGACGAGTACCTGCGCTACCTGCGGCTGATGCAGGAGATGGACATCGCGCTCGCGAGCGACTTTCTGGTCATGGCAGCGCAACTCATCGAGATCAAATCGAGGATGCTTCTGCCGCCCGACCCGCTGGCCGACGTGGCGGAAGAAGAGGCGTCCGATCCGCGCCGCGATCTGGTCGAGCGCTTGCTCGAACATCAGAAGTTCAAAGCGGCGGCGCAGATGCTCTGGTCGCGCGCCACGGTGGAACGGGCCATCTACACGCGCGCGCCGATTGAGACGGACAAGAGCAACCCGGAAGTCTCGGCGGGCGTCTTTGATCTGCTCAAAGTCTTTCAAGAGATTCTCGCGCGCAAGCAGCAGGAAGTATTGCTTGAGATCGAGCGCGACGAATTGACGCTCGCGCAGATGCTCGAACGTCTGCGCAACATGATCATGTCGGCGGGCGAGTTGAATCTGCGCCAATTCTTCGAGCGCGCCGAATCGCGCCGCGAACTGGTGCTCGCGTTCCTCTCCGTGCTTGAAATCGTCCGCACCTCTGAGATCGTGTTGATTCAACGAGAGACATTCGGCGACATCATCGCCCGCGTTAACAACGGAAGCAGCTAGTGAGATGAGCGAAGAGACAAACATGCAACGGGCCGCGCCTGCGGCAGACGAGATGGACGTGAATGGCTCAACCGATCACGACGATGAGACGGAAGTGATCCTCCACGACGCGGACGCGGAAGACCGCGCGGCGCAGGCAGCGGCTGAAGAGGCGACGGCGGACGACGAGGTTGCGCCCGGCGGCGTGCGTTCGATGGCCGATCTGATGGCGATCATCGAGGCGCTCATCTTCGTGGCGGAAGAGCCTCTGCCGGCCAAGACCATCGCCGAGGTGCTGGACGAAGAGCGCGGTTATGTCGAGATGGCGGCTGAAGCGTTGGCGCAAGAATTTAATGACCGCAACGGCGGTTTGATCATGCGCGAAGTCGCGGGCGGCTGGCAGATCGCGACGCGGCCCGAGCATCACGAGCATGTCCGCGCCTTCCTCAAGTCGCGCCCGTCGGCCAAACTCTCGCTCGCCGCGCTCGAAACGCTCGCCGTCATCGCCTACAAACAGCCGATCACGATCCCCGAAATCATGGAGATACGCGGCGTGCAATCGCCGTCGGCGATCAAGACGCTCCTCGACAAGCGCCTCATCGTCGCCAAAGGACGCAAAGAGACCATCGGCCGCCCGATGATGTACGGCACGTCGAAAGAGTTCCTGCTGCAATTTGGGCTGCGCGACCTGAGCGAGCTGCCAAACGTCGAAGACTTTGAAGATTTAGCCGGTGGCAGCGTGTGAAGAAAGCCCATTGAAAAAGTTCTGAGTACCGCCTTTAGGCGGCTTTTTACTGTCGCAATAAACAACCCGCCTAAAGGCGGTACTCCAAACTTTTCACTATTATGGCAGAGCGCCTGCAAAAATTGATCGCAACGGCCGGGATCGCGTCGCGCCGTCATGCCGAAGAATTGATCGCGGCGGGCGAGGTGTCGGTCAATGGTCAGGTCGTGACTGAGCCGGGCACGAAGGCCGACCCGGCGCGCGATCACATCAAGGTGCGCGGGCGTCTGCTCAATCCGTTGTTGAAAGAGCAGCCGAAAGTTTACGTACTGCTAAATAAGCCGAAGGGTTATCTGTCGAGCGTGGCCGATCCGGAGGGACGAAAGTTGGTGACGGAGTTGATCCCGAAGGCTCTGGGAAAAGTGCACCCGGTCGGGCGTTTGGATTTCAACACGGAGGGGTTGTTGTTGCTGACGAACGACGGCGAGTTGACGAACTACGTCACGGCGGCGCGCAACAAAGTCCCGAAAGTTTACGAGGTTAAAGTTAAAGGCATACCGCCGGAGGCGGCCATCGAAAGATTGCGCCGCGGCATACGCCTCGACGATGGTGTGCGCACCGCGCCCGCGCAGATCACCAGAGGTGAGCAGACGGAAACGAATTCGTGGTTCGAGGTTGTGCTGCACGAGGGTCGCAATCAGCAGATCAGGCGTATGTTCGATCAGATCGGTCATTCGGTCTTAAAGCTGCGCCGCACACGGATCGGATCAATCAAAGATGAGCAGATGCCGGTCGGTGCATGGCGGCATCTGACGCCGGCGGAAGTGGCGGGTCTGAAGCGCAAGCCGGGGGCGCAGAAGGGTGGGCGCGAGGCGTCCGCAGGGCGCGCGGCCGGTCACGGTCGGGGGCGGAGTTAGGTTACAATCACAAGCACGGGCAAACAGAGCGACGAGCCGTCCGGTAGTTGCTAGGGTCTGTCTCTGTCTGCCTGTTTTTGCGCGTAGGTGAAGGGATTTAGACGACACTCTATGCAGTTCGACTTAAGCGAAGACCAACAACAGATCAAGCTGAGCGTGCGCGAGTTCGCACAGGGTGAGATCGCACCGCACGTGCGCGAGTGGGACGAGACACAGCACTTTCCTGTTGAACTCATGCCGAAGCTCGCCGAGCAGGGCTTCATGGGCGTCATCTTTCCCGAAAAGTATGGCGGCGCGGGCATGGGTTACATCGAGTACGTCATCATCATCGAAGAACTCTCGCGTGTGGACGGTTCAATCGGCATCTCGGTCGCGGCGCACAATTCGCTCTGCTCGAATCACATTTATATGTTTGGCACGGAGGAGCAGAAACAGAAGTTCCTCGTGCCGCTCGCGCAAGGGCAGAAGCTCGGCGCGTGGGGCTTGACCGAACCACAGGCCGGCTCGGACGCCTCGGGTACGCGCACCACCGCCGTGCGCAACAACGGCCACTGGCTCGTCAACGGCTCGAAGAATTTCATTACGCACGCCATCAACGGCGACATCTGCGTCGCGATGGCCGTGACCGACCGCGCGATGCGCTCAAAGGGCATCACCGCCTTCATGTTCGAGAAGGGCATGAAGGGTTTCCTGCCCGGCAAGAAAGAGGACAAGCTGGGCCTGCGCGCATCGGAGACGGCGAGCGTCATCTTCGAGGACTGTCTCGTGCCCGACGAGAACCGGCTCGGCCCCGAAGGCTTGGGCTTCATCCAAGCGATGCAGATACTCGACGGCGGGCGCATCTCCATCGCCGCGCTCGCGCTCGGCATCGCGCAGGGCGCATACGAGTCGGCGCTCAAGTATTCAAAGGAGCGCCAGCAGTTCGGCAAACCCATCGCAGAGTTTCAAGCCATCCAATTCAAGCTCGCAGACATGGCCACGCAGCTTGAAGCTGCGCGCCTACTCACGTATCGCGCGGCGGCACTGAAAGATCAAGGCAAGAAGGTAACAAAAGAATCTTCGATGGCGAAGCTCTTCGCGTCCGAGGTGAGCGTCAAGATTTGCGAGGAAGCGATCCAGATTCACGGCGGCTACGGCTACACCAAAGATTACCCGCCCGAAAAATACTGGCGGGACTCCAAACTCTGCACCATCGGCGAAGGCACGTCCGAGATTCAACGGCTGATCATCGCGCGGCAATTGTTAAATCAGTGACGAGTGCACCTGTGAGCACGGAGAACGAACGGATTCTCGCGGGCGAGCCGCGGGCGGTGGCGCGTGCGATCTCGAAGGTGGAAGACAGCGCGGTGGACGCAGGCGAGATGATGAAGGCGCTCTACCCGCACACGGGGCGCGGGCTGGTCGTAGGTATAACGGGTGCGCCGGGGGCGGGGAAGTCTTCGCTGGTTGATCGGCTGGCAGGTTTATATCGGCGACGCGGCGAGCGCGTTGGGATCGTCTGCGTCGATCCGTCCAGCCCGTTTACGGGCGGCGCGATCTTGGGCGACCGCATACGCATGCAGACGCTCGGACTCGACCCCGGCGTCTTCATTCGTTCGATGGCGACGCGCGGTCATCTCGGCGGTCTCGCGCGCGCGAGCGTGGACGCGGTCTCGATCCTTGATGCGGCGGGTTACGAGAAGATCATCGTCGAGACGGTCGGCGTCGGACAGGACGAGGTCGAGATCGTGAAGACGGCGGACGTGTCGGTGGTCGTGCTCGTGCCGGGCATGGGCGATGACGTGCAGGCCATCAAGGCCGGCATCATGGAGATCAGCGACGTGTTCGTCATCAACAAGGCCGACCGCGACGGTGTGCTCCGCACAGAGAAAGAGCTTGAGGCGCTCTTATCGCTCACCGACCGGCCGGACGACTGGCAACCGCCGATTGTCAAAACGATTGCGACCGAGAACAAAGGCATAGAGGAACTCGCCGCCGCGATTGCGAGCTTTCGTGAACAGCAACAACACGCGCAAGGTACTTCGCCGCGCCGCACCGCCGTCGCGCGTTGGCGCATCCTCGAACTTTTAGGCGAGACGCTGCTCGCACGCGTCATCAACCGCAACGGCACAGCCGCGCGCCTCGATGAACTCGCGCAGGAAGTCGCCGACAAACGCCGCGACCCTTATTCGGCGGTGGAAGAGATTATTAATAGTAGCCAGTAGTCAGCATATCTCTACTGACTACTGACTACTGACTACTGACTACTGTTATGCGCATTGAGCACATCGGCATCGCGACGGAGCGGATTGACGAGGCGTTGGCATTCTGGCACGACGCGCTGGGGCTTGACGTGGTGCACACGGAAGAGGTCGCGGAGCAGGGCGTGCGTGTGGCGATGTTGCCGGTGGGCGAGCCGCGCTTGGAGTTGCTTGAGCCGACGCATGCCGATTCGCCGGTGGCGAAATTTTTGGCGAAGCGCGGCCCCGGTGTGCATCACATCGCGGTGCGCGTGGACGATATACGCGCCGCGCTGGTGCGTCTGAAAGCGCAGGGCGCGCGCTTGATTGACGAGACGCCGCGCGTGGGCGCAGAAGGGTGTCTCGTCGCGTTTGTGCATCCCGCGAGCGCTGGCGGCGTGTTGCTCGAACTGGTGGAGCACACGATTGCCACGACGGCGACGGAAAGGAACGAGTCTTAAGTTTTGCGGTTTACCAATAGAGTACTGGCGCTTGGTACGTTGATCTTAGTGCTACCGTCTGGGCTGCAAGCGCAGCGCCCGGCGCGCAGCCGCGCGGCAGCGCCGCGGCCGACGCAGACGCAACCCCCTAAGAATGCGGCCGCACAAGCACAGGGCGTAATGCTGTCGGCGCAGGATATCTCCTATCTGTTGACCACTCTTAATCTGCCGCCTGATGCGAAGGAGCAACTTGCCGCCGACGCAGACGAGCGCAAAGCTTTCCTTGATGACTTGCGTGAGATGTTTGCCGTCGCGGAGGCCGCGCGGCGCGCGGGCGTCGCGCAGCAAACTGATATCAAGCTGCAACTAGGACTGTCGCGCGCATACGTCATCGCGCGCGCGTACACACAGCAACGGCAGTCAGCCGGCGCTGCCACACCGGATCAAGTTGTGACACAGGCGGAGCGCACCGCGTTTTTGAAAGAGCCGGGTCAAGAGCAACACTTCGCGGAGTTTCTCGCAGACTATCGTAAGCACAATGCGGCCGGCCCCGGTGCGGCGCTCAGCGCCGAGCAACTCGAACAGTTGCGACGGAACTGGGCCGATGTCATGCTGGCCAGTCGCAAGGGCGTCGCCGCCGGCTTGGAACGCACGCGCGCGACCGAGTTGGCGATTATGTATCAGCAGGCACGCCTGCTTGCGGGCGCGTACATACAGCAGTTGCGTCCGCGCATCACGGCGACCGACGCAGAGATTGACGCTTACATTGCGCAGCACCCTGAGTTCGATCCGAAAGTCGCGCGGGCCAAGACTGAAGACCTGCTCCGGCGCGCCCGCGCGGGCGAAGACTTTGCCGTGCTGGCCCGTGAGTATTCGGGCGATCCGGGCAGCAAGCAGAATGGCGGCGACCTCGGTTGGTTCGGGCGCGGCATGATGGTCAAGCCGTTTGAGGACGCGGCCTTCAAACTCAAGCCCGGCGAGGTCAGCGACATCGTCGAGACGCAGTTCGGTTATCACATCATCAAACTGGACGAGCGGCGCATGCAGCCCGGTGCTAACGGTCAGCCCATCGAAGAGGTGCACGCGCATCACATACTGATCACATATGGTGCGCCGAACAGACAGCGCTTGGGCCCGCCCCAAACGCCCCGCGAACAGTTCCGCGCCGATGTCGAACAGGAGAAGCAGGCCAAATTGATCGCAGAGATCACGAGTGGCGTACAGGTGAGCCTGCCGGCAGATTTCGACGCCGCCGCCACCGTGCCGCCCGCCGTCGGGCGCACGTCTGATCAGACGATGAAGCCTGCGAGTGCGCCCACTGTTCGACGCAAGAGTTCAAGTACTAAACGTCGCCCCGGTCGGCGGCCATGATCTTAAGTATCTGCGCGCGGCTTGCGTTCCGGCTCGTGCGTACGCCATAAATTTGCACACGAATACTGGATGAAGGAAGTAAAAATATGACCTTATGTCAGCAATGCGGTACAAACGTGCCAGAGAATCAGACCACCTGCCCGAACTGTGGTGCTGAGATCAAACCAGATGCGGCGAATGATATTCAACCGGAGTCGAGCGGCATCGATTTGACCGCCGCAACGGACAAAACTTACGCGACGGCCGCAAACGAAGCGCCGGCTGCGTCCGCGCCCGGCGATGCGGCCGCCAGCGCAGAGGAAGCGGCGAGCGGCGCAACGACAGATGCGGCTGCCGTTCCGACATATGAAACCGCATCGGATCGCGCGCAGAGTGAAACCGCCACACCGGGCGCAGGTGCAGCTAAGTCGGCACGCCCGGCGGGCGGCGGGATGAGTGCGACGGCGAAAGCTTTGATCGCGGCGGGCGTGGCGGTCGTGCTGGCGCTCGGCATTATCTTCTTGGTGCTGAAGGGGCGGCGCAACGAAGCGATCAACGTGACAGCGGAGGACATGTCGCAGATCGTCCAGTCGGTTGTGCCGCCGCAAGGGCTGTCGCAGTTGGCGACCAACGCGGACGAGCGTAAGGATTTTGCCAAGCAGATTCGACAGGTGCTCGCCATCGGGCAGGAGGCCCGCGCCGCCGGTTACGCCGATAAGCCCGAAGTGCAACGCCAGCTTGAGACGATGAAGACGTTCGTGCTTGCGCAGATGTACAGCGAGAAGCAGAAGAAGGCGGGCGTGACGAACCCCGAACAGTTGGTCTCGAATCAAGAGATCGACAACTTCATCAAAGAGCCGGGCCAACAGCAGAAGTTTGATCAGTTCTTACAGGACGTGCAGGCGATGGGGTTGCTGCCGTCGGCTGCGGGCGTCTCGGATCAACAGAAGGAACAGATACAGAAGAACATGTGGGGCCCCGCGCAGGTGCTCGCCCGCAAAGCGCAAGGCGCGGGCTTGGACAAAGAGCGCGTGACGCAATTGATGATGAAGCTGCAAGAGGCGCAGGTGCTCGCGCAGAAATATCTGCCGGAGCTGAAGAAGAAGGTCGAGGCGACCGATCAGGAGATCGACGCTTACATCGCCAAGCATCCTGAGTTGGACCCGAAGCAGACGCGCAGTAAAGCCGAAGACGTGCTCAAGCGCGTGAAGGCGGGTGAAGATTTCGGCGCGCTGGCGAAAGAGTTCTCCACCGATCCGGGCAGCAAGGACAAGGGCGGCGAGTTGGGCTGGTTCAAACACGGCATGATGGTCAAGCCGTTCGAGGAGGCCGCCTTTAATATGCAGCCCGGTCAGACGAGCGATGTGATCGAGACGCAGTTCGGTTTCCACATCATCCAGACCGAAGAGAAGCGCAAGAGTAAAGGTGAGGACGGCAAGGAAGAGGAGGAGGTGCGCGCGCGCCACATTCTCATCGGCTTCCCCGCCGCGGCCGGCGCAAACCCGCTCGGGCCGCCGCAATCGCCGCGCGATCAAGCGAAGGCTGCGGTCGAGAAAGAGAAGCGCGAGAAGCTGATCGATGATATCGCCGCGCGCCAGCACGTCACAGTGGCGGAAGACTTTAAGGTCGAAGCGCCACCCGCGCCGCCGGAGATGCCGCAAGGTGGACTGCCCGGCGAGGACACCATGCAGCCGCCACCGGGCGGAGAACCTGAAGCGCCGCCCGTACAGTCGCCACATGGCGGCGGTAACGCGGCGAACGCGAATAAAGCTCAACCCGCGAAACCGAAGAAGTGAAAGAAGCGATCAGCAAGCAGCGATCAGCCGAAGCAAATTAAAGCTGAAAGCTGATCGCTGCTTACTGATCGCTGTTTGCTCCAATGCAATTTGGCGATTACCGGATCGAGGTTGTGCCGGACGCGGAGTTCTGGCTGGATGGCGGGGCGATGTTCGGCGTCGTGCCACGCGCTTTGTGGGCGCGCGTTGCGCCGCCGGACGGACAGAACCGGGTGCGGTTGAACGCGAACTGCCTGTTCGTCGAAGCGGGGCACGAGCGGATTCTGATTGAGACCGGCCTCGGCGATAAGTGGACGCCAAAGCAAGCGGAGATGTATGGCATCGAGCGCGCGCGCCCGTTGGCCGAGTCAGTCAAAGCCATCACAGGTTACAGCGCGGACGAGATCACCGTTGTCGTCAACACGCACCTGCACTTTGATCACGCGGGTGGGAATACAACGAAGGATGCGGCCGGGCGCATCGTGCCGACGTTCTCCAATGCGCGTTACTACGTCTCGCGCGCCGAGTACGAGCATGCGGAAGCGCCGCACGAGCGCGACCGCGCCAGCTATCTACCGGAGAACTGGCAACCGTTGCTCGATAGCGGCCAGCTTGAGCTACAACCGGCCGAGTATGAGATCGGGCCGGGCTTGCGCATGGAGACAGTGACGGGTCATTCGCGCACAATGCAATGTGCCCGCCTGACCAGCGCCGGCCGCACGCTCTTCTGCTTCGCCGATCTTGTGCCGACGCGCGCACACGTGCCGCTCGCGTGGATCATGGGCTATGATCTCTACCCCGTAGAGACGCTGGAAGCCAAGAAGCGTCTGCTCCCGCAGGCGGCGCGCGAAGACTGGCTCTGCCTCTTCTATCACGACGCGGACGCACCCCTCGCGCGGATCGTCGAGCCGGACGGCAAACTGCGCGCGGTCGGGTTTATAGATAAGCAGGACGGATTCATACCGGGAGAATAGAAGACAGATGACGACGGCGAAGATCGGCATCATCGGCGGCAGCGGGTTATATCAGATGCCGGAGTTGCAAGACGTGGAAGAGGTGCGGGTGGAGACGCCGTTTGGCGACCCGTCGGATGCGTTCATTATCGGCACGCTCGAAGGCGTGCGCGTCGCCTTCCTGCCGCGCCACGGGCGCGGGCACAGGTTCACGCCGACGGAGTTGCCGTTTCGCGCGAACATCTACGCGCTGAAGTTGCTCGGCGTCGAGCGCATTCTCTCGGCTTCGGCGGTCGGCTCTTTGCAGGAGCAATACGCGCCGCTCGACATGGTCATCCCCGATCAATTCTTCGACCGCACACGCGCACGCGCGCACGAGTCCACCTTCTTCGGCGACGGCATCGTCGCGCACATCTCGTTTGCGCACCCGGTCTGCGCTGAGTTGGGCGACGTGCTGGAAGCGTCGTGTCAGGCGGCGGAGGTCAACGTCCAGCGCGGCGGGACATACCTGTGCATGGAGGGACCGGCGTTCTCGACCAAGGCCGAGTCGCACGTCTATCGCTCGTGGGGCATGGACGTGATCGGCATGACCAACTTGCAGGAGGCGAAGCTGGCCCGCGAGGCGGAAATCTGCTATGCCACGCTAGCGCTCGTCACCGACTATGACTGCTGGCACGAGGGGCACGACGCCGTGACGGTCGAGGCGGTGATCGAGTATCTGAACAAGAACGTGCGCAACGCGCAGTTGATCATGCGCGCTGCCGTCAAACAGCTAGGCGCAAGCCAGCGCGGCTGCAATTGCGGCACGGCTCTGAAAAATGCCATCTTCACGCCGCCCGATCTGTGGCCCGAGGCGACAACGAAAAAGCTGGCCGCTATCATCAAAAAATACGGTGCCAAGTGACGGATGACAGGCGACAAGTCAAAACCCCGTGCGCTCCTGTCATTGGTCAGACAGCATCTATCACGTAAAGCGAGGATTAATATGAAAAAGTTTTTGCCCGTTGCGTTTGGCTTAATGTTGACCGTCCTTTGTCTGTCTGCGCCGGCGCGGGCGCAAGGCGGCGGGGTGAAGAGCGGGACTGAGCAGGTGACGCTGCGCGATCCAGAGATGGAACGCGACTCAAGGAAGAATCTCGAAGCCGCGAAACTCTATTTCAACATGCGCAAGGCATATCGGGCTGCGCTCGCGCGTTGCGAAGAGGTGATCGCGGGCGATCCTAATTACTCGCGCATCGACGAAGTACTCTGGTTCGCCGGTATGAGCAACCTGTACCTGTCGCAGAGCAAAGGCAAACAAGAGCCAGACCCCAAGATAACGGCCAGTCAGTATCAAGAAGAAGCGCGGCGTTACCTGACGCAACTAGTGTCGGAACACCCCGACAGTAAGTTCCACAAAAAAGCCGAAGAGGAACTAGGCAAGCTCGGTAGCGCCAAAGCGGAAGAGAAGAAACCGTAAGCTGTCCGTTAACCCTGCTCAAATTTTTTATCTCATACACAGGAGAACCCTACACAGTGTCATTGTTAGTTGTTGGCTCGGTCGCGTTTGACGCGGTGGAGACGCCGTTTGGTCAGCGTGAAAAGATGCTGGGCGGCTCGGCGACGCACTTCTCTGTCAGCGCGAGCTACTTTACGGACGTGCGCGTGGTCGGCGTGGTCGGCGGCGATTTCGGCCCCGCAGAGTTGGGCGTCTTTGCGCGGCATAACGTGGACATAACCGATCTGGAGCGGATCGCAGACGGCCAAACTTTCTTCTGGCGCGGGCGCTACGATTTTGATCTAAACACGGCGCACACGCTCGACACACAGTTGAATGTCTTCGCCGACTTCAAGCCTAAGCTGTCTGACGGCTCGCGGGCCGCGCGCTTCGTCTTTCTCGGCAACATCCAGCCGGACTTACAGCGCGAGGTGCGCGCGCAGATTCAGGGCGCGGAGTTGGTCGCGCTCGATACGATGAACTACTGGATCAACACCGTGCCCGATGCGGTCTGGGAAGCGGTGCGCGGTGTCCACGTCGTCATCATCAATGACGCGGAGGCACGGCAGTTGGCGGGCGAGCCGAATTTGTTCAAAGCGGCGCGCAAGATTCTCGCGCAGGGGCCGCGCGCGCTCGTCATCAAACGCGGCGAGTACGGCGCGGCGCTCTTTACGCCCGACACATACTTCGCCATCCCGGCCTATCCGCTCGAATCTGTTTTCGATCCGACCGGCGCGGGCGACACCTTTGCCGGCGGCTTCATGGGCTATCTCGCGAGCCACGACGAGATTGACGAGGCGACCATGCGCCGCGCGATGATCTTCGGTTCCGTCATGGCCTCTTTCAACGTCGAAGAGTTTGGCACGGAGCGCACGCAGCGTCTGACGTATGCAGAGATCAACGAACGCTTCCGCACCTTCAAACGCATGACGCACTTCGAGGAGATTCCGTTCGAGCATGCAGTAAAAGCCAGTCAATAATTTGCTATCGGAGATCGCGCCTGTTCCGGGTTTGAAGTTTCGCGGTTGGGGTTCTACACTAACGCGGAAATTCAAACCCGAACATTTTGATGGGAGCTATATGTTTTGTCCTGTGTGTGAATCAGAGTATGAGCCGGGCATTACCGTGTGTCCAGACGACGGTACGGAACTGGTCGCGCGGCTGACGCCGGAGAATACCGTCCGCGATCACAGCGAGGCGCGCTTCGTGCCGTTGCATAACATCGGCTCGCCGGCCGAGGCCGAGATGGTCAACGACATCCTGCAACAGAACGGCATCCGCGCGGTCGTCCAATCAGGCGGCGCAGACGCCTTCGCACCACTGCTCTCGACCACCTCGCCCGGTGCGCTCGTGTTGGTGGATGAACGCGATCTAGACCGCGCGCAGGAAATTTACACCTCCTTCTTCGGCCAAGACATCACGCCGCTGACCGGCGCGACGAGCGCAGACGAAGATGATGCGGAAGAAATATAGGAGCGGTTGTGATGCAAGAAGCGAACGCTATCGCCATCGTGGTGTTGATTACGGCGAGCAGTCGCGAAGAGGCTCTGCGCTTGGCCGAGATGCTGGTCGGAGCACGGCTCGCGGCCTGTGTGCAGGTGCTACCGGAGATGGAATCGATCTATCACTGGCAAGGCCAGATCGAGCGTACCCCTGAAGTCTTATTAGTAGTGAAGACGACCGCCGCGCGGTTTGGCGAATTGGAGCGAGAGGTGCGCGCCCTGCATAGCTACGAGACGCCGGAGATCGTCGCGCTACCGATCACGGCTGCGTCCGCGCCCTACCTGACATGGCTGACCAGCGCGGTGCAACGCGCAACCGGTGCGCTGCCCGCCATACAAGCCGACGCCGGTTAACCAAATCATATTCAATGTGTGTCAGTCGAGACTTCGCGCTTTCACGCGCCGATGTCGTCCGACACGTCTGCTTGCAACTTGCGCAGCGCATCTTGACTGCGCGCGACGATCTCGACCGCTTCGGCGGGCGAGTCGGTGCAGTTGAGCAACAGCAGGTCGGCGTCGGCGATCATGTTGGCGTTCAGAAGCACCTGTTTGATCCAGTCGATCATACCGCCCCAATACTCCTTGCCGAAGAGGACGACGGGGAAGTTCTTAATCTTGCGTGTCTGGATGAGCGTGAGCGCTTCGAACAACTCGTCGAGTGTGCCGTAACCGCCGGGGAAGATGATGAAGGCGGTGCTGTACTTAACGAACATCGTCTTGCGTACAAAGAAGTAGTTAAAGCGCAGCGTACGTGTCTGGTAAGGGTTGGGGCGTTGCTCGGTCGGCAGTTCGATATTGCAGCCGATGGAGACGCCCTGCGCCTCGAACGCGCCGCGATTCGCGGCCTCCATGATGCCGGGGCCGCCGCCGGTGATGACGGCGTAGCCAGCGCGCACCAACAACGCCGCCGTCTCTTGTGCCGCCGCGTAGTAAGGACTGTCCGGCTTGATCCGTGCTGAGCCGAAGATCGAGACGCCGCGCGTCACGGTCGCCAACTCGTCAAAGCCCTCGACGAACTCGCCCATGATGCGGAACACACGCCAAGTGTCCGTGTGCTTGAACTCATCCTGCCGCGGCGATTCGAGCAACTGCTCGTCCTGCGTCACCCGCGCGCCCGCGCGACTCTTCTCTTTGCCTTTGGTCTTTGCCATACGGAGTCTGGAGAGTCCGGAGAGTCCAGAGCGTCTAGCGAGTAAAAAAGCAGATGCCCATTTGACTCGCTAGACGCTCTGGACTCTCCGGACTCCTGACTTGTTAAAACGCCATGATGTTGAAGCCGCAGTCTACGTGGATGACTTCGCCGGTGACGGCTGTTGAGAGCGGGCTACAGAGGAAGAGGGCGACGTTGCCGACCTCGCGCGCTTCGACGTTGCGGCGCAAGGGGGCGTGCTCGGCGTGGTGCTTGAGCATCGCGCCCATGTTGCCGACGCCGCGCGCGGCGAGCGTGTTCAAGGGGCCGGCACTGATGGCGTTGACGCGTATGTTGTCCTTGCCCAAATCCCACGCGAGATAGCGCGTCGAGGCTTCGAGCGCGGCCTTGGCGACGCCCATCACGTTGTAGTTCGGGACAACCTTCTCCGCGCCGTAGTAGGTCATCGAGACGATGCTGCCACCTTCGGTCATCAACGGTCGCGCCGCACGGGCCAACTCCGTCAACGAATGCGCGCTGATGTCGAGCGCCATCGTAAACGCCTCGCGCGTGGTCGCCGCATACTCGCCTTCCAGCGCCTCGCGCGGCGCAAAGGCTAGCGAGTGGACGAGAAAATCGAGCCGCCCGTAACGCTCGCCCACGCGGCGGAACGTCTCTGCCACCTCTTCCGGCTTCTGCACGTCGCACTGCACGAGCAACGGGTCGCCCGTCATCTCGCGCGTCAAGCCTTCGACGTTCTCGCGCAGCCGCTCGTTCTGATACGTGAACGCTACTTGCGCGCCCGCGCCCGCCAAAGCCTGCGCCGACGCCCAAGCAATCGAACGCTTGTTCGCTACGCCGAAGACGATACCGATTTTGTTTTCAAGCATAATTCAAAGTCTATGGTTGGGCTTCCGACCACAACACCAAATTTTTTCCTTTCTTTGCAGGGCAAATTGCAATTGAACCCGGCAAAGGTAAACCTTGCTGTGCCCGCTGGGATTGAGGAGCTAGCTTTACATAAGCTAAGGCAAAATTGGGGTCTTTAGATAATCCGGTGATTATTCCTCTCAAAAATGTCCCGAAATGGCGATTCCTATTCATGAGAGTCAGGAAATTCATCGCCATTGTTTTTGCGATCTGACCTTTAATATTATCAAAATGGTTCTGGCTCGCGATTATAAACAGCCGCACGCCGGAATCTTCGGACAGTCTCATCAGCTCTTTCAAAAATAACTCGCCGCCTGAAGCATCCACAAGCGAGCCACGATCTGTGAACGATGCGAGCAAGTGCAGAATCCCGGGTCTCGCCGACGAAATTATCCGCTGAACTTCTTGAACTGCATCGGTTTTGTGTGGTGCAATTTCAAGCCCCGTCTCCCTATAAATGGACACATCCTCATTAAGCTGATTCAGCAGTTCTGGGCTGCTGCCGAATAGTAAAGTGAGAACGCCAGAACCTTCGGGCGGTAAGTCGGTCTCAGGAGTCTCCCTTTTTCTAAAAAGATCAAGAATGCCCATGACTACATCTGTGGCAAATCATGCCGCCGCGCTCTCTGCCGTGCCATTGATGAGGCGGCCGTACTCGCCGCTCTCCGTCCATTTGAGAATTTCGGAGACGCGCCAGACGGGGAAGGGGTGCGAGAGACCGGACGTGATGATATCGGCCCAGAAGCGGTCGAGCGACTTCTCGTCATAGTTCTTCTGGAAGTCGCGGGCCTGAAGGAGAAACTGATCGTAATCAACTTTGGACGCGAACGTGCCACCGCAGAGCTTCATCATCGTGCGCCCGATCACGTCCGGGTTCTGCGTGACTAGGAGCGCGGCGCGGTCGCACGAAAGCTCTGCGCGGCGCGCCCAAGCTAAGAGTGCGGCGCGCATTGTGCCCGACAGGATTTGCGCGACGAGACTGGCGATGGGCGCGGCAGCGATGGCGACGTTGGCGAGCGCTTCCAAGAGATGCGCGACCGTAAGATAGAGCACGTGCTCGGCGTGTATGTGCCCGACCTCGTGCGCGACGACGGCGAGAATCTCTTCATCGGTCAGACGTTCGAGCAGCCCCGAATACAAGACGATGACGGGCCGCTCGACTCCGCCCGTGAAAGCGTTGACGATGGGCGACTGCTGCACGTATAGCTCCGGCATATCGACGCCCAACGTCGTGCAGGCGACTTGCAGCTTAGCGTGCAGGTCTGGACATTGCTGCGGCGTGACGCGCACGGCGCTCGCCATGAAGATGACGCGGATGGCGGATTCGCCCGTGACCGATAGCAGTTTCTTGACCGCCGTATCGATCCCCGGAATCGCGCGCAGGGCTGAGAGCGCGCGACTATCCGCCGGGTGGATGTAGTCGTGTTTATTCAGTTCGGCAAACTTCTTGTGGGCTTCGTCCGAGAGCGGCAGGCGACAGCGCCCGCACTTGGCCGCGCCGTTCGCTTCGGCGCGCGTCTGGTTCAACTGCCCGCAGTAGCGGCAACGAATCGGCGTGCCATTCGTCGCGTCGTCGTTCGGTTCAAGGCTGGACACGTTATCTGGCATGAATTGATCCCCTCACCACAACCATAGTTATGCGCCGTCTCCGGGAGACTAGGGAGAGAGTTTGGCGCGAACGCAAGTATCAACGATGCACGGGCGCAAGAGCAAGCGGTGAACAGATGTTAGATGTCAGATGCTGGATGCTGGTTATGCCTGATATCTAGCATCCAGCATCTGACATCTATTGTTAGTGTTTGAAGTGGCGTATGCCGGTGAAGACCATCGCCAGATTGTGTTCGTCGGCGGCGGCGATGACTTCCGTATCGCGGACAGAGCCGCCGGGTTGAATGACGGCGGTGATGCCATGCTTGGCGGCTTCGTCGAGACCATCGCGGAAGGGAAAGAAAGCGTCGGAAGCGAGCACAGAACCGGCAACGGGCAACTGCGCACGCATCGCCCCGAGGCGCACGGAATCGACACGCGACATCTGCCCCGCGCCCACGCCCACCGTCTGCCCCGCGCGCGCATAGATGATGGCGTTCGACTTAGTGTGCTTGCAGACCGTCCACGCGAATAGCAACGCCTCGATCTCTTCGTCGGTCGGCGCACGCTGCGTGACGACCTTGAGCATGTCGCGCGTCAACCGGTGCGTATCGCGCGTCTGTACGAGCATGCCACCGGTAATCTGTCTGTATTCGAGACCCGTCGCAGGTTGCGGTGTGCCCGCGCGCAGCACACGCAGATTCTTCTTCGTGCGCAACACATCAAGCGCCGCCGGCTCGTAATCGGGCGCGATCAAAACCTCCGTGAATATCTCGATGACCGCGCGCGCCGCTGCTTCATCAACATTACGATTGAACGCCACGATACCGCCGAACGCCGACACCGGATCGGTCGCAAGCGCACGCTGGTAAGCTTCCTCGACGGTCGCACCTGAAGCCACGCCCGCCGGGTTCGTATGCTTGATGATCGCGCAGGCCGTCTCGTCGAAGTCGCACACAAGCTGCCACGCTGCATCGGCGTCCACGTAGTTGTTGTAAGACATCTCCTTGCCGGCGAGAATCTCCGCTTTGCCGATGCCATGTTGCGCGTTCGGATCATGGAGTTCATAGAGCGCAGCTACTTGATGAGGGTTCTCGCCATAGCGCAAGTTGTGAGTCTTAAGCAAAGTCCACTGCGCGGAGTCGGGCGGCGTTTGCATGTCTTCAACAGATGGCATGCGCGGGCTGCCAGCCGTACTGCTGCTAGCAGAGATGTCGGTGATGCTGAAGCTGTTGTAGCAACCTCCACCCCCGCCGCCTCTGATAATTGCGTGCACTGCTTCGGCGGATATGCCAAGTTCCTGAGCATGGTTGCCGAGGTAAGCGCTGATAGTTGCATCATAGACAGCCGTGCGTAGGAACGCGCGCAGAGCCAACATGCTGCGTAGAGCTTGCGAAGTTGCGCCTTCGTTAGTTTTCATCTCTGCGACGATTGTCTGGTAATCATCGGGTGAAATAATGACTGTGACGCCTTCGTAGTTCTTCGCCGCTGAACGGATCATCGCCGGGCCGCCGATGTCGATCTGTTCGATAGCTTCTGCGAGCGTGACACCTTCGCGAGCGATGGTTTGCTCGAAGGGGTAGAGGTTGATGACGACTAGATCAATCGGCTCGATGCCGTGCGCGGCGAGCGCCGCCATGTGCTCGGCGTTGTCGCGGACGGCGAGCAGTCCACCGTGGACGCGCGGGTGCAGGGTCTTGACACGGCCGTCGAGCATTTCCGGAAAGCCGGTTACGTCTGCCACGTCGCGCACTTGAAGCCCTGCGTCGCGCAGCGCCCGCGCCGTGCCGCCTGTGCTGAGCAACTCAACATCAAAACTGCTAAGCGCACGCGCAAACTCAACCAGTCCTGTCTTGTCCGAGACACTTAACAGTGCGCGGCGTATGCGGCGCAAACCTTGATCGTTTTGTGCAGTCATAATGTTCGTCAATCGTGAATCGTGAATCGTCAATCGTGAATAGAGACAGGCGGCCTCATCTATTCTCGATTTATGAATCACGGTTTACTAAGCAAGTATCCCTCCCGTAACTGCCGGACGCGCAAGCGGCGCGCGGCTGCTGAGTTTAAAACGATCTGGAGGCGATGATAACCGGCGCGTGCGTCGGCGGGCGGATATAGGCCGAGCAGATATTGGCTCTCCAGATCAGTGGCGATGGCACGAAAGATGGGCGCGAGATCGGGCGAGGCACGCGGGTCGAGCGCCGTGCGCGCGTCGCCGACGAGAAAGTATTTGCCGCCGGTTCGTTCGCCCAACTCTTTGAAGCCGCGTGCCGGGCGACGCACGACGAGTTGCCCGTCGGCGGGCGTGTAGAGCGGCAAATGGACGACGTAGAGCGTGACGCCGCGCGCCTGTGCTTCGGCGATCACGTCGGCCGCGCGCGTTGAACTCGCGGTGTCCAGACCGTCGCTGATGAGTACGACGATGCGGCGCTCAGGGCCGCCGATCTTGCCCGCGTCGAAGGCGCGAACGGCCGCGGCGGCCGCGTCGAAGATCGCGGTTGGATGATTGGGCTGTGCGTCGAATTGAAAGGCCGCGCGCGCTTGGGCCAGATCGGTTGTGAAGGGCAGCGCGAGGTGCGGCTGTTCGGTGAACGTGAGCACGGCGACGTGAGAGTTAACGCCAAAGCGCGTGCAGAGCGCCAGCGCCGTCTCGCGCTGCCGGGTGATGTTCTCGTAGCTGCTACCGGAAGCATCGAGCGCGAACAGGAGTGCGACGCGCGTCGGGCCGGCGGCGAAATAGTCGATGGACACGGGGCGGCCGTCGACCCGCAACTCGAAGTCCGAGCGCGCGAGACCGGCGACGCGGACGCCGTGCTTGTCGGTGACGACGGCGGGCACGGTGACAAAATCTATGTTGACGGTGATTACTTCATCGTCGGCCGGTGCATCCGTCTGGGCAGAGAGCGAGAGACTCAGGCACGACAGACTGAGGAGCAGGACGCCGAAGAGGCAGCAGACATGTCGGACACGGGGCGGCGGGGTGTGACGAGGGGGCACGTGCGTGCAGTTGTTCGTCACGGCCGCGCAGGCTAGAACAGAAACCGCCCGAAGAACAGTATGCTCAGGATGACGGCGATAGTGATGACAATGATCTTGATGAGACTCACGGTTTGATCCTCTTAGGTGGAAGCCGCCAGCAACCCCAAACGCGAGAGCCGCATTGTATCGGCGCAGCGCGAACTGTGTCAACAATGAAACAGACCCAGTTACGGGAAAATGAAAAATAAAGCCACTTCGAGCAAGTGCAGAATGAATTCGATAACCAATTCGTCAATGGATACGGCCGCAGGATTTCTCATGACTCAATCCGGAAGTTACCGCGCTGCAAAGCCGAGCGTGACGTTAACGACCATAAAAGTTAAGGCCCGCTACGCTTTGGTCTAAAACCAAGAACGCGCAGCGGGCCGGTTGAGTTCCGCCTTCCTTGCGGCGTGTTAGAAGGTGACGCCGACTTGCGCTTGCACGGCGCGCGGCGAGATAAAGTGTGTCCCACTAAACGTCGAGAGGAAGTTATAGAGCGCCTGTTTGTTGGTCAGATTGAGCGCGGTCAGGCGCAACGTCATGCGCGTGTGCTCGGTGCGCAGCAGATTGTCTGTGCCGACGCTCAGATCGAACAGATGGCGCGGCGCGATACGCGGCGGGTTGGTATCGTCGTTCGCCGTGCCTTCGGCCGGAATTCGCACACGTAGCGCACCGCGATTAGGCGAGGCGCAGGTGGTGATGCCTTGCGTCGGCGTGGCGAAGGTGTTGCCGCAGAACAGACCGATTTGCGCTTGCTGATCGGGCGTGAACGTGAGCGCGGTAGCGAAGTCGGGCACAGCGCCCGCGACCAGCCCGCTGTCATAGCGCCAAGTGAAATTAACGTAGGGCGCTAGTTTCTGCCAACGGTTGAACTGGTATTGCAACTGCGTCGTTTGCTGGAACTTCTGATCGTGATCGATGCGGAAGACGCCGGTCGGTAGATCGGAGTTGAAGAACAGCCCGCCCGACTCCGGCGGGAAGAAGCGCGCGCGTGTGTGCCCGCCGACGAAGAAAGCCGTGAAGCCGTGATAGTTCGTCAGGTTGATGCGTGCCGAGATGCCGTCGATCTTCGATCTGCTCCAGGAGATCGGGAACGTGATCGGCGTGTTCAGCAGGACGTTGAAATCGTAAGCATTCGTCGTGCGCTTGTTGAAGTAATCAATATCAAAGACGATCAACTTGCCGAAGCCCTGTTGCATGCCGACATCGAATTGATTGCGGCGGCCGGGCTTGAGCGGCTGATTGCTGGCATCGCCGAGCGTGCCATCGGCGAGACCACCCGCGCCGGTCGCGCTCGACAGGATCAGGTTCTCGTTGTAGGGCGTCTCAAAGTTGCGCGTGTAGGAAGCGCGCAGCACGGTGTTCGTCCGCTTGACCTGATAAGACGCGCCGATTCTTGGTTGCAGTGATTTGTCGTGGCTGATGCCGTCGTAGTTATCGAAGCGCAGGCCCACGCTGAGCGTGAGATCGTGGAGTGTGATGTTGTCCTGCGCGTAGGCCGCCTCCTGCTTGATGTCCGTGTGGCCTCTGAAGCTGAACAGATGTCCGCCCCGCGTCAGATCGAAGGGCAACAAGCCGGGCAGAAAGTTTTCGCTCGCGGGGTCGTTGAAGTTCGGGTCGGTGATACCGAACTGGAAGCTCTCCGTGAGAAACGTGTGCGATAGCTGCACGCCGAACTTGGCGTTGTGGATGCCGTTCACATAAGCCACGTCCGTCTTGACGCCGACGTTGTTGAGCCGGCGCGATTGACTGATGGTCGTCGTCTCATCGGCGAACGGATTGGCGCTCGGAAAATACTTAATATTATCGAGCCGGTAGTAGGGGTTGACGGTCAGGATCGTGCGCGGATTGAAGACATGCACATAGCCCGGCGCGATATTCAGCGAATGTACGAGCTGGTGCTGATCCTGCCCGATCGCCTGCTGGTCGAACGTGTTCGGCTGCTGGAAGTTGTTGCGCGCCAGAAACAGGTTCACATGGAACGAGTCTCTGGTGGACAGGCTGTAGTCGAAGCGGTCGAAGAGATTGACGGACGTGCCGCGATCATGCAGCACGGTGAACTCGGACGCGTCGAGAAAGCGCCCCGACCGGTCGAAGTTGAAGTCTATGAAGTTGCCCGCTTTCGGGCCGCCGTAAGCAACCGCCGCTTCCTGGCTGACAGTGCCGAACGTGCCGTAGGTCGTGTTGAACAGGCCGGTCGGCTTCGTCTGATTCAGCCCGGACTTGGTGATGGCGTTTACGACCAAGCTGGTCTTATCACCGTATTCGGCGGGCGTTGCGCCGGTGATGATTTCGAGCGACTGGATCGCGCTGGGCGGAAGCTGTGTGGAGAATGCTTTGCTCTGCTGATCGGAGATCGGCTGGCTGTCAACCGAGTAAGAAACTTCCGCGTGATCGCCTTGCGGGTGGAAGAAGCCGTTCGAGTCGGCGACGACGCCGGGCGCGGCCATCGTCACGACATCGCTCATGCCAGAGCCGGGCGAACGAATGGGCAGTTTGGTGATGAGTGTTTGATCAACGTCGGTGTGCGCCTGCGGCACGTTCTCGATGACGTTGAGCGTGTCCGTGACCGTGACCTCAGTGTCGTTGATCGAACTGACGCTCAAGCCGATCTTCAATTCAATCGGCACGGAAGTCCGCACCGTCACAGCCTGTTGCACGGCGGCAAAGCCGTTGGCCGCAACCGTGAGTTGATAGTTTTGCGGCGGCACATCGTTGAAGCGGAATGCGCCGTCCTGACCTGTGTTGACCGTGCGGTTGTAGCCGGTGACGGGATTTTCGAGTTTGACAGTCGCGTTGGGCACGACGGCGTTGTTCGGGTCGGTGACGATGCCGGTGACAGTGCCCGCGCTGCCGAGTGATTGCGCCCCAGCTTGGGGATTGAAGAATGTACAAGCGGCCACCAACAGCGCTAGGCTGAATATGGTTGCAAAGCCTCTACGAGTCATAGCTGTTAACCTCTCTAATGAATGACTGCAAGAAATACACCCACGCTGTTCCTGACTGAAGCGCCGCCATGCGGGGCAGCCCGACGGACGAACACGGGGAACAGCGTTAAGGAAGTTGCCACGCAAACGCGCAAGGCGCACGCAATGGCGAAGTGGCGGTTAAGACACGGAGGCGAGAGGTGGCGCGCGCCCACAAGGCAGCGCTCTAATGACAGGTAGATAGTAGTTAGTCGCAACAGCGACGGTCGCCGTTCTCGTGACAGGCCGAAGCGTGAACGGCGGCGTGTGGAGCAGACCGAGCGCGAGTTGTTGTTGAAACTGACAGAGTAGGCAGATGTCGGACGAAAACGTTTTCGCCGTCGTCTCACCCGGAGAGGTGGTGCCGATGGCGGTCGCGGTTGTCGCCGATGCGGGGAGTGCTCGACCGTGATGGTGTACGAACTCTGCCGTGACGTTGAAGGTCACAAGCAGCAACAAGATGAGACCCACGCCGCGCCGGAAACGGTTCGGGCGCGTGCTTAGCGTGGCCCAAGTAAGTCTGGTCGGTCGCTTATGCACTATGCTAGAGTCTGTCTACAGTTCGTTAACGGAAAAATATAAACTCTTACGCGCGGCCTGTCAAAATGAATATGCTCGTTGCCGACAATCGATCTCCCTGTCAGATAATAACTTCAAACCACTGTAAATGATCCCAGACTCGCTAATGCCGTTCGGTTATAACGAACAACCCGCCCAAACTGAGCCTGTGCGTCGCCGCCCATCTGCCTGCACATTTTTAACCTGCCTGTGGCTACTTGCAGCCGGTATAGCGACCCATGCGCAGAATTTGGAAGCCCATCTTAATGTCGTCTCGTTGACGCCACCTCGCATCAGCGTAGCAGGCAGACGTGATAGACCAGCGACCGTATGGTCGTTTCGGACTACCTACGCCGGGCTGCTCGGTTTGGGCGCGCGGATCGAGCGCTTAACGCTCAGCGATGCACAAGATATACCCATCGAAGTCCGACAGCTTGCACCGGGCGAGTACGAGGCGGCGCGCCCGGCCGTCGGCTTCCGCTATGAAGTAAAACTCGATCCGCCAGCGGCTGACGCCGACGCCGCACACGTTTCATGGTTGACATCGGAGCGCGGAATTTTGATGCCCGGCGACCTGCTGCCGCTGCCAGCCGCAGGGGCGAAATTGCGCCTCAGCTTGCCCGCCGGCTGGCGGAGCGTCGCACTGGCAGAGCAAGGCGCGGACGGTCTCTACGAACTCGCGCAGGCGGAGGCGAGCGTGATTATGGTCGGGCCTGAGTTGCATCGGCGGCAGGGGCATGCAGGCGCGCTTGCCTACACGCTGGCGACGGCGGGCGATTGGGCGTTCACGGATGAGGATGCCGCGCACATCGTGCAAGAGATACTGCAAGAGCACGTGCGTGCAACCGACGCTGTGCCGCGCAAAGATGCACTGGTCATAGTCGCGCCGTTCCCGCGCCCCGTCGCTCCGCACGTCTGGAGCGCAGAGACACGCGGCGGCACTGTGCTCATGCTCGCGGGCCGCGCCCCGGCTAAAACTGCAGCGCTCGCGCAGTTGAGCATGCCGCTCGCGCATGAGTTGTTTCACCTGTGGGTGCCGAATGGTCTGGCGCTCACGGGCGATTACGATTGGTTCTTTGAAGGCTTCACGCTGTATGAGTCTGTGCGTGCTGGTGTGCGCTTAGGCTATCTGAGTTTTCAGAACTATCTGGACAATCTGGCGCTGGCTTTTGATCGAACCAGAAGTGCACGCGAGGCCGCAAGCTTATCGCTGCTTGATGCCTCGCACCGACGTTGGAGCGACCCTGCTGCGTCGGTCTATGATAGAGGCATGCTGGTCGCTTATCTCTACGATCTGGACGTGCGCCGGCAAACGAATGGTAAGCGCTCAATCGATGATCTGTATCGCGCGCTCTTTCGTCAGAGTCACACGTCGACGGCCGGGCGCGACGGCAATGAGACTGTGCTCGAGTTAATGAACATGGTGGCCGGTGGACAGACGCTGACCGAGCCACTCATCAAAGACAGGGGCGCGTTTGATCTGGCCGCCGCAATCGCGCCATATGGGTTGCAGGTTGCGGCCGAAGGGGCCCGCACGCGCGTCTCCATCGTCCCACAACTCAGCCACGCGCAACGCGAATTATTAAAGCAGATCGGTTACAATGAGACTGCCAAGAGGGGACACGCAAAGTAGTTTCATCAAGCAACACTGCATGAGCACGAACGACCCGTTACCGCAAACATCTAAATCAGCCTTCATGTCCAAGACCGCAGCCAAACTCTCCGCGCTTAAATCGTTCTCGCTGATCCTTGTTGCGCTCGGCATGAGCGCGTGCAGCACCATCGCCGGCAAAGAGACGACCGGCGTGATCATCGCGCGGCGGGCGCAGGTACGCAGTTCGATTGCCGTCGTGGCCGCGGACCTATCCGAAGTGCTGCGGGGCGATGTCGTAGATATTCTGGAGACATCCACCGCCGAGAACGGCGAACGCTGGCTGCGTGTGCGCGCGCACGACGCGGAACGCACCGAAGGGTGGATCGAAGCGCGCAACGTTATGCCGCAGGAATTATTGGAACGTTCACGCAAGCTGGCGGAAGAAGACAAGGACACCCCCGCGCAAGCCACGGGGCAGATTCGCGCCAGCACGAACCTGCGCTCCGCGCCTGACCGCAGCAACAACGACGACATCCTGTTGAAACTCGAAAGCGGCTCGGTCTTCGAGATCGTCGGGTGGAAGCGCGTGCCGAAACCAAAATCTTTGGAGACCACTGAGAGCGACGATACGCCGAAAGCCGGGGCCGTCCCGCAAGGCGCTGGCCGACGTAAAGCCGAGACCGAAGCGCCCAAGATACCCGAAGAGCCGAACGAACTTTGGTACAAGGTGCGCCTCGACCCTTCTTTCTCACCCGCACCAGCCGGTTGGGTTTATGGTAAGCAGGTCGAGTTAACAGTGCCGAGCGACATTATCTTCTACCGGACTGGGCGCGAGTTTGTCGCTTGGCGCAGACTGGACGATGTCAGCTCCAGTGATGCATCTGCGACGAAAGACAAAAACGCGGGGCGCGAGACGCAACCCGGCAGTTGGGTAATCCTCGAGAAGAGCAACACGGATGAGCCGAAACTTGACGACCCGGACTTCGACCGCATCTATGTGCTCGGTTACGACAAGAGCCGGCAAGAGCACTACACGGCCTATCGTAGCCCAGACCTGAATGGGCGGCTGCCACTTAAGTTAGAGAACGGCGGCGGGGATAAGTTCTTCGTCATACGGGCCGAAGAGAACGGGCAATTAAAGGAATTGAAATATAAGGTTTATCGGGACGACCGGGGGATTTTGCGCGTCGAGCCGCAGGGTGAAGCCGCACGAAGTGGGCGCAAAAAGTAGTTGAAATAAAGGGCTTGGGCTTGTTTGTCGCCGATTGCTAGGTTGGCCCGTTTCACACCTGAAAAATATTTCGTCTACGGTGTTGACAAATCGGCGAGAATATCTATAATGCCCATTCGCCTGAAACACGGCGTATTGACATCCAAGCAAACAACCGAGTGCGTTGGGCAAAGCCGCTTCTCTTTCAGAGATGTTTGGGAAAGGGGGCGGTCGTTTTATCGGCGGCGTAAGCTGTCGGGCTGAGGCAACGGAAGCGATGGTTCGGCACCTTAAACCGACCGCGCTTGACAAGGTTAGACGCAATCGTTTAAGGTTGCGTTTTGCTTGCGACGAGAAATTGTCGTCTATCGGGCAACCGGATGGGATCCTGACACAACTAAGTCTGGATTCACTGAAAGAAAGCGATCTTTGAAAACTAGATAGAGCGTGTCCAAGAAAAGACCTTTGAGAGCAACCGTCGAGCGATAAAGCTCGCGGCTAAAACTCGAGAAGAGTCATAATCGGATACTATCCAGTAACGATTATGTTCCAGAGACAAATTCTTAACGAGAGTTTGATCCTGGCTCAGAATCAACGCTGGCGGCGTGCCTCAGACATGCAAGTCGAACGCTGCTGTTCGCCTTCGGGTGAACAGTGGAGTGGCGCACGGGTGAGTAACACGTAGGTAATCTACCTTTGGGTGGGGAATAACAGCCGGAAACGGCTGCTAATACCGCATAATGCAGCGGCACCACATGGTGACAGTTGTTAAAGCGGGGGATCGTAAGACCTCGCGCCTAAAGAGGAGCCTGCGGCAGATTAGCTAGTTGGTAGGGTAACGGCCTACCAAGGCTACGATCTGTAGCCGGCCTGAGAGGGCGGTCGGCCACACTGACACTGACATACGGGTCAGACTCCTACGGGAGGCAGCAGTCGGGAATTTTGGGCAATGGGCGCAAGCCTGACCCAGCAACGCCGCGTGAAGGATGAAATCCTTCGGGATGTAAACTTCGCAAGAACGGGAAGAATAAGTAAGGGTTAATATCTCTTACGATGACGGTACTGTTTGTAAGCTCCGGCTAACTCCGTGCCAGCAGCCGCGGTAATACGGGGGGAGCAAGCGTTGTTCGGATTTACTGGGCGTAAAGGGCGCGTAGGCGGCCACCGCAAGTCGACTGTGAAATCTCCGGGCTTAACCCGGAAAGGTCAGCCGATACTGCGGGGCTAGAGTGCAGAAGGGGCAACTGGAATTCTCGGTGTAGCGGTGAAATGCGTAGATATCGAGAGGAACACCTGCGGCGAAGGCGGGTTGCTGGGCCGACACTGACGCTGAAGCGCGAAAGCCAGGGGAGCGAACGGGATTAGATACCCCGGTAGTCCTGGCC
>JBJMGT010000007.1:0-146150 GCA_045807745.1 Pyrinomonadaceae bacterium
GCTGAACAACTGCCAAGATGTGAACAACATCGATCCGAACAGCCCGTCGGCCGCTTGTGATCGCATCACGGTCTCGACCGCCTTCTTCGGCTCGCCGGAGTTTCAACTCAAGGGCACGTTCGTCTTCCTGTTCGAGAAGGTCGCGTTCGGCAGTGCCGGCACGCCGAACTTCGTGCCCAAGTATGTTGACTTCGCCACCGACCTGCGCCGCGTCACCGGCTCAACCGCGGCCGAAGTCTTCGCCAAGCGCTTGGACTTCACGGAGGACTTCGTGACCCGTGCCGCTTTCATCACCCGCTACAACGGCATGACGAACGCGGACTACGTGGACACGCTCCTTGCCAACGTCGGCGCGACGCTCGCTGCGCCCGATCCAAACTCCGGCGTGACGCGCAACTCGCTCGTCAACGATCTGAACGCGAACAGCAAAACGCGCGCCGACGTGCTGCGTGCCATCGTCGAGAGCGTCGAGGTCAATCAGAAGCAGTTCAACAGCGCCTTCGTCGCCGCGCAATACTACGGCTACCTGCGGCGCACGCCGGACACACCCGGCTACAATGCTTGGTTCAACTACCTGACGGCGCACCCGACCGACTCGCGCACAATGGTCAACGGCTTCGTCAACTCCGCCGAGTACCGGCTCAGGTTCGGGCCAAACGTGGGGCAATAACTCAGGGTTGCTGTTCTAACTCAACACGAAAGGCGCACGGAACATGTTCCGTGCGCCTTTTGCCTTGACCTCCTTGCCGGGAGCGCGGGCATCCCTGCCCGCCAACGAGCCGTGAGGCGAGTCACATTGTTCGCGCTGCCGCGCTCATGGCGGGCAGGGATGCCCGCGCTCCCGGCATGAAGGCCCGTTAACACCCCATGCTGACTTGCTGTTATCATGTGCGGCTCGCTCAGTAAGCAATTTTTCACCTGTGGGTTCTGCGAATGAAACTGCGTCTGCTCTATCACGGTCACTGCTTCGACGGCGTTGCCTCGGCCGCCGTCTTCACACGCTTCTATCTGGCGCGCGTGCGCCCCGCCGCCGAGATCGCTTATGCGGGTTTGCTCCATCGGCCCGGCGCGCTCTTCGACGAGACGATGTTCGACGGCGACGAGAATGCCATCGTCGATTTCAAATACGCGCCGTCCGACAAACTGACTTGGTGGTTCGATCATCACCAGTCAGCCTTTCTCACACCGGCCGACGAGGCGCACTTTCACGCCGACCGTTCGGGGCAAAAGTTCTGGGACCCGGAGAGTAAATCCTGCACCGAGTTCATCGCCCGCATCGCGCGCGCGCGCTTCGACTTCGCCGACGAGGCCCTCACGCCGCTCATCGAGTGGGCGCACATCATTGACGGCGCGTTCTACGAATCGCCCGCGCAGGTCGTCGAACTGCGCGCGCCTGCGCTCCAGTTGATGCAAGTGATCGAGAACGTGCCGGAAGAAGATTTTATCGAATGGCTCATTCGTGAGCTGAGCACGCGCCCGCTCGACGAAGTGGCGTCGAGCGTTGAAGTGCAGGCGCGCTTTCAACCTATCTTAGCGCGCCACCTTGAAACGCTTGAGTTGATCCGACGCAAAAGCACTTATGCGCGCGGCGTCGTTCATTTCGATCTCGCCGACGAGGGCCTGCAAGGCTTCAACAAATTCATTCCTTACTATCTGCACCCGGAGACAACCTACTCGGTCGCCGTCACGCGCGGCGCGCTCCGCAGTAAAATCTCCGTCGGCTCGAACCCGTGGGCGGTGCGCCCGCGCACGCACAACATCGCCACGATCTGCGAACGCTACGGCGGCGGCGGGCACGCCGTCGTCGGCGCGGTCTCGTTCCGCCCCGATGAACTAGAGCACGCCCGCGCAGTCGCACGCGAGATCGTTGCGGAGTTGTCCTTCCCCAACTGAGCGCACTTAACGGACAGGTCGGAACAAAAAGCAGCACACGGTGTCCAAGCAGTCGGCGCAAAGTCCCGTGCCACGAGGAGACGTGTGTGCTGAGCGACATGACAGGCCGGATCACATTGGCGTTGGCGCTCTTTGTCGCGCTGGCCGGTTGCGGCGGCGCGGCGCAGAGTGTCGAGCAGACGAGTAGATCAAGTGCGCCACCGGCGCAGGCCGCGCGGCCCACCGCAGCCGCGCGCAACGATGTCCCGGTCATACACGTCTTCGTCGCGCTCTGCGACAACGTCAATCAGGGCATCGTGCCCGTTGCACCCAGCCTCGGCAATGGCGACGACCTGGCGCGTAATCTCTACTGGGGCGCGGCCTTCGGCGTCAAAACATTCTTCAGCCGTAGTAAGGACTGGCAACTTATTGCGGCGTGGCCCACACCGCAACCCGCGATTCTCGAACGCTGCGTCTTCAAACATCGGCGCAGAGATGTGTACCTCGTCGCAGACGCTTATCGCGGGCGCGAGATCAAACAAACCATCAACGATTTTCTGGCTGCCGCTTCAGGGGCGGCAGGCGAAGCGATTCAGGTCGAAGTCAATCGCCAGCCGGTCAACTTCCACATCGGCGGCAGTGCCAGCTTGCTTGCCTACGTCGGGCACGACGGCTTAATGGACTTCCAACTCTCGCCGCTGCCCCACCAGCAGGACGACCAGCCACGCGCCGCGATCATCCTCGCCTGCGCCAGCAAAAATTTCTTCGCCCGCCCGCTGCAAGCGACCGGCGCAACGCCGCTCCTCTGGACGACCAACCTGATGGCCCCGGAGTCTTACGTCCTCGCCGCCGCGCTCGACGGCTGGCTGCAACAAGAGACCGGCACACAGATTCGCCAACGCGCTGCCGTCGCCTACGACAAATATCAGCACTGCGGTCTCAAAAGCGCCAACGCATTGTTCGCCACAGGTTGGTAGGCGGCCTCCGCGCGCAAATAATCAGCCGACACGTCGCTTGCTAATTATTCCCGGCCGAGTATCATCACGCACGATGCGCGAACGCACGGCGGCGCGCTGTATTAAGTTGGGCGACGAGGGATGCGATGAACTGCCCCAGATGCACACAGGCTTTAAGCGAGACCGCGCGCTTCTGTAGCAGTTGCGGCTACTCCACCTCGCTTGCCAACGCGCCGACCGTGAGCATCGGTGCACACGAGACGGCTGAGGACGCGCGCAAGGCGGATGGCCTTGTCGGGCGCGTGCTCGATGGGAAGTATGAACTCATAGAGCGGCTGGGCGGCGGCGGCATGGGCACTGTGTATCGCGCGCGACGCGTGCACATCGGCGACGAGGTGGCGGTCAAAGTGCTGCGCGCGGAGTTCGTGTTGGAAGCGGATGCCGTCGAGCGTTTCCGCCGCGAGGCGCGCTCGGCCGCGATGATCCGCCACGCGAACGTCGTGGCGATTCATGATCTCAGCGAGGCGCGTGGGCCTGATGCGCCCGCCTACATCGTGATGGAGTTGGTGCGCGGCAACTCTTTACGCGAACTCTTGCAGCGCGAAGGGCGGCTCGCGCCAGAGCGCGCCGTCGCGTTGATGCGGGACATCTGCGCCGGGGTCGGCGTCGCGCATCGCTTGGGATTAGTGCATCGCGATCTCAAACCGGACAACGTGATCGTCGCGCCGCCCGATGAGACAAACGAGCGCGAGACGGCCAAGGTCGTGGACTTCGGTCTGGCTCATGCGCGCGACATGGCGGCCGACCTGCGTTTGACACAGACCGGCACGGTGCTGGGCACGCCTTATTACATGTCGCCGGAACAGTGTCGCGGCGACGAATTGGACGCGCGCGCAGATGTCTACAGTCTCGGCGCGCTGTGCTACGAGATGCTAGCCGGCAGTCCACCTTTCACCGCCAATAGTCTCGCCGGTTTAATTGCCAAGCATCTGAGCGATGCGCCGCCCGCGCTGCCGCCGCAGTTGGGCGTGCCACCTGCGTTGGAGGCGGTCTGCCGGCGCGCGCTGGCGAAAAATCCCGCCGACCGGCAGGCGGACGCGACCATCTTAAACCGCGAGATACAAGCTGCGCTCTTACCGCCCACCGTCGCTTACGCACCGCGCGCAGTTGAAGCAAGCAGTACGAGCACGCCGGCTGAGTCATCTGTGCCGGTCGCACCGTCGCTCAACGCGCTGCCGACGCAATCGCATCGCGGAAAGTGGATCGCGGCCGCGCTCCTCCTGTCAGTACTGGGCGCGCTCATCACCGGCGCTGCGATCTATCTAAACCGCAACAGGGCTGACAGTAACGCAAACGTGGCGCAACCGAATCTCAACCGGGCCGCTACGCCTATCGCACTATCCGATCAGACGGCCACAGCTAATGCAACGAGCACGCCCGCACCAGATAACGAAGCGGCGGAAACTCCCACGCCGCAAAGCGGTCAAGGGTTGACCGGCAAGTGGACAGGCACGTACGGCCCGATGGGTCAGCCCGCGACGCTTACGGTTAAGGCAGAGTCGGGCGGCAAGTTGAGCGGCGTGTTGGCACAGGGCAGCGTCCGCGTGGCCTTTGTCGGCAGTGTCGATGCGGCCACCCGGCAGGTGACGTTGAAAGAGACGCGTGTGTTGAGCGGCAGCGATTGGAGTCTGGGCGCGAACACCGGCACACTCTCCGCCGACGGCCGCACGATGTCCGGCACAGGCGGCGACGCTTACGGCTCGCAGTTAGGCCTGTCTTACGCTTGGTCTTTTGCCAAGCAATAGAACAGGGTCAGAACCGCCTGCGGTAGCGGGCGGGTGTGGTAACACGACTAAGACCCGCCCGCTACCGCAGGCGGTTCTGACTTAGACCCCTGTAACGACGATGAGCACATCAAGATTAACCGCCCTTCTCCTCGCGCTCTCGATCTTAGCCGCCCCTTCAACTTCATACGCTCAAGCACGACCAGCACGCGTCGATCAGCGCCAACGCGCCGCGCAGGTGCGCGCGGAGTTCCTGCACGCGTGGCGCGGCTATGAACAGTACGCGTGGGGGCACGACGAGCTGCGCCCGTTGAGCAAGACCGCGCACGATTGGTATGAGCAGCCGCTCTACATGACGCAGGTGGACGCGCTCGACACGTTGATCCTCATGGGCTTGAAAGATGAAGCCGCGAAGACCCATACGTTCATCGTCAACAATCTCTCCTTCGATAAAGACATCTACGTCCAGAATTTCGAGATCACCATCCGGCACTTGGGCGGCCTCTTAGCCTGTTATCAACTGACCGGTGACAAACGTCTCCTTGCGCTCGCCGAAGATTTAGGCACGCGCCTGTTGCCCGTCTTTAATTCCAAGACCGGCATCCCTTATCGCTTCGTCAACCTGAAGACCGGTCAAGTGCGCGAAGAGGTCACGAACCCGGCCGAAGCCGGCACGCTCTTAATAGAATTCGGCACGCTCAGCAAGCTCACACACAAACCCATCTTCTACGACAAGGCGAAGCGCGCGCTCGTGGAAGTTTATAAACGCCGCTCGCCAATCGGTCTCGTCGGCAGCCGCATCAACGTCGAGACCGGCGCATGGACGAGCAAGAGCAGCCACATCAGCGGCGGCATCGATTCCTATTATGAGTACCTGCTCAAATGCTGGCTGCTCTTTGACGATCAGGATTGCAAACGCATGTGGCTTGAGAGCATCGCGGCCGTCAACAAGTATCTGGCCGACGACACGGGCGCGGAACTCTGGTACGGACGCGCAGACATGACGACGGGCACGCGCACCGGCACGACCTACGGCGCGCTCGACGCCTTCATGCCGGCCGTGCTCGCCCTCGGCGGCGACCTCAAACGCGCCGAACGCCTGCAAGCCTCCGGCTTCAAAATGTGGACGGCGCAGGGCATTGAACCGGAGCGGCTGGACTATCGCACGATGAAGGTTACGATCCCCGGCTACCCGCTGCGCCCAGAGATCGTCGAATCCACCTATTACCTGTACCACTACACCCACGACCCGCAATATCTACGCATGGGCGCGACGTTCTTTGACGACTTCGTCAAGTATTGCCGGACAGAGACGGCTTACGCTTCGTTGAAGGATGTCACGACCAAAGAGCAAGAGGACGACATGGAAAGCTTCCTCTTCGCAGAAACATTCAAATACTTCTATCTCCTCTTCGCCCCACCCAAGACGCTCAACTTTAAGCGCGTCATCTTCAACACAGAGGCACATCCGATCATGCGGACGTGGTGAGGTACTCCCGCATATACAGTAGCTAGGTGCTAGCCTGTTGCGAAGAATTTAACGCGTGGTACTTCGCGCATGTGATAAATTACATCCCCATAACAAAGTAAATAGAAAGGAGTAAAGCAATCATGAGCCTTACTGGAATTGCTATCAAAGCTGGAACTCTCAGCAGTAACTTAGAGAAGTTAATCCGTTACGGAGAAGGCTCAACCGGACTCGCTGTCAGGATTGGTACAACAAGCGCAAATATAACAGCCTTCGTTAATGGAAAAGCATCCGCAGGTATTGCACGGGCTTTGGGAACTACTACGAGCAATGCTCAAGCGTTAAGAGACATGATAGGAAGAGAGGGCGCGATAGGATTAATCATAGGACTCGCTTGTGGAATGGATAGAGATTAGCGATGCCATTTACTGAAAGTCTCAAGCTGAAGGTTAAACGACGGGTACACTTTGCCTGCTGCTTATGTCATGCCCTTGGCGTCGAAATCCACCATATCATTCCTCAGAATGAAGGCGGGCCGGATACAGAAGAGAACGCCGCCCCTCTTTGTCCTTCATGTCATGAAACATATGGGGCAAATCCTGAGAAGCGCAAGTTCATTCGAGAAGCGAGAGAGTTATGGTATGAAATCTGTGAAAAGCGTTTTGCCTCTGACCCTGATAAGTTAGATGAAATCGGAAAGCTGATCCAAACAATGGCCTCAAAGGAGGATTTAGATAAGCTAGTTCAAAAAGTAGAGAATCTACTTCGTGAAATCGAAAAACAGCCTGATAGATCAGAGGAAGATAAAACTCGGGAAATCTCTCAGGTTAGTGGGATGATTAGTAGCGGAGTCAGTGCTAACCGGCAGTGTCGAAACTGTAATTCATTATTTGGTCTAGTGGTGGGGGATCAAGGCCGTTGTCCTAGCTGTGGTGCGCCTTGGTAGCCGCGCCATCTAACAACGGCACGCACTCGGCGTATCATCGGCCGACCGCTCATGAATCTTGGACCGGAGTAGGCGATGCCCGGCGTAGGATTACTTTCATTAGATAATAGGCTATGAAAAAACAGAAAGAGAGAGAGGCAAGATTTGCCGTCTGTGTGCATAATGCAGATTATCCGGCATCATTGGAGTTGCATAAGATTTATCGAGTCTTGCCGGATGCGGACGCCGAAGTTGATGGAGATATTCGCGTCGTAGATGAAAGCGGCGAAGATTATCTATATCCGGCAGAGTGGTTTGTTGCTATCGAGTTGCCGCAGGCTATAGAGAAATCTTTGCTACGAGCGGCTTGACATCAGACGGCGACACCTGACAACTCATGCAACCCGATACCTCGATGGTATTGCTTTCATGCTTATCCTTACAAACCCCAGTTGCTGCTTCACACCCGGCGCGGGTTAGTTCAGGCGTTGGGCTGCTTCTTCGTAGACATAAACAACCTTCGTTTTGATATGTTATGCTGCAAAGTGAGAGGGCTAAGAGATATGCAGCCAATAAATATCGAAGAGGCAAAAGCACAATTGCCGGACTTGATTGATGCGGCTGTCAATGGCGAAGAGATTGTCATCGCCAAAGATGCGCAGCATCTTGTTAAGCTCGTGCCGATTTCGCGGCCGCAAGCGCGGCCGCAGTTTGGAAGCGCTAAAGGCTTAATTAGTATGTCAGATGATTTTGAATTTCAGCGTTAAATAGTTTCTCCTCTAACTCTCCTAAAACATATCTTAACGGGCTATCAGGCTTTCGATCTCCTCGATCTGCTTTGGCGCTTTCGCCGTCAGTACGTGATGACCGTCGGGCGTGACGAGTACGTCGTCTTCGATGCGGACGCCGATGCCGCGATACTTGTCGGGGATGTTCTCGGAGTTCTCGGCGATGTAGAGACCCGGTTCGATGGTGATGATGATGCCGGGTTCGAGCGGGCGGTCTTGGCCGTCCACTTGATAGCGCCCCACGTCGTGCACGTCCATGCCGAGGAAGTGGCCGACCATGTGCATGTAGAAACGTTTGAACGTGCCCTCCTCGATCAACTTCTCCGGCTCGCCGTCAAGTAAACCCAAACGCACCATTCGTTCAGTCAACATCTCGGCCGCGCATTTGTTCAATGCGCCCATCGTCACGCCGGGTTTGACCATCTCGACGCAGGCCATTTGTGTTTCGAGCACGGCGTTGTAGACGTCGCGCTGAGCTTCGGTGTAACGACCATTGACGGGGAAAGTGCGCGTGATGTCTGAAGCGTAGCCGCAATACTCTGCGCCCGCGTCCACGAGTAGGAGGTCGCCGTCGCGCAAAGGGGCGTCGTTCGTGACGTAGTGGAGCACGGTCGCGTTTGCGCCGCCGCCGACGATGGAGTTGTAGGCGGGCGCGGCCGCGCCGTTGCGGCGGAAGATGTATTCGATGAGCGCCTCGATCTCGTATTCGTTCATGCCGGGCCGGACGGCCTTCATCGCTTCGACGTGCGCTTCGGCCGCAATGTCGGCGCTGCGCTGCATGAGTTCGATCTCGTCGGCTGTTTTGACGAGCCGCATCTCGTGGAGGATGACGCCGGGATCGGTGATGGCGTCGGGCGCGCGATAGATGCGACTGCGCGCGCGCATGGCGCTGACGTGCTGGATTATTTTTTCGTCCAACTCCGCATTGACGCCGAGCCGGTAGTAGAGATTGCGCGCGCCGTTCAATAGGTCGCGCACCTGCTCGTGAAACTCGGCGACGGTGTGCGCCTTGTGCGCGCCGAACTCGGCGACCGCGCCTTCGACGCCGGCGCGGTGGCCGTCCCAAGTCTCGCGTTCGGGATCGCGCGGGCGGACGAAGAGTTGATACTTGTGTTCGGGGTGCGCGGGCGCGATGACGGCAATGGCTTCCGGCTCGTTGAAGCCGGTCAGGTAGTAAAAATTCGAGTCCTGCCGATAGCGGTATTCGGTGTCGTTCGAGCGTGTGCGCTCGGGTGCGCTGCTAATGATGGCGATGGAGTCCGGCTCCATGCGGCGCATGAATTCGTCGAGCTGTGGTCGGCGCATTAAGCTTCACCTCGCTTAGTTAACGATGGCTAATTGAGTTCGTTATGGATTGTACCTGAGCCGAGTTGCGCAGTGGAAGCGCGGCTAGCGCGGAGTAAAAACTAAACAGCGCGGGCGCAACTCAACGCTGCCGGGCCGGGTGGGCGGCGAAGTTATAAAGCAGTAGGCTGACGGGCGCGCTGGTGAGTTCGGTGGCGGCGGATTTCTGCCCAATCAGGGTCAAGGCGAAATCCAGTGCGGGCTGGCGCGATGCGGTCAAGTAGTGCGCGAAGTCCGCAGCGCGGTCGGTACTGTCGGCCAGCGCGCTCAAATAAGTCTCCAATGGGAAGAAGATAGGCGCTGCTGCTGACCCGCCAGTTGGCTGTGTAGCCGCGCGTTGGAACTCTGCCACTGTGCGGCCGGGCGCAAGCTCAGTCAGTGTGGCCAGCCATTGCGCATAGCTCTGGTCAATGCGCATCGGGGCCGAACTCAACAGGCGCAGGTCGCGCCCGGCGCGCGGCACGCGCTCGTCCGTAACGGCGCTCTCCGTTGGCGCGGGCGCCTCGGCCACGCCCGCAAACAGGAGCCAGCGCGGTCGCAGGCCCGGTAAATAGAAGTTCGTGCGCAGCCAACGGCGCAGCCGTGCGCTGGAGTCGTATATTCGTTGCCACCAAAAACTACCCGGCATCAGTTTGCACCTCCGCGCGCCGGGTTGATGCGCGCGCGCCAGATACGCACGGCGTGAAAGAAATTGTGAAAAGCCTGATACTGTTTGTCAGCTAAGTCCTCTTCAAAAGTTTCATCATCGCCCAGTCCGGTCGCGCTCGTGCCCAGCTTAACCTCGGCCACGGTCTGCTCAATGCGCATCACGACTTTGACATCGGTCAGTGTCGCGCCCGCCTGTTTTCGTTTGCAGGTGAAGACGAACTCCTGCACCTTGCCTTGATATAGCCCCGGCCAGACGACCAGAAATTCTTCCTTCGGTGTCTTGCCACGGTACGAGAGCAGGGCCACGACGTTGCGCTGATTGGCGATATCCATAAGATAGCTTGCATACCTCCGCTTGACGGCCGCGTCGCCCGCGGCAAAAGTTTGGCTGATCTCGTCAACGCTGCTCTGCGCGGACGCGAGAAAAGTCTCAAGCGCCGTCCCGCTCAGCACAAACTCCGGCGCTTGCAACTCCAACTCGAAGTCCGGGTCGCGCCCGCGCCGTTCGGCCCGGATCACGACCCGGCTTTCGATCAGCTTATCCTCATTGCCGCTGCCGCCATCGGCGGTCGCGTCGCCTTTGATGGTCTCGTCGTCAACGGTCGTGCGCCTGCCAAAGTGGAACTGTGGGTCATCCGCTTTGTAGTCGACCGAATAGCGTAACTCCGCCAGCACGTCCGTCAGATCGTAGAAGATGGGCCAGACGGAGGCCGGCTCGGCGTGTGGCGGCGAGCCGGCGGGGCCGGACAGATAGGCGAGGCCAGCCGCGTAGCCAGCGCGCATGCTCTCAACGAAAGACGGGAGAAAGGCCAGCCCCAACTGCAAAGGCGCTGGCCCCTGGAGGAGATCATCGCAACGGGTCCGGACAGCCGGCAGGTCGCCTTGCAGCCAGCGCCGGATATTAAGGGCCAACCGGTGCAGCGGGCCGTAGCGCATGGCGGTGGTGTCGTCGCCTTCCAGGCTGTAGATGGTGACGGGCGCAGGTTGCTTGCCGGGCGTGAACATGAAGACGCTGTCGTTGTGGCTCTTCGCTGTGACGCGCACGACGAGATACGCGGTTGGGCGGTCGGCGTAACGAAAAAACACCATGCCCCGCTCTGAAGTCTTGTTGGCGAATGCATCGTTGATCTTCTTGGCCTCAGCCTGCACCAGCTTCTGGTCTAACTCTTTCACGCTGCCCGGCGCGGAACCGGGCACGGCCGACACCCAGCCATGTGGGTCGGTGGCGCTCAGCACGGCCGTCAACTGCCCGCACAAATCTGCCTCCTCGGCCGGCAGCAGCAGGAAGTAAGGCTCGCGCAGGTAGAGTGGGATCGGCGGTGCGGGCGCGGCCGGGTTGAGCGCAGGTGCGGCCGGCGGCTCAGGGACAGCGGCTAAGGTGTAGCGCAGTTGATGTGTGTGCAACTGCTCGTTCTGTTCGTTCTTTTTCCACGGCAGTAATCTCCAAGTACTCGTCGCATGATCGATGACCAGCCCGAACTGATAGCGCACGTCGGCCTGCGGGAGCGAAAAGAGTCGCTGATGCGCGCGTACTTCGCAGCTTGATAAATAGTCAGGATTGAGGCGGTCGTCAAATTCGCGTTGCATCTCGACGACTGCGGCGGCCGTGAGCGTGAACAGGTCTTCCAGGCGGAAGAAATCTGCGCTGACGCTGTCGTGCTGTTCCGGCAATTGGCTACTCTCCGGGCGGCGCTAAAGGTTGGCCCGCATGGTACGTCACGGCAGCGAGCCAGATGTCCACGATGGTCAGCGTGTTCGCCACCACATCGCCGAAGTTCACGACCTTGTTGGCCAAGTCAACAGTGGCGGCTTGGATCTTATCTTTGGTGCTCTGCGGTATGCTGGCGGGCAGTAAATCCATGATGGGTTTCGCGAGCGATTCCGGCGTTGATTTATTGATCTGAAAGATACCGTTGGCGGCGGGCACTTCAAAGATGGAATCTTTCTGCGTGCCGGGCAAAGTCAGCGCACCGTTGCGGTCCTCCAATACATAAATCATCGCCAGCGCGCGCCACTGCGGCAAGACCTCATTGATATTGAACCCGGGCCAAAGCACCAAATACCTGAGCGTCTCAGCCGCACCCAATTCATAACGCAGCACTATGGCGGAGGCTTGCCCGTTGCCGAACTGCGTGCCATCGAGCAGCTTACCGATCTCCTGCAACAGGCGCTGCCGCTTGTCGCCCGTGACGAGGAATCTCGGCAGCGGCACGACGTAATGGCCGAAGACAGTCGGCCCCGGCGGCGGCGGCGCGCCGACGATCTCAAAGCTGACGATGCTTTCGGCATACTCTCTTCGCTTCGCGCTGTTGTTCAGCAAAATCAGATTCACCCGCTTCTCTTTCACCTGCTCGATCCCGATCTTCATTTCGGCTCTGACGGTGGGGATGCCGTAGTAAGCGGGCGGGATACGCGCATCAAGCGCCGACACGTAATCCAGCGACGCCTGATTGAGGGCCGTCTGCGCGCCGATCAACGAGGTTGAGATGTCCGCGATGAAATGTTTCAACTCGACCCCGTCGCCATCAACGGGTGCTGGCGCGCCGCCCGAAGTGCCCGAACCCGTGCCGCTCCCCTGGCCCCCCCCGGCGGCTGTGAAGTCGAGGACATTCGCCATCTGCGTGATGGCATCGGCGCGGATCGAGGGCTTATTCCAGTTATCCCTGGCGGTCTCAAGCTTATTGCCGGCGCTGTCCAAGCTATTGCGTAGATCATTGATCAACCCGAGGAGTTCGACCGTCGCATTCTTGTCGGCATCCGTTAGTTTATTCGACTCCGCTAATGCCTTGAGGCGCGCGTAGCGAGCAGCGATGTCGTTAAGCGCAGCAAAAGTTTTGACTGGATCAGCCATAATTGAAGACCTCGAGCTTGCGGCTCGGTTGACCAGATAACGAGTGCACGGGCCAACTGCGCCAGCGGCGTGTGCGCCGAGAAACAATTGACCAGCCAATCTGTAGCAGCTTCAGCGGCCAGTCTGGCCTGTATACTGCTACAGATTGTCGGGCCTATCTGAGCGCCGCAGGCCATTAAACATGCGGCGGACTCAGCGGGCTGGTCATAGGTTGTTTTGGCAGGTTATTGAAAGCTTCGGCCAAGGCTCTGTAGCGTGGCTCGCCATCGAGGGTGACTGTGGGCGGTTCGCCGCCGCGCGCCAGCAGTTTATCCAGCAAGCCGGGATCGGCCGGCACAGCGTTCAGCACGGTGCGAATGACCGCCGCCGCTTGGTAATCGGAGGCGCTGCGTTTCAGGTAGGAGACATTGACCGCGACCGAAAAAACGGCCGTCTTGATGCCCACGTCAACGCCGAGCTTCAATTCCTGTGCAGAGGCCGTTTGCAGATCAGCGCGCACTTCAATTGCGGTCTCTGTAAACTGGTAGCGCGAGGGTGCCATAGCTTTGAACAGGCTGAGATACTGCTCGACGGTGATGTCGCCCTTGATTACTTCATGCACGACTTTGGCAAACGCCGCTAGGTCTTCAAGGTAATTCTGATCCAGTCGGCGTTGCGCTTCGGCAATGTCGATCCCAAGATCACCGATCAACTTGGGGAGCGTGTTAAAGGTTTCATAAAACTTCTCTATTTCGCCTTTGGCACTTGCCACGGCTGGTTGGTTTGTTGGCATTGGGGCTTCCTTTCATCGAAGTCAGATCGGAGACTCTGGTTTGTGGCCGGGATGCAGTGCCCAAGGGATTCGTTCAACTCGTAAGGACAGCGCATGCCGCACAGTAGCCGAAGCGGCATAACGGCGCATAAACCCGAGGTCAAGCAATTGCACCTGCAACTGCACTTGCTGCTCGACCGTGTGCGTTAGTTGAAGCTGTAATTGCAGCTCGGTGTTGTTTAAGACGATGGCTGTGGGGGTTAGGGCGCGCGCCAAAGTCTCGTACCCGGCGGCGCGCGCCTGCTGCAAGACCGGCATAAAGGCTTCGAGCCGCTTCAAGTAATCAAGATCGAGGCGGGCTTGCTGATTAGGAATTGCCTGCGCCAGCAAGATGAGGAAATCCCGTAACGAGACCGATTGATGGCTTGGGGGCATCAGGCGTCTTTCAGCGCACGCAAATATTAAAGCGCGCGCGGGCATGCTTGCATCAGAGCAGGGCGCATTCTAGCGCAATTCCGCCGTTAATGCACAGAGATTTTGCGGCGCGGCGCAGCCCGACAACACCGGGCAACTGCGCAACCGTAGCCGGCGCTTTCGCTTAACTTCGGTTCGCGCGATAATTCATGGCCGGAGCAAAACGCATGACTACGACAATTTCTCCTATCGGCAAGACGAGCGACATCATCTCGCGCGATCCGGCGACGGGCGCGGAGATTGGGCGCATGCCGGTAGCCTCCACCGCAGAGGTCGCGCGGGCGGTCGCGCGTGCGCATACGGCGCAGCAAGCGTGGGGCGCATTGAGCTACCGCGAGCGCGGGCGCATCGTGCTGCGGGCGCGCGAGCTTGTACTCGCCGAGTTGGAAGAGATCGCGGCGCTCATCGCGCGCGAGACGGGGAAGCCCGTGGCGGAGGCAATTGCGATGGAGCTTGTGCCGACGCTCGATCTGATGCAGTTCTTCGCGCGGCGCACGGGCAAACTTTTAAGACCTGAGAAGATCAACATCGGGCAGTACGGCTTGATGGGGCGCTCGTCGCGCATTGTCTATCGCCCGTTGGGTGTGGTCGGCATCATCTCGCCGTGGAATTTCCCTTGGGCGATTCCCCTGGGCGAAGTGGTGACGGCGTTGATGGCGGGCAACGGCGTCGTGCTTAAACCGAGTGAGCTAACACCGTTCGTCGGGTTGAAGATCGGCGACGTGTTCGCGCGCGCAGGTTTGCCTGAAGGTTTATTCAACGTCGTGACCGGCGACGGTGCGACAGGCGCGGCCGTCATCGAAGCGGGCGTCGATAAGATCATGTTCACGGGCAGCGTCGCCACGGGCAGACGCGTCGGCGTTGCGGCGGCCGAGCGGCTCATGCCGGTCGTGCTCGAACTCGGCGGCAAAGACCCGATGCTCGTGTTGGCGGATGCGGACGTGGAAGCGGCGGCGCGCGCGGCCGTGTGGGGTGCGTTCGCTAATTCGGGGCAAGCATGCGCGTCGGTCGAGCGTTGCTATGTGCACGAGAGCGTTGCGCCCGCGTTTACGGCGCGCGTAGTCGAGTTGACCCGAAGCTTAAGACAAGAGGCTGGTGCGAGCGCGGACGTGGGCGCGATGTCGAGCGCGCGGCAGTTAGAGATCGTGGCAGCGCACGTCAGCGATGCCATCGCGCGCGGGGCGCGTGCGCTCACGGGCGGGCAGCAGGCGCAAGATTCAAATGCAGGTTGGTTCTATCCGCCGACGGTGCTGACGGGCGTCGATCACACGATGCCCGTCATGCGTGAAGAGACGTTCGGCCCCGTGCTGCCGTTGATGACATTTAATACGGAAGTGGAAGCCGTGCGCCTTGCGAACGACAGCGTGTTCGGCTTGACGGCGAGCGTGTGGACGCGCGACATCGCGCGCGGGCGGCGCATCGCCGAACAGATTGAAGCGGGCACGGTCATGGTCAACGAAGTGCTCTACACGCACGGCATCGCGCAGACGCCTTGGGGCGGCTTCAAACAGAGCGGTCTCGGCCGAACGCATGGGCGCGCAGGATTGCTGGAACTCGTCGCCGCGCAGCACATCCACGTCAATCGCATCACATTGCTGCCCGACCTCTGGTGGTTCAACTACACCGACCGTGCCGCCACACTCTTTCGCGGTCTCGCGCGTCGTTTCACCACCGGCTCGGTGCTGCCGACCTCGCTGCTCCTGCCGCAGATGCTCCGCCGTTGGCGCGAGTGGCGACGTTAGCCGGTGGCGTGTAACTAAGTTCATGCCCCTAACTTTCTTTTTTTCGCGGCGCATGCTTCCCGACTTGCGCGCCGCCGCACGATCTGTCTATATTGACTCGCCTCCTCCCCCAAGGAAGTCGATCATCGGGCTTAGCGGTTAGCATCTCGCGCCGGAAAGTTTGCTCATACCGATCCGACCGGCGCACTCATAAACGGTTAACGGTTAGCATTTCATACCCCGTAGGGCGATAGTGTTGTCTTTATCCACGACTACCCGGAATCATACGATTCACTTGTCCCACCCTCATAACAGGGATCGCCTCCGCCGGCGGTCTCAGCCGATCAATTCCCAACCATCTCGGAGGAACGATGAAGAGAAGCATAACCTCGCTTTCGCTAACCATTTTGTGTGCTATTACCCTCATGCCTGCACTGGCGCGCGCGCAGAACGCTGACCGCGCAGCAGTGCTACGACCTGATCACGAAGATGTCTCAGTCCCGCTGCGCGAGATCGCGCCCAAGCGACACGTCAGCACCAATCCGGAACACGAGTTGAAGCGCCTGCCCGCGCAGGCCGCCGGCGGGCGAGACACGTTGGCCCCGAACGGCACTTCAACAAGCGCCGCCACCACCATCTCGGGCCTCAACTTCGACGGCGTCGGTGTCGGTGGCGGCTACACGCCCGATGCCGCGCCGCCGGACACAAACGGCGCGGTCGGCGCGACGCAGTATGTGCAGTGGGTCAATGAAGATTTCGCCGTCTATGACAAGTTGACGGGCACTAAGCTCTATGGCCCGGCAGCCGGCAACACTTTGTGGAGCGGTTTCGGCGGCCCGTGCCAGTCGTTCAATGACGGCGACCCCATCGCGCAGTACGACAAAGCGGCGAACCGCTGGGTCATGACGCAGTTCGCGGTCTCCTCCCAGCCCTACACGCAGTGCATCGCCGTCTCCGACACGCCGGACGCGACCGGCACGTACCACCGCTACTCTTTCTCCTACGGGCGCAACTTCAACGACTATCCGAAGGTCGGCATCTGGCCCGATGCCTATTACATCACCTACAACATGTTCCGCAACGGGCGCAGCTTCATCGGCTCACAGGTCTGCGCGATTGACCGCGCCGCGATCCTCGGCACGGCCGCGCGCGCCGTCACGCAACAGTGTGTGCAGTTGAGCAGCAGCTTCGGCGGCGTCTTGCCGGCCGATCTCGACGGCACGACGGCGCCGCCCGCCGGTGCGCCCGAAGTCCTGCTCAACTTCGGCACAAACTCGCTCAACCTCTGGAAGTTCCACGTGGACTGGACGAACACGGCCAACACGAAGCTGACAGGGCCGACCAATCTACCTGTCAACGCCTTCAGCCGCGCCTGCGGCGGCGGCACTTGCATTCCGCAGCCGGGCACAAGCCAGCAACTCGACTCGCTCGGCGACCGCCTGATGTACCGGCTCGCCTATCGCAACTTCGGCGACCACGAATCGCTCGTCGTCAACCATTCGATCACGGCGAACGGCGCGGTCGGCGTACGCTGGTACGAGTTGCGCAGCGTCACCGCCGGCACACCCACCGTCTTCCAGCAGGGCACGTTCGCGCCCGACACGCAGTATCGTTGGATGGGCAGCGCCGCGATGGACAAGGTCGGCAACATCGCCCTCGGCTATAGCCGTTCGAGCAGTACGGCGCAGCCGTCCATCTTCTTCACGGCCAGAAACCCGACCGACCCGCCCGGCACGATGAGTCTGACCGAGACCACCATTATGATCGGCGGCGGCTCGCAGTTGCCCACGCTCGCGCGCTGGGGCGACTACAGCAGCCTGTCGGTCGATCCGATTGACGACTGCACCATGTGGTACACGACCGAGTACCTCAAGCAGAACGGCACGTTCAACTGGAGCACGCGTGTCGGCACGTTCAAAATCACCGGCTGCCAGTAAAGAGGCTGCCGCCGGACTGACAAGACCTAGCGGCGGGCGGGCGCGTTTATCTATCGCGCCCGCCCGCCGCTATATACTCAAACTTTACCGCCCACGGCTCTCGCCTTTTGACCTTTCACGATCCGCCCTTTAAATTCTTTGCGGAGGTTAATACAAAGAGTTGTTAGCTCGACTGATGCACGCGCACGAGCGGCGGATTGCGCGGCGCGATAAGAATCGTCTGGTGCGGCCGTTTGAGTGGGGCGCGGAGTATGCGTGCGCGCACGCGAATGGCGACGACCCGCGCTTGTTGGTCAGCGCCCACAGTGCGCGCTCGCTCGCGCAGAGCAACGAGTTCTATGCACTGTCGCCCGTCGCCGACTATCAACTCACGGACAATCTGCTCACGTGGACGAGCGCCGTCGAGACGCCCGCGGCGGAGAACAACACTGTGCGGGCGAGTTTCTTCCCGCCCAACGCGCAGCCGAGCGCAAGTGAATGGCCGCGCCGCGCCGTCGTCATGCTGCCGCATTGGAACGCGAAGCGCGCAGCTTACGCGCAACTCGGCCGCATCTTCGCGCGCTTGAGGATCGCGGGTTTAAGCGTCTCTTTGCCTTATCACGACGAGCGCCGCCCGGCGGCCCTTGAGCGCGCAGATTTTCTTGTCTCGTCGAACGTGGGGCGCACGCTTCAGTCGATGCGCCAAGCCGTCGTGGACACGCGCGCCGCCGTCCAATGGCTGCGCGCGCAAGGCTACGAGCGCATCGGCATCATGGGCACAAGCATCGGCTCGTGCGTCGCCTTCCTCACCTTCGTGCACGAGCCGCTGCTCAGGGCCGGCGTCTTCAATCATGCGTCCGGTTATGTGGCCGACGTGGTCTGGCACGGCCTCTCAACGCAGCACGTGCGCGCGGGCTTCGCCGATAGGCTTACACTCGCCGAGTTGCGCCAACAATGGCTGCCCATTAGCCCGCTCGCCTACACCGCCAAGCTCGCGCAAAAGCCCGCGCGCCCGATGCGCTTTATCTGCGCGCGCTATGATCTGACCTTCCCCATAGACCTCTCACACGAGCTCATCGACGCTGTCCGCGCGACGGGCCACACACTCGACGTGCAGTGGCTGCCCTGCGGGCACTACACGCTCGGCCATGCGCCCTGGAAGTACATCGACGGCTGGAAGATCGTCACGTTCCTACACAACAATTTATAACGCGCGCCAACTACTATTTTGTGCTGAACCGCGTGGCAGGTAGCCGTGCGGGACGTTAAGGGTGGTCGTGCAAGACTCGTAACGGGGTGCGTTTTTATTTCTTCTCCCAACAGACAAACTTGCGGTTCTCGACCGAACTCATCGCTTCGATCACGGCTTCGTTATTGAAACCGGGCAAGCTCTGCAACTTTGTCAACAACTGATCTTCGCCCGTCGCGCCTTGCGGCACGACGCAGCCGCCCTTTGCGCCGACCAGCAACCACATGACATCTAGCGCGAACGGGCCTTCATCGTTTGTGATGATCGAAACTTCTTGCAAATCAGCCCACGCAACTGATTCAACCAGACCGCTGGCGCGCGCACACGAGACGCCCGTCTCCGTGATCGTGACGACGAAAGCTGCTTCAGGCTTGATCATATCGAGCCAACACCCGCCATGCAGACTGAGTGTTATGGCATCGTCGTCGCGGGATCAACTTCCAGCGCAGGGGCGTGTATGTTTGGTGCGGGGGCGACAGCCTTGCGCGGGAACATCGCGCGCCAATTGATGATGAACGAAGGGATGAAGCAAGCGGCGGCAATGACGCTCCAAACGACAGAGACGATGCCGACTTCGCCCAGGCGCTGGATCGCGGGCACGGCAAACAGCACGCGCGTAAAGACGAAGACCATCGCGAACGGATAGCTTCGGATCATCCATTCGCGATGCTGTTTGATGTTGCCGCTGCGCACACAGTAGAGCGCGACACCCGTCGTCACCAGCCAACCGCCGGACTGAATGACGGCCGCCATCACGAGCGTCGGCGGCCCTTGAATGACGGCGATGACAATGGCGACGGGCGCGGCAATGATGACGCAGGCGACGTAGAGCCGGCCCAAGACGCGATGCAGCCGCAGGTTGCGTTGGCGCAGCCGGTTCGAGAACTGAAGCGGCGCGAGCAAGAGGGCGAGCGCCCCGCCCAGCCCATGTGGCAACAGCCACCATGTCACCGGCGCAAAGTGTGCCCACACGGGCGAGTGCGCGTCCAGGAGCGGCAACTCATTCCGATAGATGACAAACAGTGTGAGCAACGCGAAGAAGACGAAGAAGAGGTGCTTGGCCTGCACAGGGCGGGCGCGGCGAACCGACATACGCAATTCCTCCTTGGAGGTTGGCGGAAAGCTAGGCAACAGCGCACGCAAAATATTACCGCCTGCGGTTTATGTCAATACGTGGCGACCCGAAGAACTAAATATTGCTATATGTTGACGATGGTTAGTCGCTATGCCGCGCTTCGGCCAATGATCTCGCAGACTCGGACGGGTTCGGCGAAACCCTTAAAGGTGAGTTCAGTCATGCCGCTGACGCGGAATTGGTCAGCGAGATCGTGCACAGTCTCCGCTGCGGCGGCGATCCGGGACTTGGCGTTGATCGCAGCCCATCCATTCACGCGAAAGGCACAATTGACGGCAGCACCGAGGATGTCCGGGCGCGCGTAAGATGGATGACCAATGGTGGCCAAGTGGGCGGGGCCCGTGGCTAAGCCGATCACGATTTGCTCGGTGCTGAGTTCGCGCGCATTGATGGCGGCCAAGATCGCACGCGCACAATGATCGCCTCCGGCGAAGAAGGCGAGGAAGCCGTCTCCCATGTACTTCACCGGCACGCCGCCGTGTTGGAGGACAGTTTCAGTCAGTTGATGAAAAAACCCGTTCGACCAGATGGCAATGTCCGCGGGCTTCAGACCCGCGCACCGGGTGGTAAAGCCCAAGCTGGATGAGACGAATATAGTTGCCTCAAATTGTTGGCCGCCGTCATTGAGGCCGCTCAGGAGCCAATCGGTCGTGACGCCGAGCAGCCGCGCCAGCCCGCACAAGAGGATGATGTCCGGTGCGTTCTCGCCACGCTCCCACTTCGATACGGCCTGAGGACTAATTTGCAGGGCGTTGGCAATGTCGCCCTGCGTTAGTTTCCGCAGCTCACGGCGCTCGCGTAGTCTGCGCCCGAGTTCCTCCAAGAACATGATCTAACCTCCAGCCAATGACTGCCACGAACTGTCCGACGATGCCTCGATGGTGTTGAGGCTGAGGATAGCTAACCGGATAGTAACCGACAATGACGATATGCTTGATTCCGTTCAACCGTAGGTTGACTTGGCGTTAGCAGCAGATCCAGCGGTCTTGAGGATTGATGGCGGTTGTCTAACAAGTATGCCAGTGCGAAAAGGACGCAGAAGTACGGATCGCGTAAGCTTATGCGGCAGTCCGACGCTTGCTGACAGGTGGCTTACATGTGCTGTTCGTCGAGCAATTGCGTGAGGGCTTGTTGCTCGTCTTCGGTCAGGTAGGTGAAGGCGATGCTGAAGCCCGTCTGGGGATCGACCGAGGCGACTTGGCCGCGCAGGCGCAGGGTTGTGCCGTCGGGCAGTATCATTGACAGCAGTGTAAACTCGCCCACCTCCGCTTTGCCGATACTGTCGATGAAGCAGCCGCCGAGACTCAAGTCGCTGATGCGCGCCTGATGGCGACCGGACAGGCCCTCCCAATAAGCCTCAATCGAGACGGCGCGGCGCGGGTCTTCTCTGCGTTCCTCCGGCATAGTCTTAGCACACCTCCGCCCGCGCTATTCATGCGCGGTAGTGATCAATTGAGCGAATCCAACAACAACTCTTCGACGCGTGTGGCGATACCGCGCGCGCGCTCCAGTAGATCGTCGGCGCGGGCGCGATGCTCGGCGGCAAACTCTTCGTCTTCGATCTCACCGGTGTTGACGAGCACGTTGTAGCGCGCCGCGCTGGCTGAAGCGAGCACGAGTTGCGCGCCGGTCGCTGCGTCCGAGAGCCACGCCGGCTCGCCCAACTCTGCGAGCGTCTCCAACAACTCGCCCGTCTGCACCGCGAGGCTCGCCACTTCGAGCGGCACGGTGGCCGCGCCCTTTAAAGCCTCTTCGATGACGTGCGCGCGCGTGCGTAGCTCCTCATCGTTTGCGCGGGGCAGACGGCGCGCGTCGAGCACGCGTGCGAACGCGGCCGCGTCTTCGTCCACCGCTTCCGTCAGACGCGCGTGCAGATCGATTAAAGTTTGCAACGCCTCGCCCGCTTCGTGCTCCGCCCCGCGACTACGACGTGCGAGCAAGCGCGCGACCGTCTCGCCGAGCGCCGCCGCCAGCGCGCCCGCCTGCGCCGCCGCCGCCCCGCCGCCGGAGGCAGCAACAGAGATTGGCGCAGATGACTCGCCGCGCACTGCGCTCTGCTTATTGCTGACTGCCGCCGCGATGCAATTTTCGAGCACGAGTTCGGGCGCGAAATTTTCGAGCTGTAAGAAGTATTCGGCGCTGCGGTCGAGCGCGGCTTGCGGGATGAGACCGACGATCTCGCTGCCAGCTATTTGGACGCCCCAGCGCGCCGCTTCACGCTGGACGGCCGCGAAGGCGTGATGCAGTGCAGTCTGTTCGAAGCGCACGAGGTTCATAGAGACCTGCGTCAGTCCGCGCGCCGGCAGCGCGAAGCCGAGCGCCTTCAGATAGCGCAAGCCGCCGTCGCGCCCGCGCACAGCCCGCGCGATGCGCCGCGCGATAGAGACATCCTGCGTGTGCAGGTTGACGTTGTAGGCGATGAGGAACGGGCGCGCGCCGACGACGCATGCGCCCGCCGTCTCGTGTACGCGCGATGCGCCCACGTCCGGCGCGCGCTCCGGTTGCAAACCGATTTCGGCGCGCAACTGCTCGAAGCCTTTGCGCCGCACGTCTTCAAGATTCACGCGGTCGGGTCGCCGGGCCGCCGCCTCGTAAAAGTAGACCGGCATGCCAAGCTCGCGCGCGATGCGTGCGCCCGCCGTGTGCGCGAGTTGCACGCAGTCGGCCAGAGTCACACCGCGCACAGGGATGAACGGCAGCACGTCGAGCGCGCCGACGCGCGGGTGCGCGCCCGCATGTTGACGCAGATCGATCAACTCGACGGCGAGCGCTGCCGCCCGCACCGCCGCTTCGACGGCCGCCTCGGGCGGGGCGACGAATGTGATGACCGTGCGGTTGTGATCCGCGTCGCTGTGTGTGTCTAAGACCAGCGCGCCCGCGACCGATTCAATCACAGCGACGAGCCGCGCCACAGTCTCAGGCTCGCGCCCCGCGCTGAAGTTCGGCACACACTCGACGATGCGCGCGTAGTCCGTCACGCCGCTTATGCTCTCATTCTTCGCGCCGAAAGAGCAACGGAATTTTTCCGTGCCCGGGCAGCAGCACTAAAACGAACTGCCGCGCCACACTCGCGTGCGGGCGCGGCAGTTCGCGCAGAAGCCATGCGTCGCCACAGTTCATCAGTTGCGCGACGGGAAGATGCCCTCGAGCGCGATGATGAAGTTGACGCAGAGATAGGGCTGGATGATCGCAACGGGCTGTGAGCTTCCGCCCGCCAAGCCGCCTGTGATGGCTCCGGCGTTCAGCTTCGACCCATCGGTAGTTGGGGCGTAGCCATTGCCGGCGGAGGTGGAAGCTGGGAAGTTACCACCGGGCTTCGAGGTGGTCGGGTCGGCATTCGCATTGACGGTGATCGGCGGGGCCGCCGGCAGGTTGCCTTGTGTCAGCGTCACGCTCTCAGTGCCGCCCGCTTGGCCGAGGTCATAGCTCGACAGGCCCGGCCCTTGACCGGGATGGATGGGCACGCGGCTGCGCATGTCGGGGAGCGCGAAGGTGGTCTGCCCGTTGCCGCCGTAGGTTGTGCCGAGCAGCGAGAAGAGGGCTGTGTTCTGCGCAATGGGGAGTATTTGACCATTGCAGAGCGCCCAACCACGCGGTGCGAAGTTGCCGCCGAACATGATAATCTCAGCTAAAAAGGGTTCGGACATTTCTTTTTTCTCCTCAGTGTTAACTGAACCAGTGAGCGGTTCAGTGGGGTTTGTGTGAGACAAAACTTACGCCTTGCAGCGGCAAGGCGAACAAATGATGCTCCCCGCCAGACAAAACTCCCCTTTGAAAACAGACACCCGCTTGTAGGGATGGTGGCAGAAGTTCCAAGTATTACGATGGCCGGGAGCGATGGGTTACTACGCACCTGTGCGAGCGGCGGTGATTGTAAGACTTCATCGGAAGTAATTCAAGAAAAAGATGTTCAGCCTGTTGCAAGTTTTTGTCGGGGAAAGTTAGACTCTCGCCAGTTGCGTCCTCAATGGACGTGCGCCGCTATGGAAAAAACAGTCTTCCTGCCACTCTTGCACACGGAATTCCAAGTCCACGCGGGCAACTCTGAGCCTGTGCCGTTGACGCTGGTGGAGGTCAGCGATCTTATGCGGACGCTGGGCGGAGAACCGCGCCGAGGCAAGCGTGGCTTCTCGCTCATGTTCAAGGGCGCGCGCACGCACTTCTTGCCACAGTCTATGTATCGCATCGAGCACGAAGCGCTCGGCACGTTTGAGTTGTTTCTCGTGCCCATCGTGCCCGACGACGATCAGAGCTTCTCTTACGAAGCGATCTTTAACTCTATATAACCTGCGCTCGCAACTCCGCCCAAGCAACTATTGGGGTTCAATCGCGCCAAGCTGCTGCTGTCGTTTGCCCGCTCCGCCCGACTGGATAAACTATTTGCGGCGCTCCTTTAACATTGCGCCCGAAAAAATGTTAGACTGAATAAGGATTCAGGCCCTCGCATGGCCGACCAACCTTAGAAGGGTCAAAAAACATGTCGCTTTCACGTCGCAGGTTTTTACAAACCGGTGCGGTGGCCGTAGTTGCGGCCACGGTCATCAGCAATCCGTTGCAGTCGTTCGCGCAGACGGTCGTGGGCGCGCGCGCCGACGCGCCATACTTCCCCATCCCCGATGCGGTGCGGCTGGATTCGGCCGTCTATCTACAGAAGGTGGCGTTCACGCCGTATGTGGGCACGCAGTTCAGAGTGCAGGGCGGCGGCAAGGGCGGACTACTGACGCTCACACGGGTTGATGACCTGCGCGGCAACGGTAAGACGGCGGTCGCGGGCAACGGGTTTTCGCTCCTGTTCACCGGCTCGCTCAAGAAGCCGCTGGCGCAAGATACCTACACGTTCACGCACGGCGCGCTGGGCGAATTCTCACTGCTGTTGGTGCGGCTCAACACGCGCAAGCAGGATCGGGCCTATTACGAAGCGATCATCAATCGTGTGAATCTGTAGTTCGCCCAAGCCACGTGCGGGAAGGACGCTGCCTGCGATGGACAGTCAAACGCCCGCCCACGTCATCACTCTACGCCCCGTCGGCCCGGCTGACGAAGAATTCCTGTTCCAACTCTACGCTAGCACACGGGCTGACGAACTCGCGCCGCTCGGCTGGAGTCCGGCCCAACAGGCGGTCTTCCTGCGCCTACAGTTCGACGCGCAACGCCGCGACTATCAAGCGCGCTTCCCCGCCGCCGGTCATCAACTCATACTCGTCGCCGCACGCCCCGCCGGCCGCATCTGGGTCGCGCGCACAGAGGCCGAGATACGACTCGTCGATCTGGCTCTGCTGCCGGCCGCGCAAGGCGGCGGTGTCGGCACACAACTGCTTCGGTCGTTGATCGACGAAGCGACCCAGACCCAACGGCCTTTGCGTCTCTCCGTGCTAAAAAACAATCGGCGCGCCATGCACCTTTACGAGCGCCTCGGCTTCGCGGTCGTCGGCGATACCGACACGTATTTTCAGATGGAGCACCAGCCGGTCAAGTAAGCGGCGCGCAGTGAGCAGTTCAGCCAAACTGCCTTATACTGTTCACTGCCCTATGTCCTCTAACCGTTTCATCAACGAGCGCAAGCGGGCGTGGCAACAGCTCGAAGATTTGCTGACGCTGCTGGATCACAGCAGCCTGCGTCGCCTGCACCGTGAAGAGGTGCGCGAGATGGGCCGTATCTACCGGCGCACTTCGTCCGATCTCGCGATTGCCCGCGCCGAGTCGCGCGACCCGCGACTGGTCAACTACCTCAACAGTCTCGTCATCCGCGCACACGGGCGCATCTATCGCGCCGAGTCGGCCGAAGGTCGCCGACACATCCGCCAATTTTTCCTGCGCGAGTTGCCGCGCACCTTCCGCCGCACGTGGCGCTACACGGCGCTGGCGGCCCTCTGCTTCTGGGTCTTCTTCGCCGCCGGCTTCATCGGCACGATCCGCGACGCGGATTTTTCCGAGTTGGCCGGCATTACCGCCGAATGGCGCAACGAGAACACGGACGTGCAGGAGCGTTGGTGGCTCGAAGCTAATAAGGCCAATCAGGTCGCGGGGGCACGTATTGCGACCAACAATATCGGCGTCATCTTCTACGCCTTCGCCTTTGGCGCGCTCTTAGGCGTCGGCTCGCTCTACATCATGGCCGTAAACGGCCTGAGCACCGGCGCGGTGCTCGCGCTGACCTACCGCGCTGGCTACGGCCACGAACTGTTGACGTTCATGGTCGGGCACGGCGTGGTGGAGTTGTCCTGCATCTTCTTCGCGGGCGGCGCGGGGCTGATGCTCGGCAGCGCTATCCTCATGCCCGGCGATCTCTCGCGCTTCGACGCCCTGCGCCTGCGCACACGCGAGGCCATGTGCCTCGTCGTCGCCTGCATCCCGCTGCTCACCATCGCCGGCACAATCGAAGGCTTCATTTCGCCCACGCCCGTCAACCCGGCCTTCAAATTCAGCATCGCCACGCTGACGGGGATTGCACTTTATACATATCTACTGCTCGCAGGCCGCGATGAGGTCAGTGAGTAAGTAGCATTTTAATCTTCCGTTTTCCTCCGCCGGCCGCTTATGATATGGGTTAAGTATGAAGGTGCGGGCTGTGCTCAGACTGCTGAAAGACGATAATTGGTACTTGGTCGTCACCGAAGGCAGCCATCGGCAGTTTAAGCATCCAACCAAGCCGGGGCGCGTAACTGTCGCCGGTCAGCCAAACGAGGATGTGCACCCGAAAACATTGAAGAGTATTCTGGCGTAAGCAGGATTAAGGAAGTAAGGGAGGAGATTTTAACCCATGCGTTACGCGATGATTATTGAGCAGGGTGAACAGAACTATTCGGCTTACCTACCTGATCTGCCGGGCTGCATCGCTACAGGCCAGACCGTCGAAGAGGTGAAGCAACGGATGCATAAAGCTGTCGAACTCCACCTGCGCGGACTGCGCGAAGACGGCTTGCCGATTCCAGAACCGGCGAGCCTGGTGGAATATGTTGAAGCTGCGTAAAGCGTTTTCGTCACAATGTCAGCCGATGCTTGCCAGCGCCCGGCCTCTAACAACGGCTCACAACAACCCACGCTCCTTCACGCGGATATAAGTCTCCAACAAATTTGGCACGAGCGCGGCGGTCGTCACGTCGAGGGCGAGGCCGCCCTGTTGTTCGACGAGGCGCAGCGCCGCTTCGCGTTGGAACATGATCTCTTCGGCGACGGATTGCGTGAACAGGTCGCGCAAGGTTGCGGGCGTGTCGCAGACGGCCGCTTTCAGATCGCGGTCGGCGATGCAGACGACGAGCGGCAGGTGACGCGGACGCAGTAGCCGCAGCGACGCGAGCAACTCGCGCGAGCCTTCTTCATCCACCAAGTCTGTTAAGACGACGACGAGCGCGCGGCGCTTGCAGTTGGCGGCGATGTACTCGAAGGCGCGTGTGTAGGACGGCTCGATCAACTCCGGCTCGACGGCGTGCAGGGCTTCGATCACGGCCTCGGTCTGCTCATGCCCGCGACCGGGCGGGATGTAAGCGCGCACGCGCCGGCCGAAGACGACGAGCGAGGTGTGGTCGCCGCCGCGCTCAGCCGCCGACATCAAAGCGAGCGCCGCGTGGAGCGCGGAATCGAACTTTGTCTCCTGCTCGATCCGCGCGGTCATCAACCGCCCGGCGTCGAGCGCGATGAGCACGGTCTGGTCGCGCTCGATCTGATATTGGCGCGTCGTCAGACGCCCGCGCCGCGCCGTCGCCGTCCAAGAGATGTGGCGCAACTCGTCGCCCGGCACGTACTCGCGCAAAGATTCAAAGTCGCGCCCCTCGCCGCGCCAAGCCGTGCGCCGCCGCATGGCGACGAGCGCGCGCACACCCAACGCCTTCAACTCCGCCGCCCGCGCACGGCGCAGGTTCGGATAGACCTTGACGCTTTGCGGCATGCCTTGCAGCGCCGCCACCCACACTAACCCCAGCCGCGAACGATAACGCACCGCCACGTGCCCGAACTCGTAGCGCCCACGGCGTGGCGGCGTCAACTCGTATGCGAGCGTGGCGCTTGTCTGCCCAGCAACGCGCAACGCAACCTCGCGCGGCGACTCAAGTCGCAACTCAGGCGGGTACTCGTCCTTCACACGCAGGACGAATGATTGCCGGCCTTCGTTGCGCACGTGCACGCGCACTTCCGTCGCCGCGCCGAGATGAAAGCGCCCGGCGAACTCGCGCTCTATCTGAAGACTATTGGGCCAACGGCTCAAGCGCGCGTCCAGAAAAGCGGCAGCGAGCAGCAATAGATCAAATGCGAGCGTCAAACGCCGCAGCGCGTGCCACTGCCACGACAGCGACAACAACACGAAGCCTACGCCGAGCAGCGCGTAGAATAATTTGGTGAAGACGAAACGCATTGCGCCGGGCCAATGAATCAGACACTAACCAGAACGAACAGCAGTGTAGGGATAAATGCGTGGGCAAGCAATCGTAAGCTGACAACAAAGCTTGCTTGCGGTTAGAATGCACGCGCTCCCGGTTCAGCGCCAACGCTCATGCCACTGCCGCCAGTCTTAAAAAGGAACAACTATGAGACGTGTCTGTCTGCTGCTCGCCTGCGCCTTGCTTGTCTCGTTCAACGTCGCCGCCCAACCCAGGTCGCTCCGCGACCGGACGAAAGATTTGCAGAAGCTCGACGGCTATATCCCGCTCTACTGGGACGCCGAGCACGGTCAACTGTTGTTGGAGATCGCGCGCTTCGATCAGGATTTTCTTTATCAAATCTCGCTGCAAACCGGCGTCGGCTCGAACCCCATCGGACTTGACCGCGGCCAACTCGGCAGCACGCACGTCATCCACTTCGAGCGCGTTGGCCCTAAAGTTCTGTTGGTCGAACCGAACCAACGTTATCGCGCGCGCTCGAACGATCCGAACGAGCGGCGCGCGGTCGAAGAATCGTTCGCACGCTCGATCTTGTACGGCTTCAAGGTTGAAGCGGTGGACGGCGACCGCGTGCTCGTCGATGCCACATCGTTTTTCCTGCGCGACGCGCACGGCGTCGCCGACACTTTGCGCCAGACGCAACAGGGCGGCTTCAGCCTCGACGAATCGCGCAGCGCCATCTATCTGCCGCGCACGAAAAACTTTCCGCTCAACACAGAAGTTGAAGCGCAACTTACCTTCAACTCAAACGAGCCGGGCCCGCTCGTCCGGCAGACGACGCCGAACCCGCAGAACCTGACCGTGCGCGAGCATCACTCGTTCGTCCAACTGCCCGACGACAACTACCGCCCGCGTCGCTACGACCCGCGCGTCGGCAACATACACATAGAGTTCTACGACTACGCCACGCCCATCACCGAACCGATTGAGCAACGCTGGATCATCCGCCATCGCTTGGAGAAGAAAGACCCGACGGCAGCCGTGTCCGAGCCGGTCAAGCCGATCATCTACTACGTCGATCCCGGCGCGCCTGAACCCATTCGCAGCGCGCTCGTCGAAGGCGCGTCGTGGTGGAACGAAGCGTTCGAGGCCGCCGGGTTCGAGCACGCGTTTCAAGTCAAGGTGCTGCCGGCGGATGCCGACCCGATGGACATACGCTACAACATGATCAACTGGGTGCACCGCGCCACGCGCGGCTGGTCAATCGGCGACAACGTCAACGACCCGCGCACCGGCGAGATCATCAAAGGCAACGTCACGCTCGGCTCGCTCCGCATCCGGCAGGACTACCTGCTCGGCAGCGGTCTCATCCCACCATTCAACGGCGACGCGTCGAATCGCGGCGGCGCAAGTTCGCGCGGCAGTTCGTGCGACTTCGGCGCGCTGCCCGAAGACGATTACTTGGTCGCGCTCGATCCAGCGACCGACGCCGCGCAGATGGCGCTCGCGCGCATACGCCAACTCGCCGCACACGAGGTCGGGCACACGCTCGGTCTTGAACACAACTTCGCCGCTTCGACCTACGCCGGCCGTGCTTCCGTCATGGACTATCCCGCGCCGCTCGTCGAGATCAAAAACGGCAAACTCGATCTCTCGAATGCCTATGCGCGCGGCATCGGCGTTTACGACAAGTTCGCGATCACTTACGCCTACGCGCAGTTCCCGCCGGGCGCGGACGAAAACGTGCAGCTTGCGCGCATCGTCGGAGACAACATCGCGCGCGGTATGCTCTACTTAACCGATCAGGACGCGCGCCCGTTCGGCGCGGCCAACCCGCTCGCGAATCTGTGGGACAACGGCGACGATCCCGTCGCCATGCTCCGCCACGAGATGGAAGTGCGCCGCATCGGTCTCGCGCAGTTCGGTCTCGGCAACATCCCCACAGGCACGCCGCTCTCGCTCCTCGAAGCGAAACTGCTGCCGCTCTACCTGCATCATCGTTATCAACTGCAAGCCGCTGTCAAGACAGTCGGCGGGCTTTACTACACCTATGCCGTCAAAGCCGGTGGCATTCCGCCGTTCATCCAAGGGCAAGCGGCAACGTATCCCATTCCGACGCTCGTGCAAGAGATCGTACCTGCTGCGCGCCAGCGTGACGCCTTGAGCGCCGTGCTCGACACGATCAAGCCCGACACGTTGGCGCTGCCGCAGCGCATCCTTGAATTGATCCCGCCGCGCGCACCCGGCTATGAAGGCAACACGATTGAGTTGTTTACGAAACGCACAGACCCTGCGTTTGATCCCGTCAATGCCGCGACCATCGCTGCCGATATGGCCGTGAGCGCACTGCTTGAACCACATCGCGCCGCGCGGCTCATCGAGTATCACGCACGCAACGCGGCAAACCCCGACTTCAAAGAGGTCGCGACCGCGCTCGTCCGCCGCACCTGGCTCGAAGCCGCGCCGCGCGACGACTATCAAGCGACTGTCGCCCGCGCCGTCCAGAGTCTCACGGGCACGCGCCTCATGGACTTGGCCGCGAACGACAACGCCGCGCCACAAGTGCGCGCCGTCGCCACCGAAACTTTGCGCGAGTTGCAAACTCAACTCAAAGCACCGGGCGGTATGATCAACGCCAGCGACCTCGCGCACCGCCGCGCCGTCGCCGACGACATCGAACGTTTCCTCACACGTCCCGATGCGCCGCGCAAACGCACTACGCCTTCGCCCGCGCCGCCCGGCGACCCAATCGGCGCGCAGAGTCCGCCTGAGTAAGTAATGACACCGTTATGCACCAATGTTAACCGCTATCGTCTTTAGGCTTGGTAAAGGGGTGAGGATGATGGAGCAAACAAGAAGAGTCCTACTGGCGGGCATAGGTAGCCTGAGCGCAGGGTTGTTGTTGAGCAGTTGCCGTCAATCAGACAGGTCTTCAACGGCCACGTCGCAACTAGCCGCCGAAGAGGAGAAGGGCGGCGAAGTAACTGCGACCGAAGATTTGATGCGCGAGCACGGTGTGCTGCGGCGCGCCTTGCTGATCTACAGTGAGGTAGCCCTGAAACTTCGCGGCAACCCCGCGGTCGTCGCGCCCGCCGCACTGCAAAAGACGGCCAAACTCTTCCGCGCCTTTGGCGAAGAGTATCACGAGAAAAAGTTAGAAGAGGCGTACATCTTTCCGGCCGTCAAACAGGCGGGCGGCGCGGCCGCCGCCCTGCCTGACATTCTTGGCGCGCAGCACCAACGCGGGCGCGAGATCACCGACTACATCATCGCCGTGACGCAAAGCGCGAAGCTCGGCGCGACCAACGCCGAACCGCTGGCGCGTGCGCTCGACTCATTTGTGCGCATGTATCGGGCGCACGCTGCGCGCGAGGACACGATCATCTTTCCCGCGTGGAAACAGACCATGACGGACAAGCAACTGGACGAGATAGGTGACAAGTTCGAGGAGATCGAGCACCAGCAATTTGGCGCGGACGGCTTCGAGGACGCGGTCAAGCAGATCGGCGACATTGAGAGCAGCCTCGGTCTGGCCGATCTGGCGCAATTCACCGCGCCGCCGCCGCCCGGCAATCCAATCGGCGCGCCGTAGTCCGCCGGAATAAGTTGAGCCTATCAATGCATAGCTGAGGAGGCGCTCATGTTCATCGGTCATCACGCGATTGGCTTTGCCGCAAAGCGATTCGCGCCGCGTGCTTCGCTCGGCGCGTTGATGGCCGCGCCGCTGCTGGCCGATCTGTTGTGGCCCGTCTTTCTGCTGCTCGGTTGGGAACAAGTCCGCATCGTGCCGGGCATTACTAAGGTTACCCCGCTCGATCTTGTCAACTTGTCTTGGTCGCATAGCCTCGTCATGTTGTGCGTGTGGGCGACGCTGTTTGCGCTCGGCTACTTCATCTGGACGCGCTATCGCGCGGGCGCAATCGCCATCTGGCTCGGCGTCGTCAGTCATTGGGTGCTCGATTGGGTCACGCATCGCCCGGACATGCCGCTCTATCCGGGCGGCGCGCGCTACGGGCTTGGCCTCTGGAACTACCCGCTGGCGACGGGTGTCGTGGAAGCGGCGATGTTCCTCGTTGGTCTCTGGCTTTACGTGCGCACGACGAAGCCCGTTGATCGCATCGGGCGTTATGTGTTCTGGGCCTATGCGGGCCTGCTCGCGCTCGCCTATGCCGGCAATATGCTGAGCGATACCGTGCCGCCCGGCGGCAAGGCGCTGCCTGTTACCGCGCTGGCTTTAAGCTTGATTCAACTGCCGTGGGTCTGGTGGTTTGATCGCCACCGCTGCGCAGAGACTTAAACGCAAAGGACGCGAAGGAGGAACGCAAAAAGCACAAAGTTTTTACTCTGCGTTCTGCGCGGTCTACTTCGCGTTATTTGCGTTTTTAATTCTATGCGGCCCGCTAATCTACTTTCAACCCCTCAAGCGCCTCGACCGTCAGCTTCTGCGTCTGCTTCTTGTCGCCGACCGTCAGCGTCACGGTGTACTCGCCGGGCTTGACGAAGCGGGGTTGCGCGAATTGGCTGGCGTCGTCGGTGCTCTCAGGTTGCAGATTCCAGACGACGCGATTGATCTCAGGCACGGTCGTGCCTGAGAGTTTCCGCACGACGTGATCCTGCGCGTCCTTGATCTCGATGGCATACTCTTCGCCGTTGTAAGACTTCTGATAGAAATCTATGTACGCACCAAAGGCCGGGTTGGGTGCTTTGTAGATGCGCTTGCCCCAGACCGCGCCTTCGGGCAGGTAGTAGAACTCAAGCGCGGGCCGGATCGAGAACAGATGCACATCTTTCGCGCGCACCTCCGCCGTCATCTCTTCGAGCGGGCGTATGTCGTCCATGATGAAGATGGAGCGGCCGTGCGTGGCGATGACGAGATCGCGCTCGCGCGGATGCACAAGGATGTCGTCCACGGCGACGGTCGGCAAGCCCGGCATGAACCTGATCCAGCGCGTGCCGCGATCAAACGAGAGATAGAAGCCGAACTCCGTGCCCGCGAAGAGCAGATTTTTATTGAACGGGTCTTCGCGCACAACTTTGACAGTGATGCTGCGCGGCAGGTTCGCGCTGATCGCCTTCCAAGTCTTGCCGTAGTCCGTCGTCATAAACGCGAACGGCGCGAACACGTCGTTGCGATGCCCATCAATGGCGACAAAGGCCGTGCCCTCTTCAAAGTGCGATGCCTCGATGCGGCTAACCCATAAATTTTTAACGGCCGCCGGAAAGTTCCCCGTTAAGTCAGCCCACGTCTTGCCTTCGTCGCGCGTGAGCCACACCTTGCCGTCGTCCGTGCCGGCCCAGATCAGGCCGCGCGTGATGGGCGATTCGGAGAGCGTGAAGATCGTGCCGTAGGTCTCCGCGCCCGATCCGGTGGTGATGATCTTCGTCGGGTCTTGCGTCGAGAGATCGGGGCTGATGGCTTCCCACTTGTCGCCGCGCTCGGTGAGCTTGAACAAACGATTGCCACCCATGTAGAGCACGGTGGGATCGAAGTGCGACATCCAGACGGGCGTGATCCAGTTGAAGCGGAAGGCGGGCGTGCCCTCTTTGCCCTGCGGTTGGAGGAACTTGTTCTGCCCTGTCTTTGTGTTGAGGCGGAAGAGGAAACCGTTCTGCGATTCGCTGTAGGTGGTGTTGGGATCGGTCGGATCAATCGCGCAATAGAAACCGTCGCCGCCGCCGAGCGAGGACCAGTCGGCGTTGGTGATGCCGTCGGCGTTGCGCGTTTGCGAAGGGCCGCGCCAATTGAAATTGTCTTGCAAGCCCCCCGCGACGGTGTAGGGCTTCTGCATGTCAACGGTCACGCGGTAGAACTCGCCGAGCGGGATGTTGTTGATGAAATCCCACGAGTCCGTGCGGTTGTAGCTCGCGTAGATGCCGCCGTCCGTGCCGAGCAGGACGTGGTCGCCATTGGTCGGGTCGATCCACATCGCGTGCAGGTCGCCGTGTATGTCCTTTGCGCCATTGCCGCGAAAAGTCTTGCCACCATCGTCCGAGACGTGCAGACCGTAGCCGAGTATGTAGATGCGTTTGTCATCGTTCGGATCAACTCTGATCTGACTGAAGTAGAACGAGCGCGGTGTGAGTTCGTTTACGCGCTCCCACGTCTCGCCCTTGTCGGCCGAGCGAAACACACCGCCCGACTTGCTGCGCAGTTCATCAATCGAAACCGCGCCGCCTGAATCCGATTCGATGACCGCATAGACGATCTTCGGGTCTTTGCGATAAACGTCTAAGCCAATGCGACCCGTCAGCGGCGGCAGTCCATTCGTCAATTTCCGCCACGTGCGCCCGCCGTCGCTCGTCTTGAAGATGCCGCCCGTCGGCCCGCCGCTCGTGAAGCTGTAAGGCGTGCGGCGGCGCATGTACATCGCCGCATACAGCGTGTTGTGATCAGATGGGTCGATGACAAGATCAATCGCGCCCGTGTGCTCGTCCACTTGCAGCGCCGGTGTCCAAGTCTTGCCACCGTCCGCCGTCTTGAAGACGCCGCGCTCGCGGTTTGCGCCCCACAGGTGGCCGACCGCCGCAACGTAAACTGTGTTCACGTCCGTTGGATCAACGATGACGCGTGAAATCGTCTGCGTGTCGCGCAGGCCCATGTTCTTCCAAGTCCCGCCGCTGTCCTCTGATTTATAGACGCCGTTGCCCCACGAAGAACTGTTGCGCCCGTTCGGCTCGCCCGTGCCCGCCCACACGATCTTAGAGTCCTGCGGCGCGACCGCGACCGCACCGACCGACGCGACCGGCTGCTTGTCGAACACGCCCGCCCAACTCGTGCCGTTATCCGTCGTCTTAAACAAGCCGCCCGTGCCCGTCGCGACGTAGAGCGTGTAAGGCTTCTTCGGATCGCCGGTCATGTCCGCGACGCGCCCGCCCATGTTTGCCGGGCCGACGGCGCGCCACTTCAGTTGCTTCGTCAAGAGCGTGTAAGGCTCTATGCTCTGCTCCACGTCTTCGGTCTCGGCCGGTTGCTGCGCAGGGTTTTGCGTCTGGGTGGTTGTGCCGCTTTCGGTCGGCGTCGCCGCCGGCTTCGGCGCTTTCGCCACCGGCTTCTTCTGCTTCTGTTGGGCGAAGGCGTGCGCGCCGAAAATGATTTGCAGATTGAATGCGCAACAGAGCGCGATGACGAAAGCGAATGAGCGGCGTTTCATGTGTGGACACTCCTCAAGGTTTGCACAGGTTTTAAGCCCCGTTAGGGGCGACCGAGAATAGCCCAGCACTTCAGTGCTGGGTATAGAGCAAACAGATGATTTAGAGTCCCGTAGGGACGATTGAAAGCCGATCATTCAATCGTCCCTACGGGACTTAAAAATTTACGCATCATGTACCCAGCGATAAATCGCTGGGCTATTTTCATTTGTCCCTACGGGACATAATTTGCCTGGTTGTGGCAGCATCCGCGTGAGAAATTTTTATCGCGGCACTTCCGTCGTGTTTAGTATGTCGGTAATCACCCCGTCGGGTGTCGCGCCATCAAGTTCGGCTTCGGCGCGCAGAGTCAAACGATGACGCAAGCTAGCGCGCGCGATGTCGCGCACATCGTCGGGCGTGGCAAACTCGCGTCCGCGCATCGCGCCGAGCGCCTTGGCGCAGAGCAGGAGCGCGACGGCCGCGCGCGGACTTGCGCCGTAAGCGACGGCCGGGTGCTCGCGCGTGCGGCGGACGATCTGCACGACGTAAGCCTGCACGCCCGGCTCCATGCGCGTGCGCCGTACCTCGGCACGACAGTGCGAGATCGCGTCGGCTTCGGCGAGCGGGCGAATGTCAACTTGATCGAGCCGGCGCGCGTTGAAGCCTTCGTTCCACGCGGCGACGATGCGCGTCTCTTCGTCCGCGCTCGGATAGTCGATGATGATCTTCAACAGAAAGCGATCAAGCTGCGCTTCCGGCAGTGGATATGTGCCCTCGTACTCAATCGGGTTCTCCGTCGCCAGCACCGTGAAGAGCGGCGAGAGCGGATGCAACTCGCCGTCAATCGTCACCTGTCGCTCCTCCATCGCTTCCAAGAGGGCGGCTTGCGTCTTGGGTGGCGTACGGTTGATCTCATCGGCCAACAGGATGTCTGTGAAGACGGGGCCGCGGCGCAGGGTGAAGAGGGCCGTGCCCGTGTTGAAGACGTTCGTGCCCGTGATGTCCGAAGGCATCAGGTCGGGCGTGAACTGAATGCGACTAAAATCCGCGCCGATGATGCGCGCGAGCGTCTTGACCAGCAGCGTCTTGGCTGTGCCCGGCACGCCTTCGATGAGCGCGTGCCCTTCGGCCAACAGCGTGACCAAGACCTGCTCGATCACCTTGTCCTGCCCGACGATAGTCTTGCGCAATTCCGTGTTGATGTGTGCGATGGTTGAGGAGACGTTTTGCAGCACGTGGTAAAGGCTTATCCTCTCAAAGAGATCGAAGAAATGAAGGGTAATGCCTAGTCAACTTTTTTCTTTCGTAAATGCAAACTCCGAACGATAAAAGCAAGAAGATAAAAGCGCTGCCAAATAATCCCAAAGCTGCAAGCGCCCACATCTCCCTAATCGCTGTTGTGTCTAAATAGGATGCCTGTTGCTCAAGCGGCACGTATCTGAGTGAATAAGCGACTCCGCGAGTCGCTGCCCAAATGGCCAACGACATTAATACATGCGCAACGATGATTAGGGCAGCTACTTTCCTCATTTAACTACTCGCTCTGCCTTACGATACTTAAAGCCGCGCGGACTGTCTAATCTCGCGTGCGCGCATGCGGATGCCGAGCTTGGCTTCGAGTTCGCGCAAACGATGGACGAGCGCGAGCGCTTGCGCGGCTTTAAGCGGCGCGCCGTTGATGGCATCTTCGCAGGCGCGCATTAGAGCTTCAAGGTCTGCCTGCTTCAAGCCGGAACGGGCGGCGACGCGCGCGGCGAGTTGCTGGCGCGGCACGTTCTGGCTTGCGCCGCCGTAGCGCGCAAGCGCCCGGCGTGTACGCGCGTAGATGTTCTCGATGGCGAGGTCGTAAGCGCGTGCGCGTTGTTGCAGCTCGGCCATAGAGGCTACGAATTCGAGTTTTGAGCGGCGATCAATGCGCGGCGCAGGGAGGGGTCGCGCGAACCTGCGCCCGCGCGTCCAGACCAGCGCGCAGACGAGCAAGACCGCTTGCCCGCAGAGCGCTAGCACGGGCGTGCCCGCGAAGTAGGCGAGCAGTTGATTCTCGGTTGCCGCACGCCCTTGATGATACTCGTCGAAGGCGATGAGACCGCCATCGCCACTACTGCTTGCGATAACGTTTAAGGCCAACTGCAAGTTGTCGGCGCGCTCGATGCCGTTGTTGGCGACGATGAACGGATCGCTCAAGACGATGACGTGCCCGCGCCCCACGACGTAGTCCGCGAGCAGCGCGCCCTGCTCGTCTGTGATGTGAAAGACTGGCGCGGTCGCAGGCGATGGCTCTTTAGCTTCAGCTTCATCCGCTGTCGCCGCTTGCGAGCCTACGCCCGGTCCTACGCCACCACGCACCGTCGGCGACGGTGCTGGTTGCGGCGTGGGTGTTGACTGTTGTGTGGTCGCGGATGGTTGTGGCGAGGGCGACTCTTCCTCGTCTGTCTCGTCGTCAAAGTCATCGTCACTCATGGCGCTTTTATTCTGCGGCGCGGTAGCAGCGGGCGCGCGGGCCGGTTTTAACTTGATGCGCCCGGCGAAGCGCGAGGGCGCGATCTGTTCCACGTCGCGCGTGAGCAGAGTCGGTTGGGTTGGTGCGATGGGCTTCGCGCCGGCCGTCAGGTTCTCCACGTTGTCTGCGCGCACGTTGCCCGCGGGCATGGCCGGCACGTCCGTTTCGAGCGTGAAGTCGGCCGGCGGTGGCAGCAGCAGCGTATTCGGTATGCGGTCGATCACGACGAGCCGCCCGCCCGCCGCGACCCATTGTTGCAGCTTCGCCGCGTCCTCCTTCGTATAGGACACGCGCAGGCGACCTACAAGGACGAACGTATCGGGCCGGCGGTGCTTAAAATCGACGAGCGCGGCGGCCGGCTCGCGCCAACGCACGACGGAGCGACCCGCGGCCGACAGGTACTCATAGAGGGCGCGCGTGCCCGTCGGACCTGCGTTGTAGGTCGAGCGGTCGGGCCGCGCCTCCAACTCCGGCTCGCGTTCGACGCGCACGTAAGATGCCGCGTTCAGCCCCGCCAGCAGCGCCAGCAAGGCGACGATTGAGCCGATGATGAAAAGTCGTTCGCGCATTTAAGAACAGTGACAAGTGACGAGTGGCAAGTGACAAGTTAAAACAAGCTCTTGCTTGTCACTCGTCACTTGTCACTCGTCACTCGTCACTTCATTAGCCTGCTGTTGAAACTCCGACCAGTCAGCATCGTTCGCCGGGATGAGTCCGTACCAGTGGCGCTCGTAAGCGGCGGTGAGCGGTTGGACGGTGCGCAATAGGCCCGCGTGGTCGCGCAGGGCGCGCAGGTAATCGCGGTTCGTGTGGTGCGGCGCAAGGCGCAGGATTTTGCGTTCGCCCAGTTCGCACAAGACCGCGATGTAAGCCTTGCGCATTGCGCCGCGCAGATCGCCTGAGCGCGCGAGGCGTTCGGCTTCGCTTAACAGATCAACGGCCGTTTCGTCTGGCGCGAGGCGCTCGCCTAAGATGACGCGTGCGCGTCGCTCGCTCGTGTGGGTAAGTTTGCGGCGCAGGAGGCGCGGGCCGTAGCGCCAGAGGACGAAGGCGATGAGCGCGAGACAGAGCGCGTAGACGATGAAGCGTGCGGCGCGCGAGGCGAACATGGCCGTGCCGGGTTGCACGGGGCGCGGCGCGGGCATGAGACCGCGCAGCCAGTGCATGAGCCGTTGCCACAGGCGCGTGAGCGCGCTGTCGCCGGCCGCCGCGCCCTCGTTGTATTCGGGTCGTTGCAGGATCGCGTGCAGACGACCCTTCTCGTCCGCCTTGTCGCGCGGCGTTGTCGCCGTGTTGGCGGCTTCATCAAGTCGTTCGGCGAGCGCGTGCAGGCGCGCGTCAATGCGCCGGAGCGCTGTGCGGCGCGCCGCATCGGGCATGGGCGGCAGCTGCGCCAAGGCGTCCAACTCGGTTTGCAACCAGCGATTGTCTACGACCAGAGCACCATCCGCCCATTCGACTTTATCCGTCACAGGTAGGGCCGCGCGCAACTCAACGAGCAAGGCCGCTTCTTCCTGCTTGAGCTGTGTCGTCGTTAGTGTGCTTTCGTCGTCCGCTGCTATCTCATAGAGGTTGAGTAGTTGGGCCAGCACGTCACGAGTTTGCGCGACGCGCGTTTGATAATCCTTGAGCGGCCCGGCCCGCGCGGCTGATGCGGCGCACATTAACAAGCCGAGCGTGCCGAGCAGCGCGCGACCAAAGCGCGTGTGTGCGTGTGCGCAGATCATCGTTTTGCATTTAGCGGCGGCGCAGTCCCGACGAGCGCGGGGGCGAGCGGCGCAACGCGCCCATCAGGCAGTTGCGGCATCTCGCCGAGTTGTTGCCGCGCCAGCAACTCTATGTCGTAGCCCTCGTGCCGCACGCGCTCGTCCACGTAGAGGAGCGAGAGCCCCAACATCCAAACCGGCATCAACAAGATCGTGCTGACCTGCCACATCACATGCCCGCAGATTGAATACCACACGGGCCACTCCCCACGCGTCAGGTCGATCCCGTACAGATAGATATACCAACCGAGTGGGATTAAGAGCAGCATCAACGCCGAGTAGGTGGCAAAGGTGGTGAACAAAAACATCGCGAGGAGCCGGCGCGCGTTGCCCCGCGCGAGTGCAACGCTACGACTCACCGCGTCGAACACACCCTGCCCCTCAATCATCATCACCTGCGGCACGTAGGCCAGATGCCCCAGCACCCAGAAGAAAAAGAGCAGCGCGACCAAGCTGTACAGCAACATGATCGACAGGACGATGAGGCTGATGAGCGTGCTCATGGGCCCCGCCGCCGCCAATATCCCGATAATCCCTAAGGTCAACGCCAGAGCGGTGAATAAGACGCCGAACGTAACGGAGCCGACCGCCAACGCGCACAGGGCCGTCAACATCATCGCACCGAACAAGCCCCAGAAACGCGCGCGCACGTTTCGGTAGATCGTGCGCGCACTGACCGGCTCTTGCCACAGCAGGTGCGCCACCAAGTTGCGCGACGCACCGCCGAGCACAACCAGCAGAAAGAACGGTCCTGAAATCCAGAGCAGCAACCCCACACCTGCGCCCATGACGTAGAGCGCGAGCCGCATGCCGCTCTCCGTCAAGGGGATGGCGCGGAAGCAAACGACCCACAGGACTGAGCCGATGGCGGCGATGACGACGGGCGGCGCGGCCGTGCGCAGGAGCGTCAGGAAGTGGCGGCGGTAGAGCCGGATGGTGCGGTCGAGCAGATCGCCCGCGCCCATCGGGGCGAGTGCGAGGCGGTCGGCGGCGAGGCTCGTGCTGGTCGGCATAAGACGACGGCTCGGGCGGCTCAGTTCAGGGGCATGACTCCGGCGCGAGTGGATTCTAACACAGCCCAAGTGGATGGATGCGGCGGCGCGCGTGGCCAAAAAAAGGAGGGCCGCGCCAGACCAGCGCGGCCCTCAACGTTTGTCGCTTGTGCTTAGTCGGTCGCGCCCGGCGGATCAATATGCCAGCGCGCCAACGTACATCATGTCGGCGCGCCGAGAAGCTGTGCGCGCCACCGTGCGCTCTTTAATACTCCAATACACCGTTGTAGACCATGTCCGACACTTTGAACCTTAAGTCCAGCTTGACGTTCTTTGCCACCTCGGAGTAGAAGCGCACTTGCGAAAAACTAGAGGTGAGGAACGGCTGTCCGTCAATAGTCCTTGGGAAGATGAATTTGGCCCCTAAGCCATCTTTTGCCGGCGGCTGATAGTCGCTCAGAAACAACCGCTTGCCGTCGTTCCTGTCCAGATAAGTGGTGGCCTTTAGGGTGGCCGGGAGAGCGGCGGCGAATGCCTGGTTAGGGATATTCGCGAACCGGGGGTCTTTCGTATCGTAGGTCACGGTCACAACTATGTAATCGGCAAAACTGCGCTCGACAAAGCTCTGCAATTGACTTGATAGTTGCGGGCTGGGTGTTTTCTGTGCGCTCTCAATCGCGCGCGCAAGGGCTTCGCGAATGGGTCTGGCAGAGAGAAAACGGATGTGATAATTGACCGACGTGGCCTGATTCGTGGCCCCGCGCGCAGCCCGGTCGGAGTCGGTAGAAGTCGAACCCACCGCCGGTCTCGAAGTCGGACTCGCAGTCGGATTAAAAAACATCTCAGATGTGTCTGTTTCGACCTGTGTGCGACCCCAGGGCGAATCATTCAGAATTTTCTGCGCGTCCTTTTCCGTCCATTCACTGGCCGGCTTGAACTGTTTCTGTGCGACGATGCTTAGCGCAAGCATTGCAGCGATGATGCAAGCGGAAGCTGTTCTAATCATAGTTTCATCTCCAAGATACAAAGCTTATGGTGCCAACGTGACTTGTGGCCGGCGCGGCGGTCGTTGGCTGGTGGCCCGTCTAGGCAGCGCAACCCGGCCACGTTGCTGTCATTAAGTTACGCGCGCAAGTGGTTAGCCATGCGCGCCACAACTGTAATCCGTGAAAGTCGAAAACCTGTCCGAGCCGTGGTCGAGTGCGATGTCCCGCCTGGTATAGTCGAGGTGCACAGTGGACATCAACAATGTCGCCTGCTCATCGAGCAAGCGCATGCTCATCCGCTCGATGGTCTGTGTCTCCTTGAGCAAATCTGACAGCAAGAAGTGGCGACAGCCGAATCCGGGCACGGGTGCAAGCGCAATCCGCTTGATCAGCCCCTTGGGGCCAAACAATTCGAGTACCGGCACGCCTTCAATCCCCTGGTCGTCGATGTTGATCACACCGATGAACTCATCGAAGCAGACTTCACTGCCGCGGCGCTCAAAGCGCGCGCCTGAGGTCATATAATCGGTGGCCAACCCGCCGCGTTGCGGCGGTTTCTGATAGGCCCGCGCGGCGCGCAAGCCGGGCCGGAAGTGCGTGAACGCATGCGCGCCCCATTCCGGCACGCGCACTTCCACTTTCATAAATGTGTGTGTGGAGTCTGGCGCAACTGCCAGACACAAGCCGCCCGAAAAGTTAGCGGCTAATTTTAGCCGAGAGAAATCTAAGACACAACTTTGCTCCGTGCCCAAACGGATGGCCCCACGCTCCCACTGCGCCGGCAGTAGTTGCCCGGCCAGTTGCTCGTCTTTGCTTGCATTCCAAACCACCGCGCCCGCCGCATCCACGGCGTAGGGCGCAAACCACAGCGCCTCTTCGTAGGGCAGGCCCGTGCTCAGATGGAAGCGCGATTCCAGTGTGATCGGGCCTATGCGCTTGGCGCGAAAGAGCAAGGGAGAAAACAGGACGTTCTTGGCCTTGAACCGGCCCTCGGCATCGAACGGGGCGACCGAGGGCAGCGGCTTCGAGACCGGTTGATGGAGCGGATGCTCCACGCTGAAGCGGGCGCGACCCGTTTGTTTGATGATCAAATAAGCGAAGCTCTTCATCGTCGCTTCGTCGTTCGTTAGCACGAGCATTCCACCGCTCTCCGTCAACGGTCTGGTTTTAACCGCGAGCGCCGCGGCCCGCGCCGCATGATGCGCACTCATGTGCCGCTTGGCCGGAGCTACGTTTGCTGTTGCCTGCGCTGCCGGGGCTGCGCTCAGGCCAAACGCCGCCCAAGCATCCTTGTTGAAGCGTGGCTGGTTTAAGGTCAGGAGCACGGAAGCGCGCGGCTTCAATTCATAGGGCAGTTCGATTAGCTTACGGCCTGCATTATCGCGGAGCGCGATCTGGCCGCTGCTGTGGGTTTCGTAAGGATTAAAAAGCCCAACAGTGCATTCGTAATCTGCGAGCGGCGGAAACGGCATGGAGTAATAAAAGCGCGTCTGCATCTGCCACTGGAGTGGATCGGGATTCGCATGCACATTGTCGAAAGCACCATCTGTTTGCCAACGGATGAAGGCCGAACTGAACAAGTCAGTCGCGTGCATTGGTTCCCGCCCAACCGGGCGCAGCCGAATGGACATACCGCCCCAGAAGCTCTTGCTGGGGGCAATGAGATCGCGCACGGGGATGACAGCAGTTTGCATGGCCGGCACTTTGAGCTTAGCGGCCACGCCGGCCGCGCCAAGCGCGCGGCCCTCGGCATCGTAAAGATAGAATTCGTACTCCGTGGCATCGCTCCCATCAGCATAACCACGCACGCCGACGAAGGTATCGGAAGTTAGTACTACTTCTGAGTGGAGTCCGCGGGCCGCATCTTCAACGACGAACGGCGCACACAAATCCAACCAGCACGAGGGCGCTGCCTTAGGTTGGTCTTGGTAAGCTTGCGCCTGCTCGTTGGGGTTGGGCGCAGCAAAGCTTAAAGCCGATGAGAATAGATTGGTCGACAGGAGCGGCAGGCTAGTGAAGGCGGTAGCGGAACGAGAAATCAGAGCGAGAAACTTACGGCGATCGTAGGCGTTCATGTGGCGACTCTGGGGGTGCCCATGCTGGACGTTGAAGGATAGTAAGGGTGAAGGGGAGAAGCGCGGGTTAACGCGCTTCTCCCCGATGGTGGATGGAGCAGGAGTTAGAAGTTGAAGCGAAGGACGAACTGGATCAGGCGTCCGCCCGGATCAGTCGTGGTTGACGTATCCTGGTAGGCGACCGTCGTCTGCCCAAAGGTGGGCGAGGCGTAGGTCCCGGCCAGACTCGTCACGTCGTTCGCAAAACTTCCGACCTTGAAGTTGATGTTGTTGATCGCGTTCAGCGCTTCGACGCGGAACTCCAGATTCTTGTTCTCAGAGAACGTCATCTTCTTGGCGATGCTGAGATCGATCCGGTTGAACCGCGGACCGTAGAGAATCACGTTGCTGAGGCCGCACTCGCCGACAAACCGCGCTTGGCAGTTGCCAAAGCCGGCCGGGGCGATAAAGGGCTGCGACAGATCGGGCGGTGTGCCCGCATAGCCGTTCGCCGATGTGCCGCTCGTACTAAACGCCCTGATCGTGTTGTCGATCACGTTCTGGGGCAGGAAGAAGACGGCGGTCCCCGTCTTGCGGATTTCGACCATGTGCTGCAACTGCTTGGTCGTCATGTTGACTAGCTGAACGTTGCCGAGATTGAACGGCGAACCAGTCTGCGAGCGGAACGTGCCGTTCACACCCCAACCACCGACCAGCCAGTTCATCTTGTGACCGACATCCCCGAACAGCATTTGGCCTGTGCCGATAGGCAACTCGTAGATGAAGTCGGCCTTGAGCGACTGTCTGATGTCGAAGGGGGCCAACGTTCTGTTGAGCCGCGGATTGCGCAGACTGACGTAATTCGACTGCGCGATTGAGCTACTCGCCGCGGCATCGGTTAGAGCCTTGGAGAAAGTGTAGCTCGCTTGCAGCAGTAGTCCCTTCGACATACGCCGCCGAACCTCGAACTGCAAGGCGTCGTAGGTGGACTGCGCACTGTTGTCGATGATGAACGCACCACCGGGCACGTCCGGATTGACCACGAAGAAATTCCGCGCGAGGCCCGCCGCGATGGCGTTAGCGCGCAAGCCAGCGCTGCCGGACAGCGAGCCGGCCACGCCGGTTGGGCTGGCCGCCACTGCGACCAGGTTGGGCGTTATGGCTGTGCTTTTGAAGTTTGCCGAAGTGTACAGGGCCGCATTGCCGGCGTTGGCCGCCGGTTGAGCGTTCAGGTAGGCGAGGAAGATCGGCAACGGCGAAGTGCCGGTGCCCACGCCAAAGTAGGCGAAGCTACCGGCGCGAGTTCCACCCGCTGCGTTGTTCGCAATCAGGTTCTGCTGCGCCAGCCTGAACTCGTTAGCGAATCCGTTCTCGATCGTGTTGACTTCGTTGATAAAGAAGAGGCGCGTAAGCTTGTGCGCCCGATTACCAACGTAACGCGCTTCGACCACGGTATCCTTAGCGACTTCGCGCTGGTAGCCGCCAGACCATGACATCACATAGCCCACCTTCAGGTTCGGGCTAAACGCAATCGCCTGATCGGCCGTCCCCGGAGTAAAGGGGAAGGCCGGCGCTGTGATGCTCGCCCCCGGCAAGCCGCTCCTAAGCAGCGTACCAATCGGTAAGCAGGTACTACAACTAGAGAGATTGGCCGTCGTGTTATTTCCGGTGCTGCGTGCGACATTGAAGGACTGGCCGGGGTTTGTGTCCAGCCCGGTCGAGCCGACGTTCGTGCCGTCCTGATTGTAGGCCACCGAGAAGCCGGCCCGCAGCACGCTCTGGCCGCTGTTACCGAAGAGGCGATGCAGTAGCCCGCCCCGGAAGTCGGGACTGTACGCAATGCCTAAGTTCGGCGCAAAGTTGTTCTTGTCAGTGGCGTAAGCCTTCGAGCCGGGGGCCAACCGCTGGAACTGTGTGATCGGATTCGAGCAAGCATCCGGGTGGAAGTAGTTATTTAGCCCTGAACAGCCAAAGATGTTGCTGTAGCTGAGCGGGACTGTATACGCGTTGTTCTTCGCGTAGTAGGGCCCCTGTAGTTCATAGCGCAGCCCGTAGTTGATCGTAATGTTGGGCCGGAAGCGCCATTGATCTTGGGCGTACACACCCGTCGTTTTCTGTCCGGCGCGCTCAGTGAGGTTGCCCTGTAGCGTGTAGTTTAACTTCTCATCAGCTACCGCAAACCCACTAACTGCCGTGACGCGCCCAATCAGAGTGGCGTAGATGCCGCGCGCATTCGCAAGTTGGGTAGTCGATGCGCCGGGGAAGTTGGTCGTGTTGAAGAACGTGGCCGCCGGGTCGGAAATCGACGAGGTATTGTCGATGCCGAAGGTGACCGTGCGGACGAGGTTGCCGGGCAGGAATTTGACGAAGAGGTTGGTGCGCGAGAAGCTGCCACCAAAGGTCAAACTGTGGTTGCCATGCCCCCAGTTGAGATTGTCGGTGAAAGTCTGAACCGGCCCGTTGCGCCGTTGCGGCCCATTAACCGCCGTTGCAGTTGTGATACCCGCCGCACCAATATTCAGGTTGAAGCCGGCCTGATTGGCGAACTGGCCGGGGCTGGTTTCAGGGAAGAAAACCGTCGTCCCGCCCACGAGCGCAAACCGCGCTTCGTTGGAGATGGTCGAGGTCAACTTAGACACCAGGGCCGTGGAATTGGAGAAGCGATTCGACGCCTGGCTACCGAAGTTCGGGAAGCCGGGGAATCTGGGATCAGCGTTGTTGAGAAAGTCCACCTTCGACCTGAACTGCTGATAGTTCCAGACGTTTGTTATCTGGTGATTCTTCGTCACGTTCCAAGTCAGGTTCACAGTGGGGAACTTGCGCTTCTGCCCGCCCAGATTAATGAAGCTAAACTGCTTCAAGTTAGGATCGGCGAGCGCTGTTACGCCCCCACCACTAGTTGACGATTGAATCGCGGCGAGCAGGCCGCCGACCGTCGAATCAACAGTTGACGGGCAAGCCTGTACGCCCGCCGTAGTTGGGTCGCAGTCGCTCGTGGCCGCGAGCGTGAGCAGGTTGACGCTCCGGAGGATGCCCGTGCCCGCGGGAATATACTGGAAGAGTCCGTTCAGGGCTTCCGGCGCCAAGATGGTGCGCTGTCTAGTGGTGCTCTCCGGTAACCTGAACTCCTCGTAGTTGACGAAGAAGAACGCCGTCTCTTTGTTCTTGATCAGGCCCGGAATGCGAATCGGCCCACCAACGCGTATACCCGGCTGCGTCAACAACACGCGGTTGCGGGGTGCTTTGTGATCGACGGGATCCTCTTTCAAGTCTCTATTGTTGAACCAATAGTTTGAATTGAAGAAGGAGTTGCGGTGATAGATGTAAGCGCTGCCATGAAATTCAGGCGAGCCTTGGCGCGTGGCAAACTTGATTTGAATCGCGCCGCCGCCAGCACTCTCGGAGCCGGGCGTCGCCGACGAGAGCGTGACCTCTTCAATCGCATCAGTCTTCGGTTGAATGTAGGTAAAGAACCCGTCGTTGTTCTTCAGGAGCGGGTCCTGAATCTGCACGCCATCGAGCGTGATATTGAGCGCGCCCTTGGGCAGACCATTCACGGAAGATTGGCGTGGGCGACCGACCGTCGCGGTGCCGGGGAGAAACAAGACCACATCGAGCGCGTTGCGCGACGCATAGGGCAGGTCTGTAATCTGCTTCCCGGTAATGGTGCTGGCCACGTTCGCGCTCTGCGTTTGCAGTAATTCGGCGCTGCCCGCTGTAATTGTTACCGTCTCTGTAACTTGACCGAGTTCAAGCGCGACGTTAATGCTGGTTGGCTTGCCAACGTCGACTTTCACCTCGGAGACAACCGTTTGCTTGAAGCCCTGAGCAGAAATCGTAACGGTGTAGAGACCAGTGCCCAGCCCTGGCACCGAGAACGTACCGTTATCGGAAGTTTCCGCTGTGTATTCAACGAGGGTGGCATTATTCTTGACTGTCACACTTGCGCCGGCCACAACGGCACCGGTTGGATCGGCCACCGCGCCAGTGATCGAGCCGCTTACGCTCGTCCCCTGACCGAAGGCCAGTAAGCCGCACAACGTCAAAAGCACGAAGGCTGCGACTGATCTTAGTAACACTTGTTTCATGGTGGAGCTCCTCCAGAGAGAGTGAGTAGTTAGTCTCCCAACTAGATGATTGGTAACGAATATCCAGAGGCGTTTACGTTCGGTGCGTAGCGGCCCACTGGATGTTGGTGTTAACGCGAAAGAGACGAAAGATGCGAAAGAATCTGTGACAGCCCTTCTTGATGGGAGCACAGCCTATAAACGAGGCATGCGTGCGGGACTTATTCAGGCAAGCATTATGCCAACTTGACCGCCCCCCTTGGCGGCGGCTTAAACCCTTGACTTAACTGAGTATTTCACGAATGAGCAACGGGCCACGAGCGGGCGTTTTCCATTTTTCTGGATTTTCGATTTAAATTTCTGGAAGCGGGTGCGGATGCGTAGAAAGTAGCCAGCGCGTGAGACCGGCAAAATCGAGCGCGTACAGGGGCCGGCCCAACCGTCGTTGTAGCTCTGCGCGCGTGGTGCCATCGAGCATGATGGCCTCGTCGCTCTTGAAGGCTGTGCGCGGTACGACGACGAATTCGCCTTCGATCTCGGCGCGCGCTTTGAGCACGCACGTGCCGGTCATTAACCCGGCGACGACGATCTCCGCACCGAAGTAATCGTTTTCGACCGCCGCGACGTGGAGGCGCGTGCCAAACCGTTCGTTCAGCCGGTCGATCAGTGCGCGCAAGACCGGCGCGAAGAGCGTGCCGGTTAGGATCGTGCCGTGTAACTTCGCGGCCTGCGGCGGTGGCTTACGCTCAAGCTTGCGCCACAGGCGGGCGAAGTCCTCGTAGAACGAGCGCACCATGCCGACGCCGTCTTCGATCTGCGGATAGTCGCCATAATGTCTGCGCGCCGGCACGGGCAGACCGGCGCGCAGATAAATCTCGTCGCCGAGGAAAGCGAAGTTCGTGCCCGTGCGTGTGCGCAACGCACGCTGGATCGGTTTCAGCTCATTGATCGTGCGGCGACAGAATTCTGCCGTCACGGGTGTGAGGCGTGCGTCCGTGTTGTAACGCGTGAGACCCAACGGCACAATCGCGACGCTCTTGATACGCGGGTACTCGGCCGCGAGATCAAAGATCGTGCGGCGCAGGATTGCGCCGTCGTTGATCTCAGGACACAGGACGACCTGCGCGTGCAGTTCAATGCCGGCGTCCAGCAGCCGCCGCAGTTTGCCGCTGATGTCGGCGCGCTCTTTGTCGATCCCAAGCAGGTAGGCGCGCACGTCTCGGTCGGTCGCGTGCACGGAGACGTACTGCGGCGTCAGGCGTTGTTCGATGATGCGCTGCATCTCGTCTTCCGTGATCGAGGTGAGCGTCGTGTAGTTGCCGTAGAGAAACGAGAGGCGTATGTCTTCGTCGCGAATGAAGAGCGACTTGCGCGCGTCCGGCGGGTTACCCTTGCAGAAACAGAACAGGCATTCGTTCGCACATTGGCGCGGCACGATCTGCTCGAACTCCAACCCGAAGTCTTCGCCCTCGGCGCGCTCTAATTCGATCTCCCACTCCTCGCCGCTCGCCTTGCGCACGCCGAGCGTCAACTCCGTCTCGCCGCCCGTGAGGAAACGAAAATCGAGATAATCGCGCACCGGTCGCCCGTTGACCTTGATAACGCGGTCGCCCGCCGCTAAGTCCAACTCGGCAGCGAGACCGGTGGGCGCAACGTCGGCTATCAGGACGCCGCGGCGACGTATCTGTGTGACGGCCGGTTCGACAGCAAACTCGTACATCTTAAAGACTTCCGATCAAGCAAAACAGCTAGGCCAAGAATTTGATGCATGCGGCAACCACACAGTATCCCCGATGCCACGCAGGGATTCAACTTGGGAGCAAAGCGCACAACGAGCCTGCGGAGCAGGCGCACAGCATAAAGCCCAGCGTGCAGCCGCAGGCGGAACGCTGGGAACAGCACGCACACAAAAAATCAAGCCCATGTAATGGGCGGCAGCGGAATGAGAACATGACTATCGCTTGGCAACGCACTGCCGCCCGCTCGCGCGGGCTTCTTATGCCATGCTGGCCGTTAACCCAGCGTTGCGCTTGCGCTCCACGCTCTCGCTTTATGCTGGCCGCCCGCTTACGCGGGCTAGTGGCTCTTTATCCTCCGCGCCTGCTGCCACAGAGTCATAGCCGTCCAGTGCAATCCGACCGCCGTCAAGATGAGCAGAAAATAATGTAGCGCCAAGATGTATCTGAATTCAGTCCACAGCAGCGATTGCACGCACATGTAATAGACGGGGACGGCGACGAGGAGGGCGAGGGCGCGGCCGCAACGCGCACGCAGCAGCGCCCCAGCGCCGATGATGATAAACGGCAACACACAAGCGGTCAGAAACAGGCTCTGCACGCCGCGCACGAAGATGCGTGGGTAGCGCGTCCACGTCTGCGCCGCCGGTCGCAGTTCAAACACTTCCATCCGTCCTACTTCAGCCACAACCCGCGCCGCCTTCCGGTCGCCATTCCGGAGCACGACGCGCACATGGTCTGCATCGCCGCTGACGAAAGGTCGCTGCAAGAGCACGGTCGGCTGCGTCGTCGGCGTCAGGTCAAAGCATGTGTAAGAGATGGGATGCAGGATGGGTGTTTCGGCCAGTAGCGAGTTGCGCTCCGCGTCGAGGACGGCGACGACGACGCTGCCCTCGCTGAGTTTGAGCGGCAGACGGAGCAGATAGTCTGTGTTCCGTTTCAGATTGAGCGGCGGCGAAAGCAGCACATCAGACGCGCCCTCGCTTTTGAAGCGCAAAGTTTGATTGTCGGGCGCGAGCGCCAACTCCGTCTGCGCGTTCGGCGGTGCAACGGCCAAATCCTTCGGCCCGATGACGGCAACGGGCCGCTCGTCGTCTGTAACGACGAGCGCGTGTGTAACGGCCGGCTCGGCCGCGACCTTCTCAACTCGCGCGAGTCTGAGCATGAAGGCGGCGCGGTCGAGCATCACGCCGGCGAACCAGAACGGATGCGCGCGCACAACGGCCAAGCCTTGCGCGATGCGCCACTGCTCGCGCTTGATCCCGTCCGGCGTGAAGCGCGTGCCGAGATAGTCGGGGCGGCCAAACGCCTCCGCTTCCCACTTCGTCACGGCGCAATCGTTATCGGGCAGCCCGAAGCGGTGCGCGTGATCATAGATGCCGATGCCTTCGACCAAAGTGATCCCGGCGCTGACGGAGAGCGGAATGAAGGAGCGGAACACGACGACGTTGCGAATCGTGTTCGGCAGAATCACGAGGCCCGTCGCACCGACAAGGACGGCCGCATAACGCAGGCGTCTGCCGCGCGGGAATAAGAACGGGAGCAGCAGCGCGAGAAAAGGGGCGAGCAGCAATGCGTTCGATCTGAACAGACACGAGATGCCGATACTTGCGCCGGCCGCGGCCATCGTCCAGAGGCGCGGGCGCTTGACCGTGCGGACGACGAGGAGGATGGCGAGCAGGATCGGCGCGGCCGCGAGCGGATCGGGCAGCGGCGCAATCGAGTGGTAGGCGAGTTGCGGCGAGAAGGCCACGAGCAGCCCGGCGCTGAAGGCGACAGCTGTGGGCAACAGTTCGGCCGCGAGGAAGAAGACGAGCAGCGCGGCCACGGCGTCGAGCGCGATGTTAAAGCTCAGCACGGTCGCGGCCGAAGGGCCGAAGAGTTTGAAGAGCACCGCGAGGAGGATGGGATAACCGAGCGGATGCTTGACGACGTTCGCGTCGCTCGGCGGGTTGGGGCCGGTGAGGAAGTGTCGCAGGTCGCCATTGACTAACAACAGCGCGTGCGCTTGGTACTCTTCCGCCATCCCTGCGAACGGTAGCGCCTGCCGGTTGTCCTGCCAGTGTAAGACACGGACGCCGATGGCGATGAGACAGATCGTGGCGCACAAAGGGACGATGCGACGATAGTAGGCGCGCCCGCGCGACGGTCTTTGCGCGGCGACTGTTTGGCCAGATAGCCGACAATAACTTGCTAACACGTCTGCTCTCTCCGGGGCTTGCAGGGTCTGTGTTATGCCCGACGCTGACGGCGCATCAAGCGCTACGCTCGGCGCGAGCGCGGTGGGCGCGATACCATTCGATGGTCTGGCGCAAGCCATCTTCAAACGGTATCTGCGCGGTGAAGCCGAAAGCATTCTGCGCGCGCGACACGTCGAGCCGACGACGCGGTTGCCCGTCGGGTTTCGTCGCATCCCAGACGAACTCGCCGCGAAAACCCGTGTGGTGCGCGACGAGGTGGGCGAGGTCGCGGATGGAAATCTCTTGGCCTGATCCCAGATTGACTGGCGCGGACGAGTTGTAATGCTCTGCGGCCAACAGCAACCCGCGCGCGCAATCGTCCGCGTGCAGGAACTCGCGCGTCGCTTGTCCTGTGCCCCAGACCTCTATGTGTTCGGCCTCAGCCTCGACCGCGTCCACACACTTCTTGATGAGCGCGGGGATGACGTGCGAGATGCGCGGATCGAAGTGATCGCGCGGCCCATACAAATTTACCGGCAGGAGGTAGATCGAGTTGAAGCCGTACTGCTGCCGGTAGGCTTGCGCTTGCACGAGGAGCATCTTCTTCGCGAGGCCATAGGGCGCGTTCGTCTCCTCCGGATAACCGTTCCATAAGTCGTCTTCGTGAAACGGGACGGGCGTGTGCTTCGGATAAGCGCAGATCGTGCCGAGGGCAAGAAATTTTTCGACGCCGCGCTGGCGCGCCTCTTCCATCAACTCGACGCCCATGATCAGGTTGTCGTAGAAGTAGCGGCCGGGATTCTTCATGTTCGCGCCGATGCCGCCGACGACCGCCGCCAGATGCAGCACGATGTCGGGCTGCGCGCGATCATAAAGTCGCCGGATCGCATCTTTGTCCCGCAGGTCGAACTCCGCAGCCGACGGCGCGCAGAGCGCACGACAACCTAACTCGTTCAGGCGCGCGACGACGTAAGAGCCGAGGAAGCCCCCGCCGCCCGTCACGCACACGCGGCGCGTCGCCCACCAGTCTTTGTTGTTCATACTATCTAACCGATAACTTGTCTGAAATGCCGGCAACGCATATAGTGCGCGCTTCGGTCTGGTAATGTCTGTTGGAGCTTAAACATGCAGCGCGCAGAGGTCAAAGGCGTAGAGACTGTCTGGCCCGCGTCCGTGCCCGCGGAAGCGACGGGGCCAGCGGACGCTGCACGTCTGCGCTATCAACAGGAGCGCGCGGCGCACTGGGACGAGGTCGCGCGCTGGCAGGACACGCACAAGGGTTGGGGCGGCGCGTATCGCCGCCGACTCGCGGAGCTGTATCGCTTCTTTGTGCCGCGCGGCGCGCGCGTCCTTGAGATCGGCTGCGCAGAGGGCGACTTGCTGGCGGCGCTTGAGCCGTCGTCGGGCGTGGGCGTTGACTTCTCCGGTGCGATGCTTGCGCGCGCCCAAGCAAAGCATCCTAACTTGCGTTTCGTCCAAGCGGACGCACACGCGCTCGCGCTCGCAGAGCAGTTCGACTTCATCATTCTCTCCGACGTGGTGAACGATCTGTGGGACGTGCAACAGGTCTTGCAGACGCTCGCACGCCTCTCGACGCCGACGACGCGCCTCGTCATCAACTTCTACAATCGCCTCTGGGAGTTGCCGCTCGGACTAGCCCGTCGCTTGGGTCTTGCACGCCCCAACCTTGCGCAGAACTGGCTCACGGTCGAAGACATGAAGGGCTTGCTCGCCCTCGCGGACTTCGAGGTCATACGCCACCGAGCGGAGGTGCTGCTGCCCTTGCCGCTCCCACCGCTGTCCACTTTGGCGAACCGCTACCTCGTCAAGCTCTGGCCGTTCAACCTGCTGGCGCTGACTCATCTGTTGGTAGCGCGCCCGCGCCAAACGTCGTCTGTCCGGCCGCGCCCGCGCGTCTCTGTCGTCATCCCTGCGCGCAACGAAGCCGGGAACGTCGCCGACATCTTCGCACGCACGCCGGAGTTGGGCGCGGGCACGGAACTGGTCTTCATCGAAGGCGGCTCGCAAGACGACACCTACGAGACGATCCGACGAACCATCGCCGCGCACCCTGAGCGGCGCTGCCAACTCCTCAAACAGACGGGCAAGGGCAAGGGCGACGCCGTGCGCCTCGGCTTCGCGCACGCGACCGGCGACGTTTTTATGATCCTCGACTCGGACTTGACCGTGCCGCCCGAAGACTTACCGCGCTTTCTCGACGTGCTCACTTCAGGCAAGGCTGATTTCGCCAACGGCTCGCGCCTCGTCTATCCGATGGAGCGCGAGGCAATGCGCTTCCTCAATCTGCTCGGCAACAAATTCTTCAGCCTCGCTTTCTCTTGGCTGCTCGGTCAGCCCATCAAGGACACGCTCTGCGGCACGAAGGTGCTCTGGCGGAGTGACTATGAAGCGATTGCGGGGGGCCGCGCCTACTTCGGCGACTTCGATCCGTTTGGCGATTTCGATCTGCTCTTCGGCGCGGCCAAACTGAACATGAAAATCCTCGACCTGCCCGTGCGCTACCGCGACCGTACCTACGGCACAACCAACATCCAACGTTGGCAACACGGCTGGCTGCTGCTCCGCATGGTCTTCTTCGCCGCGCGCCGCATCAAATTCATCTGAAGAGCGGACTCTTAGCCGAACGGCCACCATGCCACGAGCATTAGCGAGCAGGTTCACGACACACACTGAGCCTGCGGAGCAGGCGGGCAGCATAAAGCCCTGTGTGGAGCGTGAGCGGAACACTGGGTGAGCCGGCCAAACAGAATGGGAAGCCCGCGGGAGCGGGCTTACGCTCCTATAAACGAAGAGGCCGCCCATTCGTCGGGCGGCCTCTTCGTTGCGCAACGAATGCGCTCATGCGTCAACCGGCCTGTGATGCGCTCGTGCCATCGAGCAGTTGGTCGAGCGGTGTGTATGCGAGGTTCTGCGCGATGGCGACCGCTTCGTAAGTGAGCTTGCCGGCATAGGTGTTGACGCCCGCCTTCAAACCCGGATCGCGCGCGACCGCAGCGAGGAAACCCTTGTTGGCGAGCTTCAGCACGTAAGGCAGCGTCGCGTTGGTGAGCGCGAAGGTCGAGGTGCGCGGCACTGCGCCCGGCATGTTGGCGACGCAGTAATGCAGGACGCCTTCGACGTAGTAGGTCGGATCAGAGTGCGTCGTCGGGTGCGTCGTCTCGATGCAGCCGCCTTGATCGACCGCGACATCGACGATACAAGCACCGTTCGGCACGTCTTTGAGCATGCTGCGCGTGACCAGTTTCGGCGCGGCCGCGCCGGGCACGAGCACCGCGCCGATGATCAGATCGGCCTGCGAGATGGCGTCGTGGATCATGTAGGCGCTTGAGGCAAGCGTGGAGATTTTCGTCAGGAAGATGTCGTCGAGTTCGCGCAAGCGATCCAGATTGTTGTCAATGATCGTGACGTGTGCGCCCATGCCGACAGCGATCTTCGCGGAGTTCGTCCCGACCACGCCGCCGCCGATGATGACGACGCTCGCCGCCGGCACGCCCGGCACGCCGCCCAACAGGATGCCGCGCCCGCCCTGCATCTTCTCCAAGTAGTGCGCGCCGACCTGCACCGCCATCCGGCCCGCGACTTCAGACATCGGCGTCAAGAGCGGCAAAGTGCCTTTGCGATCCGTAATCGTCTCGTAGGCGACGCCCGTCACTTTGCGTTGCAGGAGCGCCTCGGTCTGTTTCGGGTCGGGCGCGAGATGCAGATATGTGAAGAGCAGCAAGCCCTCTTTCATGCGCGGGTATTCGGGCGCAATCGGCTCTTTCACTTTCACGATCATCTCGGCCTGCGCCCACACGTCGTCAGCCGAGTCGATGATCTGCCCGCCCGCGCGCTCATACAACTCGTTCTCGAACCCAGAGCCTGCGCCCGCGTCGCGCTCGACGACAACCTTGTGCCCCGCGTCCGTCAACGCGCGCACGCCGGCCGGCGTCAGCCCGACGCGATACTCGTTATCTTTGATCTCCTTAGGTAGGCCGACAATCATTTCGGTGCGCTCCCGTCATTAGGCGTCAGTTAGAGCTTTGTATCAAGCTTCTGTCAGTACCGACTCGGTTACCATTTCGCTTGGGTGGAGTGACAAGTATTCACGCACTTCCCTGTTCATTCGATCAATTTCCGCCAAGAAGCCGCCTGCCGATAGCTTGTAAGTTGTCGGGTCAGTTTCTACCTTACGGAGGTGCGCCACTTGACGTTGGAAAAGCTCTATCCTTTCCCAAATTGCCTGCAACTCCTGATCGTTTTTAATCACGGCTAATCACCTCGACAATTCCGCGCCTCGTTTTGTCGCGCTTGACTTGCCAATCCGCTATCGCCTTTTGTTCGCCACCGATGGCCCCCCGATTTCTTGAGCCAGAAAACACTGGCTCCTTCGTATTCCTGAGTCGCCAAATGGCTGAAGATGATTTCGGCTTCGCCCGAAACTTGTTGCGGGACAAACGAATCATCCATCAAGAGGAAGATGTCAACGTCATTCGGGTCAGGCTTGGCTGTGACGAATGAGCCGAAGATGACGAAGCGTGCCAGATGGTGTGCCGATCACCAACTCGTAAATCCGCGTCAAGCGTTGCGCAACGATGCAGCGTTGCAACGAGGCTTGACCGAAATACTCAAGCACCTCGGCTAAAGTCGCCTGATGAATACCGACCGGCAGGTCGCCGCTACTGTTGAAGTCCGGCCACTTTTTCATCGCCGGTCATGGGTCAAACGCTTACTCGAAATTCACTTCGTCGATCTGCGCGCGTTGCAGCTTGCCGCTGTAGTCCACGTAGATTGACTTCCATTCGGTGAAGATGTCCAAGACTTGCGTGCCCGCTTCGCGGTGGCCGTTGCCAGTGGCTTTCGTGCCGCCGAAGGGCAGGTGGACTTCCGCGCCGATGGTCGAAGAGTTGACGTAGAAGATGCCTGTGTACATGTCGTTCATCGCGTGGAAGGCGCGGTTCACATCACGCGTGTAGATCGACGCGGACAGACCGTAGCGCACGCCGTTCGCGATCTCGACGGCTTCGGCTAACGAGTTTGTCGGGATGACGGCCGTAACGGGGCCGAATATCTCTTCCTGCGCGATACGCATGTCGGGCGCGACGTTCGTAAAGACGGTCGGCTCGATGAAGTAGCCGTTGGCGTGCGCGCCCTTGTCCAGCCGGTTGCCGCCGCACGCTAAGGTCGCGCCGTCCTCGCGCTGCCCCACTTCGATGTAACCCATGATCTTGTGCACGGCCGCCGCGTTGATAACCGGGCCGACATCAGTCTTCGCGTCTGCACCGTCGCCGACGCGCAAGGCTTTTGCGCGCTCAACGAGTTGTTGCGTGAATTTTTTATAAACCTTTTTATGCACGACGACGCGCGACGAAGCGGTGCAGCGTTGCCCCGACGTACCGAACGCGCCCCAGAGCGTGCCCTCAATGGCGAGATCGATGTCGGCATCTTCCATCACCATGATGACGTTCTTGCCGCCCATCTCCAGCGAGCAGATCGCGTTGCGGTCGGCGCACGCGGCGGCGATGGTGCGCCCCGTCTCGGTCGAGCCGGTGAAGGAGACCAACCGCACGTCTCGGTGTTCGACGAGCGCCCGGCCAGCCGTTGCGCCGTAACCCGTCACGACGTTGACGACGCCCGGCGGCACGCCGGCCTCTACACACGACTTGACGAGATTGATCGTCGAGAGCGGCGTGTCCTCGGCCGGTTTGATGACGACCGTGTTGCCGCACACCAGCGCGGGGATCAACTTCCATGAAGGGATTGCCATCGGGAAGTTCCACGGTGTGACGAGCGCGCACAAGCCCACGGGCTGGCGCACACACATCGCAAACTTGTCGGGCATCTCGGCGGGTGTGGTGAAGCCGTGCAAGCGCCGCCCTTCGCCCGCCGTGTAGAACGTGCAGTCAATCGCCTCCTGCACGTCGCCGCCGGTCTCCTTCAAGACCTTGCCCATCTCGCGCGTCATGTCGGCCGAATAGACGTCCTTGTTGCGGATGAGGATGTTCCCTAAGCGGAATAGTATCTCGGCGCGGCGCGGCGCGGGCAGACGCTTCCAACCTTCGGCCGCGTTTCTAGCCGCAGCCACCGCGCGCTCTACATCTTCGGCGGTCGAGAGTGCAAAGCGCCCCACCACGTCGCGCGTGTCCGCCGGGTTGTAGTTCTCGAAGAACTCGCCCGCCGCAGACCGCACCCACTCGCCGCCGATGTAGTTGTAATAAGTCTTGACCGACTCGCGCGCACCGCTTGCGCGCCCTTGCTTCTTCGCCTGCTTGCTGAGAGCTTTTTTCGCCTGAGCCATAGAGAAGCTTTCAGCAATCAGCAATCAGCGGTCAGCTAACAGGCAAAAAGCTGAAAGCTGACCGCCGAAAGCTGACCGCTTATTGATAAGTAAACTGCACAAGGCCCTTCGTGATGCGTCCGTTCGAAAGATAGGTGATCTGCATCACGACGGCGTCGCCGGGCTTCAGTCCATTGATGACGCGCTCGAAGTCTGCGAGCGCAGTGACGGGCACGCGGTTGACGCGCTCGATGACGTAGTCTTCGCGCAGGCCCGCGTCCGCCGCGAGACCGCCCGGATCAACTTCGGTCACGAGCAGGCCGCGCACGCCGCGCAGGTTCTTCTCGTTCGCCAGCACATTTGTCAACTCGCTCAACTTCACGCCGAGCACGGGCCGGATGACTGCGGGGCCCGGCTTCTTCGGCGTCGCGTCCGGCGTGCCGGCGGGTTTCGGCGTGACATCATTGAGCGGCGGGCGCTCGGCGAGAGCGACACTGACGGTGTGCCGTTCGAGTTTATTGTTCACGTCACGCAGGACGGTGATCTGTACGGTCTGACCGACGGGCGTGCCGGCGACCTTATTGATCAAATCCTGCGAGCCTTGGATCGGCTGGCCGTTGAACTCGACGACGATGTCGCCCGCTTGCAAGCCGGCCTTGCTGGCCGGGCCTTCGCGCATGTCCGTGATGATCGCGCCCTTCGCTTCGGGCAGACCATAGACGCGTGCGAACTCGCCCCGCACTGAGTCGAGCAGCACACCGAGGTAGCCGCGCTGGACGCGATGCGTGTCGCCGATCAGTTGGCGATAGACGAAGCCGGCGTCGTTCGCCGGCAGGGCAAAGCCGATGCCGTTGTAATCGCCGGTGGTAGTGGCGATCTGCGAGTTGATGCCGATCACCTCGCCGTGCATGTTGACGAGCGGGCCGCCGGAATTGCCACGGTTGATGGCGGCGTCGGTCTGTAGGAAGCGCTGGAAGTTTGCGCCGGGGTTGGTCTGCCGTTGCAGCGTCGAGATGATGCCGGCGGTGACGGTCTGATCGAGACCGAACGGCGAGCCGACGGCCAAGACCCAGTCGCCGACCTGCACCTCATCCGAGTTGCCGAGTTTGACGGTCGGCAGATCGCGGTGCGCGTCCACCTTGACGACGGCCACGTCGGTCTCTTCGTCCTGCCCGACGACCGTGCCGAGCAGTTCTTCACCCGACTGCAAACGCACGCGGATGCGCGTCGCGTCTTCGACGACGTGCTGGTTCGTCAGGATGTAGCCTTTCGCATCGACGATGAAGCCGCTGCCCACGCCGCGCGAGGGCTGCCGCATGTGCTTGCGGAACATCTCCATCAGCGGGTTGTCGTTCGAGTTGCCGTCCTTGTCATCCTGATCGGCGCTGTCGTCCTTGTCCGCCACCTGCGGCGCGGAGACCGTGTCGATATTAACGACGGCCGGCTCGACGTGCTTCGCGATCTCGGCGAACGAAGCCGACAGCGCTTCGGGCGCGCGTGCGACCTGCTCGGCCCGTGCGCCTTCGTTCTGCGCGACGGCGGGTCGCCCCGCCAAGAGCGCGCCGACTGAGACGCCGACCACGAGACACGTCACAGCCAACGCCGCGATCCAGACGCGCAACCGCCGCAGGAGCGCGCGCTCCGCTTCATTCGTTTCGCCTTTGGGAAGTTGATACATAAAATCTTTTACCACCTTCTACTTTCATGCAAACGGGGGCGCGCCGAATGGCCAGCGCCTGCGCCGGACTAACGCTATTGATGTTCATGCCAGAATCAGCCGTCAGGGGAGCGTACTTAACGGTTCAGGCACGAGCGCCAGTTGCGCGAGTATAGCCGATATTCGCAACGCGCGGCAAAGCAGACGGGGCGGGACTTCAGTGCACAGTGCGGGCCGGCGGCGACCGGGCGACGAAAGTTCAGATTAAGCTGCGCACATGCTTGCCGACTACTGCTCTTTGATAACCCCAACCGCCAGACATGGACGGCAACTCCATGTGGAAAAAATTAAGCCCACGCTGCTCGCCCTGCTCTGTTCGGCGGCGCGGCGCGCGGTGCGCAAGCAGAGTTTGATCTAATCCCCCGCGCGTGATATATAACGCGGCGCTACGCTCACGCCAGATTTTTCGACGGCTCACACTCAGTCAATCACCGACTCAGTTTCCACCCGCTCGGAATATTCGGCTAACAGAGGGCGCTCTGCTCAATTACATCGCGCGAACTGCCCCGGTGGCACGCGCCTCGTAAGGTCGCAACCATCACCAAGCAGCACCAACTCAGGAGGCTAAAACTTATGGCACGCTACACGTTCGATCAGTACCGGAAGATATTCGACGGAGTCTTGGCCAAATACGAAGGCGTTCCCTTCTTCGCCGACGTGATCAAGGGCAACCGCCGCCCCGACTTTCCCGCAAACCCGCGCGAGGTCGCGGTCTTCGGGATTCGGCACGAAGGTGAGAAAGTTCATCACAGAGATGACATCGCGGACGACACGCTCAGCCTCGTGCGGATTGCCACCACCGGCGAGCAACAGGTTTACGAATATCGCGGCACGACCGAGCCGGGTTACTTCACGACAGCCGCCAATCCGCTCGGCGTTTTCATGCTGTCGCCCGGCTTGTACTTCTTCAAAATCGGGAAGCATCACGGCGTAAACGATTGCCTCGTCCAAGCATGCACCGTCATCGGCGAGCGCGCACAGCCGGAAACAGACTTCAACTTGACGGACGATAAGACATGGCAGATCACCGACGGCTCCATACACATCCACGCCGGGATACGCAACCTTAATCACGTCGGCAATTGGTCGGAGGGCTGTCAGGTCATCGCCGGAGAGTGGGAGGGCGCACAATGGCGTGAGTTCTATAAATACACTCAGATGGCCACGAACTTCCCCGTTCCTTATGTGCTCGTCGAGGAAGCCGATATCCCACAGTTCTTGGCCTAACTATAGCGTGGGACGGAGGTCAGTACCGCCTGTGGTCACGGGCGGGTCGGTTGCGCTACTACTACCCGCCCGCGACCGCAGGCGGTACTGACTAGCTGTCTACCGTAATGGCTATAAAAGAAAAACCGATCTCGGATCGGTTTTTCTTTCAGCCCTCGGCCCCTGCCCTCACCACTCCGCTCCAACGCAACTCCGACGCGACGATCCCTACGAAGACGAGCAACGCGCCCACGTAACCACGGCCGCCCAGCCACTCACCTGTGCCGCCGACGGCGACGGCGAACGCCGTGGCGAATACAGGTTCGAGACTAAAGATGATCGCCGCGTGCGTCGCGGACATGCGCGCTTGACCCCACGTCCACAGGAAGAAAGCGCCGAGCGTGCCGACGAGTGCAAGATAGACAAGCTGCCACACGAGCGCGCCGCGCCACACCAGCGGCCCGGCTTCGCGCGCGAGAAACTGCGGGAGCGCATCGGTCGTCGTGTAGGCCGCACCGGCGTGCGCGCCCGCCCAGATGAAGAGGAAGATGACGGCCGCGGTCGTGAGTTGCAGCACCGTCAGTTGCCGCAGCTCGTACCGACGCGCATAGCGGCTCATCAGTGTGATGTGCGCGGCGAACAGACTCGTCGCCGCGAGCGTTAGCAGGTCGCCCTCGTTCACTACGCCCGCGCCCTGCGGCAATAGGATCAGCATGCCGCCGACGGATGCAAGCACGACGCCGATCAAGTTCTCTCGACTCGGCCGCACACGCAGCAGCACGTAGGCGACGAATGGTACGAGCGGCGTCGTCAGCCCCGTCACGAACGCGGACTTCGACGCGGTTGTGTACACCTGCCCCGCCGCCTGCAACGCGAACCCGCCCCCGACCAGTAAGCCCAGCACAAGCCCTGCGCGCCACACGTCGCCGCGCGCGTACCACACCTCGCGCCCGAACAACACCATCAGCACGAGCGCCGCCAGCCCAAAGCGCACCGCCAGATAAGCGATGGGCGGCCAGCCCACGAGGATGTCCTTCGCCATGATGAACGTCGAACCCCAGATGAGCGTCGTCACGACGAGCGCCGCGTCGGCCGCGAGATTGGCTTTCAAGCGCATAAGAAAAACAGTGACGAGTGACAAGTGACGAGTTAAAGAAGTTGTCTTGCGCGTCACTTGTCACTTGTCACTCGTTCACGGTCTGAGTAAAACTTTGAGTACGCCGCTTGCGCCCGCGCGCGCCATCGCACGCAGGCCGTCGGCGAGCGCGTACTCTTCGCTGATGAGACTGTCCACATCGACCGCGTTTGCTTTGAGCAACTCAAGCGCGGGCTGGAAGCGACCGCAACGCGAGCCGACGATGCTGATCTCGGCCACGACGACGCGCGCAGCGGCAAATTCGGTCGCGCCGTGAAAGGTGGATTTGAGGACGAGCACGCCGTGCGGGCGCAACAGGTTGAGCGCCAGCTCAAAACCGCGCGCCGCGCCCGACGCTTCGACGACCGTATCGAACGTGCGCGCGGCCGTGTCGGTCAACTGATCGACGAGCACCGTCTCGATGTCGCGCCGCCGCGCAATCTCTAATTTGTTTTGGTGCTTGCCGATGAGCGTCACGTCCGCGCTCGTTAAAGCTTTAATCGCTTGCGCGCAGAGCAGACCGAGCTTGCCGTCGCCAATGACGGCGACGCGCGTGTCCTTTGTGATCTGCGTGCGTTCGAGTATGCCGCAGGCGGCGGCGAGCGGCTCGGTGAAGACGGCGCGCTCGTCTGTTATCTCATCAGGCACGGGCAGCAGGTTGACCGCAGGCAGACGCAAGTATTCCGCGTGTGCGCCATCACGCCCGACGATGCCGAGCACAGTCCGCTCCGGACAATGCCGCGCATCGCCCGCGCGACACAAAGCGCAACGACCGCAACCCGCGTTGATCTCGCCAACCACACGTCGCCCGATCAATTTTTCATTCGCTGCTTGCTCGACCACGCCCACGAACTCGTGCCCTAGCGTCCCCTGAAAACCCGCATACCCGCGCACGATCTCCAAGTCCGTGTTGCAAATCCCCGAACGCGTCACGCGCACCAACGCCTCGCCGTCCACGCGCGGCGCATCAATATCGGCGAGCAGCAGCCTGCCCTGTTCACAACGAAGCGCTCTCATCTCGGATAACCTCGCAGCCCGACCAGCAGCCTCTACAGCACACGTTGTTTCAACGCCTCGTCCCGCCAGCGCCGCACACTCATCACGTCAAGCCGCTCGCCCGCGAAGACGATCTGCTCTACAGATTTCTGACCGTCATTGCTAACACTAGGAGCCTGTGCCCTGCCACTCGGCTACGTCGCGGACGCCAAACCGCTTCATCGGTGAATCACCCGGAGCCTTCCCCAAGATACCGCAGACCAACCGGTAGAAGCCGTCACTCTCATCCGTCTCCCAACCGCGCATATCCACCCACAGTGTCTGGCGGACAAAAAGCGGAAGTTCCGGCGTCTCTTCAACGTCCGGCAAGATAACCGGAATCATCCGCGCATCACCGCTCGCCCAACGCTCCACGTAGGCCCTGATCTCCAAGATGTGCCACTTGCCAACGTCAGCCGGCCCAAAGAACAACGCGGCGCACGGAATCGTTTTGATGGCCTGCTCCAATGCGGCCGAAACCGTATCGCCGGGAGAGAGATTCCACTTGTCCAACCACGGGCGAATGCCCACCGCGAGCAGACGCTTGGCGATCTTCTCCACCGCCGCCTTGTCCTTTGCATTGTGGCTCAGGAAGATGTCGAACTTCCCTTCCGTTTCCTTCGCCTTGATGACCAACTTCGCAGTCATACGCTGCCGGCCGGCCCTGGCATCAGTCGCCATCTGTGCGGCGACCGACTTAGCCGATGCTGTCGGTGCGGCCAGTAGATTGACGAGCGGAGTCTTCTTCTCGCAGATGGGGCATAGCAAATCCTTCTTCCGTGCATCCAGCCGTGCTTTCACCACGCGATCCTCGAACGGATTCCGGCACGTCGCATTCGCGCAATGATAAGCATGACGTTTGGTCACGCTGCCGGGATTGCTCTTGGCCTCCAGATGCCGGCCGACGAATTCGATGAACCCCTGCCGCACGGCCGCGGCGGTGTCGTTATCGAACGATACATCAAGTTCACCGTGCCCGTGCCCGTGATCGCGCAGACGGACGAGGCAGCGCCCGCCCGCCTCGGCGTGGTAGGCGGCGGCGTCTTGAAAGAACTCGCGCTTCTTGAAGCCCTCATAGTGCGCTAGCTGCGCGATGAGCGTGGCATAAATACTCCGCACCGGGCCGGCGAAGCCGAATGCCACGCCGAACGCCGCCACGCCCGGAAACCTCAGCTCCGCCGTGCACTGCGAGGGGAACACAAGATAGTCCTCGCCCTTGATCTGCTCGCGCAACGCCAGATCGCGGGATAACAAGTTCTCCATCACGTACCACAGCACATGGCGTTCGGACTCGCGGTCGGCGATCCGTTCGTCATGGTCGAGCTTGAACTGCCCCTCGCGCACACGGGATTCCAGCAAGTGGCCCGGCCCATCCGGTTCATCCTTCGCGGCCACCAGTAGCGCGCTCGCATATGCATCCACTCGCGTTGGGTCAAGTAACACTAAGTTATCTGGGCGCAGTTCCACGTCATCCCTTTGGAAGACCAAAAGACGCACCGCGTCCGTGGCTTCGAGCCGATACAGGTGCAACATGAATTCTTCTAAAGAAATCTTCTGCCCAAAGTCAGCAATGAAGCCCTCATGTAGTTCCTCGATAGTCAGCAGCCTCTCACGGGCGACTGGTAAGCCGTCCTTTTGGTCAATACTGCCTCTCTCCCCCTTCAACTGTGACAGAAACCTCGCTACGAATCCACGCATAGCAGCCAGCGTAGTGGTTGTAGTTAATATAGGAATCTCCTCCCAAGGAATTCCTTTGCGAATCGCCTCCAGCAATTCGTCGCAACCTTCGCCCGTGCTGGCACTCGTGGAAATGAAATGCGCAAAGTTGTTCTCGCGTGCGAAGGTTTCGATCCGCTCCTTGCTGGCCGGGAGGCCACCCACATCAATGCGCGAGGCGACGAGGAGTTTCTTCAGCTTCGCGTTCGTGCGTGCCTGATCAAGTACCTGCGACCAATAGGCCGCGCCCTCGAAAGGGTTCGTCTCGCTGCGGCTGTCGAAGAGTACGCAGGCCAGTGCGGCATCATCCATGCTCAATTGATGCACTGAACGATAGGCGGGCTGACCGGCGAGGTCCCATAGCACTGTCTCCTGATGAAGTGAGACGCCGCCCGGCTCCTGCACAACTTTGCTTTCGAGCACGTGCGCCTTGCGGGCGTGCGAGGATTTCGTCGGCACGAATTGCTTGTTCACTAATCGCTCAGCCAAGCCGCTCTTGCCCACACCTGTATCACCGACGAGGAGGACTTTGGCGTTCGTGTATTGGACTTGATCCAACATGGGCGTCAAGACCGACGCTGAGTCTTCCGGTGCTCGCGCCTCGGTGACAAATTCCGACAAATCCCACACTCGGATGCCGCCGCTGTGGTCGCCAGAGAAGGCGCGGCGTTGATCAACACTCCACGCTACATTTATGACGCCGGATGTGTGGCCTTCAAACACGCGCAGGCAGCGCCCCGTTTCCACGTCCCACAGCCGCACGGTTTTGTCCGGTGAGCTAGTGAGGGCGTGACGGTGATCGGCGCTCCACGCCACGCTCTTGACGTTTTCCGTGTGGCCTTCAAACACGCGCAAGCAGCGCCCCGTCTCTACGTCCCACAGCCGCATGGTTTTGTCCACGGAACCGGAGAGCGCACGATTTTGATTTGGGCTCCACGCCACGTTTATAACCCAACTAGTGTGGCCTTCGAACATGTGCAGGCAGCGCCCCGTCTCCACGTCCCACAGCCGCACGCTATTGTCACTTGAGCCGGAGAGGATGGAGCGCTGATCGGCACTCCACGCTACGGCATAAACGCGACTCGCGTGGCCTTCAAACATACGCAGGCAGCGCCCCGTCTCCACGTCCCACAACCGCACGCTATTGTCGAACGAGCCAGACAGGGCGCGGCGTTGATCGGCACTCCACGCCACGATCATAATTGCACCCGTATGGCCTTCGAACACGCGCAGGCAGCGCCCCATCTCCACGTCCCACAGCCGCACATCATCCGAGCCAGAGAGAGCGTAGCGTTGATCGGCACTCCACGCCACGCTATCAATACGCTCCATGTGGCCTTCGAACACGCGCAGGCAGCGCCCCGTCTCCACGTCCCACAGCCGTATGATTTTGTCTGCGCCGCCAGTGAGGATGTGCTTTCCATCTAGACTGAATGCACAGGTATAAATGCTCGGCTTGGGAGCGAGATGGGCAACCTTTTCTGCAACTTGCTCGCGCGCGGCATCTGCTGCTGGTGGCTTCGCTGATGGCCGAGAGGCTTCGAGGAGCTTGGCATACCCCTGCTCGCGGTCGTCCGAGAGCCAGTTGATGTAGCTGAATTGCGCCAGCGAGCCTTTGATGGGGGCGGCGTCGAGGCGGAGGGGGATGAAGCGGCGCTCTTTGTTGAGCGGGTCGCGGAAGCGGAAGGTGTAGCTTTCCAATTGCGCCCAGTCGGAGCCGAAGGCGTGGGCGGACAGGCAGAGGATGAGGACGCGGGAATGGTCCAGCCCTGCTTCGATCTTGGCGGGGATGTTGTCGCCGGGCTTTAGTTCCCACTCGTCGAACCAGACGCGCAGGTTGTCCGCGCGCAGACGTTCGGCGAGGGCGCGCACGATGGGCTTGTCCTGTGCGCTGTGGCTTAGGAATACGTCGTATGTGAAATCGTCAGCCATGTTTCACCTTTGGTGCTGGGCGCGGTAGAGGTCGTCTCCGACATGGTACTTCATTAAGCTAACCCGAAGTTTATGAGATTGAGACGCGGACTGACAGCCGGCATGGGCCTTAAAAGCTCTTTGTTCGCATGTATGCGTTGTCGGGTGTGAGTTCGACGGTCTGTTCGCGCCCGACGACGTTGACGGGTAGACGCCATGTGAATTCTTCGGGGCCGGCGAGCGTCGCGTGCACCCACCAGCGGCCGGGTGTGAGCATGACAACCGCTTGCCCGTTCTCATCAAGCCGGGCGGCGACGGGGGTGCGTCCCAGCATGCGGCGCACGAGGAAGTCGCTGAAGCGTAAGCCGGGCCGGCGTTCCGAGTCGAACTCGCGCTGCACCGCCGCCACGTCTACCGGGAAGAGGCGCACGTCTATGTCAGCGCGGCCTTGCGTGCCGTCGTTAGCCGCGCGCCGCAGGACAAGATGCAGTGTCGTGACGCGCGCTTGCCCTGTGCCGTTCGCGTCGCTCAAGTCAACCGGTAGCCGTCGATAGATGCGCCAGCCTGCGCCGACGAGCGCGACGAGCAGACCGACGCGCAGGACGACAGCTAACGTGTTTAGCTTTGGCGCACGAGTGTTCACGGTTGCGATGAAATGTCTTTAGGCCATGAAGCCGATTTCGCGCAGCGCGCTTTCAAGCTCGCGGTTGGTCGGCGTCGAGAGCACTTGCCCGGCGATGTCGAGCGTCGGTTTCGGCTCCTTGCCGTCGTTGTGCGCGCGCACCCATTGGCGCGCCGCCTCGTCCTGCTCGATGTCGATATACTTGAAGGCGACGCCGAGTTCCTGCAAGTGCTTGAGCGTGCGCTGCGTGTCCGCGCACCAATCCGCGCCGTAGACTTTCACTTCCATGGTCGCACTTCCTTTGCCGCCGGGATGGCGAGCATCATAGCAGAAAGGGATGAGGGATGAGGGATGATAATTATCGCTTCGCTCTCATGATTCCTTTTTCATCCCTCATCCCTCATCCCTTCCCTTCCCGTGCTACAATGCGCTTTCGCGACAGACGATCATGCAAGACGATGCGGCTGACACGGTGAGCGATCAACGGACGGACAAGTTTCGCGACGAGTGCGGCGTGTTCGGCATCTACGGCCACGCCGAGGCGGCGCGTCTGACCTATCTCGGGCTGTACGCGCTGCAACATCGCGGGCAAGAGTCGTGCGGCATCGTCTCTTCAGACGGGCACGAGTTGCGCTCGGAGCGCGCGATGGGGCTTGTGCCCGACGTGTTCAATGCTGAGCGCCTCAACCGTCTGCCCGGCGCGAGCGCCATCGGCCACGTGCGCTATTCAACGGCCGGCGAAGTCTCGATTCGCGAAGCCCAACCATTCCTCGTCGCCTGCCAGCACGGGCAAGTCGCCATCTGTCACAACGGCAATCTCCCCTTTGCCAGCGAAGAACGAAAGAGATTGGAACGCGCGGGCGCGATCTTCTCTTCGACTTCGGACACTGAAGTCGTCCTGCACGGCATCGCGCGCTCGCAAGCGGCGGGCATCATCGAAGCGATCCCAGAGGTTTTGTGCGAGACCGAAGGCGCGTTCTCGATGCTCTTTCTGACGCCGACCGCGTTGATCGCGATTCGCGATCCGCGCGGTTTTCGCCCGCTCGCGCTCGGTCGGCTGGGCGACGCGTGGGTTGTCGCATCTGAGACCTGCGCCTTTGATCTGATCGAAGCGCGCTACGTGCGCGACGTTGAGCCGGGCGAGATGATCGTGATCGACGAAGCGGGTCTGCACTCGTCGCATCCCCTACCCCAACGACCGCACTCGATGTGCATCTTCGAGCACGTCTATTTCGCGCGTCCAGACTCTTTGATCTACGGGCAGTCGGTCAACCGTTCGCGGCACATCATGGGCAAACAGTTGGCGCTTGAGCAACCAGCGGACGCAGACATCGTCGTGCCCGTGCCCGATTCGGGCGTCGCTGCGTCAATCGGTTACGCCGCGCAGTCTGGTCTCAGTTTCCGTCAAGGTCTCGTGCGCAATCATTACGTCCATCGCACTTTCATTGAGCCGCAGCAATCGATCCGCAGCTTCGGCGTGCGCATTAAATTGAACCCGGTGCGTCACCTGATCGACGGCCGGCGCGTCGTCCTGATCGACGACTCGATTGTGCGCGGTACGACCTCGCAGAAGATCGTGCGGATGGTGCGCGAGGCGGGCGCGCGCGAAGTGCACATGCGCATCAGTTGCCCGCCGACCATCAGCCCGTGCTTCTACGGCGTGGACACGCCGAATAAGTCCGACTTGATCGCCGCGCAGATGTCGGTTGAGGACGTACGCGACTTTATCGGCGCAGACTCGCTCGGCTATCTTTCGCTCGAAGGTATGCTCAAGGCGACCGGCCTCGCCCCATCCGCCGCGTGCGTCGCCTGCTGGACGGGGCGCTATCCGACGCGCATCACGCGCGCGGCCGAGACGCAGTTTGCGCGCGAGCACGAGCCTGTGCCTTCGAGCGACGCGTGAAAAGTTTTCGCTGTGTTAGGACAGGGGGTTAATTTAGTTGGCGCAAAACAGGCGCGGTTGCGGCTGCCTGCTCGTCGTGCTGTCGCTGGTGGCGGTCATTGCAGGCGGAGTCTATCTCAAGTTTTATCGGCCTAAGGGGCCACAGTTGCCGCGCGCGTCGGGCGGCGAACTGCAAGTCCACGTGCTCGATGTCGGGCAAGGCGATGCGATCCTGATCATCGCGCCCGGCGGCAAAGCCGCACTGGTTGATGCCGGCGACGAGAGTCATGCCAATGTCGTGCGCGACGCACTCGGTCGTTATCAGGTGCAACAACTCGAATACTTCGTCGCCACGCACCCGCACCCGGATCACATCGGCGGCGCGGCCGCAGTGTTCAACTCTGTCAAGGTGCTGCACGTGCTCGATAGCGGTGTTGCGCCACCGGATTTCGGCGCGGACACGACTGCGCCAACTAAGAATCAGAGGGGTAAGAACAAGAATCAAAGCGCGAAGAGTCAAACCAAACCGCGCCCACGCGGCGCGCAACTGCCGACGGTGAAGACATACGCCGCGTTGCAAGACGCAATCAAACAGAACGGCGCGCAACTGATCCAAGCCGCGCCGGGCCAACACTATGATCTCGGCGGGGGTGTCGTGCTCACGACGCTCGCACCAATCCCGCCGCCGTTTACGAAAGATCAGATGCGCAGCGGCGGCAACGAGCCGAACGCAAACTCAATTGTCATGCGCCTCGACTACGGCGACTTCTCGCTGCTGCTGCTCGGCGACGCCGAGGCGCAGACCGAACAGCGCCTGCTAAACAGTAACGCCAACGTGACGGCGCAACTGCTCAAGGTTGCACATCACGGCTCGAAGTACGCGACGACAGCGGAATTCCTCAGTCGCATCAAACCCGAAGCCGCGCTCATCTCGCTCGGCGAGTACAATCGCTATGGTCATCCGGCCCAAGTTGTGATGGATAGATTAAAAGCAGCGGGCGTCAAAATCTATCGCACAGATTTACACGGCGAGATCACGGTTACATCGAAGGGCGAAGGCTACGAGATCAAACCGGCCAAGGAGGCCAAGGGCGATCTATATGCCGGCCGTGTAGGACAGAAGGACGACTCAGCGCGTTCCGGTTTCATCGCTTACGGCGATTTCGGCCCACCACCAAAACCAGCGAAGAAAGAGATAGGTGGAAAATAACGCCGCTGCTAATCGGAGGTTACAATAATAAAGGTTTATACAATATACTGTAGTCGCGTTCACTAGCGTTCGCAAAATATAGCAGCCCTCCAAAATTCGAGCTGATGAGCAAATCAATTACCTACAGCGATGCCGGCGTCTCAATTGATGCAGCGAACCGCACCGTCGCGCAGATCAAAGAACTCGCGCGCACAACGTTCAATGCGCGCACGCTCTCCGAGATCGGCAGCTTCGGCGGGATGTTCGACGGCGCGTTTCCCCAGATGCGCGCGCCCGTGCTTGTCGCCTCCGCGGATGGCGTCGGGACAAAACTCAAAGTCGCATTCGAGATGAACACACACGATACCGTCGGGCGTGATCTTGTCAACCATTGCGTCAATGACATTCTTGTGCAAGGCGCGCGGCCGCTCTTCTTCCTCGACTACATTGCTGCGGGCGTGCTTGCGCCGGAGACGATTGCGCGCGTCATTGATGGCGTAGCGCGTGGTTGTCGCGAGAATGGTTGTGCCCTGCTTGGAGGCGAGACGGCCGAGATGCCGGGGTTTTACACAGCGGGTGAGTATGATATAGCGGGCTTCATCGTCGGCGTCGTAGATCGCGCGAAGGTGATCGACGGCAGCAGCATCGCACCCGGTGATGCCGTGCTGGCCTTGCCGTCAGTTGGCCTGCATACCAACGGCTACTCGCTCGCGCGCAAACTCTTCTTTGAAGTAGCGGGACACAAAGCGGACACGCATCTCGACAAACTAGGCATGACTGTCGGTGCGGCGTTACTCGCTCCGCACGTCAGTTATCTGCCCGCGCTTGAAGGTTTACTTGATCTAGGTGTGCTCAAGGGACTCGCGCACATTACAGGCGGCGGACTGTTAGAAAACATTCCACGCATCTTACCCGCTGGCACAGGCGTAGAGATTGCGCGCGGGTCTTGGCCCATTTTACCGATCTTCACACACATGCAACGTCTCGGCCGTGTACCTGAAGCGGAGATGTATCGAACCTTTAACATGGGCATTGGTATGATCATCATCTGCTCGGCGGCGAACATTAATTCGATCAAAACCCACGTTACAGCGCATGGCACGGATTGCTACGAGGTCGGACACGTCGTCTCGGACGCGGGTGAGGTCAAGTTAGTCTGAAGTCGTTTCGAGTTTTTAAGTCTTGGTCGCAAATAACGAACTCTGGAATTCTGAAATTGAGACTCGCAATCCTCATCTCTGGACGCGGCTCAAACATGTTGGCGCTCGCCAATGCTGTACGCTCCGGGCAGATACCAAACGCCGAAATAGCCATCGTCATTAGTGACCGCGCGGACGCGCCCGGATTATTAACCGCCGCTGAACATGGACTTGAAACGCGCGTCATCGAGCGCCGTGGGCGCACGCGCGCCGAGCATGAACAGGAAATTTTGGCGGCCCTCGCTGCGTTTGGCGTTGGACTGATTTGTCTCGCCGGCTTTATGCGGCTGCTCTCGCCCGCTTTCATTGCAAATTACCGCAGCCACATTCTCAACATTCATCCGAGCCTTCTGCCTGCATTCCCCGGCCTAGATGCTCAACGCCAGGCAATCGAGCACGGTGTTAAATGGAGTGGCTGCACAGTTCACTTTGTCGATGAGACGCTTGATGGCGGCCTTATTCTTGTCCAACGCATCGTACCGGTTAGGGACACCGATACAGTCGAAATATTGGCTGCACGTATCCTTATCGAAGAGCATCGCGCCTATCCCGAAGCGGTTTCATTAATTGCTAGTGGAGCTTACAAAGTTGCCGGCCGACGTATCCTTCACCAAAGTGCAGATTCAGCGGAGGACGAGTAAATTTAACCTTGGCTTAAGAGGTAATCCTCAACAGATAGTGACTTGGAATTATGAGCAGCACCAAGGGTGATTTACTTTTTAAATAATCAGATATTTCCCAGCTTTTCTTGGGTAATATTATTATTTTGGATGCTAATCAATAGCTCATAAAGCCGATTCAGATCGTCATCATTGTAATAATGCAATTCAATCTTTCCGCCATTGCCTTTTGAGTTACGCATTACCCGAACCTGTGTCCCAAGGCGACGGCGTAGCCGGTCTTCAGCGGCACGTATATTGGCATCGTCTTGCCGTAGCGGTTGAACTATCGTGGCGACCACACTCGCTCCTTCAACTATACGTTTGACAGCTCTTTCAGTCTCGCGTACAGACAGCACATGGTCAACAATGTTGCGTGCGACTTTACGTTGTATATCCTGATCGTCAACGCCCAATAGTGCGCGGGCATGCCCCATTGATATAGTATTGTCCTCTACGAGTTTTTGAATATCATCAGGCAGACGCAATAATCTAAGATAGTTGGTGATAAAAGTTCTATCTCGTCCGACTCGTTGGGCCACAGCCTCTTGGGTTAAGCCTAAAGTTTCTATCAATCTTTTATACGCGTAAGCTTCTTCGATGGCGTTGAGTTCTTGGCGCTGAATATTTTCGATCAGCGCCAGCTCCAACATTTTCTCATCCGGAATTTCGCGCACAACAGCCGGGATACGCTGTATGCCTGCGCGCTGCGCTGCACGCCAACGACGTTCGCCAGCGACTATCTGATAATGACCACCCTTCACTCTACGAGCTAGAATAGGCTGTACGACCCCGTTTATTTTGATTGATTGCGCAAGCTCTTCCATCTGTGCTTCGTCGAAGCGCGTGCGCGGCTGGAGGTGATTTGGCTCGATGAGATCAATGTCGATCTCTGTGAATTCTTCATTGACTGTCGTTGGCTTGTCCGACAGCAGCGCGCTCAATCCCCGGCCGAGTGCCCTTCTGGTCATGAGTCATTATCTCCTTTGCTAACTGCAGATAGCTTTCTGCCCCGCGAGATCTTATGTCATATAAAATAACAGGCTTACCGTAGCTTGGAGCTTCAGCCAAACGCACATTGCGCGGAATAACGGTTTCAAGAACCTGCCGACCATAAAAATCCCGCAAATCATTTGCGACCGCAGATGAGAGATTAGTGCGCTCGTCGTACATCGTTAACAGCAAGCCCTCGATGGCCAGTCCTGGGTTAAGTGAACGTCTAATCCGTGCCAATGTATCAAACAACTCAGTTACGCCTTCAAGCGCGTAATATTCACATTGAATGGGTACAAGCAGAGAATCGGCGGTGGTTAAAGCGTTCAAGGTAAGAAGCCCAAGAGCTGGTGGGCAATCAATAATAATAAAATCAAACTCGTCGCGAATTGGCTGAAGCACTTTTTGGAGTTGATACTCCCTGTGGGACATCTCAACAAGTTCTACTTCAGCCCCGATCAAATTCTTGTCGGCGGGCAAGACTTTCAATAAAGACAGTTCAGTGCCTTGTGTGATATTTGCAACAGGCTCGCCTAGTACAAGCACATGATAGAGACTGCGGCGGAAACTTCCTCGCTGAATACCGACGCCGGACGTAGCGTTTGCCTGTGGATCGGCATCAACGAGTAAGACCCGCCGTTCGGAGACGGCGAGGGCGGCAGCCAAATTAACGGCCGTCGTTGTTTTCCCGACGCCACCTTTTTGATTCGCCACCGCGATGATTTTAGCCATTTGAGTTGGGCAAAAACGGCGCTTGGATGTAGTCTGCGTAAACTAACACAAAGTAAGATAGCGTGCTAGAGTTTTTCCGAGTTTGCCGTTAAAAAGAAAGGTTTTTGAGATGTTTCACGTGTCACATCTTGTCGTGCTATGTGACACGTGAAACATAACAGGCTGGATCAAGCTGCGCGGCGAAACTGTAAACGTATCAATAATAAAGAGATAGCGGCAGGAGTCATGCCGGGAATACGGCGTGCCTGTCCGAACGTATAGGGACGAACCCGTGTTAGTCGTTCAACCATTTCATGAGAAAGACCGCTAATAGCTGGATAATCAAACTCAGCAGGTATCCGTAGGTCATCGTGATGAAAAATTCTTTCCTGAGTTAGACGGTATGAGTCTACATAGCCGGCATAGAGAATATCGGCTAAAGCCGTTTCCAAATCAGTGTCGCTGACTGTGCGTAAGGCTATGGGGAGATGTCGGCGAATGAGCGAAACATCGACGTTTGGGCGTTGAGAAAGTTGTGCAAGGGAGACCGAATCGCCTAAATCCATGTTGAGAGTTTGGGAGACGAGACGATAGACGCTCTCGGTTCTTTTGAATCTGGTGCTTTCAAGTGCGGCGCGCAGATGCGCAAGACGCTCCCGACGAGCGGTAAAGGCATCCCAAGCCGAATCACCAAGCAGACCGAATTCATGCCCGTAAGGGGAAAGGCGTGCATCGGCGGTATCATGACGTAGACACAGGCGATTTTCAGCACGTGAGGTAAACATTCGATATGGTTCATCAACCCCATGAGTTATCAAGTCATCAACAAGGACGCCGATATAAGACTCCTCACGGCTTAAGCGGAATCCTTCGCGCTGCTGAACAAAAAGGGCAGCGTTGATACCAGCGATTAGCCCTTGACAGGCAGCTTCCTCATAACCGGTCGTCCCATTAATCTGCCCAGCAAAGAAAAGTCCTTTAATACGTTGAGTTTGCAAGAATGGGGTCAGCTCGCGCGGATCGACGTAATCATATTCGATGGCATAACCGGGGCGGATTATGCGAGCCTCTTCCAGACCGGGAATGTTATGTACTAACTCCTGCTGGAACTCAGCCGGCATAGAGGTAGAAAAGCCATTCAAATAAACTTCAGTGGTATTGTGCCCCTCCGGTTCAAGGAAAAGCTGATGCCTATCTTTAGCAGGGAATTTAATCACCTTATCTTCGATAGAAGGGCAGTAGCGTGGGCCTATGCCCTTGATCTGTCCGGAATAGAGCGGGGATTCATTGATATTTGCGCGAATCGCATTGTGTACGCGCTCATTGGTGTAACCGATGTAGCAGGTAATTTGAGGCTGTTCGATAGACTCCGTCTGGAAAGAGAAAGGCACGGGCCGCTGGTCGGCCGGTTGTGGTTCAAACACCTTCCAGTCAATAGTACGCCCGTCGAGTCGCGGGGGAGTACCTGTCTTCAAGCGGCCGACGGGAAAACCTAGTTGTTTCAACCGTTCCGCCAGTTCAATTGAAGCCGGCTCGCCAGCGCGGCCAGCAGTATAAGTTCTTCGCCCTGTATGAATTAACCCGTTCAAAAAGGTGCCGGTTGCGACGATGACGGCGTCAGCACGCAGGCGTCGTGTGTCTTGTAGTTCAACTCCGCGAATCTGGGACTTATCAACAATAAAATCGGTCACAAGCCCTTGGCGGAGATGTAGATTCGGCGTCGCTTCCAACGTCTGCCTCATCTCTGTGCGATACAGAGAACGGTCGGCCTGCGCACGCGGCGCTTGCACAGCCGGCCCACGCGAACGATTCAACAAGCGAAACTGTATGCCCGTGCGATCAATGACGCGCCCCATGATGCCGCCGAGGGCATCGATTTCACGCACAATGTGCCCCTTGGCTATGCCGCCGACCGCTGGGTTGCAGGACATCTGCCCGATCAGGTCAAGATTTAATGTGACCAAGGCAGTCTGCGCGCCCATCCGGGCCGCAGCCGAGGCGGCTTCGCAGCCGGCATGCCCGGCCCCAATCACAATCACGTCGAAGCGTTCGTCAAAACTCATAACTACTTGCCTATGCAGAAGGTAGCGAAAATTTGCGAAAGCACATTCTCAGGTGTGGTCTCGCCGGTGATTTCTCCAAGATAACGCAAGGCATCATAAAGTCCAACCAGTAATAAATCTTCGCTCGCTCTTTTTTCAAGTAAGTTTTTGGTAGAGCGTAGCGAATCCGCTGTGCGTCGTAGTAGATCGTAATGCCTTGCGTTAGTGATTAAGAAGCTCGCTTCCTGGATACTGTTTGATAGGAATGGTTCAAGCAGAGCAACACGTAAATCATCCAGACCCGCGCCTGTCTTAGCTGAGATAGATATATAGCCCGCAAGATTTAAATCATCAAGATTACTCGCCGCGAAAGTTTGCAGGTCGCTTTTATTCAAGGCAATAAGGTATTTGTTTTTACGCACTTCCGCAAGGATATAGCAATCTTCTTCGGTTAACGCTTGTGCGCCGTCAAGCACTAAAACAACGAGGTCAGCATCAGCCATAGCACGTCGTGTGCGCTCAATGCCGATGGACTCAATCGGGTCGTCAGACGGTCGCACACCAGCCGTGTCGGTCAGCAAAATCGGCACGCCTTGAATGCTAATTAACTCACTTAGACTATCGCGCGTTGTGCCCGGAATGGCCGTCACAATCGCCCTGTCTGACCGAAGCAAACTGTTGAAAACGCTAGACTTACCGACATTAGGGCGGCCAACCAGAGCGACCTTCAAACCTTCTTTTAAAAGACGGCCGGAGCGAAAAGTGACGGCCAGTGCTTCGAGTCGCTGGATCAAGTTAGAGAGTTGCTCGCCGATGCGTTCGAGCATAATTTTCGGCAAATCATCTTCGACAAATTCGAGCGCCGACTCAAGCGGCACAATGATGTCGAGCAGCGTATCTTTGATCGGTTGCAGGCGCACGGAGAACTCTCCGCCGAGTTGTCTGGCGGCCTGCTGGACGGCGGCGTGCGTCTGCGCGTCGATGAGGTCGCGGATAGCCTCAGCTTGACTGAGATTTAGGCGGCCGTGGGCGAGCGCGCGCAAAGTAAACTCACCAGCATCGGCGGTGCGTGCACCGAGATGTAAAAGGGCGTCAACGACGTGTAACAGCAGCACGGGCGAGCCGTGACAACTCAACTCAATCACATCTTCGCCGGTGAATGAATGCGGGGCTTGAAAGTAGGTGACGAGCGCGCGGTCGAGGACTGTGCCGCTTTCAGGATCGATAATTGTTTGCAGGGTGACGCGATTAGCTTCGGGCGTGAATTGATCTGAGCGCAGAAGCTTGCGCACAAGCTCAAGCGCGTGCGCGCCGCTCAGGCGGATGACGCCGATGCCGCTGCGGCCGGGTGGGGTGGAAAGAGCGACGATGGTATCCGAGGCTGGCACTGCCGAAGTACTACAGGCCGCACATAAGCTGGCGCGGTCAAGACTAATTTGAGACTACTGCTTCGCTTTCAAACTCACTTTGAGCCGACGCGTGTTGCCTTCGCCGACCGACTCCGTATGCAGGTCAGGTTCTTGCGCGAGCGTCAGATGGATCACGCGCCGTTCGTTGGCTTCCATTGGTCCAAAGGTAAACGTCGTCCCGGTTGTGCGCACGCGCTCGGCCGCGTGTTGCGCCATGACACGCAACTCGGTCATACGCAGCGCACGAAAACTGTGTACGTCGCAAACGATCCGTTCGTTGTGCTCAAGCCTGCGCCCGTAGATTTGATTGACTAAGTGCTCAACAGCGTCAAGCAGTTCGCCGCCTTCACTGCGCAGTAGGGCAGCATCCGCACCGTTCAGATCAAGAAAACAACCGTCGTCGGTTTTCGCCGATGAGGCGCGAATGTCGAGCTTGGAACTCGCGAACACGTCGTTCAAGAAACTCTCTGCCTGCTGGCAAGTGTTATCCATTTCGATCTCCAACGCGAGCCAACGTAAAACTTCGATGGATGTTAATAACTTGTTGAGCTAGAGCTTGCGCTAAAGTCTCCGGCCCAATGGCGCGCTGCCTGTTTATGCGGCCGCGGCTTTGCGTTGATCAAGCGGACTGCGCGGCGAGAGCGCGCCTTTCTTTTTCTTACCGGGCGGCTCCGGCCCTTCATCGTCTTCTGACTTGAGCATGCGGTTAATAAGCATCTGTTGTCCGAAGCCGACCAAGTTGGCCATCAACCAGTAAACCAACAAGCCTGCCGGGGCTGACCACATGATATACAGCATGAATGCCGGCAACATCACAGCCATCATCTTGCGCTGCATCGGATCGGTCGATGGCTGCGGCGTGATGAACTGCAAGACCACCATCGAGGCTGCCATCAGGATCGGCAGCAGCCGATAAGGATCAGCGGCGGATAGATCGGGTAGCCAGAGAAAGGTTGCTTGCCGGAAGTCAATCGAAATAGTTATCGCCGTGTAGAGCGCGATCAGAAACGGCATCTGAATGAGCAAGGGCAGACACCCGCCGAGCGGATTGGCCTCTTTCATCAGCTTAAGTTGCTCGACCTGCAACTCGCGCAGACGCGGGTCGTTCTGTTTCAAACTCTTCATCTTCTCCTGCAATTCCTTCATTCGCGGCGCATGTTTCTGCGCCTTTTTCATGGCTTTAGTCGAACGCCACTTGAGCGGGAAGAAGAGTGAATAAATCAGGAAAGTAAAGATGATGATGGCGACCCCATAACTGCCCGTCCACTGATTGAGCACTTTGATCGCGCTGAGGATCGGCACAGCTAGATAGCGCGTTATCCAGCCCAACCACCGGCCGTAGTCAATCGCGCGCTCAATATGAATGCTGCGCCCAACCGTCTGCGTGATACTCTTACTGGCATCAGTTAAGAGATCATGATCTTTCGGCCCGACATAAATGACTGTCGGCGTCCCGTCGGCGGGTATATCAAGCAGCCCTGTAACTAAGTATCTATCCTCTTTCGCGCTGCCCGTGGGGTGCTCATATTTCTCGGCGACAAATTGCAGGCCCTGTGCTTTCTTAGACGGGACGGCGAGCATCGCAAAGTAAGTGTCGCCTACGCCGGCCCAGTCAACAGTGCCATTGACGATCTGCTGCTTTGGGTGTTCCTTGTTATCGTAGACTTTATAGCCGTAGAACTGCTGCGGACTATCGTCAACGTCAGCGATACCCTGTGGCGGCGTACTGTAACCCGTGTAGTGCGGCACGCCCTGATCGCCGATGCTCGGGCCAATAGCAAGTTTGATGCTCGGCACCGCCTGACCGCCGCGCGTGAGTTTAGGACTCAGCGCGACGATGTAGTTATCAGCGTCGAAGCTAAAGCTCTTGACCACTTCGACGCCGGTCGCTTCGTCGCGCAACGTCATCGTGACGGTCTTCTGCTCGCCCGGCTGGAGTTTAATGTTAACGTCGCCGCCAGCGCCATCTACGTCGTTGACCTGATAGTTGCGCGCAGAGATCAGCGCGTCGAGATTAGCGTCGCCTGTCACGAGTCGCAACGGCGTGGTGCGCGCATCTTGCCGCAAGTTTTCAGGCAGATTTTGATCGGATGGAATCAGTTGCAACTTCTGGCGATTGTTCTTATCGCCAGCCACCGAAAAGAGCGGACGGTTTGTATCTTTATTCTTGTCAATAATCCAACTCGTCGCGACTGCGCCCCGACTATCAAGTTGCACTTCGTAGAGTAGACTTTTGATCGTTACTACGCGGTGCGGAGTAGTATCTTGAGTTGATAGGGAAGTAATCGTCGATTGCGGCGTGGCAGACGCAGTGGGACTAGCGCTCGCCGAGAGCGCAGGCGTAGGCGTCGTGGTAGCTGATGCTTGCGTCGCGTTGGAGTTATCCGGCCGTGGCCGGTTGCGATCCATGTAGAAAGTCCAACCGAAGAGTATGGCCGCGGAGAGGACAAAGGCTATGAGTAAACGCTTCTGTTCCATTCAGATTAAATCGATTCTTAAAGCTCACCGCTAAAAACGTCGGCGACTTGCAAAAGTTCATTCGACGGGATCATAACCGCCCGGATGAAAAGGATGACAACGCAACAACCGGCGCAAGCTCTGCCAGCCGCCGCGCAGTGCGCCGTGCCGACTGACTGCCTCGCAGGCATACTCTGAGCAGGTCGGGACGAAGCGGCAGGCCGGCGGCAGCAAGGGCGAGATCGTCACCTTGTATAACCGTATAAATGCTAAGAGCAGATACTTCACGGACTTTGCAGCTCGGATGCCTCGCCACTTGCCTGAACATCGCTCGCCAAGCGGGCGACAATCCCCTGAAAATCAGCGAGCGATGCAGCTAATTTGACCTCAAGCAAAGAACGTTTTGCGTTTAAGACCCAATCGTAACTCACCTGCGTCGCCAGCAAATTAGTGCCGCTCAAGCGAAAGGTCTCGCGCAAGAGCCGCTTGACGCGATTACGATCAACTGCCCGCCGCGCCATTTTGCGAGAAGCGGTGATGCCTAACCTGTGCTGACCACAGTCGTTGGGCCGCACGAAGGCTGTCATCAAACGCCCGTCGTAACGCTTACCCGAATCATAGACGATACGAAATTCTGAAGAGTTGCGTAACTTTGCTGTCCGAGACAAATGATTTATTGCCGAAGTCTCAATAATGAGCCGGGGTCAGCCGCTTACGGCCCTTGGCCCGGCGGCGTTTGAGCACCAAGCGCCCACTCTTGGTCGCCATCCGGGCACGGAAACCGTGCGTCTTCGCCCGCCGGCGGTTATTAGGTTGGAAAGTTCGCTTTGGCATTGTCGTTAATTCTCTCCTTGAACGAAAAGAGCAAGACTAACGTCGAGGAAGATTTATGTCAAGAAAACAAGCCCCCATCCGGCACGATACCGATCACTTTATGCGACCGTCAACAGTCGGCCCTAACACAAGCGAGAGGTTAAATTATAAAAACCTTGTTGAACAGCATGTCCGGAATCGATTCACATACTACTCTCCGCAACATATTGGCGAACGTAAGTTTCGCTCTTTCCCTTGTTTTTTCGAGCACTAAATATTTTTAATTTGGGCTGTGGATTTCTCTTGCATTATTCCTCTCGCTTATGCTAGTCTCGCGCCCGTTTCGCATACGGATTATCCCCGTAAGTACTTGAAAAACAGATACTTAAAGCAACACTTTAAGTCTCACAGGGTTTTCCACAGCCTTGTGGAAAACCCTGTGGAAAACTTCAAGTCGCGCGTGAAGTAGAAAGCAAAAGAGTGCGGATTCAACGTTTTCCGCCATGTCGCTCAAAGCAATGCTTGAGAAGATTGAGAAAACGCAATCGTACTCTTTTGATTCATCGGTGGAAAAGTTAACTCAGCAGTCAAATCTCTATCCTGAAGGGATCGCGAGATGAGCACAGTAATCGAAACTAGAGTCTGGAACAGCTTGCTCCAAGCTGTCGAGAAGCGTTTGAATCATCAAAGCTTCGAAACCTGGTTTCACTCGATCCAGTTTGATGGCTACGATGAGATGGGCCGCATTCTGCACCTGCGCGCGCCTAATCAGGTAGTTAAGGATTGGGTTAGCACAAATTACTCAGACGTAATTAGCGATTCGCTGGCGGAGTTAAACCTCTCTGCTTACCGTGTGGACTGGGCAGTAGACGACAATGCTGCCGCGCCCGCGGATCAGATAGTGGCGGGGGCAGATAAAGATGACGGGTTTGACCTGAATTCAGACGAGGCGGATAACGGCCGCAGCAATAACTCAACTCTTTTTTCATTGCTTGAAGCGGCTCAGTCTGACGGTTTAGCGCCCAGCGCCACGAATTTCGTTGATATAGAACCGCTGGAGCTTTCGCTCAACCCGAAGTGCTCCTTCCAGACTTTTGTTGTCGGCTCCTGCAATCAGTTCGCGCACGCGGCGGCGCTGGCGGTCGCGGAAGCACCAGGCAAAACCTATAACCCGCTCTATGTTTACGGCGGTGTGGGGCTGGGCAAGACGCACTTGATGCACGCCATCGGTCATTCGATCAAGGAACGCAACAAGTATCTGCGCCTGTCCTATATCTCGGCCGAGAAGTTCATGAATGAACTGATCAACGCCATCCGTTACGATAAGACGCAGACGTTCCGCGAGAAATATCGTTCGATTGACGTGCTGTTGATGGACGACATCCAGTTTATGGCCGGCAAGGAACGGACGCAGGAAGAATTTTTCCACACCTTCAATGCGCTCTACGACGCACAGAAGCAGATCGTCATCACCTCTGACTGCCCGCCGCGCGAGATTCCCACGCTGGAAGAGCGCCTGCACTCACGTTTCGAGTGGGGCTTGATCGCCGACATGGAGCCGCCCGACCTTGAGACCAAAGTGGCGATCCTAAAACGCAAGGCCGATCTGGACGGAGTTACGCTGCCGGATGACGTAGCCTTCTTCATCGCAAGCAAAGTCAAAAGCAACATACGCGAGTTGGAAGGCTCGCTCGTGCGTCTGATCGCCATCTCGTCTCTGCGTGGTGTGCCTATCTCCAAGATGCTCGCGCAGGACGCGATCCGTAATATCGCCGACGACGACCGGCCCGGCGGTATCACCATCGAAGACATACAACGGGCCGTCGCCGCGCACTATCGCCTGCGCCCCGATGATCTCAAGTCGAAAAATAATTCGCGGCAGATCGCTGTGCCTCGGCAGGTGGCGATGTATCTGTGCAAGCGTGTGACCAAACATAGCTTCCCAGAGATCGGCCGTGAGTTCGGCGGGAAGCATCACACGACCGTTATTCACTCGGTTGAGAAGATTGATGCCTTGATTTCCAAGGATCAAAATTTCCACAGGGTCGTGAGTGACCTTATGGATAATCTCTGCAAGTAGTTAGCGGACTTTAGGTCGAAAAGTTTTCCACAGTATTGTTTTCGAGTTAATCTATTGTCTTCATATATTTAACTTCGAGTTTTCCACATTTCCACAGGCTCTGCAATAAATAGCCTGTGGAAATGTGGAAAACTTTATGCGGCGCAGACTTTTCCACAGAATGGAAAAGATTTCCACAGCGATTTCCACAAGGGCTGTGGAAAACAATTCTTTTGCTCTCAACAATAAAGTGACTTTTCCACATTTCCACAGGCCCTACTACTACTACTAGATATATATATAGTTTTATTTAATTAGTATAAGTAGGAAAAGGCGTAGCCGTAACGATTGATAAGCTTGTTGCTTAAGCCAAGTATTGATTGAGTGAGGAGAGCACAGATGGAATTCAACATTAGCAAGAACGCACTGCAAAAAGAACTCGGCTTTGTGCAAGGGATCGTCGAACGCAAGAATACAATTCCCGTCCTGTCGAACATACTGATCGAGTCGATGGGCGAGAACGCGATCCGCATCGTCGGGACTGATCTGGACACGACGCTCCGTTGTGAGACCGAGGCTGAAGTCGTCATGCCCGGCTCGATGTGCGTCGGTGCGCGCAAGCTGTTTGAGATCACGCGCGTGCTGCCGGATGCGATGGTCAATTTCCATAAAGAGGAGAACAACTGGGCAGCGGTCAAATGTGAACGCTCGAACTTCCGCATCGCCGGCGTCGAGCGCGACAGCTTTCCCGAAGTGCCTCCGTTCCGCGACGCTCAAGTGAAATTGTCAGCGCAGATTTTGAATACCTTCATCAGTCGCACCATCTTCGCCATCACCCTCGAAGAGTCGCGTTACACACTGTCGGGCGCGAAGTTCATGCTTGATGCCAACAGCGGCGCGCGTATGATCACGACCGATGGCCACCGCCTCGCCTACATCGAGCGCAAAGACCTCGGCAATGGTGCGCCACAGACGGGCATGGACGCGCTCATCCCGCGCAAGACCTTAGCCGAGTTGACCAAGCTGACTGCGCAGTACGAAGGCGACATTGGCTTGGCCGCGGACGAGAATCATATCTACTTCGAGGTCGGCCAGCGCCTCCTCATCTCGCGCATGCTGACAGGTCAGTTCCCAAACTACGAGATGGTCATGCCGAAGGGCAACGACAAGTCGGCCGTTTTCGACGGCACACAACTCGGACAGGCGATTCGGCGGGTCGCCTTGATGGCTGACGACCGCTCACACGCCGTCCGCCTCCAACTCGTGCCCGGCAGCCTGCATATCAGCGCGCAGACCGCTGAAGAGGGCGAGGCACGCGAGACTGTTGCGACAGAATATGCGGGCGAGGAGACGGAGATCGGCTTCAATGCGCAGTATCTCCAAGATTTCCTCAACATCGTCAGCGACGGGCAGGTCGCCTTCGAGTTCAAAGACGGCAACTCACAAGCGCAGATTCGCCCCGTCTCTGATCCCGACTACGATTACCGCTACGTCGTGATGCCGATGCGCCTGTGAGCTTTTAAAGCACAAGTCAACCAAACTCTCTATCACATCTTCGTGCCGGAGGCGCGTGAGCTAGGCATGTGTTAAAATCGACGCATGCTGCTCGAATCGCTGGAGGCGCATAACTTTAGGAACCTGAGCGGCAAAATCTCTTGGGGGCCGGGTCTCAACATCATCTACGGCGATAACGGCCAAGGCAAGACCAACTGGCTTGAAGCCCTCTACCTCTTAGCGACGACTAAATCCTTCCGCACGCAACGCCCACAAGAAGCCATCCGGTTTGATGAAAACCTCGCCATCGTGCGCGGCACAGTCGCACGTAGCCGCGAAGTGCAGCGCGAGCTACAGGTCGCCTTACAAGGCAGCACCAAAACGCTATCCATCAACGGCAAGCGCGAAACGGTCACACGTTATCTCGGTCAACTGCACACGGTCGCGTTCACGGCTGACGAGTTGGAAGTCGTGCGCGGCGGGCCTGAAGCACGGCGCAAGTTTCTGGATCGCGGCGTCGTCATACTGCACCACACTTATGTGCAGACCATCGCCGACTATCAGCGCGTTATCAAGCAAAAAAATCGTTTGCTGCAAGATGCGGCCGATGCCGAGTTGAGTGTCGCCGAGACAACCGTCAGGCTTGAGCCTTGGAACGAGCAAATAGTGGCTCTGAGTTCGGCCATTTATCGCGCGCGAATGGATTACGTCAACCGTTTGAACGAGGCGCTTGAGCGTCGTTTATTTGGGCATGAAGAGGTCACGATTCGCTACATCTCTGCGCTCGAAGGCAAAGGCGATTTGAATGATTACGAGGCGTTGCTGTCGGAGCGTCTACGCCTGCGTGTGCAGGCGGAATTAGCCGCCGGTTACGCGCTCGTCGGGGCGCATCGGGACGACCTTGAAATCCTGTTCGACGGGCGGGACATACGCTCCTTCGGGAGTTCCGGTCAACAGCGTAGCGCATTGATAATACTTGACTTAGCTGCGATTTCGGTGTATCATTCATGGCACAATGAGTATCCACTTTTCCTGATGGATGATGTGGATGCAGAGCTTGATCGAAAGCGCATTAGCCACTTGCTGGAATACCTCGAAGGACGCACGCAAACGTTCGTTACGACCTCCAAAGAGAGTCTGGTCGAGCAGTACGGTGGGCGCGCTTACGTGGTCGAAATAACAGGCGGCTTAGCTCGGGAGATTAGCGCGGTACCGCACGAGACTTCGGCAGTCACAAGCGGTACTTTGAGCATCTAAACTATGAGCATTTCCCACGTAGGAAAGTGAGCTTCCGATTAGGCAATTTTTGTCAATAGTGATGAATAGGAGATAGTTTTGTCCACAGCATTTCCAACGCCAGCAGCGAACAAGAAAAATATGGCCTACAACGCCGATACGATTACTGTTCTGGAAGGCCGCGACGCCGTGCGCAAGCGTCCAGCCATGTACATCGGTTCAACCGGCGAATTGGGGCTGCATCATTTGGTTTACGAGGTCGTAGACAATTCAATCGACGAAGCGTTGGCCGGCTACTGCGACACGGTCGAAGTCACTATCCACTTGGACAATTCGATCACCGTCGTAGATAACGGGCGCGGCATCCCCGTCGATTATCACAAGCAGGAACGTAAGTCCGCGGCTGAAGTCGTGATGACGAAGTTGCACGCCGGCGGCAAGTTCGACACGAACGCCTACAAAGTTTCGGGCGGCTTGCACGGTGTTGGCGTGTCTTGCGTTAATTTCCTTTCTGAGACGTTGCGCCTCGAAATCTGGCGCGACGGCCTGACCTACGAACAGGAATACAAGCGCGGCATCCCGGTAAATAAGCTTGAACAGACCGGCAAGACCCGCAAGCGCGGTACTAAGGTTACTTTCAAGCCAGACTCGGAGATTTTCGATGTCTCGGAGTTTAGCTTCGATAAGCTGTCCGAGCGCTTGCGCGAAAAGGCTTTCCTGAACAAGGGCGTGCGCATCACCATCAAGGATGAGCGCGAGGAGACGGAGCGCTCGCACGAGTTCTACTATAAGGGCGGCATTGCTGAGTTCGTCAAACATCTCAACAAGAACAAGACCGTGCTCCACGACAAGCCGCTCTACCTAGAGCGCGTCGCTGATGCGCTCTCGATTGAGGTGGCGATTCAATACAACGACGCCTACGACGAGAAGGTCTATTCCTTCGCCAACAACATCAACACCGTTGATGGCGGCACACACATGTCGGGCTTCCGCTCAGCCCTGACACGCACAATCAATGCCTACGCACAGTCTTCAGGCTTGGCCAAGAACTTTAAAGGCTCTCTGAGCGGCGACGACGTGCGCGAGGGACTTGTCGCCGTCATCTCCGTCAAACTGCCACAGCCGCAATTTGAGGGGCAGACTAAGGGCAAACTCAACTCGGACGTGAAGGGTGCGGTCGAATCGTTCCTGAACGAGCGCTTGAGCGAATACTTCGAGCAGAATCCGCCGGTCGCCAAGAAGATCGTCGGCAAGGCAATTGATGCGGCGCGCGCGCGCGAGGCAGCACGTAAGGCCCGCGAGATCGTCCGTAAAGGCGTAATCGGCTCGACGATGCTGCCCGGTAAACTGGCAGACTGTCAGGAACGCGACCCTGCGCTCTGCGAACTCTACATCGTTGAGGGCGATTCCGCTGGTGGTAGCGCCAAACAAGGGCGTGATCGGCGCAATCAAGCAGTCTTGCCGCTAAAAGGTAAAATCTTGAACGTCGAGAGAGCTAGATTCGACAAGATGCTCAGCCATACCGAGATAAAAACGTTGATTACCGCACTCGGAACGGGCATCGGCAAGGATGATTTCGACCTCGGCCGGCTTCGCTATCACAAGATCGTCTTCATGACCGACGCCGATGTGGACGGCTCGCACATACGCACATTGCTGCTCACCTTCTTCTACCGGCAGATGCCGGAGTTGATCGAGTCCGGTCACATCTATATCGCCCAGCCGCCATTGTTTAAAGTGAAACGCGGCAAGCGCGAGGAGTACATCAAAGACGAGCGCTCGCTGGTGCGCTACCTGATGCGGCAGGCGACGAGTGAGTTGAAGATTAAATCGGCGGGCGATGGGACGGTCGTCGAGGGGCGTGAGTTGGCGCGGGCCTTAGAGCAGATGGTCGAATTCAAGCGCTATTGCGAGAAGTTGGCGCGCCGCTTGGCTGGCGATGAGCGCCTGCTACGGCTGCTGCTTGAGGGTTTTGCTGGGCGCGAAGGCATAATGCGTCAGGCCCAGAACACAACCTTGCGCGGCGTATTCCAGGAGGAGCGCGGGAAATTGATTGCCCGCGTCGAAGGGCGACTGGCTAAAGCAGGCTACCGGACTGACCTCTCAACGGACGAGGAGCATGGCCTGTGGGAAATTGACGTGACCACGCCGAGCGGCGCAAAGGTCATTATTGACTGGGAACTTGCCAGTCACGTCGAGTTCCAGAAGGCCATAGAGCTTTACGGCAGTTTGGAAGAGCGCATGTCCGCGCCGTTCGTCTTCGGCGAGAATGGCTCCAGCGAGCAGATCGAGACGCGCGAGGCGCTGCTTGAGCGCGTGCTCGCTTCGGCTAAGAAAGACCTGACGATTCAGCGTTATAAGGGCTTGGGCGAGATGAATCCAGAGCAACTCTGGGAGACGACCATGAATCCGGAGAAGCGGACGCTGTTGCAGGTCAAGATTGACGATGCGGTTGAGACTGACCAAATCTTCACGGTCTTGATGGGCGACGCCGTCGAGCCGCGCCGCCGCTTCATCGAAGATAACGCGCTCGACGTAAAGAATCTGGACATCTAACTCACGACCCGGCAGGCGCGGCCTAAGTTAGTTTGACACAGCCCGCCCGTGCGCCTAGAATGTAGTCCTTTCCTCCTGTGGATATTATCCGCTGCATGCATCTCGCGCATGCAGCGGATTTTTTTGTCTGCGCAGAAAAGTCGGCGGCCAAGTCTTTAATCTGGCTTCAGGTTTTACTTATTGTCGCCGCTCCGGTCAGGAAACTGCTCGTTCAGGTCGATCCGATCAGGCTTGGTCGCGCCGCGTTGGTTGTAGTAACCGCCGGGCGCAAACTGTCCGGATTCGCCGATGTCTAACGACCGTGTATCGTTGGCCGGATTAAGCTCTTCAACCGGATTTGGCGTCGAGTCGGGCTTCAAATCAGGATCGCGCGTAGTGTCGAGGGTGGATTGCGATTGATTGTTGTCTGCCATGTTCGTTGCTCCTTGTTCCCTAAGATTTAAGCCGTCTCCGGCTGTTCACTAAAACGTTTGACGCGGAAGCGATAAAGCTTGAGCGCCGGGCCCGGGCGCAAGCCCGCCTTGCGCGCCGCGATGGCGACCTGCTGGCTGACCGTCTCGACGCCCTCAATGGCGGGCAAGAGTAGCCCGCGCTGCCGTCCTGCTTCGTCCGCCACGATGACGCCATAGATGCTTGGATCCAAATCTTCCAGACGCGCCAGCTCAGGTGTGGAGAGCACATCAACAGAAAAACGCAGGTGCGGCAACTCAGCCGCCGTGACGGGCAGAAACCGTGGGTCGCGCGTCGCAGCGCTGACCGCATTGGCGATCAACTCTTCGCCCAGCGACGGATAAGTTGGCTCAATTGTGCCGATGCAGCCGCGCAGGTCGCCTTGCTCGGTTTTAATCGAGACGAAACAGGCCGCGGGCTGACCAAGCGGCGACTCTTCATGCACCGTCGGCAGCGCGATGACCCGCCCCTCGCGCACAAAAGTTTGGACGGTCTGGCGCGCGAGGCGTGGTAACTCAGCGTTGTCGAGCGCGCCTGCGACCACCGTCGCTGTGTTGGTCTGAGCGACTGGCGCGTGGCGATCCCTTTCCAGCTTAGCTTTCATCATTAGTCCCCACAATCCGCGCAAGCTGCGCCACCAGATAGCCGACGCCGAAAGGGGCTTCGTAGTGTAAAACCTCGCTGGCCGTCTCTGCCTCCGCTGCGGCTGCGCCGATGGCGACCAGCAGCGAGCGGTAGCCGCACTCACCGGCTCTGCGGCGCAAGTCTTGATTGACGTTGACGATCCGTTCAGGCGCGGCGGCGCGGACGGCCGCGACGATCTCTTCATCGAACAGATGCGCCTCTTGGTAATAACCGGCCGGCGCGCCGGGCTTCAGCCGATGACTTAGATCGCCGCTGGCAATTAGAGCAACAGCGCGGCCGAGCCGATTGGCGGCGCGCTTGATGCAAGTGCCGAAGCGCAGATGATCCTCGTTTGCCAAGAAGCTGTAGCCAAGCGCGACGACGCGCCCGCGCCAGCCGTTGCGCAGGAAGAAGTAGAGCGGCACGGCCGTGCCGTGATCGAGTTCATAACCTGCGGGCAGTCGCAGCAGTCGATAACCATCTTCGGCTGCGCTCGCTTCGATTGCGTCGAGCAACTCCGCATCGAGCGGCGCACTAACATGTGTATCCGGCGCGCGGAAATTGGCGAAGTCGCCGTAGAGTTCTGGTTCGGCGTAAGCGACGAAGGCGCGCGGGTCAAGCGGCGCGTGCGGCGAGACAAGGACAATCGTCTCCGCCGCGTTCGCCATGATGCGCGCAGTCAACTCCTGCATGGCGGCAATCGAGCCGCGCACCTCGGCGATAGCCTCGCGCCCGACTTCAGGCACCATGATCGGCGGGTGCGGTGCGATGCCGACAAAAACGATGGAGCTGTTGTCTACCATCTCCGGCGCAAACGAAAAAGTTGAAGCTGCCTGCTGTCGCCGGCGTTGCAGCGCACAAACCGAGAGGAACAAATGGACGAGGCCGCACGATAGAGCGACAGGCGGCGGCGATGAATTTAAATTCGAGGGATGCACGAATTCTAGCACAGGGTTGTGCTCGCAAGACAGCGGGCGTACACATGAAAGTTGGGCGATGTGTTGTAGGATAGCGGCGAGCGCGTGCGGCCAAGTTGGAGTCTTCGAGTTGGGACTAAACGAAAACAGATTCGATGTGTTGATTGTGGGCGCAGGCCCGGCCGGTTCATTCGCGGCCGAGCGGTTGGCGCGCGCCGGCGTGCGCGTGGCGCTGTTTGATGGGCGACCGCCGGGCGAGCCGAAGGCGTGCGGCGGCGGTGTGACCTCGAAGGCGCTTAAGGCGTGGCCGCAGTTGCTCGAAGCGGCCGGGCGCACAGTTGAAGAGGTCGAGATGTACTCGCCCGCCGGAGCGCGCGTCCGGCTCCGCTTGCGCGAGCCGTTTGCCATCTACTCGCGCACTGCTTTCGACTCATATTTGCGCGAACGCGCGCGCGCCGCCGGTGCACAAGTCTTGGACACACGCGTCTCGCTCGAAGATCGAGCAGACGAACGTGAGGCTTGGACGGTGCGCGCGCGGAGCGGCGAGCGTTGGCGCGGCGCGATGCTTGTCGCGGCGGACGGCGCGAACAGTCCGATTGCGCGCAAGTTTGCGGGCGCGTTGCCGAACTGTGAAATGGAAGTTGCGTTTGGCTACCGCGCGCCGTTGCCGCAGGCGGATGAAGCGCCGACGGTCATCGCCTTCTTGCCCGGTTGGGCCGGTTACGCTTGGGCGTTCCCGCGCCTCGATCACGTCTCGTTCGGCATCGCCACTACGCAGGACGCTTTCGATCATCAGGCCCTCGACGCAATGCTTTGGCGCTTCATGTTCGGTTACTATCGGCAGCGCACAGACCCAAGCGTGCCGCTCTGGTCAGCCGCAGAACATGATCGATCTCAATCACACATCAAACAACTCGAAACAAAACTGCGCGCTTCGGTCGAACGATATGCCGCGCGCATTCCCGGTTTGACGCCGGAGACTTGGGACGCGCGCCGCGCATCGGGCCGCGACTGGGCACTGCTCGGCGACGCCGCCGGCTTCGCCGACCCAGTCACGGGCGAAGGCATCTACTATGCGTTGCGCTCGGCCGAGTTGTTCGCCGATGCTTACCTGTCGGGCCGCGTCGAGACTTACGAGGCGCGCTGGCGCGCAGACTTCGGTCGCGATTTGCGTCGCGCCGCCCGCATGCGCGCCCGCTTCTACGGCCGCTTCTTGGGCGGCCCCTTCACCGCGCGCATGATCGATTTCGCGCGCCTGCACCCCGGCGTGCGGCGCACCTTGCGCGAACTCGTCGCCGGCGATCAAGGCTACGTCGATCTCAAACGCACACTTGCGCGCCGCGCCGTCTGGCCGCTGTAAGTAGGAAATGTCTTGCACATACGCGAGGCTTTAGTGCACGGGTTCTGGATCGATGTTGAGTAACAGCCGGCGGGCGCGTTCGAGCGCGGTGGCGTTGTCGAGTAGGAGGTAGAGGAGCGGCAGGACTTGGGCGCGCTCGTCCGCACTGGTTTCAGCGAGCCGGGTCAAGAACTTCGGCACTTCACGCACGCCCTGCACGATGTAGAGCGCGATCCGTTCCGCCTCAAGCTGCTCGCGCCCTTCGCGTTGCAACATCTCGGTCAGCTTGCGCCGCACGTCCTCGAACATGTCGAACTCGCTACTAGTGTCTTCGATCATAATGCCCCTCGTCCGGCGCGCCGTTCGCGCAGGCTATATGGCGAGGCATGAGATCATTCTAACCGAGTCAGAGGCGCGCCGGGCGAAATTAATTGCGCGCGTCCGCTGCCACGCGTGTGTAAGGCGCGAGGCGGCGCACGAGTTCCGCCGGCACGGGCACGCTGTCGAACGTGTTGCGGCGCACAGCAACTAAGACGAAGTGGGCTTCGGCGACGAGCGCCGCTTCGCCTGTGCGGCGAACCTCAAAGTTCAGCCGCAAAGATTTCGTGCCGACGTGGCCGACGTAGACGGCGACTTCGAGCAGGTCGTCTAATTGCGCGGCCTGACGGAAGTCGCATTCGAGATGCGCGCGCGGCAGCCATACGTCCAACTCGTCGAACGCGCGCCCGTAAGGCAAACCGATGGCGCGGAACAACTCCGTCTCGGCGATCTCGAAGAAGCGTATGTACGCGCCGTAAAAAATGATGCGCGCCGCATCCACGTCCGCCCAACGCACGCGCTCCTCAATGCGGAACTTCCAAGGCTCCGGCTCAGCTTGGTTCATTACTTCCTTCATGGTGCAAGATCCTGCAGAAATTTCGTCAACGCCTGATTGAACGCGGCCGGTTGCTCAACGTTAGAGCAGTGGCCCGCATCCGCGATCACTTCGAGCCGTGCGCCGCGTATCGCTCGCCGCATAAATTCGGCATCCGTCGGCGGCGTGATGGCGTCTTCGCGACCAACGATGATAAGCGTGGGCGCGAGTATGTCGGGCAACAGGTCAGTCTGATCGCGGCGCAAAGCCATGCCGCGCAAGGCCGCGGCCGCACCGACCGGCGGCGTTACCATGATCATCTCGCGGACGCGCGCGACGATCTCCGGTCGTTCAACGTGCGTCGCGGGCGCGAGCAGCTTTGGCAACATCGCGTCGGCGATTGTGTGCATGCCTTCGGCCAACGCGCGTTGCGCCGTTGTCTCGCGATTGGCTCGGGCCTCGTCCATGTCGGCTTGCGGGCGCGTGTCGGCGAGTATGAGCGCGCGGACGCGGCGCGGGCACAGACGATAGAAAGCGAGCGCGACGTAGCCGCCCATCGAGAGGCCGCCGAGCACCACGCGTTCAAGTTTGAGTTCATCCAAGAGCGCCGCTACATCCTCCGCCAACAGTTCCATCGTCGCTGGTTCGTCAACCACTGTGGACGCACCGAAGCCACGCAAGTCTGGCGTGATGACGCGATGACTTGCGGCGAGCGTCGCCACTTGTTCGTGCCACAGCGAATGGTCGAAAGGGAAGCCGTGCAGCAATACGACGGGCGCGCCCGCACCGCACTCCTCATAAGCCAACTCAAGCCTGCGCACGTTAACTTTATTCATCGCTTTAACCTGTTAACAGAAGTCCTAAGCGAGCCACGAATAACGGTTCGCGAGCGTCGTTCGATACGCTCGCAAAATCCTTGCCGCCACGCTTCAAAGGCGCATAAATGCTGGGTTATAATGATGTCGTTGATAACACGCAGGGTGCGTTGCGGTCAAACTATTAGGCGCGTGCGCGCATCTAAATTGCGCACCGTTCGCTTGCTTCGCACGCACGCGTTTGGTACTGATAGAAAGGGCTTCAACACTAAGACGAAAGGTACACACGATGACGACAAAGAAGCAGACAAACGTGACTTTCTCACCCGCCGAACAGCGCGCCGCGCGCTCCGAGCGCATACAGGTGCGCGAGGCCGATCCCTACGGCTGGATCGCTTTTTCGGAAGCGGACGGCGCACAGACTTATCACCTGTTCCGCAACCCTGAGACGCGGGCGTTGGTTTGCACCTGCGCCGACTTCATCTATCGCGGCGACGCTGAGCCGCGCTACGAATGCAAACACGTCTCGGCCGCACTCAAGTACATCGCACGGCAATATCTTGCGCAGGAGTACGACCCGCACCGACAGTACGCGCGTAGGGCCGCGTAAGCAAAACTGATTAACCACAAGGGCACGAAGGACACAAAGAGCAATTTTGTGTTTTCTCTTCGTGTCCTTTGTGTCTTGGTGGTTAATCTACTTGTGTATGGCCAGCGCTTCAAGATAAACCTGTTCGGTCTCATCGATCATCCGCGCCAAGCTAAAACGCGCGTGCGCAGCAGCGCGTGCGCGCGCGCCCATCGTCGCGCGCAGTTCTTCATTCGTCAGCAGCTCTGTGAGCGTAGCGGCTAAGGCTTCGTGCGCGCCGACAGGTACGAGCCGGCCCGTCACACCGTCTTCGATAATCTCACGCGCGCCGTCGGTCGCGGTCGCCACGACGGGCACACCACACGCCATCGCCTCGACCAGCGCCAGACCGAACGCCTCCGCGCGCGAGGCAGAGACGTACACATCCAACGCGCTCAAAAGCGGCGCGAGTTCATCCACGCGACCGAGCAGATGCACGTCTTGTTCGAGTTGGTGCGTGGCGATCAACTGTTCAATTTGTGCGCGCGTGCTCCGCTTGGCCGAATTGTCGGCACCAACAATGAGAAAAGCTGCGGCGGTCAATTCGTCGGCGAGAACTTGCGCCGCCGCGCGGATGAAGATGTCTTGACCTTTGACGGCGCTGAGGTCGCCCACCGTGCCGACGAGCAGAGAGCTGTTCGTCGGCAAACGGCCGCGCCATGCAGCGCGTGCTGCTGCGCGGTCAATGGCGGCTGAGCGTGTCAGGTCGATGCCATTTAACACGACGCGGATTTTCTCGGCCGGAAAAATCTTTTGGGCGCGCAAGTCTGCCGCCACCGGCCCCGACACGGCGATGACACGCGCGACGTTCGCGAGCACGAAGCGATGCAGTTTGCTCATCGGGAACGGCACGTGCCGCGTGATGACGAGGCGTGCCGTGCGCGCCCGCCGGACGGCGAGGGCCGCGAGCGGATAGTCGCGCGCCAGATGCGCGTGGACGATCTCGATCTGCTCGGCGCGGATGAAGCGTGCGAGCGCGGCGGCGCTGGGTGCGTCGAGCGCATTGCGCAGGGGCAGTGTGGAGACGTGCGCGGCGGGTAGTTGTGTTAGCTCAGCATGTAATGCGGACGCGGGCGCGAGCGCGGCGTAAACTTCGTGCCCGCGCGCGGCAAGCGCATTGGTCAGATCGGCGAAGTGTCTTTCGCCACCGCCACGTGTGCGCGCCGAGCTGAGTTGGAGGATTTTCACTGAACTGGTTAATCGTGATTGTGCGCGTCCATCGCTTCTTGAGCTAGCGGTGATGCATCATAACGCGCGAGCAGATCGGCCGGGTCTTGATAGATCGCGATGCAGCCGGCGGCGCGCAGTTCCGCTTCGGGGAAGCCGCCGCAGAGCACGCCGATAGTGCGCAAGTTGGCTTTGCCCGCTGCCTCCGCGTCGTAGGGGGTGTCACCGATGACAATGACTGCGGCGGGTTTTACGTCGCCGAGTTGCTGGAGCGCGGCCTCGAAAATATCCGGGTGCGGTTTCGACTTGTCAGCGTCGTCGGCCGACGCTTGTTCTTCAACGAGATCGGCGATGTCGGCGATCTCTTTATAGACTTTCAACTCTTCTTCTTTGGCCGACGACGCGAGCGCGATCTGTTTGCCGTCCTGCTTGATGCGCTCGAACAGTTCGCGCACTTTAGGGAAGGCGCGGACTTGCGGCAGATATTCGCGTTTGAACAGATCGCCGCGATACTGCTCCAACTCTTTACCGAATTCGGCCAACTCTTGTTTAGAGAAGAAGACGGGCAGCAGTTGATCGCCGCCCTTGCCGATCTGGTGGCGCACTTGTTCATAAGGTATGTCACGCCCGAAGTGTCTGAACGCTTCCTGCCACGCGCGCGCATGCAGATCGACAGAGTCCACCAGCGTCCCGTCAATGTCGAAGATCACCGCCTTGATCATGTAGTTACCCTTTCGTCCGTTGTTCGTTCGTTATTGTTATTCGCCCATGCTAAGTGCGCACTGAAAATTGATCAAGTACGACCGCCCGGCGGCTTTTGTCCCGCTTCGATACGCCGCGCGGTGGCCATCGGTTGTCGGCCCGTGCGTCTTAATTCAGCATAAACACAACTTGCCCGACAAACCACATGCAAGCGGCGCATCGGCACAACGTTTGCCATCGATAGTATGCGCACGACTAATGTGCCGCTACTATTCCCTCGCGGGTGCAGCAGATTGAAGGAGCATAATTATGGCCAAACTTGTGACCGGACTTTTCAAGACGCGCGTGGCGGCCGAAGCGGCCGTCGATGCGCTCATCAAACGCGGTTACACACGCGACGACATCAGCGTGTTGATGTCGGACTCGACGAAGAGTAAAGAGTTTGCGATTGAGTCGGGCACGCGCGCGGCAGACGGCGCAGCGGTCGGCGGCGCGGTCGGCGGTGTGGCGGGCGCAGCGCTCGCCGCGATTGCGGCCGTGGGCACGAACCTCGCGCTGCCGGGCTTAGGTCTGGTCATCGCCGGCCCCATCGTCGCGGCGCTTGCAGGCTTAGGCGCGGGCGGCGCGACGGGCGGATTGATCGGCGCACTCGTCGGCGCAGGCATCCCCGAACATCGCGCCAAAGTCTACGACGCCGGCATACGCAGCGGCGGCATCCTGATCGGCGTCGAAGCCAAGACGAATGAAGATGCCGACACGCTCGAACAACTGCTCAACGATCTCGGCGCGGAGAACGTGCGGCAAGAATAAATAGAATGCGGATTGCGGATTATGAGAACGAGTGTTCTGCCAATCCGCAATCCGAAATCCGCATTCCGCAATCGTCTTAACGCCCAACGGCGTTGCCGATGTCGTTGATGGCTTCGCCGACTTTGCGGCGCGCAGTGCCGAAGCCTTCCTGCATGTTGCCGCCAGCGCGCTCGGCCTCGCCTTCGGCTTCGAGGTCGCGGTCACCCGTCACTTCACCAGCTTTGTCTTTGACCGCACCTTTCGCCTGATCGAATTTGCCTTCGACCTCATCTCTGTTCGGAATCCCCATGTCTCTGTACCTCCTGTTAAATGTTTGTCTCTCTCGCTTGAGACATTAAGGGCAACGGTTGTGCCAGCCGCCGCCAGCGCAGCGGCGTAGGCGCGCAAAGTCGTTGCTTAAGAGAACGATGCAGGCGCGGCCGCGGTGCGTGTCGGGGTTGTCGGCGGGTGACTGGTTTGTGTCCGTTTTAGTACGACGCGCGGTGCAGACGCTCGGACTTAGAACACGCAACAAGGGGCGCGCCGAGGGCCAACGAAAGAGTTTGTTAGTGACAAGAAAAACGGGCGCACGGCCGAAGCCGCGCGCCCGTCTGTTGTGGTCACCTATGCGACCGGTTTGGTTAGAACTTCAAGCGGAGGCCAAGTTGAATCTGGGTCGGCGTGGCCGCACCGTTGGTGTTGCGGAGGTTGCCGGCAGCATCGCGCAACTGCAAGAAGGACGGGTTTGACGGCGCAAGGAACGCGCCCGTCTTTTCGTTGATGCCGGGGTTGCCGTAGTTAGTGGCCGTCGTCGAGGCGAACTGGAGGTTCTTGAAGTTGAACACATTGAACATCTCGAACGAAGGCGACAACTCGAACCGCTCCTTGAAGCGGAAGTTGCGCTGGATGCGCAGGTCAGTGAACCTTTGCGGGAGGTTGCGATAAGAGTTGCGCTTGCTGCTGACGCCCGGCGCGATGAACGGCCGATCAGGGAAGGTCGTGTCCTGATTAAGATCGCCGGTCGTGCTGCCTTGCAGTGTGACCAGCGCCGCGTATTGCGCCGAAGTCATGACCGTGCCGTCGGCATTAAGTGCTCCCGCCGGTGCGACGATGGAACTTACGCTCACGTCAATCGGCGCGCCCGACAGGTAGCGGCTGTTCACGGCCACCTCGAAATCGAACGGCGCATGGATCACCGTGTTAAAGGCGAATGTGTGCCGTCGGTCGAGCGAGGCGAAATTGTACTCCGGTTTCAGGTTGAAGGGGTTCTCGTAGGTGGCGAAGGTGGCGTTACGCTCGGTCGAATCGCTGTCCAGATTCTTCGCCAAGGTGTAGAAGGCGTCGAACTGGCCGAACTTGCGCCGCAATTGGCCGCGGAACGTCAGCCCGCGATAGAGCGAGCGCGCCGACGCATCGCGCACCTGCACGTAGCCGGTATTACCGAGCGCCGCGATGGGCCGGTTTTGCGCGCCGATCACAGTTGACGAAACGACGCCGAAGAAGGGCCGCTGACTCAGGTCGCCGGTGCGAACGATCGGGGCGGGCAGATCGTAGTCGCGGTTGAAGTTCAGATGGACAGTGTTGACGTAATCGAAGTTCGCGCCGACCGTTAAGCCGCGCGCGACTTCGCGCTCCACACCTGCGCCGAATTGTGTCGAGCGGGGATTCCGCAAGTGTTCACTGCCCGCGACGACCTGCAAGCCGGTCAGCGGACTGGCGAGCGTCCCGCCTGCCGCCGCGATGTTCGCGTTGATCTGGTTGAATTGATCGAGGGTCAGCGTCGGCAGCGCGTTGAGCGGGAAGTTGTTCAAGTTAATGCCGATGGACAGGAACTGCTTATAGACCGTATTGAGGCTGGCCGGCAGCCCCGTCGAGGGCAACTGCGCACTGACATCGCCCGGCGGCGTGCGGAAATTATTGAACGGCGCGGCCAACGTGATGAGCGGCGTATACGCATAGTAGACGCCGCCGAAGCCGCGAATCACGCCCTTGCCATCCTTCCACGGATCCCACGCAAAGCCGCCGCGCGGGGCCCACTGGTTTTTCTGATCAGGCAACGCGCGCGGATTGACGCGCCCGAGCGGCAGGTTCGCACCGGCGACAGTGTCGGTCAGCGTATTGTTCGTGGTCTGCGGCGTGGGCATGAACTGCGCCTCGTAACGCAGCCCGTAATTGAGCGTGAAGTTCGGCCGAATGCGCCACGCGTCCTGCGCGTAGGCGGCATAGGTCGGCGATGAGAAGGCAGCTAGCCCGTTGCCGATCTGGCGGGTGTAGCGCACGCTCGTGTCATCGAAGCGATTGATGGGATCGAGGATGGTACCAGTGGTGTTGCCATTTGACGTCCCCCCGTTGGTGTTACCGCCAACAGAGAGAATTCTGAGCGTGCGGATGTTCGTGGTTGCGTCAGTCCCCGTATTGGTAAAGGTGAAGCTGCCGAACTGCCGGAAGGCGAACACCTGGCTCGCTTTCGCCAAGTTCATTTCACCGCCGAACTTGAACGTGTGTGTCCCACGGATGTTGGTCACGCTATCGGCGAACTGTTTGCGCGAATCTGACTCGGTCGTCGGCAAGAAGTTAACGGTGCCGAAGATGCCGTAATTGGCCCGCAGTTCCGGGGCGATTGTATTCGCCAGTCGGGGGCGGTCTTCGACGGAATACTGACCGCGCAATTCGTTGACGAGCGTGGGGCTGAAGAACGTGGTCAACGACCCGACGACCGTATGCGACCGGTCGCCCTCAGTACCGTTATTGGTGAGGGCGCTGTTGGTCGTCGGCGTCAGCGATGTGCCAGCCGTCACCGAGTTCAGCGCCGAGTTGGTGCTGTAGTTGTAGCGGATGTTGAACTGATTCTTCTGATTGATGTTGAAGTCCATGCGCGTCAGAAAAACCTTGGCGTCGTTGGTCTGCTGGTACGGGCCTTCCTGCCCAAGCGAGAAGTTCAACGCCTCGCTGATGCCGCTCGCAATCGTGCCGGTGGTGATACCCGTAGCGCGCAGGGTGTTCATGAGCACGGAACGCGACTGTAGGAGCTTCTGCTGCTCATAGGCGACGAAGAAGAAGGCCTTGTCTTTGCCACCAAAGTGAGTCGGGCCACCCTCGCCGAAGCGCGGTAGCCAGAGCGGGCCGCCCACGCTGCCGCCGAACTGCTGCTGCGTTGGCGACGCGACTTGGCCGAAGGCATTCCGGTGCGCAAAGTCTTTCGGCCGGTCAACGTAGAAGGCGTCGCCGTGAAAGTCGTTCGTGCCCGACTTGGTCACGACGCTGATGATGCCGCCGGTCGAGCGGCCGAACTCGGCGTTGTAGCCCGAAGCCACAACCTGAAACTCGCGGACTGCGCCCTGCGGGATAGTGAACGCTTGGTTAGAGCGTTCGCCGCCGCGCAAGCCGCCGAAGAACGGGTTGTCATAGTCGCCGCCATCGATCTGCACGTTACTATTGATGCCGCGCTGGCCGACGAGTGAAATCTGTCCGCGCTGCGGATCGATTTGGGCCGTGGGCGTCGCCAAGACGAAGTCTTGGAAGCGGCGACCGTTGATCGGCAGTTTGCTGATGGACGTATCGTTGAGGTTGGTTGATGTCTGTACCTGCGTCGTCTCGACGCTGGCGGCCGTGACGAGCACTTCCTCAGTCACATTCTGTACGCTGAGTGTGACGTTGGCGGTGAGTGCGGTGCCGACCTCGACGTGATAGCCGGTCTGCGTGGCCTTGCCGAAGCCGCTGGCCGATACCTCAACGGTGTAGTCGCCGGGCTTAAGTTGAATGGCCTGGAACTCGCCGTTCTCATTAGTTGTAAAGGTCTGGGAGAAGCCGATGTCCGGGCTAGTGACCGTCACCGTTGCATTGGGTACGGCCGCGCCTTGGGGGTCTTTGACAGTCCCGACGATCTGACCTGCGGCGGCCTGCGACTGAGCATTGGCGTTAATAAAACCAAAGCCCAGACAGAGCACCACGAGCATCAGCGCGCAGGCTGATCTAAGTAGGGGTGTATTCGACATAGTTCGTCCTTTTCTTTCAATTGTTGTTGCTGAATCGGGCCACTGCCGAGCGCGTGCGATCAACCCTGCCCGAAGAATGTCTGTTGGATTACCCTGTGTGGTAACAAAGACGGCCCGCGTGAAAGCGAACTTATAACATAACAGCCGCCGCTTACGCGAGTCTAACGGCGTGGTTATGGGGCAGTTAAATACTACAAAAAAATAGACGAGGCAAGGCCGTCGAGCACAATTTCGTCACACACTTACCGCTCAGCCCGCACCGCTGGGCCTACGCATCTCTCGGCCGGCTTTGTCCAACGGAAGGTTCTTGCCCAACGAAAGGTGAGCCTGCCCAACGATTACGGTATGATGACCGTCTAATCCAGATGATCAGAGCCATCATTTTTGATTTGGACAACTGCCTGAGCGCGGCGGACGAAGTAGGGCGCGGGCTGCTCGAACCCGTCTTCGACGCCATCAGGCGGGCGAACAAGGGCACGCTCCCCGGCGCGGCGCTCGCACGGGCTTTCGAGGACTGCTGGCGGCATCCGTTGGATTGGGTCGCGCGCGAGTACGGCTTCACCGACGAGATGCTGGCTGCCGGGTGGGAGGTGGCCGCGCGCACAGAAGTCGCAGCCCCGATGCGTGGCTACCCTGACCTTGGCGCGCTGGCGGAACTCCCGGCCATGCTTTTCCTCGTGACTTCCGGCTTCCGTCGCCTGCAAGACAGCAAGATCAGGGCGCTCGGCTTCGAGTCGCTGTTCGAGGGCGTACAGGTTGACGCGATTGACGAAGCCGACCGGCAAGGCAAGGAGGGACTCTTCCGAGAGATTCTGAAGACCTACCAACTCGCGCCCGAAGAAGTGTTGATCGTGGGCGACAACCCTGACTCGGAGCTTGAGGCCGGCAACCGGCTGGGGCTGTGCACCGTGCAAATCTTACGGCCGGGCGTGCCGCGCGGCGATAACGCGACGCACTACATTCATAGCCTGGCCGAGTTGAAGGGCCTCTTATCGTAAAACTCGACCCTGCCCGCCGGCACAGAATCTTGCCCAACAATTCCAATTCCTGCCCAACGATTCACCCGTCAAAACCGTTCCGTTAGGCAAAGCCGGCGCAAGGCACGCCGCACAGATGATCGGCAGTTTCGTCGCACTGCAACAAGGTTTCGCATTTGCGCCAGAGGGGGGAAACAAACGTGGCGCAAACGTCGACCGCCCCGGCCGTTTCCCAAGAGGAAGGAGACTGTCCGGGGCGGTCGTATGAAGAGTAGAGGTCAGAGTCAGAGATTAGTAAGAACTTTTTATCTAACCTCTGACCTCTAACCTCTAACTTCTTTTATGTTCGCTCGATGATCATGGCGATGCCTTGCCCGCCGCCGATGCAGGCGGTGGCGAGACCGTAGCGCCCACCACGTCGTTTCAGTTCCAATAACACCGTGAGCACCAACCGCGTGCCCGTCGCGCCGAGTGGATGACCGAGCGCGATGGCACCGCCGTTGACGTTTGTGCGGGCGCGCTCAAGTCCGAGTTCTTTTTCAACCGCGAGGTACTGCCCGGCGAAAGCTTCGTTGACTTCGATGAGATCGATCTGGTCAAGCGTCAGCCCGGCTTTCTCTAAAGCCTTACGCGTGGCGGGCACAGGCCCGATGCCCATGATGTCCGGCTCGACGCCGGCATAAGCCCAACTGACTACTCGGCCGAGCGGTTGGACGCCGCGTTCTTTGACGTAATCCGCGCCCGCGATGACGAGCGCCGCCGCGCCGTCCACGATCCCTGAAGCGTTGCCGGCGGTGACGAAGCCGTCCTTGCTAAACGCGGTCGGCAGCTTCGCCAAGATTTCGAGCGTCGTATCGGGGCGCAAGTGATCGTCCGCGTCCACGACCTTCACGCCTTTGCGCGTCTTCACTTCGACCGGTGTGATCTCTGCGGCGAACACACCCGCCGCTTGCGCGCGCTGCGCCTCTTGTTGCGAGCGCAAGGCGTATTCGTCCTGCTCGGCGCGCGAGATTTCATAGCGGCGCGCAAGATTCTCGGCCGTGCCCGCCATCGTCGTGTTGCAGTACGTATCTAAGAGCGCGACCATCAGACTGTCTTCCAACTTGCCCTGCCCAAGCGCGAACCCGCTGCGCGCGCCGTAGATGACATGCGGCGCTTGCGACATAGACTCCATGCCGCCGACGAGCGCGGTACGCGCTTCGCCGAGTTGAATCATCTGCGCGCCCGACACGATTGCTTGAATGCCACTGCCGCATAGCCGGTTGACGGTGAGCGCCGGTCTGTCCGCCGGCACGCCCGCCTTCAGCGCGACGTGGCGCGCGCCGTAGATCGCGTCGCCGGAAGTCTGCAATGCGTTGCCGACGACGGTATGATCGATCTCTTCGGCCGCCACACCCGTCGCTGCAAGCGCGCCGCGCGCGGCCGTCGCACCGAGATCAATCGCCTTCACATCCTTCAACGCGCCGACGTATTCGGTCATCGGCGTGCGCTTACCACCTAAAATGAAAACGTCACGAGACATACGAGACTTGCCTTTCTAAAGCCTTAAATTCTGTCGTCGGTTCAGACTAGCAAACAGGTTGGAGTGGGTCAATTTACGAGCATCTGCGAAAAGTTTGACAGGCTTTAAATGTTCCCCTATTGTGTGTAGCCGCTACGCCTCGCAGATACCAACGCAGAACTCCACCGTACGTTCTAGACGCATTGGGAACATGATCAAGGACAACATTCTCCCGCCCGCTGTAGAGTTGCGGCCCTAGTGGTTTAAGAAAACACCTGACCGGGCCGGCAACAAACTGTAGGCGCTAGTTTGTTTGAGGAGGCTCAGATGGAAAGAAAGATATACGGCTTTGTTTTTCTGGCCATGCTGCTATCTCTGCCGGGGCCAAAATGCGCCGCGCAGACCACGGCCAGCGACGTGTTGAAACAACAAGAACGCTACAGCTTGTCGCTGGATTTGGAGTTCAGCCGGAAGAAAGGCAATCCGCTGGAACGCAGTGTGTCTGTTATTTTTGGCGCGGATCTCAATGCCTACGCGACCGGCTTTCTGGTCGGGGACGGCCTTGTGATGACGGCCTATCATGTTGTGTCCGGCGAACTCAGCGATGTAAAGAAGCTGAACATGGGCTTCAAGTCCAATGATCAACTGAACGTGCGGGTCTTTATCAAGGGGTGTCGGGCGACAGTCATCAAGATTGATAAAGAGGCAGATTTGGCGCTGCTGGAAGTATGCCGATCACAAAAACAGATTAAAGCGCCCGCGTTTCAAACGGCCCCCGGCAAAGATGAGAAGCTCGTGCTCATCGCGCGCCCGCACGGCGATAGGATGGTGAGCCACGGCATCTTTTACGGTTCCTATACGTTGCGCGGGCAAGAGTATTTGTCGGCGAAAATTGAAGGGCACGATGGCTATTCTGGTAGCCCCGTCTATAACCACAAAGGCGAGTTGGTTGGCATCTTCACCGGCTACGACTGGGCTCAGGATGTGGCGCTGATTAGTCCGGGCAGCAAAGCGCAAAAGCTGCTCGAAGACTACATGGCCAATCCTAAACCTTGAAGTAATGGTCATGGCCAATGCGCCGCGCCGCGCCGTAAGCAACGGTGCGCGCTTTTCACGCGCGCGCGTCTTATGCTATGTTTGCGCGTCCGCTTTATGCGTGCCTCGCGAGGTTTTACTCACCGGCGTGCTCTAAATTCCAAGGTCACAATTAATTCTTCAGGAGTTTCCCTCAATGCGTAACAAGCTAAGCTTTCCCTCGCTAACTCTGAACCCGCTGCGGCTGTGGGCCGCCGTGCTCGCGCTCACGCTCTGGGCGGGCGCACACGCGCCGGCGCAAGCACAATCGCTCAGCCTTGATCGCGGGCGGTGTCAAGACATGCTCCAAGTGCTCAAGGACGATATCAAAAATAACTACTACGACCCGACCTTTCACGGCATCGATCTGGACGCGCGCTTTAAGGCGGCCGATGAGAAGTTGAAGCAGGCCACATCGCGCGGGCAGATGTTCGGCATCATCGCGCAAACGCTGCTGGACTTTAAAGACTCGCACCTCTTCTTCCTGCCGCCCGAACGCGCCAGCCGCACGGACTATGGTTGGCAGGTGCAGATGATCGGCGACGACAGCTACATCGTGGCCGTCAAGCCCGGCAGCGACGCAGAAGCCAAGGGTCTCAAACCCGGCGACCACGTACTCGGGGTGGACAACCTCGGCCTGATCCGCGACAACATCTCCACCTTCAAATATCTCTACTACGCGCTCAGGCCGCGCGGCGGCGCGCACCTCATCGTGCAGTCGCCGGGCGGGCCGGAGCGCGAGTTGGACGTGGCGGCCAAAGTCAATCAGGGCAAGTTGGTCATGGACTTGACCAATAGCACAGACCTCTGGGCGCTCATCCGCGAATCAGATAACGAGGATCGCCTGCACCGGCACAGGTATTACGAGGTGGGCAACGACCTGATGATCTGGAAGATGCCGCAGTTCGACCTGCCGCGCGAAAAGGCCTACGACATGATGGCGAAGGCCGGCAAACACAAGGCGCTCATCCTTGACCTGCGCGGCAACCAAGGCGGCTACGAGGAGACGCTGCTCGCCATGCTCGGCGCGCTCTTTAAAGAGGACACGAAGATCGGCGACCTGAAACGGCGCAAGGAGAACAAGCCGATGCTGGCCAAAGCGCACGGCTCGGAGAAGATGTTCGGCGGGCAGTTGATCGTGCTCGTGGACAGCGAATCCGGTTCGTCAGCGGAAATTTTCGCGCGCGTCGTGCAGTTGCAGCAACTCGGCACGGTCATCGGCGACCGCACGGCCGGCGCGGTCATGCGCGCCAAATCCTACGACCACAAGATCGGCACTGATGTCGTCGTCTTCTACGGCGCGAGTGTGACGGACGCCGACGTGATCCTGTCGGACGGCAAGAGTCTGGAGAAGGTCGGCGTCACGCCCGACAAGTTGCTGCTGCCGACGGGCGCAGACCTGGCCGCCGGGCGCGACCCCGTGCTCGCTTACGCCGCCTCGCTCGCCGGCGTGAAACTTGAGCCGGAGAAGGCCGGCGCGCTCTTCCCCATCGAATGGCACAAGTAAACGACGAGCATTAACCGACGACTAATACGGACGGCGCGGGCCCCTCGGCCCACGCCGTTTTCATCTTCAGTTGGCAACAAATCACGCGCGGAACTTGTGCGCCGCGCGGTAGCGGTGGAGTAGTTCTTCGAGGAAGCCTTCATAGGTGAACTGCGCGAGGTCGAACGAGGGGCGCAGCTTATAGAGGATGGGCGTGGCGATGCGCCAAGCCATCCATTGGCGCGGGCCGTCGCTTAAGTCCCAACGCCGGCGCAGGAACGCTTCGACCACTTCGATCTCACGCTCGCTCAACTGCTGCACGTCCCCATCGAACGGGACGGGTTTGAACGAGCGGCGGAGCGCCGCGTCGCTCATCGGCGCGTTGAAGAGTTCGGCGAAGGTCGGCGCTTCCGTCTCGCGCTCGCGCACGACGACCGTGCCCGCGACGAAATCGCCCACGCGCTGATCGCGCTCGCTCGCAAAGACCGACACCAGCCCGATTGAATAGAACGGAAACGGCATCATATCGAACAGGCGCAAGAGATTCCGCGCGCCTGCTTCCCAAAACGTCACGGGTCGCCCGTCCTCGCGAATGACGCGCAACCGCAGCCACAGCTTGCCCGGCGTCTGTCCGTTCCACAGCCACTCGAACAGCGCGAAATAACCCGACCAGATCAGAAAGACGGCGATGATCAATAGGGCCGTCACCCACTTCGGCGCGTCCGCCAGCCGGTCGCTGAAACGACCGAGCAGCCCCGCCCATTGCAAAACGAGCGCGAGCAACAGAATGAGCAGCACCTGCAACCCATGATCGACCGCACACGCGAGGAAGCGATTACCAAGCGACGCCAACGCGAAGTGCAACGGCACGCGCTCCGGCGTCTCGATGATCAGCGTTTCGTCAGTTGGGCTGGCGGCAGACATCGCTTAACTAATCTTCGCGCTGGTGGAGCTGGCGCGGCAACACCTCTTTGTCCCAAGCGGCGAACTCGGCTTTCAGTTGCGCGAACTCGCGCGGGCGCGCTTGTTTCAAGTCGCCGTTCTCACGCTCGTCCGCTGCGAGATTGAAGAGATACTCTGCCTGTCCGTCGTGCCAGTATTTTAAGTCGCCGTGGCGCACTGCGCTCTGCTTTTGGTGACGCCAGAACAATGTGCGCGCGAAGGGCGGCGCGCCGCCGGGCCGCATAATAGGCAGCATGTCCACACCGTCGAGTTTGTGTTGCGCGTCTGCCAGCGTGCCTGTCGCTGAAAGGATCGTCGCCGTCCAGTCCATCGTGATCGCGACCTGCTGCGTGATGTGCCCGGCGGCAACCATCGAGGGCCAGCGCACGACGGCGGGCACGCGTATGCCGCCTTCGCGCAACTCGTCCTTCTCGCCCGTGAAGGGCCAGTTGTAAGAGAAACGCTCGCCGCCGTTGTCGCTTGTGAAAATGACGAGCGTGTCTTGCGCCAGACCGGCAGCCGCAAGCGCCTTTAGCACGCGCCCGATCCCTTCGTCCATGCGCGCAACCATCGCGGCGTAGATTTTGAGCGAGCCGCCGTTGCGGAACTCCGTGAAACCGAGCTTCGGCGGCTGGCTCAAACGTTCGTCGCGCGGGCCTTCCCAAGGCCAGTGCGGCGCATTGTAATGGAGGCTGAGATAGAACGGGCGCGTGCGGCGGCGTCTGACATAAGCGATGGCGCGCTCGGTGAGCAGGTCGGTCAGATAGCCGACGCGCTCCGGCGGCACTTCCGCCTCGTTCTCGAAAAAATCCGGCTCATTGTTCGCGTCGCGATGCGTGAAGTAGTCAGCGCCGCCGCTCATGATGCCGTAGAACTCTGCAAAGCCGCTCTTCAGCGGCCCGTACTTCGGCAGATAACCCAAGTGCCACTTGCCGATCAGCGCCGTCTCGTAGTCGTTAGCTGTTAAGAGCGAGGCGACAGTCGGGAACGCAGGATCAAGACCCGTGTGCCCGCCTTCCTGCTTACGCCACGGCAGCGGTTCGATAAGGCCGACGGCGTGGCGCGCGGGATACTGGCCCGTGATGAAGGCGCAACGCGTCGGCGTGCAGACGGGCGAAGCGGAATAGGCTTGCGTGAAACGCGTGCCCTGCGCGGCGAGCGCGTCCAAGTTGGGCGTGCGATAGTCGGGGCGGCCGTAGCAACTGAGATCACCCCAACCGAGATCGTCGGCCAAGATGAACAGCACATTCGGGCGGCTGCGGCCGCGCGCGACACCGAGCGGTTTAGTTGCGCCCCCGACCAGCGTGCCCGCGACGGCCGCGCCCAAAAATTCTCGCCGACTAATCTCTTTCAGCTCGCGTTTTATCATCAGCCCTCCGCTGATTTGCCGTGAGACTGCTTGTAAGGGCCAGTTTGTGCGGCGGCGCACGGCTGCGCAAAAAATTAACAGACTTTACGCACTTCGCTGGCCAGCCGCCCGCCTTGTACGTCAATGATCACTTCGGCGTTCGCCGTGCGCGCGAAGGTCTCGAAGGCGGCGCGTTCGACGGCCGCGATCAGTTCAGTATGAAGCCCGCGCGCGCCCGTGCCGCGTCGTTCGCTGCGTGTGATCAAGTGTTCGAGCGCGGCGTCGGTGACGGTGAGTTGCAAACCTTCACCATGAAACTCTTGTTTAAACTGCGGGAGCACGTTCTCGCAGAGGATCAGGCGCAAGGTCTCGCGCGGCAGTGCGGGGAAGATGACGATGCGCGCGAAGCGACCGATCAATTCCGGCAGGAAGCCGAACTTCTGAAAGACCGCGACCTCGTCGAGCGTGAGCGCGTCGGCTTCCGCGCCAACCGCGCCGCGAAAGCCGACGCCAGCGCGCCGCTCGCGCAGTAGTTCATCCAGTCCGGAGAACGCACCGCAGGCGATGAACGGAATGTCGCGCGTAGAGACTTCGGCGCGCTGCCCGAAGGCGGAGAAGCCATAGTCCATCGGCACGGAGACCACGCTGCTTTCAAGCATCGCCAACAACTCGCGCTGCACGCCGTAGCCCGACACGTCCTTCGTCGTGCCCTGCCCGGCGAAGCGCGCGCTGCTCCCAGATGAAGCGAGCTTATCGAACTCGTCGAGACAGACGATGCCGCATTCGGCGATAAAGGTGTCGTCGTCCGCGACGGCGATGAGGCGCGTCAAGATCGTGCGCACGTCGTCGCCGACGTAACCGGCTTCGGTGAAGCTGGTGATGTCCACGACGACCGTCGGCAGTTTGAAGAAGTGGCGGAACAGCAACTCGACAAGGAACGTCTTGCCGCAGCCCGTCGGGCCGATGAGCAACATGTTCTGCTTCGGCGGCAACTCGCGCGCACGGACGCCTTCGACGTGGATGCGTTTAAGTCGCCGCACGTGCCGGTAGGCCATGAGCGCGAGCGCCTGTCGCTGCTCGTCCTGTCCCTTGTAGCCCAGCCGCTCGATCTCGATGGCTATCTCCGCCGGCGCAGGCAGCGGCAGTCCGTTGATGAACGCGCGCCGCGCTTCGTTGAATTGATCGAGCAGTTCGGTCACGGCGGTCGAGTCTTCTTCGGGTTGTTCCGGCGTGAATTCCATAGCAGTCAATGCGGTCTCTACTGTCTAAAGTACGAACCTGCACACTATAATAACCGTATCACGAGGAAACGACGAAAGAGGAGTCCCCACTATGTTCTGTCCGCAATGTGGCACTAACCAAAGCGATGATTTGCGGTTCTGCAAAGTGTGCGGCGCGAACCTACACGCCGTGCGACAGGCCGTCGCGACGCGCGAGAGCGGTGGCAAGATCGACTGGAGCAAGACGTGGGTCGCCGAGATGTTCATGTCCGAAGCCGAGCAGATCAAGCGGCATCAGGAGTTGGAACGGATGATGGGCATCACGCCGGAGGTGAAGCGTTACAACGAAATCAAAGCCGGCGTGATCGTCAGCGCAAGCGGTATTGCGTTGATGATCTTTCTCGCTATCTTCATGGAAGGCATCGTCGTAGGCGGCAAAGTGCCGCACGACACGGCCGAGATTCTCAGTCGCATCTGGGTTGCCGGCATAATCCCTTTTATGATCGGTATTGGCCTCTTGATTAACGGGATCGTGGTGAGCAAAAAACTGGTCGCCGCCCGCGAGCGCGAACTACGCGCCAGCCGTAGGGATACCGATGCGCTCGATCAAACGGCCGCGCCGCCGCTCCTGTCATCCGCCGACACAACCGAATTCGTGCCCGCCAACTTCAGCGTCACCGAAGACACGACGAAGCACTTGCACAATCCCGAACGGCAGTAGTAACGAGCGCCGCTCACACGCCGCGCACGCGCAGGAAGCGCCGCTTGCCGACCTGCACCAGCAGTTCCTGCCCCGTTTGCAACTCAACTTCATCATCGGGGCGCGTGCGCCGTAAGCCTTCGACGCGCACGCCGCCCTGTTCGATCAACCGGCGGGCCTCGGCCATCGAAGACGCCAGCCCTGTTTCGACCAGAAAGCGCGGCAGCTTGTACATGTCCGCCGCCATGTTGTGCTCTTCGATCTCTTCCGGCGTCTCCTTTTGTCTGAAGACGCGGTTGAACTCGGCTTCGGCCGCTTGCGCTTCGCCTGCGGAATGAAAGTCGGCGATGATGCGTTTCGCCAGCTCAACTTTCAGATCGCGCGGGTTGCGCGTGCCACCTTCGGCTTGCCCGCGCAACTCTTTGATCTCTTCCACACGCAGATCGGTGCAGAGTTCGTAGTAGCGCCACATCAACTCGTCCGAGATGGACATGACCTTGCCGAACATCTCGAAGGGTGGCTCGTTGATGCCGATGTAGTTGCCGAGCGACTTAGACATCTTCTGCACGCCGTCCGTGCCTTCGAGCAAGGGCATAATGACGCAGACCTGCGCCGCCTGTTCGTACTCGCGTTGCAGGTTGCGCGCCATGAGCAGATTGAACTTTTGATCTGTGCCGCCGAGTTCGACATCAGCTTCGAGCGCCACCGAGTCGTAAGCCTGCACGAGCGGGTACATCAATTCATGCAGCGCGATGGGTTTTTCTTCCCCGAGCCGCTTCTGAAAATCGTCGCGCTCCAATATCTGTTTGACCGTGACGTGCGCCGCCAAGCGGATGAAACCTTCCGCGCCGAGCTTGTCCGTCCATTCTGAGTTGAACCGGATTTCGGTCTTGGCCGGGTCGAGCAGTTTGAAAATCTGCTGCTTGTACGTCTCGGCGTTCGCGTTGATCTCAGCGCGTGTCAGTTGCGGACGCGTCGCGGACTTACCCGACGGGTCGCCAATTAACCCTGTGAAGTCGCCGATCAAAAAGATGACTGTATGGCCGAGTTTCTGAAAGTCGCTCAGCTTGCGCAGCACGACCGCGTGGCCAAGGTGTATGTCCGGCGCAGTCGGGTCAGCGCCCAACTTCACGCGCAGAGGTTTCCCCGTCCGCGCGCTCTGCTCCAACTTCGCGCGCAAGTCATCCTCGCGGATGATCTCCACCACGCCCTTGCGCAAGAAGTCCAACTGTTCATCAATCGTCATCACGCACGATAGAGTAGCGCATCCATTGCCGGCTACGCTATGCTCAACAGCGCATGACGACGCCACCGGCCACAGACCAATCGACCATGAACGCGAACCCGCTCGCGGGCGTCGAGTTGTCTTTCATCGGCGTAGGCGTGATGGCCGAGGCAATGATCGCGGGGCTACTCAAACAGCAGTTGGTGACGCCTGCGCAAGTGTCTGGCAGTCATCCACGCGCGGCGCGGCGCGAGGAGTTGGCGGCGAAGTACGGCATCAACGTCGTTGAGAGCAACCCGGAGGCGGCGCGCGGCCGGATAGTCGTGCTCGCGGTCAAGCCGCAGAAGTTGCACGGCGTCTTGCAGGAGTTGAAAGAGACTTTGCGGGCGGAGCAACTCGTCGTCTCGATCATCGCGGGCGCGCGGCTGGAGACCATCGCGGGCGAGTTGCTCCATCCGGCGGTCGTGCGCGCGATGCCGAACACGCCCGCGCAGATCGGCGCAGGCATGACGGTCTGGACGACGACCGCGCAAGTGGACGACACGCAGGGCCAGCAGGTACGCGCAATGCTCGGCGCACTGGGGCGCGAGATGCGCGTCGCCGAAGAGCGCCAGATCGACATGGCGACCGCCTTGAGCGCGACCGGCCCCACCTACATCTTCCTCGTCATGGAAGCGCTCGTGGACGCAGGCGTCCACATGGGCTTCTCGCGCGAAGTTGCCCGCGAACTTGTCATCGAGACCATGCTCGGCTCGACACTCTTCGCCAAAGAATCGCACAAGCACCCGGCGGAACTGCGCAACATGGTCACTTCACCCGGCGGCACGAGCGCCGAAGCAATCTATCAGATGGAGAAGGGGAGCCTCCGCACCGTCCTCTCAAAAGCCGTCTATGCCGCCTTCCAACGCGCCGTCGCGCTCGGCAAGAAATAACCACAAAGGCACGAAGATACAAAGGTGAAACTTCGTGCCTTCTTTGTGTTTCGTGCCTTTGTGGTGAGTTTTTCTCTCGGTGCACCTTCCTTGACCGCTTGTGAAATCGCGTGCTAGATTATTTTTCTTTAAGGCATACAGCTTTAAGTCACCTGTAGTAAGCAACCCCGATTCGTCCGAGAAGCTGAAGCGTTATGATCTGTCTGGCCCTAGCGGAAGGCTCTATCCAACTCGTGCCCGATGGGACGGTCTTCTTCCACATTGCCGTCATCATCCTGATGGTCTATGTGCTGAATGCGACGCTGTTCCGGCCCATCAACCGCATCCTCGCCGAGCGCGAGGCGCGGGCGCGCTCAGGGCATGGCGCAGCCCACGACATCTTGAAAAAGGTGGAGGAGAATCTGAGCCTCTACGAGGAAGGCTTGCGCTCGGCGCGCACGGAAGGCTACCGGCTGTTGGAGCAAGAGCGCGCCGAAGCCTTGAGCGTGCGGCAGGCGCAAGTGGCTGAGGTGCGCGCCGAAGCCGAACAGTTGATCGCCGCCGAGCGCGACGCGATCCGCACGCAGACCGACGAGGCGCGCGCCACACTCGGCCGCGACGCCGCGCGTATGGCCGCAGAGATTAGCACGCAGATTCTCCATCGCCCGGTCGGCGCGTGAGGCGCGGGCGACTGAACCGTATTTTATGTTCGCCACATTGAGCACAACCATTCTCCTCTTCGCGCAGGAATCTGCCACGGCGCACCCTTGGTACAACTATCCGGGGTTCGAGGCGTGGAAGTTCTTCAACCTGTTGCTGTTCATCCTCGCCTTCTTTTTCATCCTGCGCCGGCCCGTCGGTGCGTCGATGCGCGCGCGGCGCGAAGCGATCCGCAAAGAGTTGATGCGCGCACAGGAAGAGCGCAACGCGGCCATGGCGAAACTGGAAGAGGTGAACGCGCGCCTCGCACGTCTGCATGATGAAGTAGCGACGGTGCGTGCGCAGGCCGAACAAGAGGCTGCGCAAGAGCGCGAACGCATCGCGCGCTCGACCGAAGAGGATGTGCGCCGCTTGCGCGAACAGGCGCAACGCGAGATTGAGAGCGCGGGCAAAGCTGCACGGATTGAGTTGCGCCGCTACGCTGCCGAGCAGAGTGTGGAACTGGCCGAGCAGTTGATCCGGCGCGACCTGCGCCGCGACGACGACGAGCGTTTGATGCGCGACTACATCACAGAGCTGGGAGGGAGCAAGCGTTGAGCGTGCAAGCGGTGGCGCGCCGTTACGCGACGGCGCTGGCAGACGTGGTGTTGGCGCAGCACGAGGCGCGCGAAGTGCAACAGGAGTTGGGCGACTGGGCCGGGATGATGTTGGCCAATCCGCAACTGCTCGAAGTCTTCCGCAACCCCGTCGTCCCTTACGAGCAGAAGAGCAAAGTGCTCACGGCCCTGATCGCGCGCACGCGCGTGCGGCCCACGACGGCCAACTTCCTGCAAGTGCTCCTGCGCAATCACCGCTTGGCCGATCTGACCGAGATCAATCACAGTTTCGCCCGCGTCCTAGATGAACGCGCCGGTCTCGTCTTGGCGCATGTCACGACGGCGCGACCTATCCCAACGCAGGAGCAGGAAGCTTTGCGCACGCGGCTCACCGAGATGACCGGGCGCAAAGTCTATTTGCAGTTCGCGGTGGACGAAGAACTGATCGGCGGCATCGTCACGCGCATCGGCTCGACGCTTTACGACGGCTCGGTGCGCACACGCTTGCGACAGATCAGACAGCAGATGGCCGGACAATGAAAAGTGCTGAGTGCTGAGTGCTGAGTGAAAAACTTCTGGCCCAGCACTCAGGACTCAGGACTCAGGACTCAGCACTTAATTATATGGAACCGATTAAAGCCAACGAGATTAGCGATATCATTCGCCAGCAGATCGTGAACTTCGATGCCGGCGGCGTGACCGTGACCGAAGTCGGCACGGTGATCAAGGTCGGCGACGGCATCGCCGAGATTCACGGGCTGGACAAGGTCATGGCCGGCGAGTTGTTGGAGTTGCCGCACGAGGTGCGCGGCCTCGCCTTGAACTTGGAAGAGGACAAGGTCGGCGCGGTGCTGTTCGGCGACTTCCAAAAGGTCAAAGAAGGCAACACGGTCAAGCGCACGGGGCGCATCATGGAAGTGCCGGTAGGCGAAGCGCTCGTCGGGCGCGTCGTGAACGCGCTGGGACAGCCCATTGACGACCGCGGGCCCATCATCACGAACGAGTTCAATCCGATCGAGCGCATCGCGCCGGGCGTCGTTGATCGCCAACCTGTGAAAGAGCCTTTGCAGACGGGCCTCAAAGCGATTGACTCGATGGTGCCTATCGGGCGCGGGCAGCGCGAGTTGATCATCGGCGACCGGCAGACGGGGAAAACCGCGGTGGCGCTCGACACGATCATCAACCAACGCGGTAAGGACGTGATCTGCATCTACGTCGCCATCGGGCAGAAGGCTTCGACGGTCGCGCAGGTCATCAAGACTTTGCAGGAGTTCGACGCGATGAGCTTCTCTATCGTCGTCGTCGCTTCAGCTTCCGACCCGGCGGCGATGCAGTATCTTGCGCCTTACGCTGGCGCAGCCATCGGCGAGTACTTCCGCGATTCGGGCCGGCACGTCTTAACCATCTACGACGATCTCTCGAAGCAGGCGGCCGCGTATCGCGAAATCTCGCTGCTGCTGCGCCGCCCGCCCGGTCGCGAGGCTTATCCGGGCGACGTATTCTATCTGCACTCGCGTCTGCTTGAGCGTGCGGCAAAACTCTCGGACGCGAAGGGCGGCGGCTCGCTCACGAGTCTGCCGATCATCGAGACGCAGGCGGGCGACATCTCGGCGTATATTCCGACGAACGTCATCTCGATCACCGACGGGCAAATCTTCCTCGAAGCCGATCTCTTCAATGCGGGCATACGCCCCGCGATCAACGTCGGCAACTCGGTCTCGCGCGTCGGCGGCTCGGCGCAGATCAAGGCGATGAAGTCGGTCGCAGGCACATTGCGGTTAGACCTCGCACAGTATCGCGAACTGGCAGCGTTCGCGCAGTTCGGGTCTGACCTTGATAAAGCGACGCAGGCGCAGCTTGCGCGCGGGCAGCGTTTGACGGAGATTCTGAAGCAGCCGCAATACAAGCCGATGCCGGTCGAGCAACAGGTGCTCATCATCTGGGCGGCGACGAGCGGTTATCTGGACGACGTGCCGGTCGATCAGTTGCGCCGCTTCGAGACGGAAGTGACCAACTTCATACAGAACTCGCACCCCGGTTTGCTCACCGCCCTGCGCGAGAAGAAGGCGCTGACCGACGAGATCAAAGCCGATCTCAAGACCGCCATCACCGACTTCAAACAGACTTGGGACAGCGCGCCGCCCGCCAAGCGCGGCACGACTGCGCCGGTCGCAACGGCCGCAGCGGGAGCGTAAAAACAGATGTTAGATGCTGGATGTCAGATGTCAGTCAGAAGACAGACACTAGCATCCAGCATCTGACATCTAGTATCTGACTCTTATGGCAAATCTCCTCGATCTCCGCCGGCGCATTAAGTCGGTCAAGAACACGCAGCAGATCACAAAGGCGATGAAGATGCTCTCCGCCGTGAACCTGCGGCGGGCGCAAGTGCGCGTCGTCAACGCGCGCCCGTTCGCGCGTAAGATGACGGAAGTCTTGACCGACTTGGCCGCGCACACCGACGAGAACTATCACCATCCGCTACTTGACCAACGCGGCGACGAGCGTTACCTGCTCGTGCTGATCACAGCGGACAAGGGACTGGCGGGCGCGTTCAATGCGAACTTGACGAAAGCCGGCCAAGCCTTCATCAAGGAGCACGCTGAGCAAGCGGTTTCGCTGATCGCGATCGGGCGCAAAGGACGCGACTTCTTCCGCCGCCGGAACATCGAGATCGTGCAGGAGTACATCGGCCTGACCGGCAAGGGACGCATCACCTATGCGGAAGCGGTTGAAGTGGCCGGCGATGTCATGCGCCGCTTCACCGAGGATGAGACGATTGATAAAGTCTTTCTCATCTACAACGAATTCCGCTCGGTGCTGTCGCAACGCGTCGTCGTTGAACAACTCCTGCCCGTCGCGCGCACCGAAGCAGAGCCGGCCGAACAAACGACGGGTGCGCAGGGCGAGACGTTTGTCGAGTACGTCTATGAGCAGCCCGCGGCCGACATCTTCGGGCAACTGCTGCCGCGCCTGATCGAGACGCAAATCTTTCGCGCGCTCCTGGAATCAATAGCGTCGGAGCAGGGCGCACGCATGACGGCGATGGACTCTGCGTCGAAGAACGCGGGCGATCTGATCGGCTCCTTGACGCTCAACATGAACCGTATCCGGCAGGCGGCGATCACGAAGGAGATCATCGAAGTCGTCTCCGGCGCAGCGGCTGCAAGTTAACGGATCAGACCAGACAAGTTTGAGTAGCTGGAAAGGGAAGCGGCGCGTGCGTAGCTTCCCTTTCCGTTTTATGAAAAATGGTTGCGAATAGAGAAGCGAGCCGCATGACGGGCGGCAATGTGCAATCGTCATGGCGCAAACGTTTGTGGCGCTACGGGCCGCTCGTCGTCTGGCTCGCCTTCATCTTCTTCGCTTCGACCGGCGCGCTGTCTGCACCAAACACTTCGCGCATCATCGGCCCCCTATTGCGTTGGCTCTTCCCCAACATCACCGAAGCCCAACTGCTGCGCGCGCACTTTCTCACGCGCAAGCTCGCGCACTTCAGCGAGTACGCCGTGCTCGCGCTCTTAGCCGCGCGCGCCTTCATTCCTTCCACGCATAGATGGCTACGCCGCCGTTGGCTCACGAGCGCGCTTGTGCTCGTCGCCGTCTACGCGCTGCTCGACGAGTATCATCAGACCTTCGTGCCCTCGCGCACCGGCTCGATCTGGGACAGCATGATTGATATAGCGGGCGGCGTGACCGCGCTCGTCGTCCTCGCGCTGTGGCGTGTACGCAGTCTCATGTTGAAGCAGGCAGAGAAGGATTCACTGCCGCAGACGCCGAGGACGCAAAGATAGCGCAGAGAGTTGAACGGTTTTCTCTGCGCCCCCTCTGCGCTCTCTGCGTCTGCGGCGGTAAGTTTTAGTTTGCCCTACATTTGCATGCCGGAAGGATCAGATAGGACTCGACAACGGGCAAAAATTCGCGTAAAGAATCCGGCAACATGACCACGCAAGTAGAACTGCCGCCGACCGTTGACGGACGCGACGCTGACGGCCAACTGATTCGCGGCGTCGGTCTCGCGGGCGCGACGACGCTGAACATGATCGACATGATCGGCGTCGGGCCGTTCATCACGATCCCGCTCATCATCGCGGCGATGGGCGGGCCGCAGGCGATGCTCGGCTGGATACTAGGCGCGCTCTTGGTCGTCTGCGATGGGCTGGTCTGGGCGGAACTCGGCGCGGCCTTGCCCGGCTCCGGCGGCTCTTATCGTTACCTCGCGGAGATTTACGGCCCCAACAAACTCGGTCGCCTGATGTCGTTCCTCTTCATCTGGCAACTGACGTTTAGCGCGCCGCTCTCCATCGCCTCGGGCGGCATCGGGCTGGCGCAATACGCGACCTATATCTTCCCCGCGCTCGGTCAACAGACGAAGGTGACAGTGCGGTACTTGGGCACTGTGGAGATCAATGCGATCCCGGTCGCGCTCGTCGCGATTGCGGCGGTCGCGCTCGCGGTCTTCCTGCTCTATCGCCGCATCACGCTGATCGAGCGGTTCTCAAAGTTCCTCTGGGTCGGCGTGATGCTGACGATCCTGTGGATCATCTTCGCCGGCATCACGCACTTCGATCCCAAACTCGCGTTCGACTTCCCGCCCGGCGCGTTCACCTTGCGCCCGGAATTTTTCACCGGGCTTGGCGCGGCGCTGCTCGTCTCGGTCTATGACTACTGGGGCTACTACAACGTCTGCTTCTTTGGCGGCGAGGTGAAAGAGCCGGGACGCACGATCCCGCGCGCGGTGCTGCTCTCGATTTTGTTTGTCGCGATCATCTACATCGTGATGAACATCTCGATCCTCGGCGTCATCCCTTGGCGCGAGTTCGCAGGCACGGCCAACACGCCCGCGCAGCGTTACGTCATCTCCTCGTTCATCGAACGACTCTACGGACACAAAGCGGGTCTCGTCGCCACCGTGCTCATCATGTGGACGGCGTTCGCGTCCGTCTTCTCGCTCCTGTTGGGCTACTCGCGCGTGCCCTTCGCCGCCGCGCGCGACGGCAACTACTTCCGCGTCTTCGCGCGCGTGCATCCGCGCCATCGTTTCCCTTACGTCTCGCTGCTTGTGATGGGCGGCATCGCGTGCCTGTTCTGCTTCTTCCGGCTCGCAGACGTGATCGCGGCGCTCGTCGTCATACGCATCCTCGTCCAGTTCCTCGCACAGATCGTCGGCGTCATCGTCCTGCGCTTTCGGCGGCCTGATCTGGCGCGCCCCTTCCGCATGTGGCTTTATCCGTTGCCTGCGCTCGTCGCGCTCGGCGGCTTCATCTTCGTGCTCGTCAAACGCCCGAACGCGCTCAAAGAGATACGCTACGCTGCCGTCCTCATCGTCGCTGGTCTCATCATCTACTTCATCCGCGCCCGCACGCGCCGCGAATGGCCCTTCGGCGCAACTATGCACACGCCGGCCGAAAGATAATTTGGTTGAGGTGGATTGACTGAAATTAGTTGTTGGGCGCGGCGTGAGATTTACAACTACTCCGCATGATAGACCTGACTCACGGCAACTAGAATTGCCTCTTCTGCCAAGGCTGTAAATGCGGCCGCCTTGAGTTTATCTGCATACGTCGAGACAATCTCAAAATTCTCTGCAAAGGTATATGGCGTGTCCGTGTAGATCAGATTGATGCGATCTTGGATGGGCAAGCCGGCCTGTGAAAGATAACTGCCATTAAGCCCGCGAATGATCGTGCAACCGCCGAACGTGTAGGTAAACTCCTCGGTCAGCGCGCTCAACAAATCCTGATAAGCAGCGCGCGGCAGGTCAGACAGGTAAACCTCAATTCTTGCCTTTTCTGACAGTGGCAATGAATTGCTCCTTACGCTTCTCGAACTCCTGCGTCCGCTTCAAGGATTCTTTCGCCGATAACTTTAAACGGGGCGGCCGTTCAATCTTGAGTTCCTTCAAATCTTTTAATCTGCGCGCCATACTTAGCTCCAAAACTTGTGCTGCCCTTTGGTTTTTGCATTATAGCACTGGATTGTTAGGCGATGTTTGCGCCGCCCGTTATGCGGTGAAGCCCCCGTCAATCGTCAGGCTTGCGCCGGTAACGAAGCCCGCTTCGGGGCCGGCCAAGTAAGCGACCAGCGCCGCAACTTCGTCGCCGCTGCCGTAGCGCGGAAGGGCCATCAGGCTGCGGAGCATATCGGCAAAGTCGCCGCTCGCAGGGTTCAGGTCGGTGTCAATCGGGCCGGGCTGCACATTGTTGACGGTGATGCCGCGCGGGCCTAGGTCGCGCGCCAGACCTTTGACCAGCCCCACCAGTGCAGCCTTGCTCATGGCGTAAACCGCGCCGCCCTGAAACGGCATGCGCTCGGCGTTGCAACTGCCAATCGTGATGACGCGCCCGCCCGGCTGCATGTGCCGGACGGCGGCCTGCGTGGCGACGAACACGGCGCGCAGGTTTATCGCCAACGTCCGATCAAAATCTTCAAGGCGATAGTCTTCGATGGGCGCGAACACGCCGATGCCAGCGTTGTTCACCAGAATGTCAATGCCGCCCAACTCCGCGACCGTGCGCTCCACGGCCGCCGCTACCGCTTGCGCATCCGCGCTGTCGGCTTGGATGGCGAGCGCCCGCACGCCCAGCGCCTCGGCCGCCTGTGCGGTTTCGTTGGCATGGTCGGGCTTGCTGACATAAGTCAGCGCGACGTGCGCACCTTCACGCGCGAGCCGCTTGACGATGGCCGCCCCGATGCCGCGACTGCCGCCGGTTACCAACGCTCGCTTGTTCTCAAGTGGATGATTCATACTGTTCCTCATAGTGAGCGACGCCTAACGCCCGGCATCGCCCTTTGCTGGTTGGAGGCTGGACTGATTCTCTTTCGTTACCCTAATGAGAAAGCGCAGCGCTTCATTCACCGCATCCGCGTCGGGGAATGCTTCCATTACATCCGGCTCTAGCCTAATGATGTCGCCGAACCGCTTGCGCCCCGGCCCCAGCTTCCGTACCTTCATGGCCTTCAGGTCATACTCAGACCTAAGCTCATCGCTTGTTGCTGATTCAATCTTCTTCATAAGTTGTTCGGTTTTATGGACGCGGCGAGAGATTTTGATCAAACAGCAGTTTCATATTGCGGTAACGTAGCCAACTTACGTTCACGGTCTGCGGCAAACGCTAAACACGCCCGAATGTCTTTTGCCGTCAGGTCGGGGAACTCGGCCAAAATTTCTTCTTCGGTCATGCCTCCGGCCAGATACTCTAAAACATCCGTCACGGTCATGCGTGTGCCGCGAATACAAGGCTTCCCGCTCCGCTTGCCCGGCTCGATAGTGATGATGTCCCGGTAGTCCATGAGTGGATAATAGCAAAAAGCCTCTATCTTTCAAGCTCAACACCAATCAGGCAAACTAATCGCCGTCACGAATTATGCCGGTCTGCTTACGTGATGCTCACGACTGTTAGCGTGGGGGTGCTAGGTGAGCGGCAAGGAGTTATTAATAGAGAAAGGATCTAATATGTGATACGGGCGCATTAGGGTTATGATTATCAAGGTAGTTTAAATGACTTACGTTGGTAACTAAATTATGCCTTCATTGGCGCTGTTTACGATTGGCTCTCCTTTCACTTAACTTCATTCTGGCAATCCTACTAGTGTTCTGATTGAGGTATAGATTCACCCTGTAAACCCAGAAAAGTTTAAATGTTTCTTTACACGTCAGATAGGTAAATACAGATACGAAAATTACCGCCGAAAACATGAGGATTTTGAGGGTAGTTGAATAATCTTGACGAATATCACGAAGTATAGCTAAACATAAGAAGGACAGAAAATAGAATATAACCACTGAACTAAAGCCAAGTACTCTAGAGATTAAAAAAAGTATTCGATTTGTATCGCACGCAGTAACAATGATGGTCACTGCCCTTCTAAATCTACGTTTTTGCCACCAAAACTTAAAACGGGGTGATAAACGTGAAAACAATTTTCCTAAAAGTTCCTTGATATAAGCCGCCAATAAACTGGCAATGATTGCTATAAATAGGGCAGTAAACCACCAACTAGGGTCGCGGGTGTTTTCTAAAATCTTATCTAGCCAATTCATAGGTGGTGGGATGCTTGGAGTATCATTCTCGCTAACTCTATTGCTTCATCTCTTTTCGTCCTTCTTCTGCCCCGCCTTCGTCCCGGTCTTAGCCTTCGATTGTCTGTCAGCTTTACGATCTCGCGCCTCATACGCTATCACAAAAACGGGAGCGGCGGACGGCGCAGAGTTAATGTGGGCGCAGCGGTGTGCCGCATTCGCCGCAGAACATGACGTTCGGGAGGACGGGCTTCGCGCAGTTCGGGTTGGGGCAGAGCAGGGTCTTGACTATGCCCGTCTCGTTATAGCGCCCGGCTAGGATGTTAGTGTACTCCGGGCTGCCGACCCATTCATCCAACGCGCGCGCACGCTCGACGGCGAACGGGTGCGTGCTGCCCATGTTGGCCATGAAGCGGTAGAAGCGATCAGACATGCTCTGATCCATCCCCTCGCGGTAGGCGCGGGCTTGATTGAGGAACTGTTCCACGTCTAACCCTTCGGCATGGCGGCCCGTGCCGCCCGCCAACTTCATCAGCATCGTGATGCAGGGCTGCGCGTCCTGCATCACGAGCAGCGCGGCGCGGTCGGCGCTCAGTTCCGAGCGGCGATTCCATGCGGTCAAACCGGCTTCGATGCCCGACCCGATCAATTCACCGATCCCCAGCGTCATCTTGCCCGCCACTTCGAGGAAGGGCTTGATGCCGCGCGCCATCGTCTTGTGGAGCACGTGCCCGCATTTGATGTGGCCGAGTTCGTGCGCGATGACCGCCATCACTTCGTCGTCCTCCAGCCCCAGCAAGCCGGTCTGAAGCACGATGAATGGATGATTGTGCCCCGAAGTAAAGGCGTTCGAGCCGCCCGACATGACATATAACTCCGGCTCCGGCACGTCGAGTATGTCGCAGCATTCGAGCAGCATGGCATAATACTTCTTCAACTGCCGGGGGCCGACGCGTATGCCGCCGCCGACGTGATTGACGTACTCGATGCGCTCGACGCCGTACTCGACAAATTTGCCGGCCAGCCAGTCGAAGCCTTTGAGCCGGCGCAGATGCTCCGACGCCTGCCGATCAAGCGGGTGCTGGAACGACGTGGCGGGCAGCCCCTTCAAGGGCGTGCGTTTTGGTTTGGGCGCGAGCGCCGTGTCCGACATTTTAAATTCCTCCTGTGGCAAAAGTCGTGAGTGGCTGCGGCCCGGCGAGGGGCGCGAATTCTATCACTAAACCTGCGGCCGGCAACGTTCATTTCTGCAACCGATGACGACGGTCTAACACCAAGCGCAATCATGATGAGCAAACAAAAACGAGCGCGCAATAAAAGCTGGCTAAGCGCAAGCAGCAACCTTTTGATCGTCTGCTGCTTACTGCTTACTACTTACTGCCTACTGCCTACTGCCTACTCTCCTTCGCACGCACAGGTGCGCGCGCACACGGACGAGGGCGCAGTGGCCTTGGGGATGGCCTTGCGCCGTTTGCAGACGACGGCGAGCGTGCTGCACACGGGCGCGCACCCGGACGACGAGGACTCGGCCTTGATCGCGCGGCTGGCGCGGGGCGACGGCGCGCGCACGGCCTATCTGTCGCTCAACAGGGGCGAGGGCGGGCAGAACCGGATCGGGCCGGAGTTGTTCGACGCGCTCGGCGTCATCCGCACCGAAGAGTTGTTGCAGGCGCGCCGGCTCGACGGCGGCGAACAGTTCTTCACGCGCACGTTCGATTTTGGTTTTACGAAGACGCGCGCGGAGACGGCTGCGCGTTGGAATGAAAAAGAAGTATTAGCTGACATGGTGCGCGTCATCCGCCAATATCGCCCGTTCGTCATCATCTCGCGCTTTACGGGTACGCCCGAAGACGGGCACGGCCATCACCAATACGCCGGTTATCTCACGCCCATCGCCTACCGCGCCGCCGCCGACCCCACGCAGTTTCCCGAACAACTCGCCGCCGGCTTGCGCCCGTGGCAGGCGCGCAAGCTCTACGTCAGCGTCTTTGGACAGGACACTCAACCAGCGAACGACTCCTCCGTCGTGGAGATCAACACGGGGCAGTACGATCCGCTCCTCGGTCGCAGCTACTACGAACTGGCGATGGAGGGGCGCAGCCAGCACAAGTCGCAGGGCGAGGGCGCGCTTGAGTTGCGCGGCCCGCAGAAGTCGCGCGTGCGCCTGTTGGTCACCGCGCCGGAATTTAAAATCACGGGCCGCCCGGAGGCGAGCATCTTCGACGGGCTTGACACTTCGATCAAAGGGATCGCGCAGACCGTCGGGTGGACGGACAGTTACGCCGTTGACGAACTGACCGGCATCGAGCGCGCTGCGGTGCTCGCATTGGAACGCTATCGCCCCTTCGATACGCAGCCCGTCGTCGAGCCGCTGGTTGACGGTTTGAATCGCACGCACGCTTTGTATATGCGCGTCGTCGAGCGGCTGCATCAGGAGCAGTTGAACCCGGCGCTCGCACGCGCGCGCGCGGATGCAGTCTTCATGCTGGCGCAGAAGGAGCGCGAGTTTAAGGCCGCCCTGCGGCTCGCGTCGGGCGTGCGCGTGGACGCGCTCGCGGACACGGAGACGGTCGCGCCCGGCGACACGTTCAACGTCACCGTGCGTGCCTTTCTGCCCGACACAAAACTCGCGCGCTATCGCGGCTTCCAACTGCGCGCGCCTGCGGGCTGGCGCGTCGAGCAGCAAGAAGCTTTAAGCGCCGGCCCGCCCGATGCGCCGACCGCCACCTTCCGCGTGACCGTGCCGGCGGACGCGCCGCCGACGCAGCCCTACTGGTTGCAGCGCCCGCGCAAAGGCGACATGTATGAGTGGACAAAAGACGATCCGCAGACGCTCCCGTTCGCGCCGCCCTTGGTGTTCGCCGGCGCGACGATTGAAGTCGGCGGTCTCGAACTCGGCATCCCACAGCCCGTCGAATATCGCACGCTCGACGGCGTGCGCGGCGAAGTGCGGCGCGAGTTGAACGTCGTGCCTGCGCTGACTGTGGAGTTGCAACCGCAGTTGCTCATCGTACCGACGCAAGCATCTGACAGAACAAAAACACTGACGGTGCAGTTGACGAACAACGTGCCACGAGTTAATGAGCAACCAGATGCGCCCGTCTTGGTGGGCAAGGCAGATGTGCACGTCCCGCCGGGGTGGTCGCTTGCGCAACAGCCCCCGTCATTCGCGCTCTATAGCGCAGGCGCACGCGTCTCCCAACGCATCAACTTTGCTATACCGCTTGCGGCCAAGCCGGGCACATATCAACTCGACGCCTTGGCTGAGGCCAAATACCAACACGCGCGGTCTGGGCAAGTGCTGACATTCAGCAACAGTCTACGCACGATTAGCTACCCGCACATACAGACCCATCGTCTCTATGCGCCCGCGTCGGCGACCGTGCGTGTCTTTGATCTGCAAGTCGCGCCCGTGCGCGTGGGCTACATCATGGGCAGCGGCGACGAAGTGCCGCAGGCGCTTGAGCGGATGGGGTTGAAGGTGACGATGTTAAGCGAACAGGATTTGGCGGCGGGCGATCTGACGCGCTTCGACACCATCGTCGTCGGCATACGCGCGTCGCAGGCGCGCCCCGATTTCGTGGCGAACAGTCAGCGCCTGCTTGAGTTCATGCAACAGGGCGGCGCGCTCATCGTGCAGTATCAACGACCCGACTACGCGAAACAGAATCTGCCGCCGTTCCCCGCGCAACAGGAAGTGCCGACCAAGAACGGCGGCACATCAATCGCGCGCGTCGTGGACGAGACCGCGCCGGTGACGCTCTTGCAACCCGCGCACGCGGCGTTCAACTTCCCAAATAAGATCACGGCCGAAGATTGGCGCGGCTGGGTGCAGGAGCGCAACCTGTACAACTTCACCACGTTCGACCCGCGCTATGTCCCTCTGCTTGAAGCACACGACGCGGACGAGGCGGCGAACAACGGCGGCGAAGTCTACGCGCGCGTCGGGCGCGGGCACTACGTCTACACGTCTTACGCTTGGTTCAGACAACTCCCGGCGGGCGTGCCCGGCGCTTACCGTCTGTTTGCAAATCTATTGAGTCTACCGAAAGCGCCCGCGCCGCAGAATAGATAACAATAAGTTGCCGGGAGCGCGGGCATCTTGCCCGCCAAGCGTGCGGCACGCACGCTCATAAGCTTCATTAACAATCGAGCTTGAGCTAATGCGGTGCTCTGTTCGCGCTGGCGCGCTCATGGCGGGCAGGGATGCCCGCGCTCGCGGCAGTTTACGGCTTATTCTTCCGCAGTGCTCGACCGGCGAGCGCGCCGATATACTTGCCATCTTCAACCGCAAGTTGGCCGTTGACGGTGACATAGCGCATGCCGACGGAGAGCAGTTCAGGCTGCACGTAGGTTGCGCGGTCGGCGACCGTTTTTTCATCGAACACGATCACGTCGGCGTAGTAGCCGACGCGTAAGCGCCCGCGTTCGGGGATGCGGAAAGTCTCGGCGGTGAGCGCGCTGCTGTGGCGCACGAAGAAGGGGAGCGTGATGAGGTGTTTGTGATAGACGTACTCGCGCAACTTGTGTGGGAATGTGCCGAACTTGCGCGGGTGGCCGGTCGAGCCGTCCGAGCCGGTCATGACCCAAGGCTGGCGCATGAAGCGTTCAATGTCCGGCTCGCTCATGTTGAAGGACGCGACGCTCGGCGCGCTCACCTTGATGATCTCAATCGCGGCTTCGACGGGCGACTCGTTGCGCTGCTTGGCAATCGCGCCGAGCATCTGCCCGACGAGTTGCGGGTCGCGCGCCGTCGTCAACAGTAGAGACTCCGCGCCGCCGCGCCGTTTCAAATTTGCTTCCATATCGCTGACGAGGCGCGGGCGCAATGCCTGATCGTCGAACCGCTTGAGCATCTCCGCGCGCCCGCCCACTTCGGCCCAGCGCGGGACGAGCGCGGCGACTAACCCCGTGCCCGATGCGTTGTAAGGATACTGGTTCGCCGTTACGTCAACACCTGCGCGCCGCGCCTGATTGATCAATCTAATCGCGTCCACACTCTGCCCCCAGACCTCCGGGCCGAGCGCCTTGATGTGCGAGATGTGGACGGGGATGTGCGCCTCGCGCCCGATGCGGATCGTCTCACGAATTGAACCTAATAACCCAATCGAGTATGAGTTCTCATCGCGCATGTGCGTGTCGTAAATCCCGCCCTGCGCAGCGCAGACCTTCGCCAACTCGATCACTTCTTCGGTCTTCGCATAGCTGCCCGGCGCATAATACAACCCCGTGGACATGCCGAACGCGCCATCGTTCATCGCCTGCGCCATCAGCGCTTTCATCTGCGCTAGTTGGGCCGCGTCGGGCTGCGCATCGGTTTGCCCCAACACCTGACTGCGGATCGTCGCGTGCCCCGCAAGCAAGATGGCGTTCGTGCCGATGCCGGCTTGCGTCCACTTGTCGAGCCGCTCGGCGATGGAGACGGCGCTTGAGCCGTCGTTGCCGGTGACGACTGTGGTCACGCCCTGCATCAGATAATTTTCGTTACTCTTGCGCGCGGCATCCGAGAGGTCTTCCATCGTGTGCGTATGCGGATCGATAAAGCCCGGCGCGACGACCAGCCCGCGTGCATCAATCGTGCGCGCCGCCGTGACGCCCGCGCGTGCAGCGTCGCCGATGAAGACGATGCGATCACCACGTATGCCAACATCCGCTACGCGCGGCTGCGCGCCCGACCCATCGAGCACTTTCCCGCGCCGCAGCAGCAAGTCCACCTGCACGCCTTGGCCGGGCGCGACTGTCGGAGCGCGGCGGCCGGGCTGGCGTTGCGCCCAGACGTTTGCCAGCAGCAGCGCACAGAGCAGCAAGCCGCAACTCAATTGTCGGATTTGTTTACGCATGACGGTTGCCGACGATAGCATACGGCCACGCAAGCGGGCGAACACCTTGTGCCTTGCGCCGAAGTTAATTCATGCTTTTCTGTTGAGATTTCGCGCCAATTCGCGGCCATTAACGCCGGCAGTCTGAAAATGCCACGGGCACTGGCGTCGCCCCCGGCATAATATCTCCAGGTATAATCTCTGGCAGGAACAGTGTGCTTATGTATCCCGGTCACAGGCAGAGTTCTCTTGTCTGTGGTGCGGCGTGAGGTTGGTCAGGGGGCGTCTACGGATGCTATGCTTGGTGTGTCTTCCCGGTAAGCAATTCCGTTCGTCACCCTGATGAAAGCATGAAGCTTCTATGCTGAGCAGTTTGCAACGGCCTCGTCGCGTTGTAATCACGGGGCTGGGGTGTGTGACGCCGTTGGGCGTGGGGCGCGAAGCGTTTTGGCGCGGCCTGCAAACGGGCGCGAGCGGCGTGCGCCGCATCCAGAGTTTCGACGTGACGGCAGCGCCCGTCAAGATCGCCGCCGAAGTGCGCGACTTCGATTGGGAGGCGCAGCTCAACCCGAAGGACAGGCGACACGTCGCGCGCACCGTCCCGCTCGCCCTCGCCGCCGCACGCGAGGCGCTTGACGATGCGGGGCTGCAAACGTCCGACTTCGATCTGACGGAGCGCCGCGCCTTCGGCGTCGTGCTAGGCACGGGCGGCGGCGGGTTGGCCTTTACCGAAAAGCAGTACAGCTACTACTTCAACGGCGAGCCGACGCGCGCGAGCGTCTACACGATCCCGGCCTCGACGCACGGCGGTCTCTCGTCCGAACTCTCAATGGCCTTTGGTCTGCGCGGTCTCTCACACATTGTCTCGACCGGTTGCACATCTTCGACCGATGCCATCGCCTACGCTGCCCAGCACATCGCGCTCGGTCGCCAAGACGCGATGCTCGCGGGCGGCTCGGACGCGCCGATTGCGCCCGGCATCCTCGCGGGCTTCAACCTGATGACCGTCCTGACGAGCGAGTGGAACGACGAACCTGAGCGCGCCTCCAGGCCCTTCTCGCACAACCGCTCCGGCATGGTCTTGGGCGAAGGCGCTTGGGTCTACGTGCTCGAAGAGTACGAGCGCGCCCGGCGGAGAGGCGCGCACATCTACGCCGAGATCACCGGCTACGGCGCGACGTGCGACGCCTATCATCGCGTGCGCCTCGCGGACGACGGCGAAGAGCCAGCCCGCGCCATGCAACTCGCGCTCGCCGACGCCGGCCGCACCAGCGCCGACGTTGACTACGTCAACCTGCACGGCACGTCCACCGTCCTAAATGATCGCATCGAGACGCGCGCCCTAAAGCTCGCGCTCGACGGCCACGCCCGGCGCATCCCTATGTCCGCGACCAAGTCGCAGGTCGGCCACCCACAAGGGGCATCGGGCGCGGCCGGTCTCGCCGCCGCCCTTTGCGCCATCAACACAAACATCATCCCGCCCACCGTCAACCTAGACGAGCCAGACCCAGAATGCGATCTCGACTACGTGCCGAACCGCGCGCGCGAGCAACAAGTCCGCGTCGCCCTTTGCAACTGCATCGGCTTCGGCTCGAAGAACAGCGCCTTAGTGGTTGAAAAGCTGTAAATCGTGAATCGTAAATCGTGAATAGAAAACCCGTTCTCTGCTATTCACGATTCCCGATTTACGATTCCCGATTTACGATTAGCCATGTTTGATCAGCGCAGCTATGAGCTAGAGCATTTGGATAAGGGCGACTACACACCTGCGGAGTATGAAGGTTGTCTGGTCGAGTTGCGGCGCATCAACGAGTGGCTGGGCGACGCGCGGGCACTGAAGGCTTCGTTGATCGCGGAGATCGAGCGCGCAGGACTGCGCGAGTTCTCGGTGTTGGACGTAGGCGCGGGGTCGGGCAAGTTGTTGCGTGTGATCGCACAGGCAGCACGGGCGCATGGTTGGCGCGCGCGGCTCGTCGGGTTGGAGTTGAACGAACGCTCCGTGCAGGCGATCCGCGAAGAGTCGCGTGACTATACGGAGATCGCGGCGGTGCGCGGCGACGCGTTTCATCTGCCGTTCGCCGAGGGCGCGTTCGACTATGTGATGTGCTCGCTCTTCACGCATCACTTCCGCGACGAGGGCGTGGTCGAAATCCTGCGCGAGTTCCGACGGGTCGCACGCCGCCGCGTCTTCGTCATAGACCTGCACCGGCACAGGGTGGCCTATTATTTCTACACGACCATCGGCAAACTGTTCTTGCACAATCGCCTGATCCGCGAGGACGGCGCGCTCTCGATCCTGCGCAGTTTCAAGCCGGCGGAGTTGCGCCGCCTGGCGGAACAGGCCGGGCTGCAAGGCATCGACGTGCAGCGCCACTTTCCGTCTCGGCTGGTGCTGAGTGGGGGTAAGACTTAGCTCTTGCCCTTCTTGTATGTGGGGTACATTGTGATTCACCGCAGAGACGCAGAGGACGCAGAGATAGCGCAGAGAGTTGAATGGTTTTCTCTGCGCTTCCTTTGCGTCCTCTGCGTCTCTGCGGTGAGCTAAACTTACCGAACGCACGACTACGAATCGATCTGACAAGATGAGCAAGCTGGGCGAAAGCGCGAACGAGTATGACGTGATCATCGGCGGCGGCGGGCCGGCGGGGTCGTCGGCCGCAATCAGACTAGGCGCGACGGGCGCGCGCGTGCTGCTCGTCGAGCAGAAAAAATTTCCGCGTGCCAAGCTATGCGGCGAATTCATCTCGCCGGAATGCGCCGCGCACTTCACCGCGCTGGGCGTGCTTGCAGAGATGACGGCGGCGGGCGCGACACGCGTCGTCGCCACAGATTTCTACACGCGCGGCGGGCACAAGGTCTCCGTGCCGAGCGCATGGTTTGGGGCGGACGGGGGCGGCTATGCACATAATAGTTGCGCGCTCGGTTTGAGCCGCGCAGAGATGGATCATCGTCTGCTCATGCGTGCGCGCGCAGTGGGCGTGGAAGTTTTGGAAGAGACGACGGCGAGCGGTCTCGTGCGTGAAGATGGGCGCGTCTGCGGTGTGGAGTTGCAGCATGACGGTGCGCAGCGCGTGGCACGTGCGCCCGTCACTATCGACGCGACCGGGCGCGCACGTGTGCTGGTGCGACGCGTCGCGCGCGCGCGGGCCGATGATGAACACTCGAACGATCACGGTCAGCCGCACCAGACGCGCGCGCGGCTCGTCGCGTTCAAAGCGCATCTGGACAATGTCAAACTAGCCGATGGCGCGTGCGAAATCTATTTTTATCGCGGCGGTTATGGCGGCTTGAGTCGCGTCGAAGGGGGCTTGAGTAACCTCTGCTTCATCGTGGCGGCGCGGGACGTGCGTGCGCGCGGAAGCGACGCCGACAGGGTCATGCGCGAGGTGTTGATGACGAACCAGCGCGCGGCGGAGACGTTGCGCGGCGCGCGTGTCCGCTCCGAGTGGCTGGCGGTGGCGCTGGAGAGTTTCGGGCGCGCTAAGCTTGTCCCGGCCGCGGGGCTGTTGACCGTCGGTGACGCTGCTGCCTTCATCGATCCGTTTACGGGTAGCGGCATGTTGATGGCTTTGGAGAGCGGCGCACTTGCCGCCGACGTGATCGCGCACGCGCTGCCCGCCTTGCGCGCCGGCCATGATTTCGCCGCGCTCGCCGACGATTACCGCGCACACTATCGCGCACGCTTCAACGCACGCCTGCGCGTCTGCTCGGTGCTGCGCCGCGCCGCCTTCGCTCCGTCCATCATCACCGCCACCGCCGCGCTCGCGCTCAACACGAGCGCAAGCCTGCGCCGCGTGCTGGCCCGCGCAACCAGACAATCTGCATAGCGCTGTCAGTCCGATTGCGGATTGGCGATTGCGGACTGCGGATTGGAAGCCGACTTCTTTAATCCGCAATCCGCAGTCCGCCGCTCCGCAATCGGTTCTGACAGTAGCCCAACGCGTTGGCGTAAGAGAGTAAAGTGCGGGTCTGCGCGCAGGCGGTCGAAGGCGGGATCAACGTCGAGATAAACGAGCCAGAGAAAACGTTCGTCGCAGGCCCGTGCGAGCCACTCACAGGCTTGCTCGTGTTCGCCCAGCGCCGTGTGGACGAGCGCCATGCCGTAAGCGGGCACATAACGTCGCCCCTGTTCGCGCAACGTCGACAAAGAATCCAGCCGTCTGCGCGCTTCATCTGTATTGCCCGCGTGCGCGTGTGCGTGACCGAGTATCGCTGTGGCGAGCGGTAGATCGCCTGACATGACTCTGGCCTGTTCATACAGCGCGAGCGCTTCACGGTACATGCCTTGCTGCTCGTAAGCGCGCCCGCAGAAGTAGAGCGCGGGGATGAAGTTGGCATCCATCTCCAAAGTCTTCAGACATTGGGCCAGCGCCTCGTCGTACCGGCGCGCGAAGAAGTAGGCCTTGCCGAGCGCCATGTTGACGGGGAGCGCGAGCGGATCGAGTTCGACGCCGCGCGCGCCCATCGCGAGCGCTTCGTCGAAGCGGCGCAGCGCGACCAGATACCAGCAGTACCATTGATGCGCGGTGGCGTAGCCGGGATTGAGTGCGAGCGCTTGTTTGAAGGCCGCTTCCGCGCCCGCCCAATCCCACTCGTACCAGAACTTGACGATGGCACGCGACGCATGAGCTTCGGCGAGCGTCGGCTCAATCGCGAGTGCCTGCTCGGCCGCCGCTTGCGCCTGCGGCATCGCGGCGTCGGGGCGAAACGCGCTGTAGTAGTTGAGCAACGTGTAGCAATCGGCGAGACCCGAATAGGCCACGCTGTAATTCGGATCGCGCGTGCTCGCCTGTTGAAAATATTCGATGGCCTTTAAGAGCGAGTCGGGCGTGCGCTTGTTCCAGAAGTAACGCCCCATCAGATAGAGGCGATGCGCCTCTGTATCTTCGGTGTAACGCTTGCTCAGTTGTTGCCGCTCCGCACGACTCAACTGCAAACGCAGCCGGGCGGAAATCTCCGTTGCGATCTCGGCCTGTATGGTTAGCAGATCGGCCGGCTTGCGGTCGTACTGCGCGCCCCACAACTGACGCCCGTCGGCCACGTCCACTAACTCCGTCCTGATGATCAAGTGCTCGCCGAGCTGCAACACCTGACCCGCGAGCACGGCACGCACGTTCAACTCGCGCCCGACCTGTTGCGGATCAACCGCCAGTCCTTTGTAACGGAAGACGACGCTGCGGGCCATGACGCGCAACTGCGCGAGTTGTGCGAGGCTATTGATGATCGATTCGGTGATGCCGTCGGACAAATACTCTGCGTGTGGGTCGGCACTGGCGTTGACAAACGGCAGGACGGCGAGCGAAGTGGGCGCATCGCTCTGTGCGTCCGCGCTCGCGTCCTCGTCGTGCGCGTGTTGATTGTTGCCGGCGCGGGCCGCGCGGACAGGGGCGAGGAAACGATAGCCGCGTTTGGGCACGTTCTCGATGTAGAACTGGCCGTCCGGTTGTTCGCCGAGCGCTTTGCGCAGCGTCGAGATATTGACGGCGAGCACGTTCTCTTCCACAAAGCTGTCGGGCCAGACCTCGGTCAACAATCGCTCCTTGCTGACGATCTGGCCGCGGTCGCGCACGAGCGCGAGCAATGTCTCGTAGGCTTTGGGCGTCAGGGGCACGATGCGGCCGGCGCGCAGCAGGAGTCTCTGCGCCGTGTCGAGGCGAAAGGGGCCGAAGTCGTAGAGGAGGTGTCTGGCCTCGTCGTGCGCCATGACTTTCAGAACTTTTTAAGAACTATTTCAGCACTCTCAAAAGACTGCGCGGGCGGCGGGCAGGTATCTTCTGCCGCAACACTCAAGGGGTCTAACTGTAAGGCCGGTCGTTAAAGGACGCGGGCGCAATTGTAATGGCAAGCGCCGGCCGAGACAAGAAACCGGCCGGCGCTTCATCGAGCCGACGCGTGCGGAGGAAAAACTTATGTGGCGGAGAAGCTTAGCGTTGATGCTCGTCTGCTTGTTGGTGCATCTGAGCGCAGCCGCGCCGACCTTTGCGCAGGCGCAAGCGGAGCAAGAGGCGCAGCACACAGCGCGCGTCAAAGCCGGCATCCTCAAGCTGGGCACGGGCGAGCAGGCGCGCGTCAAGCTCCGCTTGCGCGACAAGACGAAGCTGGCAGGTTATGTGAGCGCTGCCGACGCCGAATCTTTCATCGTCGTCAATCCCAAAACCGGCGTGACCACTACGGTCGCCTACGCGCAAGTCAAGCAGATCAAGGGGCACAATCTTTCGACCGGCGCGAAGATCGCTATCGGCTTTGGCGTCCTTGTCGGCGCGCTGCTCGTCACCTACCTGATCCTCAATGCCAAGTGCCACGGCAACATCATATTCTGTGAATGAAGCGGTTTCACCGCGCGCGCCGGAATTACTCCTTGCCACGTGAGCGTGTTTTGCGGTACAAAGTCGGCGCGCTTGTAGCATCAAGCCCGGTACAAGCGGCTCGCGTCTGTCCGCACTGACCGAACAGACGCGGGCGCGGCCCCGCTCCTGCTCCCGTGCGGAGCGCCGCGTTACTTAAGACGCAAAAATTCACTCGCGATCCTGCTGTCACAATTTTGACGCTGAACGTCTGAAACCCCGAGGAGAAGAATCATCATGCGTGCATGTTGTTTGCGGTGGTGCGCCGCCCAGACCCGACCGGCGCTCGTCATCCTGTTCGCGTTGCTCTGCGCCGCGACTGTCCGCCCCCAAGCCCAATCGAACGCCTCCGACCTGCAAGGCTACGTGCGCGACCCACAGGGCGCGGTCATACAGAACGCGAACGTGACGGCGCGCAACAAAGCGACGGCCGCCGAGCGCAGCGCCATGACCAACGACGAGGGCTACTACCGCATCACGAACCTACCGCCCGGCGATTATGAGGTAACGGTCGAAGCGACCAACTTCAAAAAGGCCAGCGTCCCCACGCTCACACTCACCGTCGGCCAAGTTGCTGATTTGGATGTGCCGCTTGAGATCGGTCAGATCAGCGACGTGGTGACCATCTCGGACGCGACCTCGCAGATCGTCGAGACTTCGCGCACGCAGGTCTCGAACACCATTGACCAGCAGCGCATCGAGAACCTGCCGATCAACGAACGCAACTACATCAACTTCGCCTTGACCACTTCGACCGTCACGCGCGACAACGGCCGCCCCATCGGGCCAGCGCCGACCACCGGCCTCAACTTCGGTGGGCAGCGCGGGCGCTCGAACCTCGTGCAGGTGGACGGCGCGGACAACACGGACAACTCGGTCAACGCCTCGCGCTCGACCGTCTCGCAGGAAGCGGTGCAGGAGTTTCAGGTCGTGACCAACTCGTTCGCACCAGAGTTCGGGCGCACGGCCGGCGGCGTGGTCAACGTCGTCACGAAGTCGGGCACGAATAATCTGCGCGGCAACATCTTCGGCTTCATCCGGCACAAATCGATTCAGTCGCGCAACACCTTCGCCCCCATCATTGATAACGACGTAAACAAGAAACCGCCCTTCACGCGCGCGCAGTACGGCGCGACCCTGGGCGGCCCGCTCGACCGCGACCGCACCTTCTTCTTCCTCGCCTTCGAGCAGCGCCGCCGGCAGGAGTCGGGCTTCTTCACGAGCGATGTGCGCGCCGGTTTGGGCAGTAGCGTGACCATCAGCGGGCAGACCTTCAACAACTTGACGCCCGCGCAAGCCACCTACATCAACACGCTGCTCGCAGCGGGCGCGGTCTCGGCGGCCGTGCCTTATGCCTTCCTCGCGTCAGGCGGCGGCTCGACGGCCTTGAACGGCACGAACCCGCTCGTCGTCTTCCCCGGTCTCGGCGCGCTGTCGCCAATTCCGGCGGGCACGCAGGTCGGCGCGCGCTTTCTGCTATCGAGCGCGCCCGTGCCGGTCAGCAATATAGCGTTCCGCCCGCTCACGCAGTTGGCGCGCGTCTTCCCGATCAAAGAGGCGACCACCTTCTCTTCGGCCCGACTCGATCACAAGATCACCGACCGGCAGCAGTTGACCTTGCGCTTCGGCTACAACCCGTCCGACATCACAGGCATTCAGGTCGAATCGCAGAATCAGGCGCTCGGCCAAAACGACTTCTCGCGCACCGGCATTCAGACCTTGCGCGATACGTCGTTCGTCGCCTCGCTCAACTCCACGCTCTCGAACAGCATCGTCAACGAAGGGCGCTTCAATTTCGGGCAGCGCCGCGCCACCTTCCGCTCGCAGAACGGGCAGGCGGTCGCGGCGAACATTTCGGGTACGGCCTTCATCGGGCGTGAACTCTTCTCGCCGGTCGTGCGCACAGAGAACCGCTACGAGTACACCGACAACGTCAATCTCGTGCATGGCAACCACACCTTCAAGTTCGGCGGCGACGCCGCCTTCATCAGCGTCAACGCAGTCTTTGAGTTGAACTTCGCCGGCGTGTACAACTTCGGCGGCTTGGCTGCGTGCGCGCTCGTCTCGGCGCTGTGCACGACGCCGGGCTTGCCGCCGCCGCCCGATTTCACGCCCGTGCAGCAGTACGGCATCGGCGTCCCCGGCAACTACGTGCAAGGGTTTGGTAATCCGGGCAGTCAACTGACCAACCGGCCGCTCGCGTGGTTCGCGCAGGACTCTTGGAAACTCCGGCCCAACTTCACGCTGAACTACGGCGTGCGCTACGACTACGAGATCACGAAGCAACTGCCGACGAGCGCCTTTACCGATCCGCTCTCCGGCATCGCACTCAGCGCCGCGGACAACCTGAACGTGCAGAACTTCTTCAACGTGCAACAAGGCTTCCCGCGCGACAAGAACAACTTCGCGCCGCGCATCGGCATGGCGTGGGATGTGAAAAACGACGGCAACACGGTCGTGCGCGCCGCCTACGGTCTCTTCTACGACCACCCGCTCCTCGCCATCGGCTTCAACTCCGACATCGCCGACAACGTGCAGCAGCAGCAGTTCGTCGCCACGCCGGGCAGCCCCGCGCCGACCGCGATCTTGAACGCCGCGCAAATCTTTCAGGGCACGGTCTGCACCGGGCAGGCGGTCAGCCCCTTCTGCCCGGCCGGCTTCAGAACACCGGGCGTCGCCGCCGGCACGGACTACCAGTTCGGCCGCCAGCGCTTTAACGATCAGACGTTCCCCGGCTTCGGCCCCGTCCTGCCGTTCCCGCTGCCCGTCGATAAGAATTTCGAGTACGCTTACGCCAATCAAGCGAACATCTCCGTCGAGCGCAAGTTGACGAGCGACATGTCGCTGACGGCGAGTTGGCTCTTCGTCGGCGCGCACCACCTGCCGCGCCCGACCAATCTCAACGCGCCGAATAACAACCTGCTGATTCAGAACTTCGTGCGCTGCAACAACCGCCAGCCCACGTCCACGACCGAAGTGCTGACCGTTTCGCCTTCGGCTTGCGCCAACATCGTGGCCCAGCCCATTCCGGGTTTGCTTTCGGTCACGACGCGTGGCGCGGTCGTACAGCCGTTCGCGGCCAATCTGTTCCGCCGCAGCGGGCCTAACTACTTCTTCGTACAATCAGTGACGAATGGTGCGGTCACGCCCGCCGTCTTCAACGGCGCGCTGACGGCGACGGGCGCGCTGCGCACACCGGGTATCGTGTCCACTTATGGCGATGTCAATGCGCAGGTCTCCGACGGCACGTCCATCTATCACGCGGCGAACTTCGAGTTGAAGCGGCGCTTCACGCACAACTTCCAGTTCCTCGCCTCTTACACGTGGTCGCACTCGATTGACGACTCGTCGGACTTGCAGACATTGCTGCTCCCGCAGGACGCCAACAACCTGCGCAACGACCGCGCCGATTCGCTCTTCGATCAGCGCCATCGCTTTGTCTTCAGCGGCGTGCTCGCTTCGCCCGCCGCGTGGCGTGGGGACACGAGCGGCTTCCATCGGTTCCTGTCGAACTTCATCGTTGCGCCGATCTTTGAAATCTCTTCGGGTCGCCCGTTCAACATCCTGACCGGCGTGGATACCAATAACGATCAGACGGGGCAGACCGACCGCCCGAACGTCGCCGCCGACGGGACGCTCTTCATCCCGCCCGCGTTTACGTCCGGCACGTTGGGTCGTAATCGCGGCATCACGCGCTCTTACGCCTCGTTTGACATGCGCGTCGCACGCACCATCCCTGTCGGCGAGCGGTTGCGGCTGGAAGTGATCGCCGAGGGCTTCAACCTCTTCAATCGCTTCAATCAGGCCGGCGCGTCGCCGCGCTTCGACGACGTCAACGCCTTCAACAAACGCGACAGCTCGGGCCGCTACTTCAGCCGTCCCACCGCCGCCTTCGATCCGCGCCAGTTCCAGTTCGGGTTGAAGCTGAACTTTTAGAGCAAGGTGTGACTGGAAGCATCAGTCTGCCAAAATGGCAGACTGATGCTTCCGTCAGCAGACATGGTCGCGGGCTACTTCAACGGGGTTGCATGGCGCGCACTATCTTAGCCTCCCAGATCAGTAAGACCCAGGACACTGCCAGCACCATCAGATTAAGCCACGTCGCGCCGAGTAGGATGAATGGGTGAGGTGGTATGGTTTCCGCGTGTAAATGATAAAAAGGGGACGAAGATATTAACCCCAAGATTTGTCGTGAATATACGTACCACATTAGATGCACGGCCCCCGCGCCGACAAGGGCAGCCATTGAGACCCACAACCACGTCACCTTACGAATCCAAAGGCCAGCCACGTTAGCCAGCAGACACAATTCTATCATCAGCAGGAAACGCGGAACGGCGGGTGAGCTTAGAACTTGTAACTCGGCTGATTGGGATATCTCCGTGATGAGTGCGTAAGTGTTTAGCAGCAGAGCCAACCCGGCGATGACGAAGATTAGGTAGACATCCGTGATACGCTGATAGCTCCAGCGCCTCTTCACTCTCTTATTTAATCCTACTTCAAACATGTCCCACTCCCGTGCAGGTGAAATCGTACGCAGCCCGCCCGACCCCATATATCATACGCCTCATAAATTTCCACACAAACGCTCGCAGATATTTAATGCTGCTTTTTGTCCGACCAGAGCCGCCACCAGTCCGGGCGGAAAGTCTCATCAGGATTAAAGCGAAGGAGCGTGTTTCTTGCAGACGGCGGGCAGTTGCGGGTTGCGCAACCCGCAACTGCCCGCCGTTGAAACGGCCGCTTGCAACGGGCCTATAGGGCATGCTACCGGCAGGCCTCAATTATCTTGTTGTAGTGCTCATAGCCTGCCAAGTCGTGTTGGAGCGGCCCGAATATACCAGGGGTTGGCACTTGGCCGGCGGCATGGATTAATTCATGCGTGAGAACGTCGTCGAGCGAGAGCCAACCGTAGAAGACCGATAGGAACGAGTCGCCGAGGAAGGCCGTATCATGGAGGTAGATGCGCGCGCGCCCGTCAACGGTCATCACCCTGCCGTAGCGCGCATGGGGAATCGTGCCTGCCTGCGCGCGGCCCGTGCCGAACTCGTCCCAATACTTCGCGCGCGTCGCCTCGCTGACGAGGCCCAACTCGCCCGCGCTGTAAATATGCAGATAGATGTAGTGCTGAATGATGATTCCAGGCTGGCTAAACATCCGCGCCGGACTCCGCAGCCCGGCCCCTTCAAACGCCTCTTGGCAGGGGAGCGTAAGCTTGCGGAGCAGTGCCGCGCGTATCCTTTCCTCTTCGTTGTCGTCGAAGCCGCCTAACACCACCCCTTGCAGGGGCGAGGCGTCCACCGCCTCGCCAACATAGACAGTCGCGGGGCGGGGTCGCATCGAGACGACAACAATCACGATCACTAGGACGACGGGGATCAGTCCCCGCAACTCGCCGCGCATAGTCATGATTAAAACTCTCCCTTCTGATTTGTCCGGACGTGGAGTCGGGGCGGCTGTCTTGACCGGGCCCGCGCGCCTATGCGGCTGGACGGCCCCCCGCAACTTTCGCCCCACTACTTGCCGCATCCCCCTTCCTTCAGTAAAATGCAGAAGAGTCTTGCGGCCTGCTCTTAACGAACGGCCCAAGGATCATCATTACGGGCGGATCACTAGCCGACCAAAGCGTCGATCCGCCCGTAATCTTTTGTCCACAAACTATTCAGACTGCGTCATACTCACCCCCTTCGCCGCCGCGCCCGCGCCGCCCGCCTTGACTTGCACGTCGCTCGACTCGTCGGTCTTTAAGATGTCTGCCATCAGTTCGCTCGCAAGCACTATGGTAGCTTTGTCACCGAAGCCGCCCGCCGCGCCCGCGCCATACTCGAAGCAGCCCGACCCCTTTACTACCAAGAGGGCGTCGCTGGGCAGGAATGTGACACGTAAGGGATCGATGCTCGTGTCGGCGTGCGTGGGCATCGCCAGCCGGTCATAGAGAGTTTGATCCGCAGCAGGCCGGGATAAGGAGTACGGCCGCAGCGCCCAACTGCCGCGCACGCGATCGAGCAGGAACTTGAACGGCGCGCGCACGTCGCTGCACTGGCTGATCACCTTGCCACAAAGCGCGTACGTGATGTCAGCGTGCCCGGCCTTTGCCGTGATAGCGAGCGCGCCGAAAGTCGCGGCGCGCTGCACGCCGGACAGTTGCTGGCGACTCACGTGGAGAAACTCTGCGGCCCGGCCCGGCTGCTGAGTGCGCCGCCACTGCTCGTCCAGAAGAAGCCGCTTGACCGTGTCATCGCTCAAGTGGACGACCACGGCCACACGGTAAGCGGCGGGCACTTCGGCTGCCGCGTAGGTAGCGCTAGGCGCATGGTTCACGGCCACCTGCGAGAAGGCGCAGACGCCGATAATGGAAATGGAGAAGATGAGACAGTTGACGCTCAGCAGCAGCAACGCGAGCTTTTGGCCTTGCAGCCAGTTGAACATCCCGGTTGGCTCGTGCGACTGATCATCGCCCTTGGCTTCGCGCGCCGCGCGCGCCAGCCCGCCGGTCGCCATGAGCATTTCATCGTCGTCGGTTTCGGCAGCGCGGGCAGACGAGAAGTCGGCCTGCACCCGGACGAGTTCGGGCAAATCGCCCGCCGTCATCTTGAGGACGAATACGCGGCCGAGTCCGAGGTTGAATTTCCTTTTGCCGATCCAGTCGGAGTAGGTGCGAACGATCGGGTAGAGGGGGGTATCATTTTTGTCATAGGCGATGAACTCAAGCACCAGCCTGTCGGAGCGATTGAAGCTGTATTCGACAGTCGCCTGCCCTTCGGCCGGATCGCGCACCTGATACATCTGCCCGGCCTGCTCAGCGCCGCCCGGCCCACCCGGAAGTTGCTTGGCGTTGAGGATAATCTTGCCGATGGGTGCCGGGTTCCGAAGGAACTCACGATAGTTGGCGAACTCCTGCGCGATCCGCGCTGCCACGACCGCGTACTCCTCACCCGGGTTGGCGGCCATGCGCACCGCTAGGAGTTCCTCTCGCAACAGCCCGGGGGATTCGCCCCAGAGATCTATCGGGGCCGTGGCCCCGCCGCGTCTGCGCGCAACCCTGTGCCAGACGTTGAGGAAAGGGCGAAGGAATCCTCGCCAAATGTGCTCAACCTCGTTGTTCAAGCTTGTCGTAATCATTTGATTCTCCTCTCAAGTCTTTCATTGGTATCCCCTTCCTTGGGATGGAGCCTTGCGGCTCCCTGGTAGCGATCCAGCGAGCGGATCGCGGGCAGCGGGTGCGAGTCCCTGCTGTGCTAAGAAATGCAATGCAGCCGGCGGGATTGGTCGGTGCAAGCTGGCGCTTTCATTGGCGACGCCTCCCGATGATGTTTATGCCGAGCGCACGGACAATTTTTTTCGTGGTGCGGGCGGCACGTTGTCGGACGGCCGCGGCTGTGCGCCCCGATGCGCGCGCGATTTCTTCGTAGGTGTACCCGGCGTAGTGCGCCAGCAACTCCCACACCCGCTCCGGGTCGCCGACTGAGGCGACCGATAGCTCAATAAGCTCTGTTGCCCTGTAAAGCTCTTCGGGGTTGTGGGGCGCGACGAGGGCGACCTGCTTAACGCGTGGTTCGTCATCGTCAGTGGCGGGCGAATCGGGCGCGAGCGCGCAGCACCTTCCCCGACCTTTGCAGTCTTTGCAGTGGAAGTACTGGCCCTCGGTCTCGGCTTTCAGCAGCGCATATAAAACGGCCAACTGGTTGTTAGCGCCCGGAAAGTTGAGGATGATTTGCTCCCCGTGAATCTCTCCCCGGCCGGGCCCTCGCAGCCGCAGATCAAACAGGTACTTCGTCACCACGTCTGTGCCGCACTGCTCCGGGCAGATGCAGCCGAGATGCCCGAAGCGTTTGGCGCAGAAGTTACATAACTTGGGAAAAAGAATGCTTAACTCTTCGCCCCCCTGACTGGACGGTAGCTCCCGTAGCAACATTTCGTTAACTCCTCTCCTGTGGCCCCAATCGGTATCCGGCCGAGTTCGGCCAGCCGATTCGGCTGACGCTACAGACCTTGAAAGAAGCGAGGGCTAACTAACGGGCTGTCACGTGTCAGTTGCTTGGGCATATTGAGTGGCAACTCCCAGCACAGTGCAGCAATCACACGCCGACTTCCCCTAAGCAGCTAGAGGTGGCCGCAGGCGAAAACGTGACGGGCCCATACATTTTTTTTAGTAAGCTGGGGCGGAGGAACGCCGAAAATCAGGGTGCGCCGATGTCGGTGAGACGCCGCAATGGTGTCCGCCCGCGCGTCCTCTAAGCAGACGCTGGCTGTAGGCTTTGAGGCGATCACGCCTGGCCCTGACCATCATCTAGCCCCATTCGAGCCGTGTTTATGGGCGATGCCCCTAAAGAATTTGTTACTGAGCTGCATGACGATTCTGATGCGCCACCTCATGAAGAAGAGCCGTCCGCCCGTTAGTCTCACACCGGGCGGACGGTCACGGTCGTCAAGGCCCGAAGTCTTGCTGGCTTCGTTAATGAGCTGCGTACACAGCCACATCTCCTCTGGATCCTTAGGCCCCATCTGAGGGCGCTGCTTGCGACTTTTTGAGCTTCTCATACGCCTCCCTCACGCGATCTGAAGCAAATAGCTTTCTCGCTGAACTGGTACCGTGAGACCGGTTTAACCAGAGGGGGGCCTCAGGGCGGAAGGTCGGGCTGAGGCTCACCGCCGGAGGGTTACAAGTAACCCCCGCGCTGGTCAATTGATTCAGTGTCAGAGGGACACTGCGGGGTCGGCGTCGGCCCTGCGGGTGACGTGGAAATCGTTCAGGCGGGTGTCAAAACGTAGAAAACGGGTTGTTTTCCGCGTTAAAAAGCGGTATATAAACCGCCGGTGCCTGAACGGCATCAGCTTCAAGACCCTGACGGACTTCTGAACCCTCCTACAGGTCAAACAGTTTCCGTTGGGGTCTTGGTTTGTCAGGTTGTCCCTCCTAATTACAACCTACCCTTTGGCTCTATAACCTGCGGCCGAATGTTTGAGGAAAATCATTGCACCTTCAATGCTCGCCTTATACTGCCGATGCTGTTGATTGTCAATGACTTTTTGCGCGTGAACGGGTGCCAAGTCAACGCTGTCCCGATCCGTGTCGCAAAGATGCGAAAAAGCAACGGTGATAGCGCCAATTTTGATAAGAAAAGCCGACAGTTGCTTACTTTCTACCCTTTCCTCGATAGACACGTTCTCTATGAGTTTTTCGGGAGATAAATACTTATTGACACTATTCTAACCTGGCAGTATGATGCGGGGCATTTCGCGCGTTATCTTGCGGCCGAGGTAAAAAGCTGATTCAAGCTCGCTCGCCCAGCACTTATGCTCGACCGTTCGAGCACGCCTCATCGTTGGCGCTGACAGTTATTAGTCCATGCGGGCTAAAACCCCGCCATTTGCAGAGTTGCTATTGATGTTTCCTCCAATGATCCACGTACCGGCAGCCGTGCCCTCTCTGTTTTGGCTAAATTTAACTTCTCGAAGATAGTCATCATTTAGCGCATAAATTTTTTTTCACGCGGGACATAATGAAGAGGTTGCGGCTAGCACCGGGCGCGCCCGCGTTCAGAAAAACTCAGCTAAACACGTTCGGAGGCTGCTAAAAATGTCCACGCCGCAACAGGCGCGCGCCGGAAAGGCTGTTGAAGCCAGCTCCGCGGCCTTGAGAGTTGAAACTGACGGCGAGTATCAGTCGTTGCTCGAGCGACTGCTCAACCTGGAGAACAGGTACAAGCTAGGCGACGTTGACGGTCGAAACCCTGATCGCGGTTCTGACCAACCCGTCTGGGCGTTCGAGGCGGAACTCAACGAAGTGGAGCGGCTGATCAGCAGGCACAAAGAGCGCCTGTTGGCGGAGCGTCCATCCTGGTACTACAAGTTCATTGCCATCCGTGCCGAGGCGAAAGATTATTTCGACACGGCCACGCCGATTTATCGCCTCGACCTCTATCAAGAAGCGATAAAGTTGTACCGCCAACTGCCCAAGAAAGTGGCACCCGACCTTGGCGGCGAGGAGAGTGAGGAGCGTAAGAAACTTAAAAACATCGTGCGGGTTATCATCGCCGGACTCGAATACTTGCACACTACAAGCGAATTCGGCACCGCCATCGCCTACGCGCAGGGACTACATGAGTTCATGCACAGGAGCGGGTTGGCAACGCGTGAGAACCCTGCGTTCGGGACTAAGTCCGTCGTCTGCTACTTCTTAGGGCGTATGCACCGCCAGCGAGGCATTGATGACGATTACCGAAAGGCCATTGACTACTTTTACCAGTGCAGCGAGTACTACTTCGAGCTTGCCCGGCGGCGCGGGAATAAGAATGAGGATGTGATCTACGCCCGCACCAGGGCGATGGTCTCGCTCGCCTTCGGTGCGGGCTTCCTCTACTACAACGCCCAGAGCGATCTGGCACGCGCCAAAGGGCTGATCGCCCAAGCTCGCTTGGCGTTCCTCAAGGACGATGGCGACACCTGCTGCAAGCTTCACTACTACTACTTGGAACTCCTGTACGCATCAATCCTGCGCGAAGAGGCGGGCGAACTCAGTCCCGACAATGGTGAGGCGGGGACGCCCGCCGCCGCCGAGCGGGCAGCGGCCAAGGACAAGCTGGAACGGGCGTTGGAGATTTTGACCGGGGGCGAGCAGACGCTGGAAGGTAAACCGAGTTACTACATTCGCCTCCTCTATAACAAAGCCTTAGTCCACTTGTACCTAGGGCCGCCCGCCTATGCCGCGGCCCGGCAATGCATCGAGCAACTTATTGACAAGTGTGAGGACAACCCCCGCTGGTTGGCCAACACCCTGGTGCTAAAATCGCGCCTTGAGCGGCGCGTCGGCAACGTCGAGGTCGCGCTGGCCGACGCCATCCGCGCCTTCAATCAGGCGGGCAGCCACCTGCCCGTGCGGGTCGAGGCGCTGCTGGCGCGGGGCAAGGCCCAGCAGGAGCGCCAAAACCTCGCTGGGGCGAGCGCCGATTTCGAGAAGGCGTATCAACTCAACAACGGAGCCAATAAGAGATTGGAAGTGATGGCCCTCATTCTGTTGGCGCAGGTGGCCATAGCGCAGCAGCGGCCCCAGGTTGCGCTGGAAAAGTTTGCGCAGGCGAAGGCGATCATCTCGCCCATCAATCACGGCTTTATCCGGAATCGCTATCGCCTGTTGGAGGCAGCGATTGCTAACTACCAAGCTGATTTTGTCATTCCCAGCGATACCGAGAACCTGCATTACGAAACGCACGAAAGAGGGCTGCGTTGCTGGTTGCTCGAAAAGGCTTTGCGTGAAGACAACAACCTCACGCGGGTGGCGCAGCGGCTAGGTGTCTCGAAAAAGACCGTGTACCAGTGGCGCGACGCCTACAAGGTGAAGACTTAAAGCCACGTCCCTTCCGTCTCGCGCTAGATACTGACAGCATCCCGTCGTCACAGCCTTACCGGCGGGCCGAGCGTTTGTTCGCGCGCAGCGCGAACGCGCTCTCACCATAGCAGCAAAGTTCGTCGCGGTCGTCGGGTGCGTCCCAGGTCTGCGCGCCAAGGGGCGGACACGGCGCGGGTGGGAGACAACGATGAGAATCCCGAGAAAATTCGCTCAGCCCCAAAAATACGACCAGACGCTCGCGCGCCAACTCCACCAGCGGCTCGAAGAGGACGAGTTCATCAACCTGCTGAAAGGGCGGACACTCTTCCGCAACGTTGCCCCCACGCGCCTGCCGCTCACCACCCTCGAAGAGATTTCCAGCGCCGTCGAGATCATGCGGCTACCTAAAAATCGTCCACTCGAATTTGGGCCGGTTGATTCGCTCTACGAGATCATCTCGGGTTACGTCAAGATTTATGACCGCGCGCCACTCGGCGCTGAAGGGGGGAGGCAGGATTTGAAGCAACGGCGCGCGCTCTTGGCATGGCGCGTGCCGGGCGAGTTGCTGGGCGACTTCAGCTTCGCCTTTCCCGACCATGACCCGGCGGATCAGATCGTGGCGACGGACGAGTGTCAGCTATTGATGATACCCACGGTCACGGTGCGGCGCTTGGCCCAGAGCTACCCGCAGATCTACCTCAACATCGCGGGCAACCTCGCCGCCAAAGCCATCAAGACGCGCGTCCGCGCGCTAGTCCTGCGCCTGCCCAATATCAACAGCATGATCGCTAGGATTTTCCTGGAATTTCTGGCCGAGCGTGGCTATGACCAGGAGATTAACCGGGGTAGAGCTAAAGTCGTGAACGGCTCCTTCCACGTCAAAGACATCGCCGCCTTCCTCGGCTATAAGTACCACCGCACGCAGAGCGGGGTGCATGCCTTGATCGAGGCCAAACTGCTCGGGCATTACCCCGAGCATAATAAGAAGAGCGGGCGCTTTGTCATCCGTGATGAGAAGAGGCTGCGCAAGTATCTTGAAGAACAGTCTAAACTGTCAGAATAACGCGCACGATCAAAGGTACTGCCGCCGCCACTGTCCCAGCCGCCAGGTACAGGTGGGCGTCGGTACCTCTCCTCTCTGGTTCACATATATCTCGTCCATCGCGGAATGGAAGCAGTTCGCATCTATAGGGTTTAGTCAAGCCCGTTTGCACACCGCGCTTAGTTAAAGCGATGATTATCGTCACGTCAGTGAAAACTCAAGGGTCAGATCGGTTTTGAACTGAGCCAAACTGTTTCCAGTTCGGCCTCAAGCTCAACTTTTGAGAGCGGCACAGAAAATATCAAGCAGCCCGAAACATGAATTCATGTTTCGGGCTGCTTGATATTTTTGCATGGCAACCGGCAGGCATACTGGCCCGCCCGAAGCGAGAATGAAATAGCAGTAACACTGATTAGAATTTCATTTCCAACGCAACCTATGCACGCCCCAGTCTGGACATCCTGCCGCGTTAGGCAGCTCTTGTCTATTTCTTGAGGCTCTAGAGAAGCAAACTTGATCTAGAGTGGATATTTTTCAAGCAGCTTGAGCAGTAACTGACTCAAGTCTTGGTTGCGCTTGTTGAACCTATACTCGCACTCCTTCAAGTGCAAGTAGAAGGTGCGCGCCGGGACGCCATTGAACTTCTGCAAGCGCCGCTTGGCATAGCTCCAGAAGCTCTCAATGCCGTTGACGTGATGCTCGCCACGCACGAACTCATTTTCGCCATGATGGACTCTGAAGTGCTTGGCA
>JBJMGT010000008.1:0-191878 GCA_045807745.1 Pyrinomonadaceae bacterium
CTACTCGACGACTTCGGAGATCGTGCCAGCCCCGACTGTGCGACCACCTTCTCTGATGGCGAAGCGTAAGCCCTTCTCCAACGCAATCGGCGTGATCAACTCCACTTCCATCGCCACGTTATCCCCAGGCATGACCATCTCCACACCCGTCGGCAATTGTGCGACGCCGGTCACATCAGTGGTGCGGAAGTAGAACTGCGGTCTGTAGCCCGTAAAAAACGGCGTGTGCCGCCCGCCCTCTTCCTTCGTCAAGATATAAGCTTCCGCCTTGAACTTCGTGTGCGGCGTAATGCTACCCGGCTTGGCGATGACTTGTCCTCTTTCCACGTCGCGCCGCTCCACCCCTCTTAAGAGCAAGCCCACGTTATCGCCCGCCACGCCCTCATCCAACAACTTCTTGAACATCTCGACGCCCGTCACCACGGTCGTGCGCGTGTCCCGAATCCCCACGATCTCCACCTGCTCGTTGACCTTCACGCGCCCACGTTCCACTCTGCCCGTCGCCACCGTGCCTCTGCCTTGAATCGTGAAGATGTCTTCGACCGGCATCAGGAACGGTTTTTCCACCTCTCGAACCGGCGTCGGGATGTAGGTATCAACCGCCGCCATCAACTCATCGACCGTCTGCTCCCACTTCTCTTCACCGTTTAGCGCGCCCAAGGCACTGCCCTTAATCACGGGGATGTCGTCGCCCGGAAACTCGTAAGCCGAGAGGAGTTCTCTGACTTCCAGTTCGACCAGTTCCAGCAACTCCTCGTCGTCCACCGCATCGACCTTGTTCATAAACACGACCATCGCCGGCACACCCACTTGTCTGGCCAGCAAGATGTGCTCACGGGTCTGCGGCATGGGACCGTCGGTGGCGGCGACGACTAAAATCGCGCCGTCCATCTGCGCTGCGCCCGTGATCATGTTCTTGACGTAGTCGGCATGCCCCGGACAGTCCACATGGGCGTAGTGGCGGTTCGCCGTCTCGTACTCGACGTGCGCGGTCGCAATCGTGATGCCGCGCGCTTTCTCCTCTGGGGCGTTGTCAATCGAATCAAAGGCCCGCACCTGAATCTTCGGGTTGTGCTTGGCTAAGACCTTCGTAATCGCCGCCGTGAGGGTCGTCTTCCCGTGGTCGACGTGCCCGATGGGGCCAATGTTCACGTGCGGCTTCGACCGGTCAAACTTCTCCTTCGCCATTGCGCTAATAGCCTCTTTGGTTAAAGTATGTGTATCAGTTCCCTGAAGCCCGCGATGAGATTTGAACTCATGACCTCCTCCTTACCAAGGAGGCGCTCTACCACTGAGCTACGCGGGCGCAAAACGCTTTGCGCCCAATCGCGCGGCCAAACTCGAAAAGCGGGAGACGAGGCTCGAACTCGCGACCCTCAGCTTGGAAGGCTGATGCTCTACCAACTGAGCTACTCCCGCACGAAACAAGTCAAAAGGGAAAGGTCAAAGGCGAAAGCTACTTCAAAGACGCCAACGTCTTTCGCCCTTCGCCTGTCCCCTTGCATTTGCTGGTGCAGGGGGTAGGATTCGAACCTACGTAGGGCGTTAGCCCGCCGGGTTTACAGCCCGGTGCCATTAACCACTCGACCACCCCTGCGCGCTTTATCAAAGCCGGAGGTGGAGCCGGCGAAGGGACTTGAACCCCCGACCCTCTGATTACAAATCAGATGCTCTACCAACTGAGCTACGCCGGCTCAAGACGGACGACTCCGAGCATCATCCGGCAAAACGCGAATACTAGCAACAGCTTTGCCAAAACGCAAGTCGCTGACACCATTGACGCAAAAACCCTCTGCTTTACTGTCCGACCGAAGAATTATGTTGACGCCCGGCATACCCAATCGGTAGGATTGAAGTGGCCCCGGTGCGGCGGGACTCGGAGACCATCGACGCGCCGCATCTTCCCCTCAAATCCTTAGACACCATTCGCCCGACCCGTGCCGCCAGAGGCCGCACGTTGCGGTCGACCACGTTTGCCGTCCCAACCAATGCAGAGGAGATTTCCCGTGCGTATCCGTAACTTTCTCCCTTTTCAGTTGCTCGGACTGACCCTGCTGGCGCTCCTGTCTCTAGCCGCGGCCAGTGCCCAGACCATGACCAGCGGCGCGCAGCAGCAGCCGATCCCACCAATGCGCTCCGCAGACGCGCCAGCAGTCGTGCCCGTCGCCCACGAAGCAGAGCTTTACTGCGGCGGCTTCATCGAGTACGCGCCTGCACCGAACTACCTGCAAGTCGTCGGCGGCGAGCAGGAGCAGGAGAAGAACAATTACAGCATGGGCGATTACGTCTTCATCAACGCCGGTGCGAATCAAGGGATACGTGAGGGCACGGAATACATGGCCGTGCGCCCGCGCGGGCAGTTCACCTCGAAGTGGTCGCAGAAGAAGGGCTGGCTCGGCGTCTATACGCAGGAGATCGGCCGGATGCGCGTCGTGCGCGTAAAGGCGGAGACAGCGGTCGCGCTAGTGACTAACTCATGCGACATGATCCTGCACGGCGACCTGCTGCGCTCCGTCCCCGCGCGCACGTCGCCCAGCGCGCCCGTCGATCCGGTCTTCGACCGTTTCGCCGATCCGAGCGGCAAGCAGCACGGGCGCATCGTGTTGGCCCGCGACGCGCGCGAAGCGCCGTCAGTTAGCGAGATCGTCTATATCGATCTGGGCCGCGAGGACAACGTGAACGAAGGCGACCGGCTGACCATCTATCGCCCGGCCGGCACAGGCGACATCTCGCGCTTCCGCGACGAGGAGGTCACACCCTCCGCCAGTTATGGCTTTGAGAGCGATATCTTCCGCGGCGGCAAGTTCTCGAACAAAGCGCCGCGCGTGCAGAATCCGAACAGCAACGGCATCTATGGCCCGATTGAGACGAAGCCGAAGGTCATGCGCAAACGCCCGCCCGTGCCGCGCAAGGTGGTAGGCGAGATGGTGATTTTGAATGTGCAGCAACGCACCGCCACCGCCATCATCACGCGTGTTGCGCAGGAAGTGCACACAGGCGACTTCGTCGAAGTGAAGTAGACCGTAAGCACCACGAAATAATGGCCGGCTGAGACTTCATCAGCCGGCCATCCTCGATCCTCTTCTCACATGACTGCGGAGAGATACAAATGTACAGTTCCCAATGTCCTAACTGCGGACTCATTGGCTGGGCCACAGATGTGTGCAAACGTTGTGGTCAGCCGTTCGCCCCGGCAAATCAGGCAGGGTACACCGGACAGAACAGCGCTTATGCGCCCCACGCCTATGGAATGGGCGCGCCGTTCAAGCAGCGCACGGGTTTGGCGATTGCCTCGATGGTGCTTGCAATCATCAGCTTCTTTACCCTCTGGCTCTTGATCGGCATCCCCGGCGCAATCGTCGCGCTCGTGCTCGGCATCGTGGCGCTGTGCCAGATCAAGCGCGACCCGGCGCAGTACGGCGGGCGCGGCTTCGCCATTGCCGGTATCGCGATCAGTTCGGTCGCGCTGTTCTTCTTGATCCCCATCGTCGCCGCCATCGCCATCCCCAACCTGCTGGCCTCGCGCCGCGCGGCCAACGAAGGCTCGGCGATCAGATCGATGCGTATTATTTCGTCCGCCGAACAGACCTATCAGGCCACTATCGGCAACGGCCGCGATTTTGGTAATTTGACTCAACTGCAAAACGCGGAGTTGATCGACAACGTGTTGAGCGAGGGCGTGAAGAACGGCTACCGTTTTCAGGTCACGTGCGCGGGGATACATTTCGCGGCGACGGCCACGCCGGTTGACAAGGCGACCGGCACGCGGTCTTTTTACATCGCGGAGGACGGCGTGATCCACGCGGCGAACAAGCATGGACTTGCGGCTGACGAGGACGACCCGATTTTGGGCAATTAGTTAAGCAGCGCGGCCGCGTGGCAACAAGTTGATCGTTAGTTAGCTCGGTAGCCGGGCGCGGAGGCAGTCGTTGCGGCGTGTTTAGCGCGCGCCGCGGCCCCGCGCGCGCTCATCGCGCGATAGAAGGCGTGGAAGTAGTCGTACATCGACAGGCACGCCGACAACACAACGACCCACAACATCGCGCGCCCCGCCGTATAGAGTAAGACCTGCCAATCAGTCATCGTCGCCGGGCCTGCACCAAAGACGTGGTGCAACGCGGCGCGCAACTCCGGCACAGTCCAGAACTGGATCGCGGGGAACGCCTGCCCGAAGTTGGCGACGGGCGGCGCACCGCCGACGCTCGCTAGAATGAGCAGCGCCACCGCCAACACCTGCGCCCACATCTTGAACTTGCCCATCCGCGACGCAGAGATCACTAATCCTTCGGTCGCTGCAATCGAACGCAAACCCGACACGGCAAACTCGCGCCCGACGATGATCACAACGGCCCACGCGGGCGCGAGCCGATTCTCGACCAGCGAGATGAGCGCGGCCGAGATGAGCAGCTTGTCGGCAATCGGGTCGAGCAGTTTGCCAAATGAAGTGACCTGATCGCGCCGGCGTGCGATGTGCCCGTCCAGATAATCTGTGAAGGCCGCAGCGAGGAAAAGTGTGACGCCGAGGATGTGGCGCGGCACGCCGAACCAGTGCTCGGAGAACGGCGTCAAGAGCACCACTACGAGCAGCGGCACAACGAAGATGCGCGATAACGTGAGCGCGTTCGGCAGGTTCACACTCTTCAACCCTTCAGCCTCCGCGCAAGACGTGCGGGCGGCGCGCGGCCTGATGACTTTGACGGCGCGAGTGTAGGAGTCGCCCAGCAATAGTGTCAAGGATGCGCTGCTGGCTGTTTGGTCGGCTTCGATGCGGGCGGCGGCGGCTCAAGACAGCGCGCCGAGAGCGCGAGGATCGCGGCGGCGCGCAGCACCGGTTTATCGAGGTTGCGTGCGTGCCCGAGCGTGCCCTCAAAATCGTGTAGCCCAAGCTCGCGGAAAGGACTATCGAGCGCAACGGCCGGCGCAGCCGCACCCATGTACGTGCCGAAGGTCTTGCCTTCAATGCGCCGCACGGGCGGCGGCGCGTCAAGGCTTAGACTCGGCGCTTGATTGATCGCTTTGACTGCGTCGCCCAAGACTTCAAAGGCGCGCTGGCTGTCGAACTTCGCGTAAAGCGTCGCGATGCCGACAAGGGCGCGTGCTCGCTCTTCGCTCGGCGGCGCGGCTTGCGCGATCTTGAAAGCAGACTCCAACGCTTCGCGCGCGCGCCCGTTATCTTTGAGTTGCTTGATCGAAGCGTCGGCCAGTGACAACGCAAGCAGCGCACGCTCGCCAAGCGCGTCCACTTTCGTCAGCAGCCGCGCGGCATCGTCAAACAAGCCATCCTTGATCGCCTTCTCCGCCCGCGCGTAATAGAGTGCGTTGAGCAACTGGCGGCGCGTGTCCGCGTCGCCGATCTTCTGGGCTGCGTTCTCCAACTGCGCTAACTCAACCTTCGGCGACGCGCCCGTCACCGCCATCGTCAGCATTTGATCACGCCGATCCGGATCGGTCTGCCGCTCCGCCTGCTCGACGGCGCGCGTAAAGCTGTCCTCATCCGGCGCGACTGGCTCGCGCGTGAGCGACTCCGCGAAACCGGCCGCATTGCGTTGCGCCGCCTGCGAGAGCAGCGCGTTGGCCGTCGCCTTGAGCACGGTAGCGCGCTCGGCGAATGTGGGTTGCTGGCCCGCGATGAGCGGATCGAGAACGGTGAGCGCAGTCAGAATCAATTCCGGATCGGAGCGCCGCACGTTCGGCTCAACCGGCTGCGCCTGCGCGTTCAACTTCGCTTCGGCCAGCCGCAACAGCGTCTCAAGATAGAGGCGTTGCAATTCGCCGTTGCCGGCATACCCATCCGGTGGCACGTAAGGCATAGAGACTCTGGTCGGCCCGATCACGTTGCGCAGCGCGAACGGGTACGTGGACAGATAGAACAGGTCTTGCATCGTCGCGTCCGCGTAGGCGCGCAGAGCATCCCTGTAAAGCTGATCGGCCGCGCCGCGATCCACTTCGGCCAGCCGATAGAGGAAGCGCGGCAAGTAGAAGGAGACCGGCTGTTGCAGACTCATGTGCGCGAAGTTGATCGCCAGTTCGCGATTGACCGCTAACATCGAATCGGCCACACCCAATAGTTTATCGCCCGTCTGCGTGAACGCGTTCTGCCCTTGCGCGCCCGACTCGTTAGCCGCCTTCACGCTGTCGTCCGCCACCTCCCCCGCAAGCCGACGCGCCCACACGGGATCGCGGCGCGCGATGGCAGTCAGCACTTTGAAGCGCTGATCCGGCAACTCGATCAACACACCATGCCCCAGCGCGTTCCCCTCGCGCCGCGTCTCGTCGCCACGCCGTTTGAAATATTCGACGGCGAGCGTATAGGCATCGTTGAAGGCGTTGTGCGCGGCTGCCTGTTTATATGGCCACAAGAGGTCTGCGGCGCGGAGCAGGATGGCGATCTGACCGGCCGGGTCTTCGTCAAACGACTTCGCGTCCGTCGCCTGCTGTTCAACGAGCGCGAGGGCGCGCACCTGATCGCACGCGGGCGGCGTGGCGGTCTTACGATCTTTCGGCGGCGTCTGCGCCGGCAACCGCGCGGGCGACAGGCAGACGACGAGGGCGCACGCGAGCAGGCGCACAAGCGTTGCGAAGTTCATCGATTGGCCTCCGGGATAAACCAAGGCTGCGGACGGCGGTGTTAACGACGCTGGCGATTGTACGCCGCCCCGCCCGTCGAATTCCAGATCATGCGGCAGTCGATTGTGGATTTAAGGAAACAGAGTTAAGGGACAAGGTTCTGACAATCCGCATTCCGCATTCCGAAATCCACAATCGGCCCGCCTGCTTGTGCAACGGCCGCTGGTCGCGTAAAATTACTATTTCCGCTACTCCCGAAATTCATCACTGTGGCGGCGCGAAACGATTCAAGCAATGGCCATTGACCGTATTACGGTGCGCGGCGCGCGCCAGCACAACCTCAAGAACATCAACGTCGAGATACCGCGCGACCGTCTGACGGTCATCACGGGGCTATCGGGTTCGGGCAAATCTTCGCTCGCCTTCGACACGATCTACGCCGAGGGGCAGCGCCGCTACGTCGAGTCTCTGTCGGCTTACGCGCGGCAGTTTTTAGATCAACTCGAACGCCCCGACGTGGATTCGGTCGACGGTCTCTCGCCCGCGATCTCCATCGAACAGAAAACGGTTTCACGCAGCCCGCGCTCGACCATCGGCACGGTGACGGAAGTTTACGACTACCTGCGCCTGCTGTTCTCCTCCATCGGGCAGCCGCACTGCCAACAATGCGGCGCGTCGATCACGCGGCAGAGCGTCGAGCAGATCGTGTTGAGCGTCTTGGCGTTACCTGAAGGCGAGCGCGTGATGGTGCTTGCGCCGATTGTGCGCGGACGCAAGGGCGAGTTCAAGAAAGAGTTGGAGAAGCTAGCGAAGGACGGTTTTTTGCGCGCGCGAGTTGATGGTGAGTTGGTTTCGCTCGACGAAGAGATCAAGCTCGACAAGCGGCGCAATCATACGATTGATGCGGTCGTGGATCGTCTGCTCATCAAACCGGGCATCAACGAGCGTCTGTCCGAGTCTGTGCGAACGGCTTTGAAGTTGACCGGCGGCGCGGTCGTCGTCTCGGTGGTAGACGGCGAAGAGAAGCTCTATTCGGAGAAGATGGCGTGCGTCAATTGCGGCATCAACATCCCGCCACTTGAGCCGCGCTCGTTCTCATTCAATTCGGCTTACGGCGCGTGCAAACGTTGTCACGGACTCGGCACGGTGCTCGAAGTCGATCCGGCGAAACTCATCACCGAGCCGCACGAGCGCGTGGACAAACTGCTCTTTCTCGGCGCGGCGGACAAACAAGGCTCGGCGTATTTGAAGAGCGCGCTGCTCGCCGTCGTCGAACACTTCGGCGCGACGGCCGCTGTGCCCTTCTCCGCATTACCAAGACAGGTGCGCGACGCGTTCTTTCACGGGCTGACAGGCCAGCTCACTTTTCGGCACGGACAGTACGCTTATCAAAGCGACTGGAAAGGCGCGATCCGTCATCTGCGCGAGCGCATGAACGATGCACCATCTGAAAAGGTGCGCGTCGCGCTTGAAGAACTTGTCTCGCCCGTCGAGTGCCCTGAATGTCACGGCAAACGCTTGCAGCCCGAATCGCTCGCCGTGCGTGTCGGCGGGCTTGGCATCGCCGATTACACCGCGCTGCCGGTTGAAGAGACCGTGACGGTCTTTGATGAGTTGAAGCTGAACGAACGCGAGGAACAGATCGCCGGGCGCGTGCTGCGCGAGATACGCAATCGCCTGCGCTTTCTGGAAACGGTCGGGCTTGGCTACATCACGCTTGATCGACCGTCGGCCACGCTCTCCGGCGGCGAAGGGCAACGCATACGTCTCGCCACGCAGATCGGCTCGCAACTGCGCGGCGTGCTCTACGTGTTGGACGAACCATCCATTGGCCTCCACCCGCGCGACAATCAACGCCTGTTAGAAACGCTCTGCCAATTGCGCGACCTCGGCAACACAGTGCTCGTCGTCGAGCATGATGAAGAGACGATCCGCCGCGCCGATTACGTCGTCGATCTAGGCCCCGCGGCCGGCGCGCACGGCGGTGAGATCGTGGCAGTTGGCACGCCGGCCGAAGTCGCTGACAATCCGCAGTCGGTCACAGGGCTTTACATCTCCGGCGCGCAGAAGATTGATGTGCCGACCGTGCGGCGCACACCGAACGGGCACAACGTGACCGTGCGCGGCGCGCGCGAACACAATCTGAAAGACATTGAGGTTAAATTTCCGCTCGGTCTGCTCACGGTCGTCACCGGCGTCTCCGGCTCAGGCAAGTCCACGCTCATCGACGACATACTCTATCGCGCGCTCGCGCGCCACCTCTACGGCTCGCTGACCGAGCCGGGCGCGCACGAAGCGATTGAAGGTCTCGAACACGTGGACAAGGTGATCGAGATCGACCAGTCGCCCATCGGGCGCACACCGCGCTCGAACCCGGCGACCTACACGGGTCTGTTCACGCCGATCCGCGAGTTGTACGCCATGCTCCCCGAATCGCGCGAGCGCGGTTACAAACCGGGGCGCTTCTCCTTCAACGTCAAAGGCGGGCGCTGCGAGGCGTGCGAAGGCGACGGGCTGAAGCGGATCGAAATGAACTTCCTGCCCGACGTGTATGTGCTCTGCGACGTGTGTCGCGGCGCGCGCTACAACCGCGAGACGCTCTCCGTCAAATACAAGGGCAAGTCCATCGCTGAACTGTTGGATACGACCGTCGAAGAGGCGCTGCCGGTCTTAGAGAACATCCCGCAGATCAAACAGAAACTGCAAACGCTTCTTGATGTCGGTCTCGGCTACATCAAACTCGGTCAATCCGCTACGACTCTGTCAGGCGGCGAAGCGCAACGCATCAAGCTCGCACGTGAACTCTCGAAGCGCGCCACCGGGCGCACCATCTACATTCTCGACGAGCCGACGACGGGGCTGCACTTCGCCGACGTGCATAAACTCCTCGACGTGCTGCAACGCCTCGTCTCGCTTGGCAACACCGTCATCGTCATCGAACACAACCTCGACGTGATCAAATCCGCTGACTACGTCATTGACCTCGGCCCTGAAGGCGGCACGGGCGGCGGGCGCGTCGTCGCCTGCGGCACACCCGAAGAGGTCGCCCGCTCCCGCCGCTCGCATACGGGTCATTCACTCAAGCCGCTGCTCAACGGTCACGCTAATAAAAACGGCAACGGGCACAGCACCACAGTGAACGGACAGAATAGCGCGCCCCGTGATCGCAAGAGCAGCGCTTGATAAGGTGTCAGCGCGGCGGTTAGCATGGCGCGTAGGTACATTGCCCGCCGCAGCTTAAAACACTTGATGCAGATAAGGAGCGCCGCCAGCCGTGTCCATTTACGATGATGACGTGCGACCGCTCGCGCTCGACGAGGTCAACACTTATCCGCTCGCCGCGCGACCGAGCAAAGTCACGGCCGCAGATTTCGCGCAGCCCGTTGCAGCCGATGCGACGCTCAAAGATTTCTTAAACGCCCTGCCTAACATTCTCGCGGTGCAGTCTCTGCGCGCAGTGGCGGCGCAGGTGCGACGCGCGCGCGCGTTGCATAAGCCGATCATCTTGGGCATAGGCGGGCACGTCATCAAGACGGGCCTCGCGCCGGTCATCATCGATCTGATGCAGCAAGGTTATGTCTCCGCCATCGCGGGCAACGGCTCGGTGCTCGTGCACGACGCGGAGATGGCACTGGTCGGGTCAACATCTGAAGACGTGGACGCGACATTGGGCGCGGGCGCGTTCGGCGCGGCGGAAGAGACGGGGCGCTTGTTGAACGAGGCGGCGCAGGCGGGCGCGCGCGATCAACTCGGACTAGGCGAAGCACTAGGGCGCATGTTGCTGAGCATGCAACCGCCCAACGCGCACCTCTCTTTACTTTGTGCGGCCTACACCGCGCGCGTGCCCTTCACTGCGCACCTGTCTATCGGCGCGGACATCGCGCACTTTCATCCGAGCGTGGATGGCGCAAGCTTGGGTGCGACTTCGCACACGGATTTTCGCTTGCTCGCGGAGCTGGTGCGGCGCATGGACGGCGGCGGCATCTATCTCAACATCGGCTCGGCAGTCGTACTGCCGGAAGTATTTTTGAAAGCCGTCACGCTCGTGCGTAACCTCGGTCACACGCTTGCGGACTTCACCACCGCCAACTTCGATTTCATCCAATCCTATCGCCCGCTCACCAACGTCGTGCGCCGGCCCACGAGCGATGGCGCGGGGCGCGGCTACTCGCTTACAGGGCATCACGAGTTGCTGATCCCGCTGCTCGCTGCCGCAATTCTCTGCGGCGACGAAGTGGCCTAATAGCTGTCGCCGCCTACCAGCCGACACACTGCTCCTCTTTATAGGCCACCATTCCCTTATTGACAGTCTTCTAATAATTCCCCTATATTATCGCCTGAAATTGAAATCCGTTTTCAATTTCAGGCGATGCATCCCGTTTGACCTTATTGCTTCTCTCGATAGAAAGGTGTTTCCCGAATGTTGCGCGCAACTGCAATTAGCCGCTTGCACCGTCTGCTTCTATTTCTCCTGTTCACCGGCCCCTTGCTTGGTCACGCGCAAGTTGGGCCGGCGCAAGCTGTGTTGCATGGACGCGTGTTTGATCCCAATCGAGCGGCAGTCGCAGGGGCCAGCATTGCGGTGGCAGCGAAGGGTCGCGGCGCTGTTTTTTCCGCCGTGACTGATCAAAGCGGTGAGTTCTCTTTGGCGCTCGAACCGGGTGAGTACACGTTGCAGATGGCAGCAGCAGGCTTTGCGGCATCGGCGCAGACAGTTAGTTTGCCGCGGCCTGCGGACTTGACGCTGGAAGTCGTGCTGCAAGTTGCCGGTGCATCCACCTCCATTACCGTGACCGATACGGCCGGCTATCAGACAGAGGTCATCGGGAGCGCCACGAAGACTTTGACGCCGCTGCACGATACGCCGCAGTCGATCACGGTCGTGTCGAAGGAGCAGATCAAGGATCAGTCGTTGCAGAGTATCAGCGACATAGTCACCTACGTGCCCGGCATCACAGCGCATCAGGGCGAAAACAATCGTGATCAACTCGTGATTCGCGGCAACAACACCAGCGCCGACTTTTATCTGAACGGCGTGCGCGACGACGTACAATATTACCGCGATCTCTACAACGTCGAGCGCGTGGAGGCACTGAAGGGGCCGAACGCCATGATCTTCGGGCGCGGCGGCGGGGGCGGCGTCGTCAATCGCGTGACCAAGGAGGCCGGCTTCTCACCTGCCCGCGAGCTAACCTTTCAAGGCGGCTCTTTCGGCAATAGGCGTGTGACGGCGGATGTCGCGCAGCCTATTAATAAACAGTTGGCCCTGCGCGTGAACGGGCTGTATGAGAACTCCGATAGCTTCCGCCGCTTCGTCAAGCGCGAGCGTTCTGGTCTGAACCCGACGCTCACGTTCGCCCCCAGCACACGGACGAAGTTCACGCTCGGCTACGAACACTTTCACGATGCGCGCACCGCCGACCGTGGCATCCCTTCATTTCAAGGTCGCCCGGCAGACACGCCCATCAATACCTTCTTCGGCAATCCAAACGATAGCCGCGTGCGCGCCAACGTCAATCTCCTGTCCGGCACGGTCGAGCACCAGATGGGGCGCGTCCAGATTCGCAATCGCACGATGTTTGGCGACTATGATCGTGCCTATCAAAACTATGTGCCCGGCGCAGTGACGGCGGACAAGACCCGCGTGGTGCTGTCCGCTTACAACAACGCCACAAAGCGGCAGAACATCTTCAACCAGACCGATCTGACCTTCGCCTTCTCGACCGGCCACATCCGGCACATGTTCTTGGCTGGGACGGAACTCGGACGACAGTTGACGGACAATTTCCGCAACACAGGCTTTTTCAACAACACGACCATGTCGATCTTCGTCGCCTATACCCAGCCCACGATCAACACACCCGTTACTTTTCGCCAGAGCGCGACCGATGCCGACAATCACCTCAAGACGAATCTCGCGGCCACGTATGCGCAAGATCAGATCGAACTATCTCGCTATTTGCAACTGATCGCGGGCGCGCGGGTCGATTATTTCGACCTACAGTTTCACAACAACCGCACGGGCGAAAGCTTACGCCGCATCGACCGATTGATCTCGCCGCGCGCCGGGGTCGTCTTCAAGCCGTTTACGCCGCTCGCCATCTACGGCAGCTACAGCGTGGCGTATCTGCCTAGCTCCGGCGATCAATTCTCGTCTCTGACGACGATCACGCAACAGGTCAAGCCGGAGCAGTTCAGCAACTACGAGGTCGGCGCGAAGTGGGACGTGCGGCGCTATCTCTCTCTGACGACGGCCGTTTATCGCCAGAACCGCACCAACACGCGCGCGACCGATCCCAACGATCCGACCCGCATCGTGCAGACCGGCAGCCAACGCACCGATGGGTTTGAGCTTGGTGTGAGCGGCAGCGTCACGCACGCATGGCAAATCGCCGGCGGCTACGCTTATCAAGATGCATTCATCACCAGCGCGACTACGGCGGCACGGGCCGGCGCGCAGGTCGCGCAAGTGCCGCATTACACCTTCTCGCTCTGGAATAATTATCGCTTCACGCCGCACGTGGGCGGCGGCTTAGGAATCATTCATCGCGCGGATATGTTCGCGGCCGTGGATAACGCCGTCACGCTGCCGGGCTACACCAAGGCGGACGCTGCGCTCTTCTATTATTTCAACGAGCGTTGGCGACTACAGGCAAACTTTGAGAATCTGTTCGACCGCAAGTTTTATTTGAACGCGGACAATAACAACAACATCTCGCCGGGGTCGCCCCGCGCCGTGCGTGTCGGCCTCTCGGCCAGATTTTGACGGGTCGCTTATGCTATACTCCCGCCCTGCCACATCAAGCTTGAGTCATAACGCACGTTGACAATCGTGCGCCAGCAGGGAGGGTCGATGGACGCAGAAAAACTCGCACACTTTCGCCGTATCTTGACCGCGCAGTTGCGCCAGCACACAGAGCAGGTGCGCGACAATCAGGCCGCCGCGCTGGAGATGGCCACGACCGATGACGGCGTCAAAGACACTGTGGACATGTCAGTCATGGACGTGAATCAGGAGATCGAATTTCGCCTCGGCGAGCGCCAGTCGCAACTCGTCGCCGACATCGATCAGGCGCTCATGCGGCTCGACGAAGGCTCTTACGGCATCTGCGCCCGCTGCGGCGGAGCCATCCCCGAAGCGCGCCTCGAAGCCCTCCCCACCGCCCGCTACGACGCCGCCTGCCAGACCGCCATCGAAGCCAGTCGCGGCAAAGACGACGCCCCAACGCTTTAAAAGCAGTGACAAGTGATAAGTTGCTAGTGACGAGTTAAGACCGGATTCTTACTCGTCACTCGTCACTTGTTACTTGTCACTGCTTTTATGCCTTGGGGTGCGTCTTGTCGTAGACCTCGATCAATTTTTCCATTGAGACGTGCGTGTAGATTTGCGTGGTAGAGATGCGCGCGTGGCCGAGTAGCTCTTGGATGTGGCGCAGGTCTGCGCCGCTGTCTAGGAGGTGCGTGGCGAAGGAGTGGCGTAAAGAGTGCGGGCTGATGTTATGTATGCCGGCGCAGATGGTGATGTACTTGTCCACCATGCGTCCAACCGAGCGCGTAGTGATGCGCGTACCTTGATAGTTGAGGAAGACGGCCTGCGTGGCGCGCTCGGCTAAGGGCGCGTTTTGGAGAAAGGCCGGGCGCACGGCCAAGTATTGCAACAGCGCCAGCTTCGCCGGATCGCCAAAGGGCACGACGCGCTGTTTGCGCCGCTTGCCCATGACGCGCGCCATCTTGTGCTGAAAATCTATGTCGCGCAGATCGAGCTTCACTAACTCGGAGACGCGCACACCCGTCCCGTAGAGCATCTCTAAGATCGCCCGATCGCGCTTGCCCATATCGGTCTCAACGTCGGGCGTCTCGATAAAGCGCACGGCGTCTTCGATGGAGAGATGATTCGGCAACTTCTTCTCAAGGCGCGGCGTGGCCACGAGCTTCGCCGGGTTCATCTCGACGACGCCCTCGCGCAGGAGAAACTGAAAGAAGGTGCGCAGGGCTGCGAGCTTACGCGCGATGGAGGTCTTCTGCTTCTGCGCGGCGTGGAGTTGCGAGAGCCATTCGCGGATCGTGATGTGGTCGATCTGCTTGATGTCGAATGCGCGCCGCGCACCGGTCTCCGCATCGGCCGGCGCGAGATGATCATAGAACTGCCCCAGATCGATCCGGTAGTTGCGCAGCGTATGCTCGCTCACGTTGCGCTCATAGCGCAGGTGCTCGAAGAATTGTTCGAGTAACTGATCCATAGCATTTAAATGATGAAGGCGGAATGATGAATGCTGAACTAGAAAAGGTCTTTAATTCATCATTCATCATTCCGCCTTCATCATTTCCGTTCCTACTGACTAAAGTTGTAGACGATCACGCCCAAGACCTGCACGGGCTTGTCATGCAGGATGGTGGGGGTGAAGCGCGCCTCGCGGGCGGCTTGCACTGCGGCCTCGCGGAGTAGTACGTGGCCGCTCGTGGCGTGCGCCGCGATCACTTTACCACTCTCGTCAATAGTCACTTCGACGTTGACCGTGCCGGAGATGCCCATGCGCCGGGCCGTTGCAGGGAAGAGCGGCTTAGGTAGTTTGAGCGCACGCGCGTTGAGCACACCACGCGAGACGGGCGCTTGCGCTTGCGGCGTGGACTGCGCTGCGCCGGTTGTTTTCGGCGCGTCGGGTTTCGATTGCGCCGGCGCGGGCTGTGGCGTCGGTTTTTGTTCTGTTGCTGCGGTCGTGGGCGTGGGTGTGGGCGCGGGCGTCGATTCGGGCGTGGGCACGGCAGCGGGCGGCGCGGCGGTTGAGGCGATCTCAACGCGTGCTTCAGGCTGTGTTCCGGGCGGGCGCGCAACTTCGGCCGCCACGGGCGGCGCAGTGTCGTTGCGCGCGCGCGCTGTGTTCGTGCTCAACGGGCGCGCAGGACTTTTATCAACCGCCGCGTCGTCATCAGGGTTCAGATTCTTGCTGCCATAGGATGGCCCCGTCGCAGGCGCGCTCGCTCTGATCGTCGCGGGCTGTGGCTGAAGTCCGACCGAAGAGACAGTGCTCGTCGGCGTGGTGTTGACGGGCGCGGGTTGGAGCACCTGCTCGTAGTTGTATTGCGGCGCGGCTGAGAGTTGGGCTTGGCGTGGATAGTAACCGCGACGGGCGCGCACGCGCACGTTCGAGCGCGTCTTGACGCTCACATTGATGATGCGAAAATGTCTGTCGCGCCGCTCATCGTCAGGGTAATAACTGAGTATGTACTGCTGCGCGAGGTCGGCGGAGATTTGCGCAAAGGCTGATGGCAGATCGTTGATCGTCTTGGGCGCGAAGACCGCGCCGCCCGTCTGCGCCGCAAACTCTTTCATGCGGCTCTCGGCCGTCAGGTCGTGCAGGTTCGGATTGTCGCTGATACCGTTTTGCACGACGTAAATCTGACAGTCGGCCGACTGCACGCGTCGCATCGTCTCGGCAAAGTCGAGATTGCTGGTGGTGTCCACACCGTCCGAGACGACGACGATGACCTTACGGCCGGTCTGCGGGCGCAAGTAATCGGCCGCTTTGGCGATCACATTGAAGAGCGGTGTCGCACCTTCCGGCTCGCCGAAGCTCTCGACCGTGCGCACCAGCGCGCCCACATCGTTCGTCAACGGCTGCATCAGTCTTTCGTAGTCGTCCACCGAATAGACGGCGGCCTGATCGACGGGGCGAATGACGCTGCGGAAGAAACGCATCGCGGACTGCTTCTCCATCTCGCGCGCGGCCCGCAGGCTGTAGCTGTTATCGAAGAGCAGCGCGAGCCGGACGGGCGTCTCGGCGCGCGAGATGTCGGCGATGGGGCGCGGCTGCCCATCAACGCGCAACTCGAAATCTTTGACTTCCAAGTCGGCCACGGCGCGGCCCAGATCATCTATAACCGAGGCCGGGATCGGCACGAGGTTCGCGTTGACGTGCACGATCTCATCCGGGTCGATCTCGACCGGCTGCCCCGTGTCCGGATCGCTCGTCGTCAAAGGCTGGGGCGTGGGCGTCGGCAGCGGAGTGGCGTTGGGCGTGGCAGGCTGGCCCGGCTGGTCTAGGGCCGGCGCGGGTCTGGGCGCGGGCGTGCGGCGCGGACGTTGCCCGTTCACGGGCGTGGGCGTCGGCTCAGGGCGCAGGCGACCGGACTGTGCACGCTGCGCTGTGGCCGCGCATAGGAGGAGCGCAATCAACACAAACCCACACGCAGACACACGAGGAGAAAATCCGTGTCTCGGTTCGTACTGCTTCGTGTGCTGTCGTGCTTTCATCTTGCTTGCTTAACTCTATAAACCGGCCGCACTGATCGTTACGGCGTCCATGGGTTGGATGTTTCGTAGCCAGTCGGCCCAAGCTTGCAAGGCCAACTCGACCTGCCGCGTGTGCCGGTCGCGTTTCTTGCGCAGCCGCTTGCGTTCCGTTTCGGCGAGCGACGGCAACAAGGCGAAGGTGATGTTGACCGGCTGATAGTTATTGGTCTCGGCTGTGGAGACGTAACGCGCCAGCGCACCCGTGGCGGTCTGCGTCGGCGCTGTGACCAACTCTTGACCGGCCGTCAGACGCGCCGCGTTCAAGCCCGCGAGCCAACCCGTCGCCACGGATTCGACGTAACCTTCGACACCGCTGATCTGTCCGGCAAAGAAGATCGAGGAGTGGGCGCGCATTTGCATGGTCGGGGCGAGCACGCGCGGCGCTCTAATATAAGTATTACGATGAATCTGCCCGTATTGCAAGAATTCTGCCTGCTCCAAGCCCGGAATTAAACGGAGCACGCGCGCCTGCTCCCCGTAACGTAGATGATTCTGGAAGCCGACCATGTTGTACGCGTCCGCGAGCAAGTTCTCTTGTCTGAGCTGCACGCAGGCGAACGGCTCGCGCCCCGTGCGCGGATCGCGCAGACCTACGGGCTTCATCGGCCCATAGCGCAGCGTGTCGTAACCGCGCCGCGCCAACTCTTCAATCGGCAGACACGCCTCGAACCAGCGCGTCTCTTCAAACTTCTGCAACGGCACTTCACGCGCCTCGAATAAGGCTTCATAGAAACGCCGGTACTGCTCTTCGTCCATCGGACAGTTCAAATAATCGTCGCCGCCCTTGTCGTAGCGCGCCGCACGGAAAGCAATCGTCTGATCAATCGAGTCGGCGGCAACGATGGGCGCAATCGCATCGTAGAAATAGAGTTGCTCATCACCAGTCAGCCGCTTGATCTCTTCTGCCAGCGCATCGGAACACAAGGGCCCCGCGGCGATGATCGTGATCGCGTCTTCCGGCACACGCGTCAACTCTTCGCGCACAAGTGTGATGTTCGGGTGCGCTTCAATCCGCTCCGTGATCATTTGCGCGAAGCGGTGACGATCAACCGCGAGCGCCGCGCCGGCCGGCACGCGCGTCTGCGCAGCAACTTCCATCACGAGTGAGCGCCCGCGTCGCAATTCCTCTTTCAACAAGTACGGCGCTGTGCCCGGCTCGTCCGACTTCAACGAATTCGAGCAGACGATCTCAGCCAGCCGGTCCGTGTGATGCGCCGGTGTCTGTCGCACGGGTCGCATCTCGTAGAGCCGCACGCGCGCGCCCGCCTCAGCCGCCTGCCAAGCTGCCTCGACGCCCGCAAAGCCACCCCCGATTACAATAATCTCTGCCATCTTTTTCACGCTCACAAACCCGTCCTTGCTCGCCGGCTTCAATTCTAGCGCATATTCAAATTTGAGTTTACTAAGCTCCCAGCAGTGGGCGGCATTTACATCTGCGGCGGCCTGGGCGCTTCGACCTGTGCGTCGTCGGCCGTCGTCTGGAAGCGTTTGAAGTCGCTCATCTCTTTCGTCACGTTCACGTCCACGCCGTTGTAGACGGGCTTGTGACGGGTGGTATTGATGCGCACGAGGCTTTCGAGCCACATGCCGTCGGGCAGACGCGTCTCCTCATAGACGATGTCCGATTCAGCCGGCCGCGCCAGTGCAGGCATGATGCCGGCTACCGTCAGCGGTTCGACAGCCCATGCCTCCAGCCGCGCGACCGCCTTATCCGCCACATCGAGCCAGACGCGTCCGGCGAGTTTGGCGTAGGGCTTTTGCAGTTCGTCTGCGGGCACGAAGTCTGTGCGCGGGCGGAAGTCGAGCGCGAGCACGTCGCGGCCGTGAAGTTGCTCGCGGCGCGGCGCGGAGAACTCGCCCGCGCGCAAAATACGCGCAGCGTTGAAGTAGAATTTGCCGGTGCTGAAATTCTCGCGGAAGGAGAAGCCGCTGGTGAAGCCAAAGGACGGAATAGCGGACGGGTCGGGCGTGGGTGGCGGCGTCTTAGTGTCAGCGCGCTTCTGATCTGCCTGCTCGGCCTTCTCCAACTTGGCCACCGCGCGTTTAAGTTGCTCGTCGGCCTTGGCCGGTGACACAGGCACGCCGTTCTCGCTGATGAGCTTGCGCACGAACTCGCCTTTGACCGGATAGACCTCAAAGACGTTGACCGTCTCCTTCGTGACCTCGCCGCGCTTGTTCACCTCGCGCTCGGTGAGCTTCAACGTCCAAGTGTATTCCATCCGATGCGCCTGCATGGCATGCTCGCTCTGCGCGACGGCGTGAATGAGTTCGGATATGTCTTGTGGCCCAAGATCGATCTGCGCCGGCGGCGATTGTGTCTGACCTAAGCCAAACGGCGCGGCAATGGCGGAGACAATGAGGGCGATGATAATCAGCGCAACCGACGAGCGACGCGGAGTTGATAGTTCCTGCTTAAGACGGCCGCGGGTGATGGCGAGGGGTTTCGTTTGCATGACTCAATTAGTTCCTTTACGGCTGGGGTGGGGGTGGTTTGGGCGCTTCAACGGCCGCGTCGCCGACGTTGGTGCTGAAGCGTTTGTAGTTGCTGTACTCGCGCGTGGCGTCCACCTTGACGCCGGCGAAGATGAAGAGCTTGGCGGCCGCGTTGACCTGCGCAAAGCGCGGCAGCCAGACGCCGTCGGGTTGCCGCGTCTGCTCGAACGCGAAGGCCGAGCCGGGGCGGATCGAAGCGACAAGCCCGCCGCCCATCTTATAGCCTTCGGGCAGACGCGCTTCGAGGCGGATCACTTGTCTGTCCAACGGGTCGATCCACATGACGCCGGTTAGCTTGGCGATGAGCGACTCGTTACGATTCGCCGGTTTGAAGCCGGGCCGCGCGCGAAAGTCGAAGACGATAGCATCGCGTTCGTGGAAACGCTCGCGACGCGGCGCGACGAACTCGCACGCGCGTAGGAACGCACCGATGCCGCCGAGATCGTTATCATCGTCTTGCTCGCCCGCGCCCGCTTTTTGCGCGCGCTCGGCGCGCTCACGCTCGCGCTTGGCCGCGCGCTTCTCGTGCTCGCGCGTGGCCTTCTCGATCTCTTCGCCCACGCGCTTCTCTTCCCGCGCCGCGCGCTCCGGCGCGAGCGGCACGCCGTTCTCGCTCAAAAGTTTTAGCACGCGCCCGCCACCCAGCAGCGGATAGACCTCATGCACGGTGGTCTTCTCTTTCCGCACCTCGCCCCGGTCGTTGAACTCGCGCTCGGTCTCTGTGCGTGTGAACGTGTACTCGCTGATGCGCGCGTCCAACTCGCGCTGGTGCTGTCCGACCTCGCGCAAGAGCGCGCTGATGTTCAGCGTCGCGTCGCCCGGCGGCTCGAACAGCGCATCGGCGACCTTCGTGTTATAGCGCACGCTCTGAAGCGTGAAGACGAGCGGGGCTGAATCTTTGAAGGCGACGCGGACGCGATGCGGCTCAAGCATGCCGCCGGCCTCAGCACGATAATCTTCGTAAGTGATGAACGCCGGTCGCGCTTCGTCTACAACTTGCAAGAGTAGTTTGCTCTGAGCGCCGAAACGACAACGCAAACGCGCGCCGTCGCGGCGTGAGAACTCGACGACGTAAACCGGCTCATTCGTATCCGGCGCACTTTCGTAAGCAACCGTGCGCGCCAGCACATCGCGCTTCTTCAGTTCCAGCAACTGACTCGCTTCGAGCGCCGCTTGGAGCTTGGCCACTTGCGCTGCGCCGCCACTCAAAGTGTGCAGGCTGCCGTCCGGCGCACGCCGCCAAGCTGTGCGCGCGTTGGCGGCCGCGTTCGTTTCGCCACCGGCGGCGAAGATGTCCATACGCGTCGCGTCCGGCGCTTTGCGGACGGTGCGGGCGCGCGCCTCGGTCTGATCTGGCAACTGCACTAGCCATTCGTAAGTCGCGTCCAGCGCCGCGCGTTGGCGCTGTTTGCCGCCGACCGCTTTTATGTAGTCAGCTACGATGCGCTCCGGCGCGGGCAGTTTGCGCGCCGGCCCGCTCGTCTGCGCATGCGCGGGCAGACAAGCGACGAACGCGCACGCGACGAGCAACGCCCGGACAAGGCACGGACAATTGACGCGCAGCGATAGACGTGAATGAGACGCGGGCCACATTTTATTCATGCGAAGAGTATCGGCGTGCGCAAGGTCTGGGGAGACGTGCGGCAAGACGCGGCATAATAACCGATCTTGCGGCGGCACAACAGCCGCAAAGGGCGACCACGCAAGCATCATGCGCGCCCTTCGACGGTGCGATATTTAATTTAAGTCTCAACCCGAAGCGGGCGACTCTTCGTCCGCCTGCGACTCGTCCGGCGGCTGCGGCACGTCCGCGTCCATCGCGGCGGCCGATTCCTGTTCCGCTTGTAACTCTGCTGCCGGCTCGTCACGTCTCGTCCCGGCCTCAGCAGTCTCAGCGCCACCGGCCGGCGCGTGCTCATCCGCCCTCTGCTCTGTCATGCGTCAAAGCCTCCTTGCTGCCCCAGCCGCTAGCGCGCCGACTTACGCGCGCCCTTTTTGCCGCCGGCCCGCCCGCTGGCTGCGCGCGCAGACTTCTTACTGCCCCAACCTTTGCCGCCACCTTTGGCCCCGCTCTGCTTGACAGCGCCGGGCGCGCGCTTCTTTGCTCCGGCCTTCGACGCGCTCTTGCTCGCGCCGGCCCGTGCGGCACCCTTCTTCGCCCCTGCTTTGGCCGCGCTCTTTTTCGCGCCGCCTTTCTGCGCACTCTTCTTTGTGCTGGCTCTGCTTGCGCTCTTCTTCGCACCACCTTTTCGTGCGGCGGGGCGCGCAGAAGAAGCGGCCCCCTGCGCTTTCTGCTTGCGCCGCGCAACTTTCTCATGCACATCGGCCATCAACTGCTGGATGCGTTCGGCCTCGGTCTGCGGCGCGGACTGTGCAGCGCTCTCCTCGCCGGCCGCACGCTCCGCCTGTTGCTGTTGAAAGCGCTCGTGCTCGGCTTCGGTCATCGCGCCCTGATTGCGCGCATAATCGAATTCGTTCAACTGCCCGCCACCGATCTTATAGTTCGGCTGGTTCCGTACTGGGTCTTTTGGCATGCTCCGCTTCTCCTCCCCTGTGTTGTTTAGACAGTAGTGATGTAATGCTGTGCTGCTGGCTCAAGCTTGACCGTCATCGCGTATCGCTTCCATCGGGCATGAGAGTAGTGCCCGCCGACACTGCGCCTCTTCTTCTGCTGTGTTGGGTTGTTTGAAGACGTAGGTACAATAGTCTTCGTCATAACGGAAGTTGCCGGGCGCAGCATCTTGGCAGGCTTCGCAGGCAAGGCAGTCGTCGGTTACATAGTATCTGCCTTGCATGTTAAGCGGCTTCTTCTTCGCTTCACTACTCATGCTAACAATACCTTCGTTTAGACACTTCGCTTGACAACGCGCCGCGTGCCTTCGTAAGCTTCCTTCGCCAACTTCATGCCACCTTAGCTCAGTTGGTAGAGCGACGGTTTCGTAAACCGTAGGTCGGGAGTTCAACTCTCCCAGGTGGCTCCAGAATTTAAATCGCCGTATAGCTGTGCCGACAGTTATACGGCGAACTTTATTGCGCTTCAATCTTCAACAGCCATTTTTTGTAACCGAATTGTTGAATCGTGTGCTTCTGGTGATGATTAGCGCACAGCACGCGACACTTGGCAACTTCCGCTTGAATACTTTTTAAGCTAAATGATGCGGCCACCATACTGCTCACGTAGTGGCGTTTTTCATTTGGCTCTATATGGTCAAATACGAGCATGTCCGGATCATTTACAGAGCATCCTTCCCATTCGCAACATTTTGTTTTAAGGAAATCATGCAGCCACATTCTGTTTCTGTGTATATTCACTTTATTGCGTTCGTAATTGCGGCGCGGGTTTCTCTGATAATGCTCATTGTCAATGGCCCTCTTGCATGGGCGACAGTATGGTTGCAGGCCATCCTTGTTGCGGGCGAAGCGATGGAACTCGCTTGTGTCTTTAATGCTTTTGCAGCGGCAGCACTGCTTCATGACACCGGTCGGCGCAACAGCACGGGCTTTTGCCATCACGTATCTACCTCCCGACTTAGACTTGCGCGGGGTGAGCGATCTTTGACCGGATAGATTATCTAATCACCACGCACCAGCGCACAAGAGGCACGACAAATTTGGCGCATGTGCTCAGTCGGAATGCGTTATACTTTTTGCCCACGAACCAGCGGGCAGACATTTTCTCGTCCGACACAAAATCTTTATGGCTCTCTTACAGATCACAGACGCGAGCGGGCGGCAGTGGCAGTATCAGCTAACGCCGGAGGTGCGCTGCACCATCGGGCGCGCAACCGACAACTGCGTGACGCTCGACGACCCGCGCGCCTCGCGTTATCACGCGCACATCCGCCACGAGGCCGGCGCGTACATCATCGTGGACGGCATCCTTCTGGGCGCGGAACTCAAACGCAGCGTCAACAAGGTGCTCATCAACGGAGAGCCGCACGCCGAGCACCGGCTCGCGCACAACGACGAGATCACCATCGGCGCGAGCAAGTTACTCTTCATCGCGCCGCAGGAGGAGCGTGCCGCCCGCGTCCGTTACGAAGAAGGGCGACTGGGGCGCACGCAGATGACCGTCTCCGTCAACGAGGTGATCCGCCAAGCGCTCCACACCGGCGCGCCCGCCGCCCCCGCAGGCCCCTCCGGCACGGAGATCATCGCACTGCGCCGCAAGGCCGACATCCTCGGTCTGCTCTATGAGCTAAGCAAGACGCTCGGCTCGATCTTCGACCTCGACGCCATCTTTGAAAAGGCGACGGAGATCGTCCTGCGCGTCACGCCTGCCGACCGCGTCGTGGCGCTCCTGCGCGATGAGCGCGCGCCTGCGGGGACGCCGCTTCGGCCCGTCGCCGCGCAGCTGCGACAGGAACAACCCGCGTCGCAAGCCACCCCGACCATCAGTCGCACCATCACCGAACAGGTGATGCGCGAGCGCGTCGCGCTGCTGTCGCAGGACGCGACGACTGATGAACAGTTTCGCCGCGCTGACTCGATCATCTCGCAGGGCGTCCACTCGACGATCTGCGCGCCGCTCCTGACCGAGTCGGGCGTGCACGGCGCGCTCTACGCCGACCGCCTTGATCCGTTCGCGCAGTTCACGCGCGACGATCTGGAATTGTTGACCGCCATCGCCGCGCAGACGGCCGTCGCGGTCGAAACCGTGCGCGCACACGAACGGCTCGCGCGCGAAGAGGTGGCGCGCGCCAACTACAGTCGCTTTATGCCGGACTACGTCGTGCGCCAGATGCTTGAGCACCCGGAGTCGTTCAAGCTCGGCGGCGTCAATCAGACAGTCACCGTACTGTTCGCCGATGTGCGCGGCTTCACGAGTCTCTCCGAACATGCGCCGCCCGAACAGGTGGTGCAGATGTTGAACCGCTACTTCTCCGCGATGACCGAGATCATCTTCGCGCACGGCGGCACGCTCGACAAATACATCGGCGACGGCTTGATGGCGCTCTTCGGCGCACCCGCCGCCACACCGGACGATGCGACCAACGCAGTCGCGTGCGCCGCCGCCATGCAGCGCCAAGTGCAACCTATTAACGAGGCGCTGCGCACCGAAGGGTTGCCTGAGATCAAAGTCGGCATCGGGTTGCACACGGGCGTGGCGACGGTGGGCTACATCGGCTCGGAGCGCCGGACGGAGTACACGGCCATCGGCGACACTGTGAATCTGGCCGCACGGCTCGAACAAAACGCAGCGGGCGGGCAGGTACTCGTCAGCGAGGCCGCCGCCCGCGCCGCGCGCCCCGCTTATCAGCTCCGCGAGCGGCAACCGCTGACCGTCAAGAATCGCGCCCAACCCGTGCAGGTCTACGAAGTCGATTGGCAACAAGCGCCGACGGACGAATGATTTGTCAGAACCGCCTGCGGTAGCGGGCGGGTACGCTGAGGGATGAAGGCTGAGGGCTGAGGGATGAATCAGAAGTCCTGTTCATCCCTCAGCCCTCAGCCTTCATCCCTTTTGTCTTATGCGCTGACGGCCGCGCCGGTCGTTGGTTGTGCAGGCTGCGATTGCTCGTTACTGAGGTGCGCGTGCAACATGTCGGCGACGCGCTGTTCATGTTTGGCGAGATCAATTTCGATCTCGTCGAAGAGGGCGCATGTGGCCGGGTCTGTGAACTTGGCGCTCAGGTTGTAGGCATCGACGACGCCCGTTTGCAGATCGCCGAGCGCGCGCCGCAGCAACGCAAGATCAGAGCTCGATTGCAGCCAACTCTTCAATGTTGCCCACGCGCCGCTGCCCGCCGCCTGCATGGTCTCTTGGCCGCCGAGCGCCGCGAGCCGCGCTTCGAGTCGGGCGAGGTGCTCGGCCTTGCTTGCCTGTATCTCCGTAAAGACGGATTTGATACCCGCGTCGCTCGCCTTGTCCGCGTACTGCTGGAAGGCTTCGAGCGCGTAGCGTTCACCGCGAATCGCTGTGTTCAAGCCGTCGATGATCTCATCCTTCGTCGAGCCGCCCCACTGCTCGCCCAAGCGCCACCATTCGTAGCTCTCAATCTGAGCGGCGGGCAAATCCGGCCCCTGCGCAGGCAGACCGAGCCGCCGCAGGATCGCGGTTGTAAAGATCGGCAGGTCACCGGGCCGGCGCGCGGTGATTAAATTGCCGTCAGTGACGACGGGCGCGTCTTCGTAAATAGCGCCGGCGTTCTGCATGTCCTTGCGGATGGCGCGAAAGCCGGTCGCGCGTTTGCCTTTGAGTAGGTCACCTTCGATGAGCACCTGCGGGCCGTGACAGATGGCGGCGACCAGCTTGCCCTGCTCAACGGCGCGCTGCACAAAATGTACGGTCTTCATGTTGGTGCGCATGCGGTCGGGCGCGATGCCGCCGGGAATGACGACCGCGTCGAAGTCTTCAGGCCGGGCGTCGGTCGTCGTCGCATCCGCCGTGCGCGTCAGCATGCCCTGCTTGCCCACATACTTTTCGTTGACGCGCGAGCCGAGCACAGTCACTTCAGCGCCCGCCTCTTTCAGCGCCGTGAACGGCACTTGAAACTCAGAGTCCTCGACGTGACTCTCGATCAAGATCGCAACCTTCTTTGTCCCACTGTTATTAGCCATGATGCTCTACTTCCCCCTTCGGTTAACATCTCAGTGTGCACCGAAGCATGGCGGTTTTATGTTGCGAATGTATTTTGATTCAGAGGAGAAACGGGCATGAAAAAACAGTGACGAGTGACGAGTGGCGAGTGACAAGTTAAGAGAAATTCCTAACTCGTCACTTGTCACTTTTCACTTGTCACTGTTTTTATGTCGCTGGCCGCAGGAGGCCGCGGAAGATGCCCTGCACTTGCACTTGATTTGCGGGCAGACGGATCGGTTCAAGGCTGGAGTTGGCGGGGCGCAACTCGATCTCGCGCCCGAAGCGATGCAAACGCTTCAGCGTGGACTGGCTGCCGCCGACTAGGGCGACGACGATCTCGCCGTCGCGCGCCTCTGTGCGATTCTCGATGAGCGCGAGGTCGCCGTCGCAGATGTGTTCGTCCACCATCGAATCGCCGTGCACACGCAGCGCGTAGACCTGTTCGGGGCGCACGCGCCCCAGCAGGAAGCGCGGCACGCTGACCTTGCCCGGATTCTCATCGACGCCATCAATCGGTGCGCCCGCCGCGATGCGCCCCAGCAGTGGTACTTCACACAACGCGTCGCTGTCCGGTTCTTCAACCTGCACGTCGAGCGCGAACGCGCCGTTCGCGCGGCGACGCGAGATAAGCCCGCGCCGCTCAAGCGCTTCAATGTGTTTGGCGATGGTCGCCTTCGACGAAATCTGGAAGTGGCGCGCGATCTGCGCGTAGGAAGGCTCGTACCCATGCCGCTCGATGAAGCGGGTGATGTAGTCGAGTATCTCTTTCTGGCGCTGCGTGCGGGGTTGCATCTTCTCTGGGACTCCTCTCCACGTGTGAGGGACTCTACAGCAGGCAAACGGCTTGCTGGATGGCGTGGATTCTATGCCGCGTCGATCAGAGCGTCAAGGGAAAGAGTGTGAGCAGTGAGCAGTAAGCAGTAAGCAGTTAAAAATAAAACGCCTTTCTTACTGCTCACTGCTCACTACTTACCTCCTTGAGTAGCGCGCGAGCGTGATAGGAAAGATGCGGACGGACTCAGGCACTTTGTTGAGATCGATGCGATCTATGTTGGCGAGAATCTTGTCGGCCTTCTGACCGTAGATTGCTTGATTCAGTTTGTTGTCGGGGTTGACGACTGCGCCTTTGAGTTCGAGACCGGCGAACAGCCCCTTCGAGCGCGAGTAGGAGAGGATGCCGGCGTCGAGCGTCAAATTAGTCGTCGCGCTCGCGGCGCGCCCGACGGGGCCGGCCGCCGCGCTCGCTTCGCCGCCCATCTCGAATTTGTCTTCCAACAAGCCCTGCATCGCGCCCTCGTTCATAAAGAGCAATACGAAATCGGTCTTCGACGCGCCGATCTGCGGGCCGACGCTGCCGCCGCGCAAGGTGAAGAACGCCGGTTGACTCCAACCGCCGCGCACGCGCCGGCTGATGACGCCGTTACCGCCGCGCCCGCCCACGATGAAGCCCGCCTTCAACACGCCGGGGAAGACCGCGACCGCCTCTGCACGATCAATCAACTCTTTCGGGATCGCGTTGTCGCGCGCCTTCATGATCTGCGTGAAGACGCGCGCCGCCGCTTCCGCCTTGCGCGCCGCCTCGTCCTCGCGCTTCTCGTCGACGACGGGCGCTGGCGTCGCATCGGGTGTGGGCACAACGCGCTCACGCGACGCCGGCTTCTGCGTGTCTTGCGCTTGCGCCGAGAGCACAAGCAGACAGAGGGCGATCATTAACGGGGTGATGAAATAGCTGCGCGGGGAACGATGCATGGAATTTCTCCTTGATGTGATAGAGATTGTCGGAGCAGGGAGAGTTTCGCTGCCTACGCTATGATGCAGCGCAAGGGGGCGCGGCGTTGTCCCTGCCCCGACAAGTTATGCGCGCGGGCTACTTCAGAGAGTAGCGCGACAGAGTGAGCGGGAAAATCTTGACGCTCTGCGGCAACCAAGGCTTGCCCTTACGCAGGATCGGCTTGCCGGACAACACTTCGTTCGCTTTGATGCCGTAGACGCCCTCGTTGTCGTTGTTGTCCGGATTGATGACGACGCCCTTCAACTCCGCGCCGATGAACGCGCCTTTACTGCGCGAATAAGTCAGGATGCCCGCTTTCAACTGCGCATCGGTCGAAGCGGACGCCGTGCGTCCGACAGGGCCGGCGGCGACGCCCGCCTCAGCGCCCAACTCGAACTTGTCTTCGAGCAGACCGGCGAGCGCGCCGTCGTTCATAAAGAGCAGCACGAAGTCTGTGGACGACGCGCCGATCTGCGGGCCGATGCTGCCGCCGCCAAGGTTGAAGAACGCGGGCGCGCTCCAACCGCCCGGCATGCGCCGGCTGATGACGCAACGCCCGCCGCGCCCGCCAACTAACAGAACGCCGGCCTTGATCACGTCGGGACAGACCGCGACGGCCGCAGCCTTGTCCAGCAACTCTTTCGGGATGGCTTTGTCCGGCACATCCATGATCTGTTTGAACGCCGCGGCCGCTTTAGCCGTCTGCTTGCGCGCGTCGGCGGTCGCTTTGGTGTAACTCTTCTGCGCAGACGCATCGAAGTTTGCACCAAGTAGTAACAACAGCGCGCCGAGCGCGCTTGCGAGCTTACGCGATAAATTTCTGCTCATACTTTTCCTCCTCATCGGGTGTCCTGCCTGTGCAACGGTCGGCGTGCAGGGAGAACGAAAAGCATCAACTAGGGGGTGGCGACTGTATGTGTCACGCCTGACTTGTACTGTTTTATCTTACCGCAACCTGCGCGGCCGGTGAAATCAGAGCGCTCTCTGGTCGCTCACGGCGACGCATGACCGCTGTGCTCAGCCATCCGCATGCGGCTCGGCCGGATGCGGAAGAAGAATTTGTAAGAGGTCGGATTGCTGCCGTAGAGCGCGTCGAGCGTGTTCGGCATTGAGTAGCGCGTCACATCGCCGCCAAGCCCAAAGAGCATTTTGCCTGTGTCCTTCACGTCGCGCACGTAGCCAAAGGTGTACGCGCCGATGCGGAAGCGCGGATGCTCATCCGTAATGCCGAGCAGCGCGCGATCCTCTGCACGTAACAACTCGTCTTTGTCCACCAACTCAAGCCGCGTGTACAGGTAATTCTTATCGATAAAGTTGACGGTCGCTTCGCCCGTGTAGCTGTTCAGATTAGCGATGTCGCCATCGGCGCGGCTGATGTGGTTGCGCCCCCAGATAAACGCGGCGGCCAAGTTGCCGCGCGTAAATTGTCGGTCGTACTGCGCGGAGGCGGTCGTGCGCCGCGTGTCGCCCGGCTCAAGCGCTTCGGGGTGGCGCAGGAAACCGTGACTGAGTTGGAACGTCCAGTTGTTGTTGGGCGCAAAGCTCAAACGCGCCGAGCGCGAGTTCCACGGATGCGCCTCGAAGTTGTAGCGGTTCTCGTCCGGCTCGCGCCCGTTGAAGAGCGAGCCTTCGAGTTTGAACCAACGATAAGTGAAGCCGGTCGTGGCGACGCCGAACGAGATGTGCGTCGAATCTTGCAGGTGGTGTGCGAGTGTGGCACTTGGATTTTCCGACGCCGACGCGCGGTGCATGAAGGCGACGGGGCCGAGCGCAGGCTCGCCGGGATAACCGAAGTAGCCGAACCACGTCGCATGCTCGCCGATGGGTGCGGTGTACTGCGCCGAGAGTTCCATGAAGAGGTCGTGCGGGTGCTGTCTGTCGATGAGCGGCTGCCCCTTGTAGGTCTCGCCGGTCTGGAACAGCAGCGGCGAGCCGCCCGGCGGAAAGGTGAACGGCTCAAGACTGAACATGCCGCGCAGTTGGAGCGTCCCCTTGCCCATGCGGCGATAAGCCATTGGCATGAACCAGTTCGCCGACTCGATCTTGGTCACACCGCGCGGCCCGCCTTGATGATTGATGCCGCCGACGAAGTTGTAATGAAACATCAGCAGCCAGTCGCCCGACTGCTTATGGATCATGTTCATCGGCGACGCGGACGGCTGCCACGCCGTCCCCGACCCCATCTGCCCCATCGGCAGCAGATTGTGCTCGCTCCGCCCGACGCGGATCGCCATCTCCGTGCCCGACATGACCATCAACTCATTCACGTCGTGCTCCGACATGCTGGTCATGCTCCCCTCATGACTCATGCCCGGCATCGTGTGTCCGGCGGGCATGTCGTGTCCGGCCGGTTGCGGCGTCGGCGTGCTTGTGGCCGGCTGTGGCGCGGCCGGCATGTGGCCGCCATGCATCTCATGTTCGCCTTGCATGTTCATTTCAGGCGACGGCGTAGCACTCGACGTCGGGCTGGGCGCGGGCTGTTGTTCACTCGCCGGCGCGGCGGGCGGCGGCTCATTCACAGTGACAGGCGTGGCGGGCGTGGGCGTGGGCTGAGCCATGCCGGGCATGTCGTGCATGTTGTGCGTGTCCGTCGGTGTCGGTGTTGGTTGTGCCGGCGCAGTCGGCGCGCGTTTTGGTGGCACGCGCTTACGCGGCGTCGATTTTGGCTTCGGCTTTGGCATTGTCATGCCGGGCATGTCGTGGCCTTCATGTTGGCCGGCCCGGACGGACGCGCCCAAGCCCACGAGTAAAATCAATATGACCAGCGCGTAGAACAGACTACGCCAAGCCAGATCGTCAGGATCATTGCTGCTCATTATTACACCTCCCAAGAACTCGCTACGAGCGGCGAGACAAACGTCGCCGCTACTTTAATTTTGCGGGTGCGTGTAGACAGGTGCGCGTCGACGCTCGCGTCAAGAGCAACGCGCGAAAGGGAGGTTAAATCAGGAGGGTACTCAACAAGAGGTGTCGGCCACGCCCCGGCGGCGGCGCATGTTGTCGCGGCGCGAGCAGCGAGACAGACACGCGTGTAGAGGTGTCTGCCTGTTTGCTTGTGAGCGCTTGTGCGGCGTCGGTGCGCGACTGTGTCTGCTGTGCGCGCACAACGTTGCCGAGCGGCACGGGCGCGGCACTGCTCATGCAGTGCGCGCAGAACAGATCGGCTTCAGGCGCGGCTTGCGCGGCCGGTGCGCTGAACGAATCCGCTGCATGACCGTATCCGTCAGCACTCGCAACGGTGTGTGCGGGCTGATGATGAGTTGCGGCGTGCGCAACGTGCGCACGACAGCAGGCGTGATCCTCCGTCGTCGTGTTGGCAATAGGCGCATTGGTCGCATGCACGCACGCGGCGGCGGCCAACGTGTGCCCCCACCCACCCAACGCGAGCAAGCCGACCAGCCCGTAAATTGCCACCAAACGCCGCATAAACAGCCTCTTCGATGCGCCTTTGCTGCTAATCAGTTGTCGTCACTTTAGCACGGACACCATCTTGGAGACGAACGTACTTACTTGCCTCGTCGTCCACATTTATTCATCGGCTTTGAAGCGCCGCAAGCGCAGGCTGTTGGTGACGACTGACACGGACGACAGGGCCATCGCGGCGCTGGCGATGACGGGCGAGAGCAGCCAGCCCGTGAACGGATAGAGCGCGCCCGCCGCGATGGGGATGCCGAGCGCGTTGTAGACGAACGCCCAGAAGAGATTCTGCTTGATGATGCGGATCGTCGCGCGCGACAGTGCGATGGCCGTGCTGACACCATTCAAGCTCGCGCGCATGAGCGTGATGTCGGCCGCTTCGATGGCGATGTCCGTGCCCGTACCGATGGCGATGCCAACGTCCGCCTGCGCCAACATCGGCGCGTCGTTGATGCCGTCGCCGACCGCCGCGACGATCTGCCCCTCAGCTTGCAGCCGTTTAATCTCCGCGGCCTTGCCGGCCGGTAACACGCCCGCCAGCACATGCTCGATCCCAACCGCACGCGCAACCGCGTCGGCCGTCTGCTCGTTGTCGCCGGTGATCATCACAACCTCAAGCCCCTGCCGCTTGAGTGCGGCGACGGCGGCCGCCGCATCGGGCTTGACCTCGTCCGCGACGGCGATTACACCAGCGCCCGCACCGTCCACTGCAACGAACATCGGCGTCTTTCCGGCTGCCGCCAACGATGCGGCCTGTGCGCGCAGGCCATTTAACGCAACCTTGCGCTCATCCATCAGCCGCAGATTGCCGAGCAACAACTTGCGCCCATCGATCTCCGCCTCGACGCCATGACCCGCCAACGCGTTGAAGTGCGTCGCGTCCACGAGCGTCGTGCCTTGCTCGTGTGCGCGCCGTACCAACGCCGCGCCGAACGGGTGCTCGCTCCCGCGCTCGGCCGACGCAGCGAGCCGGAGCAGTTCAGTCTCGTCGAAGCCATCGACAGTTATCACATCCGTCACCGCCGGTTGCCCGCGCGTGATCGTGCCCGTCTTATCGAGCACTACGGTCTGCACCTTGTGCGCCGTCTCCAACGCCGCGCCGCTCTTGATCAGCACGCCGTGCTCAGCGCCGCGCCCCGTGCCAACCAAAACGGCCGTCGGCGTGGCTAAGCCCAGCGCGCACGGGCAGGCGATGATCAAGACGGCGACGAAGTTGACGAGCGCGAAAGTCAGCCGCGTCTCAGGCGGCGCGAATGCGAACCAGACAATAAATGTGAGGATGGCGATCAGTATGACGACCGGCGTGAAGTAGCCGCTGATGACATCAGCGAGGCGCGCGATGGGTGCGCGCTCACCTTGCGCCTGTTCGACCAGCCGCACGATCTGTTGCAGCACCGTATCGCGGCCGACCTTCGTAGCTTTGAACTTAAAACTGCCGGTCTGATTGATCGTTGCACCATAGACTTCCGCGCCCGTGCGTTTCTCGACCGGCATCGATTCGCCCGTCAGCATCGCCTCGTTCACCGCCGATGCACCGGCCAACACTTCGCCGTCCACCGGAATCTTCTCGCCCGGTCGCACAATGATCTCATCGCCCACGACGACCGCTTCAATGGGAATGTCTATCTCTTGACCGGCCCGCACAACCCGCGCCGTGCGCGCCTGCAAGCCGAGCAGACGCTTGATCGCCGCCGACGTTCTACCACGCGCCCGCGCTTCAAGCAGTCGCCCCAACAGGATCAGCGCAATGATGACGCTCGCGGCTTCGTAATAGACCGGCGCAGGCGGCGGCCCCGTCATGCCGGGCATAGACGCATGCGCTGACGTGTTGATGAGTTGCGGCGCAATGGTGGCGACGAGCGAATAGAGAAAGGCTGCGCCCGTGCCCGTCGCGATCAGCGTGTTCATGTCCGCCGCGCCATGACGAAGCGCCAGCCACGCGCCGCGATAGAAGGGCCAGCCGCTGTAGCAGACTACGGGTAGCGTCAGCGCGAGTTGCACCCAGTTGATCCAACGAACGTTGAATAATGCGATGCGGCCGTGCGCCATTGCGACGAGCAGCACCGGCGCGGAGAGCAACGCCGCCACGAGGAAGCGCCGCCACAACGTGCGCTGCTCTATATTGTGCGCGGACTCTTCGCTGTCCGTACTTGCGCTTTCGTCGGCCGGCACACCCGCCGTGTCATAGCCGATGGCGCGTACGGCCTCGATCAAATCGCTTACACCTGTCCGTGCGGGATCAAACTCGACGGTTGCACGCGCGGTGGCGAAGTTGACGTTGGCGCGCGTGACGCCAGGCGCGTGCGTCAACTTGCGCTCGATGCGGCGCGCGCACGCCGCGCAGGTCATCCCTGTGATCGGCAGATCGACGCGCGCGGCCGGGTCGTGCGCCGACACAACTTCCAATCCCGTCCGGCTCGCTGTCTCCTGCATGCCAATAGTTTAAAGCATGAGGCGCGTGAGGCCGTAGCGGGCGCGCTCAGGGCGGATGCGCCGTTTGACCACGCGCGGGGAACAATGCGACCATGCCGCTCTAATTTATTTACCGCGAACTGTATGAGGAGGTGTGAGCGATGGAGATCGACCGGGACAAGATTGTGACGGCGGACGAGACGGGCGAACTGCCTGAAATCGATCAGGTCGAAGGGCGCGTCGAAGCTGAGATGAAGCAGATTAAAGGGCGCGCCAAAGAAGGCGTCGCGCAAGGATTGCAAGACAAAGAGTTGGAGCGCGAAGGCGTCAAGCTGCAAGAAGAAGGCGCGCGCGAACTTGAACAGCAGGAATAGCGGGAGCTATCGCGCCGGTAAAAATTTTGAGTCAGCGGAGTGATGTATGCCCACTCCGCTGACTCAAAATTTTTAGTGCGCCATTCGTTTTGGCTTAACTACCCGTCAACGCTTGATCGACGGTCTGGCGGATGCGCGCGGCGGTCGAACCGCCGGAGTCGTAGCCGGTGAAGTGTCCGACGATGCGGCCGTCGCGCCCGATCACGTAGGTCTGCGGGATCGAGCCGGACGGCGACAGCAGCGCCACGGCCAAGCTCCTATCTGCCCAGCCGAGCGTGTATGAAATCTTGAACTGACTAGCGAACGCATGCACGGCCGGAGACTTCTGTTGTTGTTCCTCGTCAGTCAGCCCTTCAATCGTCAAGCCGACCACTTCGACGCCGCGCCCCTGATAGTCCTTATGGAGCGCCACCAGATCGGGAATCTCATAACGACAAGGGCCGCACCACGTGGCCCACAGATCGAGCACGAGCACCTTGCCGGAATAGTTCGCCAACCGGAGTTCCTGGCCATCGATGGTCTTCATCGCAGTCTGCTTGAGACTCTCAGGGAACATGCTCGCGGCGGGGGATGGTTGTGTGCCGGGGCGCGGCGCGCCGGGCGTCGGCGCGGCCGGATTATTTGTCGCTTCGTAGTTCGCCTCATTGTTACAACTTGAAGAGAACGCGATGGCGAGTAAGACAAAGACGACGAGCGCCAGCGCGACGCGCTTGCCTGTCCAGACGGGCGATGAATGATGACGGGTCATAGGCATAGACTAAAACATAAAGGCGCACATGGAAAGCAAGGAGGAGGGCCGAGGGATGAAGGATGAAAGAAAGCTTTCAAGGTTGAGCAGTTCCTATCATCCTTCATCCTTCATCCTTTTATTTGATGACGATGTTGACCAGCCGGTTCGGGACGACGATCACTTTGATGATCTCGTGCCCGTCGGTGTAGGCGCGCACTTTCTCGTCGGCGACGGCGGCGGCGCGCAACTCGTCTTCCGGTGTATCGGGCGCGGCCTTGATCCGCGCGCGCAATTTGCCGTTGATCTGGACGGGGATTTCCAGCTCCTCTTTGCGCGCCAGTTCTTTATCGGCCTGCGGCCAACGTGCGCCACTTTGCAGGATGCCGCCCTCGCGCCCCAAGCCCGCCCACATCTCTTCGGCGACGTGGGGCGCAATCGGCGTCAACATCAGGACGGTCGTCGTCAACGCCTCGCGCACGGCGAAAGCGTCGGCGGGCGCACACGTCTCAGGCGCGACGTTGAAGTCCGCCAGCGCGTTCATCAACTCCATCAACGCGGCGATGGAGGTGTTGTAGTGCATCTCCTCGTAGTCGGTCGTGACGCGCGCGATGGTTTGATGCGTCTTGCGGCGCAACGCGCGCGCCGCGTCGGAGAAGTCCATTGCGGTCGGCTCGTAACCGTCGTCTCTGACCAAGCGCGCGCGCCAGCGATAGACCGCGTTGTAGACGCGACGCAGGAAACGCACCGCGCCCTCGATGCCGGTCTCCTGCCAGCGCAACTCGTTTTCGGGCGGCGCGGCAAACAGGATGAACAGCCGCACTGCATCCGCGCCGTAGATGCCGATCATCTCGTCGGGATCGACGCCGTTGCCCGCAGACTTCGACATCGCCTTGTACTCGCCCGTCGCCTCGATGACGTTCGTCACCATCCCTTGCGTCAACAGACGCTTGACTGGCTCGTTAAATTTCACCAGTCCGATGTCGCGCATCATCTTCGTCCAGAAGCGCGTGTACAGCAGGTGCATGACCGCGTGCTCGATGCCGCCGATGTATTGATCAACCGGCGTCCAATAGGCGACCATATCCTTGTCGAACGGCGCATCATTGTTCGCCGGATCGCAGTAGCGGAAGAAGTACCAGGACGAATCGATGAACGTGTCCATCGTGTCGGTTTCGCGCCGCGCAGGCTCTTGACACTGCGGGCAGGTCGTGTTGACGAACTCCGCGACTTGCGCCAGCGGCGACTGCCCCGTGCCCGTGAACTCTGCACGCTCCGGCAGCACGACCGGCAAATCTTTCTCCGGCACGGGCACGACGCCGCACTTGTCGCAATAGATGACGGGGATCGGCGCGCCCCAGAAGCGTTGGCGCGAGATGCCCCAATCGCGCAAACGATACGTCACGGCCGGCTCGCCGAAGCCCTGCGCTTTGGCGTGCGCCACCATCTCGCGCATCGCGTCCGTTGACAACTTGCCGCTCCAGTCGCCGCTGTTGACCAAGCTGCCGTAGTCCGTAAAGGCGTGCGGCATCGTCCGCGAGTGATCCAGGCCCATGTCCGGGGCGTGCCTGATCTGTTCCTGCTCGTGCGAGACGCGCGCGATGACCTGCCGGATCGGCAGAGAGTATTTCTGCGCAAACTCAAAATCGCGCTCGTCGTGCGCGGGCACACTCATCACCGCGCCCGTCCCGTACTCGGTCAACACGTAGTTGCCGACCCACACCGGTATCTGCTCGCCGCTAAACGGGTTGATGGCGAACAGCCCCGTGTTCATCCCCTCCTTCTCTTCCTCCGCGCCGGGTTGGCTCGCCGCTGCCGCGCGCTTAGCTTTAACGCGGGTCGCGAACCGCTCAACTTCAGCCTTCAACACCGAGTCCGTCATCAGCTTCGACAGAATGGGATGATCGGGCGCGACGACGACCGCGTTCGCGCCGTAGATCGTGTCCACCCGCGTCGTGAAGACGCGCACGCGCTCATCCGTGTCCTTGATCGGAAACTCTATAAACGCGCCTTCGCTCCGCCCGATCCAGTTGCGCTGCATCGTCAACACGCGTTCGGGCCAGCCCCCTTCGATCTCCGCCATGTCGGCCAACAACTGCGCGGCGTAGTCGGTCGTGCGGATGAACCACTGTTCCAGATCGCGTTTCTCAACGGCCGCGCCGCAGCGCCAGCACACGCCGCCCGACGACTGCTCGTTCGACAGCACCGTCTCTTCCTGCGGACACCAGTTCACCGGCGAGTGCTTGCGATAAATCAGGCCGCGCTTCAGCATCTGCAAAAAGAACCACTGATCCCACTTGTAATAAGCGGGCGTGTGCGCCGCGACCTCGCGCCGCCAGTCGTAGCTCACACCCATGCGTTTCATCTGTCCGCGCATGTGCGCAATGTTTGCTTCCGTCCACTCGCCGGGCATCACGCCGCGCTTAATGGCCGCCTGCTCGGCGGGCTGCCCGAAACTGTCCCAGCCAATCGGGTGCAGCACGTTGAAGCCCTGCAAGCGCTTATACCAAGACAATGCATCGCCGATGGAGTAGTTGCGCACGTGCCCCATGTGCAGAAAGCCTGACGGGTACGGCAGCATCTCCAGACAGTAGAACTCCGGCTGAGTCTTATCCGGCTCAACCTCAAACGCGCCCGTCTCGGCCCAGAAGCGTTGCCACTTCTCTTCAATCTTTTCGGGAAAATATTTTTCGTCCATGACTGACACCTCTCACTCGTCCTTTACACATCTTCACCGACCGGCGCGCACGAACGCAAACAGCGGCGCACCTGCCGACTTATCTCTCATTACTTGTCTTGGGTGGAGTGTCGCCGCTCGGGCGCGCGCAAACTTCAGGCGCGGCAACCGGGCGGCACCGTAAGGATGAGTTTGAAAAATTTGTGCAAGCTAATTGTCATCTAACCTTGCCCTACTTTCGCGCCGTCATCTTAACCTAACAGGCAGGCGCGCTGTCAATGTTCGTGCGCACTTGTTTGGCGCGGATACCGCGTTGTGCCGGCCTCCTGTGTTGCCTTAAGGCGACATAGACAGAGGGATAGAAGCAAGATTTGTTTTGCAGCAGAAAAATTATTGATCTTGCATGTAAAAAAGAGTAGTTTGCGCGTGTTCCGCGCTTTTAGCCAAAAGTCTAACCGGCGCAAGCCGGTCATGTTTCTCTTTCTCACGGAGATAATCCGATGCAACTTGCAAGACAACTTGAAATCATTCATCTGTCAGACATCCATTTTGGCGATGACCATCGCTTCATCCCGCCTCAGACCCCGGATGGTGACCGCGGCTCGAGCGAAGGCATGCCCAAGTTGTTGGAGAAGTTGCAGGAGGATTTTGCCGAGAAAGACCCTGACTGCCAGGTCATCGTATGTATCACCGGCGACATCACGACCACGGCCTCCTACGAAGAATTCGAAGAGGCCGAAGCGTTTATCAGGGCCTTGGCGGACACGAATATTTATGGCCGGCAACGAGGCATCAAATCGATCTTCATTGTGCCGGGCAACCATGACGTTGATTACACAGGCAAGACAGTCGGACAGAGATGGCAGCCTTGGGTCGAACTATATAACCGGCTTTATGGTACAGCAGCCTTGCGTGAGAACCCTTGGGCACTGGCCAAGGCGCACGATCTAATTGATGAAATAGGTGCTGTGGTGCTGTGCCTCAACACTGCAATTCATGTGCAAAAAGATACGCCGAGCGAGCGCCGTGGGGAAATTGACGAGAAGCAGTTGCTCAATATCAAGCAGCAACTGGCGGCCATTCCGCAAGAGAGACTTGAATCTTCGATCCGGATTGCCCTGATGCACCACCACCCGCTGCTTATTCCCGCGCTGGCCGAACCGAAGCGCGGTTATGATGCTGTCCTACGTTCCGAACAACTCCTGACTATCCTGCATCGCTTCGGCTTTCACCTGCTGTTACACGGTCATAAGCATTATCCGCTGACCTTTCTTGACGACATCAACGTCGGCTTCCTCGACACAGACGATCAGCCGATCATGGTCGTCGCTGGCGGTTCAGCCGGCAGCACAGGGCTGCCCGATCAACCGAAGAAGTCAAACTGCTATAATCGAATTACAGTCAAGTGGCATCCCGCCGCCAGCCAAGCCAGAATCCGCGTCGCGACGCGCGGTCTAAGCCTGTACGATGGCACGACCGCGCGCTTGCCCGGCGAATGGCACTGGGAAACAATTAAAGAAGAGGACAAGTCTTTCTATAAGGGACATCCGTATCCAGAACCTAAGCTTGAGGCTTTCGCCTACCCATCGGCTGACCAGCAAGTCGCCGGTAATGGCGCGTTAGAAGATTCTGATAAAGAGCGAAAGGCGGAATATGCCCGGACGCGGGGCAACCTGCCTGTGGTTGAGGTCATGCCGTCCCTGAAGCCGAAGATGGCTTATGAAGCTCGGTGCTGGCTTGTGCCCCATAATAGGCAGCCCGAGAACCTCCCCATTGAAGTGATCTGGTCAGCGGGCAAACAGTTTCCGGTTTACAGCATTCGCCGCACGGACGATGAAAACTTCTGCGGCGTTTTCAACTACTGGGGCCCGATGCTCATCGAGGGCACGCTCAAATTCGCCGACGGCGCGCAAGTAAAGGTTCATGTCTATGCCCGCCTGCCGGTCAACTATCAGTTGAGCAACTAAACACAGGAGAAGAAAGCAATGCCCACGATTTACGTCGCAGGCCCCGTGTTGAGACCTCATGACAGTTCCAGTGACCTAGCGAATATCTATCAGCAGATCTACGCAACCCTCGGGCGCGCTGGCTACAAGGTGATTCTGCCTATCCAAGATGACAACCTTGAGCGGGCCGACCCACAGACATTTTATCGGGTCATGGAGCAAAGGATTGCGTCGTCGGACTTCGTCGTCACGGTGTTTCCAGACCTCAACAGATCGGCCCCCGTCGAAGCAACCATGGCTTCTTTTATGCATAAGAGACAGTATGTGCTCGCGGGCGAAGAGCGGAACGTGCCTCGACTGATTCAGGGCCTACCCGGCGTCAGGAGTGTCGCACCAATGTACGCCTTGGATGATGTACTGAGTCGGTTGCAACAGGAAGCTGGCATGTCTGATGTGTTCGATGTTAACAGGGGCAATGATGAGAGCGGAGGCGGGCCGCTCATCATGTCATAACCGCCCTTGAGTCGGCTGGCGCGGCTTAAACTTCTTTGCCGCGCTCATGCTCAGCCAACTCAGCGTCGAAGCGCTCGCCGGCGCGCTTGAGTTCCGCATCCTGCACGCAGGGCAGTTCGCGTCCGTTGAAGTAGTGATAGGTGGCCGCCAGATTTTCGAGCGGCAGGTTGAAGCCTTCGCCCGCATAGTTGAACTGCACCAACTCGACACCACGCGCACGCAAACCCAGCAACATCTCTGAAGCGCGCTCGACGCTAAGCAGCATGACCGAGATGTCATCGGCCGGACTGTAACGCTGGTGCGTCATGAACGCTTGCGCGGCCGAGTGGTCGGTGAACGCCACGACGGCCGTGCGCCCCTCGACCGGACAGGCGATAGGGGTCATGTTGTCGCCGCGCACGAGAAACAGCCACGACGGCAACTTGTAGGTTGCGCCCCACAGCGCGTCGAGTTGTGGGCGCGCGCCATTGCCGCGCCGCGCGTTGCGCGCCAACTGTTCAAACGCAGACTGCGCCGCGTCGCCTGGCGGCGGTTTAGCTTCGACCAGCGCTGTCCCATCCACACCACAAAAGCGATTCTCGGCCGGATATTCCCGCCCGCACACACCACATTGTTTCATCCTTGTCCGCGCTCCTCTGAATTTTAATCGATGGTCTTTTGCGTCGCCCGGTCGATTGGGCGCACACATGGCAACGCGTCAGCCAAGCTCTGCGACGAAGGCGCGCAAGGTCGCAAGGTTGCGCTCGTCGTCCGCCTGTTCGTCCTGCGGCGTCTCAAGCAGGAAAGCGGCGTGCGCGAGCTTTGGATGTTGTGCGACGCGACAGAGGGCCGCGCGGCCGATGTGACCGAGACCGATGTGCCAGTGGCGATCAACGCGCGAGTTGTACGGGGCCTTCGAGTCGTTGAAGTGGACGGCGCGCACGTGCTCTGTGCCGACGTTGCCCGCGAGGGCTTCGATGGTGGCATTGAAGCCGTCTTCTGCGCGTATGTCGTAACCGGCGGTGAAGGCGTGCGCGGTGTCGAGACAGACGCCTAAGTTGAGCGCGGGACAAGCGGCGATGACGTCGCGCAGGTGCTCGAAGCGATGACCGATGCACGCGCCCTGCCCGGCCGTGTTCTCCAACAGGATGCGAAACTGTGCGAGGTCGAGATCGGCCGTAGCCGCTTGCAGACTCGCCGCGCAGGTGCGTATGCCGTCCGCCTCGCACGCGCCCTTAGCGCTGCCGGGATGCACGACTAGATAGTCCGCGCCGAGCGCAAGCCCGCGCTCGACCTCTTCGCGGAACGAGGCGATGGACTTGGCGCGGATCGTTTCGTCGGCTGCGGCCAGATTGATGAGATAATTTGCGTGGATGACGACGGGCGCGATCTCTGTTTCTTGTCGGACATGCTTGAAAGTTTCGATCTCTTCGGCACTCAACGGACGCGCAGCCCAGCCGCGCGGGTTGCGCGAGAACATTTGCACCGTGTCGCAGTTGTGCGCATGCGCCTTCAAGAGCGCGTTCTGTAAGCCGCCCGCTATCGGCGCATGGAAACCGATGCGCGGGCGTTGCGCTTGTGTCTTAGGCTGCCGCGCCGGCCCCGTTGCTCGTTTCACTGGCCCGTGCTCCGCTCTGTTTCGGCCATCACGCGCAACATGTTGCCGCCGAGAATTTTGTCGATGTCCGCTTCGCTGTAGCCGCGTCGTAAGAGTTCTTTCGTTAAGTTCGGGAACTCAGCGACAGACGACAGATCACTAGGCACGGCTTGTGTGCCGTCGAAGTCCGAGCCGATACCGACGTGATCGATGCCGACGAGTTTGACGATGTAATCGATGTGATCGACGACGCGCGCGACCGAGACGGCGGGCAGACGCTTCAGATACTCGCGCTCGCGCACACGGTCGCGGACGAGTTTGCGTTGCGCAGGCGTGCCGTGCGCTTTAGCTGAGGCCGCGTTGACGAGCGGCGCGATCTCCGAATCGACGCGGCGTTGCACGTCTTGCCAGCCGGGTTCGATAAAGGCGGGATAGAAGACGACGCAGCAGACGCCGCCCGTGCGTGCAAGCGCGCGTAGTTGATCGTCCGTTAAGTTGCGCGGGACGCCCACGAGCGCGCGCACGCCGGAATGCGTGGCGACGACGGGCTTGGTCGAAGTCTCGATGATGTCCCAGAAAGTTTTATCCGAGACGTGCGAGACATCGACCATCATGCCGAGCCGGTTCATCTCGCGCACCACCTCATGGCCGAAATCATTCAACCCGCGCGTCGCGCCCACCGCGTCGCCGCTCGACCCGGCCCAACTCGTCGAGACAGACCAAGCGGGCGACATGTAGCGCACGCCCAAGCGGTAATACTTCTCGACGTTCGCAAGTTTCTCATCAATCGCATAGCCGCCTTCCAAGCCCATCAAGGCGGCCAACTTGCCTGCGCCTGCGATACGCTGCACGTCTGCGGCTGTGGTCGCCAACTCCCACACGTCCGGGTGTTGTTCGGCGAGCGCGCGCACGGCAGCGATCTGCCGGTCGGCGCGCGCCACCGCTTCCGGGCCGCCCGTGCCGAAGAACTGCGGCTCGACCCAGATGGAGAAGAACTGCGCATCGAGACCGCCTTCGCGGGCGCGCACGGCATCGAGATGACCGTCGGGCAGGCGCTGATTGATGTCTGCGTCTTCGTCGATCATGCGCTGCACGGTGTCTGCATGCATATCGACGAGGATGGCGCGGCGGTGGATGATCAAGGGATCGCTTGCGACCGTTGCGTCTGTAGTGGCGGTCGTTGGGGCAGTCGACTGTTTGTTCTGTTGTGACATTGGCGGGCCTTTGCACGAGAGCAGAGAGACGAGCGCGCCAGCGCGGCACAAGCGACCGAGGCACGTGCGGGCGCGGCGCTTCATCTGAAATTTATGTATGCTTGCACGTTTCTTTAGCGTATGAAAACGCTGTCGATGGTACGGTGCGCACACCCTCGCAGGCAAGCCGAAGCGGTGCTTGCCAACGCGCGCGCCTTTGGGTTATCGTGCGACTTACTTTAACCACGCGACGAACGGCGAGTTAGCATCATTCCGCGCTAGCACGAGCTTAATTTGTAGGAGCATGGGCCGTGTGTAGTTTGTCCGAGTGAAACTATTAACGGAGAAGGAGCGGCGCTTTATGTTCAACGACGATGTCACGAAGGACGTGCGGACGCCCGCTATCGTGCCCGAAGTCTGGCACAACGGCGAGTTCATCAAGTGGGACGACGCGCGCGTGCACGTCATGTCGCACGTCCTGCATTATGGTTCGAGCGTCTTCGAGGGCATACGCTGTTATCACACGAAGCGCGGCCCCGCCATCTTCCGTCTGCGCGAGCACATGCAACGGCTGTTGAACTCCGCCAAGATTTATCGTATGGAGCACGGCATCACGCACGACGAGTTGTGCAACGCTTCGGTTGAGTTGGTGCGGCGCGGCGGCCTGCCGCAGTGTTATCTCCGCCCGATCATCTTCCGCAGTCTGGATGAAGCGCGCCCCGCGTTCGGCGTCAACCCCTTCCCGAATCCTTTGTCGTGCTACATCGGCGCGTGGGACTGGGGCAAGTATCTCGGCGACGAGGCCATCGAGCAGGGTGTGGACGTGTGCGTCTCTTCGTGGCAGCGGCTCTCGCCAAACTCTATGCCGGCGATGGCGAAGTCGGGCGCGAACTACATGAACTCGCAACTGATCAAGATGGAGGCGCTCAAGAACGGCTACTCCGAAGGTATCGCGCTCGATGATCGTGGCTTCGTCTCGGAAGGCTCAGGCGAGAACATCTTCCTCGTGCACGACGGGATCGTGCTCACGCCGCCGCTCTCCAGTTCGATCCTGCCGGGCATCACCCGCGACAGCATCATCCAGATTTGCCGCGCACTGGGCATTCCCGTCAAAGAGCGCAGCCTGCAACGGGCCGCGCTCTACGTCGCCGACGAACTGTTCTTTACGGGGACGGCCGCCGAAGTCACGCCCATTCGCTCGGTCGATAAAATCCAGATCGGCGCGGGTCGGCGCGGCGAGATCACGCAGCGCATCCAACAAGTCTTCTTCGAGATCACTTCGGGCGAGCGCGAAGCGCCGGGGCCGTGGCTGACTTACGTCAACGAAACACAAGTGGTCGCACCCGAGACCAACGGCCATCACGGCGCGACGAGCAATGAGGTCGAGGCGAAAATATCCGAGAGTTTCGTCACGGTCGGCACGGAGTAGTAGCGCCCAACCTGCACAACGTCCCGTAGAGACGCGTTGATAATAGCTCAGCACTTAAATGCTGGGACAGCAGGCGATAGATTAGATCAAGTCCCGTCGGGACGACTGAGCCGCACGTTAGTTCAATCGTCCCGACGGGACTTAACTTGTCTCTTGTTTCGTGCCTAGCGATAAATCGCTGGGCTATTGTCAGCCGCTCCACCGGGGCTGTTTGCGCGCCCGACCCGACCAAGATAGTTATTGACGCCCCCAAGACCTGCACGCTAGTATGTTTATGGCGTCTCCGGGCTTTAATCTTTCCGGCGACCGCTCCCTCCTGCAAGTCCGCGAGTTCCGCCGACCAGCGCATTTACCATTGCCCTGCGCCAGCACATCTCCGTCTAGCGTCGAGCCTGACAAGTGCCCGCCGCCTTGGTTTCATTGCGTCGAATTTCCCGCTTATGCCGATTAAGATTGACGACCTCCTGCGCACCGCCTGTACGCAACGCGCCTCCGACCTGCACGTGAAAGCCGGCTCGTTCCCCGTCATGCGGGTGGACGGCGAGTTGCGCCCCATCCTCGATGCGCCGCGCCTGTCGCAGGAAGACACGCTCGACATGGCCTTTTCGATGATGTCGAACCGGCAGAAACAGCGCTTCAAGGAATACAACGAAGTGGACATCGGTTATGGCGTCCACGGCGTCGGGCGCTTTCGCGCCAATGTCTTCCAACAGCGTGGGAGCGTCTCCATCGTCCTGCGCGTCATTCCCGACCGCGTCAAGACGCTGACCGATCTCGGCATGCCGCCCCTCGTCGAGCGCATCGCCGATGAGCAGCGCGGTCTCATCCTTGTCACCGGCGCGACCGGTTCCGGCAAATCTTCGACCCTCGCCGCCATGATCGATCACATCAACGCCACGCGCGGCGGGCACATCATCACCATCGAAGACCCGATAGAATTTCTGCACCGCGACCGCAAGAGCTTCATCACCCAGCGCGAGGTGGACGTGGACACACGCTCGTTCGCGGAAGCGCTGCGCGGCGCACTCCGCCAAGACCCGGACGTGATCCTCGTCGGCGAAATGCGCGACCACGAAACGATTGAGACGGCCCTGACGGCCGCCGAGACCGGTCACCTAGTGCTCTCCACCTTGCACACGCTCGATGCGACCGAGACGATTGTCCGCATCGTCTCCTCTTTTCCGCCGCACCAACAGAAGAGCGTGCGTTTGCAGCTTGCGGGCATCTTGCGCGCCGTTATCTCGATGCGCTTGGTGCGCTCGCAGCACGGCACGGGGCGCGTGCCCGCCGCCGAGATCATGGTCTCGACCGCGCTCATCCGCGAGTACATTTCCCACGAAGAGAAGACGCCCCTCATCCGCGATGCCATCGCCGCCGGCACGTCGCAGTACGGCATGCAGACCTTCGACCAATCACTCTTCAACCTCCATCAATCGGGTCTCATCACAATGGAAGAGGCACTGCGCGGCGCATCCAACCCGGACGAGTTCCGCATGCGCGTCGCTGGCATCTCCAGCACCGTCGATCATGCGCATGACAATATCGTCAGCATGAGCAACAAGTAGATTGCGGAGCGGCGGATTTCGGATTGCGGATTACAGAGACACCTGTCTTCACAATCCGCAATCCGAAATCCACAGTCCGCAATCGGCTCAATTCGCACGTGTGCGGCGGACAACGTGCACGCCAGCGCGCCAGTCTTCGTTGAGGTCGAAGCGATAGGTGTCGAGCTCTGGTGTGAGCATGCGGGCGAGGGTTTGGAAGGCGCGGTGAAAGCGAAAGAGGGGCGCGACCAGATAGACGAGCGGCGGCTCGTCGGCGATCTCAAGCTCACCGAACAGGCGCGCGTTGGTGATGTGGCCAGCGCGGCGGTGCGCTTCGACGCGCCGCCAGTAGTCCGCGCCTTGCAAGGGTAGCGCGGCGTCTTCCGAGACTTTTAATTCGATGACGGCGAGCCGGCCGTCGCGCCTGAGCGCGAGCAGATCGACGGGGCGCGCACCGCCGCGCGCTTGCGCCACAACGCGAAACTGCGCATGGAGCGGCGCGAGGATGAGACCCGGATCGAGTTGTGTGATGTCCCGCCGCAACAGTGATTCCAACCACGCTTCGGGCGCGGCGCGGTAGAGCGCGTGGCGATGATCGTGTGCGTCTGCGCAGCGATGCGTCGCTAGTTCGTCGAGCAGTTTGGCCAATTCGGGCCAGCTCTCTGCTGTCAACAGCCGGCGCGCGCTTGTGCCGAACCAGACGTGCTCGCGGCCCAACGTGCGGCGCACACGCGCGAACGCCAGCCCGCGATAGCGCAGCGTCTCGCCGTAACGCGCGCGCACTGCATCAATCGCGTCGGGTGCAAACGCGACGATGCGCGCGGCCGTCTCACTCAAGTCAATGCGTGGCGCTTTGAGACTGCGCGGCGGGGCAGCGCATAGCTGCGCCAAGTCCGGCCCGTTCACGGCCGTCAAGGTCTGCCACGCTTCATCTCGTTCATATAAAGAGATGTCTCGGCGCACGTCCGCACGCAGCAGGGCGAGTCTCTGCGTCGTCGCTTCCGTTAGCTCGTGCGGCACGACGAGCCACAGCTTGCGTAGGCCAGCGAAACGCGCCTGTCGTTGCAGACGCAACCACCAGAGAAGCGCGGACGTGAGTAGTGCGTCCACGTCGCCCGCGCCCGTTGTGACGACCGGGCCAGAGATGGCCAGCAACTCGTTGCGCGTGCGCAGGATGATGCGGGCATAGCGTCCCGGCTCTGTCCGGCGCGCGCCCATGCTCAAACGCACACGCTCTACTTGCGCGCCCGGCAACTCCGCGCAAACGAGTTGCGCCAACTGCGTGCACAGACGCAGCCGCGCCGCGCGCACGGCTTCGACACCGGCGCGCGCCGACGCACGCGGCACGAGTTCGAGTGTGGCCCGCTCCGCCCCCATGCGTCGCGTCACGTCCATGCGCAGGCGCTCGTCCTGCCAAGCCCACGCGAGTAGCCGCCACGTGCGCAAGCCCCGCTCCGTCCAGTAAGCGAAGTGTAGGCGGCCGTGGCTTGCGCTCAACTCCCATTCGCCCTTACGCAATGGGACGCTCGTGCCGCCGCGCCGCTCCGCGCAAAACCACTCGCCGTGGGCATCGAGCAGGGCGGCGAGTTCGCGCCCCGCGCCGCTTATGTCGTTTGAGTTTGTGAGGCGTTTCATTGGGCCAACCATAGCACCGCGCATTGAGGTGTGCGGCGCGTGTGTTTGTGTGGCAGACAGCGAGGGACTGTGCGCGCGTGAGCTTAAAGCATGCTTGATTGTAATGGAAGATCAATTCACCACCGCAGACACAGAGAACACAGAGGGGGCACAGAGAAAAGCGATGGCAGATTTGAGGTTTTCGTTTTGCTGATCTCAAATTTGAAACTGCAAAGCTCAAATCTGCTGTGCGACTCTCGATTCCGGCCCGGCGTGGCGCGTGTGCTAAGATCGTGGCCAACATGACGACGAAGAATGTTTATTTGTGCGGCGCAGTGCGGACGCCCATCGGCCGCTTCGGCGGCGCGTTGGCGGGCACGACGCCGGCAGAGTTGGGCGCGGCGGCGGCGCGTGCTTGTCTGGCGCGCGCGCAAGTATCGCCCGACGCAGTGCAGGAAGTTATTTGGGGTTGCGCGCGGCAGGCGGGTGCGGGGCCGAACGTGGCGCGGCAGATTGGTTTCCGCGCAGGGCTGCCTGAGACTGTGCCCGCTTACACGGTCAACCAGGCGTGCGGGTCGGGATTGCAGGCGATCATCTTGGCAACACAGCAGATCATGTTGGGGCGTGCGCAGGCTGTTGTCGCGGGCGGGGTGGAGAGCATGTCGCGCGTGCCTTACTTGGCGGAAGGCGCGCGCTGGGGCCTGCGTATGGGCAACGTCGAGTTGGTGGACGGGATGTATCGCGACGGCTTTCTCGACCCGCTCTCAGGGCTGTTGATGGGCGCGACGGCCGAGAATCTGGTTGACCGTTATGAAATCTCGCGCGTGGAGCAGGACGAGTACGCGCTCCGCTCGCAGCAACGCGCGGCCCGCGCGATTGACTCGGGCCGCTTTGACGCGGAGATCGCGGCCGTCGAGGTTAAGGGGCGCAAGGGCGAGTCGATCAACTTCGCGCGCGACGAGCACCCGCGCGCCGACACGACCATGGAGAGTTTGCGCAAGCTCCCGCCGGTCTTTCGCCAGGACGGCACGGTCACGGCCGGGAACTCTTCGGGCATCACGGACGGTGCGGCGGTGGTCGCTGTCATGAGTGAAGAAGCGTTGCGCGCGACGGGCGGCGAGCCGCAGGCGCGCGTCGTTGATTATGAGATCACGGGCGTCGCGCCGGAGCTTATGGGGCTGGGGCCTGTGCCGGCGGTGCGCGCGGTGCTCGCCCGGCAGAAGCTCACGCTCGCGGACGTTGAGCTGATCGAGTTGAACGAAGCCTTCGCCGCGCAAGTGCTCGCTTGTGAGCGCGAGTTGCAGTTCGATGCCGACAGGTTAAACGTGAACGGCGGCGCGATTGCGCTCGGTCATCCAATCGGTTGCACGGGCGTGCGCATCACGGTCACGCTGCTTCACGAGATGCAGAAGCGCAGCGCGCGGTGCGGTCTCGCCACGCTCTGCGTGAGCGGCGGCATGGGGCTGGCGCTGCTCGTCGAGCGTGTGTGAGTCGCTGCTGGTCAGGGCTTGTAACGTTTGATAGGCCGCGCGCGTCTTATCTCGCGCGTCGGGGTGCGCGCGGGCGGCGTTTAGAAGCCAACCGGGTCATGGCCCATCGCATCGAACAGCAAACTTACTCCCCCAACATGCAAATAATCAGAGGCGGCTGCGGCTGTCAGTTTTACCAGCGGGTGAAAGGAATCAAATGAAGAGAATTGTTTACGTTTTAGCGTTGGCGGCGGCGTGCGTATTGTCGGTCGCGGCGCAGACCAATCGCAGGGCGACGACAACGGCTGCGCCGGCGACACAGGCCATGTCCGGCGCGCTCGCGGCGCTACCGGCGTCGGATGCAGTGATGGCGGTGGACGTGCAGCGTCTGTACAAAGAGGCGCTGCCGCGCATCTTTGCCAGCGAGCCGACGAAGCTCGCAGAGATCAACGCGGACATCGAAGATTTTAAGACGCGCACAGGATTAGACCCGCGTTCGTTCGAGCGCGTGGCGGTCGGCGTGCGGTTTGTTGATCTGCCGGGCGGCGGCGTCAAGCTTGCGCCGGTGGCGATTGCGCGCGGCAGCTTTAACGCGGGCGCGCTGGTCGCGGCCGGGCGCATTGCCGCGCAGGGCAAGTATCAAGAGCAACAGTACAAGGGCAAGACCGTCTATCTCTTCAATTTGGGCCAGCAGGTCAAGTTTTTGAACCTGCGCTGGGCTGAGTTGGCGGTGGTCATACTCGATGCCCACACGCTTGCGTTCGGCCAGCCCGACCGCGTGCGCGCGGCCGTTGATACGCATGGCGGTGGTGCGCGCGTGAGCAACGATGTGGTGGCGCTCGCGCAACGCGATCCGAATGCGATCATCGGCCTCGGCGGCAACATCCCGGCGTCGCTCACGCGGCAACTAGATTTTCTCAGCCCTGAGATCAGTCGCAGCGTCGCCTCGATCCGGCAATTCTACGGCACGGTCGGCGCGAGCACGAGTGGCTTCGAGATGCTAACGGTCTTGCGCACGGGCAGTGCCACCGACGCACGCAATCTGAGCGAGACGGTCGAGGGTCTGCGCATGCTCGCGCCGCTCGGCATCGCACGCCTGCGCGGCGACAAGGCCAAGCTGGCGCAGCAACTTGTGGACAGCACGAAGGTCACGACCGAAGGCAGCGAGGTGCAGATCAGACTCGACCTCGCCGACGCGAACGTGGCGACGCTCGTGCAGGTCTTTTAACCGCCCGCATGGGCAAGTTGACATTCTAAAAGGGAAGCCCCTGAACACGTCAGGGGCTTCCCTTTTACCGTTCTGCTGTTCCTACGAAGAATTATAAAATGAGTGTGACCAAGTACACTCATGTCGGCAGGCGCGTCCAACTGTTCGCGCGCACGCGCTCATGACGGGCAGGATGCCCGCGCTCCCGGCAATACGGACTACTTCCCGGTCGGCAGACCGGGGAAGTTGCGCGGCATCTGCGGCGGCGCGGCTTCCGGCTCGTCTTCGGCGATGCGCGCGAGCACGTCGTCGTAGACTTTGATCTTCCCTTCCTTGTCGTAGCGCGCACGCAAGGCCGTGATGTAGTCTTCGTACACGTCGTTGCGCTTGGTCGAGAGCGCCGACTCCATCAACTGGTCGTGCTGCTTGTTGAACTCGGCGAGGTCTGCGTCGGTGCGCTTGGTCACACCGGCGACGACCCACGTGTCGCCGATCTGCACGGGCGTCTTCGTGACCTCGCCCTCTTTTAGATTGAAGACCGCTTCGCCGAACGCGGGACTAGTGCCCGCCGCTTCGAGCGGCTGCCCCGACTTGTACTTCTCTATCGTCTTGGCTTCCAGCCCGTACTTCTCGGCCGCAGCTTTCAGGTCTGCGGGCGCGTGCGCATTGTTGGCGATGTCGCGCGCCGCCTGTTCAAGCTGGCTCTTGGCCTTCTCGCCCTTGACGCGCTCTGTAACCTTGTCCTTGACCTCGGCGAAGTCCGGAATGCGCGGCTCGCGTTTCTCGACGAGCAAGGGAATGGCGAAGCCGCCCTTGACGGGCGTGCGGTCGCCCACGTCGCCGGGGTTTTCGAGCGGCTTGATAGCATCTTCAAACTGCGGACTGCTGCCGATGTCCGGGACGGCGTCGCCGGGCTTGATGAGCGGCGTCTCCTTGACCATTTCGGCCGGCATCATGTTGGCCTCTTTCGCCAACTCCTGCGCCACCTTTGGCAAGTCCTTCGTCTCTTTGGCGCGTTGCGCGGCCCGGCCCGCCAGATCGGCCGCCGTCTTGTAGGCGCGGCGGTTGCGCAGCGAGACGAGCAGTTCCTGTTTCGCGTCCTCGAACGACTTGGGCACGGAAGGGCCACGGCGGAAAATGTAGTAAGCCTTAGCGAACTTGTCGAAGAGCGGGTCGGTCACCTCGCCCTCTTTCAGATCGAGCGTGCGCTGGGTCAGCTCATTCGACTTGTTCGGGTTGCCCTTAACCGGCGCGGGCAGCCAGCCGCCGCCCTTCGCCGTCGCTGGGTCTTCCGACTTCCCGCGCGCCGCCTCGGCGAATTTCTGCTCGTCAACAACTATAGTCGCGTCGCTGTTGCCGCCGCGCAAATCGGCGACGAGCTTCGTGCCCTTGTTGAGCACCGGCTGATCGAGTTCCGGCGTCGCCACCTTCAAGACGATCTGCTGCACACGGACGCCGGCCTGCTTCCTTTCTTCCGGCAACTGATTGTACTCGGCGTGCAAATCCGCGTCCGGGATCGACAGCTTCTCGCCGACCTTCGCTTGATCGATGAACAGATAGCGAATCTTCTTCTGCGCTTCGAGGTAGCGGAAGTCAGTCTTGTGCTCGTCGTAATACTTTTGCAGTTCTTCGTCCGACGGTTGCAGGCGCGCGGCCAATTTGTCGGCGGCGACCGTCACGTAGCTGAGATCGAACGAGGTGTTCTTATGCAGGTAGTCGTCTTTGATCTCCTGTTCGGAGACGTGCACGCCGGCCGTGGCGAACGCGTGCAGTTTCTCGGCCGCGAGTTGATCGCGGATCGACTGCTCGAACCGTTCGACGCTGCCATAACGGTTCGTGACCGCGTCGCGGTACTTATCGAAACCCTCGCCGCTGCCCGCGGCCGCGTCCGGAAACTGCTTGCGAATCGCGTCCGCCACTTCGGCGTCGGAGGCGACGAGGTCGAGCCGGCGTGCTTCCTGCACGGTGATGCGGTCGCGGATTAACCCGTCGAGAAAGTGGCGGTCGCCGCCGAGTTGCGCAGCGCTGATGCCATACTGTGAATATGTTTCTTTGAGCCGCGCGAGATCGCCGACTGTGATCTCGTCGCCGTTTACTTTGGCGACGACTTCGGTGTTCGTCGGTGCTTCGGCCAGATTGCGCCCCGGCGCGTAAAAGAGCACGAGGCTCAATCCCATCAACCCGGCGAAGAACAGCAACACCCACTTGTGCGCCGACCTCATGCGATTAAATTGTTTCAGCATCTCTTAAACCTTCCCCAACAAAAGCAATTTTAGACGTGATTCATGCGCGGCGGCAGATAGACGGTCACAGCGCCCGACTCGCAAGCGGTGAATTGTAGCGGAGCGAGCGGCGCAGTCGCAACCGGACAGAAGAAGATGTCAGATGCTAGATGTCAGATGTCAGTTAAACTAGCATCTGACATCTAGCATCTGACATCTTCCTTTGCCCCGCTCGCGCCCGGATGCTATATCTAGCGTATGCATGAACCTGTGTGGTTGTGGGTGGGATTTACGGCGTTCGTCCTGCTCATGTTGGGCATCGATCTGGGCCTGTTTAATCGCCGTGCACACATCATCAGTTATCGGCAGGCGGTCGGGTGGAGCGTCGTCTGGATTACGTTGGCGCTGTTGTTCTCAGGGGTCGTCTACTGGCGCCACACCGTGACGGAAGGGCCTGATGGCGCGCTCAACGCCGTCATCACCTATCTCACCGGCTATGTTATCGAGCTATCGCTCTCGGTCGATAACCTGTTCGTCTTCCTGCTTATCTTCGCCTACTTCAAAGTGCCGGCGAAGTATCAACACCGCGTGCTCTACTGGGGCATCCTCGGCGCGCTCGTGATGCGCGGCATCATGATCGGCGCGGGCGCGCTCCTCATTCAAAAGTTTCACTTCATCATCTACCTCTTCGGCGCGTTTCTGGTCTACACGGGCCTCAACATGTTTAGGCAGAGCGACGAAGGGATCGAGCCGGAGCGCAATCCGGTCGTCCGCTTCATCACGCGCTACGTCCCCATCACGCACACCTACGAGGGCAGCCACTTCTTCACGCGCGTGGACGGCCGGCGGATGGGCACGCTCTTGCTGCTCGTGCTCATCGTGGTTGAAGTCAGTGATCTCGTCTTCGCCGTCGATTCCATTCCCGCGATCTTCGCCATTACGACCAAAGCGTTCATCGTCTACACGTCGAACGTCTTCGCCATCCTGGGCTTGCGCACCTTCTACTTCCTGCTCGCGGGCGTGGTCGAAAAATTCCACTTCTTGAAGACCGGCCTGGCCATCGTGCTGACTTTTATCGGCGCGAAGATGCTGGCGGAGATTGTCCACTTCAAGCTCGCGCCGCTGGCGGCGCTCGGCATCGTCGTCCTCGTGCTGCTTGGCTCGGTTGCTGCCTCGCTCATCTGGCCGAAACGAACGGAGACAGGCATCGAAGTCCAACTGCCGGCAGGGTTCGGCTCGCCCTTCGACGACGACGCGGGCCAACTCGGCGCGGAAGAACCAACACAGACAGGGATAAAGGATGAGGGATGAGGGATGAAAGAGGCAAAAAAGCCGGGAAATTCTCGTCTTTCATCCCTCATCTCTCATCCTTCATCCTTTTTCTTGAACCGGCGTAGGGCGCTGTGTTAACTTGGTTTTAGGGTGGTGCGGCCGCGCCGCCCCGCTTGATCAATGCTCTGATCTGCTGCGCGTCGCCCCAGCGAAGTTAAGCGCGCAACTCTTCACCCAATAATTCACTGGCCCAAAATCACTAGCGTCCTCGCGCTGCCGGGTGACGTATGCAGAACCCAAGAACTATGGCTATGAAACCTCACCGCTTTGATGTTGAATGGTGGATCATCTCAAAGCGGGTCATCTATCTGCTCATCATATTGCTCGTCGTCGCCATCACTGCGGGCGGCATCAGCATCTACAGCTACATCTACGGCAACCCGTTCAAGCACATCGCCGCGAATATGAACGCGCCAGCGGGCGCACGCTTTCTCTCCTTCGACGGCGACGTGCGCGTCGTGCGCGCACAGACGCGCGAGTCACTCCTCGCGCGTAGCGACACGCAGCTCTACCCCGGCGACATCGTGCAGACGCAGGCCGACGGCCGCGCGCGCATACAACTCGCCGACGGCTCGACCCTGCTGGTGCGCCCGAACAGCGTCGTCACCATCCGCGACAACACAAGCGTCGAAGGCAGCAACCGCACGAACGTCCGCGTCGCCGTCGCGCGCGGGCAGATTAACGTCCACACCGAACAGCAGACCGAAGGCTCGAAGAACGTCGTCGAAACGCCGTTGACGAAGAACAACCTCGCCGCGCAGACCGGCGCGGCCTTCGGCGTGCGCGAGGACAACACGGAAGACATACGCGTTGCGAGCGGCGCGGTGGACACGACCACGCGCGGCGGTGAGCACACCGTCCTGCAACCCGGCGAGTACGTCGCCTTCAATCAATCGGGCAACGTCAAAGCCCGTGAGCGGCTGCTCGACGTGCCGACGCCCATCCTGCCGCGCGATCTGGAAAAGATTCCGACCAGTGAACACGGTGCGGCGACCGTTTCCTTACGCTGGCAGCGCCCCGCCTCCGGCACGCCCGCACATTACCGCGTCGAAGTGGCCACGTCGCCCTTCTTCGTCGCGGCCGGCAAAATGAGCGAGCGCGATCAACTCGACGCCTCGGAGTTCAGCGTCGGCGACTTGCGGCCCGGCGTCTACTTCTGGCGCGTGCGTGCGGTCGCCCTCTCCGGCCAGATAAGCGAATGGAGCGAGCCGCAGAAGTTCACCGTCACGCCGAGCGAACAGGCGTTTGAGCGCGTCGGCATCACCAACGTCACCTTTGAATATATCGCCGGGCAAATCTTCATCGCGCGCGGGCGCACGCAACCCGGCAACACCGTCCGCATCGCCGGGCGCGAAACCATCGCCACCCCCGATGGCACGTTCCAACTGCAATTCACCACGCCGCCCGGCACGCGCGAAGTGGCCCTCGAAGTCGAAGACGCGCACGGCAACAAGGCGCAGACCCGCCAGAAGCTCGCGGCCGGCGGTGGGTAAGACTTAGTCATCGTACCGCTGTGCCGTTAGCGACTGTTTGATCGAAGAGAAGGTTATGAGCCTACGACTATTACTTATCATTACTGCGCTTTCGACGAGCGCGCTGGTTAACCTGTCTGCCTGCAATTCATCGGTGCGCCTCAACCTCGCTACCCCGACGGCTGCACTAAAGACGCAGTTCGCTGCCATGCGTGCGCGAGACGTGGCAGCGTACAAGCAGACGCTGACCAGACAGACTGTGCAATGGCTTGAAGTTAAGGACAGCCAAGCGGACAAGTCCTTTGCTAAAACCTTCGCGCACAGTGAGCGCGCCGAAGCTGCGTTAGAGCCAAGCCAAATGCGCGAGGAGAAGTTGGCCGACGGCCGGGTGGATGTGTGGGTGCAGATTAACGGGCAATGGTCGTTTGAACGGTTCGCCAATGAAGCCGGCGCGTGGAAGATGGATGGCTTTGGCTGGCCCTATAAACAACCACCGCAGTGGGTCAAGCAAAGCAGTTAAACTCCACCGCTCCTTTACGTCGCCCTCAATAGTTTATGCAAGTTGTTCTCATGACGGCCGAGCACGAAGCGCCCGCCTCGGCGGCGCTCTTAGATGTGTTACGCGCGGCGGGTCTGCACGCGTCGGTCGCGACCGGCCCGGCGTGCACGGACGAGCATGACGCACGGACGTTCTACGCGGCCGACAACGGCGCGGCGGACTGGCCCCGCTTCGTGTTGCTGGAAGTGTGCGACGGCGCAGACGCAGGCGGCGTGCGCACCGCTATCGCCCGCGCGGCCGCCGTGTGGCCCGAGGCGCTGCTCGTCGCCTGCCGGCGGCCCGCAGCAATGCAGACACAGTCGTACAGACTCGACGCGGCGGCCCTTGAACGACTCGGCTTTCATGCGGTCGCAGACGAGCCGGCGCAAGTGCCCGCACTGTTGCGCGAGTTGGCGGATAGCGGCGTGGTTGCGGCCGAACCGACCGCGCATGACAAAGACTTCGCGCGCGCGCCGGACAGTCTGCTCTTGCCTGAGCGCCTGCCCGTCGCGCAACTGCGCGTGGCGTTCGAAGCGGTCGCGGCCTTGCACTTTGTGACGGATCAACAAAGCGCGGCGCAGACGGCGCTCGCCGGTCTCGCGCCGCTCGTCAGCGCCGACCGTTGGGCGCTGTATCTGACCGAAGAGGCGCGTGGGCCCCAAGTCACAAGTTTTGAATTGCTCGCCGTGCGCGGGCAGACCGAGAGTGAACGTGCTTTAACCGAGGATGACTGGCGACGCGCGCTCGCCGGTGGTGATTCTCTACTTGCCTTGTCGGGGCACGAGTCGCGCGCGGTGCGCGCGGCCGTCGCGCAAGTCGAGCCGGTCAGAAAAACTGAAGGCGCGCGCCGCACGCTGGCTATACCGCTCACAAGCGGCGGGCGCGTGCTCGGCGTTATCGAAGCGGTGCGCGAGGGTGCACAGGTGCGCGCGTTCACGCCCCGCGAGGCGGCACTCTTGGCGGCGCTCGCCGTGCCCGCGGCCGCTGCGCTCGCCAACTCCGCCCGCATCGCCGAAGCCGAGCGCCTCTCGCTCACGGACGATCTGACCAAGCTGCACAACGCGCGTTTCCTGCGCCAGTATCTGACCGCCGAGATCAAGCGCGCACGGCGTTATGATTCGGCCGTCGCCGCGCTCTTTCTCGACCTCGACGATTTCAAAGAGGTCAACGACCGTCATGGCCATCTCGTCGGCTCGCACGTGCTGATGGAGATGGCGACCGTGATCCTGACCGGCGTGCGCGACACGGACGTGGTCGCGCGCTACGGCGGCGACGAGTTCGTCGTCGTGTTGCCCGAGACGAACACAGAGCAGGCCAGCTTTGTCGCCGAACGCATCCGCGCGACCATCGCCACACACATCTTCACCGGCGGGCGCAATCTGTCTTTGCACCTGACGGCCAGTTTCGGTGTCGCCGCCTTCCCCGCGCACGCGCAGTCGCCGCAACAACTACTCGCCGACGCCGACGCCGCCATGTACGAAGCCAAAGCCGCGCGCAAGAACTGTGTCCGGCTGGCGGGCGAGAACGACTGATTTCCCTTACTATAACCACAGGGCAGGATTGTTAGTGGTCGGCAGACATGCTGCGCACTGTTCGAACACGCATTTTTCGCAAATTCAGCCGTCGCTACTTTAGACTTTAGAGTTTTCGTTGTATCTTGTTCTGTTCGCACCGCGTCGGGGGCCGGCGACGGCCCCGGCCTTGTGTCTCTCTGAACAAGTCTCAGGAGCGGCATGAGCGGCCGGCCAAGTGTGCGGCGGAGTATTAAACCATTTCCAGCATGGACAGAAAATCGAGTGGCATTTAAATCTCTCTTTAGTCTTTTTTCCAGCGATCTGGCGATTGATTTGGGCACGGCCAACACGCTCGTCTATGCGAAGGGGCGCGGCATCGTCGTCTCCGAGCCATCAATCGTCGCCATCAATAAGGTCACCAATCAGGTCGAAGCGGTCGGCAAGGAAGCCAAAGAGATGTTGGGGCGCACGCCCGGCAACATCGTCGCCATCCGCCCGATGAAGGACGGCGTGATCGCTAACTTTGAAGTGACGGAGAAGATGCTCCAACACTTCATTCGCAAGGCGCACAACGGCAAACAGTGGGTTAGCCCACGCGTCGTCATCGGCATTCCCTCCGAGATCACGCAGGTCGAGCGCCGCGCCGTCGAAGACTCGGCCTATCGCGCGAAGGCGTCGGAAGTCTATCTCGTCGAAGAAGCGATGGCGGCGGCCATCGGCGCGGGGCTGCCGATCACGGAGCCGCACGGCAATATGATCGTGGACATCGGCGGTGGCACGACCGACATTGCGGTCATAAGTTTGTCCGGCATCGTCTATTCGCGCGCTGTCCGCGTCGCGGGCAACGAGATGGACGAAGCGATCACGCAATTCATCAAACGCAAGTACAATCTGCTCATCGGCGAGCGCACGGCTGAAGCGATCAAGATTGAACTCGGCTCGGCCTTCCCGCTTGACGAACCGCTCTCGATGGATGTGCGCGGGCGTAACCTGATTGAAGGCATCCCCAAGACCATCACGATCACGGACGACGAGGTGCGCGAAGCGTTGGCTGATTCAGTCAGCACAATCGTCAACGCCGTCCGCGTCGCCTTAGAGCGCACGCCGCCGGAACTCTCTGCCGACATCGTCGAGCGCGGCATCGTGTTGACGGGCGGCGGCGCGCTCTTGAAGAACCTAGACAAGCGCATCTCGATTGAGACGGGCTTGCCCGTGTCGGTCGCCGAAGACCCGCTCTCTTCGGTCGTCTTAGGCGCAGGCAAGATGCTCTCCGACTTCAACCTCCTGAAGCGCGTCAAGTGGGACAACACTCTGACGGGCACAACCCCCTAACAACAGAGGTCAGAGGTTAGAGGTTAGAGGTCAGTTAAAAACTGTCTTCACTAACCTCTGACCTCTGACCTCTAACCTCTGCCTTATGGTGATTCGGACGCAGCGTGAGATCAGGCAGCGCGCGCCGCTGTGGCTAACAGGGCTGCTCGTGCTCAATCTGGCGCTGATCGCTTTGAGCGCGCACAAGGACGGCGAAAAGTCTGGCCCGCTCGTGGTGCAAGCGTGGGCGCAGGCGCTGCTCGCGCCGGTGCAGAGCGCGTTGACGGGCGCGGGCGGCACGGGCGTGGGCTTCTTCCAACACCTCGCTAATCTCAATCACGCCGCGACCGAGAACGAAACGCTCAAGCGCCAACTCGCAGACATGCAGACGGAGTTGCGCAATGCGCGCGCCGTCAAAGACGAGAACGACCGTTTGCAGCGCCTGCTCGCGTTCAAGGAAGAGGGCACGTATCAGACGCTCCCGGCCCGCGTCATCGCGCGCGACCCGTCCGAGTGGTGGAACACTGTGCTCATCAATCGCGGTAGTTCATCGGGTATTGAGTTGAACATGCCGGTTGTGACGCCGGACGGCGTCGTCGGGCGCGTCATCGGCGTCAGCCCTTGGACGGCGCAGGTCTTGATGTTGACGGACGAACGCGCGGCGGCCGGTGCAGTCGTCGGGCAACTGGGCGCGTCGAACGCGCTTGGCGCGGTGCGGGGCTTGGGTCGCAACGGGCTGTTGGAGATGCGCTACGTGTCCGGCCTTGAGCCGGTCAAGGTGGGCGACTACGTGTTGACGACGGGGCAGGACGGCATCTACCCGCAGGGCTTGAGCGTGGGCGAGGTGGTCGAGTTCAAGGAAGGCTCGGCGACGCAGCCGCACGAGATCAAGGTCAAGCCGAGCGCGCGCTTGAACGCGCTCGAAGAGGTGGCGGTGCTGCTCTATCATCCGCCCCCGCGCACCGCGCCCACAGAGACTTTGCCGAACATGGACAAGGGTAAAAAGCAGCAGTGAGTAAGTCTAGAGAGTGCGGAGTCCAGAGAGTCCAGAGAGTCAAAAGCAGTTGGTCTTTGACTCTCTGGACTCTCTGGACGTCTTTATCGTCTTTATGAAGTGGAAGATCGCCTTATGTGTCATGCTTGCGGTGCTGTTGCAGACGACGCTGCGGCAGTGTTGGGAAGGGCTGGTCTATATCGATCTGCCGCTCATCATCGTCACGTATTTCGCGCTGCGACGTGACGTGGTGCTGGCGCTCGTCGTGGGCTGCATCACGGGGCTGGCGACGGACATCTTCAGCGAGCGCCTGCTCGGCGTCTATGGTTTCACGAAGACGCTCATCGCTTATTTGATCGCCGCGCTCGTCACGCGCGTGATGCTCGACAATCCGCTGGCGCGTATCCCGGTCATCGCGGGCGCGGCGGCGCTTGATGCCGTGCTCTACGTGATGCTTCATCAGATGTTCCGCCAGCCCGTCCTGCTCTCGCTCGCCGAGACGGTCGCTTACAAAGTGATTGCGACGACGGTCGTCGGCACGTTCCTCTTCTACCTGCTCGACATCTTTTTCAGCGAGCGCGCGCGCATGCGCCGGCAGTTCGCGTTCCGCCGCCGCGTCGCCCGCCGCAGCATGGCCCGCCGTTAAGCATAGTGACAAGTGGCACGGGACAAGTTACACTGTGAAAGAAGTTAGCGGTCGGCAATCAGCACTCAGCTTCAGGTAAAGACACAAAGCTAACCGGCGGATAGCGAAGAGCTAGTCTTATGAAATTCGAAGACGACTCGCAAAACCTGCGCCAGCGCCTACGCATCATTCAGGTGCTCGTCTTTGTGTTGCTCGGCGTGCTCGGCGTGCGACTCTACTATTTGCAGATCGCACGCGGCCCTTACTATGCCGAGCGCGCGGAGAACCAACGCGTCCGCCTGCTGCCCATCCCCGCGCAGCGCGGCACAATCTTCGACCGCAACGGGCACGTGCTCGTGGATTCGCGCCCCATCTACAACGTCATCCTGTCGCGCGAAGAGACGAAGGGGCAGGACTTGAACACGCTCATCGCGCCGCTCGCCGCGGGCTTGGGCGTGGACGCAGACATCTTGCGCGACCGTTTCGATGAAGTGAAGTCGCAGCCCGCCTTCGAATCGATCCCGGTCAAGCAGAACGCGCAGCAGGCCGACATCATGTGGGTCGAGGCGCACAGCGCGGAGTTCCCCGCCCTGCGCATCGAGCAGCAGCCGCAGCGGCGTTATCCGGAGAACGGTTTGCTCGCGCACGTGCTCGGCTACGTCGGCGAGGTCAATCAGAAACAGCTTGAGTCGGCGAAGTACAAGGACAAGGGCATGCGCCCCGGCGACATCGTCGGACAGGAGGGCTTGGAAGCGACTTACGACGAGACCCTGCGCGGGCGTGACGGCTACAGCAAAGTGATCGTCGATTCGCGCGGGCGCATACAGGAAGAGATCGAGCGCGTCCCGCCGCAGCCCGGTCAGGACATCGTCACGACGATTGATCTCGACTTGCAGGAAGCGGCCGAAGAGCAGTTGCGCAATACGCCCACGGGGCGCGGTGTCGTCGTCGCGCTCGACCCGAACAACGGCGAGATCATGGCGATGGCCTCTTACCCGACCTTCGACCCGAATCTCTTCTCGCAACGCATCAACACGAAAGAGGGGCGCGCCGAATACGCCGCGCTCTTGAAAGACCCGAAGAAGCCGCTCTACAACCGCGCCATCCGCGGGCGCTATCCGCCCGGCTCGACGTGGAAGATTCCGATGGCCATAGCGGGCTTGCAACAGGGCGTGATCACCTTGCAGCACTCGAACCTCGTCTGCGGCGGCGGCATACAGATCGGCAACAAGTTCACGCGCTGCATGGGCAACCACGGCACGCCGGAACTGCGCACCGCGATCACGAAATCCTGCGACGGCTACTTCTACCGGCTCGGGCTGAAGATGAAGATCGATGGCATCATGCAGATGGTGGACGAGCTTGATCTGAACAAACGCACGGGCATCGATCTGCCACACGAGTTGATCAGTTGGACGCCCTCGCCCGACTTCAAACGGCGCTTCAACCCGCACGACCCCGAGTGGAAAGACATCGACACGGTCTACGCCTCATTCGGACAGGTCTACGACATCATGACGCCCATCTCGATGCTGCGCGCCATCGCGGCCATCGGTCTCGGCGGACAGATGTACGTGCCGCACCTGTTGCGCGAGGTTAAAGCCATCGGTGCAATCGGCGAGCCGGGTCGGCCCGACTATCGCCCGGAACGGCCGGCGCGCACGTTCGTGCCGCTCGACCCGACGCGCCCCAACCCGAAGGTGCTGCCTATCCCTGAAGATCAGCACCACATGGTGGTCGAGGGCATGTGGGGCGTGGTAAATGGCGGCGGCACGGCCGCCGCGATCAAGATGGCGAACTTCGACATCGCCGGTAAGACCGGCACGGCGCAGGTCGTGGGCCTCGGCAAAGACGTGGGCGCGAATAAAGATCACTCTTGGTTCGTCTCCTACGCGCCCGCGTTCAAACCTGAGATCGCCATGATCGTGCTCGTCGAAAACGTCGGCTTCGGCGGCAAGTTCGCCGCTCCGGCCGCGCGCGGCGTCTATGACGTTTACTACCGCAAGACGCGCGGCGGCGACAAGCCGCCCGAACAGATCGCGCAGCAACAGTCCACCCCCCAACGGCCAATGGCACAGAGCGAACTCCATCACCCGCCTGTCGTGCGCAAACTCAGGCCCTAGACTTCGGCCGCCGAGCTTTAGATTTTCATGGTCGCCTTACTTGAGAAACGCCGCTATCGCGACTTCGACTGGCTGCTGACGCTGCTGGCCACAGGGATCGTCCTGTTCGGCACATGGCAAATTTACAACGCGCAGCCGACGGAAAATTTTTGGAAGAAGCAGTTGATCGGGCTGGTCATCTCGCTCGTCGCGCTCTTCGCCATCGCATTTACGGACTATCGTAAGCTGGTGCACTTCGCGCCGGCTTTTTACGTCTTCGGGCTGGTGCTGTTGGTCGTCGTGCTCGTGCCCGGCATCGGGATGAAGATCAACGGGCAGCGCTGTTGGATCAGGACACCGGGCATAGGGCAGTTTCAACCGTCCGAGTTCGTCAAGATTCCGACGGTGCTGATGCTCGCCTACTACTTCGGGCGCGTCCGGCAACGCGCGCCGCTCGCGTGGAAAGAGATTCTGATCGGCATCGGCATACTGGCCTTGCCCGTTGGCTTGATCCTGCTTGAACCGGACGCAGGGCAAGTGCTCACCTACCTGCCGCTGCTCGCGGTCGTGCTCTTTCTATCGTCCATCCGCATGTGGATCGTGATCGCATCGCTCGTGCTTACCATCGTGCTCGCGCCGGCCGCATACGTGGTCGGCGTCAAGACGGGCAAGATCAAGAACTATCAGCAGCAACGCATCGAAGCCATCATTCACCCTGAGACGGCGGACAAACGCGGCTACGCTTATCACACGTGGCAGTCGATCCTGACCGTCGGCAAGGGACAACTGACGGGCAACGGCGGGCGCACGCCGGAGTACTCACAGAGCGGGTTGAAATTTCTGCCTGAGCCGCACAGCGATTTCATCTTCGCGGTAACGGCCGAGACGACCGGCTTCATCGGCGGCATCTTGCTGCTCATCGCATACGCGGTCTTGCTCTCGCGCCTGATGATGGGCGCACGCCGTTCGCCCGACCGCGCCGGCATGCTCGTCATCATGGCGACGGTGGGCGGCATGGCCTTCCAAGTGTTCATCAACATCGGCATGGCGGTCGGACTGTTGCCGGTCATCGGCGTGCCACTGCCGTTGATGAGCGCAGGGCTATCGGCCATCCTCGCCACCTTCATCGCCATCGGCTTCGCCGTCAGCGTGCAACTGCGGCGATTTGTTAATTGATGATTGTCGGTTATACTTTGAGCCGTCTCGTCGTGCTTAAAGATTTGCTGCTGCGAGTCAGCGGCGTACGCGCACGTTGCCACGTGGCGGCGCGCGGCCGATGAGACAAAGTTTTTCGGGCGCACCATCCATTGATGTTCAAGGGTGCCTAGCGCCGATGAGATGTTTGAGGCCGCGAACGATCAAACGGGTGCGCGCATCAGGCGCGCGCTGATAGATCGCCAGTTGAGTAGCGCACGACGCGATAGCTTTTATCGTCTGTGCGCGCGCGCGCTGCACTAACGTTAGCGCGCGTATCCAACTGTTAAGCGGCTCGACGGAATTTTCATGTGAACAGTTCTAAAGCGCCTATCAGCCACGAAAGTACCTCTTTCGTTTGGTGGGCGACTGACCAACCGGGCAGCGCGACAGAGCGCCCAACCCGGCTCACATGCTACGGAGCGGCCCAACTCGTCCGACGACACCGACCGGCTCTCCCGTCGCGCCACACAGACCCACACATCTCATCACCCGTGCGGCCGCACGCATCGGCGGCGGCCGCGTCAGCAGCGCAACTCGGCGCGCTCTTCTGAGCGCACCACTGTTGCCCGCACCAATAATTCTAAGAGCGAGGCCGCCGCGCCCCGCGCGCCAAATGAGCGCGCCCGGTGCGAGAGATGGCCCCACCAAGGAGATCAGGTTCTAACCAATGCCAAAAGAGTTAATCGTCAGCGTCAACGGACGCGAAAAGAAGATCGCCATCGTCGACAACGGCAAGATCACGGAGTTCTACATCGAGCGCGGCGAAGGCGGACAAGGCATCGTCGGCAACATCTACAAGGGGCGCGTCATGCGTGTCCTGCCCGGCATGCAGTCCGCCTTCGTGGACATCGGGCTTGAGCGCGATGCCTTCCTCTACGTCTCGGACTTCTTCGATGAAGAAGAAGAGTTCGAGCGCATCGTCGTGGACAAGTCGAAGACCGAGGGCGCAGAGGCTGCGCGCGCGCATGCCGCCGAGAAGATCGAGCGCGACCGCATCGAACGCGAACGCCAGATCGAATCGGCGCAAGAGCGCGTCGAGCCGGCCGTGGGCACGACGGATGATGAAACAGAGGAAGAGGCCGGCGCAGAGGAATTGCCGGCCGCACCGGAAATAGCAGCGGCGCAGCCGGTCGTGGCGGCCGCAGAGACAGAAGCGACTGAAGCGGCGGGCGGGCGGCGCGGCCGCCGCAGACGCGGCAAGGGCGGGCGCACGGAAGAGCAGGCCCAAGCGGCGACGGCGGGCGGCGGTGCGAGTGCGACACAAGCGCCGCGCGCCGGCGGCCGCATCGAAGCGGACACGCCGTTTGCGCACGCGGCCGGTTCGTTCGAGCGCGTGGTGGATGAAGAAGCGTTCGGCGAGGGCGAGATGTTCAAGGACGCGCGGCTGCAAGAGCGCATCACAGATCAGATTCGCGGTGTCGAGTTCGATCTGGCCGAGCCGACGCAAGGCGTCGAGGTCGGCTCGGTGCTTGCGGCCAACAATCTCGCCGGCGGCGGCTCGTTCGAGCGCGTCGCCGATGAAGAGTTCGACTACGAGGCCGCACCGCGCGAGGTCAAGCGCGTGCAACCGGCGGTCGCCGCTTCGGTCGCAGCCTTGAGCGAGAGCATGTTGGACGAAGCGCCCAGTACAACCGGCGCACCGCAGGCGTTCGAGCGTGTGAGCGACGACGAGAAAGCGGTCGAGGCATTGCCGGCGACAAAGGGCAAGGGCGCGCGTGCGCGTAGCGGCGCGAAGAGTAAGGCGACAACCGAAGCGGCCGCGTCGAAGAGTAAGCGTGCGACTAAAGGCGCGACCAAGTCTGCGGCGAAGAAGGCCGCAACGAAGTCCGCGACGAAGGCGAGTAGCAAAGGGCGGGCTACGAAACGCGGCAAGGCGGCGAGCGATGAGACCGGTGCTGACGGTGCATCGTTGACCGACGCGGATGCGAGCGTGAAGGCGACGCGCACGCGGGGCGAGTTCGCGCGGCGCGGTGGTCGTCGCCGCAACCGTCGGCCCACAGCGGGCGAGAATGGCGGCGCGGAGGAACAGAGCAACGGGCACGCCGAACCGGCCGAGCCGGTCGTAGAAACCGCGCCCGTGCCGGAAGCGGCCGCACCGGAACGCACCGAGCGCGTCGAGCGCACCGCCCAGACCGAACGCCCCGCCCGGCCCGAGCGGGCCGAACGCCCTGAGCGCCCCCCACGCGGTAGCGGCCGCGACCGGCGTCCTGAGAGCGGCCGTGCAAGCGGCGGGCGCAGTAACACCGGCGGTCGTAGCAATGAAGGTCGCAGCAATGGCGGCCGTGGTGAAAGCAGTGGCCGTGAAGGTAGCAACCGTGACGGCAGCGGTCGTGAGAGTGTTGGTCGTGAAGGCGGTGGTCGTGAACATGGCGGGCGCGGTGATCGCGGGCGCGGCGGGCGGGATCGCGGGACGCCGATGATCACCGATCTCTTGCGCGAGGGCCAAGAGATACTCGTCCAGATCGCTAAAGAGCCAATCGCACAGAAGGGGGCGCGCATCACTTCACACATCGCGCTGCCCGGTCGTTTCCTCGTCTACATGCCGACCATCGAACACGTCGGCGTCTCGCGCAAGATCGAGTCGGACGGCGAGCGCCAACGCCTGCGTAAACTGATCAAGGACATACGCGAGACCGAGGAAGTGCCGTCGGGCGGCTTCATCGTGCGCACGGCGGGCGTCGGCATCAGCGAACAGGATTTGCGCGACGACGCGCGCTATCTCGTCCGCACGTGGAAGGACATACGCCGCGTGGCCGAGAAACAGAAAGCGCCCGCGATGGCGCACAAAGACTTGGACCTTGTGCAACGCATCTTGCGCGATCAACTCTCCGACGACTTCACCGCGATCCGTGTGGATGGCGAAGAGGAGTATCGCGAGATCGTCGAGTTCATCAACCGCATCCAGCCGCGCTTGGTCAACCGCGTCAAGCTCTACACGCGCGAAGAGCCGATCCTTGAGGCTTACGGCGTGCAGGCTGAAATTGACAAGGCAATCAAGCCGCGCGTCTGGTTAAAATCCGGCGGCTATCTCGTCATCAATCAGACTGAGGCGCTCGTGGCGATTGACGTGAACACAGGCAAGTTCGTCGGGCGCGGCGGGACTAGATTAGAAGACACGATCACGCGCACGAACCTCGAAGCCGTCGATGAGATCGCGCGGCAGATACGCCTGCGCGACCTCGGCGGCATCATCGTGCTTGACCTGATCGATATGGAAGAGCGGCGCAACCGCGCGCGCGTGATGCAGGCGCTGCAAGACGCACTGCGCGACGACAAGTCGCCGACGAAGGTGCTCTCGTTCAACGACTTCGGTCTCGTCATCATGACGCGCAAGCGCGTCAAGCAGTCGCTTGAGCGCACGCTCTGTAGCCCTTGCCCGTACTGCACGGGCGCGGGGTTGGTTAAATCGCCGCAGACCGTCTGCTACGAAATCCTCGAAGAGGCGCGTCGCCTGTCGCGCAGCCTCAACGGCGAAGGCATCAAGCAGACGACGCTGCGCATTAACCCGGAGGTCGCGCGCGCCCTCCACTCAACCGAGCGCGACGTGCTCACCGAGATCGAAGATTATCTCGGCGCGGTGGACATCACGAGCGACGCGCACGTCCATCAAGAGCAGTTCGACTTCGCGTTCATCTAGAAATTGAATGTGCGGCAAGTAGGTTCACCGCAGAGACGCAAAGAACGCAGAGGGGGCGCAGAGAAAAGATCAACTCTCTGCGTCCCCTCTGCGTTCAGCACTCTCACGCTCGCGTGCCTGCTCACTCTCGGACAGCTTGCGCGCGCCGCGCCCAACACGTGGCAACGCATGGCCATGCACACGGAAGCGGCACAGGCTGACCCGACGTGGGGGGCACGTTGGCTGTGGGCGCTCTATCCCTGGCGCGGGCGGCTGTTCGTCGGCTACGGCTCGTTCAACGGCGCGAACCCGCGCGCCGTCATACGCGCATACGATCCCGCGATTAACAAATTTTCGCCTGCGCCCGCCTTCGCCACCGACAACGAAGCGCTCGGCATCTTCCGCGAAGTTAATGGCCGCTTGTATGTGCCGACGATGGATGCGCACGATGGCGGGTTGACTCGGCAGGACTTCGCCGTCACGACCGACGAGCGTGGCGACGCGTGGACGGATCACGTCGAGCGCTTGATGTATCACACTTGGGATGTCGGGACGCTCGACGGCCGTGACGTGTGGTTTGTCGGCACGGACGCGAGCAGCAGTTGTCCATACAACTACTGTAGCGACGCCGTCGCTTACCGCAGCACCGACGGCGGGCAGACGTTTACTGAGATGAAGCGTCTGCCAGCGGCGGCGCACGGCTACAGGCTCGCGTGGTTTCCCACCGTCTTCAGCTTCCAAGGCAAGCTCTACCTGCAAGCCTACTATCGCTTCTCCGTCACGGGGCGACCCGATCTCGTCCGCACTGACTCGTTCGTCTTCGACGGTCGCACGTGGACTGTGGGGCCCGACCTGCTACCGGGCCGGCGCACAGGTGATTCCGGCTACAACCCCGTCGCCTTCGACCGACACATCATCTATCTGACACAAGTACCCATCTCGCGCTCATATCCAAAGCCGCTCCCGCTCTGGCAGAACCGGATCGATCTGGCCGCTTTCGACGGCAGCGCGCGCGTCCGCTACTTGCAGATACCCGGCGGCGTCGCCAACTTCGCCGTCGCCGGCCCCTATCTCTACGTGCTCGCGCGCGACGGCTCGGTGCGCCGCACCACGAGCCTCGCGCGCCCTTGGTTGCGCTGGCAGGCGCTCCCCACCTTCCCCGTCCAAGACCCCGACCCGCAACAAGGTTGCGCCGGGCGCAGCATCGCCAGCCTCAACGGCGCGCTCTACGTCGGCACAACTCAAGCCGAGCTATGGCGACTCGCCTTGCCGTAGCTGAGCAAGATTCAGCCATAGCTTTGCGCCCCCGGACTTGGCATCGGAGACCCGTTCAAGGGTCAACCCAACGGCCCGGGCCCGTACTTGCGCACCATAATAATCTCCTGCTCGCAGACTGAATCTGTGTTATAGTGCGCCCTGTCAAAATCGTTTCGGGGCAGAATACGAGCTACTGGGGCTATCTCTCATTTACCGTTGCCCGGCTCGGCCGTTCAGCGCGCACTTAACAATCGGCTAGGCAAACGCACCCCGCTTGCCTTCTCACATCACATGGTCAGGCTCATGTCTCTCAACCCACAAGCGCTGCACCTCGCGCTTGCACGCGGCTTTTAATCCACCCACAGGAGGACTTCGCACAGTCGTTCTCTAATTGTCTCTTAGTCAGCAACCCGCGCGTCACTTGCCTCAGAATGCTCTCGTAACGCACGTCTAGGCCTTTTCCGGCAGGAACATCACAAAGGAGAAAATCCATGCCAACCAAAGCGGGAGACCGCACCCAACAAGCAAGATTTGTTTTCAAAGGCACCGTCGTCAAGCTTAAGAGTGCCGCGATGCCGGGCGTACCGATTACGGAGCGCACGGCCGTCGTTCGCGTCGACGAGATCATCCACGCGCCCGAAGCTTTGCGTGACACCGTCGGGCAGAACATCACAGTCCAAATGGGCGGCCGTAAAACAGTCAAACGAGGTGAGCAGTCCGTCTTCTATGCGAATGGCTGGCTGTTCGGCGAAGGTATCGCCGTCCAGTCCATCGATCACCACGCGGCCGCCAAGATGCCGTTGGCCTTGGCCGCAGCTGTTGGTGGCGACCCGGTTGAGAAGCTGGCGCAACAGGATGCGCAGGTGCGCTTCGAGAGCGCGGACGTAGTGCTCTCCGGCCGGGTTAAAAGCATCAGCCTGCCGCCTGAGGCCGCCGCTGGCTTCAAGCTGGCGGCGACGGCCGGCGAAACAACCATCAGTAAGCCCATCAGCGAGCACGATCCGCTCATACAGGAAGCGGAGATCGAAGTTGACGCCGTGCATAAGGGCAGTCACTCAGCCAAGACCGCCAAAGTGCGCTTCCCCAACAGCCGGGATGTGAAGTGGTACAAGGCCCCCAAGTTCCGCGCGGGCCAAGAAGGTATCTTCATGCTGCATAAGGGTGAGACGAAGAAAGCTCCGCAGCGCGCCGCCGCCGGGATGTTGGCCGCCGCCGCAGTCTCAACTGAGGTGTCGGACGACACATACACCGCGCTCCACCCCGCAGACTTCCAACCCGCCGAACAGGCCGGCGCAGTCATGAACATCATCGCCGCCGCCACCTCCGGTTCAGAGCCGGAATCCAAATAGCCCGCTACGTTGAAAGGAAAGAGAAATCATGCCAACGAAAAAGAAGCACCGGAAAGCAGCAGCCGCTAGTAGTAAGGGCAGGGCGAAAACCGCGGCGAAGATAGCGCCGAAAAAAGCGGCCAAGAAAGGCGCTAAGAAAGCCGCCGGGAAGAGTGCGGCGGGCGGGGCCGTTGCCTCACCGAGCGGCGTTCTGCTTGTCAATATGATCCCCAAAGCGCTCAGCAGCGAGACGCAGCAGGACAGCGAGCCGCACTTGACGGTCAATCCGGCGAACCCATTACAGATCGTCGGCACGGCCTTTACGCCCGATCCGGGCGGCGGTGTCAACGCGCCGATCTTCATCTCGGCCGATGGCGGCAACACGTGGGTGCTCAACTCGGTCGTGCCGAGTGCCGCCGGCAGTGCCACGCACGACATCACTACCGGCTTCAGCGGTACAAACAAGAAACTTTACGGCAGCATCCTGCGCGCGCCATCCAGCAATCTGGAGTTTCTGCGGACGAATGATGCGGCCTCGGCTGTACCGATGAGCGTGCTGGCGTCGCGGCCAAACGCCGACCAGCCGTTCGCCCACGCTACGACGGTGAAGTCCGGCACGGACGCAGGCAAGGAGCGGCTCTACATCGGCAACAACGACTTCGCCGGGCCGGGCGGGCACACTGCCACCATCGATCAATCGCTCAATGCCGGCATCTCTTCGCCCACCTTCAGCACCGTGCGGATCGAGAAGCGCACGACCGTCGGGCAAGACGGCCCGCAGATTCGCCCGGTCTCGCATCAGGACGGGACGGTCTATGCGGTCTTCTATCGCTGGCGCGCGCTGACCGGCAGTTTCCCCGCGAACACGCTGATCATCACGTCCGCCGATGTTGTGGTAGTGCGCGACGACAAGTGGGGCACAGGCGGCTATACGGCGCTGACCGATCCGAGCGATGGACTGGCGGGCCGGCGCGTCGTGCAGGGCGTCTCCTTCCCCTTCATGATTAACGGCACGGCCGCGACCGGGCAGCAACGCCTCGGCGGCTCGATCTCCATTGCTGTCGATCCGAACAACAGCTCGCTGGTCTATATGGCTTGGTGCGACAAGCAGCCCAACTCGATGTTGACGCTGCATGTGCGCCGGTCGAAGGATCGCGGTGTGACTTGGTCGGCCGCCGACTTGTTGACGATTGACAGTGCGACGAACGCGGCTCTGGCGATCAACAAGGCCGGTAAGATCGGGCTGCTCTTCCAGCAGTTCCGCGGCTTGGCGGATAACCGCCGCTGGGTGACGCGCCTGCGCCGCAGCACGGACGGCGTCAACTGGGATGATCTCATCTTGGCCAACGTGCCGGCCGCCACGCCGGTCAAGACCTTTGATCCCTACATCGGCGATTACGATCACTTGGTCGCGCAGGGCGCTGACTTCTACGGGATCTTCTCGGCGAACAATACGCCCGACATGGCGAACTTCCCGAACGGCGTCAAGTACCAGCGCGTCGCTAATTTCACGTCGCACAAGCTGTTCAAGACCAACGGCGTGACGACCGTCCAACCCTCAATCGACCCGTTCTTCTTCAAGATCACGGAGTCGTAAACACGCTGGCCATGAATCAGCTTGCGGCGCGTCTGTTGGCCGCATCGTGTCGCAAGCTGATTCCTGCCTCGCCTAAGCCAACCGTCCCACCATCCGCCCTTCTCGTGCTCCTGTAAGTTTAGTGATATAAGAGGTGTCAAGGGAGACAGTCAGGGAGGAAGTAAACATGCCCGCAGGCTCGCGTAAGCAGAAGGTCGAACCACAACCCACGTTCATTTTCAAAGGCAAGTTGAAACAGCTCAAGCGCGCTACGATGGCGAGCGTGCCGGTCGATGAGCGCACGGCCGTGGTGTCGGTCGAGCAGGTGTTGGCCGCGCCGGAATATCTCGCGGACTACATAGGCCAAGACATCACGGTGCGACTGGCCGGGCGCGCGCCACTCAAGGTGGGGCAGGAGTTGATCTTTCACGCGACGCCGTGGATGTATGGCGACAGCATCGCCGTCCAATCTCTCAGCCAAGAGCCGGCGACGACGGCGCGCGCTGCGGCGGTCGCGCCGGCCGGGCGTCAGGCAGAGCGCGATATGCGCGCACGTTTCGCTGCTGCCGATCTGGTCGTGGCCGGCCGGGTGAAAGAGGTCAGATTGCCGGCCGGGGCGCGGGCGGCGGCCACCGAGCAAGCGCCGGTGGGGCCAATCAGCGAGCATCATGCGGATTGGCGCGAAGCCGTGATCGAAGTCGCCGACGTGCTGAAAGGCAAACACGCCCGAAAGAACGTCATCGTGCGTTTCCCCGCCAGCACAGACATCAGTTGGCATCAAGCGCCGAAGTTTCATCCGGGGCAAGAGGGCTATTTCATACTTCATAAGGCCGAAGCCACTAAAGCGCCATCGCGCCGCGCGCCCAAACGGAAAGGGACGCGTGCGGCCGTCGCAGCACCAGCGAGCGCAGAAGCTTACACAGCCCTTCATCCGGCAGACTTCCAATCCGCGCAACAACCGGGCGGCATAGAGGCGCTGGCCCAATCAGAGACGGCGCGTGTTAAAGGCTGAGGCCGGTGCAGGCTTTGCCTATAAATTCGAATAGTTGCCTATAAATCGGGCAATGAAAAAGCGAATTCTAAAATCCTACGCCATCGGCTTTCTTGTACTGACATTCCTTTACCTCGTCTCCATGTACGGCGCGGCACATCAGGATAGCATCTTGGGCACGATAGGGCTTGTGATAGCAGGTATCATTGGTCTGCCCATCATCGCATTCTATGGTGCTGATCCCAATCCACCTCCAAGCGCCTTAGCTCTTATTGCGATAGGTATATTTGAGGTACATGTCTTTGCGGCCGTGGCTTTCGTTATCCTGTCGGCGGTAGGCAGAAACAGATGAGCAATCCGCGCGCGTTAAGCTTGGGTTTTATAGGCAGAATTACCACTTGCCTATTAATTAGTCCTATCTTCTGATTTTATAGGCAAGGCCAGTAGAGGCTTGCCAGAGTTTGCTGGCATAAGCCGCCGGCGTTTTGAGGAGGAGACTGATGGCACTTAGTCAATCTTTATTGCCTGAGTTTGATCAAGAGATGGCCAACACGCGCAAGACGCTTGCGCGTGTGCCGGAGGACAAGCTCGACTGGCGACCGCATGAGAAGTCGATGACGATGGGGGGCCTTGCGACGCATCTGGCGAATCTGCCGAGTTGGGCGGCGCACGGGATTAACTTGGACGAGTTGGACGTGGCGCCGAACGGCGTGCCGTTTCGTGTGGAGCAGATCAAGTCGCGGGCGGAGGCGCTGGAGAATTTCGACCGCAACGTGGCGGACGCGCGGGCGGCTATCACGGGCGCGAGCGACGAACATTTGTTCAAGTCTTGGTCGCTCCTGTCCAACGGGCGGACGATCATGACCATGCCGCGCGTCGCCGTGTTGCGCAGCTTTGTGATGAATCACATGATTCACCACCGCGCGCAACTCGGTGTCTATCTGCGCCTCAATGATATACCCGTACCTTCCGTTTACGGGCCGACGGCCGACGAGGGCAGCCTGTGAGCGCGCGAAACTCGTGCCCGATCCGGGTATAATCGGGCCGTTCTTGCTTTCCGATTGACTGGCGCGGGCAAAAGACACGGTGGCTGGTTTCTCCTGGCGGCGCGTGACTGACGAGCAATTGCTCGACATGCGTTTGTGCGATCTGCCGATCCGCATGGCGGGGACGGCGCTCGCGCAGCGCATCAAGCATCTCTACGTCGAGTTGGCTGAGCGCGGCCTGCGTTTTCGCCCGCACGTGTGGCTCTCAGCCGAGTGGTTCTCGCCCGACGGCGTGCCCGGCTTCGCCATTCCCTTCTACCTCGCGCACCCGCGCTTGATGCGGCTCGAACGCCGGCAGATGTTGGAGGTCGAAGGCGCGACCGAGCGCGACTGTCTGCGCATCATGCGCCACGAAGCGGGGCACGCTTTGAGTAACGCTTACCGCTTACACTACAAACGGCGCTGGCGCGAGTTGTTCGGCTCGTTCACCAAACCTTATCCGGAGTTCTACAAACCGAAACCGCACAGCCGCAACCATGTGCTGCACCTCGCGGCGTGGTACGCGCAGGCGCATCCGGCGGAAGACTTCGCCGAGACGTTCGCCGTCTGGCTCGCGCCCGGCGGGCGCTGGCGCAGTCGCTATCAGAATTGGCCCGCGCTCAGCAAACTCGAATACATTGACGAGTTGATGGAAGAGTTGAGTGGGCGCGCGCCCGTCGTGCGTCGGCGCGCCAAGGTCGAACCTTTGAGTGAATTGAAGCTGACCTTGCGCGCCCACTACGAACGCAAACGCGCGCGCTACGTCATGCGCAGCCCCGCGCCGTTCGACCCCGATCTGCAACGCATCTTCGCGCCGCGCACAGGGCACAACACGGCGCGCCCCACGGCTGTCAGCTACCTGCGCCGCGTCCGGCGCGAACTCGTGCATGCGGTGGCTGAAGGCACGGGCATGCACGCTTATGCTGTCGATCAGATCATGGCGCACGTGATTGATCGCTGTCGCGCATTGCGCCTGCGGCTCGGACTGTCGCAGGAGCAGACGCGGCGCAAGGTGCTCGTCATGCTGACCGTGCAGACGATGAACGGCGTGCACACAGGCTATCACCGCATTCCCTTATGAAGCAGCTCGTCACAAATCCGCTGCGCATCATCGTCTTGATGCACCAGGACTGCATCCCGCCGCGCTCCTTGAAAGGGCACGGCAACAAGGAGGCGCAAATCTGGCGCACGGAGTACGACGTGATGAAGACTTTGACGCGCATCGGGCATGAGGTGCACGCCGTCGGCATCACGAACGACCTGCGCGTGATTCGCCGCGCGGCGCGCCGGCACAAGCCACACATCGCCTACAATCTCTTGGAAGAGTTTGCCGGTCATCCTCTGTACGATCAACACGTCGTCAGTTATCTGGAGTTGATTCAGATGCGCTACACGGGTTGCAATCCGCTGGGGCTGACGCTCGCGCGCAACAAGGCGCTGACTAAAAAGATTCTCGCCTATCACGACATACACGTGCCACGCTTCGTCGTCTTCCCGCCGAAGTGGAAGGCGCGGCGGCCCGGTCGTCTGAAGTTTCCGCTGATCGTCAAGTCGCTCATCGACGAAGGCTCAATCGGCATCGCGCACGCGTCCGTCGTGCGCGACGATGAAAAGCTCGCCGAGCGCGTCAACTTCATCCATGAGCAGACCGGCAAGTCTGCGCTCGTCGAAGAGTACATCGAAGGACGCGAGGTGTACGTCGGCGTGATCGGCAACAACAAGCTGGACGCCTATCCGCCGTGGGAGTTGTTACTCAAAGACCTGCCCGAAGGCGCGCCGAACATCGCCACTTATAAGATCAAGTGGGACGTGAACTATCAAAAACGCGTCGGCGTCGTCACACAAGCCGCCGAGTTACCCGCCGAGACGAAGCAGAAGATGACGCGTCTCTCAAAACGCATCTATCGATTGTTAGGCTTGAGCGGCTACGCGCGCATTGATTATCGCCTACGCGCTGACGGGCGCATGTATGTGCTCGAAGTCAATCCCAATCCGCAGATCGCGCGCGGCGAAGACTTCGCCGATTCGGCCGCCAAGGTCGGCATCCGCTATGAACAACTCCTGCAAAAGATCATCGCGCTCGGCCTAAGCTACGATCCGATGAGCCGCATCTAGGTCAGTCATCCGTATTGACTTATTCGTGAATCGGTTATGAAATAACTGAAAAGCTAATCAAGCCGCTAACTTCCGGTTGAGCACATACGGAGTTACGCAATAGCAAAGGGTATACAGGTCATGCGTTATCGCAGGTTCGGGCGCACGGGTTGGCAGGTCTCAGAGATCGGCTACGGCATGTGGGGCATGGGCGGTTGGAGCGGCGCGGACGATGAAGAGTCGATTGCGTCGCTGCAATACGCCGTTGAGTTGGGTTGCAACTTCTTCGACACCGCGTGGGGCTACGGCGAGGGTCGGAGTGAAGCCTTGCTCGGTCGCTTAGTCCGCGCCAATCCGCAGACGAAACTCTACACCGCAACCAAAATCCCGCCGAAAAACTTTCAGTGGCCGGCGCGACCTGAGCACACCGTCGCAGAAACTTTCCCGCCCGATCATATCGAACGGTTTGTCCACGAGAGCCTGCAACACGCCGGTCTCGACAGCTACGATCTCATGCAACTGCACACGTGGGACGATGGCTGGCTGACGGATGATCGTTGGTACAAACAGCTTGACGAGTTGCGCAGTCAAGGTCTCTTTCAAGCCATCGGCCTCAGCCTGAATCGTTGGGAGCCTTGGAACGGTGTGCGTGCGGTGCGCAGCGGTCTTATCGATGCCGTGCAGGTCATCTACAACATCTTCGATCAGAATCCGGAGGACGAACTCTTCCCCGCCTGCGCCGAAGATGACGTGGCCGTCATCGCGCGCGTGCCCTTCGACGAAGGCACACTCACCGGCATGCTCACCACAGAGAGCCACTGGCCCGAAGGCGACTGGCGCAACCTCTACTTTGTGCCTGAGAATTTAATTCCGAGCGTCGCACGAGCAGACGCCTTGAAGCCCCTTGTGCCCGCCGGCATGACGATGCCTGAGTTGGCGCTACGTTTCATCCTCAACAACCCGACCGTCAACACCATCATCCCCGGCATGCGCAAACGCGCCAACGTCGCCGCCAACCTCAACGCCAGCGACAAGGGGCCGCTGCCTGAAGACCTCCACACACAACTGCGCGCGCACCGTTGGGAACGTAAGCCTACCTCTTGGTCGCAGTGAAGCCCATACGCACACGCGCGCTGACGCCGCTGTTCGCTGCGACGCTGTTCGTCAGCGCGGCGCTCTTGTTCTGGGTCGAGCCGATGGTGGCGAAGATGCTGCTGCCGCTCCTCGGCGGGACGCCGGCTGTGTGGAACACCTGTCTGCTCTTTTTTCAACTCATGCTGCTCGCCGGCTATGCCTACGCGCTCGGCGCGGCCAAGTGGCTCACGCCGCGCCAACAGATCGTCGCCCAGCTTGCGTTGCTCATCGTTGCTTTCGTCAGTCTGCCCATCGCGCTCGCGCCCGCGACCATCAACTCCGTCCCCTCCGAAGGCAATCCGGCCTTCTGGCTGATCGGTCGGCTACTGCTCACGGTGGGGCTGCCTTTCTTCATCCTCGCGGCCAACAGCCCGCTGCTGCAACAATGGTTCGCTGCAACAACTCACACACGCGCACGCGATCCTTATTTTCTCTACGCCGCGTCGAACACCGGCAGTCTGCTCGCGCTCGTCGCCTATCCCGCGCTGCTCGAACCGCATCTCAACCTGCGCCAGCAGAGCAAACTCTGGGTTTACAGCTATGCCCTGCTCGTCGCCCTCGTCGCTCTCTGCGCTCTCACGCTCCGGCGCACACACACGCCGGACGAGCACAGCAATGAACAACCCGCAGTTAACGATGAGCAAGCAACAATAAATGAAGACCAAATAGCTATCAATCAATCTCAACGGACAACAGACGATGGACAACGAACAACGGACAACGAGCAGCTTTCACGTCCTCGCCGTTTGCGCTGGCTCGCGTTGGCGTTCGTGCCGTCGAGCCTGATGCTCGGCGTGACGACATTCATCTCAACCGACATCGCCTCGCTACCGCTGCTCTGGGTCGTCCCGCTCGCGCTCTACCTGCTTACGCTCATATTAGCTTTCGCGCACCGCCAACTCTTACGCCCGCGCCTGCTCGCGCGCATCCTGCCGGGCGTGACACTCGTGCTCGTGCTTGTCTATCTCTCCGGCGCTGCGCAGCCCGCCGCGCTCATCATCTTCGTCCACCTGCTCTACTTCTTCGTCGCCGCCCTGACCTGTCACACACTACTCGCCGCCGACCGGCCCGCGCCCGCCCACCTTGCCGAGTTCTACCTCTGGCTGGCGACCGGCGGCGCGCTCGGCGGTCTCTTCAATGCACTCGTCGCGCCCGCCGTCTTCAACAGTGTGCCTGAATACCCGCTCGCCATCGTGCTCGCCTGCCTGCTGCTCTGGCGACCGGCGCAACACACAACAACGAAGCGCGCGCGCCAACTCGACTTGGTCGTGCCCGTCTGTCTGGCCTTGCTGACACTGCTACTGACGCTCGTCGCCGACCGTTACGATCTTGAATACGTGCAGGCGCTCGCCGTCGCGGTCGGCGTGCCGCTCATCATCGCTTATCAGTTTCGCCGCCGCCCCTTGCGCTTCGCGCTCGCGCTCGGTGCTGTTCTGCTCGGCAGTCAACTGTTCGCGCAACTAAACTCGCGCACGCTCAACGCCGAGCGCAACTTTTTCGGCGTGCTGCGCGTCACGCGCGACGAGCGCGACACGCTCCACTGGCTCTACAACGGCAGCACGATTCATGGTCGCCAGTACACAGACTTCACACGCCAGTGCGAGCCGCTCTCTTACTATCATCGCGAAGGCCCGCTCGGTCAGGTCTTCAGCGCGTTTCAAGCGCGGACGCCCGCACCCGATGTCGCTATCGTCGGTCTCGGCACGGGCGCGACCGCCGCTTACGCCCGCGCCAATGAACGCTGGACGTTCTACGAGATCAACCCGGCGGTCGTCGGCGTCGCCCGCGCGCCCGAATATTTCACTTACTTGATCAACTGCGCGCACGCGCCCGTCTCAGTCGTCCTTGGCGACGCGCGTTTGCAACTACAACGCGCGCCCGGTGCAGCCTATGGTCTCATCGTGCTAGATGCCTTTAGCTCCGACGCGATCCCCGTACATCTGATGACGCAGCAGGCGCTCGACCTTTATCTGTCGAAGCTCGCGCCCGCCGGTCTCATCGTCTTCCACATCTCAAACCGCAGCCTCGACCTGCACCCGGTCGTCGCCGACCTCGCGCGCAGCCGCAACCTCGCCTGCCTCGTCCGCGACGACGTGCAACCCAATCAGACCGAAGGCAAAGAGTCCTCCCAATGGGTCGTCATGGTGCGCAAGCCAGAAGACATGGGCACGCTGCTTAACGACCAGCGCTGGCACACGCTCGACGGCGATGCCAACCGCCGCGTCTGGACAGACGACTTCTCCAACATCCTCAGCATCTTCAAGTGGCGCTAATGGGGCGAGGGCAACTGTTCATATCTATTGTGCTATTCAGTTGTGTTTCTGCGGTAAAATGATTAGTAGACTTAGGAGTCAACACGATAAAGAGTTAGGAAGAGCGTGATGTCAACTGATCAAGATCATGAGTTGGCCCGGCAGCAGTTAGGCGCGTTGCTCAGTTTATATGAACACCACCTCGATCTCTTCTGGAAGTGGATCACGCTCTATGCCACGATTGTTACAGGCATCAGTGTCTATATTTTCAATAAAGATATTACGCCGCCGACCAAACGTTTATTCCCGCTCTTGATCGCGGTCGCATCGCTGGGCGTCGCGTTCGGTTGCTTCATCATGTGGTCCTGGCTCAAGGAGCTTGAAAGCGAGTTCAAGAGCATCGCTGATGAAGTTAAGGCTCTGCGCTATCCAAGTTTCTTAGGCATCAGGATGACCGGCGCGGCGCTCGTCGCCACGTTGCTCTTTGCCGCGTTTAATGTGCTGTACGCCATCTATGGTAGATTTCAATAAAGTCGTCTGCGTGGTAAATGAGCCGGCGCGCCGTTCGTGCCATTAAGCTTGAAGTTGCTTATTCCGCCCGGTCTGTGGAGAGACGTATGTTCGTCGGGCACTTAGCGGTCGGGCTGTTGGGGAAGCGGCTTGAGCCGAAGGTGTCGCTCGGCACGTGGATGCTGGCCGTGCTGCTCGCCGATCTGCTCTTCTTTCCGTTCATGCTCGCCGGTCTCGAACATGTCGCGGCTGTGCCCGGCGTCACGTCGAATCGCATGGTGGGACATGACATCGCTTACAGTCATAGTCTGTTGCTGGACGTAGTTTGGGCGGCGCTGTTCGCGGGAGTCTATTTCATGCGGCGGCGTGACTCGCGCGGGGCGTGGTTGCTCGCGGCGGCCGTCGTAAGTCACTGGGTGCTGGATGTCATCAGTCACCGACCTGATATGCCGCTTGCGCCGGGCGTGCGGCAGGTCTTTGGCTTCGGTCTGTGGAACTCTATCCCCGCTACATTGATCGTCGAAGGCGGTTTCTGGTTGCTGGCCATCATCTTGTACGTGCGCGCGACGCGAGCCAGAAAACGTGCGGGCGTGTACGCGTTCTGGATCGGTGTTGCGCTGTTCACGCTGATCTGGCACGGCAACATCACCGCCGGGATAGACCCCAATCCCATCCGGGCCGGCATCGGCGGCTTAATCGTCTTCTCGCTGATAGTGGCTTGGGCTTACTGGATGAATCGCCTGCGCCCCGCTCAAGCTTGATAGTGTAAGGATGCAAGCAGAACCGCCTGCGGTAGCGGGCGGGTCGAGCTAACGCCACTATGACCCGCCCGCTATCGCAGGCGGTTCTGACTTGATCTTCCTTCGCACATTGCAAACACGTATTGCGAAATGCTTGATCATAGCTGCTCACAAATGATTTTGCTGGGCGCTCAGTTGGCGTAAACGACGCGCCATTAGTACGTCGCCGCTTCCGCCCACCTTTAGTTCAATTGCTGGCACAGGAAATGTATGCTGGCCCTTTCATGAAGATAATTATTCCCGGTGGCACTGGGCAGGTCGGCACGATGTTGGCGCGCGCGTTTCACGCGGGCGGGCACGAGGTCGTGGTGCTCAGTCGCAAGCCCGGCAGCGCGGCGTGGCGCGAGGTGGCTTGGGATGCGGAGACATTGACCGATTGGGCGGCGGAATTAGACGGGGCGGATGCGGTCATCAATCTGGCCGGGCGGAGCGTGAACTGTCGTTACAATGCGGAGAACCGGCGCGTCATCAAAGCGTCGCGCGTGAACTCGACGCGCGTGGTGGGCGCGGCCATTGCTAAGTGCGCCCGCCCGCCGCGCGTCTGGTTGCAGGCGAGCACCGCCGCCATCTACGCTCATCGCTACGACGCGCCGAATGATGAAGCCACAGGGATCATCGGCGGCGCAGAGCCAAACGCGCCCGACACTTGGCGCTTTAGTCTGGACGTGGCCACGGCTTGGGAGCGCGCGCTGGACGAAGCGCAGACGCCGCACACGCGCAAAGTGAAACTGCGAACGGCCATCGTCATGAGTCCCGACCGTGGCGGCCCGTTCGACATCCTGCTCAAGCTGGTGCGCTGCGGTCTCGGCGGGCGCGCTGGGAAGGGTCGGCAGTACGTCTCTTGGATTCATGATCAGGATTTTGTGCGCGCCGTCGGCTGGCTCATCGAGCATGAAGAGATAACAGGCGCAATCAATCTCGCCGCGCCGACGCCTTTGCCCAATGAAGAGTTTATGCGTGACCTGCGGGCGGCGTGGGGTGCATGGTTCGGGTTGGCGGCGACGGAATGGATGTTGGAGTTGGGCGCACGCGTGCTTGGGACTGAGACGGAGTTGATCCTGAAAAGCCGGCGCGTGATTCCGGGCCGGCTGTTGCAAGCAGGCTTTACCTTCCAGTTCCCCACTTGGCCTGAGGCTGCGCGCGACCTGTGCCGCCGCTGGCGTGCTGGCCAAGATGGGGCGCGTACATGATAGCAACGAAGCGCGCGGCCAGAGCGTGTTTAGGCAAAGGCTGCCAGCCCGTTGCAAAGTGGCACTCATGCAGTTGCTGTAAGTGGCGCTTGAGTGCCGTGCCCTGCGTATTATAATTGGCGGGTAAAAGCATTTCAGGCGCAAAGCATTAAAGGAGACGAGATGACTGACCCACGCTACCCCATCGGCCAGTTTCAAATGACGAGTGAACAGATAACTGAAGACGAGCGCGCGGAGTTTATCGCGCAACTCGCGGCCTTGCCTGAGCGGCTGCGCGCGGCCGTCGCGGGCCTGAACGAAGAACAACTTGAGACGCCGTACCGCGAAGGCGGCTGGACTCTGCGCCAACTGGTGCATCACGTGGCCGACAGCCACATGAACGGTTATGTGCGCGCCAAGCTGGCGCTCACGGAGGATGTGCCGGCGATCAGAACTTACGACGAGGCGCGCTGGGCCGAGTTGGCCGACACGCAGTTGACGCCGGTAGAAACGTCGCTCGATCTGCTCACTGCGCTGCACGAGCGTTGGGCGGCGCTATTCCGCGCGCTCACACCGGCTGAGCGCGCGCGCACATTCCAGCATCCGGACTGGGGCATGGTCTCGCTCGACAAACAACTCGCGCTCTACGCCTGGCACAGTCGCCACCACACCGCGCACGCCACCACCTTGCGCGCGCGCATGGGTTGGTGAGCAGCAAGGTTCAGGCTGAACGGGAAGATGCGGCGCGCGCCCTTTCGCCGCCTTGTCGTTCGGGCTACAATGTTTTTGTATTCCGTACCGAAGTTTGGCGGTATAATTTCCCGCGCATGATGCGGCAGCCTTCAGTTGGTAGAGAGCAAGGGAGGGCATGGCAAGGAAACTTATCAAGCGCAGCATAGACTAAACATTCAGGAGCGAGCCAATGAACGCATTCCTCACTTTCGTCGAAACCCACCAGATTAGCATTCTGTTATTGCTGCTCTCCCTCTTGGTCTTGACGCTGATGACACACTGGCTGGCGTGGGCTTTCGCCTACGGCCGGTTCCGCAATGTGCCGCCGGCCCCGACGGATCGCAAGCAGGATTTGCGTTTTGTGCTGTCGGACGCTGCTGTTAAGATCATCAATGACTTTCGGCACTTGCTGGCCCTGCTCATCATTCTGATCTTTGCCTTCGCGCTCATCTTTTCGCTGATCCACTGGCGGGGGAGCATCACGGAGATGAAGGATGCGCTGCAAGCCGTGGTCTCTGCGTTTGGCGGGCTGGTCGGCTCGATTATCGGTTATTATTTTGGGGTCGCGGCGACAAAAGCGGGCGCGGCGGGTGGGGCGAGCGGTGGTTCCGCCGGGGCCTCGACAAATGTAGGCGAGTCACAGCCGGCCGGTGCGGCCGGGGGGCCAATGGGCGCGGCAGGTGTCCCGCCGATCACGCCGGCTCCGCCGCCACCTGATAACGTGCTTAGCCCGCTCGCGCCACTAATCACGTCGCCCCCAGAGCCGATTTAAGTTAACCTTCGCAGAAGGACGGACTAATGGAAACAGAATTCGACGTACAGGTGATAGATACCTGCTTCGACCCGAATCAGCCGCCGAGCGCTGGGGCAAAGCCTAAGGTCTACGTCAAGGTAGTCGACGGCAAGCCGCTCTATAAGGTCTGGCTTTATTTGACGGGCCGAGATTTGCCTTATGTGGAGAGCGTGACATACAAGCTGCATCCGGAGCTTTTTCCGCCGGAGCGCACTGTCTACCGCGAGCTAACTAATCCGAACTGCCAGTACATCATCTGGACACCCGGCTTCTTTCCCATCCACACGATCATTCGCGACAAATCAGGGCGGATTTATGAGGCGGTGCACGAAATGATGTATGGCAAAGAGCTAAATCCGGATTTGATCGAGTATGAGCGCGTCGAGGATGAGTCCCGTTTCATGCGCACTAGGTAGGCGGCGCGGGCGTGGGCGCGCTCAGTCAGCGAAGGCTACGCTCAACTCGCGCAACTGCGCGGAGTCGCTTTTATCGCCTTGCACCGACGCCTCGCGATGGACGGGCCGGTAGAGTATGTCGCGCTGTTGCGGCACAAAACCCGCCTCGCGGATCAGGTAGCGCAGCATCCGCTCGTCGGCCTCGTTATGCGCGCCCGCGGCCGAGACGACGTTCTCCTCGATCATGATCGATCCCATATCGTTCGCGCCAAACCGCAGCGCGACCTGACCGAGTCTTAACCCTTGCGTCAGCCAAGACGACTGAAAGTTCTCAATGTTATCAAGAAAGAGCCGCGAGACCGCGAGCATCTTCAGATAATCCATGCCGGTTGGTTCATCCTTGATGCGGCGACCAAGTGCCGTGTGCTCGCGTTGAAACGTCCACGGGATGAAAGCGGTGAAACCGCCGGTCTCGTCTTGCAGATCGCGGATGCGCTGCAAGTGGCGGACGCGGTGTTCAAGGCGGTCGCCGATGCCGAACATCATCGTCGCCGTCGAGCGCAAGCCCACGCGATGCACGGCGCGCATCACCGCGAGCCACTCGTCGGTCGTACACTTGGTCGAGACGCGCTTGCGCACCTCGTCGTCCAGAATCTCCCCGCCGCCGCCGGGCAGTGAATACAAGCCCGCCGCTTTCAAGCGCGTCAGCACGTCTTCATAAGAGAGCTTGGAGATTAGATGGATGTTATGAATCTCCGGCGGCGAGAAGCAATGCAGTTGCACCGTCGGATATTTCGCATGCAGTGTGCGCAGCAAATCCTCGTACCACTCGATGCCGAAGTCTGGATGCAAGCCCCCTTGCATCAAGATGCCCGTGCCGCCGAGCGCAATGGTCTCGTCGATCTTCTGACAAATCTCTTCGACCGTGCGGACATATGTGTCCGGCTTGCCGGGTCGGCGGTAGAACGCGCAGAAGGTGCAAACGACGTTGCAGACGTTCGTGTAGTTGATGTTGCGGTCGATGATATAGGTGACGACATCGTCCCCATGCCAACGCTTACGCACCTCGTCGGCGGCGACGCCGATGCGCGCGATGTCGTGCGACGCTAATAGGGCCGCGCAGTCATCCGTCGTCAAACGCTCGCCCGCTAATGCGCGGTCAAGAATCGGTTGGATATTTTCCATAACACTCAACTTAAATTCGCATTCTGCCAGCGCCGCGCCCACAGTCACCAAGGTTAATTGGCAAGGCGCAGATGATCAGCTTACGTTGCAAATTATACGCCGAAGCGGGTGATAACACATACGATAAGAAGTCTCACGCAAAGGCGCAAAGACGCAAAGAGAAGCATCTGATCTTTTTGCGCTCTTGTCTTTGCGTGAGATTTCCTATGTCACTACTTAAGCCAATGCAAGGGGCGCGCGGCGGGCGCGAGACCGTGTTTGTGCGCAAGCTGGAAGTAAAGCTCAAGCCCGGCGCGCATCTCTGCATTCAGCGTGAAGCAGAGATTGTCGTGCAGATATGAACGCAACTCCGCACGCGGCAAGCCCAGTTCGCGCTCATACTGCGCAACGATCTCCTCCGTGTGCGCGAGGCCTTCGTCGCGCGCCGCGGCGAAATCGAGCCGCCGCACAGCCGGCGCGGATGGGGCATGTGCCAGCCACAACGCGAACACGAAACCCAGCCCCGTGTGCTCGCGCCACAGGGCCGCGAGGTCGTGCACGTACAACCCCGCGCGCGCAAACGTCATGGCCGGATCGCCGATGATCAGCGCGGCGTCATGTTCCCGGAGCATCGCGGGCACGTCCGGGCGCGCGGGCACGGTGCGCGGTGTGCTGCCAAAAAATTCGCGGAAGATGATAGCGACAAGCGCCGCCGACGTGCGCGACGACTCGTCAAGCGCAATCGTGCGGACGACGCGCAGATCATCGTAGCGCGTCACGAGCACGACGCTGCGCACGGCCGTGTGTGCGCCCACGCACGCGTCCGAGACGACCAAGACCTCCGGCAGCCGTTGATACTCGATGACCGGTACGAGCGCCGCCTCGACCGCGCCCCGCGCCAACAGGTCGGCGCAACGGGCCGGCGCGGCATCAGTGATCAACTGCACCTCGCCCGCGCGCGGCCCGCGCACAAAGCTCCAGATGAGCGGCGCAGTGTTCAAATAACTCGACGCGCTGACGCGCGGCAACTCTCTCTGTCCGCTGCTGCTGATGAGCCTCGCCCCTTTCATCGACATCAACACTCGGCCGTTAAGCTGCAAACAAACCAACGCCCGATGCTAACGCACCACGATCACACTCGCAAGCCAACTCTTAAGCGCGCGCCGGCCAAGCCCGTTGACAGCCACGCCAAGCTCAAGTAAAACAGTGACGAGTGACAAGTGACAAGCAAAACAGCTTGTCTTAACTCGCCACTCGTCACTCGTCACTCGTCACTGCTTTTATATGTCTTTTCTCGACATCAGCGTGCCCATTGCGCCGGGCGCGACGCCGGTCTATCCGGGCGATCCGGGCATCGAGATCGACGCGTGGGCGGCGCTCGCGCGCGGCGACGCGGCGAACGTCTCTATGCTGCATTTCGGCGCGCACACCGCGACGCACGTAGACGCGCCCGCGCACTTCATCGCCGATGCGCCGACCGTCGCCGCCATGTCGCTCGACGCACTCATCGGGCCGGTCGCTGTCGTTGAAATCGCGGGCGACGTACAAGCGATTGAGGCTGAGCATATCGCGGCCCATGTGCCGGCGGACGCAGTGCGCGTGCTCTTTAAGACGCGCAACTCGGCTTTCTGGGCCGAGCCTGCGCCGCGCACGTTTCGCACAGACTTCACCTACCTCACGCCCGGCGGCGCGCAGGCGCTCGTCGCGCGGGGCGTGCGGCTCGTCGGCATCGATTATCTATCTATCGAGCAGTTCAAGTCGAAAACTTTTGAGACGCACATGACGCTGCTTGCGCGCGGCGTCGTCATCGTTGAAGGACTCGATCTGCGGGCCGCCGCGGGCGGTCGTTATGAACTAATCTGTCTGCCGCTCAAGCTCGCGGGCGGCAGCGGCGACGGTGCACCCGCGCGGGCGGTCTTAAGAACATTGGCTTGATGAACAAGGCGGCGCAAAAACGGCGCGCGTTTGCTCTGGCGCGGGCGCGCATGCGCGAGCACACGATCCCTGAATTGATCGAGCTGCTGGCGAGCACAAGCTTGCACACGCGTTTCCTCGCGGAGATGTGTCTGCGCGACGCGACCAACACGTGACTCAGCTTTCAGCCTGCCGGGTCGCAGGCAGCACGCACGCGCGCCATTGCAGAGTGGCAGGAGTGGTGGCACGCGCACCGAACAAGCTCTAAAAAACGATGGCGCAAACAAACAAGCGAACAGACAGACAAGGCGGCGGTGGCGTGCGCGCCGATGAACGCGATTTGATCGCGCAGCCCGGCTACAACGAGCGCGTCTATGAGATCGTGCGGCGCATTCCGGCCGGGCACGTGATGACTTATGGACAGATCGCGGACATGCTCGGCGCAGGCTACACGCCGCGCACCGTCGGCTTCGTCATGCACGCAGCACCGGACGGTGTGCCGTGGCAGCGCGTCATCAATGCGCAGGGTGCTTGCTCAACGGGGCGCGTGCTGCTACCGCACAACGTCCAACAGAGTCTGCTCGAAGCCGAAGGCATCACCTTCGACGCGCGCGGGCGTTGCGACCTCAAGCGCCACCGTTGGGTACCCGAAGAAGCGCGCGGCGCAGAGCAACAAGACGAACAAGGCAGCTTGTTCTCGTAAATCGTGAATCGTAAATCATGAACAGAAAAGGCAATTCATCTGTTCATGATTAACGATACACATTCACCATTCACCATTCACTAATCTATATGAACAACGATCCCCTTGAACGACGCGCACCGTATGCGGTGAGCGAGCCGCGTTACAGTGTCAGCCCGCAGATGGTGACGACGGCGTTCGAGCTGCCGGGCTTTCGCGTGCGGCAGAATCTCGGCGTTGTGCGCGGCATCGTCGTCCGCTCGCGCAACGTGTTCGTCAACATCGGTGCGGCCTTCCAGACACTTGTCGGCGGCAATATCAGCGCTTGGTCGCGCCTGTGCGAGCAAGCGCGCGCCGAAGCCTTCGAGATCATGATCCAGCACGCCACTGAGATCGGGGCGAACGCCATCATCGGCGCGCGCTACGATGCGACCGAGATCAGCAGCGGCGTGACGGAAGTGCTCGCCTACGGCACGGCGGTCATCGTCGATCCCGTCAACGCGGGCGACATGTATCAGTCGTGACGCCGACGCCGCTGACGACCGAAGAGTCTGCGCATCTGCGGGCCGCCTTCGCGCAAGTTGCTTACGCTCATCTGCTCGGGCTGGAGTTGACCGCGACCGAACGCGGCGCGGCCGTGCTGTCGCTTGTCGTGCGGCCTGAACTAACGCGCATGGAAGGTATCATGCACGGCGGCGCGCTCGCGTCGCTCGTCGACACCGCAGCCGCGTTTGCCGTCCTCTCGCTGCTCGCGCCGACAGAGCAGACCGTCACCGTCGATCTCACGCTCCACTTCCTGCGCCCGGTCAGCGCGGGCCGGGTCGCGGCGCACGCACGCGTCTTGCGCGCCGGCCGCCGCCTCGTCACCGTCGCCATCGAAGTCAGAGATGACGCGCAAGAACTCGTGGCCACGGCCCTGACGACCTATGCCGTCCGGCGCTAAACCATTTAATTATCAGGAATAAGCTCGCCCGCTGGCGTTTGCGCCCGGCGCGCGTCGGCGCGCCGAAAAATCTCCAAGTTTTTATTGGACAATTCCGCGCTCAGGTGCAAAAATAAATTTGCGCTTGTCACGACCGCGCGTGACAAGGTCATCCCCGACATCTCACTTCACAGGGCTTCCCCGCCCCTTGGTTGCACCAGCTTTTCGATGCTTTCACTCTACCAAGCATTATTGCGGCAACACGCACGGCAATTGACGCCGGTGCGTTGCGCCGGGCAGACCATCACCCAACTGCATCACTATTTCGAGGATGTGGTGCTGGAGAATAATCTCGCGGCGTTGGTGGTCGAGAGTCTGCCCTGCAAGCCGGAGCGGAGCAAGCGCAGCATCGAGCGCGTCTGTGAGGTGGCGCGGGCCGCAGGGCATACCTATCTCTTCGTCTCGCCTGATGATGCCCTGAACAGCTCGCCCTTGTTTACGGTGCCGGGCGCGCGCGCGCCCATATTGTTGCCGCGTACTTCGCCGCTCGACGCGCAGGAGCATTTCATCCTGATCGCCGACGCACGCTTCTCGGCCCTGCTCGTCACGTCGCACAATGATGAAGTCTCAGCCGCGACCGACACCTTCACCGACCACGAAGTCGTCTGGACGTTCGAGCCGGACATAGTCTATTCGGCGCTCGAATATCTGATGGCGCGCGTCACCGCCGAGCGCTGCACACAGACGAAGGAGTTCGCCGCCGCTGTCAGCCAGTGCATGCCCAAGGCGACCTCGCTGCAACTGACCGTTGCCGTCACGACGAAGCTCGCGCGCCTGTTGCAAGAGCAAGCCGGGCGCGAGGTCGCGGTCAATCGCATCGCCGCCGCCATCCGCAGCACGCTGGAAGTGCCGAGCATCATGCAGACGGCGGTCGATGAAGTCGGGCGCGCACTTGGCGTGGAGCACTGCGCCCTGCGCGTCGTGGGCGAGGCGGAGCACGCGCCCACGACGAAGTGCTATTACCGTAATGCTGCGCCGACAGAAGCAGTGCAGGCTGACCTCCTCGCTCAACTCGACGTTTGTCATACGCAGTTGGCCGACCGCATGCGCGGAGACCAACAGGCGGAACACGATCCGCTCGTGCCGGGCGCTGACCGTGCGGCAGGATCGGCCGTCTCCGTCCCGCTCATCTGCCAGGAGAATTATGTCGGCACGCTACTCGCGCGCGCTGACGACCCGCGTCGTGTCTGGCAAAAGAGCGAACGCCTGTTGCTGCGCACGGTGGCCGATCAGGTGGCCCTCGCGGTCAGCCATGCGCGCCTCTTTCTGCAAATCCAGCAACAGGCCCTAACGGACGCGCTCACAGGTTGCGTCAACCGCCGCGCCTTCGATCTACAACTCGAACGCGATCTGAGTCTCGCCATGCGCATGAGCCACCCCGTCTCGCTCATCATGCTCGACATAGATCACTTCAAGACCGTCAACGACACGCACGGGCACGACGCGGGCGACACAGCCTTGCGCTTTCTCGCCGACTTATTACGCGCGGAACTGCGCGGCGTGGACACGGCGGCGCGCTACGGCGGCGAGGAGTTTGCGATCATCCTGCCGCAGGCCAATCTTGACGGCGCACTCGTTGTGGCGGAGCGTCTGCGCGTGCGACTGGCCGAGACCGCTATGCCCGTCATCGGACACATCACGGCCTCGTTCGGTCTGGCCACCTTTTCACAGCACACCGACAGCAGTAAGGAACTCGTGACCATCGCTGACCGCGCCCTTTATGAAGCCAAACGCGGCGGGCGCAACCGCATCTGCACGCCGCCCCCCGAGTTAGCCACCACGCACACGGCAAACGAGGCAGAGGCTAAAGTGCCGGTAGTGATAGCCGAGTAAATCTCACGCAAAGACGTAAAGCAGGCCGCAAAGAAGTTGAGCGATTCTCTTTGCGGCCTGCTTTGCATCTTTGCGTGAGACTTTCCCTCCCCGACAGATTTTCGTCACTTTCAGGCCATACAATGGCAGGAAACTTTGTCGCCACTGCCGGCCGTTTGGCTTTATGGCATCGGATCGCGCATCATTAAGCACGATCCGTTTTCCGTTTAGTTCGAACGCCGGCCCGGTAGCGGCGGCCGTTGCCTTGTATGCACGAGCTGAGAAAATTCACACGCTACTTTCGCCCCTACAACACTTCCCTGATCATCGGGATCGTGTGCATCTTCGTTTCGACCGTCGTCGGGCTGATCATCCCCTGGCTCGTCGGGCGCGCCGTGGACATATTGCATTCCAACCCGACGTGGGGCGCTTTGACGCGCTACGCGCTGACCATTCTCGGCGTGAGCCTCGTGAGCGGCACGTTTCTCTTCCTGCAACGACGCATCCTGATCGGCATGTCGCGCCACGTCGAATACGATCTCCGGCAGGACTTCTACGCGCATCTACAAAAGCTACCGCTCTCGTTCTTTCAAGCGAACCGCACGGGCGATCTGATGGCGCGCGCAACGAACGATCTCTCGGCCGTGCGCCAACTCGCTGGCCCGATGATCATGTACACGTTGCAGACCGTCTTCGTCGTCGTGCTCATCCTGCCCTTGATGCTGCGCATCAGCGCGCGGCTAACACTCTTGCTCTTCGTCACGATGCCGCTCGTCTCTTTGACGGTGAAATTTTTCGGGCAACAGGTGCACGTGCGCTTCGAGAAAATTCAAGAGTTCTTCTCGCACATCGCGGCCCGCGCGCAGGAGAATTTTACGGGCGTGCGCGTCGTGCGCGCCTACGCGCAGGAAGACGCGGAGATTGCGGTCTTCAACGATCTGAACCAGCAATACGCCGAACGCAACCTGTCGCTCGTCCGCATCGACGCGGCCATGCGCCCGTTGATGCAATTTCTGATCGGCCTCGGTTACGTGCTCATCCTCTACGTCGGCGGGCGCATGGCGATTGACGGGCGCATGACGGTTGGGCAGTTCACGGAGTTCAATCTCTATCTGACGCGGCTCATCTGGCCGCTCATCGCGCTCGGCTACGTCGTCAACCTCTATCAACGCGGCACGGCCAGTTGGAAACGGATGAACTCGATTCTCACTACGCAGCCGGCGATTGCTGACGAACCGGACACGCGCACACAGCCGCCGATCAAAGGGCGCATCGAGTTTCGCAATTTAACCTTCAGCTACAGCGAACATCTGCCGCCCGTCCTGCGCGACATCAATCTGGTCATCGAGGCCGGGCAGACGGTCGCCTTCGTCGGGCGCACCGGCGCAGGCAAATCGACTTTGATGAATTTGATCCCGCGCCTCTTGGACGCGCCGTCCGGCACGGTCTTGATCGACAATGTGCCGGTGCGCGCCTATCCACTTGCACAGTTGCACGCCGCCATTGGTTATGTGCCGCAGGAGACTTTTCTGTTTAGCGAGACGCTGGCGGAGAACATCGCGTTCGGCGTGGAGCGGGCGGAGCGCGCGGAGGTCGAATGGGCGGCGGAGATCGCGGGGCTGGCGGATGACGTGCGCGAGTTTCCCGACGGCTTCGATACGATGGTCGGCGAACGCGGCATCACGCTCTCCGGCGGGCAGAAGCAGCGCACCGCCATCGCCCGCGCCACCTTGCGCCAGCCGCGCATACTGATCCTCGACGACGCGCTCTCGGCCGTGGATACTTATACGGAAGAAAAGATACTGGGACGGCTGCGCGGCGTCATGCGCGAGCGCACCAGCTTCATTGTGTCGCATCGCGTCTCGACCGTGCGCGATGCCGATCTAATTTGCGTCCTCGACGAAGGGCGCATCGTCGAACGCGGCACACACGACGAACTGCTCGCGCGCGGCGGCGAATACGCCGCGCTCTACGAACGACAACTGCTGGAAGAGGAACTGGCGGCAAGTTGATTGTGCTGGTAAATAGCGGCACGGTGAACGTATATGATGGAACCAAAACCTGTCCAAGCGAAGCCCGCCGCGCGTTATCGCGGCTTGCTCGTCATCTGGGTGATGCAGTTCGTTACGCTCATCGTCTTCTTTGCGCTGACGCGCGTTATCGAAGTCGCGGCGCGGCCGAACGATGAGGCGCTACGCTTTCAACTCTTCGATGTGCTCGGCGGTGCAAGCCTCGCGCTTTCGTTCGTCGTCAAGCGGATGCTGCTCCGGCGTGCGGTCATCACACAGCGCCCGGACGTGACCACCACGGCCTACGTCATCGCCTTCGCGCTCTGCGAGCTGGCCGCCATCATGGGACTGGTTAACTATCTCATCAGTGGCGTGCCCATCGTCCTGCTGTTCGTGCTCGCAGCCGTCGGGCTGCTGTTGCACGTCCCCCGGCGCGCGCACATTGAAGCGGCCACGCCCGGCGGCCCGACGCAAGGCTTCAATAGCACGTTGCGTTAAATTGAATTAACTCGTCACTCGGCACTGGTCACTGCTCTTATGTCATCTGCGGTCAAACAATTTCACGAAGAAGAAGCCATCACCAAAGCCTACGACTGGCAGATCGCGCGCCGGCTATTGCGCTATCTCAAGCCTTACCAGCGCCCGCTCGTACCGGCGCTCCTGCTGACGCTCGTGCTGAACGCGCTCAACGTGTCGCGGCCCAAATTCTTCCAGTTCGCGATTGACTGGAATATCGTGCCGGCTAAGGAGGGGACATTGCCGCTCGCGCAAGCGGCGACGGGGTTGCTCTGGCTCGCCCTTGTGCTGCTCCTTGTCCAGTTTCTCGTCTTCGCTTTCTCTTATTTTCAGTCGGTGCTCCTGAACACCGTCGGGCAGCGCGTCATGTACGACTTGCGCAGCGAGCTTTATCAAAAGCTGCAACACCAAGAGGTCGCCTATTTCGACCGCCAACCCGTCGGGCGCATCATGACGCGGCTCACGTCGGACGTGGATGCGCTCAACGAGTTGTTCACTTCCGGCATCATCGACGTGCTCGGCGACGTGGTCATGATCTTCGTCATCATCGGCATCATGCTGACGATGGACTGGAAACTCACGCTCGTCACACTCATCACCGTGCCGCTGCTCGTCGCCGCCACGAGTTGGTTTCGCAAGGGTGCGCGGCGCGGCTACGACATGGTGCGCACGCGGCTGGCGCGCATCAACTCGTTCCTGCAAGAGCACCTGTCGGGCGCGCAGGTCGTGCAGTTATTCAACCGCGAGGCGAAATCGTTCAAGCAGTTCCACGATCTCAACGACGACTACCGCCGCGCTAACATTGAGACGATCTTCTACTACGCGGTCTTCTTCCCGCTCGTCGATCTGATTGGCGCGGTCGGCATCGCGCTGGTCGTCTGGTTCGGCGGCTATCGCGTCATCCACACCACAGGACAGGTGCAGGCGCTGACGCTCGGCGCGTTCTTCGCCTTCATTCAATACTCGCAACAACTCTTCCAGCCGATCCGCGACATCTCCGACAAGTACAACGTCCTGCAAGCCGCGATGGTCGCCTCGCACCGCATCTTCCGCGCGCTCGATCTGCCGCTTGCGATCACCACGCCCGCCGCGCCGAGGCAGACCGGCCGTGCGCAGGGGCGGATTGAGTTTGAACACGTCTGGTTCGCTTACAAGGGTGAAGACTGGGTCTTGAAAGATGTGTCCTTCACGGTCGAGCCGGGTCAATCAATCGCGCTCGTCGGGCACACCGGTTCAGGCAAGACGACGATCACGAATCTCTTGATGCGCTTCTACGATGTACAACGCGGGCGCATACTTCTAGACGGCGTGGACGCGCGCGAGTGGGATTTGAAATCGCTGCGCGAGAACTTCGCGGTCGTCCTGCAAGACGTGTTTCTCTTCAGCGGCACAATCGCAGGCAACATCCGGCTGGGGCGCGCAGAGATGCCGGAGACGCGCGTCGAGTGGGCGGCGCGCGAAGTCCACGCGGAAGATTTCATCAAACGCCTGCCCGAAGGCTACGCGGCCGAGGTGCGCGAGCGCGGCGCGGGGCTGTCGGTCGGGCAGAAGCAGTTGATCTCGTTCGCCCGCGCCCTCGCTTTCGATCCGGCGCTGCTGATCCTCGACGAAGCAACCTCCTCCATCGACACCGAGACAGAACAACTGATCCAACAAGCCATCGAGCGAGTCCTGCGCGACCGCACCTCGCTCCTCGTCGCGCACCGTCTCTCCACCATCCAACGCGCCGACCGCATCATCGTCCTCCATCACGGCGAACTCCGCGAGCAAGGCACGCATCAAGAGTTGCTTGCCCAACGCGGTCTCTACTGGCGACTCTACAAACTACAGTATGCCGACGGCTCGGCGCATGAAGAACTGCCACGCGGCGATCTCGTCGGCGAGCACTGATCTTGTTGTTGGCGCAGCGGCGCAGCGGCGCTGCTAGCGGCGGAGCTTAGTTTGCAGAAGACGCCAGCCGAGTTGCGCTGCGCTGCCGACCAAGCCACCGGCTAAGCTTGACAGCAGCAGCAGACTGAGATTCGGTCTGACCCTTAGATCAGCCTGCCCGGTATCGGTTATGCTCCGGCCGTAATTATCGTCGTAGGTTATGGTCATGATCAGCTTTGAGGTCTGGCTTAAGCCGAAGACTAACTGATTGAGCGTCATCGGCGCGGCTTTGAGGCGCACGCGGAACGTACCGACCTCCCCCGGTGCCAGCGACTGGTGATCCAATAGAACGCTTTCGTTGGGAAACCCTTCAACGATCCCGGCGGGTACTGCACTTACGTTTAGCTTGCGAATTTCGACAGCATAATCAGGAAAATCATTCCGCACTCGTAAATATACATAAGTTGAATCACCCACCGTCATGCTAATAGGTGAGTTAATAATCGTCAGTCGTCCTTTAGCCCGCACGCCGACAGCCAACGGGAAAGAGGCGATTGGCACGTCGTTACTGAAGCTGTCTGATATTATGATGTCAAGATCGTAGATACGTGGCTGGGCCGATTGATTAATGCTTAGCATGTATTGATATTTCTGTCGCGACAGGAAGCCTTCCTTAGTAAATCCCGGCGTGGCCAAGGTTTGAAGCGTAATAATCCGGGCAACGTTATGGTCCTTTGGCTCGACGTATATGAGATAGTTAGATAGCTTGCTTTCCGTTACCAGCGTGACATTCAACTGAAGCTTGTTGCCAGCCCAAGCCTGCGTCGGATCATATTCCAGATAGAGAATAGCGAGACCATAAGGGTCTGGTAGTCTGACCTGTTTACTCATCAGTTTATTTGGTGGCGCGGCCGGCAGACTAAAGGTGTCGCTAATACTCGGCGGGCCGGCAGCCGGACGGAACAGGGCGGGCACGACCGAGGCAAACAACAGTCCGCAGATAGTACCGACCAGAGCGGCCAATAACATGCCTTTATATTTGGGGCGATGACGATAACGCCAGTCAATGATCGCAGGGGCCAAAACATCGTGGAAAATTTCGTAGCGATTCTCTTCCTGCGTTGAAGGTGCGCCTTCGACCGAACGCAAGAGGCGTAGGTCGGGCGCGGCCAAGCGTTGCAGTAACGGTGTGACGTGCTTGAGGCCGACGCCGGAATAACTGGCCAGATCGCGCGCCGTATGCGCGATCTTGCTGCCTGAAGGCGTTACGAGATAGTGGAAGACGCGCGTTGCAACGCGACGCTGCGACCATGGCAGGCGGCGCATGACGGCGTCGAGGTGTGTGCGGACGATGCGCTCGGCCCCGCCGAGGCGTTGCAGCGTCGCCAGCCGCAGCGTGCGCGAGTTGGCGCGCTGTTCTTCGTCCCAGAGACGCATCATGACCAGTTGTAGATAGGGCGTTTCGATGCGCGCCTCGTCGGCCGACTCGGATTGACCGCCCACCACACCGCGCCCGCGTTCGCCGAGCACGACCTGCCCCGTCTTGACCTGCTCTAATACAGCTTCGACCAGCGGCGCTTCGATGCTCACCTGTTCGCCCGCGGCCGCGAGCGTGCGGTTGTACTGCGCGATGGGCTGCTCAATCGCTGCGCGGGCGGCCGTGCGATCAAGGTGGTCGAGCCGCAGGTAGTTGTCGAACAGCGTGGGGATGCGCCCCTCGAAGCGATCCAGTTTGGCGAGCGCGTCTTCGCGGATCGAGATGAGAAAATTGATGGGCGCACTTTCGGCCAGCGCGCGCGGAAACTCTGCGTCGAAGGCGTTCTCTTGCGGGTGATAGAGGAAATATTCCTCGAACTGGTCGAGGATGATCATGAGCCGGCCGGGGAGACGCGCGGCGGTGGCGGAAAGGAAGTCGGCCAGTGCCGTGGCATCGTCGGCCACTTCGCCCGCAGTCGTGCCGTGCGCGGCGGCCTCGGCCACGCTGGCCTTGAGGCCGCGCACCGGGTCGCCCTGCCAAGTGTTGAAGACGACCACGAGCAGCTTATCGCGCTGCGGCAACTCTTCACGCTGCGCCAACTCATCGCGTTGACGCAACTGATAGGCGACGCCCGCGCGCAGGACGGAGGACTTGCCGACGCCACTCGCGCCGTAGAGGAGCGTCAGCGGCGCGGCGAACAGGTTGGCGATGATGAGGCGCGTCTCCTTCTCGCGGCCGAAGAAGAAGGGCGCGTCGTCTTCGCTGTAAGGGATTAAGCCCTGATAGGGTGCGCGGCGTTGCGGGGCCGCCTCGTCGGTCACGCAAGCACTCCTTTCTTAGCCCTTAGCCTGCCTTGAGCTGCTGTAAGAACTCCGCAATCGTCATGTCATACATCTCGACCCCGCGTTCCTGCCAGAAACGCTGCTCCATCGGTCTGGCCTGATAACGGATCGCCCACGACTTGATGCTTTTGGGTCGCCGCAAATCCTTCTCGATCCGGTTCAGGACGACGCGCAGATTCCAGTCTGCCAAGCTGTAGCCCAGAAAGAGGAAGTGCCGGGTCTGGAACGGCTCAGCGAAGATGGCGGGGATGGCCTTGCGCTTGATCATGCGCGCGAGGAAATCTATGTAGTCGTCCTCCGTGATGACGTACTGGTCGCGGCTCGGTTCGGCCCTATCCACCGCGCCGTGCATTTTATAGATGACGGTGACGCTCTTGAGATCAATGTCCAGCTTGTTCGGGTTGACCTTTTCGGGCCGCGTGGCCCCGTGCGGCCACCACAACAGCAGGTCGCCCATCTCCTGATTGGTCGTATGGATAACTACATCGAACGCACGCCCCTGCGCCTTGAAAGCACACTCGATCAGATCGTCGTAGTTCGTGGTGATGATCAAGAGCGGCGTGGGCACATCGGCGAGGAAGCTGTGCAGCGTGGCGATAGGATATTCCTTGTTGAAGATGCGGTGCAGGTCTCGATGCAGCGGGTCGCGCCCACCGACCACGCCGTAGTATTGCGCGACCTTGGCCAGATCAAGCTGTTCATCCGGCGGGAACGCGGTTTTGCGCGCCAGATACCGCGCCAACTCCATCGCGGTCGGCAGACAAGTGCTCTCCCAATCCGTCGCCGAGCTAGTCTCGCCTGTCCTGTCTGTTGCATCTGCGCCGGAGGCGACCTTGACGGCCAGTGGTGTGGCCGGCGCATCACCTTCTGACAAATGCGCGCTCACAGCAGTGCGCTCGGCGAGCGATGCGCCCGCGCCGAGGAAAGGGATCACATGCCCTTGGTTTAATTGCTCTCGGATCAGTCCGTATGGCGGCGACAATGGCGGCAGTTGAGGCATAAGGTGGGCTATCACCTCCGAGGTGGGTAAGGTAGGTGCGCGACGGCGGAACACTAACGGTTTCCGCCCGTCACTGTCAACAGTTATCCCCAAAGCAGAAGGCAGTAACGCTCAGTACGCTACTGCCTTCTGCTTCTGCGCTCTGTCTATGGCTTATGGCTTCGGCGCGGCGGCCGGCATCTGGAACTGCGCGTCGTCCACGGGCGCGTTGAATTTGATCTCGGTGAACTTGCGCGTGGAGTTGGCGCGCGGCGTCGGCGTCGAGATGGCGATAGCGAACGGCACCTGCACGCCTTCGACGGCGCGATAGTCGCTGAAGTCCCACTGTTCGGGGAGTGGGGCGATCATCGTGCTGGTCAGGCGCAGCCGGCGCAGGAGTAAGCCCGTCTCCTGATCGAAGTAGAATTTTTCGACGACGCCCGGCGCGGGCGTATTGGTGATGACGTTGGCGAGTTGTTCGCCGACCCGTTCGGGGCGCGTCACGCGCATGGTCGGCGTGGCCGCGCTGAGTTGGACGAGATCGTAGATGCCGGCCGTGCGCCGCAGATTCTCAAGCTCTTCAGGCGACAGCGCGCGGTGATCCTGCGCGTTGACCAGCCAGCCGCTCGTGCCGCTATAGCTTTGCATCTCGTTACCGCCCTGCTGTGTCGCGGCGACCACCAAAAGCTTATCCGCCCCCTTCAGCGTGACCTCGTAAGGGGCCTCTCGGCCGAGACTGGCGCGCGTGCCCTTCATGCTGCGCGTCTGCACTTTGGCGACCGCGTCGCGCCCGCCAACCGCCGCGATGTATTTATCGATCACCTGCTGCGCGCTCGGGCGTGGCGGCGGCGTGGGGCGCGGCGTCGCGGCCGTTGCGCCCGGCCCACTCTGCGGGCCAGCGCCAGTTGCGGGCGCGCCCTGTCCGGGCGGGCCCGGCGGGCCGACGGGGCCGGGGCCACCGGGGCCGCCGCCACCGGGCCGCACGGGCGGCGGGGGCAGCGGGAGCGTAGGCACGTTGGCCGGATGGTTCGAGCCGCGATGGCAGGTGTAGCAAGCCACGGGGTCGTTACCCACGTCGAGCTTGTTCGTCTGGTTGATGCTCATCGTCATCTGCATCATGCGCCGCGCCGTCTGCTTCTCTTCCTTGGCGTCGCTGGCGAAGTCCAGATGGACGACGCCGGTCTTCGGGTCGCGCGTGGGCGCGTGACAGAAGTCGCAGCCGACGCCGAGCGAGGCGTTGATGTAGTTCATCAACGGAATAAGTTGTGACTCTGGCAGCCCCTTCAAGACCTGTATGTTCGGATGATTCTGTTCGACGAGCGCGCCCGCTTGCGGCGGCCCTTGCGCGCCCGCGCGTGCGCGTTGCATCCAGTGTGTGGCGGTGAGTACAAGAGTCAGACTGAGAATGAAAAGTTTGAGGGCGTAGATAGTCCTGCGCTGCGACATGAGCGTGGCCGCTTCCTTTCTTTTGCCGAAGTCCGAACCGGAATGGGTAAAGCTTATTGGGAGACGCGCCGTACTGTAGCGCAAAACTGCGGGCGCGCAAAGCAGCGAAGATCAAAAACAACGGACTGCCGGGAGCGCGGGCGTCCCTGCCCACCAAAGCGTGCCGCAAGCACGCTTCAAAGAAGATACGCGGTCACTCAAGCCTTGCGTGGCCGCGTATCTGTTATTCGCGCTGACGCGCTCACGGCGGGCAGGGATGCCCGCGCTCCCGGCATAAGCTCGACTTAGGGTGTTGCGATGGGCGCGCTCGGCATGTTCGACTTCTCGACGCGCGACTTGAACGGCATCAACGCCTCGACGGATTTGTAGATTTGCAGGTACATCTGCGTCTCGCGCGGGATGAGCGTGCGCCAACCAGCGCCGCCGCGCCGGGCGTAAGCGGCGAGCCGCGCCGGGTTAGAGTTGTAACCGGCGGCCATCAACTCGGCCTGCGTGGCGAGACCGGCGGAGCGCGCGGCACTCAGATCAGGGTCGAGCGCCATGTCGTTCCAAGTGTCCTGCATGTAGAGCAACATCGCTTCGAGCGCGTTGCCGTGATTGCGCATGCCGGCGACGAAGTCCGGGTTCAGACCGACGCCGGGATGCTGTTGCCGGATCATCACGTAGGTCGCGGGGATCATTTGCACCATGCCACCCGCGCCCGCGAAGCTTACCGAATAGCGATACGTGTCCAATTCGTTCAACGCGTAGAGCGCGTAGACTTCCTCGTAGAGCGGCACGCGGCTCTCGCGCCGGAAGCGGTCGTGATCGACGTGCTCGACCAGACACAGCCGCTCGGCCACGTCCTGTATCGTCGGCGTGATCGTCACGCCCTTATCCTTCAGCCGCTTCGCCGCCAGATCGATCATCGTGTGCACGTAAGCCTGTCCGGTCTTGACCAGATCGGGCGAGAGCAAAGCGGGATGCGCCGACGTGTAATAGGCCGTCTCGCGATAGCGGCCGAACTTCTCAATCGGATACTCGACGAGGAGCGGCGCGAGTTGTCGTCCTGTCATGTCGGCAACGATGACGGCCGTGTTGACATAGTTCGGGCGCACGACGCGGACGCGCAGGAGCGTGCCGAGCGAAGAGGTCAGCGTCGTCTCCATGCCGGGCGTGAGAAATGTCTGCTTCGGCATGGTCAGCAGATGAACCTGACCACTGTCGGGGTCAAGGGCTGCGAGCGTGATGAAGTCGAGCGCGTTCGCCATCGCGGTCGGGTGCACGCGCGTCTTGAAGGCGCGCTCCGCCTCAGCGATGTGCGCGCGGACTTTGTTCGCGGCAAGCGGGCGCGCTGGTTGCAGCGGCGCAAGCACGGGCGTCGGCGCGGGCACGGGCGTAAGCGAGGGCACGTTGATGGTCGTAGCCGGCGTAGGCGCGCTAACAGGTTGTTGCGGCACGACCATGCGCGCGGGCGTCGGGCTGACCACAGGCGTCTGCGGCTCTTGCTGCGCCGGCACAGGCACGGTGCGCGGGCGCGTCTGCGGCGCGGTCGAATCGGCCGGCGTCTGCGCGTGCGTGAGCGCAGGCGCGAACATCAGCAGGAATACTGCGACCCTTCTTGTCCACATAACTTACGGCAACCTTCTGGTACGGGAGTAAGGCTCTAAGGGGGAGCGAGCCTCTCTAAGATTCGCGCTTCGCGTAGCGGGTTGTCAACCAAAGAAAAGGATGAAGGATGAAGGATGAACAGAGCCGCTCAACGTTGGGAGCTTGCTTTCATCCTTCATCCTCATCCTTCATCCTTTGCTCAAACTGCCTGCGACCGCGCCGGCGGCGGAGGCGGCTAGCTCGCGCAGTGGATGTTGCAGTAGTTGAAAGCGTGTCGCGATCATCTGTGCGACGTTGAGACCGAGACTGCCGTCGAGCGGCCACAGTTCTTCGTTGAGCGCATTGGCGGCGACGCGCGCAAAGGCTTTTTCTAATTCAGGTGCGACCGTCTCCATCCCTTCGATGAAGAGCACTTCGCTCGCGCGCCCGCCGTGTGCGCGGCGGCGCGCTTGCTCGCGCAGGCGTTGGCGCACCTCTTCGTGAATCTTGCCGGTGGCGATGATGACGAGATGCGCCGGGCCGCCCTGCGTCTGCTCATCGAGCGCGCGGCGCGTGTCTGCGGCCGTCCAGTCGCCGTCATGGAGCAGAAACAGAAACGACTCGCCGGCCACATACGCCATCGCGCGCGACTCGCCTGCGCCTGAAACGGGGCGCGTGCTGATCTGTCCGTCGGCCAGACCGAGTTTGTTGAGGATCGAGCGCAGGTGCGTCGTCAGCCAAGAGCCGTCTTGCAGGAGCGTGGTCGTGAGCGAGGTCGGCACGGTGATCTCGTCCGCCTTCTCGTCGGCGATGGCCGCGCCGCACTCTGTGCAGATGGCGTTCGACGCGTTCAAGACGCCGAGCGCATCAGGCGACGGTAGACGGAAAAGCGGCCGCCCGGCTTTAAGACAACTGACCAGAATCTCGCGTTTGACTAAACCCGCGCCGGCCAACCTATCGAGCAGCGCCTCAGAGACATCTTCGCCCACGCCGTCCACGAGCGCCGCCGCGCCGCGCCCCTCATTCTGGACTTCGACTAGCCGGCGCAAGACCTGCCGCGCAGTCGTGTCCTCTAACATACCGGCGACGCGCAGCCAGTCAGCGACCATTGCGCTGCGTGCGGTCTGTTGCTCTGCGCCCTCCGTCTCCGCCTCGGCCGCGAAGCGTGTGAAACTGTCCGGCGCGGGCGCTGCTTGACTCTGCCATTCGACTTCGAGCAGGGCGCTCGCGGCCTTCAGATCGCTAAAGCCGCGCGCCGCTTCGAGCGCCTCGTAGACGTTGCGGCAAAAGCTGTCGAGCTTTTGCTCCGGCTCAGCCGTGTCGGTCGCGTAGATGATACCGGCGCGCATGGGCGTGCTTTCCGCTTCGTCGCCGAAGATCAGAAAGTGGACATAATCGTCAAAGCAGAACAGGTCGCCGGGCACGTAAGGGGCTTCGCCGGTCGTCTCGGCCTGCGTGGCGAGCAGGCGCTCCATCTCGCGCGCGCGATCCGCACCGGCGAGCGCCAACTCATAGGCGGACAAGCGGGCGGAGCGGATGAGCGGCAGCAACCCCTTCTCTTGCAGCTTCTCGATGAGCGGCGTGCGGGTGGCATGCTCGACTTGATGATCGAGCGTCTTGGTGGCAACGAACAGCATCGCGGATCACTCTCCCTTTCTTGGGCGCGCATGCTATCACGACGTGCCGTGCGTTTGCCACGTTCTTGTTAGTTGAATTGATCTCGCGCCAAATTCAATCACACAGCAAACATACCCTTCAACACCCACCTTGTCAGTTTGACCGCACCCATTTCTGTCAATCGCGCGCTTGGGCGTGTGTTTACGTGTCTTCGGTCGCACCTCGCGCAAAGCATTAACTGACCCCTTATCATGCAACCGCGCCGCTGATCATGTGCCATGTCACGAAACAGTCACATTGCCTGTTGGCCTGCTCTGTAAATGTTGAGTATGATTCACTTGTTGCGGCGCTATCGCAACACCTACCTCACGTCAAGTAGTTCCCGGCTTAAAGCTGTAGCAGTTTAAAAGAAGGAGCGTTAGCCCCCAGTCTATGTCTCTGAAAACTCGGTTCCCCCATTTGCTGGTCGCGTGCTTTGCTCTCTGCCTCCTCACGACGGGCGTCTTCGCCCAGACCGACACGCGCCCCCGCCAAGTCGTTAAGGCGCTCGACGCCGACGGCACAAACCGCCTTGAGAACGACGTGTATGTTGTCTCGGAGGCGACGCCCGAAGCAGTCGACCTGCTGAAGACTCCGCTTGCCACGCCCACGCTGCTTCGCCTCAATCAGATGATGATCTCGGCGATTGACGACCGGCTAGGCGCGCCTTACGTCTACGGCGCGACGGGGCCACGCGCGTTCGATTGTTCCGGTTTCGTCTGGAGCGTCTATCGCGCCGCCGGCATCAACTTCGAGCGCGGCAGCGCGCGCACCCTCTGGGCGCAGTTCGAGCAGCCCAAGCCCGGCGAGGAATACAGGTTCGGCACGCTCGTCTTCTTCAACAATCTGAAGCACGTCGGCATCGTCGCCGACGAGCACGGCTTCTATCAGGCATCTTCGAGTCACGGCGTGACCTATTCGCCCTTTAACGATTACTGGTCGGAGCGTATCGTTGGCTTCCGCCGCGTGCCGCTCCCCGCGCAATTGCTGGCCGAATAACTTTCCCCCTTTTGTTCGTGCAAGCAAAAACCGGCCGGCGCTTCATGGTTCTCCCTGCAAGCGCCGGCCGGTTATATTTTTGCGGACAGATAAATGTTTACTTGAACTGCGACGGCACGAACCCTGCCCGGTGCTCATCCTCATCGCGCGCCGCCCACACGACGATGATCCGCTCAATCGCCACGTAGCACACTTGGCCCTCGTCGTCCTTCAGGTGCAACACGCCGCCCTCTACCTGCAACACCTCGCCTCGCAAGCTCGACGCGCCCCCGCAATAAACGTCCAGCCGCTGCCCCACCATCCGCGCCAGCAATTCCTGCATCATCGCACCTCCGGTGCGCGTGACGAGTGACGAGTGACGAGTGACGAGAGCAAATCTTTCTTACTCGTCACTTGTCACTCGCCACTTGTCACCGCTTTTCTGGTGTCCACTCCCAGACGTTCTCGTATTCTTTGCGTTCCAATCTGCGCTTCATGTCTTTGACAAACGTGATCTGCACGAGCGGCACGACCGTCTCGTCCGCCTGCTGCTTGCGCTCGAACTGGATCAGATCGTAGTAAGCGCAGCGCGCGCGCGCAGGGTACTCGCGACAGACGTTCGGCCGGTCGTGATAGATCGTGCAGCCGCGCGACTGCGGATCGAGGAACTTACACGCCTTGCCGAAGATCGGGTCGGCCTTGCGCCGCAACACGCGCTCGTCCTGCCACACAGTGGTGTAGCGCTTGGTAGCCACTTCGGGCGTGACGCCGAAGTGGCGCGCCAGCCGGTTGATGTCGCGCTTCGTCACCTGCACACGGTCGTAGATCGCACAGCAGAAGGCCGGGCACTTCGTACAATCGTAATGCACACGCGGCTGATTGTCCGTGATCGTTTTTCCCATAGATTTAACGGCAGTGATGAGTGACGAGTAAGAAGTTTTAACTTGTCACTCGCCACTTGTTACTCGTCACTGCTCTTCTACCTTCTTCCCGATTTTTCATATTCCGACAGCAACAAGCTCATCAACTCTTTGCGCCGGTCGTAGAGCCGCTTCAGCTCGCGCGGCTCGTGGCGCGCGAGCGCGTAAGCCGTGATGAGCGGCAGCGCGATGGTCGAATCAACATAGCATACGACGGCGTCCGGCAAGCGGTCTGGATCGACCTTGCCCCAAGAGACTGCCTCGCCCGGCGTTGCGCCTGAAAGTCCGCCTGTGTCCGGCCGGGCATCCGTCACCTGCAAAAAGTAGTCGTGCCCGCGCTCGTCTATGCCGAGCACTTCCTGTATCTGCGGCTCGGTTTGCAGCATGAAGTTTTTGGGCGAGCCGCCGCCGAGAATGAAGACTGCCGACTTGCCGCCGTGCTTCTGCCCCTTGTCGCCGCGCCCGTGAATCGCGCCGCGCTTGGCGGCGAGGACAATTGACGCGGTCTCGTTCACGTCGAGCGACGGATCGAAAGCGAGAAGGTTTCCTTGCAGCGCCTTCGCCGCGACGTTCATGCCGATGGACGAATCGCCGGGGCTGGACGTGTAGAGCGGCACGCCGAACTCATAAGCCGCCGCGATGAGCGATTTGTATTCCAATCCCAACTGGCGTTCACGCGCGCGCACATACTTGCCGCACAGATTGTGAAACTCGGCTGTAGACATCGGGCGCTGAAACTCAGGCGCGGCGATGATCTGCCGGAAGAAAGCGTCTGTGTCGAGGAGCACCGAATAGTCGAAGAAGATGTCGTAGATGCGCACGACCTCTTCCTCGCGCAGCACGATGTCGGAGATTTGTGCGCTGCCCTGATGGAGCGCGAGACCGATGCCGAAGTGTGTGTCGTGATAGAGGTTCGCGCCGGTCGTGATGATCCAATCGATGAAGCCCGCGCGCATGAGCGGAATCAAAGCGGAGATGCCAAGCCCGGCCGGTGTAAGCGCGCCCGTGATCGACAAGCCCACCGTCACATCCGGCTCAAGCATCTTCTGCGTGAACAACTGGCACGCCTCGCGCAGCCGCCCCGCGTTGTATGCGAGAAACGTCTCGTCGATTAAATCCGCAATCGCCTCCGCGCCCGTGATCGCTTTCGGATCAATCCGTCGCCCTGACAGGAACTTGCTCCGCTTTTTCGCCATGCTCTCCCCTGGCTAAATGAGATAACGCAACAACGCGCACACGAGCGCTACCAACATTAGACGCGCGCGCAGCTTCGCCGTGCTTGGCTTCGTCGGATCGAGCAGCAAAGACCAGCCCATCGCGCTAAACTGCACGAAGCCCAACCACTCCCCGCGGAGCAAGATAACAAAAGCGTAGATGAGCGAGACAATGCCCACAACTATTCTGAAAGTATTCATGTAGCCCTCCGTGCGGCCGTTACATTGTCGTCTTTATCTTCCATGCCTGTTTTCTCGCCCGCGCGGCGCAGGCGCAGACGACCGATCTTGCGCTCGTCGGCTTCGAGCACTTCCACGTCGAGACCGTGCACGTGCAAGCGCGTGCCGGCGCGCGGGACGTGCCCAAGTTCGTTGACGACGAGACCGGCGATGGTCGTCACGTCGTCGTCCTCGATCTCGAAATCGAACAGCCGCTCGATCTTGTCCACTTCAGTCGAGCCGAGTACTTCATAATAGCCGCCGTCGCCTTCGACGATCTCGACCACCTCGTCTTGGCCCGTGTCCTCGTCCTCGATCTCGCCGACGATCTCTTCGAGTATGTCTTCGACCGTCACGAGGCCCGCCACGCCGCCGTACTCGTCGATCACCATCGCGAGTTGCACGTGCGATTTTTGCATCTCCTCAAGCAACTCATCGACCTGCTTCGTCGTGGGCACGAAATAAGCGGGGCGCAGCAGCGCCTTGATCTCCTCGCGCTCGCGCCCATCGCACCAGCATTGCAGCAGGTCGCGCACGTAGATGATGCCTTCGATGTTGTCGATCTGCTCGCGATAGACGGGCAGCCGCGAATACTTCGATTCGACCACGAGGTCGCGCGCCTCTTGCACCGTCGCCGTGTGCGGGAGCGCGATGATCTCCGTGCGCGGCGTCATCACCTCGTTGACGCGCGTGTCGCCGAACTCGATGATCGAATGGATCAGCTCGCCCTCTTCTTCTTCGATGATGCCCTCATCCTCGGCCACGTCGATGAGCGCCTGTATGTCCTCGTTGCTCGTCTCCTCATCCTCTTCCGGCGTGCCGCTCTCCGTCTGCTGCTCCGCGACGCGACGCGGGCGGTCAAACGACTTGTGCCACGTAAACGCGAGCAGCGACAGCGGGCGATAGACCGGGCGCAGCAAAGGCAGCAAACGCCTGAGCGTGCCCTCCGGGCTACGCGACGCGATGAGCCGCGGAATCAATTGCCGGAACAGCCCCGCGACGGCGAGACCCGCGACGGCCGCCATGACGAGGAAGCGCGCGTGCGAGAACCAGCCGTGCGCCCAGAGCCATTCGTAAGTGAGCGAGGTGATGAGGACGGAGATGGCGACCAACAGGATTTGGATCGCAACGGTCAACGTAAAGCGAAAACGCGAGCGGTTCTCTAAAATCTCGCCGAGAAACGTGGTCGCTACGGTCGGACGCTCTTCCCCCTCCGCGATCATGCGCCGCAACCCCACATCGCTCAACTCGGCGAACGCCATGTCAATCATCGCCATAAACGTCAGCGCGACGAGCAACAGAAACGTGATGCCGATTTCTATCTGCATAAGAAACGTTAATCGTGAATCGTCAATCGTGAATAGAGAAAGTCTGTTCCTTCTATTCCCGATTTATGATTGACTATTCACCAGCCATTATATTCCAAGACGCCGCCGCAGGCGCAGTTCAAGCGCGCTCATCTCGCCGTCATCCGTCTCATGATCATACCCGCACAGGTGGAGCAAGCCATGTAGAATCAACTGCGCAATCTCTTCATCCAACGTCAACCCATGCTCCGCCGCCTGCCGCGCCGCCCGCTCCACCGAGATCACCACATCCCCCAACGTCGCGCCCGCCCGCCGCTCAAACTCATCCTGCCCCGCCGGAAACGACAACACATCCGTCGTTCCACGCTTGCCGCGCCAACGCCGGTTGAGTTCGCGCATTGCACGGTCTGAGACAAACGCGACGGTCACGCCCGCGCCATTAGCAGGTATAACTTTCAGAGCCTTCGCGGCAAACGTCTGCCAACGCTCGCAATCCACCAGCAGCTTGCGCTTGCGGTTAATAACTTCAATCATCATCCGCCTTAATTATTTTGCTTTAATTATTTTGCCTCTAATAACTTGAGCAGGAGGCGAATACAGACTGTTCAGCATTGCCTTCTTTTCATCGGGCGGCATAAAAGCCAACTCAAGACAATCTTTCAGCAAGCGCGTGGCGCTGAGATAATCGGTCAACCGAGCTGTTTGTGTTTCTGTTAAATTCCACTCATGCCCAATATCCCTATGCTTTATCATCAAGGCTCGCAGTTTATCTGAAAACCCCTGCGACCTCGCTACAGCGGCCTTGTCAGTTGGTATCAAGAGGGTAGTTAATTCTTTTGCAAAATCATTTAATCCTAAATCGCGGGCGCGGGCACAGGCGCGGTCAAAGTCAATGGTACTACCGTAGTAATTGACAACGGCGAGGTCAAGGTCGAGGGCGAAATCAGGGATAAAGTCCGGGGCGAAGACAGGCTCAAGAATAGGTTCGAGGCCGCTCCCCCCGCTTTCATAGTAAAGTTCGATAAACAGGTAACTTGGTCGCGTTAACCAAGCTTCAGCTTGAACCGAAGCCGATTTTTTATTTACCCATGCCAACAAGGCACGCAGCTTTTTATCGCTTCCAAGAAACTCATCAACATTGCGCCGGAAGTTCATCATAAATCGGCTGGCATCTGGCAATAGGCTTGTTGTCAGCAAGAACACTTCACGCCAACGTCTATCCGCGCAATGCTCCCTAACCAGATTCGTTAATGTACTCTTTGCTGCATTATCAACAATGTACTTTGCCGTAAAATACTCCTGGAAAGTAAGGTGCGAAAAGGAATAGACCTTGTGGGCGCGCTCGACGAAGATGCCATGTTGGGCTTCAATCGCTTTGAGGATCGCTTCTCCATCGGTCGCTTCGTTCGTATCGTGCGGCGGGACGTTCTTGACGTAATCAGTGATGTATCTTTCCAGTTCTGCCTGCGGGATGAAGTATTCGTTCTTTTCAAACGTCTCCGCTGCGATGCGCGCCAGCATGTTCTCTTTATGACCCAGCGACAGCTTGCGATAAACTTCGTCGCGCTTAATCCGGCGCGACGAGTCCCATTTCTTTAACAATGCGTCCAATGCTTCTTCATAAATCTCGACTCGTCGCTGCGGAAAGGTCAGCGTCTCGTTGAAAGCCAGACATAACAACGTCAGTAGTAACGGCGTGCGTGCTAGATCGCGGAGCCCCTTGTTATCGTCTCTCGCAAACTCTGCCAAGAAATTCTTGCAGGTCTCTTCGTCCTTCTCTCCTTCCTGATTACGAAACCAGTTGCCGACGAACTTCTCGATCTGCCCCTTTGTGAAGTCGGCGACTTCTACATAAGTGAAAGGCTTGAAGGAATAGTCGCTCGCGGCGAGGCGGCATGTGATAAGGCATTGCGTCCGGTCGTACTTCTCGACGAAGTTGTTCATCACGCGCGTCTGCTTGTCGCGCTGCCCGCTCTCTTGATTGACTTCATCAAGGCCGTCGAACAGCACAATCGCGTTGCCCGATTTCAATAATTCTTCAACGAACGGCTGTGCGGCGGGAAAGTCGCAGATGTCGAAACGCTCCGCGATGAAGGGCATCAACTCCGCACCGGAGTCGGCCCACTGTTTGAGCGAGATGAAGACGGGGACTTTATCAATCAATTGCTCGGCGGCTTTGAGCGCGATGTATTTGAGGAAGGTCGTCTTGCCCGCGCCGGGCTTGCCCAAGATAAAGAGGTTGCCCTTTTCCTTGACCAATCTCAGGCCGTTGATGCGTTCCGCGTTTGGCGGCGGCGCGTCCGGGTCTGCGGACAACTGTTTCAAGCGTTCAATGTCGAACCGACCAAAGGCAGTAGGCTTATCCAGCATGTAAGCCTCCGTGAAGATGTCGTCGAGCGGCACAGGTTCGGCCATGCCCATGATCTGCATCGTGCCGTACAGCCTAATGATTTTCCCACAATAAGCTTTGGCGGCTGTTTCCCATTTGCCCTCATCCCATTTTTCCTTGCCGGCATCGAAGAGCTTACCGACAAGGCTCTTTCCGTAATTGCTCCAGAGCCATGCGCCTGCAAGTGGAAGCATCGTTTCGATTGGCATATCAAAGATTACTCTTGCTGGTGTGCTCTTCGTAAGCGCGGATGATCATCTGGACGAGGCGATGACGCACCACGTCTTTGTCGGTGAAGTAGACGAACTCGATGCCTTCGATGCCGGCGAGCACGCGTTCGGCTTCGATGAGACCGCTGCGGCGACCCTGTGGCAGATCGATCTGCGTCTTGTCGCCGGTGATGACGGCCTTCGAGCCAAAGCCGATGCGCGTCAGAAACATCTTCATCTGCTCGCTCGTCGTGTTCTGCGCTTCGTCGAGGATGATAAAAGCATCCGCGAGCGTGTTGTGCGTCAGGATAAACTCGTCGGTCACGTACAGCGCATTAGCCGCAGCGACGCTGATGCATTGGGTCTCCTGTACGCCGACAGGCTCGATGTGTTTGATAAAGCGCATCGGCCGACCGCCGCCGTATGTGTGGTAAATGTCGGCCTTTCGCTTCAGACGGAAAGGCTCAAGCCCTTCTGGCAAGCGAATGTCCATCACAAAAGCATCGTTGCGATAGCCGATCTCTCGGCCACGCGCAAAGCCGGGCTTACGCCCCTCAGCCTTGCGCCTGCGCCAGTAAGCTACGCCACCGAGCGAACGAACTAAGAAGACGACATCGTCTCTGAGGCGCGCCGACGTGGTTGTGTATTGAATGCGGCAAGTGCGCCCCGCTTGAACCACCGGCCCGCCGTCTGTGTCTAATAGTCCCTGCAAGACGGCAAGGCGCACTTCTGCGCTGTTGTAAAGATAAACTTCTGGCACGAACTTGGTCGCCGAATATGTGCCGGCCAAGTTCAAGCCGCGTAAGGCTTGCGTGAGCGGGTTACGCACAATGAGGCCGCCGCGCCCCGCCGCCGGGTTGGTGATGACGTAATCGACGGCAGATTTGCGCCGGAACGAAAGGTTCATGTCGCCGAGCGCGAGTTCTAATGACGAAACCAATTCAACGTCGGCAGTGGCAAACGTGGGCGAGGTTTTATCGGTAATGCAACCATCGCCGAGCAGAAGACCCAGCGAATACGGTTCGAGCGTAGTTGCGCGATAAGCCCACTGCACCGGAGCCGACAGTAACGGCAGTTCGTAACGGTATTGATGATGCCGGCGATAATTGCCGAGCATCTCTTGCGTGGTCAAAATGCGCCGCGCCTTGGGCCGACGCTTATCCTCCATCGTGTGTACTGCCCAGAGATGTTCGGCGCAGGCCAGCGTGCTTGAGCCGTCGGTCATCATCAGGCGATAAACCATCTTTGGCCCTTGCGGGAACACACCTGTAACGCGGACAGGATGCCCGTCAGAGCCGATAACATCATCGCCGCGCTTGAGACTACCCATCGTGCGCCAGCCGGTCGGCGTCAAGATACGACTGTGTAACGGTTGCGCGCGCCCACGCATGAAGGCCAGCGGGGCGACTTCGATGATGCGCTTCTCCAAGAGCTTTGTGACGCGCTCGGCGTCGATGAGATCAAACAGCGCGTCGTAAAGTGGGCGCAAGTAGGGATCGACCTTGTCTTGCAAGTCGCCGGGCAGGAAGCCGAGTTTCTCGCCCGCCTCGACTGCCGGGCGGGCCAGCACGATGCGATTGACCTGCTTCTGCATTAACGCCTGCACGGCCATTGCCACAGCCAAATAAGTTTTCCCCGTGCCAGCGACGCCTATGCCGAAGACAACATCTTGATTTTGGATCGCTTCGATGTAGCGGCGTTGGTTGGCCGACTTGGGCGCGACCTGTTTTTTGCCGGCGGGGTTGAAGCGCGCTTTGGTGAAATAGTCGCGCAGGCTGTAAGCACGGTCTTCGGCGATCTGGGCGAAGGCTTCGCGGAGTTCGCGGTCGGTGAAGGTCTTGCCTTCGGTGAACAGTTCGGCGAAGTCTTCGAGAATGCGCTCGACCGTGGCCACGTCGCGCGGGTCGCCATCCACGCTCAGGTCTTGTCCGCGCGCGTTGATGCGCACGTCCAAGAGCGACTCCAGATATTTGATGTTCTGATCGTGGACGCCAAAGAGCGTCTCGATTCCTCTGGGCGGTAGTTCGATTTTCTTCAACGGCAGGCTATTACTCCTTGTCGCGGGGCAGGTTGCGGGTCACTGGGCGCGGGGCTTCGCCGGTGAGAATTGTCATTGCTCATGGGTCAGGCAAAACGCTACTACACGTCGTGGCCTGTGTCAACGAAGAGGTGTAAAGTTGAACTGACAAACACCGGGTTAACGTTTAAGCGCGCTACGCTGACCGCCAGCCCCCGCCTTGACACTCGCGTATGTGCCCCCTATACTTTGCCCTTTGCGTGACCGCCGATTTTGTTGTCTATGGCGGCGGCGCGCCGAAATGATGGACGTTAAAGATAGCTTTTGACGGAGACAGGTAATGCCGAATCATAAATCAGCCGAGAAGCGCATGCGCCAGAACGAGAACCGGCGCGACATTAACCGCAGCAATCGCACACGGATGCGCTCGCAGATCAAGAAGCTGCGCGCGACGCTCGCGGGCGGCGACGCTGGCACGCTGCAAGAGATGTTGGCGCAGACTGTGTCGGTCATAGACAAGTCCGTGCAGAAGGGCGTGTTGCACAAGAACGCCGCCGCGCGCTACAAGTCGCGGCTGACGGCCCGCGTCAATCAGGCGGGCACGGCGAAGTAACCAAGCGGACAGATAACTTTTCAGGTAGTGGGGCGGATCGCGTTAATGCGATCCGCCCCACTACTTTTTTGCTTGCAACCTGCCGGCCGACGCGCGAGACTCGGCGGGCCGCCAGCGCGTATAAGGAGAGACGGAGATGTCGCACAACCCGATAGCCCCGATGCATTATCGTGACCGTGCCGCGCTTGAAGCCGTCGTGCGCGGCTTTGAAACTTGCACCATCGCGCCGGCGGATTTTAGTCATGGCTTGCATTTGACGGTCGCGCTCTGGTACGTCGCGCACGCGCCGCTGGCGGAAGCGATCACACAGATGCGGCGCAACCTACAACGCTTCATCGCGCATCACGGCGTCGATCCGCAGAAGTACAACGAGACAATCACGCTGTTCTGGCTCAAGTTCGTGCGCCACTTTCTCGACCACGCGGGCGCAGACCGGCCGCTGCCCGAAGTGGCTAACGAACTGCTCGCGCGCTGTGGGAACTCGCAACTGTTGTTCGCACATTATAGCCGTGAACTTGTGCTGACAAATGCAGCACAGACGGATTGGGTTGAGCCTGATTTGCGACCGTTGGAATTCTAAATCGAGAGGCTAATCTGCCAATTCGCAGACGAGCATTTCAAGTTGGAGTTGCGAGCCTTTGCTGCCGCCCCCGCCGAGCGAGGTTTTAATGGCCAGATCAGCGGCGGCGATGCGCGCGAGGCGTTGGGCGAGGTCGAAGGTGTCGGTGCGGCGGGCGGTGGCGAGGAAATCTTCGCGCTTGCTGTAGGGCATGTTGACGAGGCGGAAGACCTCTTCTTTCGGCCGGCTCTGCGCCATCAGTTCTTTGGCGAGCGCGAGCCGGTGATAGTTGCTGGCGATGAGACCGATGAGCATGACCGGCTCCGCGCCGTCGTCTAAGAGTCGTCGCAAGGTCGAGAGCGCGCGGCGGCGATCACGCGCGATCAGATGATCGGTCAACTCGAAGTTCGACAACTCGCGCGAGCGCCCCACGAGCGCGTCCACCATCTCCATCGTGATGTAGCCGGCGGGCAGCGCGGCGGTCGCTAGTTTGTCCAACTCGTTTGCCAGCCGGCGCACGCTGGGGCCGACCAAGGCGATAATCTGCCGCAGCGTCCGCTCGTCGCTTTCGGCCTTTAAACGCTTCAAGTGATCGCGCGCCCACACCGCCAACTCGTTGTCTGTGAGCGCAGCGAACTCGACGCTCGCGCACGCGTCCAAGAGCGTCTTTGACAGCTTGCGCCGCTTGTCCAGATCATCCGCAACGAAGATGACGACGGAGGTCTCGACTGGGCGCGCGAGATAGCGCAAGAGCGCGCCCTCGTCTGCCTCTTTCAACCGCGCGAAATCCGTGATGCGCACGACGCGTTGCGCCGACATCATCGGCAGTTGCTCGGCGGCGGCGAGTGCTTGCTGCACATCCACCTGCGCGAGACTGAAGCTGGCTTCGTTGAACTCGCGCAGAGGCGCGTCCTTCAGTGCCGCCTCCGTGATGGCGCGCGCCGCCTGTTCGCGCAAATATTCTTCCGCGCCGTGGAGCAGATAGAGCGGCGCAAGCTGGTGCTGTTTCAGTTGCCGCTTTAGCTCTTCGCGCGTGAGGGTGCTCATTTGGTCTGATTGACGCCGAAGCCGTTGACGAGCGTGGAGACGAGACTCTCGGCGAAGCTGCGCGCGAGGCGTTGCACGGCCGGGTCTTCCTCGTTGAAGAAGGTGCGCGGGTCGTTGGCGAATTCATACTCGCCGCGATAGACGTAGTTCTGATTGTCGTAGAGCACGCGGTTCTGCACCTGATCGCGCACCGTGACCGCACCCACAATCGTTACCTCGAAGACGCGCGAACGCCCGCGCTCGTCCAAGAGCACGCCGGAGAAAGAGAAGCTTTTGATGACGCCGTCCACCACCGCGTCCGCGCCCTGCCGGTCGCTCTGCACGCGCAAGCCGCGCCCACGCCGTATGATCTCGTTCGAGACGGCCTCGGTAAATCGCGTCTCGATCTTGTAGCGCAGTGCTTGATTCTCAAACGCCGGCACGGCGACCGTGTGGATGTACTCCGGCAGTCCACTATGCGTCACGGGCTTGTAGCATTCGGTAAAGCCCGACGAGCAGGCGAGCATTATTGCGAGGGCTGTTGCGCGCCAGATATTGCGACCAATCTTCATGCTTCGCTCAAACCTCGTCCGACAGTTTGACTATTGATAGGCTGCGGCACGATACGACCTCAAGAATCTGCATGTCAAACGACCCGTCGAGTCTTCATGACGAACCCAACGCCCGTTTGATCGCGTCCGCCACGCGCGTAGTCTCGACGGCGGCCCGCACATCGTGGACGCGGACGATGCTCGCGCCCTTCAGGACGACGGCCGTGACGCTCGCCATCGTCCCATGCAGGCGTTCATCCGCCGGCGCGTCGGCGAGCAAGCGCCCGATGAAGGACTTGCGCGACGTGCCGACGAGCCACGGCAGATCAGGAAACTCACGCACGAGTTGATCGAAGCGCGCGATCAACTCGACGTTCTGCGCGGCCGTCTTACCAAAGCCGATGCCGGGGTCGAGCACGATTGCCGCGCGCGCCACGCCGCGCCGCTCGGCCATCGTGAGACTGCGGCGCAGGCTCGCGGTCACGTCCGCGAAAATATCGGGCACGGGCGGCAACCGCTGCATCGTCGCGGGCGTGCCACGCGAGTGCATCAGGACAAGCCCCGCATCCGCGCGCGCCGCTTCGTCCGCGATGTGAAAGTCGAAACGTAAAGCGGAGATGTCGTTGACAATCTCAGCGCCCGCGCGCAACGCTTCATGCGCGACTTCGGATTTGGTTGTATCAATCGAGATGATCGCGTTCGGCAGTTTGATTAACCGTTCGATGATGGGCAGGACGCGGCGCAACTCTTCCTCAACAGAGACGGGTTCGCTGCCCGGTCGCGTCGATTCACCGCCGATGTCGATGATGTCCGCGCCCTCCGCGAGCATTCGTTCGCCCTGCTCGATGGCGTGCTTCGGCGCGAAGTATCGCCCGCCGTCGCTGAAGCTATCGGGCGTCACGTTCAACACGCCCATGACGAGCGTGCGCGCGCCAAGCGGGAGCGTGCGCCGTGCGATTTTCCAGCCGCGTGTCTCCATTGTTCGTCGCTATCTGTCTTCTCGCGCGCAGTCAAGGCTGCTGAAAGAGCAGGCTCATACAGGTCAGCCCGCCCTCGGCCTTAGCGAACTCCGACACGTCAACCGCGCGCACGTCGTAGCCGCGCCTTGCGAGCATGTCCGCTGTGCGCGGAAAGGCCGCACCCACGCAAACCGTCGCGCCCACGCGCAGAGTGTTCGCTGCCCACGGCTCGTCGCCGTCCACGCCGACGACTTCATAATTGCGAAAGACGCTTGCATTAATCCAGTCTGGATTCGCCAGTATCGTCTCGTCGCCAATGGCCGTGCAGCCCGACTTCAGATGCAGGCAGCCGCGCAATGCGACCGTGTATACCTCGTAGCCGTGCGGTGTAATCAGTGCGCTGAGCGCCGCCACGCCCGCAAGGTTCGTGCGTGGCGACAGACCGACGTAAATCTTGCGCCCGACGCGCAGCACGTCGCCGCCCTCGATAGTCGCGGGCGGCTCAATCTGCGCGACGGGGCGCAGACGCGCGATCTCAGGCGCGTTGGCTTGCAACTCCGGTTGCCTTGATGCGACGCCCGGCGACGTGAGCACGGCCAACTCGTCCAACACGATGGCCGTGTCTTCGACGAAGACGCTGTCCGGCAACTCGTCAAGCGCTGGGAGCGTGACCACCCGCGCGCCGCAGTCTGCGAGCGCCCGCCGATAACCGCGATGCTGTTCGGCGGCGCGCACGGCATCAACCTGCTGCCGACCGAGGTACGTTAGCTCACACGCGCTCATGTCGCGCGCAGGCTCTCTCGTCAGAGCAACGATCATGCGAGTTTCTTAGCAGAAAAACAGGAAAGGCGAAAGCGAAGCTGCTCCTTCGCGCTCGCCTTTTATTCTTCGCCTTCGCGGGCTAGTCAAGAGCGCAAAGGCTATGTCTGCTCGACCGCGATGACACGTAAGCCGCCGATGAGAGTGGATGCTGCCAGACAACTCGCTGTGTTCATTTTTTACGATAGCTACGGCGCACGGCAGCGATGACGGCATCCTGCGCGCCCGCACGCCGGAGTTCCTGTTCGATGTCGGGCGTCAACTCAAAGTTAACCCCGCGTAGCTCGATCTGCTCGACCAATTCAGCGGTGGATAAACCGTTTATTTCAAGTGCCTTGACTAAGCCCGTTTTTGCAATCGGCGGTTTCAACGTGCTTGTGGCGTTGGCGGGCGTTGGCGCGGGACTTGCGGGCGTGGGACTCGGCTCAGGCGATAGTTTGCGCGCGATGCCTTGTTGTCCAGCTTGATCCAGTGTGAACTGTGTCACGCGCCCTTGTGCATCTCGGCTGAAGGTGAGCTTCATCGTAGTGCCCTGAAGCTGGAAGCTACTGGCGGAGGTGGGGAGCATTCTTGGTTTGCCGTCCTGCCCGACCACTTGGTAGGACAGACCAAATTGGTCGCGCGTGATCTCGATGTCGTTTTTGACCGGCTCGATCATGCGATACGTCCCGGTGAAGTCGTCTAAGTTAACGCCCGCCGGGTTGCCGGCCGTGCCGTTGCCGCCGCGCCCGCCGGCCGCGCGTCGGCGGGCGATGTCGGCGAATTGGCCGTTCGGATATTTCGCCAGATAGCCGCGATACTCCTCCGGGTCGCTGCTGTCCTTGATCGCGTTCCAGTATTCCAACTCGAAGGCGGCCGGATCGACCGTCACGGTGGCCGGCGCTTTGACCGTCACCTCGACGGCTTTATCGCCCACCTTTACTTTGACGAAGATGAAGTCGCCACTTTCATGACCCGAATTCCGCAAGGGGTTGTACTCCGGCGTCTGCTGCGCGCGTCCCGCGACCGATTCTTCGACGTAGTTGCGGAACAGTTCGGCGGCCGTGAACTGCCCCTTGTCCATCTCACGCAAGCCGCGCAGGAGTGCGTCGGCAAAGACGGAATGACCGCTGCCACCGCTATCCGCCACCGGCTCGTCGCCGCCTGAGGCCATCAGCGTGCGCGAGTGCCCGGCCGCCATGCGTTGTAAGAACTGCTCGCGCTCGGTCGGGCGCGGCAGCATCTCGCCCAAGCCGCGCGTGAGTGTGCCCGAATAACAACTATCAGAAACGACGAGCACATGCTGCGCCGGGATCGCACGGATGCCGGAGGTGATCTCGTCAGCGATGATCCAGTTCGCGCTATCGTCGCGTTCGGCGTCAACCGGCAGCCAATACGTCTTCTCCGTCGCCTTGTCGTTGTAACCGTGCCCAGCATAGTAAATGAGCAGGTTCGCATCCGGCGGCAACTCGCGCCGGTAAGTTGAGAGCGCCGAAACGATCTGCGCGCGCGTGGCGTTCACTAACAGCTTGGTCTGGAAGCCGTATGAATCTTTTAGCAGTCGCTCAATCTCGCGCGCGTCCGTCTCGGCGGTCTTCAACTTGGGCAGCGCGGTGTAGGCGTTGTTGCCGATGACCAGCGCGTAATAACGACCCGCGCTTGTGGTGGGAACTGCGCCCGTCGTCAACCCGCGCTGCTGCATCAGCGCGACGGGCGACAATACGGCCGCGCATAGGAGCACGGCGACGAGCAGAGGGAGCAGGGATTTTGTTCTCATCTTAAAACCTCGGCGTGAAAAACAATGAGCGTAGGACGACAAGCGGTGAGCCTGTACTGCATGTGAACTATGCCGGTCGCAAAGTGAATTCACTCGCGGGCACGAAGCGGTGCGTCACAAGGTAAATTCCAATGGGCATGGATGTCAACCTGCTTGCAGCTACTTTACGCGCGGCAGTCACAAGGCGGTTTCTGCCCGTGCACGCAGGCGTCGGGGCGTGAAACAAAAAGGGAAGAGGTCTAACCCCTTCCCTTTCCGCAACCAACTATGCTTGCGCCTCTACGCCGTCGCCGGCCCCGTGATGGGCGGCAGGATCGGCTTGAGCGGGCTAGTCGAAGGTTCTTTCAACTGCGGGCGCTCGCCGTCGTCCTTCGAGGCGGGCGGCTGGTCGTCGTCCACGGAGAGACCGGCGACGATGCGGCGAATCTGCACGCCGTCGAGCGTCTCGCGCTCAAGCAGCGACTCCGCGAGGCGCACCATCGTGTCACGATTCTCCTTGATGATGCTCTGCGCGCGGTCGTACTGCGCTTGGATGATCTGCTTCACTTCCTGATCGATCTTGATCGCGGTGTCTTCCGAAAAGTCGCGATGCTGCGCGATCTCGCGCCCCAAGAAGATTTGCTCTTCCTTCTTGCCGAAAGTGAGCGGCCCCAGATTCGACATGCCGTACTCGCAGACCATCGCGCGCGCTAGTTCAGTCGCACGCTCAATGTCGTTCGACGCGCCGGTCGTGATGCTCCCTAGGAACGTCTCTTCGGCGATGCGCCCGCCCATCAGGATGGCGATCTGACCGAGCAGATACTCTTGCGAGAAGTTGTGCCGGTCGCCTTCGGGCAGTTGCTGCGTCACGCCTAAGGCCATCCCGCGCGGGATGATCGTGACCTTGTGCACGGGATCGGCGTTCGGAACTTTCAAACCGACAAGCGTGTGCCCCGCTTCGTGATACGCGGTGACGCGCTTCTCTTCGTTGGTGATGACCATGCTCTTGCGTTCCGCGCCCATGAGCACTTTATCTTTCGCCAACTCGAAGTCGGTCATCATCACGATCTTCTTGTTGTAGCGCGCCGCGTTCAAGGCCGCTTCGTTGACGAGGTTCGCGAGATCTGCGCCCGTAAAGCCCGGCGTGCCGCGCGCGATGACCGAGATGTTCACGTCTTCGCCGAGCGGAATCTTGCGCGTGTGGACTTTCAAGATGCCTTCGCGCCCGCGCACATCGGGGCGCGAGACAACCACGCGCCGATCAAACCGACCGGGCCTAAGCAATGCCGGATCGAGCACATCGGGGCGATTGGTCGAAGCCATCAGGATCACGCCGTCGTTCGACTCAAAGCCGTCCATCTCGACGAGTAGCTGATTCAAGGTCTGTTCGCGTTCGTCGTGCCCGCCGCCAAGCCCTGCGCCGCGATGACGACCAACCGCGTCAATCTCATCAATGAAGATGATGCACGGCGCATTCTTCTTGCCCTGCTCGAACAGGTCGCGCACGCGCGATGCGCCGACGCCGACGAACATCTCGACGAAGTCCGAACCCGAAATCGAGAAGAACGGTACGTTCGCTTCGCCCGCGACGGCGCGCGCCAAGAGGGTCTTGCCCGTCCCCGGAGGCCCCATCATCAAGACGCCTTTCGGAATGCGCCCGCCTAGTTTTTGAAACTTCTGCGGCTCTTTCAGGAACTCGATGATCTCTTGCAGCTCTTCTTTCGCTTCTTCGACGCCCGCCACGTCCTTGAACGTGACGCGCTTCTGCTGATTGTTCAACAGCTTCGCGCGCGACTTGCCAAACGAGAGCGCCTTGTTGCCGCCCGCCTGCATCTGCCGCATCATGAAAATCCAGAAGCCGAGCAGCAGCAGCAGCGGGGCCCACCAAGCGAGCAGCGACCAGAGAATACTGTTGCTACTCGATAGGTCTTCGACCTTTTCGACCTTCGTTTTATTGGTCGTGGCATCAATAGCCGTCGCCGCTTCCATCAGCTTGCTCTGGAAGGTCGTATTCGACAACTCGGCCTTGTACTGGCTGCCATTCTTGCCAATGGCGATGGCCTCGCTCTGCTTGACCGTCAGCTTGGCGATCTCGTTGTTCTGAATCTTGGCGATCAGTTGGCCTACGTCGACGGCCGCCGGGTTGCCACCTTGACTGTTAGCGAACGCCTTGTAGAGCAGCACCGCGCCGAGCAGGATCAGCACCCAGAAGATGATCTGTCTGACTGTGGAACTCAAAATCTTTTCTCGCCTCCAACGCCGATGATAACCGATCTTGGCGTCTTTCAGTAGTGCTGAGTGCCGAGTCCTGAGTGCTGAGATAAAAACAGCCGTCTTTCACTCAGCACTTAGGACTCGGCACTCAGCACTGCTTTCTAAGATGCCCGCGCGCTACGCTAAGTTGTGCCTTATCCCTTCATTCGTCAACAGCGAAAATGTGGCAAATCATTGCCGACTTTAACCGCCTGCGCGCCCCAGAAACGGCAGATTGCGCCAACGCCCGTTCAACCCCAGCCCGTAGCCGACAACGTAATCCTCTTGCGTCTCAAACGCCCGCCAGTCGGGCGTCAACTCAACCCTGCGCCGGTCGGGCTTATCGAGCAGCACGCAGAGTTTGATACTACGCGCGCCGCGCCCCGCGAGTTGCCGCATTACGTACTCTTGCGGCACACCCGTCTCCAACACACCTTCGACGAGCAATACGTCGCGCCCGTTGAGTTCAGTTTGCGTGCTGAACTGCAAATCCTGCACGCCGCCGAGCGAGCGGTGATCGTAGCGCAGGAAACCTGTGTGTAAGTTGAGCGGGAGTTGGCGCAGGAGGTCTGCGAGAAAGATGAAGCCGTCTTCGAGCGTGCCGAGCACGGTCGGCGCATTATCGCCGTAAGTGCGCGTGATGTCGGCGGCGAGGGCGCTGACGCGCTCGGCGATTTGCGCCGCGCTGAATAGCTCTACCACTCGTCCGTCCATCAAGCACTCCGTTCGTCTGGGGCCAACCCGATAAGTGAAAAACCGCCCCGGCATTACGTGGGCGGCTCATGCCGAGTTTCATCTTAAAGGCCATGCGGGCCTTTTTCAACTCTTTTGCCCGGCGCAGGCGGGATGAAACAAGAGCAACCCGCGTCTGCGTTCGACCGTCGCGCCGCCCGGCAACTCTGCGACGCGCCCCCCGCGCGCGCCCACGAGCAGACGCTCGACGCCGCGCATGTGCGCCTGCGTCAGTCGCCTGAGACTTCCCCGCCCCGCCTTGAGCCACAGCCTGAGCGCGCGCCGCCGCACAGCCTCGTCCGCGCCGCGCAGTACGTCCACGCGCAAAGGCCAAGCCGTCGGAACACCGGCCGCGTCGCCCTCTGCACGCGCCTGTTCTTCGTTCGCGTCCGCGCGCGCCGTGTGTAACAACCGTGCGGCCTGCGCTCCGAGCGCATGGGCGTCGGCGCGCAACAAGTCGGCCGTGCGCGCCAGCGCCGCGACCACGCGCGGGTTCAATTCTTCCAGCAACGGCAGCAGCCGACGGCGCACACGCACGCGCGCGAAACGCTCGTCCTCGTTCATTGCGTCGGCGCGCACCGCGATGCCGCGCGCCTGACAATAGCGAGCCGTCTCCGCGCGCCGCGCCCAGCCGAGCAGCGGTCGCACCAACAGCACACGCGGCTGCGCTTCATCGAGCGCACGCGCGGCGCGCATCCCGCCCAATCCTTCCGCGCCGCTCCCACGCACGAGCGCGAGCAGCAGAGTCTCCGCCTGATCTTCCAACGTGTGCGCCGTCAGCACGAGGACTGCGCCCGCAACGCGTGCCGCACGCGCCAGAAACTCGTAGCGCGCACGCCGGGCCGCCTGTTCCAGATTGTCGGCCGCCGCACGCGCCGCAGCGGCCACGTCTGCACGCGAGACGACCGGCTCATGCCCAAGCTCGCGCGCCAACTCTGCGACCCACGCCGCGTCGGCCGCGCTCGCCGCGCCGCGCAAGTTGTGATCGAGATGCGCGACCACGAGCGCCAACCCGAGCCGCCGCGCTTTTAGCAACTCGTCGCACGCGAGCAACAGCGCGGTCGAGTCCGCGCCGCCGGAGACGGCGACGACGACGCGCGCATCATGCAGTGGCATGTCAAGCCGCCGCCACTCGGCCAGCAGACGGCGCGCGAAAGAACTGAGCGGAGCTGTTCGCTGCGATGGACGCACGCGCGCATTATCGCCCACTCGCCGCACCAAAAGCGACTGCCCCCTGCGCGCCTGCTCTGCGCGGCTCAGACATTGCACCGCAGGGTTATGTACCTAAGAGTACCGACACGTGCCCCTGTTGCTGATAAACTTTTACTGCTCCCAACATCAATAGCGTCCGTTGCATAACGTGTTGTGCTGCTAACATAACAATGTGAGGGGAAAGAAAAATTTTCTTGACACCCCGGCAGCAAGATGCAAACCGTGATACTCTAATTGGCTTTCAAGTTAGCTGAGCCTCGCTTCATCAGCAAGATTTACTGTTTAGACTTGTAGGAGCGACATGTGCTCCTCCGCATCGCTCATAGACATAATGGCGCTCACACAAAACAGTAGCTGCTTTGTGTAATCCTTGCCCCAGCAAACATCTCTTTGCCCCCCCACAGAGAGAGTTACCCCAACGTTTGGCATCATGTAGCTGGTCGCAGTCCGTGCCGACCGCATCAGTGCTGCGGCAAAGGTTTCTTTGCGCCTAAGGCAATCATCGTCCAGCGCCGTTGCCGCATACATACACGACCTAACGTCTCGCGCCGCTTTTTAGCCGGCCGCCAGACGCTTTGAGCCATTTGCGAGGCGAACCATAAGCGACTTGTGAGTTAATTGACGGAGAAGACAAAGCTAGAGCCTCTGCCGTTGCTATTTGAGAACCAGCGGCAGAGGCTCCGGCGAGAAAGACATCCACTGCCGCACTATCGCGCTAGCACAGCGATGCCTCTCCACTAAAGGGGCATTATAGTGCGTGGTGCGGTCATCACCAAACGCTGCTCAGCGAAGGAGATGCCGACCATGAGGAAGACAGCCAAGGCCGCCCGCGGCCCAGCCACCGACAAGAAACAACCACCCGCCACTACCACCCGTGAGAAGCAAGCCGACTCCGTCCCTGCGCCGCCAGCCAATGGCGAAGTGGCGCGCGCGGATGTCTCGCGCAGCCGTCGCTCCTTCTTAGGCAAGGTCACGGTCGCCGCCGCCGCTGCCAGTGTGCTCGGCATACCGAAGCTCATCAAGTCGCAGCAACAGGTGATTGATGATACAGGCAGCGGGGGCGGTGTGCCGCCCAGCAGTTGCGGGGCCGGCTGCGACATCGAAATCCAGACCCCGGCGCAACGCGCGAATACCTCGTTGGCCAAGCGCGTCGAGGCGGCCATCCTAGAGCGCCAACAAGGCATTCCGCCGCATCCGTGCAACGGCGACGAAGTGCTCTACCAGAATCAGTACTACATCGGCAGCTTCACCAAAGGGTTGGCGAAGATCAACAACCTCGGTGAAGTTGATCCGGCCGCCTACTGCGCCTTGCTCAAAGCGGTGCAGACTGCCAGCCCCGCGGATTTCAACGCGATCCCGCTGGGCTGCGTCCCTTGCAGCAGCAACGGTGGGTCGTTCCAACTCGACTCAACTACCTACGACTCAGCATATTATTCATCTGAGTCCGCCGTGCCCGATGCACAGGCTGAGGCTGATGCCTCGACGCAGTCGGAACTCTCTGCCTCTGAGCAGGCCAGCACGTACGACGGGCCGGTGCAGACCGAGGCGCAGAATAGCGCCGATCAACAAGCCGCGGCCAACGCCAAGGCGCAGTACGTGCCGCAGGAAGAGACGGCCCGCCTCAGCGCCATCGGCACGTTAGCCTCGGGCCTGCAACGTCGGCTGGTCAATCCGCAGTCGGGCGTCGCCTACGATCTGGAAGGCATTGACTCGCATCAGTTGGCCGCTAATGCCGCGCCCGCCTTCGCCAGCGCCGACGATGCGGCCGAGGAGGTCGAGTTATATTGGATGTCGCTCGCGCGTGATGTGCCCTTCATCCAGTATTCCTCGAATTCGACCATCGGCTCCGCCGTCACGGATTTGAATACCCGTTACAAGTGGTACGCCGGGCTGCCGCAGTACGAGGTCGTGCCGCCGGGGCGCACGCCGCGGCTGCAACCGCGTGGCTTCCCCACCTACCCGATGACGCCGCTGGGGCAGATTCCGGGTGCGAACAACAACATCACGCGCGACACCATCTTCCGCGGTTTCACCAAAGGCGACCTGACGGGGCCGTACCTGTCGCAATTCCTTATCCGCGACATCCCTTACGGCGCACAGACTATCTTCAACACTCTGCAACCGCTCGCGGCGCAGAACTACATGACCAACCAGGACAGTTGGTTCTTCGTGCAGAAGGGCTGTATGCCAAGTCCGCCCGCGATGCTGCAACTGCGCCGCCGCATCGTGAATGCCCGCGACCTCGCCAGCTACGTCCACATTGACGCCATCACGCAAGCCTACTGGAACGCCCTGTGGTTCATCCTGATGGTGCCGGACGCGACGCGCCTCGACGGCGGCGGACTCGGTATTCCCTTCGACCCGAACAACCCTTATAACGGCAACTGCACACAGGAAGGGTTCGTCACCTTCGGCCCGACGCACATCACGGCGCTCTTGAACAAGGTCGCCTACGCCGCGCACAAACATGCCTGGTACGAGAAATGGTTTGTGCATCGCCGCCTGCGCCCCGAGGAGTACGGCGGGCGGGTCAACTTCACGCTGAAGAACATCAAGCAGTATCCGATCAACAGCGTGATCAATAACTCGACGGCGTTGCCCCTGATCGCACAGCAGACGGGCGGCAACTACTTCCTGCCGCAAGCCTATCCCGAAGGCTCGCCCGTCCACCCGTCATACATCGCCGGCCATGCGACGCTGGCCGGCGCAGCCGCGACCATTCTCAAAGCGTTCTTCAACGACCAGGCGATCATTCCGACGCCGGTCTATCAGACGGATGCCAACGGCAACCTCGTGACCTACACCGGGCCGGGCTACAACCAACTGACCGTCGGCGGCGAGTTGGATAAGCTCGCCTCCAACATCGCGCTGGGGCGCGACTGGGCTGGTGTGCACTGGCGTTCGGACTATACCGCCTCCATGCTGCGCGGCGAAGACGTGGCGGTCACCCTGTTGACCGATTATGGGTTCAACTACAACGAGCCGTTCGCGGGCTTCTCGTTCACCGACTTCAGAGGTCGGCGGCGCACGGGCATCGGCCGGAAGCGTTAGTTCAAGGCGGACACAGACTGCCTTAGAGAGGAGAAATAAGGCATACGGGGAGCGCCCTGCAAAGGGAGAGGGCGCTCCCCCGTATGCGGCTGGCAAGTTCCCTGCACTGCTCGTCAAGCCACAGTTTCCGGCACTGCGGCGCGCGTCCTCGCGAACCTGAAGCTACGCTGACGATACCGTCGGCAGCCAGTTCGAACTTCCCCGCCACTTCACCACTGCGACGTGGTCACCTTCGTGCTACGATGCGGCAACCTGACGCGAAGCGAGGGCGAGACCGATGCCGGCCGACAATCCTGAAGCCACGCCTGCGTGGGATGAGCGCGACTCGCAGGCGTTCATTGATTACGGCAACTACTTCGTGCCCGAACGCGAGAAACAGATCGCAATCATCTGCGAACTAGTTGGCGCGGGCGACGAGCGGCGGCGCGTGCTCGAACTCTGCTGCGGCGAAGGGCTACTTGCGCGCGCGCTGCTCACACGCTTTCCTCGCGCCATTGTGACGGCCTACGACGGCTCGCCCGAAATGCTCCAACGCGCCCAACAGAACCTCGCCGCGTTCGCCCCGCGCTTTGAAGCCCAACAGTTCGATCTGGCCGCGCACGACTGGCGCGCAGGACAACGCGAACAGTTCGACGCCGTCGTCTCGTCGCTCGCCATACACCATCTCGATGGCGCTGAGAAGCAGGCTCTGTTCCGCGCCGTGTACGACATGCTTACTCCCGGCGGCGTCTTCGTCGTCGCGGACGTGTTTGAGCCGGCGCATCCGCGCGGGCAGACGGTTGCGGCGCGCGCATGGGACGATGCCGTGCGTCAACGCGCGCTTGAACTTGACGGCAACGAGGCCGCGTTCGATTTCTTCACGCGCGACGGCTGGAATCTCTACCGTCATCCCGATCCGTTGGACAAGCCCTCGCGCCTACTTGATCAACTGCAATGGCTCACCGCCGCCGGCTTCACGGACGTTGATGTGCACTGGCTCAAGGCCGGGCACGCCGTCTACAGCGGCCACAAGCCGTGCTGACCAAACGCGCAAGGGCGCGCAAGCTTCAACACTTGCGCGCCCTTGTTCGATTCAGCCAACGAATGAACAACTTCGCCGCTCTCATCGGCTGCTTGTTACGGCAGGTTGGGCCGCACGAGCGGCGACTCCTTGTCGTCCACGAACACGCTGAGCAAGGTGAAGTGCGCCGGGTTCATCGTCGCGAAGGCATGGTTCGTGAGCAATAGCGCGCCGTGTTTGTCGAAGGCGGCATTGGCCGGCGAGTCGTAAGGGAAGGTGGGATCAGGACCGGTGTTGCCCAAGCGCGTCTCCTGTGTGCCGTCGGGGCGCAAGATCGAGACGCCAGAGTTGAACGGCGCGGCCAGCACTACGTAGAGTTTGCCTGTGCGCCCGAACGCGATCCCGTCCGGCGCGTCGCCGTTGTACTGATGAAAGATTTGCAGATCGGCCGCAGCCGGTGCATCGACGAGCGGCAGGGTGTAAACCTTACCGCCGAGGAAATTGCCAAACATATCGACGCCATCGGCCGTGACTGTAAAATAAATCTTCGTGCGGTCGGGGCTAAGGCGCAGCCCGTTCGCGCCGAAGGGCGTGTCGAGGCGGCTGTCTTGAAACCAGATTTGCGGCTGGCCGCCGCCCGCCGGGATGCGCCAGATGGTCGCTTGGAACGAATCGGTCTCGTAGAGATTGCCGGCTTCGTCGAAAGCGATGTCGTTCGGGAGCGCCGGCAGATCGAAGAACGTAGGCGAGCAGGGCGCGGGCGAAGCCGAGCAAGCAGGCAGGTCGGGCAACGGAGGCGCGTAGCTGGTCTGCGCGCCGCTGCCCGTGTCGAGGCGCACGATGCCGAGCTGCAAGTTGACAACGTAGAGTTGCCCCGCGCCGTCGAACGCGATGCACGAGTTGGCGTGGGGGAATTGAGTCAACTCGCCCTGCATCGTGTAGGTACGCTCTAACGCGCCGGTGCTCGTATCGTAGGCGAAGACTTGGGAGGGCGGTGTGCCCGCCGTGGCAAAGCTGGCCGGGCCGGCGACGTAAGCCTTATTGCCGTTCACTGCAATGCCTTCGGGAAAGCCGGGCGGGAACGGCACGGTGGCGAGCACTTGCACGTCGCCGAAAGTGCGGCCGTCATTCGGCCCTTGCGCCCGCGCCGGACTGTGCGCGCTGAGACAGGCGCAGATGAACAGCAGCGCGCACACTACGAGCGGCCGCCGGAGTTTGTTTGGGGGATTCATTGTTCGCTCCTTTATCGGGTCTAAGAGTAGGAAAGCTGAGCTTAACTTGTGTGGCCGGCGAGGAACGGCCGCGGGACTATAACGCAGAAAGAGGCGCGCGGTAAATATTAAGCGCGGCTGAACGACACTCGGTCACGGGACAATCATCGTGCCCGTGCCCTCGTCGGTGAAGACTTCGGAGAGGAGCGCGTTGCGCAAGCTACCTTTGATGATGTGGGCGCTGCGGACGCCGCGATTGAGCAGTTCGGTGATACTTTGCAGTTTCGGGATCATGCCGCCGGTCGCCACGCCGTCGCGCAACAACCCTTGCACTTCTGCTATCGTCAGCCGCGATAATTTTGTGGCGGTCTCGCCCGGTCGTAAATAAATCCCGTCTACGTCGCTCAACAGGATCAACTTCTCGGCCTGCAAGCGGACGGCGATCTCGGCGGCGATGGTATCGGCATTGATGTTGAAGACGGCCCCGTCAGTGTCCGCGCCGAGCGAGGAGATGACAGGCAGATAATCGTGATCGAGCAGCACGCGCAGCAGGCGGTCGTCGATGTCGATGATGTCGCCGACGTGCCCGAAATCCACGTGCGCGCTCGCGCCCGTCTCATGGTTCACGATCTCTTTCGGCGGGCGGCGCACCGCTTGGACGATGTTCCCGTCCACGCCTGATAAGCCGACGGCATGCACACCGCTGTTGCGCAGTGCGGCCAGGATGTCCGTATTGATCTTGCCGGCGAATAACATCTTCGCCATGTCGAGCGTGGCATCGTCGGTGACGCGCCGGCCGTTGATGATCGTCTGCTCGACGCCCATCTGCGCAGCCAAGTCGGTCAACTGCTTGCCGCCGCCGTGCACGACGCAGACGCGTATGCCGACCTGATGCAAGAGCGCCAACTCTTCCGCCAACGAGGCCAGCACCTCGTGCTCCTCCGTGACCTTACCAGATAGTTTGACCACGAAGGTCTGCCCCTTGAAACGCTGAATGTAGGGCAACGCCTCGCGCAACAGATCAAGTCGGGGCTGGCTCATAAACCTCCAAAAGAAGTGACGAGTGACAAGTGACGAGTGACAAGATCAGAGCTTGCCTTAACTCATCACTTGTCACTCGTCACTTGTCACTGCTGTTAAGATCGCCTTCTGTACATGCAGCCGGTTCTCGGCCTCGTCGATGACGACCGAGCGGGGCGAGTCGATGACTGCGTCGGTGACGATCACGTTGCGACGCACGGGCAGGCAATGCATGAAGATGGCGTTGTCCGTCCCGGCCATCTTCGCTTCGTCCACGAGCCACTCTGAGCGATAGCGCGCGCGCTCTTCCACGTCGTCGGCGGCCGCGCCGTAAAACATCTTGCTGCCCCAACTCTTCGCATAGACGACCTCTGCGCCCGCGAACGCTTCTTCCACGTCATGCGTCACGCGCACGTTCGCGCCGGCGTCGAAGGCATGCCGGTTGATCTGCCGGATTAACTCTTCGTCCAACTCGTAGCCGAACGGATGCGCGATGGTCAGGTCGTGCCCCATCTGCGCGGCCGCCAGCGCGAAGCTGTTCGGCACGGCCATCGGCAACGGCTTCGGATGCCACGCCCAAGTGAGCAGCACGCGCTTGCGGCCTGCGCCGAGTTTTTCTCTGATCGTCAACATGTCGGCGAGCGCCTGACACGGATGATGCATCGCCGATTCGAGATTGATGACGGGCACGGCGCTGTAGCGCGCGAAGGCTGCGAGCACCGGGTCGGTGCGCTCTTGTCGCCAATCCTGTAACGCCGCAAACGTGCGCACGCCAATCGCGGCGCAGTAGCGTCCAAGCACGCGCACGAACTCCGCCACGTGCTCCGTCTTGTCGCCGTCCATCACCACACCGTCGCGATGCTCCAACGTCCAACTCGTCCCGCCCGGCTCAAGCACGACCGCGTTGCCACCGAGTTCATAAATGCCGACCTGCATCGAAGCGCGCGTGCGCAAGGATGGATTAAAGAAGACGAGCGCGATCGAACGCCCCGCGAGCGGCTGCGCCCGCTCCTCGCCGCGCTTGTAGCGCATAGCCGCGTCGAGCAACTGTTCGAGTTCCGCGCGCGACCAGTCGGCGGTGGTGAGAAAATCTCGCGGCATGAGTTACAAGCGCATTCGATTTCTCTGCCGCGTTAGCGGCGGTTGAATTTAGCCCGGCGTTTCAACGCCGGGAGAGCACGACCGATTTGATTGCGTCGCGTCAGCGACGACTGAGTGGCCTTTGATTCAGCCGTCGCTGACGCGACGCGGCGACTGGATATATTATCTTCCCCGGCGTTGAAACTCCGGGCTAAACTCACCGCGCCGCGCCGCGGCGGATTGAACGCACGTTGCAGGATATTTATTCACTCAGCGCTTCGCGTAAGGCGTCAATGAACAACTCAACCTCTTCCTGCTTCAAACATAGCGGCGGCAACAGCCGCAGCACGCGCTTGTCGCTCGACGTGCCGGTGATGATGCGCCGCTCAAGTAACGCCTTGTGTACTTGCGCTGCGATCTCATCTGTAAACTCGACGCCGAGCAACATGCCACGTCCGCGCAAACGCGCAACTTGTGGCACGGACTGCAAACGCGTGCGCAAGTGTGCTTCGAGGGCGCGCACGTTCGCCAGCATGTCGTCCTGCGCAATCGCTTCGAGCGTCGCCGAGACGGCCGCCATCGCCAGCATACCGCCGCCAAAGGTTGTGCCGAGATCGTTCTCCTTGATCTGTGCGGCCACCGCGTCCGTCGTCAGACACGCGCCGACGGGCACGCCGCTCCCCAACGCCTTCGCCAGCGTGATGATATCCGGCATGACGCCGCCCGCCGCCGCGCTGCCCGCGAAGAACCATGCGCCGGTGCGTCCGATGCCGGTCTGCACCTCGTCGAAGATGAGCAGCATGCCGCGCTCGTCGCAGAGCGCACGCAACTCTCGGAAGAACTCAGGCGTCGCCTCGCGCACGCCCGCCATCGATTGAATAGGTTCGAGCATGACGGCCGCAACCGTCTCGTCCGCGAGCGCCGCGACCGATTCGAGCACGCCGAACTCCGCGCACAAGTGGCCGGGTACATTTGGGCGGCCCAACTCGCGATACTTGCCTAAGAACGTCGCGCTGATCGCATCGGCCGTGCGCCCGTGAAAGCTGCCGGTGAACGTGATGATGTTTTCCCGACGGGTCTGCATGCGCGCCATGCGCATCGCGTTCTCGTTCGCCTCCGTGCCGGAGTTGCAGAAGAAGGCTTTCGCAAGCGGCGCGGGCGCGCACTTGACCAGAGCTTCTGCGGCGCGCGCGCGCACATCCGAATAGACGAGGTTCGAGTAGAACAACAACTGCTCGGCCTGTCGTTTCAACGCCGCGACGACGTGCGGGTGGCAGTGCCCCGTCGCGCAGACCGCGTGTCCGCCGTAGAGATCGAGGAAACGCTCGCCCGCGTCCGTCTCGATCCACGCGCCCGCGCCGCGCACCGCGACGAGCGGCATCTTCTTATATGTCGCGAGCTGAAACTGCTCCTCGCGCGCGATGGTGTCCGTCAAAGCTGTGACCGTGTTCATCATAAGAAAGCAGTGACAAGTGACGAGTGGCAAGTGGCGAGCTAAGACAAGTTTTAACTCGTCACTCGCCACCTGTCACTCGTCACTGCTGTTATGGGTTGCTACCCGTCAGCAACAGGCCCGTCTGCTCGTCCAGCCCGAACATCAGATTCATGTTCTGCACGGCTTGCCCGGCCGCGCCCTTCACCAGATTATCAATTGCGCTAAAGACGACGAGTTGGCGGCCGCGCGCGGCGAAACCTATGTCGCAGAAGTTCGTCAGCTTGACCCAGTTGATGTCGGGCGAGCCGGAGACTAAGCGAACGAAGAACGAGCCGCGATAAAACTCTGCGAAGAGTGCGCGCGCTGCGTCCGTCGTCAACTCGTCTTTCGTCTCGCAGTAGATTGAAGCGAAGATGCCGCGCGCGACGGGCAGCGAGTGCGTCATAAACACAAGTTCGCTCGTCCAATCGCCGACGCGCCTGAGTTCCTGCTCGATCTCCGGCACGTGCTGGTGCGTGAACGGCTTGTAGGCGTAGAAAGAATTGCTGCGCTGCGGATGATGCGTGTTCGCGGCCGGCTTTGCACCTGAACCGGATGAGCCGGTCTTCGCATCGACGATCACGCGGCCCGTCAACTGTCCATTAGCAATGAGCGGCGCAAGCCCCAACAATGTCGCCGTCGCAAAGCAACCGGGATTGCTGATCAAGCGCGCTTTGCTGATTGCTGCCCGATTCGTCTCCGTCAAGCCATAGACAAACTCGCGTTGTAAATCCGTCGCCGTGTGCTCGCGCCCGTAGTGCTGCAAGAACTCCAGCGGGTCGCTCAAGCGAAAATCGCCGGAGAGATCAATCGCTTTAACGTTCGCCGGCAACTGCGGCGCGAGCGCGAGCGCCTGTCCGTGCGGCAGTGCGAAGAAGACGCAATCAAGCTCACGCAACGTGCTCAGGTCTGCCAGCGCGGGCGCGAAACGCAGGTCAGTCAACCCATACAGGTTGCGATGCACCTCGCCGACGAGTTTGCCCGCGTGCTCGTTCGCCGTCACCAACGCGACTTCGGCCTGCGGATGCTGCAACAGTATGCGCAGCAACTCCGCCCCGCCGTAGCCCGACCCACCAAGGATGCCGATCTTAAGTTTCATGTTCGAGGTTGAATTCAAGCTCATCTACTTGTGTCAGTACCGCCTGCGGTAGCGGGTGGGTCTGATTGCGTCACCACACCCGCCCGCTACCGCAGGCGGTACTGACCGTATGGCTCAACGTTCATGGCTTAGACGCAGACCTTGAGCTTTGCATCTTCCACTTTGCACTTAACGATCTCGAATAGCCGCGCTCCATCGCGCCGCGCGTTGCCAGCCGCGACGCCGAACTGTTGTTCGATGTAGTCTTCGCCCATCTGCGCGTCCGTCACCGAGCCAGCGACCAAGTCAACTGTCAACCCGCGCCGCGCGAACCACTCGATGCCGCCCCACGCGCCGACGTAATCCGACGCACAATAGACGAGCGCCGCAGTCGCGGCCCGCAACTCTTCGTCGTCAAACACTGACTCGACCGAGTAGCCGCCGATGATGCCGTCGCCCAACTCGATGACGATCAGATCGGGCGCGCATTCATTCAGCCGCGCAATGATCGCCTTTGCGACCGGCGCGAGATCGCCCATACCGACAGTTGAAGGCAGACCGCAATCGAGAAAGCTCGCCGTGGCAACCGCGCCGTGGTCGGCCATGTTCAGCGTGTCGCGCAGGCAGGCAACGCCGGAGAGTTTACCGGCCGCCACACGTAGCCCTGCGCGCGTCGCCTGTTTGATCAACTCCGTCGCGGCAAACGTCTTGCCGCTGTTCATGCACGCGCCGGCAACGAGCACGAGCGGCGCGCTCTCGCCTAAAGAATTGCGCAACGCCAGCGCGGCATCGGCGATGTTGCGCACGCGCCCCTGTTCGTCCGCGACAAGGCCGAGCACCTGCACGCGAATCGCGTCGCTCAAACTCGAATGATGCCCGGTGCAACAGCCGATGACGCCGCCCATGTTGAGCAGGTGCAACTCGTCGCCCGCCGCGACGGTCGCCGGCACGTCGCCCACAAAACCTTTCAACGCGCGCCGGCTGCCGAGCACGCCCACCAACACGTCGCCCGGATTGATCTTCGCCAGCCGCCCCGTCGGCAACTCAAGCTGACTGTACGTCGCGCTGTCGGTCAACGCGCGCACGACGACCACATCGCCCGCGCGCGGACTCATGCACGCACTGACGACCGCCAACGTCTTCGGCAACTCAAGACACGTCGTCGCCGAACCGATCTTGTCCGCCTCGACCACCGTGAGCAAAGTGTTCTGCTCTGTGCTGTTCGTGCTGCTCATCCTCGTCTGCTCTACCTTCCGCTCTAGTTCGCGCCCATTGTTATTCAAGCGCGTAAATGTTTGACGCGCGCCCGCTCACGCTTGGCGATCAAGCTGCGCGCGCGAGCGCAAGCGCAGCGCGTTCAACTTGATGAATCCTTCCGCATCGCGCTGGTCGTAGATGTTGTCCGCCTCGAACGTCGCCAAACGTTCGCTGTAGAGCGAGCGCGGCGCACGCCGACCGACGACCGTGACGTTGCCGCGATAAAGTTTCAAACGCACTTCGCCGGTCACGTTTGCTTGCGTCGCGTCAATCGTCTGACGCATTAGCTCCGACTCCGGCGCGAACCAGAAACCGTAGTAGACGCTCTCGGCGAACTTCAGACTGAGCGCGTCGCGCAGGCGCAAGACTTCACGATCCATCGTGATCGATTCGAGCGCGCGATGCGCCGCCTGCAAGATGGTCACGCCCGGCGTCTCGTACACGCCGCGCGACTTCATGCCGACGAAACGGTTCTCGACCAGATCGACCCGCCCGACGCCATGCGCGCCGCCGATGGCGTTCAACTGTTTGAGCATCTCGACCGCGCCGAGCCGTGCGCCGTCGAGCCGGACGGGTTCGCCGCGCTCAAAGCCGACAATGATGTACTCGGCTTCGGCGCGCGCCTGCTCCGGCGCTGTGGTCATCTGAAAAATATCTGCGGTCGGCTCAGCCCAGGGGTCTTCCAAGATGCCGCCCTCATACGAGACGTGCATCAGATTGCGGTCGGTCGAGTAAGGCTTCGCGTGCGTCGCCTTGACCGGGATGTTGTGCTGCTCGCAGTAGGCCAACAGATCGCTTCTGCCTTTGAACTCCCACTCGCGCCAAGGCGCGACAACCTTGATGTCCGGCTCAAGCGCGTAGTAGGTCAACTCAAAGCGCACTTGATCGTTGCCTTTGCCCGTCGCACCGTGCGCCACCGCGTCCGCGCCCTCCTGCCGCGCGATCTCGATCTGCCGCTTCGCGATCACCGGGCGCGCTAAGCTTGTGCCCAATAGATAGACGCCTTCATAGACCGCGTTCGCCTTGACCGCCGGCCACACATACTCACGCACAAACTCTTCGCGCAAATCTTCGACGTAGAGTTTCGACGCGCCGGTTGCGCGCGCCTTCTCATCAAGCCCGGCCAACTCTTCGCCCTGCCCCACGTCCGCGCAATAGCAGACGACCTCGCACTGGTAACGCTCCTTCAACCAGTGCAGCATCACCGACGTATCCAAGCCCCCCGAATACGCCAGCACCATCTTCTTGATCTTCTTCTCAGTCACTATGCTTCCCTTCACCCAAAGAGTTCCCAAATCTTCTTGATCGCGCTGCGTTGGCTTTTACGCTCGGCGACGGCGATGAAGATCGTGTCTTCGCCCGCCAGCGTACCGATGATTTCTGGCAGCGCCGCGCGATCAATCTCGACGGCGACCGCCGACGCCAACCCCGGCTCGCACTTCGCAACGACCAACACTTCACCCGCCACATCCAACCCCAGCAGCCCGCGCGCCGCTGCACCGTTAGCCGGTCGCGGCACGACGTAACGCCCATCCTGTTTGACGACGCCCAACTCTTCCAGATCGCGCGATACGCTCGACTGCGTCGCCGCAAAACCCGCCCGCGCCAGATGCTCCGCTAACTCGCCCTGCGTGCTCACCGGCAGCGCGCGCACCAGACTCAAAAGCTTCTGCTGTCTCCGCTCCTTCATCTTTCGCCCTTCAACCTATGCAGTAAAGTTGCATAAGTGTCGCATAGATGCATAAAATAGCACGAACGTTGCATCAAAGCAACCGGCAGCCGGGCCGTTTTCGGCGAGGAGGGCGGAATTGAGCGAGATGAAAAATCTATGGGGCGGGCGGTTTACAGGCGCGGCGGATGCGGGCTTTGCGGCCTTCAACCGCTCGTTCGGCTTTGACCAGCGACTGTTTGCGGCGGACATGCGCGCGAGTCTGGCGCACGCCGCAGGCTTGCGTGCTACGGGCGTGCTCGACGAAGCGGAGGCGGAGCAGATCGCGCAAGGCTTACAGGCGATGCATGCACGTGCGGAGGAGGATGCAGGTTATTTTGATCAACTTGAAGCCGAGGACGTGCATTCGTTTATCGAAGCGCGCCTGGTCGAGCAGATCGGCGACGCGGGGCGCAAGCTGCACACGGGGCGCAGCCGCAACGATCAAGTAGCGACGGCGCTCCGGCTCTGGCTGCGTGAGGAGATCGATGCGCTCACACTAAGTGTGCGTGCGGCGCAGACGGCGCTGCTCGATCTCGCCGAAGCACACAGGGACGCGGTGCTGCCCGGCTACACGCACCTGCAACGCGCACAGCCCATCATGTGGGCGCACTGGTGTCTCGCCTACTTCGAGATGCTTCAGCGCGACCGTGCACGGCTCGCTGACGCGCGGCGACGCACGAACATCTTACCGCTCGGCGCGGCGGCACTCGCAGGCACGAGTTATCCGATTGATAGAGAACAGGTCGCGCGTCAACTCGGCTTTGATGAAGTCGCGCGTAACAGTCTCGATGCCGTGAGTGACCGCGATTTCTGCGTCGAGTTTGCGGCCGCCGCGGCGCTCATCATGGTGCACCTGTCGCGCCTCGCCGAAGACCTCATCCTGTATGCGACGACGGAGTTTGGCTTTATCGAATTAGGTGACGCTATCTCGACCGGGTCGAGTCTGATGCCGCAGAAGAAGAACCCGGACGCGCTGGAGCTTGTGCGCGGCAAAGCGGGGCGCGTCTTCGGGCACACGCTGGCGCTGCTGACGATGCTAAAGGGCCTGCCGCTCGCTTACAACAAGGACATGCAGGAGGACAAGGAAGCGGTCTTCGACACGGCGGACACGGTGCGGGCCGCGCTCGATGTGACCGCGACGGTGCTGCGCAACATACGTGTGCGCGCGGATGTGGCGCGCTCGGCGGCCACGCGCGGCTACATGAACGCGACCGAGTTGGCCGACTATCTCGCGCGCAAAGGTCTCCCCTTCCGTGCCGCGCATGATGTGACGGGCCGCATCGTGCTCCGCGCCATCGAGCGCGGCGTCGAGCTAGACGAATTGCCTATCGAAGAATTGCGCGCCTTCTCGCCGCTCATCGCAGCGGACGTGTACGCGGCGCTCTCGCTAGATGAGACGCTGGCCACCAAAGCCCAGACCGGTGGTACTGCGCCTGCGCGCGTCGCTGACGCATTGGCGGCCGCGCGCGCAGCGCTGGCTTAACGTCACCGGCCCGTCCTAACGTCATAAACATCGAGCGCCGCATCGCTTGTGTGATGCGGCGCTCGATGTTTATGGCTTTGGTTAGCGTTGCTTCGTTACTCCCGCTTGACGCGCGAGTCAACCGGCGCGCTGGGGCTGGAGGGTGGCGCGTCTGGGTCGCCGACCGCTTGTCCTGCGGGCGAGACGCCGTGCGTGCCGATCTCGTGCGCGAGATGCAGCGCCATGACGCTGTGCCTGCGCCCGTAGAGGAAGTAGATCAGCAGCCCGATGATGAGCCAGATGATCAGGCGCACCCAGTTCTCATAAGGGAGCGAGAACATCAGGAGCAGGCACGTCGCGATGCCGAGGATCGGGACGAGCGGGACGAGCGGCGCGCGGAACGGCCGCGCCGCGTTCGGGTTCGTCCTGCGCATGACGATCACCGCGCCGCAGACGATGACGAAAGCGAAGAGCGTGCCGATGCTCGTCATCTCCGCCAGAATGCTCAAGGGGATGAAGCCGGCCATCGAGGCGACGAAGAGGCCCGTCAGAATGGTCGATTTCCAGGGCGTGCGGAACTTCGGGTGGATGTCGCCGAAGAAGCCCTTGGGCACGAGACCGTCGCGCGCCAGCGCCAACATGACGCGCGGTTGGCTGAGCATCATCACGAGCAGCACGGACGTGATGCCCGTCATTGCGCCCGCGGCGACGAGATACTGCATCCAGACCAAACCGGCGCGCTTGAAGGCGTCCACGACAGGCGCGTTAATGTCTATCTTGTTGTAAGGCACCATCGCCGTCAGCACAGCCGAGACGAGGATGTAGAGAATGGTGCAGATGATGAGCGAGGCGATGATGCCGGTGGGCACGTCCTTCGACGGGTTCTTCGCCTCCTCCGAGTGGACGGAGACGGAGTCGAAACCGATGTAGGCGAAGAAGATGATCGCCGCGCCCGCGAACATGCCCAGCGGCTCGCCGCCCGGCCCCGTGTGGTCGCCCAAGATCGTTTTACCGAAGAAGCTCAAGCCCGTGTAGCCGTAGGGCGCGAACGGATGCCAGTTCGACGTACCGTACACGGTGAAGACGAGATAGCCGCCGATGCCGATCACCATCAGCACGATGACGAGCTTGACGGCCACCATGATGGCGTTGAAGCTGGCGCTCTCCTTGATGCCCTTGACGAGGACGATGGTGAGAATAAACGTGATGAGCACGGCGGGCAGATCAAAGTACGAGCCGGTCGAGACGAAGCCCGTATGCGGGCAGCCGTTGCCGACGCTGACGCAATAGTTGATCGGCGCGGAACGGATCACTTCGGGCAGCTTGGCTGGTATCGCCGCAAACCCCTCGTGAAAGATGGGGATGAACTCCTGGAAGTGCGCAGACCACCCGTGCGCGACGGTGGCTGAGCCGACGGCGTATTCGAGGATCAAGTCCCAGCCGATGATCCACGCGAACAGCTCGCCCAAGGTGGCATAGGCGTAGGTGTAGGCCGAACCGGCCACGGGCACCATCGAGGCGAACTCCGCGTAGCAGAGCGCGGCGAAGACGCAGGCCAAGCCGGCCAGCACGAACGAGAGCATGAGCGCCGGCCCCGTGCGGTCGTGCGCTGCGACGCCCGTCAGGATAAAGATACCCGTGCCGATGATCGCGCCAACGCCGAGCGCCGTGAGCTGCGTCGGCCCGAGGATGCGCCGCAAGCGATTCTCGCCCGCCTCCTCGGCGAGTAACATACCCAGCGGTTTGGTTCTGAAAAGTGGACTAGCCATGTTTGACCTCCGCGAATGTTAGGAACAAGCTTTCTGCGTTTGATAGCGTCACACGATCAATCGAGCTGCTCTTGCTGCACGAATCATGCCGGTGCTCTTAGGTCTCCGTGTCGCGCGCATGCGCGTCGTCCATCGGCGTGCCGACCTTGCGCCAGATGAAATAGACCGGAATGCCGGTCAGTACGATGACGAGACCGGGCCACGTGGTCGCCGTCTGATAGATGAAGAGCACGGCCAAGATCACGGTCGCGCCGACGACATAGAGCGCAGGGATGATGGGATAGCCGAAGGCTTTGTAGGGCCGCTCCACGTCGGGGCGCTTCTTACGCAACAGAAAGATGCCGATGATCGTCAGGATGTAGAAGATGAGCGCGGCACTGATCACATAGTCGAGCAGGTTGCCGTAGAGGTTGCCGTAGGTGACGTGGCCCGCCGCGTCCGTCGTCACCGTGCGCGGGAGGATGAGCACCGCGGCCCAGATGCCTTGAATGACCAAGCCCCATGCGGGCACGTGACGATCATTCAACTGCCCGGCGGAGCGGAAGAACAATCCATCGCGCGCCATCGCGTAATAGGCGCGTGCGCCCGCGAGGATGAGACCGTTGTTGCAGCCGAAGGTCGAGACCATGATCGCTACCGCCATTACGGTTGCGCCGAGACCGGGGAAGATGACGTTGGCGGTCTCGGAGGCGACGCGGTCGCTCGGCGCGCCTTGGATCGCGGCGAACGGGAGCGCCGTCAGGTACGCGACGTTGGCGAGCAGATATAGACCGATGACTAAGATCGTGCCGAGCGCAAGCGAGAGTGGGATGTTGCGGCGCGGGTTCTTCACTTCGCCCGCCGTGAACGTGATGTTGTTCCAAGCGTCGGCGGAGAAGAGCGAGTTGGTCTGCGCCACGCAGATGCCGACGAAGAGGCCGAAGGCGGTCGCGGCGGTCAAGCCCTTGCCCACGTCCTGGATCGAGCCGCGCACCGTCCAGAGGTCGCTAAAGTTGGCCGTGCCCGCGCCGGATTTCAAACCGACGATGATGCCAAGCACGATGAGCGCGATGAGCGCGCCCGTCTTCGCCACCGTAAAGATGTTCTGCACGAGCTTGCCGAGCTTCAGCCCGCGCGTGTTCATGAAAGTGAGCAGCGCGATGAGCAGGAGACCGACGAGTTGTGCGGTCGAGAGCGAGAGGGCGTAGCCGCCGAAGCGTATGGGCGCGATCAGATAGTTCGTCTCCGACACCCATTTGACGAGCACGCCCGTGTAGCGCGCAAAGCCGACGGCGACCGCCGCAATCGTGCCGGTCTGGATGACGAGGAACAGCGTCCAACCATAGAGGAAGCCCCAGAGCGGCGAGAAGGCTTCGCGTAAGTAAACGTACTGCCCGCCCGCCTTCGGCATCATCGCGGCCAGTTCGCCATAGGAGAGCGCGGCCATCAACGTCAACAGTCCCGTGACGACCCAGACGACCAAGAGCCAACCGGGCGCGCCGACCTGCCGCGCGATGATCGACGAGACGATAAAAATGCCGGAGCCGATCATTGACCCGGCCACGATCATCGTCGAATCGAGCAAGCCCAGCCCGCGTATGAAGCCTGTGCGGGCGTCTTCCCTGTCGTCGGCGACCAGAGTCGCGTCAGCCATAGTTCTCCGGTGCTCCTCGTGCTAGATAGGTGGCAGAGCTATTACGATTTGCTGTCTAAAACGCGAATGAATAAACGCGCCCCGAAGCCGCCGCGCATAAGCGGGGGAAGCAGGCAAGACCAGAACGACGAGCGCGTGCGCGCATTATACCGTTTTCGCCCGGCGTGTCTACCAGAATAGCCCCGCGGCGCGCGACACAAATATCACATCTCGCGCCCGTCGCCCTGTGGCATACTCGGCGCACACCGAAGATTTCAACTCAGGGGAGCAGGCGATGAGTCGCAATAGTTCTAATGGCGAGATTCCGCGCCGGCCGCTCGGACGCACGGGCGTCGAAGTGTCGGCGTTGGCACTGGGCGGTTCGCACATCGGCGAGGCCAAAACTAAGAAGGAAGCGATCCAGATCGTCAACGAGGCGCTTGATGCCGGGTTGAACTTTATGGACAACGCTTGGGAGTACCACGACGGCCGGAGCGAAGAGTGGATGGGCGAGGCGCTGGAAGGGCGACGGCACGAGGTCTTTCTGATGACCAAAGTCTGCACGCACGGGCGCGACCGCAAGACCGCGCTGCGGCAGTTGGACGAGTCGCTGCGCCGGCTGCGCACGGACTATCTCGACCTGTGGCAGATACACGAGACGATCTACGACAACGATCCCGATCTGCACTTTGCCAAAGGCGGTGTGGTCGAAGCACTACAAGCAGCGCAACGCGCGGGCAAGGTGCGCTTTGTCGGCTTCACGGGCCACAAAGACCCGGCGATTCATCTCAAGATGCTCGCGCACGATTACCCGTTCGACACCGTGCAGATGCCGCTCAACTGTTTCGACGCCAGCTTCCGCAGCTTCGAGCAGCGCGTCTTGCCGGAGTTGAACCGGCGCGGTATCGCCCCGCTCGGCATGAAGTCTCTGGGCGGCGCGGGCGACGCCATACGCAAACGCATCGTGACAATCACGGAGGCGCTCAGCTACGCGATGAGTCTGCCCGTCGCCACGACCGTCAGCGGCATCGACTCGCTCAAAGTCCTGCGCCAGAACCTGCGTATCGCGCGCGGCTTCACGCCCCTGAGCGAAGAGGAGATGCAAGCCTTACGCGCGCGCTGCGCCGAGGCAGCGGCGGACGGCCGCTTCGAGTTGTACAAGACCTCCAAGAAGTTCGACGGCCCGCCGGGTCGCAAGCAGCACAAGTTTCCTTCGCTGGAAGAACTCGCGGCGTGAGTTGGACAGATTAAGCCTTAGTTGAATAACATGCGGCTATGTTCACCGCAGAGACGCAGAGGGCGCAAAGGGGGCGCAGAGAAAGACGCTCAACTCTCTGCGCTATCTCTGCGTCCTCTGCGTCTGCGGCGGTGAATAAAAACATTCGTCAAACTCAACCTCCAGAACTATCTCACTAGAGTTTGCCGGTCTGCCGTTGGCTGTGTTAGTTTGCCATCGGGTTTTGTCGCCCAACCCGCGCCCGACGCGGTTAACGTTTACAACCCCAACCTCTGAACTGTCAGACCTGTTTTACCCCATGATCTACCCCGCTCCCCCAAGCCGCCCGACTCGTATCCACATGTTACTGCTGGCCGCGCTCTCGCTGCTCTGCGCCTACACGTGCGCCGCCGCCAAACCGAGCTTCACGGTGCAGCCGCCGCCCGCTTGGGTGCAACAGATCGCGCCCGCACCGGCGAGTGCGGCCAAGACAAACGGCGCGGAGGGCGGCGTCAGTTATCTGTTGTTTGATCGCCAGATGCACGTGACGGCGCGCGGCACGGAACACTACTACCGTCTGGTTGAGCAGATCACTTCGGCCGCCGACGTAGAGCGGGTCTCACAGTTGCGCCTCGACTTCGAACCGTCTTATCAACGACTCGTCATCCATTACATACACGTCCTGCGCGGCGGCGCGGTGCTGAATGTCCTGCACCCGGCTGAGATCAAGGTCATACAGCAGGAGGACGAGCTAGACCAGCAACTCTTCAACGGTACGCTCTCCGCCCTCGCCGTGTTGGAAGATGTGCGCCCCGGCGACGTGATCGATTACGCCTACTCGGTCAACGGCGACAACCCCGTGCTTGCCGGGCAGTACGCGGACATCTTCACCCTCGCGCGCCCTGAGCCGGTCGCTTACATGCACGCGCGCTTGCTCTGGCCCGCCGCACGCAAGCTCTCTTTGCGCACACTCAATACGGATGTGCAGCCGGTCGTTACGCAGACGGGCGACGAGGTTGAATACTTATGGGAGCGGCGCGATGTGCCGGCCGCTGTCTACGAGGATGCGACGCCCGCTTGGTTCGACCCCGTGCCGGTCGTGCAATTGAGCGAGTTCGCAACTTGGAGCGACGTGGTGCGCTGGGCCGCACCGCTCTATCAAGTGCCTGTTAAGCTGTCGCCCGCGTTGACGACGCAGATTGAAAAGTGGCGCGCGGAGTTGCCAGAGCCAGAAGCGCGTCTGTTGGCCGCGCGCCGCTTCGTGCAGGACGAGGTGCGCTACCTCGGCATAGAGCTTGGCCCCTACTCGCACACGCCGACGCAGCCCGACAAAGTTTTTCAGCGGCGCTTTGGCGACTGCAAAGACAAATCGATGCTGCTCGCCACGATGCTGAACGCGCTCGGCATCGAAGCGCATCCGGCGCTCGTCAACACAGACGCGCGCCACGCGCTCGACACGTGGCAGCCTTCGCCCTACGACTTCGATCACGTCATCGTGCAAGCGCAGCTTAATAATCAGACCTACTGGCTCGACTCCACCATCTCTTATCAGCGCGGCCCGCTCGCGCTCGCCACCACGCCGCCATTCGAGCGCGCGCTTGTCTTGCGCCCCGACACGCAGGCGCTCACCGCGATCCCGCCCACGCCGCTCGCGCAGCCGACGACTGAGGTGCACGCGCTCTATCGCGTCGCGGATTTCGCCGCGCCGGTCGCGCTCACGGTCACAACCGTCTATCGCGGCGAGGACGCAGATGCCATGCGCTACCGTCTGGCGAGCGAATCGCGCGCCGATCTCGGCAAAGATTATTTGAACTATTACGCCGACCGCGAGCCGTCCATCGACGCGCAGGGGCTACCTGAGATCGCAGACGACGAGAGCACAAACACACTCACTATCACCGAGCAATACACGATCCCACACTTCTGGAAAGAAGCGGCCCATACGTTTCTGGCCGAGCGCATCGGCGAAGAATTGTCGAAGCCGAACGTGTCACGGCGCACGATGCCCTTGCGCGTCACGCATCCGACCAACGTCGAGCAGTTGATCGAGATTCAATTGCCGCACCGCCAGCGCGTAGAGGTCAGCGATGAGACGGTCGAGGATAAAGCGCTGGCGTTCACGGCGGCCGTCACGACCGCCGATAACGTCGTCAAGCTGCACTACACGCTGCGCACCAAACAAGGCGCAGTCGCGCCGCAGGACGTGGCGCACCATCTCGCCATCATCGACGAGGCGCGCGATCTGGCCGGCTACGAATTGAAACAGGGGCCGCCCGTGCGCGCGGCCGAATTCTCGCGCTGGCTCGACGCTCTGTTTGCCATCTGCCTGCTCGGCGTCGGCTTGCTCGTCGTCTACGGCTGGCTGAAGCGCAGACGTGCGGCCGCGCGCGCCTTCGTCAACGTTGCAGCGCACAGTCGCGTGCGCGCCCGACCCGGCGCGCAACCGGAGACCGCGATTCGCTTAAAGACTGAGACGGAGATCAATCGCTATGTCGCGGACGTTTCGTGTCGCAGTTGCGGCCGGCGCGCGCCCACCCCGGCCGCGCAGCAAGGGTTGATCTACGACGACCAGCGGCTGATCGTTGTGCAGCTTGAGTGCGACAGTTGCCGGCACAATCAAGATATGTATTTTGCCCCCGCCATCTGAGCCGGGCCTGCGCCCGAGGGGTTCGCGCTATGAAAATCGTCAAGCTAGTTCTGATCGTGTTGGCGCTCGTCTTCACCATCATCCTCGCTTTCGGGATCGTCGGCGTCATCATGCACTTCGTCCAATATCTATTTGCGCTCGCCATCCTTCTGCTCGTCGGCGTAGTCGCCGTCAAAGTCTTACGGCGACCTGACGAGCCGCCGCAACTCGCGCCCTTCACAGACCACGCCAGAGAACTAGAGCGTGTGCAGCGCACGCTCGACGAATACAAGCGCAAGCAGTTGCCGAGATAGTCGCGCCGCTTGGCGCGTGCGGCTGTAAACTTTGCCGGCCGTCTTGCTAAGATGCCGCGCATGAGTAAAGCAGACAACACGCAACCCGGCCACGCGCCGCCGCTCGGCGACATGAGCGTCGAAGACTTTCGCCGCTACGGTCATCAACTCGTAGATTGGATCGGCGACTACTACGCACAACTCAATGAGCGCCCCGTGCTTGCGCAGATTCAACCGGGCGAACTACTCAACCAATTACCGCCTGCGCCGCCTGCACAGGGCGAACCGATGGATGCGATCCTCGCCGACGTTGAGCGTCTGATCGTGCCTGCGCTCACGAACTGGCATCACCCCTCGTTCTTCGCCTACTTCGCCACGTCCACCAGCGCGCCCGGCATCTTCGGCGAACTACTCTCCGCCGCCTTCGACGTGAAAGCTCTGCTCTGGCGGGCCGCGCCCGCCGCGACTGAGCTTGAAGAGGTCACACTGCGTTGGCTGCGGCAGATGCTCGCGCTGCCCGAAAGTTTCGGCGGCATCATCTACGACACGGCTTCCGTCTCAAGCATGCACGCGTTGGCGGCCGCGCGCGAGAGTCTGAACCTGCGCATCCGCGAAGACGGCATGAGTGGGCGCGCAGACCTGCCGCTGCTGCGCATCTACTCATCCGAGCAGGCGCACTCGTCCATCGAGAAGGGCGTGCTCACGCTCGGCTTCGGGCAACGGAGCTTGCGCAAGATTCCAACCGACGCAGAGTTTCGCATGGACGCCGCCGCGCTCGCGCGGGCCATCGAAGAAGACAAACAGAGCGGTATTGTTCCTTGCGCCGTCGTCGCCACCGTCGGCACGACTTCGACGAGCAGCATCGATCCCGTGCCCGCGATTGCCGACCTCTGCGCCGAGCATAATATCTGGCTGCACGTGGACGCGGCTTACGCCGGCTCGGCGGCAATCGTGCCTGAGTTGCGCCACGTTATCGCAGGCAGCGAGCGCGCCGACTCGTTCACGCTCAACCCGCACAAGTGGTTGTTCACGCCCTTCGATCTCTCCGTGCTCTACTGTCGCCGCATGGACGTGCTGCACCGCGCTTTCTCGCTCGTGCCCGAATACCTGCGCGCGCCCGCGCAGGAGCGCGAGACGGTCATCAATCATTCCGAGTATGGCATCCAGCTCGGTCGCCGCTTCCGCGCATTGAAACTCTGGTTCGTGCTGCGCTACTTCGGCCACGATGGCCTCGCCGCGCGCATACGCGAACACTGTCGCCTCGCCCAACTCTTCGCCGCGTGGGTTGACAGTGCGCCCGACTGGGAACGCCTCGCGCCCGCGCCCTTGAGTCTCGTCTGCTTCCGCGCTCGCCCGGCTGACGTAGATGACGAGGCGCGCCTCGACGCGCTCAACGAACAACTCATGCACGCCATCAACGCGAGCGGCGCTGCGTTTCTCTCGCACACGAAGCTGCACGACAAGTTCACGCTGCGCCTCTCCATCGGCAACATCAATACCACCGAAGCGCACGTCCGCCGCGTGTGGACACTCTTGAACGAACACCTTGCGAGGCTTGCATCACATGAATAGAAAGAGCCGGCTTTGCCGTTCATTCCGTTTTATGGCCACCATCGTCTTCATACTCGCGCTGCTCTCGTCCGTGGCCGCGCAACGCGGGATGCAGCCGGCGGATACTTTGCGCGTGGCGACGGTCGGTGACGCGCAGGTCGCACCGGACGGCGAGCGCATCGTCTATACGGTCTCGACGGTTGAGGGCAACGAGACGCACACGCGGCTGTGGCAGGTGCGGCGGAGTTTGCGCGGGGGCGACCAGACGCGCCTCGTTGAGCCGCCGCGCGAGTTGCTACCCGCCGGTTGGACGGGCGCGAACCCGCGTTGGTCGCCCGACGGCCGGCGCATCGCTTTTCTTTCAACGCGCGAAGGGCAGACGGGTCTCTACGTCATCAGCGGCACGGGCGGCTTGCCGCGCCTCGTCGTGCCCGTGCGCGAGACAAATTTTTTCATCACTTATGCAGACGAGCCGTTCGCTTGGTCGCCTGACTCGCGCCGCATCGCGTATATCTCGGCGAGCGATAGTGAGTTGAGTGTGCCCGTCGCGGCGAACGAGAGACAGGCGCGGCCCGATCCGCTCGTCGTAGATCGCATTCAATACAAATCGCGCACGTCCTTTTCGGATCGCCTGCGCACGCACGTCTGGCTCGTCGATGTGGACGAAGCGAATCCGCCCCGGCAGTTGACCTCGGGTCAGACTTACGACCACGCCTTAAGTTTTAATCCGCGCGGCGACGAGATCGCGTTTCTGTCGAATCACGAATCTGATCCCGAAGCGACCAACAACTCGGACATCTTCGCCGTCTCGACCGACGGGCGCGTGCGGCAGATCACAAACACGCGTGGCTGCGAGTATCAACCCGCTTGGTCGCCCGATGGCAAGTGGCTCGCCTACACGGCGACGAAGCGCGACGTAACGACGATTGACAGCGTCGCCGAAGACACACACGTCTGGTTGATTGCCGCCGACGGCAGCGAGCAGGGGCGCGAGTTGGCGGACAAGTTCGACCGCCGCGCGCAACACCCGCGTTGGGCACCGAATAGCAGGGGCATCTATTTTCTCGCGGGTGACAACGGGCAGACCAACATCTATTTCACGCCCTTGAGCGGCACGCCGGTGGCGAAAGTTTTCAGTTCGGAGACGGCCGGCATACGCGAGCAACCGCCGGCCCAACCGCGCCCCTTTCAAATCAGCAGTTTTAGTCTGAGTGCCGCCTACACGCCGGTCGAAAGAGGAGCCGATTACGTCTACAGCGCGGTCGCGGTGGCCTTCACCCTAAGCGACGCGGTGCACCCGGCCGAGGTCTGGGTCGGCCAGTCGCTCGACACGATGACCGCGCTCGGGCGGCGCATGCAGCGTATGACCGCGCACAACGACGCGCTCGTCCGCACGTTGGCGCTCGTCGAGCCGGAGCCGATCAGTTTTAAGAGTTTCGACGACACGCGGATTCAGGGCTGGCTAATGAAGCCGACGGGTTGGCGCGATAACAATCATTACCCTCTGATCTTGAGCGTGCACGGCGGCCCGCACGGCATGTACGGCTACGGCTTTAACGCGAACTTTCAGGCTTACGCCGCGCGCGGTTACGCCGTGCTCTACATCAACCCGCGCGGCTCAAACGGCTACGGGCAAAAGTTTTCCGATGGCACTTTGAACGAGTGGGGCGGCGGCGACTATCGCGATCTGATGGCGGGCGTGGACGAGGTCTTGCGCACACGCCAGTGGATCGATCCGAGCCGGCTGGGCGTGACCGGCGGCTCATACGGCGGCTTCATGACCAACTGGATCATCACGCAGACGCCGCGCTTCCGGGCGGCGGTCGCCAGCGCCTCGGTCAGCAACTTGATCAGCTTCTATGCCACTTCCGTTTATCAGGATTTGGTGCACGCAGAGTTCGGCGGCGCGCCTTGGGACGACTACGATCTGCTCTGGCGCTGGTCGCCCCTACGCTACGTGCGCCAGGTGCAGACACCGACCATGTTCATACACGGCGAGCAGGATAACGACGTGCACATCACGCAGGCCGAAGAGATGTATATGGCGCTCCGGCGGCGCGGCATCGACACAGTCTTCGTGCGCTACCCGCGTGAAGGTCACGGCTTCCGCGAGCCACGCCACCGGCAGGATGCGCTCGAACGCACCCTCGCGTGGTTTGATAAATACTTGCGCTGACGCGCCGGAGCCGGGGCCCCAATGCACGACGAGCTTGTACCCTTGCCGTGTGCGCCGGTGCTACGGGATTGAAGCAGCATTATCTGAACGGCTTGCTAACGCGCTTGCATGGTTAGTCGCCGACTGCACAGCGCGCGCAACCCGATTGAGCGCAACGCGCAGGCCCGACTGATCGAAGCCCTACTCGACGCCGGCTTCCACATACACATATTCAAACCCAGCGCGCCAACCAAGTTCGGCGCCACGCGCGCACACCTGATCAAAGATAAAGCTGCGGGCGGAGGACTTGAAGGCCGGCGGACTGACTATTGACATGCGCTGGTAATTGTTATAGATACACTACGTTCGGTCGCACGTCCTCAACTCCTGGAAAGAAGCTTTGCCTCTTTTCCTCAACCCAAGTCAGCAACTCTCGCTGCTTTGAAAGTGACTAACCGATATGTAACCAACCGTCAGTCTCCTAATGTGGCTAAAAAGATGTTGCCCGCCAGTTAGAGCACGCAAACCGCCCATCCGCTAACGAGCCGCAATGAAACATCAATGACAGCCGAGGAATCTTTATGCTCATCAATCCGAATGTGATCGCGGCCAGCGAAAGCCGACTGACGTTTGATCCCCAGCAGTTACGGGCCAGCTTGGTCGGCACGAAACCCATCGAGAACGATACGGCCGACCGAGTCAACAAGCGCCTGGCGCACGTCCTGACAGAAGGGGCTGAAGCGGCGCGCATTGATCTAGAGCGCATCATCAACGCCAGCGACCTGATGAACATCAATTACCTCGAAAGAGGGATGATCGCGGCGCGTGCGGTCGGCCGGATCAGCGTGCGCGACAGCACAGGTGAATTGTTGGGCTACGGGACGGGTGCGCTGATCTCCTCGCGCCTGTTGCTGACCAACCATCATGTGTTAAGCAGCGGCGCGCAAGCTGAAAACAGTCAGGTTGAATTCAATTACCAGTTTGATAGTCGGGGCAAACCGCTCCAGAGCGAAATTTTTGCGCTCCAGCCTGAAGCGTTCTTCTTCACCGACAGCGACCTTGATTTCAGTCTCGTGGCCGTGGCCGAAACGGCGCTATCGGACAATCGGGCGCTCGCCGATTTCGGTTGGTTAACTTTGAATCGCGAGGTCGGCAAAGTATTGGTCGGCGAATATCTCACGATCATTCAGCATCCAAGCGGCGCGTTCAAGCAGATCGCGGTGCGGGAAAATCAATTGATCAAGTTACTGGAATTTTTTCTCTGGTACATGACCGACACGGCCGCCGGCTCGTCCGGCGCGCCCGTCTTCAACGACTCGTGGCAAGTGGTGGCGCTGCACCATTCCGGCGTCCCCGCCAGGGACGCGGACGGAAACATTCTGACCAGCGACGGCCAAATTTGGGACGACCAGATGGACGAGACCAAGATCAAATGGATCGCGAATGAAGGCGTGCGCGTCAGTTGCATTGTCGAGGCCATTGAACGAGCGCACGCCGAGCACCCGCTGGTCCAGGAAATTCTGGACGGCACTAAGTCGCAGCAACCTGAACTCATTATCGACTCACCAAAGGAGGAACAGATGAACGAAGCATCCGCAGACGGCACACCTAACGCCCCGAGTAAGCCTGCACCCGCCCCCGAAACGCCAAGCCACTATCCAATCAACATCGCACAGCCTGTCAATGCCAACGGGCATGCCATCAGCCTGACCGTGCCGCTCCACATCACAATCCAACTAGGTGAAGTCGCTGTGGCCGGGCAGACGGGCCCCGGTCAGCCAGTCGTAACCCCGACCGTGCTTCCGGCGTTCAAAGAGACCGTCAGCATCGATCCCAACTATAGCAATCGCAAGGGCTACAATCCGAGTTTTCTGGGCACGGGGAATAGGCAGATTCCGCTGCCCACGATGACGAGCGCGATGCAGGCGCAGGCGGCCATCAATAAGAAGGCCGCGCCGGGCGCTGATAAGCACGTGCTGCCGTATCATCACTACAGCGTCGTGCTGAATAAAGCGCGGCGGCTGGCCTTCTATTCGGTCGTCAACATCGACGGGCGCATACACTACCGGCCGCAACGCGACCCGGATAAGTGGATTTTTGATCCGCGCATAGGCAAGGACGAACAGACCGGCGAAGAAGTCTATGTCAACAATCCGTTGGATCGCGGCCATCTCGTGCGCCGGCTCGACCCGGCATGGGGCACTTCGGAGCAGATCGCGAAAGTGGCGAACGACGACACTTTTCACTTCACCAACTGTACGCCGCAGCATCAAGACTTTAACCAGAAGCAGACGCTCTGGGCCGGGTTGGAGGATTACATCCTCAACAATGCAGAGGCGGAGAGCCTCAAAGTTACGGTCTTTAACGGCCCCGTCTTCAGTAACAGCGATCAGGAGTACAGAGGCGTACAACTGCCGAAGCAGTTTTGGAAAGTCGTCGCGATGGTGAAAACGGACGGCAAGCTGTCCGCCACGGCTTATCTCTTGAGTCAGGCCAGCCTGATCAAAAATCTGGTAGACGAAGCGTTCTCTTACGGGGCGTACAGAACATTTCAAGTGCCCGTGAAAAAGATCGAAGCACTGACCGGCCTCAACTTTGGCAATCTCAGCCAGTTTGATCCGACCAATCACTTGGAGAGCTTCGGCGTGCGCGAGATCGGCTCATTCGAGGATCGCATCATTTGAGCTTGGCCCCGACGCCGCCAAAGGATGGGGCAGTCCCGCCCGCGGTCGGCGGGTGGGACTGCATATCCGCCTAAACCCGCCCGTCGCCGCGGTAGTTCTGGGTAGTGTCCTGGTTTGAAAAACTAAGCCGCGAGGTATTGAGCGGGTTTGCAGCTTTAAGTCTCGCCCTGCTGGCTTACGGCAGCGCTGTGAAACCCGTCAGCGGGTTGCCGTAGAACGCGTCGGTCTTCCACGCCGCACGATCCCACTGCCCGTCCTGATCGCCGATTATCTGGACGGGCACGATGACGCGTTTGCTGCCGAGTTTGTTGTTGCCGGCGATGCCGTTATCGACAAGTCCGTCGGGGCTGGTTAGGATACTATCGCTTGGCGGCGCAGCTTGCGTAATTCCCTTTCATCCTTCATCCTTCCACCTTAACTATGCTGACTCACATCGTCATCTGGAAGTATCGCGCCGACGTATCACAGGCCGTGCGAGCGGAGCACGTCGCCCGCTTGCGCGCACTGTCGGGCGTCATCCCCGAAATCGTCAGCCTCAGCGTCGGCTTTGACGAGTTGCACCTGCCGCGCTCGTACGACACGGGGCTGGTCGCAGTCTTCCGCGACCGCGCCGGGCTGGATGTTTACACGGATCATCCGCAACACGTCGAGGTAGCGAATCTGGGGCGCACCATCGCTGGGCACGTCGCGTCGGTGGATTTCGAGAGCGAGGACTGATGCGCATGGGGCGGCGGCGACGTTGGTTAAAGCTCGCGCTGGCGCTCTTCGTCGCGCTGCTCATCACGCAGACGCCGTTCATCTATCGCCGCTACAAACTCGGTCGCCTCGCCGCGACGATTGCGCAACTCAACGCGCAACGCTCTATTAATACCGACGACGCTTACGCCGACTACAAAGGCGCGCTCCACGTACATTCGTCGCTTGGCGGGCACAGCACCGGCACGCTCGCCGACATCATTCAAGCCGCCAGAGCGAACTCGCTCGCGTTCGTCGTCATGACCGAGCACCCGGCGACCGACATGGACACGGCCGCGCAGACCTTAAGCGGCCTGCACGGCGGCGTGCTCTTTATCGCGGGCAACGAGACGAACGAATCGGCCGACGACCGGCTGCTCACCTTCGGCCGCGATGCACGCACCATTGCCGCGCCGCCCGGCGCGAGCACGCAAGATTTAATCGATCAGGCGAAGCAAGCCGGTCAGCTCGTCTTCATCGCGCACCCGGAAACGTTTCGCAGTTGGCAGACGGCGCGCGGCTTCGACGGCATGGAGGTCTACAACCTGCATGCGAACGCGAAACAGATCAATCGCCTGACGCTCTTCTTCGACGGTCTCTGGTCGTATCACGCTTATCCGCATCTGCTCTGGACGCGCTTCTACGAAACGCCCAGCGCGAATCTGCGCCGGTGGGATGAGTTGACAATTCAGGGGCGCAGAGTCGTTGCCATCGCCGGCAACGACGCGCACGCAAACGTCGGCTTGAGCCTGCAACAACTGACCGGCAAACCCATCCTGCAACTCAAGCTCGACCCTTACGAACGCAGCTTTCAAGTCGTCCGCACGCACGTGCTCATCGCGAAGGATCAGCCGCTTGACACCGCTTCCCTTTTGTCCGCCTTTAGCCACGGGCACGCTTACGTCGCCTTCGACATCATGTGCGACGCGACGGGCTTTCGCTTCACGGCTGAGGGCGGCGGGCGGACGGTGCTGATGGGCGACATGATCGTGCTGGCGGACGATGGGCTGCGTTTACGTGCGGCCGCGCTGGTTGAGAGCCGGATCGTGCTCATCAAGGACGGGATAAAGTTTGCAGAAGTGACAGCGCGGCAGCATGAATGGGTTGTGACACAACCGGGCGTATACCGAATCGAGTGCTATTTGCCACAGCTTGGCGCGCCGCTCGATCAGAAACCTTGGATCATTTCAAATCCGATCTATGTCTGGGATCAGGCGCACTAGCAGTTGGTGGGCAGAAACCTTGAAGAGTTAAGGCCAGATACGAATTCGCCCCGACGCGGGCGTTTGCTCGTGCGGGGCGACTATCGCGAACCGGAAAGCTCCAATTCAATTTTGTGGAAGCGGCGTGATCATCGCCGACTACTGTAGAGAGTCACGTGTTTGACTCTGCGCACGCTGCCGATTCCCTAGTGTGTTTGGGAAGCGCGTGTACAGCTTCCATTTAGCTGTAACCAAGTGTCTATGATTTTATTGATCGAGGGCTTCATTGTCAAGCCTCAGCTTGACCGTCCCTTAGGCATACAGCGCGTGCCGGTTCGTTCGACAAGCGAACGAAGGCAAGGATGAAGGATGAAGGCTTGCTCATTCAATTTGAGTGATCCTACTTTCATCCCTCATCCCTCATCCTTCATCCTTCGTCCTATTGCAGTTGTTCGGCTTTAATGCCTGCTTGGCGGTTGAGGACGTAATCGAACCAACGTTCGGGCAGAAAGCGTTTGAGGGCGAGGGCGAGCCGCGCATGTCGCGGGGCGGCGTAGCGCGCACGCGGGCGACGCGCGGTGAGCGCTGTGTAAATCAATGCGGCAATCTCTTCGGGCTGCCCGGCGAGGCGATTGGCGCGTTTGTAGGCTTGTTGGAAGTTGGCGAACCAGGGTGCGTAAGGGCCTGCGTGCTCGATGACGGACTGCGAGGTTTCGTTGGCCACTTGCACAAACTCCGTCACGATGAAGCCCGGCTCGATGACGACGACCTTGATGCCAAACGGCGCAAGCTCGCCGCGCAGCCCGTCGGAAATGGCTTCGAGCGCGTGCTTCGTCGCGTCGTAGATGGACGAGAGCGGCCGCGCGACCCGCCCGGCGACGGAACTGATGTTGACGATGCGCCCGGCCCCAGCGCGCCGCATGCCGAGGATGACGAGTTGCGTGAGCGCGATGAGCGCAAAGAGGTTCAACTCAAAATTCTGTCTGATCTTTTCGATGGGTACTAACTCCACGGGGCCGCGTGTGCCGTAGCCCGCGTTGTTGACGAGCGCATCGATGCGCCCGTTAATGGCCGACGCGGTCTGTACCAGTCGCGCGCGATCTTCCGCCACAGTTATATCGCACGCCACCACCGTTGCACGCCCACCCGCCGCCTCGATCTCTTGTTTGAGCGCATCGAGTCTTTCACGCCGCCGCGCCGCGAGGACGACGTGCGCGCCCGCGCGGGCCAGCCTGCGCGCCGTCGCTGCGCCGATGCCCGACGACGCGCCGGTGATGATCACGACTTGTCCGTTTAGTTCACTCATCGTTCGGGTCTCAACCGGCAACCGCCGCAAACTTCTCCGGCCTGTGTCAGAGTTCCACCGCAGGACGCAGCTTTATCGTTTCGACCTGTGCAGCTTGCGCGGCGGGTTGGGCGAGCGCCGCCGCCGCACAGAGGACGAGTGCGAGCCAGAGCAAGTCTGCGAGTAAGAGATGAACGAGTTGCAGCCAGACAGGCGCGAGCAGATAGATGTTAAGCAGCCCTGCGCCCAGTTGCAGCAGGAAGATTACGCTGAGCATCGCGGTCAGACGTTTGACGCGCGCGTCGGGGCGCAGGAAGTTGCTGACGTAAGACGCAGTCAGCACGACGTAGCAACCGACGGCGAGCGCGAGCGCCGGGTGGAGCACGCGCAGGCGCAGAAGGAAGTGCGCGGTCGGCGCGAAGTCGCGGCTGAAGCCTTCGGCGAGCGTGCGCGCTGGAAAGAGTGTGTCGCCGAGCGCCGTCACCGCGCCGCTCACAGCCAGGACGAGCGTGCCGAGCAAGCCCAGCGCAAACAGGTGCGGCACATTGCCCTGCCCACGTAATTGCACGCGCGGCGCGCCCGTCGCCCACCATGCCGTCAACGCCAGCACCGCGAGCAGCACGAAGGTGTTCACCAGATGCACGGAGATGAACAACGCGCGCCCGACGGAGGCGTTCTGCGCCACGTACTCGAACAAGACGAGACCCGCGCCGAGCAATGCTTCAGTAAAGATGAAGCCAACCGACCACAGCGCCGCGCGTCTGACCCTATGCCCTTTCGGATATTCGCGCCAGGCCCAGACGGCTAAGATGACGAGCAGCACAACCGATAACCCGCTCGTCAGTCGATGCGTGAACTCGATCAAGGTCTTCAACTGCGGCGCGGCGGGAATGACCTCGCCGTTGCACAAAGGCCAATGGCTGCCGCAGCCGTTACCCGACACGGACGCGCGCACGTAAGCGCCCCATAAGATGACGGCCAAGTTGTACGCCAACACGCCCCACGCGAAGCGGGCGAAGCGGCTGCGTCTTATCAGTTGATCTATTTCCAGTAGCACGGGTGAGAATTATAGGCCGAATGCGGCGGCGTGGTCATTTCAGTGTGCGCCGTTCGTGTCGATAGGCGCGATAGAGGATGAGCGCGAAGGGCACGAGCCAGATCAGATCGTTCGTGACATTCAACCAGCCCATGCGCACGGGCCAGCCGCCTGCGCGCGCTGTCTGCAAGAAGCCGATGGGGCCGAACAGCTTGCCGAGAAAGCCGACAAACACGATGGGCCAGTGACGGTAAGGATCGCGCGCCGCAATCGCGTAGCCCACGCCGTAGACGCCGACGACCATGCCGAGGCACTGCCAGATTTGCGGATAGTTCGGCGGCACAGCCCCCGCCCAACGAAAGAACATGAGCGGCCAGAGCACGACAACCGCGCCCCACACGACGTTATAGACGCCCGCTGCATAGAGCACTGCGCTCATCCAACGCGGGTGCGCCTTCGCTTCCGTCATCACGTTTGTCTTTGCGCCAGCAGCGCGCGCAATTGCGCCACGACTTTGCCGGTGCGTGGATACCAGAGCCGACTCGTGTCGATCACTTTGTCGCCGTCAATCGTGACGCTGAACTCGCCGAGTCCGCCTTTGACGGTCTCGACTTCAATACCTTCGGTCTGCAACTGCGCCGCCACACGGGCGGCCATCGTCCGCTTGATCATTCAGACGGGACAATAGTTGATCACGACTTTGCTCATGAGTGTTTACTCCTTCTGGTGTTTACTTATGCAGCACGTGCCGTAGCGCGCCTTCGAGTTGCGGATATTTGAATTGATAGCCGGACGCTTGCAGGCGCTCCGGCGCGACGCGCGCGCTGGAGAGTAACAGCGCGTCGGCCATTTCGCCGAGCGCAAAGCGCAGCGCGAAGGCCGGCATCGGCAGCAGCGCCGGGCGACCGAGCACGCGCCCCATAGTTTTCGCAAATTCGCTGTTCGTGACCGGCTGCGGCGCGACCGCGTTGACCGGCCCCGATAAATTTTCATCCGTCAACGCATGCTCGATCATACCGACCGCATCGTCGAGCGCGAGCCAACTCATATAATGTCGCCCGTTGCCGATGGGGCCGCCGATACCGAGTTGAAAGGGCGTGAGCATCTGCGCGAGCGCGCCACCCCGTTTGCTCAACACGATGCCAAAGCGCAGGTGGACGGTGCGTATCCCGGCGGCGCGCGCAGGCTCGGCCGCCGCTTCCCACGCGCGGCAAACTTCGGCAAGAAAATCAGTGCCCGGCGCGCTCGCTTCGGTCAACACCTCCGCGCCGCGTGGGCCGTAGTAACCGATGGCGGACGCGCAGACCAACACGCGCGGGCGCGTCTGCAAGCGCGCGAGTGTGTCGGCCAACAGCCGCGTGCTCTCGACGCGACTCGCGCGGATGCGCTGCTTCTTCGCGTCCGTCCAACGTCCGGCGGCGATTGGCTCGCCCGCGAGATGTACCGCCGCGTCGTGCCCGACCAAACGCGCCGCATCCAACTGCCCCGCTGCCGGGTCCCATTCAACTTCTGTTACATCCACCTGCGGTTTATGCTTCGACACGCGCCGCACGAGCGCCGTCACCTGATGCCCTTGCGTTATGAGCGCCGGCACGAGCGCCGAGCCGATAAGCCCGCTCGCGCCAGTCACGATGATCTTCATGCGCTGACTCCTGAAGTAATCTCGGTTTGCGCCGCGCAGCATGAACCGTTTTGCCGCGCCAATGCAAGCTGAATTCCGATATACTCCACGCCCGACGCAGACAATTATAGAGTTCAACTGTCAGCCGATGGCCCAAACACGTATCTATCACGGCACGACCGTCACAGAATTTGTCGCGCGCCATTTCACGCTGCTCGCAGCACTCGCACTCTTCCTCGGCTTGGCGCTTCTTGCACAAGTACACGCAGAGACTTTGCTTGGTCGCGCCGTCGGTCTGTTCGCCTTCGCCGCCACGGTGCTGCTCTGGCTGGCGCTGCTGTTCCAATGTATGCGCGCGCGCCCACTGACGGCGCTCATGGAACTGCTCGCGCTGGTACTGCTCGCCGGTTTTGGCGTGGTGTTGGCGGCGTCGGTCGCCGCGTGGTGGGTGTTGCGCCCCGTGGCGCTGCCCGTGCTCTGCTACATGGGTCTCTTTCTCATCCTCGACGAGACCGGTGTGAGTCGCCGCCCCCTATTCGCCCGGCAAGATTATCAGATCGGTCTACGCCTCCTCTGCCTGCTCGCCGCGCTTCTGCTGGCCTACGTGCTCAAGGCTTAGTGCGCCGCCCGCACTCTTCGATACGCCCACGCGCACAACATCAACGCGGCGGCCGGCAGCCACAGCCACACGAGTTCACTCTTGATGACGGCCAAGCCCCACGGGCTAAAGAATTCCGCGATGCCGATGGGCGACACCACCACGGGCCGCCACGGGAAGAAGTAACGCGCGTTTGAGAAGGGCGCGAAGAACGCGACGCCCAAGCCCCCATCCGTCAGCGCGTCGAGCACGCCATGTGAGGACGTGACGACGAAGAAGTATGCCACGAGCAGCCACCAACCGCGCGTGAAACGTGGCGTCTCTTTGAACGCAAACATGACGACCACGAGTGCCAACAAGAGCGCGAACGCAAACGAGTGCGTCAACCCACGATGCCCCAGCATGTCGCCGTAGCGTATGCCGAACGAGAAGCTCACCACATCCACATCCGGCACGACCGCACACACAGCCGACAGCACCCAGAAGCGCCACGGCATGCGCGCGCCCGTATACGTCTTGCCGATGGCGATAGCGACGAAGGCGTGCGAGAAAGCGGAAGCCATGTCTGCGTTTTATGGCGGAATAAGTTGGGCGCTATCGCAACCTAACTTTATTTGCTCAGCGTAATAGCTTGGCGGGATATGCTGATAACTTATCGTCGGCTGTGACAAGTGTTAGGTCTGCGACGATGCTCTGAGCAATTAACAGCCGGTCAAATGGGTCTTTATGATGAGGCGGCAAAGTATCCAACGCCAGCACATGCGGCAATTCAAGGGACAGAACTTGTAAGCCGTTGGTTTCTTGCTGGCTTTTGACCAACTCTATTAGCGGCTGGCTAAGTTTCAACTTGCCCAATTGAATCTTTAGTTGAAGCTCCCAAATACTGACGACGCTTAAGATCAGATCGTTTGTGCCGTCTGCCAACGCGGCCAGTGCAGCGCTCGATAGTCGTTCCGGCTCATCCGCCCACCAGATGAAGATATGTGTATCCAGCAGCAGTTTCATTCCTGCCCCGTCCAGAATTCATCCGGCAAGGCCTCGTCAAAATCTTCACTCGTCCAGATTTGGCCGCGATTCAATCCGGCCACGCGTTGCTTTGCAGACGAGACGACAGGCACTAGCCGCACTAAAGGCTTGCCTTCATCGGTAATAATAACCTCGTTGCCCTCCGCTGCCAGCGCGATCAGGTCAGGCAACTGATTCTTAGCTTCATTGACACTCACAGTCCGCGTCATCACAACCTCTCCTCAGTGCCTCAGTATATCATCGGCGACAATAGCGCCCCCAACTATTGATTCAAGCGCGGCATCAACTCATCCACCGTAGCCAGATACTCTTGAATGGCGTCGCGGATGTTCTCTAATGCTTCCTCTTCCGTCTCGCCCTGCGACCAGCAGCCGGGCAGACCGGGACACGAAACGCTGTAACCTTCCTCCGACCTCTGCCAGCGCACCTTGTAGTTCATTTGTAACTCTCTTGTTTGATTATGTTTGCGGAAGAGTCTAATAGCTATCAAGAGATAACGACGTTAGAGGAAAGCTGAGATCATCTTGTTCAATTACGTGGGAATACTTCTCGCAAGAGCACTAAGCGATGCTTCCGCCAGACATAGTATCTTGTCGAACATGGGGAGTCATGAAATCCACCACCGCCAGCATCGTAGTCTTCTGGCGCTCCTCTTAATATTAGAAGCCTGCTATCAGGTCTGATATACACCAGTCTTCTCTCATCATCATAGAAACGATCGGGGCATCCGGGGCCGTCTGCAATACCTAAGAAAGGAGTATTGTATATTTTGCTTGTCCTTACATCGACCACTGTTAAATTTATGCAGATCATCCCACAACTCCATCCAATAACCGCGTAGTGTCCGGGAAAATTAGCGCCCACTTTTGCAGCCTCACGAATCATCTTATCAAATTCAGTCATTGGCTTACTGTAGTCAGGCTTACTTATGCCAATGACCTGACCTAATTTACTCTCGACTCCTCGCACACGATAATCCGTAAACTGCGGCAGGCGGCGATTACTCCGTCGCCTGCGACTATTTGCGTTTGCCGCATGCTCCGATCCAACGCAGGTAAGTAGTCCGAGCAATAGCAATGCCCTTAAGACTTGCTGCCACGTAATCAGACCGGCGCGACAATAGTTTTCAGACATCTGCTGTGTCCTTCGCCGCGTTCCCTTTGCGCAGAGTGAAGAGTGTGCCGCCGGTGGGGCGGCGCGTCCACGAAATGGTGGCTTCGATGAGGCTGGCACGGGCGCGGATGTTGGCGAGACCGCGTCCCTTTTTGGCTTCTTTGAGATCGAAGCTGCGACCGTCGTCTTCGAGCAGGAGCGTCAATTCACCGTCCGGCGCGAGCGCGACGGTGAGGCGGACGTGGCGGGCGTCGGCGTGGCGGCAGATGTTGTTGATGGCCTCTTGCGTGATGCGGTAGAGCTGCATGCGTTCGCCGGGGGCGAGGGCAAGGCGTTCGTCGAAATCTTCGGCACAGGTGAACTCGTACTCGAATCTTTTACTCTGCGGCGCGTGGGCGACCACGTTGGCGAGCGCGAATTCGAGCGCGGCGGCGAGACCGACGTTCTCTAGCGCCGAAGGGCTGAGGTCTTCGCAGATGCGGCGTATCTCCTGCGAGACCGATTCGATCTCGGCGCGGAAGCGGGCCGGCTCGACGTGCGGCGCTTGCCCGTTCGTGCCGTCGGCCGGCAACTCGTCGGCGAGCAGCATCAGGCTGCGCAGGTCTGCGAGCGTCTGATCGTGGAGATCACGGGCGATGCGGCGGCGCTCGCGCTCGGCCTCGTTGGCAAGTTCGAGGCGTGCGCCCGCGAGTTCGTGGTGCGCTTCGGCGAGGTCGGCGCTGGTGCGAGCGATGCGCCGGTTCTGCACCGCGCCCCACGTGAGCGCGACGAGCGCGAGCACGAGCAGCACGGCCAGCATCGTCGTCGTCCACGGGAACGGCGCGCGCCCAACCGTGAACTCAAAGGCGAGCGGCAGCGAAGCCGTCAAGTCTTTCGTATAAGCGCGCGCCTCCACGCGGTAGCGGCCGGGCGCGAGGTTCTCCATCAGGAACTGCGCATCGCGTGCAAGCTTGCGCCGCAGTTCGCGCCCCGCGCCGTCGCGCAGGACGAAAGCATATTGAAACTGCTCCGGATAGGTGCGGCTCGACAGCGCCGCCACGTCGAGCGCGAGACTGTTCTGCGGATATGGCAACTCGATCCCGCTCCGCAATTCTTCCGTCTGATGCAAGCGGCGACTGAGCACGCGCACCGGCACGAGCGCGGGCGCGGCACGACCGGGCCGATAGCGCACCAGCCCGCGACTTGTACCTATCAGTAGAGACTTGTCTGCGTCGTTTGCAGCCGCGCCATCATGCGCTTCGTCCTTTATATGTTCACGTACCAGCGCGAACGTCTGTGCCGAGGCCAGCCCTTGTTCCACGTCGAGTCGCGCGACGAGCGGCCCGAACTGCTCGTCGAGCTTAACGCGCAGCAAGCCGCTGCCAGCAGTCACACACCAAGCGGCGCGTGCGCCGTCGTCGCCCTCGTCCGCCACCACTGCGCGCACATCCGCGTTCGGCACGACCGCCGTTAGTTGTGCATTGCGATAAACGTATAGCCCCTTCTCGGTCGCAAACCACAGGGCATGATCGCTCTGCCCGGCCACCGCCCAGACTACGCCACCCGCTAACTGCGCCAGCGCGTTGCCGCCCGCGCTCGTCTGGCCGTTCTCATAAACAAATAGCCCTGCGTGCGCCGTTCCGATCCACAGCCGCGCGTCGCCCTCCGCATACAGTGCGGTCACTTCGCGCAAACGCGCGTCCGCGTTCGTCGCCGGCCACACGTGCGTGCGGCGTGTACCGTCCAAACGATCAACGCCGACGCCGTAGCTAGCGACGTACACCGCGCCCTGAAAATTGCGCAGCGCACGCACGCTCTCGACGCGCGCTGGCTCGCTCTCGTCGCGCGGCTGCGCACGCGGGGTCGGCGTAGGTGCGACCGGCGCGGTTATGTTCTCATTTGGCTGTGGTGTGCTTGCGCTTTGCGCCGGCGGCGCATCTTTCGCTGGCGGCGGCGCTTGCTCATCCTTTGTCGCACCCTCGTCCGCTTCGGGCGCGACCGACTCTTGCGCGGGCGCGGGGCCGCGTTTCGTGCTCACGCCGACATACAGACCGCTCGACGTGCCGACGAGCAGCCGGCCGCTCGTGTCCTCCGCGAGCGTATAGACCGTCTTGTGCGCGAGTTGTTCGAGGCCCCGCCACGCCTGCAACTGCGCGTCATAGACAAACAGCCCGCGATTCGCGCCGCACAACAACTCACCGTTCCGGCCCTGATAGATCGCGCGCACGAAATTGCCTTCGGCGTCCGCGCTTACAGTCTCGTTGTGCGGCGCGCTCGCGTCGAACCGGCAGACGCCGCGGTCTGTGCCGAACCAGACGACATCCTCTCGATCCACGAAGACCGTGTAGACGTGATTCGAGCGCAAGCCCCCGCCCGTGCCCTCAAAGGTGAAACGCTCACGCGCTTGTCCACCTTCATAACGCCACACGCCCTGCCCATCCGTCGCAACCCACATCGCGTCGGCACTGTCGCGCACGAGCGCCGTGATCGTGCCGAGACTCGCGCCGAGTTTTTTTGGTCGCAAAGGATCGCTCGCTTGATAGAGACCGCTATCGGTCGCGCGCGCACGTGCGCCGAGCCAGAGTTGACCGCTTGCATCCGCGCCGAGCGCTTCGACGAAGAACGCGCGCGGGCGGCTGTTGACCTCTTTGATCTGATCTCGCTCGACGCGCAACAACCCGCGACTGCGCGAGCCGACATAGAGCGTCCCCGCTTGATCAAACGCGAGACTCGTCAACAGCAACGCGCCCGGCTTGTCCGCATCCGCATTCGCCAACGGTTGCTCCGGCAGTGCGCGCACGTCGAGTGCGCCGTCCGGCCGTGTGCGACAGTCAAAGACTGTACCCTGCTGTGTGGCGAGCCACGCGTGCCCACGCTCGGCCGGGACGAGCGCAATCGCCGTGACCGCTTGGCCGCGCGTCGCGGCAATCAACTGCCACGCGCCGCCGACCAGACGCGCCGCGCCCGCATCTGTCCCAACCCACAGCACGCCGCTTTCGTCGAACTTGAGCGCCAGCACACGCGCGCTCCCCAAATCCGCCATCTGCACAGACTGTGTGCGCCGGCCGTCGTAGCGCGCAAGGCCGTTGTCCGTGCCAAACCACAGCGCGCCCTCCGCGTCCTGCGCCACAGCACGCACGCGATCCGACGGCAACCCGTGAAAGAGCGTCACCGCGCCCCACTGATGTAGGTTGGAAGCGGGCTGCGTGCTTGTGTCGCTGGCAGTCTGGGCGTGGATAAGGTCAAAGGCGGATGGAAAGGCAGAAGACAAAAGGCAAAAGGCAAAAGGCAAAAATGAGCGACAGCAGCGGGAGAGATCGATCAAGCTTCTCTCTTTGCGCTGTAACACACTTTTGCCTTTTGCCTTTTGCCCTCTGCCTTTTGCCTTCACTGCCTGCTTTTGCCTGCCCTACTTCTTTTTCTGTTCTTCGAGATAACGCTGGCGGTCGCGTTCGAGCCAGCCTTCCAGATCGTGCGCGCTCTTTTCCAACTCGTCCGCGTTGATGAGACCGCGCCGCAGCGCCTCGAAGAAAGCGCGCGTGCGGATGTTGTAGGCGAGTTTTTCGTAAGCCTCGTGCGGCGTGCCTTCGGGCGTGGTGACGAACAGTTTCTCGTAGAGCGTAGCAAGCCGGCTCTCGACACCGCGCAGAGACAGACTGCACTTGCGCGCAATCGCCCAGTTCGACAGCCCCAGCGCGAGATAGTACAGAGCTTCGGCCTCAAACTCGGTCAAGAGCGGCCGCTTGAATGAGTCTTTGAACGCCGGATCGATCATGTCCGCGCCGTCTTCCAACACGGCGGCGACAAAGCGCAGGAAACGCGATTCCGGATTGTTCTTGTGAATGAAGCCGTAAGCGGGCGGCGGCTCGACCGACTTGATGATCTTGCGTATCTCGTTGATGTAGACCTCGTGCGGGAACTGCGTCCAGAAGATCACGCGCGCCGCCGGAAACTCGCGCCAGATCGCGCGCGCCGCCTTCACGCCCGACAGCCCCGGCATCTGTATATCGAGCACACACAATTCCGGCCGATGCTTCAACGCCTGCTCCACCGCCGCCGCGCCGTCCCCCGCTTCCAAGACGGGTGCGTGCCCCGCAAACTCACGTTCCAATAACTCACGCAGATAACGCCGCTGCGCCACGTTGTCTTCGGCAATCAGAATGGACATGATTACAAGCTTACTTTCTTAAGAGCTTGGCTAAATTTCTTTTCTCTGGTGAAGCTTCGCATAGGTTGATGAAGTGGCGTAGCCATTCTCTCTGCTTAGCATTCTTGCCTGTCCCGATCCGAATGAGGTCTGCATAGTTATACCGCAACAAGTCTTCATTACTCAGCGAATCAATATGGAAGACTGCATCTATTTCATGCTCAGACAGTTCCGACATGCTGTTGTTGAGTATGAATCGTTTGGATTTTGCGCCTTTCACGAAAACAGCTTTACGATTATGACCCCACATGATACCAGCATCATTGTAGTATGAAGCCGCGAACCTAATCTCCATGAACTCCGTCGCGCCCCTTCTTTCCATGTTGATAATATCTGCGTAAAAGTCCCTATCCGTCACGCCCGTATCGCTTACAGGGTCGGACTGATGCCCGTCGGATGTAAACGATAGTACGTCCCTTATTCTGGTCTTTGTCACTTCGAACACCCGATTAAAGAATAGAGCTACTCCCGACCCTGACGCGCCTTGAAAATTTATTATCAACCATGACCTACCCGCGCCGACTAATATGGAATGCTCTGGCATACGGTAACGTCCGAAATCAGAATCAATATGCCCAACAAGTTTCCAGCCAGAATTTTTACGAGGATCGCCTGCTTGATTAAAGACAAGGTAGCGACACTCTTCGCCCCAACCCGTCACACGCAACAACACCTCGCGGCCGGGCTGACCATCAAGTTCCACGTCGAATAGCTGTGCCTCGCAGTTAGCACACGTTTTAAGAAGCTCAGCCTTGATGCCTAACTCACGCCAGATACTTTGAAGATCGGGATGATCTGCATTCCGGTCAATGTAAATCCAGAGGTCATACGGCGACATGGATTTAGGCTTCTCACGCGGTTGATAAACGACAGGTGGCGGGCTAACTCGCTCAGCTTGCTGCTTCACTTCCACTTGAGGACAAGGAGGCCGTTTGACTTGTGGCTGACGAAGAGTAAAGGCGAATGTCGCAATGGCGATGCCGCTGGCAAACGTGATTAACGCGATGCTGACGCGCACTGCATACCTTTGCCAATAGTTTCTCATCATTGCTCAATCACTCGAAACGAAGCAGCGAAAATGATCTTTCTCGAAGACGTAAGTTGAGCCGCCCTTCTCCCAGATGACGGTGCAGATGGCGTCGCGCTCGTAGGTGATCTCGCGCTGCTTTTCGTAGTCGTAGCCACCGTCGCCTTTCTTGGCCAGATAGATGTGGTCGCCCGTGCCGCACTCGGTCAGTTTGTACAACTTGTAGCCGGTCTGCCGCCGCATGAAGGCGAGCAGGTGTTGCTCGTGCCCGGCGGGTGCACCGTTATGGTCGAGGATTATGCCATGTTCGATCTGCGCCGCGTAGTCCGTCTGTCCATCGCCGTCGAAGTCGCCAGCGATGAGGTTGGCCCGTGCGCCGGGGCGCTCCTTTTTGAAAAACTCGCGCACCTCGTCCATGATGGGCGCGAAGTTCCAGCCCGGATACTGTGCGTCCAACATGATCTGCACCGGCGGCGGCAAATCGTCGCGCGTCGCCTCTTGCGCGCCGCCGAGCGTCGGCGCGAACCATAGGCACAGAAGCAATCCCAACATCCTCATGCCCTCCCGTCAATGCTACCACTCATCTGTCCACCCTAGCCTCTGCCAGCCGCGCCCGTAGCGCAATGTGGCTGCCCACAGTCGGCGCAGACGCTAAGCCGCAAGCGGCGCAAGGGCTAACCGGCACGGGCGCTGTTCGCACGCGCGGCGCGCGCGGGGCACTGAGCGCCGATAATCAGGCCAACGTTTATGCAAAGACTATGGCATGTGCGCGGCACGCGGCGAGGCAAGCTGGCGCTCATCTGTCTGCCGGGCGTGGCACTCCTGTTACTGTGCGCGTGGCGTCTGTGGCTACAGCCGCCGCGCGTGTGGGCGGCGCGCGCAGTGCCCGTCGCGTTCTGGGCTTGGCGCGACGAGTTGCCGACGGACGAGGATGTACAGCGTGCGGCGAATGAAGCGCGTGCGCGCGTGCTTTTCTTGCGCGCCGGGCAGATCGACGTGCAGCACACGTCTCTGCGCCGCATACGCGCAGCCACAGGCCACTTCCCACGCGCGCTACCCATCCATTTGATCTACAACGCAACGCCCGACCTGCTGGCGCAACTCGCGCAACTCGACGAAGCAGCGCTCGCTTCTATCGTCGCCGAGACGTTTCGTGCAGACGCTGAGCGCGCGACGCGCGCCGGCGCACAAGTCGTCGGCGTGCAGTTGGACATAGACGTGCCGACGCGCCTGCTGCCCCGCTACACGCGCGTGTTGCGCCTATTGCGTCCGCAGTTGCCCACAGGCATGCAGCTTTCGATCACGGGTCTGCCGACATGGATGGACTCGCCCGCCCTCGCAGACGTGCTCGCCGCCACAGACTTCTGGATTCCGCAATGTTATGGCGCGATGCTGCCTACGCGGCTTGATCAAGTCGTGCCGAGCACTTCGCCGGCCACAGTGGCGCACAGCATCGCGCGCGCGCGCTCGTTCCATCACCCTTTCTACGCCGGTCTGGCCGCTTACGGCTACGCCATCCTCTACACGCAAGGCGGCGCACCCATCGAGCTGCGCGGCGATATAGACCCGGCGCGCATCGCACACGATCCAAACTTTGAGCTAATCGAGCGCCGCGCGTTGACCGATGAGCCGGCGCGCAGTTCTGCCTTCAATGATCCCGCAGCCAGCCCTGCCTGTTTCTGGCGCTATGTCTTCCGCGCGCGCCGCGAGGCCGCCACGAGCGATCTCGCGGTGCACGCGGGCGACAAGTTGATGCTTGAAGTTCCGACCACCGAAGCCTTACGCGCCTGCGCCCGCGCTGCCCGCACAGAGGCCGGCCCGCAACTGCTCGGTATCTGCGTCTTCCGGCTGCCTGCTGACGACGATCCAACCAACTTAACGCTCACACAGATCGCGGCCGCGCTCGACGACACCACACCACCTGCCATGCTCAACCTGCATCTCGCCGCAGACGCAACTATGTCCGCGCCCGACGACACAGCGCAGGCGCAACTAACGTTGACGGCCGCCAACGACGGCGCGACGGGCGCGCTCCTCGGCGACGACGCCTGCACGCTCTCGCTCGACGTACCAACGGGCAGCGTGCGCGGCATCGTCGCGCTTGAACAGTTCACCAATGTCACGCCGCTCTGCCGCTCGACCGCACAAGGTGTTGCGCCGCAGCCGTGCAGCCTGCGCCGCGCCAACGTCCTGCGCCTCAGCGCACCATCTTGGCAACCCGGCGCGCGCGCCCGCGCCGTCTTCAGTCTCACGGGGCCGCTGCCGGAGCAATTAACTATTACTACAACCATGCGCCGTGATGATGACCGCGCGCTGTCCGAGACACGCTTGGAGCAGCTCAAGAAAGGTAACGAGCCATGAACGAGCCACATGGTCAACAGCAATTTGTGACAACGCCGCACCGCGCGCTCGTCAGTCGCCGCCGCTTGCGCGCATCAATCATCGTCATGCTCTGCGCCGTCGCGTGCGCGGGCACAGTGATCGGCTGCGGTTGGTACGGCGGCAGCGACCACTCCGTCCGCTTCAGCGGCATGGACGAGCGCGACTTCGGTCGCCTGCCGCCGCTCTCCGAGTATGCTACCGAAGAGTTGCCGCGCGCTGACGACTGGGAGGAAGAGTACGAGTTGCGTTACGAGGCCGAAGAGCGCGGCGAGCAGGCGGCGGATGAACTCTGGCAACAAGCGCAAGCAGCGGAGACGAGCGGCGACCTCGCGCAAGCGCGTGCGCTGTTGCGCCGTTACCTGAACGACCGTTACGCGACCGATCAAGCCAAGCGCAACACCGCGCTCGATCTGCTCGACGCGTTCACCGCGCTCGACGAAGGCGCGTCCGCCGCCGCAGTCCAAGCTTATCTCAAAGCTCGTCACACTTATTACGAAGGCATGGCAGCACAAACACAAAGCGAAACGACCGCGCACACGGAAGCGTGGCAGGCGGAGGCTAAACAGCAACGGCAAGAGACGATTACGAATGTGGAGGGCGCGTTGACCACGCTGTCGCACGCGCCTGCCTTGCGGGACAACGTAGCGTACCTGCGTGCTGCAATTTTGTATCGCGACTGGGATTTGGCCGCGGCGGCGCAAGCCTTCAACTCGCTTGTTGCCCGCTATCCGCACAGCGAGAAACGTGTGGCGGCGCTCTACATGGTCGGACTTTCACACTTGAAGCAGAGTCGTAGTTTCAAGGACGAGAACGGCGAGACCTTTATCACCGGCGCGAGTTCCCCGCCCTGCCCCGATTGCCGCGACGCAGACTGGCGCGCGGCGCGCGCCACGTTCACACGTCTCCTCGCCACCGACCCGCACTGCGCTTACGCGGCGGACGCGCGCGGCTGGCTCGCCTTTCTGAACTTGCGCACAGGCGACACGGGCGCTGGCCTTGCCGAGTACTACCGCATGCTCGCCGACACGACAAATGCGCAGGCGCGCGTCGAGGCGATTCGTTCGCTCCGGCTCGCACGCGATGCGGCAAACGATGCGGACATGGCCCGCGTCGAGGCGCTGCTCACAGACGAACCGGCGGCGGCGCTCGCCTACGCCTATCACAATATTTACAACTACAGCTTCAGCGACTATCTGGACGTGCCTGAGACGGACGAAGTGCAATCGCTTGCGAAGTATGTCGAAGATAACAACGAATACAGCTCGGCGCAGGGCAAGCGGTTGGATAAACTGCGCGCCGAGTCGCAGCAGACGGCCGAGCGCAGAGAGCTTGAGCGCGCCGCAAAGTTTGCCACGCGGCTGCTCGCGCGCTACCCATCGACACATATCGGCGGCGCATTCGCCGTGCGCCTCGCTGAAGCGCAGCTTGAGTTAGAGGACGCGCACACGGCCCACAACTTTGCTGTGCGGGCGCTGGCGCTCGGCGTCGGCGGCGACTTGCGCGCCGAGGCGCTGTGGATAAAAGGGGTAGCCGAACATCGCCTGAAGGAGTATGATGCGGCGCGGCAAACGCTCCAACTGCTGGTCGCCGAGCAACCCCACGGTCAACTGACCGAAGGCGCACGCCGGCTCATCGCCATGACTGCCGAAGATGCGGGCGACCTCGACGCCGCGCTGGAACAGTATCTGGCGCTCGACTATCAGACCGACATCGCCTATTTCATCGACGTTTTGTTGACGCCCGATCAACTCGCCGGTTATCTCGCTCGCCACCCCCAGACGGCGCGGGCCGATGAACTCTACTACGCGCTCGGTCTACGCTACCTGCGCGCCGGTCGCTTCAACGAAGCCCGCGCCGCCTACACACACGTCCACGCGCAGCCGGACGGCTACACCTATTACGGCGACCGCAAGTGCGACGAAGCGCCGCACACCACAGCCAACTATCGCGCGAGTTGTCTCAATCCGAAATTCTTTGAGGATTACGGCGGGACGGATGACGGCGTACACCTGAACTGGATCAAGCGCGACCTACAGACCGCAACGGAGCTTGAGCATCTGCAACAGCAGATCGAGCAAGCCACCGATGACGAAGCAAAGGCCGAAGCGCTCTATCAACTGGCGAGTTACAACTACGAGAGCAGCTTGCTCTTCTACAATCCGATCTGGAACGGCGTGCGCCATTATCAACTGATCACACTCGATGAGCAGAACGGCTATCGCCGGCCCGGCGAAGCGCAACTCCTGTTCCAACACATGCAGGAGCACGACGCGGCCGCGCGCGCTTTGCCCATCTACCTTGAAGTCGTGCGCCGTTATCCAAATACACGGGCCGCGCGCGACGCGTTCTATACGGCCGCCGTCTGCCATGACCGCCTCGCGGACTATAACGAATACTGGCGCAATCTCTACAGGGCGGGGCTGCACGCGGGCGAGCGCATGGTGACCTATGCGGACGTGCGCGCAGCCTATCCCGACTATCACTTGCCCCGCGCTACATACGGCACATATAGCTGGGAACCTTCGACGCGCACGGTCAACGGCGGCCCCGCGTGGTATCTGCCGCCCAAGCCGCGCCCGCGTCTGACCGGCCTCGCGCTCTTCCGCTATCGTTGCGTCAAGCTCTACAACATCATGCTACGTGATGCGATGATTAGCTGGCAGCGCGCCGTCGCCCTATGGCAGGAACGTGTGCGGCCCTGGTACGTGCTTGCCGTGCTGCTGGCCGGTCTCATCTGCACACGCCGCGTAGCGCTCCGTGCGCGCACACACTTGCGCACGCAACTCGCGCTGCACCCGTTGAGCGCGGAGATAACGGAATCGGAGGACAAGCCCGCAGAGTTGTTCGCTAGTTGGAACTTTAAAGGCTGGGGTGCGCAAGCCAGCACATACGCACGCGCACGTGTGCGTGCGTTGTGGCGACGCGTCCGGCCGCTGTTGGGCGACGCGCCGGGTCGCGCCGCGCTCGTCGAGAGCACGTTCACGCACGCGCTGCTGACCGTGCTGTTCGTCGCTCTGTTATGGACAATGCATGCGAGTTAAGGCAACAGAACATAGCTGTGAGATGAGACATGCCGCACGCGCGCGTCGCCCTATCGATGCGCGCTGGTTGCTCGTGCTCGCGTTGATCACGTGTACGCTGCAAGCGGGCTGCGGCGGCGCGTCCGAGGCGCACACGTCGAGCACGACTGCGGCGAGCGCGCCCAAACGCAGCGAGCGCAAGGAAGTCGCGCTGCCCGCGCCCGACGCGGACACGGATAACGACGGCATTCCTGATCGGGCCGAGTTGCGTTCCTACAACGACCGCGAGAACTTCCGCCGTTGGTTCACCGGCATCGCCGAGATGCAGTTTTACGAGCAGAGCGCGGCGTGGAACGAGGAGCAGCGCGACTGCGCGGGGCTGGTGCGCTTCGCTTGGCGCGAGGCTTTGCGCCCGCACGACCGCGTATGGCTGCGGCGCATGGGCGGCGCTTACGACGCGTTCGCGCCGGACGTAGCCGCCTATACGCTCGCCGAAAGCCCGCTCGGTGAAAAACTATTTCGCACCGTGCCCGGCTCGTTTCATACGGACGATCTCGACAAGGATCGCTTCGCGGAGTTCGCCGACGCGCACGCGCTCAAAGAGTTCAACGCCGTCTTTATCGCGCGCGACCCCGCGCAGGCGCAACCCGGCGATCTGCTCTTCTTCTTTCAACCGTTCGCGCAGAAGTATCCGTATCACGTCATGATCTTTCTGGGCGCGGCGCGCGAACAGGGCGAGGGCGCAAACGATTGGGTCGTCTATCACACGGGCGCGTCGCCGACGGACAAGGGCGTGGTGAAGAAGGTGCGGCTGTCTATGCTCGACCAGCATCCGGACAAGCGTTGGCGGCCTATTCTGACGAATCAGAATTTTCTCGGTTTCTACCGGCTTAAGATTTTGAGCTAACCCGACAAGGTTGAACTTATGAATAGTCGTAGACTCATCGCTTCGCTGCTTATCTACTCGGCGGTCTTCGTCGCCGCGCTCGGCTTCTCCTATTACCGCGTGCGCGCGCTCGCCGAAGGCACGACGCAGGAGTTCTTTCCCGAACAGGATTATTACGAGCGCAAGGCCGATGCCGCGCCGCCCAAGCCCTTCTTCTCGCTCACGACCAATCGCACGTATGGGACGAACGAGCGGGCGCGCGTCTTTGTCAACTATCACGACTTGGACGCGCTCGATTTCTTCGTCTATCGCATCAACGACCCCGTGCAGTTCTTCAAACAACTCGACAACCCGCATCAGGTCGGCGAGGACGAGGACTACGACTTTCAGAACTACTACAAGAAGCGCAACCCCACGTTCTTAGAAAAACTCCGCCGCTTCAAACAAGGTTTTTATAACTGGTTTCGCAACTATGCCCGCACGCAACTCAAACACGGCGCGCGCAAATCTTTCAACCAACGCTTCCGCGAAGAGCGCGACGAGACCAGCGACCGGACGCCTTGGAACGTCGCCGACTACGCGCGCTTTCCGTTGCTGAATAAAGATCGCGTGGTCAGCGCGTGGCGCGAGAAACTGCCGCCGCTCACCACCGAAGAGGATCAGTACGACCGGCGGCCCGTCTCATTGGGCAAGCAAGGAGCCGGCGTCTACATGATCGAGGCGATCAACGGCGACCTGCACGCTTACGGCATTGCGGTCGTCAGCGACCTCGTCATGGTCGAGAAGACCGCGCGCGACGGTCAGTTGCTGGTCTACGCGGCCAACCGCCAGTCGGGCGCGCCGCGCGCGAATGTCAACTTGCAGGTACTCAAAGGCAAGGACTCGCTCACGACGGGCACGACCGACAACCAAGGACTCTGGCGCACGAAGCTCGTGGACAACACGAAGCCGAAGGTGAGTGCGACGGACGAAGAAGGCGGCGGCGAAGACGGTGATGCGGTAAGCGGCGACGGCACGGATGAAACGCAGCCGTCTTATCTCATCATGGCGCGCGAGGGCGAGAACTTCGCGATCTCCGATCTCGACTCGTACCTGTTCAGCGACGGCGGTGGCCCTTACGACGAGAGCTTGAAGAGTTTTGTCTACACGGACAGGCCCGTCTATCGCCCGCTGCAAAAGGTCTACTTTAAAGGCATCCTGCGGCGGCTGACCGAGAAGGGCTACGTGAACGTCGGCTCGACCGTCAACGTCACCGTCGAAGATGGCGACGGCAATCAAGTCTATGAGAAAGATTTGCCGCTCTCCTCGCGCGGCACGTTTAGCGGCGACTTGGACATCGGCGAAGACGCGCCGCTCGGCTCTTATAACATCACCGCGCACGTCGGCGAGGCGACCGCGAGTGGCTACTTTGAAGTGTTGGAGTACAAGAAGCCGGAATACAAGGTGACCGTCTCGACCGCGCAGAAGTTTGTGCCGACGGGGCAGACTGCGCGCTTCACCGTCAGCGCGCGCTACTTCTTCGGCGCGCCCGTCACGCGCGCCGACGTGAAGTACTACATCTACCGAGAGCGTTACTACAACTATTTCTTCGACAGCGAAGCCGACCCGATTGACGACTTCGGCGTCGAAAAAGATCAGAGCACAGAAGAGGATACCAGCGGCGACGAATACTCTTCTTACGGCGACTCGATGGTCAAAGAGGGCGACGGCAAGATCGATCAGAACGGGCAACTCGTCATAGACTTCCCCGTGCCGCAGCCCGAAGCGAAAGAGGCTTGGGACTACACCTACCGGCTCGAAGCGCAGGTCACGGACGCCGCGCGGCGCGAGATGCAGGGCAGCGCCAGCTTCGTCGGCACACGCGGGAGCGTGGCCGCTACGGCCGAGGCCGACCGTTACGTCTACCGTGTCGGCGAGACGGCGCACCTCAAGGTCAAGACGGCCGATTACGAGAACCATCCGCAAGCGGCGCACGTCACCTTGAAGTTCTATGCACAGACTTATGAGCAGGTCGAGAAGGTCGAAGACGGCGAGACCTACACGACCTATCAAACCAAAGAGCGTGAACTGTCCACGGCCGCTGTGGACACGAACGCGCAGGGCGAGGCTAACTATGACTATCAACCGCAAGAGCCGGGCGACATAGAGATCAAAGCGATCATTAATCAGAACGGGCGTGACGTTGTATACGAGGCCGGCTACTTCTGGGTCGCGGATCAGAACAACGCATGGGAGGACGTGTCCTACGGCGAGGAGGAACAGATCAAGCTCGTCCCCGACAAGAAATCTTACAAGCCGGGCGAGACGGCGCACGTGCTCGCCTTGCTGCCGACGGACAAAGTACATCTGCTCGTCACGACTGAACTAGCAAGCGTGCTGAGCGTGCGGCAGTTGGACGTGCAGGGGCGCGCGGCAACGATTGACGTGCCGATTGACGCGAAGTACGCGCCGAACGTCTTCCTGAACGTGACCTACGTCAAGAACGGCGAGATGTACACGGCCGATCAGATCTTGGTCGTGCCGCCGCGCGACCGGCTGTTGAAGTTGGAGATCATGTCGGACAAGAAGGAGTACAAGCCGGGCGAGTCGGCGGCCTACAGCGTCTTTGTGCGCGACGCCGACAACAAGCCGGTCGCGGGCGCGGAGGTGAGTCTCGGCATCGTGGACGAGTCGATCTATTCGATCCGCCCCGACTCCGCCGGCGACATACGCGAAGAGTTCTACGGGCGGCGCTACAATCAGGTGAACACGAGCTTCTCGATCAACTACAACTTCACGGGCTACGCGGGCAGCAAGCCTTTGCAGTTGGCCAAGAACAAGCGCGCATATCAACTGGCCGATTTTAAGAATGACGATCGCTTGGTTGAGCCGCGCATCCGCAAGATTTTCAAGGACACGGCCCAGTGGCAGCCGACGCTCGTCACCGGCGCGGACGGCAAGGCGTCGATCAAGTTCCCACTGCCTGACAACCTGACGACGTGGCGCGCGACCGCCCGCGCGATCACAACTGATACGCGTGTCGGCGCGACCACGCAGAAAGTTTTAGAGCGCAAAGATGTCATCATGCGCCTTGCCATGCCGCGCTTTTTGACGGCGGGCGACACGGTGACGATCTCCGGTATCGTGCACAACTATCTGCCCGCAGACAAGCAGACCAAAATCTCGCTCGAAGTTGGCGGCGCGCAGTTGCTCGACGCGCCGAATCAATCGGTCATGATTCCGAAGAACGGCGAGTATCGCGCGAACTGGCGCGTGCAAGCGCCGCAGACCGGCCAGCTAACGCTGCTCGGCAAGGCGTTGACCGACACGGATTCGGACGCGCTTGAGTTGCAGATGCCGATTGAGCCGCGCGGCGTGCGCCAGACGCGGGGCGAGGCGACGACGCTCGCGGGCGACGAAGAGGATCGCACCGTCACGGTGAACCTGCCCGCGAACGCAGACCCGCGCGGGCGCGTGCTGCGCATCGAAGCTGCGCCGTCGGTCGCCGCCACTCTGTTCGGCGCGCTCGATTATCTGACCGGCTATCCTTACGGCTGCACCGAGCAGACGATGTCGCAGTTCCTCCCCGACGTGATCGTCACTAACACTTTGAAGGAGATCGCCACCGCGCGCATCAGCGAGAAGAACAATTTGGCCAAGAAGGTGCGCAAAGGCATGGATCGACTCTACAACTTCCAGCACGACGATGGCGGCTGGGGCTGGTGGAAAGACGACCCGACCGATCCGTGGATGACGGCTTACGTCGTCGATGGACTGACGATGGCGAGCCGCGCCGGTTATCAGGTTGATGACAACCGTGTCGAGAAAGGGCGCGCGAAACTCGGCGGCTTGATTGAGTCCGGCAAGAACGACGACGGCAAACCAATCGACACGGAGACGCGCGCTTACATGATCTACGCGCTCAGCATGAGCGGCGGCGTAGACCCGCGCCACGTCGATGACATGTTTACGAATCGCGGCCGGCTGCAACCATACGGGCGCGCTCTGCTCGCTTTGACTTTGAAGCAACGCGGCGACCGGCGCGCACAACAGGTCGCGGGCGAGATCGAAGGCTCTGCACGTGCCACCGATTTCGACGCGCACTGGGAATCGAAGCGCCAACCCGCGCTCGACTTCAGCGAGGACAACTCGCTCGAAGCCACTGCGCTCTCGATCAAAGCGCTCGCGCAGACAAACGCGCAGAGTGCGCTCTTGCCGAAGGCCGCGCGCTGGCTCGTCGCCAACCGCAAGTACGGCGCGTACTGGGTCTCGACCAAACAGACCGCATTCGCCATCTACGGCTTGACCGACTATCTCAAGAACAGTCAAGAGCTATCGCCCAACTACGCGCTTGAGGTCTACGTCAACAACGAGCAGGTGTTGACGAAGCAGATCACTTCGGCCGACGTGGGCGACACGCAGCTTGTCATCCGCCGGAAAGACGAACAGGTCGCGCGCGACAATCAAATCCGCGTCGTCAAACACGGCCCCGGCGCGCTCTACCTGTCCACGACGCTCAACTTCGCAACGACCGACGAGACCGCGCCCACGCAGGGCGGCGGCATGAAGATCACGCGCGAGTATCTGCGCCTCGTCGTGGACGACAACAACGGCGACCCCGTCTGGCGCGCCGAAGCGCTGAACGGCGACTTGCATTCGGGCGACATGATCATCTCTAAGCTGCACGTGGAAGGGCCGCACGCCTCTTACGTGATGATCGAAGACCCGATCCCTGCCGGCTGCGAGCAGATCGAGCAGGTCAGCGGGATCAATTTCAACTACTCGACGAAGGACTGGAGCGATTGGTACAGCGCGCGCGAGTTCCGCGACAATCGCACCGCGCTCTTCCTCAACTACTTCGACGGCGATGCCACCTTCCGCTACGCCCTGCGCGTGCAGGAGCCGGGCGACTTCCGCGTCGCGCCCGCGCGCGTCGAACTGATGTACAGCCCGACCGTGCAAGCCAACACCGCGAGCGGGTCTTTGAAGATTCTGGATCGGCAGTGAGAAAGCTGTTAGCGCGCATGATTAGGACCCGTCTCACGACAGGAGTGTTTCCATGAGAAAACTCATCGTATCTACGTTTGCATCGCTTGACGGAATCATGCAAGCACCCGGCGGACCGGAAGAAGACCCCACTGGCGGTTTTACCCTTGGCGGTTGGATGTTCGGCTACGCGGACGAAAGCATGGACATCTCAGCAGCAGGTTTCGACGGCAAGGATCGCGAGTTGGTGCTCGGGCGCAGGACCTATCAGATATTCGAAGGGTTCTGGCCTTATCAGCCGGATGACCACCCGATTGCGAAGACCCTCAATGCAGCGAAAAAGCATGTCGCTTCGCGTACGTTGACGACGCTCCACTGGAACAACTCGACCCTGCTCCACGGCGATGTCGTCTCGGCGATCATCGCTCTCAAGGCCCAACCGGGCCTGGACCTGCAGATGATCGGCAGCGGCAATTTGATTCAAACGCTCCAGGCCGCCTCACTGATCGATGAGTACAACGTGTGGACTTTTCCAATGGTGCTTGGGCGGGGCAAGCGCCTCTTCAGCGAGACTGCCAAGCCATCGGCGCTTCGGCTCGTCCGCTCCCAGGTTTCGACCACCGGCGCTGTGATGAGCACCTATGTACCAAGCGGCGATATCCAGCCCGGTTCGTTCGCGAGTGCCGAGCCGAGCGAGAAGGAGTTGGCCCGACGCAAAAAGATGGCGAATGAGATGTGGTGAGGTGAAGAAGAGAGTGCGCGCTAACCACTCAATGCAGCGGACGCCACCGCCACGCGGTGCCGCCGCTGATTTCGATCGTTAGCTATTAGCTATTAGCCGTTAGCTTTGTCTGGTAGCGAGCGGCCGAAGATGCAAACAAAGTCGTCCGCCGAGCGCGAAGCGTTCTGGCTAACAGCTTAGAGGTTCATAATGACTAAGAACGTACTAGCCGCCATCGGTGCAAGCATCCGCGCACTGCTCGGCCACATCCCAGCCCTCTTCGTGCTCGGCGTGCTCTACGCGCTGTTTCTCGCCGCGTGCTACTTCTTCATCACGACGCGCGAGGCAACAACCGTGCAGGTGTTGTTTACCGCCGTCGTCGCGCTCGCGATCCCCGTGCTCTTCTGCGCGTTGCAGGCGGGGTGCGCGGGCTTCGCCGTCGGCGCGGACACGCCGGGCGCGACCATGCGGAGCGCGGGCAAGGGCTTCTGGAAAGTGTTGCTGGTGAGCCTACCGCTCGTCGCCGTCATCTGGGGCGGTGTCTGGGTCTTTGGCAAAGCGCAGGCGCGCATTACAGCGCGGGCGAATGCAGCAGCCAGCAACGCCAACTCGAATGCCGGGAGCGTGAGCGAGGACGAGAGCGAGCCGCTCTCCGTGCCGATGCACGCGCCTGAGCGCGAGGAAGATAAGAAACCGAAGGTGCATTGGTCTTACGTGCTACTCGTCACCGTGCGCCTGTTGTGCTTCGGTCTTGTGCTGCCGCTCGTCGCGATCCATCTATGGCTGGGGCTGGCGCGCAATGGGCTGCTTGGCATGTTCAAAGGCTTCGGGCGCGTGCTCGCGCCGCAGACGGTGTTGACCTACGCGGTCGGCATGATCATCTTCGGCGTCATCCCCTACTTCCTGCTCTTCAAGCGCACGGGCGCAAAGGCCGAGTGGACTGAGTTGTCGCTCTTCGGTCTCCGGCTCGCGCTCACATTCTTGTGCACGCTCGTCGGCTGGGTGCTGACCTTGCGCGCGCTCGCGAACCAGACGTTTGTGCCAACGTCACAGCCGCAGATTGAGCCGAACGTGGCGCAAACGGCGCAGCAGGCTTAGTTGTGTTGTCGGTAGCGTGGCCATGCGACTTAATAATCGCCACGGCTTGACGCACCTGTGCGTCTGTGTCGCACTCTTCTGCGCTTGGACGACGCCGCGCGATGTCGCCCGCACGCACGCGCCAGCGCGCATCGCATCCACTATCAACGACGCGGAACTTGACGCCGTACTACAACAAGCGGCGACGACAGCACTTGGCCCGCGCGACGGCGCAATCGTCGTACTTGATCCGCAGACGGGGCGCGTGCGCGCTGAAGTCAATGCGCGCATGGCCAGCGAGCAGGCGTTCCCGCCCGGCTCGGCCATCAAACCCTTCACGCTGTTGACCGCACTGCGCACCGGCGCAATCGCAAGCGACACGCGTTTGCTCTGTCGCAAACGCTACGCGCGCGCCGAAGCTCATTTCACCTGCTCGCACCCGGCGAGTCTGCCGCCCTTCAATCCAGCGCAGGCACTCGCCTACTCCTGCAACTATTTCTTCGCGCGTCTCGCCGAACGACTTAAACAAGATGATCTGAATGCAACGCTCGCGGCCTACGGTTTTGGCGCGCGGGCGGGCTGGGCTGACGAGTTCGAGCAGGCCGGCAAGTTGCCGCGCGGGCGTTGGCGGCTGAGTGCGGCATTGGGTGAAAGCGAAGACCTGCTCGTCACGCCGTTGCAGATGAGCGCGGCTTACGCGGCGCTCTTTAACGGCGGTCATCTCTACGCGCCGCAACAGGCCGCGGCCGAAAACTTTCAGCCGCGTGAACGCGCCGCGCTCGCACTTGCACCGGCCGAGCGCGCGCTCTTACTCGAAGGCATGCGCGGCGCAGTCGCTTACGGCACGGCTGAGCGCGCGCACCTCGACGCGTTGCCCCTCAACATTATCGGCAAGACTGGCACGGCCACCGAGGTCGGCGGCGTCCACACACACGGCTGGTTCGTCGGCTTGGCGACTGCCGGCGCGCAAGGCTATAGCGCAGCGCCGAAACAAGAGACCGCGCCCGACCAACTCAAGCTGACCGTGCTCGTCTTCCTCAAACGCGCGACCGGCGCACAGAGCGCGGCCGTTGCGCACTCCATCTTCGCCGCCTACGCGCGCGCCACCGCCGAGACTGTCAGCACGACGCCTCCGCAAGCAAACAACAACGCGCCGGACGTTGCCTCAAGCACTGATGATTTCTCACACACCGATGCGAATGGTGCGCCGGTTGTGCGTGTCCATCTCGTGCGCGAAGAGACGACGCGGACGCTCCCGCTCGAAGATTACGTGTTCGGCGTGCTGGCGGCCGAAGCGAGCACGGAGGACGAGTACGAAGCGATCAAAGCACTGGCGGTCACGAGCCGCACGTTCACCTTGCGCAACCTGCGCCGGCACGCGCGCGACGGCTACGACTTCTGCAACCTGACGCACTGCCAACGCTACTTGGCCGTCACACAGGAGAACGCGCGGCCGGAGTTTCATGCGCTGCTCCGTCGCGCCGTGCGCGAGACGGCTGGCGAAGTCCTGCGCGATGGACGCGGGCAACTCATCAACGCATATTTCAGCGCCTCGTGCGGCGGCATGACCGCAGATATCTCCGCGCTCTGGGGCGTGCCCGCGCACGAGCGCTACGAGCGTGGCGTGCGCGACGAGTTCTGCGCGGGGCTGCCCAACAGCAGTTGGACGGACATACTGCCCGCCGCGCAACTCGCCCGCGCCTTACACGAAGACGAGCGCGGCGACGTGGGCGCGCGGCTCGACGACATACGCGTCATCAAGCGCGCCGCGGACGGGCGTGCGGAGTTAATGGCCTTGAGCGGCGAGCGACGCCGTGTGCTGCGCGGTTGGGAGTTCAAGACGATCATCGGGCGCACGCTCGGCTGGAACGTGTTGAAAAGTTCGCGCTTCACGGTCGAGCGTGCAGGCGCGAACTTCATCTTTCACGGTAGCGGCTTCGGGCATGGTCTCGGTCTCTGCCAGATGGGCGCGCACGCGCAGGCTGAGCGCGGCACACCCTATCGACAGATTCTCGCTTACTACTTTCCCGGCACGAGCCTCACACAACTTACGGGCACACCGCAATGGCACGACGACGTGTTGTGGCCGGCTCATACAGACGCGCATCAAACACGACGAGCAAGTGCGCGCTCGGCTCAGACTGTTAGTCCGCGCCTCACGCTCGCAAGCGAACACTTCCGCGTCAGCTATCCAGCGCAGACCGCGCGCCGCGATGTCGAAGCGACGCTCGGTGTGCTCGAAGCCGCGCGCGCGGACTTGGCCCAACGACTCAATGCCGCGTCGCTCACTCCGCTCGCTCTGCCCGTGCTGGAAATTTTCGCGCACGAGACGACCGGCGATTTCGTCGGCGTGACAGGGCAAGCCCCGTGGGCCGCGGCCGCCACACGCGGGCACAGCATTCACCTGCAACCGCTCGCCACGCTCCAACGTCGGGGCGTCCTCGCCACGACTTTACGCCACGAGTATGCACATGCAGTCATCGACGCGCTCAGCCGCGAACGCGCGCCGCGCTGGCTCGCTGAAGGACTCGCCGCCTACACGGCCGGTGAGGGTGCGCGCCTCACGCGCGCCGCGCCATTGAAGAAATTGAGCCTGTCGGAACTGGAACAGAAACTGGCGCAACCAGCTTCGGCCGAAGAGATGCGCGCACTCTACGCCGCTGCCTACCGCGAAGTCGTTGCGCTCGTCCGCACAGAGGGCGAGGCCAAAGTCTGGCAGCGCGTCGCACGCAGTTGATACGGCGCTGCGCGTCAGGTCAGACCCGCCTGCCGCAAGCGGGCGGGTCTTAGTTGCGTCACCATACCCGCCCGCTTGCGGCAGGCGGTTCTGACTTTGTCTCATCAGTTGAAATAACTGCGCGCACTCCTTAATATCTCCCGCACTTTGAGCCACGCCATCGCCCAAGACATAGAAACTTTGTCGCCGCTCGAACACGAGTTGACGCCACACTTCCCTGCGCTCGCAGAGTTCGATTCGACGAAGGCGCTGCGGGCGTCGCCGCTCTATGCGCGACTGCGACCTGAGATCGAGCGTGTGCTGAGTGGGCTGGTGCAGGAGAACTTTGCGCCGGTCGCACGACTGCCGCGCGCTGACGACACAACGCAGTCGATTCGCGTCGCGGCTTGGAACATCGAGCGCGGCAAACGCCTGCCGAGCATCATCAAGGTGCTGCGTGAACATCCTGTCCTGCGCGCGAGCGACGTGCTGCTCTTGACCGAGTTGGATTACGGCATGGCGCGCACGGATAACCGCTTCGTCGTGCGCGAACTGGCTGAAGCGCTGCGCATGAACTATGCGTTCGCGCCCTGTTATCTCGCGCTGAACAAGGGCAGTGGGGTCGAAGCCGAGGTCGCGGGCGAGAACACTTTGGCGCTGCACGGGAACGCGCTGCTTGCTCGTTATCCGCTCCAACGCGTGCATGCGCTGGCGCTGCCGAACGGCAAAGACAAGATGCGCGGCAAGGAGAAGCGGCTCGGCGCACAACGCGCCGTCATCGCAGACGTAGCGCACCCGGCGGGTCTGTTCCGCGCCGTCAGCCTACACTTGGACGCGCATTCGACGCAGCGTCATCGCGTGTGGCAGATGCGGCTCGTACTCGATCATCTTGCGCGGCTCACGCCGCAGTTGCCCGTCGTCATCGGCGGCGATTGGAACACGTCCACCTACAACTCGCGCCGCGCCGTCTATTCCATCCTCGGCTACTTCCGCCGCGTGGCGATGGGCGTCGAGCGCGTGATCAAGCATCACTATCCGTATCCCGAACGTTGGTTCGAGCGCGGGCTGTTTCGCCTGTTGGAACGACGCGGCTACGACTATCGCACGCTGAACGCACTCGGCGTCTGCACGCTGCACTACGACGTGGCGGACGTGGCAGCGAACGTGAACATGGGCGACTGGATTCCGCAGTGGTGCTTCCCCTTTATCAACTGGGCGCTCCGCCAGAGCGGCGGCCGCTGCTCGCTCAAGCTCGACTGGTTCGCCGGTCAAGGGATCGCGCCCGCGCCCGGACGTGCGCCGCAGGTTGTCGGCAACTTGCGCGACGAAGCGAGCGCGCTCTCCGATCACGACGCAATTGTGTTGGATTTCCTGCCCGTGCAGCACCGATAAGGCGGGTACATAACTCGCTGACAACGCAGTAGCGGCGCGCGAGCACTGAGAATCAGGCGGCGAATTCGCCGTATTTGCAGGTAGCGATTAGTACGCCTAATATAAGTTAGATGTTCTTACGTTGAGAAGTCGGAATTAGCGCCCATGATTCAATCGCACCAAGACGCAGTAAGTTACATGCCGCTCCTTCAAACCCTAATCGGTGGATTGCTTACATTCCTTGGAGGATTGAGTGCAACCTATCTAATTCAAAGATCTCAGCGAAAGGCGGACAGACAAAACCTCGCTTCGGCCTTCTATGGCGAGGTCAGCGCCCTCTTAGCAATAATCGAAAAGCGAGGATACCTCGAAAGCATTGAACACGATTTAGAGCATATGGCGCGCACGGGACAAATTAGCCTCACACATTTCAAAGTGAGCCGAAGCTATTTCAATGTGTATGAGCAAAATGTAGGAAAGATCGGGTTACTACCTGCGCCCCTTCCTGAAAAGATTGTTTCCTTTTACACCTTCGTTTTTGCGGCCCTCGAAGATTTCCAAGACATCGGGGAGGGCAAGTTTCAGCATTGCGCTGTTTCAGAAGTGAAAGAAATGTTGGAAGAATTACTCGATATTTCAAAGAATGTGCTCATTCTAGGGAAACAGATTCAAAACTTGATAAAGCCTACGCAGTAGCTACAACGAGCATCTAACGCCGCGCTTCAGCCGCGCCGAGCGCAGGCATTCAATCGTCACCTTGAGGAAATATCTTAGGGAACATGCTATCGAGGCGTTGGCTGCAAGCGCTTGTTGGATGGCTGACATCAAACCACATTTCTACGGAAGGTATTATGCTGCGGCGACTGCTGACCAACGATGATAAGCGGAAGACGAGGCTGCATAATTACAATGGGCAATTTCTTGATGCGGCGGGCTTCCGCTACCTGCCGCAAAGTATCCTCACCACGCTGGCGTTCAAGCTCGCCCATCGTCGCCCTGAGTTACCTTGGTTAAGTTTTCGGGCCATTAAGTATCTTGATCGGATAATCGAGCATGAATGGAAAGTGCTGGAGTTTGGTTCGGGGATGTCAACCATCTGGTTTGCGCGGCGTTGTGGGCGGCTGGTGTCTATTGAAACCGACCGGGCTTGGTATGATGCGGTTACAGCCAGGCTCGCCGCGCGGGGCTTAGACAATGTGGACTATAGACTCTGCCCGCAAGCGGAGGCACATCTGCTCAGCGCCTACGAGGATGCATATTTCGATCTGGTGTTAGTCGATGGCCTGAGCCGCGACCGGGCCATGCAGACGGCGCTCATGAAGGTTAAGCCGGGCGGCTACGTCTATCTGGATAACAGCGACATGCCCTATCCGGCCCATCGCACCGCGAAGGCTATGTTGCTGGCTGCGGCCGGTGGCGCAGCCAATGTGAAAGTCTTCAACGACCTTTCGCCCACGCGGGTCTATGTCACTGAAGGCATCTTGGCTGCCATAGCAAATAAGCCGGCATGAGACGTAAGCTGTTAGACACGCCGGTGTCTAGCGCTATCATCGGAAGGTAATTTATGCTCGCGCTCACAAAGAGTGGCTCCCTGTGCACTGCTACGGCAGCAGACTTGGCGCGGCTGCGTGCAGAGTTCGACCAGCATCATCTGCTGCACTTGCCCGATTTCTTAGAGCCAAAACTATTACAACTAATTCAAGCTACGCTGGCGCGCACCGACTTTCAGAGCAGAGATCAGGCGACCGGCAGTGAGCTACGCCCGGTCGATACCACGCCGTACTATTCGTTGGAACTCTTGCTGAACAGTCCGCACCTCTTCCACATCATCGAGCAGATCACTGGCTGTGCGAGCCTTGCCTGCTTCAACGGACGCATCTACCGCAGGTTGCAGAGTTCCGAGCACCACCAGCGTTGGCACACGGACGTGGCGGGCGACGGGCGCGTCGTGGCCGTGAGCATCAACCTGAGCACGAGCGTCTATGGCGGGGGCGTACTACAAATACGCAACGTCGGGGCGCAGCACATCTTATCCGAGGCCCACAACACGGGTTTCGGCGACGCGCTCATCTTCCGGGTCGATCCGAGTTTGGAGCATCGCATCACCCCGGTCGAAGGCGATGTCCCCAAGACAGCCATGGCCGGGTGGTTTAAAACTCAGCCTGAAGCGCGCTCGCTATTCGCGCGCGGCGTCCGACCAAGCGCAATCATGCCGGCCGGTCAGACGGATGGAGCTTAAGGCTACATACTTGGTGCGCGGCTAACTGCCAGCGTTAGTCGGTCGCGATCTGAAACATTGACACGGGTGCGGATTTAACGTAGAAGGGCTGCGCATTGCTGTTCCATTAACCCCAAGGAGAACCTCATGAGCACACAACCTTTCTGCTGGACGGTCAATTCGAAAGGGGAAATCTGGACGCTTTATCAAAAAGGCGGCGGCGCTTTGATGTCGCCGCCCGGCGCGGACTTCGCTTTCGAGATCGCCATCGGCCCCTCGGTTCCCGATGTGTGGATCATTAGTACCGTGCCGCGTCAGGGCGGCGCGGTGCCGATGGTGCGCCCTGTGGCGGAAGACAACTGGCTGCCGATGGCCGCGCCGGCCGCGGCCACGAAGATTTCCGTCGCCCCCGACGGCATGCTCTGGACGGTCAACGCGTCGGGTGAGGTGTGGGCGCTCTATCCGCAGGGCGGCGGTTATCTGGCATCGCCGCCGGGTGTGGATTTTGCTTTCGACATCGGCGCAGGGCCGGACGGGTCGGTCTGGGTTGTGAGCACCGAAGCGCGCCAAGGCGGTAACGTCCTGCAAAGTTATAATCAAAGCACGCAGACGTGGACACCGCTCGCTGCGCCTGCCGCCGCTATCCATGTCGCGGTCGGGCCGAAGGGCGTGCTTTATACGGTTAATAGTGTGGGCGAGGTCTGGTTGATTTATCCGCAGGGCGGCGGCGCGCTGCTCTCACCGCCCGGCGTGGACTTCGGGCAGGAGATCAGCGTCGGCCCGGACGGCACGGTATGGCTCATCAGCACTGAGCCGCGCGCGGGCGGCAACGTCGTCATGTGGTGGTCGGGCCAGAATCAGATTTGGAACTCGATCCCTGCGCCGGCCGCTGCCGTGAAAGTGGCCGGCACAATTTAGCGCAGCTAACAAAACTCACCATAAAGGAAACGCGGAACGATGAATAAAGCACAGTTCATCGTTCCCCGTTCTGACTTCTGCGTTTCTTTGGGCCTTTGTGATTTTGCTTAGCGTCCGGGCGCGCCGGCTAATTTCTTCGGCGCTGCCTTCACGTAAGCTTTGAAGACGCGATAACCGAGCAGGACGGCGAGCACCGCCGCGAAGGTGAGCGGGATGCGCGTGTCGGCTTTGACGAGGAGCCAGTAGTGCAAGACTCCGCCGAGGGCGATCAGATAGGCGAGCCGGTGTAGGCGCTGCCAGCGTTTGCCGCCCAGACGCTTGACCATCGCATTCGTCGAGGTGACGGCGAGCGGGACGAGCAGCAGCCAGCTCGCCATGCCGACGAAGATGAACGGACGCTGCCAAGCGTCGTGTGCGATCTCCGTCACGCTGAAGAATTTGTCGAACCAGACGTAGGTCAACAGATGCAGGCAGCCGTAGAAGAAGGCGAAGAGACCGAGCATGCGGCGAAACTTGATCAGCCAGTTTGCGCCCGACAGTTGCCGCAAGGGTGTGACCGCGAGCGAGATGAAGAGCAGGACGAGCGTCAACACGCCGGTCGTGCGCGTGGCGAACTCGACGGGGTTTGCGCCAAGGTGATGAAAATATCCGTCCCACATGAGTAGCGCGAGCGGCACGACGCTGTTGACGAAGATGAGCAGGCGCGTAAATTTTATGTCGTCCGTTTTCATGCCTAATAGTTGGCGCGCAAATCCATGCCCGCGTAAAGCTGCCCGACCTGCTCGGCGTAGCCGTTCAACATGAGCGTGTCGCGCATGCCGAACTCGCCGATGCGCCGTTCGCGTTTCTGACTCCAACGCGGGTGATCGACCTGCGGGTTGACGTTTGAATAAAAGCCGTACTCGTCCGGCGCAGCCAGATTCCATGTCGTCTGCGGCAAATCACTGACAAGCTTGATCCGCACGATGGACTTGATGCCTTTGAAGCCGTACTTCCATGGCACGACCAGCTTGAGCGGCGCGCCGTTCTGCGGCAGCAAGGTCTGACCATACAACCCGCTCGCTAAGATCGTCAGCGGGTGCAGCGCTTCGTCCAAGCGCAAGCCTTCGATGTAGGGCCAGTCCAGCACGCTCGTATTCTGATTCGGCATGCGCTGCGGATCGTAGAGCGTCTGGAAGGCGACATACTTCGCCGCGCCCAACGGCTCGACCGCTTGCAACAATTTATTAAGCGGAAAGCCGACCCAAGGGACGACCATCGACCAGCCTTCGACGCAACGATGGCGATAGATGCGCTCCTCGGCCGGCGCAAGCTTCAACAGATCATCTAGATCAAACTCTTTCGGGTTCTGCACCAGCCCGTCAACCTTCACCGTCCATGGGCGCGTAACAAAACCTTGCGCGCGCCGTGCGACGGATGACTTGTCGGTCGCAAACTCGTAGAAGTTGTTGTAGTGCGTGATGTCCTCGAAAGACGTTTGCTTCTCGTTGAGCACCGGCACGGTATCAGCGGCCGCCGTCTGCACATTCTGAAGCTTCATGCCTTCCTGCGCGGTCGGCGCAGTGGGCACGGCGAACTCGCGGTAGAGTTTGCCGGTTGCGTAGGCGCTCGCCAATAGCGCGGCGGCGCGCATGAAGTTGCGCCGGTTCCAGTAGGTCTCCGCCGGCGTAATCTCTCTGCTCTTGATGTCGTCAGATAGTTTTAGCAACATCGCTGTTCAATCCTGCTGCAAGTAGCCGGCAAGTAATGTACGCTTGCGCCCGTCGGGCCGGTTTAACTGAACATAACAGCGCAACGAGCGCGGGTTGCTCGCCCCGTCGCCCGTGTAAGTTTTTACCGCTCGTGTGCGACTAATAGGTGTCATGCTTGTGATATTAGTCGTACATTTACGCCAGACCTTACACGCCGGGCGACGGCTGGCGTAAAATTATGCGCCCGGACTACGGACGAAGGCTAACGGGAGATTAACGAAATGCAGCGTTGGACGGCGCTATTGCTGATCTTAGTGGGCGTGCTGGTCGTGATTATCATCATGACACGCACCCGACAGAGCAACGAAGATTTTGCGCAAGTCTTTCAAGTAGACAAGCAAAACCAGCCGACGGGCGCGCCGGGCCAGCGCGCGCCGGTGGTCGTCGAACTGTTCACCTCCGAAGGTTGTTCGAGTTGTCCGCCGGCCGACGACCTGCTGCGCCGGCTCGAACAGACGCAGCCCGTCGCGGGCGCAGAGGTCATCGCGCTCGAACAGCACGTGGACTACTGGAATCGACTCGGCTGGGCCGATCCGTTCTCCGCGCCGGAGTTCAGCGCGCGGCAGGGCGACTACGCGGACTACTTCAATAATGCGAGCGTCTACACGCCGCAGATGATCGTGGACGGGCAGTCCGAGTTCCCCGGCAGCAACCAGACGAAAGCGCGCGACGCCATCATTGCCGCCGCGCAAAAACCCAAAGCCACGATCAGCCTCGCGCGCACAGGCGCGGCCAAACCAGACGGCATCCCGCTCTCTGTGCGCGTCGAGAAACTGCCGCCGCTCGCGGCCGACGGCACGGCCGAAGTGCTGCTCGCCATCACAGAAGACGCGCTCCGCACCGACGTGCCGCGTGGCGAGAACGCAGGACATACACTCGCGCACGCAGCCGTCGTGCGGCAGTTAAGTTCGCTCGGCAATATCGATAAGCAAGGCGGCGCGCCGTTTACAGCGCAGCCCGTCGTCACGCTCGGCGCAAAGTGGCAACTTAAGAATTTGCGTGCCGTCGTCTTCGTGCAGGAGCAAGACAGCCGGCGCGTGCTCGGCGCGACGGCGATCAAGTTGGGGGAGAATTGAACTGGAATTGGGGCGGTCTGATTTTATCTAACTGCCGCGCAGATAAACACAGAGCACATAGAGACACAGAGGGGCACGGAGTAGTTGAATGCTCTGTGCCCCTCTGTGCGTTCTCTGTGCTCTCTTTGTTAAGACGGTCTCTCACTACAAAGCCGTAAAGAACGCGAATGGAAATCTTGCGGGACTTTACTTTCAGAATGCGAAGTTGCCGTAGAACGCGCTGTTCTGCCCAGCTTGCTGCCAACGCTCGCCGGTGTCGTCGCCAACAAAAGACGCCTTGAGCGTCAAGCCCACACGACGGCCGGCGAGCGGCCCCAATGGCTCGTACCAGACGAGGTGCGGCAGCTTGCAGCATTCGTGATTCGGCATCGCGCGCACGGTCAACTCCGCCACGTTCGGCACACTGACCGAGTAAGCCTCTGCCTCGCGCGCGAAAGTAACGGGCGCGCGGCGCACCAAGAGGACGTGCCCGAACGTCTGCGCATACTTGCTCCTGAGCGCGGCGACTAACGCCTCAGCTTGGGCATCCGTCGCCGCGCTGTCCACGACGACTTCCGCCCGCCGCGCCGCCTGCTCGTCGGCGAGATTCGCATCCGCATTCACCACGGCAATCGCGCGCACGCCCGCTAGATCGACGCCCTGCCATTGCCCCGCCGTCACGTGCCAAGCCATCAGCGCATCGCGCCCCGTCGTCACCAACTCGCCGTTGTAATGACACGCGCCCGCAAACACGCTCGCCGTCCGCACCTCGACGTAATCGCCCGTCAAGCTCGTCCGCGCCGCCTGCGAGCCAAACGACAACGCGCCTACGAGCACTAGCAACAGACCCAACAACCAGAACTTACGCATCAACGCACCTCCAAAACTTCTCTGCCCCGCGTCACAACGCGGATTGATAACACTCACGACCGGGGGCGCACCGCTCCGGCCGCGCCTTGCCGCCATCGGGGCCGACCACCTGCTGCGTCACACGACACCAACAATGATTGCTGCCGTCGAGATAATCATCGGCTGTGGTCGCCAGCCCGTCCAATCGAAAATACTTCTTCGACCTTAGCGCCGCGCAGAACGGACTCTGCAAGACGGCTGTCTCCGTCGTCTCCGCAACTACCATTTCATGGTATGACATTTCATCCGTCATAGCATCCTCACAAACGGCCTTGTTTCCGTCGTTACGCCGCGCCGCCGACTTTAGCGAGCGCGCGGCGCACGAGCGTCTGTGTGAGCGGCACTTTGTATGCGTTCTGCGCCAACGGTTTCGCGCCGTCGAGCGCGAGCCGCGCAGCTTCGGCGAGCGTCGCTTGATCGAGCCGCTTGCCCGCTAGAAAATTTTCGGACTGCGCCACGCGCCAAGGGATCGGCGCGACGCCGCCGAGCACAATGCGCGCCTGCTTGACGGTCTTATCTGCGTTCAGTTCGACGGCTGCGGCGACGGCTGAGAGTGCGAAGTCGAGCGAGTCGCGCTCCTTGAATTTCAGATAAGTCGAGTGCGCGGCGAACGCGGACGCGGGCACGTTGATCTCGGTAATGATCTCGTCGTTCTTCAAGACGTTCTCACGGCGTATGCTGCCTTCGCTCGGCAGCGTAAAGAATTTTTCGAGCGCGATGGTGCGTGTGCCGTCGCCGCCCGTGACCGCGACGCTCGCGCCGAGCGCGACGAGTATCGGCGCGAGATCAGACGGGTGCACGATGTAAGACGGCCCGCCGCCGAGGATCGCGTTGTACTTGTTCTCGCCTTTCGCCGCGTAACACTCTGAGCCGCCCTTCTTCAGACAGACCGCCTCTTCAAGGCGGAAGTACCAGCAGCGCGGGCGCTGGCACAAGTTGCCGCCGACCGTGCCGAGGTTGCGTATCTGCGGCGTGGCGACCGACTGTGCGGCTTCGGCCAGACCGGGAAAGTCGCGGCGAATGATTGCGTGCTCTTCGAGTTGCGTGAGCGTAACGAGCGCGCCGATCTTCAAACCCTTTTTGCCGTCGCCTTCGATGCGATCAAGCCCGCGTATGCTCTTCAAGTTGACGACGCGCGCGGGTCTGGTCAGATAGTCCTTCATCGTGGTCAACAAATCCTGACCACCGGCGATGGGGCGCGGCGCATCGTCCACGTCGCGCGATGCAGGGGTTAACTGCAACAGCTTCACAGCATCATTCACCGTCGCAGGGCTGACCCATTCAAACGACTTCATGCTGTCTGCCCTCCCTTCCAGAGACCCATCAGAATCTTATCCGGCGTGATCGGCAACTCGCGCACGCGCACGCCGCACGCGTTGAAGACCGCGTTGGCGATTGCGCCGCCGGTCGGGATGATGGGCGGCTCGCCGACGCCGATGACCGCTTCGCGCGTGTCGCCGTCGTCAATGATCGGCACAAGCTCTGGCATCTCCAGAGAGCCGGGCAGCTTGTAGTCGCCGAAGTCCGCGTTGACCATCAAGCCCAGCTGCGCGTCCATCACGCGCCCTTCCCACAGAGCCATGCCCAACGCTTGAATCATGCCGCCGTTGATCTGGCTCTCGACCGCGAGCCGGTTCAACGGCAGACCGACATCCTGCACGTGCACTAACTTAATCGGGCGCACGTGCCCGGTCTCAACATCGACTTCCACTTCCGCGAACGCCGCGCCGTGTACGCCCGACGCCGCAAGGTTCGCCTGCCACTCGCCGTGCGCCGCCACGCCCGCCGCCGGCAACGCCGCGCACGCCTGTTGCCATGTTAGTGACTTGCCATCGCCCGACACTTTACCGCCCACGAACGTAACCTCTTCCGGTTTCACGCCGACAAGCGGCGCGACCTTTTCCGCGACCGCGAGGCGCGCCTTGTAAGCCGCGTCCTTCACGGCTGGCGCGAGCGATGCGGCCGTGGTCGAACCGCCCGAAGGGTTCGACGCGCCGAGTTTTGAATTGCCGATCTCTTCGTGCACGTCCTTGATCTGCAAGCCCAGCTCTTCGGCCACGATGGCGCGCGTGTAGGTGCGCGTGCCCGTGCCTAAGTCCTGTGTGCCGACTGCAACTGTGATCGCGCCGTCGCGCGCCACCGTCACATCAACTTTGCAAGCGGGACTGCCGCCGCCGCCCCAGATGCCAACCGCGCAACCCATGCCGCGCTTCAAAGGGCCTGCACCGCCACCCGGCGTCGCGCTTCTGCGCGCCCAGTTTATCGCGCGCGCGCCACGTTCAAGCTGGCGCAGGTGCGCCGGGTCGGTCAGATTCTTCCGGCGGAACTCAAGCGGGTCGAGACCGAGCTTGTAGGCCAGCTCGTCCATCAACGACTCCATCGCAAACGACGCCTGCGGATGACCGGGCGCGCGCATCGCACCTGAGCCGGCCTCGTTCGTGTGTACCGACGAGACCTCGCGATAACTGTTCGCCGCACGATAGACGTAAGGCTGTCCGGCCTGTGAGCCATCGTCGTTGCCGCCCAAGCGATACTGTTGCGCGGCGACGGCGACGAGCGTGCCGTCCTTCTTCGCGCCGCCCTTCAGCTTCTGCCAAGAGCCGGAGCGATTAACCGGGATCAGAAATTCATCATGGCGCGTCAGCATCAGCTTGATCGGCGCTTTCGCTTGCTTCGATAGCTGGCAGGCGAGTTGCCCTTCGACGCCGATGCCGAACTTCGAGCCGAAGCCGCCGCCCATGTGCTCGACGATGGATGTGACCGCGCTCTGCGGCAGCCCCAACTCGTGTGCCGCGTCTTCGGGAATCGAGAACGTCCACTGCGTCGAAGCATAGACGGTCGCCGTGTCGCCGCCGCGATAGTCCACGACGTTGCCGTGCGTTTCCAGACACGAGTGATGAATGATCGGCGTGCGATATTCCGCCTCGACCACCGCGTCGCACTCAGCAAACGCCGCCGCGACCTTTTCTTTGTCGCCGCGTGTGCCCGCCACCTTCACGTTGCCCTCGTCGTAAACTTTCGGTGCATCGGGCCGCATCGCGTCTTCCGCGCGCACTACGTGCGGCAGCACTTCATACTCAACGACGACTGCGCGCACGGCGTCGTCCGCGATCTCCGGCGTCGTCGCCGCTACGGCCGCGACCGGCGCGCCGCCATAACGCACGTCCTTTAGCCCCTCGACCGCCGCCTTCACACCGGGCACGCGCAAGGCGGCCGACAGATCGATCCGCTTCACCCGCGCACGCGCGTGCGGCGCGCGCAGGACACGCGCGTAGAGCATGCCGGGCAGACGCACGTCGTAGGTGTAGCGCGCCGCGCCGCTCACTTTCTGTGGCCCGTCCACGCGCGTGTGGCTGTGGTTTAAGAGCGTGTGGCTGTTGTTCGGCCCCCAAGTGGGGCCGCCCGTGTCGTCAACTTCGATCTCGACCATCGTCTCTTGGCCGTTGACGACCTTGGGCACTTTGATCTTCTTTTTCTTCGGTGCTGGTTGCTGCATGTTGCTCATGCCTCTTAACAAGTTGGACAACGTCCTAACTTAAAATAACGGCGGTTCTTGATCCGGCTTGTCTGCGATCCGTTTGTTCAGCGTCGCGCGCGCCGTCTTGTCCACGATGACGAGACTCGGACTCTGCGCGATCAATCTGGCGGTCAACTGAAAGTCGGCGCAGTCCATTTCCGGCCCGCGCCACGATTTCTTCTCCCACGCATCCGGCAAGCTCAACGCTTTGTCTATGCTCGGCAAGAATTCTTCGAGCGTCTGCCATTTGAACTCGCCGTCATAACCGATGCTCAAGGTGTAGAGCCGCCCGTCGAGGAAATCAAAGCCGAGCGTGCGCACGCCCTGCAAGTTTTTCTTGTCGAGCGTCGGATCAAACGAAGGGTTGACGCTCGTCTTGGTCACGCCGAACTCGTCGGGCGCGCCGAGCGCGAGGCGTGGAAACCTCTCCCTAATCTGCTCGACCGTCATGCCCGGCTTGAAGCCGTACAACTCCGCCACCGCCGGCAACTGCGCCAGCGTCGCCGTGCACTTGCCCGCGCCTTGCGCCCGTGCCGCGCCCGCACAGGCGAACAACAGCAAAGCGACACATGCGAATTTAGCGAGGCGCATACAACCTCCAAGAACAGTGACAAGTGGCGAGTGACAAGAACTCATTTCAAAACCCGTTTAAGGGTTAGCAAAGCGCACGCGATATGAAAGAAGCCAGAGTAGGTTTCAATCAACCGCTCATGCCGAGTAATCAGGCGACGGAAGTGACCAAGCCAAGCAAACGTGCGCTCGACAATCCAGCGGCGGCGATAACGACGCAACTTGCGCCCGTCTTGATCCGTCGCCTTCCGATTGTTGCTGCGGGCCGGGATGATCGGGTCAATGCCGCGGCGCTTCAGTGCCTCGCGCAAC
>JBJMGT010000009.1:0-13425 GCA_045807745.1 Pyrinomonadaceae bacterium
GGGCTGGTTGACGTGGGCTACGCGAAGCACTTCAGAGTCAACCACGGGCAGAGCGAGTTCGTGCGCGGCACGCATCATGTCAACGGCATCGAGAGCTTCTGGAGTTATGCTAAACATCGGCTCCAGCAGTTTCATGGCATCAAACCGGAGAAGTTCTACTGGCACTTGAAAGAGTGCGAATATAGGTTCAACTTGAGAAAGAACAATGTGTACGCTGAGTTGTTGAAGCTGCTTAGAAAACACCCGCTTTAACTACTCTAGCCCCAAGTTAATTATTGCTCTCTGCAAGTTCAGATGTTATAGTCGCTAAGTCTCCTACGCAAACCCCCCGGAGACATTGGGGGGCTTGTCTCTCCTGTTTTAGCCAGAACGGAACGTTTAGTTTAGAATCAAGCAACTGTACGGACAGCTTGCCGCCGACTTACAGCCGTGTGAAGTTTCGTTCGACCATGGGTCGCTTGGCCCGCACGACGACGCCACTTTAGTTTTAAGTCAGCACAGTCAGCGCACGCTTTCATCAATTTGAGCGTTGCGTCCCCTATACCCCTTTGAAATTTAGAGAGGTCTGATTGATGACGCGAACCCGAATCGTCCCGACGCTCCTCCTGCTCACCCTTTGCTTCAGTTTAACCATTACAACCGCCGCCCGCGGGCGTAGAGCAAAATCGGCTGCGGCCAAGCCCGCCCGCGCACAGAAGGCACGCGCGGATAGACAGGGCCGCGCCGGGAGGAGAGAGGCAGCCAAGTCTGCGCGGCAGAAAGCTCCCGCGCACGAGTCGCGGGCCGAGCGGCGCAAGCGTCTGCGCGAAGAGCGCGCCGATGCGCGTGGCGGGCGCGGCGGGCGCAGATTGTCGAAGCGCGAGCGGCTGTTACAGGCGCGGCGCGAGGCGGAAGCGCGGCGGCGGGCTGAGCTGGCCCGACTGGCGGCGATTGCGCGCGCGCGGGCCATTGAACAGGCGATGCGCAACGAGGTGGCAGCCAACGTCGCGAAGGACGACACGACGGGCGAGGATTTGGAGGTGCGGCGCGCCGCCGTCGCCGCGCTCGGTAATCACATCGCCACGGTCGTCGTGATGGACCCGAAGTCGGGGCGGGTCTACTCCGTCGTCAATCAGGAGTGGGCGCTCAGGCGCGGCTACAAGCCATGTTCGACGATCAAACTGGTCACCGGTCTCGCAGGTTTGAGCGAGCACGTCATCGATCCTTTGCAGGAGGCTTCGCTCGTCACGGTCAGCACCAACCGGCTCGACCTGACTGACGCGCTGGCTTACTCGAACAACGGCTACTTCCAAAATGTCAGCGGGCACGTCGGCTTTGAGCGCATGGTCTCTTACGCGCGCCAGTTAGGTCTCGGCGAGCGCAGCGGCATCAACCAAGCAAACGAGTACGCGGGGCGCGTGCCGCTCTTCAAACAGGGCTACGCGGTCAACCACATGGGATCGCACGGCGACGACTTCGAAGTCACGCCGCTCCAACTGGCCACGGTGGCCTCAGTGTTTGCCAACGGCGGGACGCTACTGACGCCGCACCTGCCGCGCACGCCGCAGGAGAACGTCAAGTTCCAGTCGGAAGTCCGGCGGCAACTCAACATCCCGCAGGAGTATCTGCGCCGCATGCTGACGGGCATGGTCGCCGTCGTCAACTACGGCACGGGCCGGAAGGCTTACAATCCCAGTGAGACGATTGCCGGCAAGACCGGTACGTGCATCCAGCAGGACGGCTGGGTCGGCCTCTTCACCTCCTATGCGCCGGTCGAAGACCCGCAACTCGCCATCGCCGTCGTCGGGCGCGGGCCCGATGCGCGCCAGCACGCGACCGTCGCGATTGCCGGGCAAATCTACAAGGCCCTTGCTTATCGCTTCGGCAAGCACGACAACAGGCCGCCGTTTACGTTGACGCCCGACCTGCTCAAGCCGAAGCCGCGCCTCGATGCGGCGACAGTCCTCGCCGTCAGCGAAGAGGACGCGGAAGAGAACAAGGCCGCGGCCGACGAAGCGGCCGCCCAAGCCGCCACGACTGACGTGGATGCAGACGCGAGCGAGCCGGCGAGCGGCAAGAAGGGCGAGCCGGTGAAGCGCGTGCTGCAACCAATGCAAGCGAATCCCGCCGGCTCGATGACACGGCCTGCGAGCATCGCGCCGCGCCCGACCGCTAGCCCTGCGCCGACGACGAACAAGCAACCGCCGCCCACAAGCGGCGACACACGTCCGCGGCGCATCCCGGACAAGCAGTAATAAAATTGCGCTGAGATTACAAAGCCGAGACACCGCGCCGCGCGCCTACTGTTTAATGGAACAAAAGCGCGCGGCGCGGTGTCTTTATGTCGCCCCGAAATTGTGGCCAATACGGACGACCGCACGTGCATTTCCCGCTTGACACTGTTCGGTCGGCTGTTGCAGTATCTCGGCGCATCGCGTCTCGGCGAGCAACCCGAAAAAGCTGCCAGCCAATTCGAGTCAATTCCCCCGGTGGAACGACGTTAAAGGGTTTGGCCGCCCGCTGGTTGGCCGGCAACTGCCCGTTGCACCCGCGCATCTGAGAGACGCGACAATAACAGGTCGCTCGTGCCCCGTTAAAATTTTAGCCGACGAAGATCGCTTGGAGGGATTACCCACAATGAAGACGATTAGCCGACTCATTAGCTTGGCTCTACTCGCCGCCGCGTTCGCGCTGCCGGTGTTCGCGCAAGACCCGGCTGCCTCGCCCGCCGCCACGCCGAACCCTTGCGAAGAGCAAGCGCGCACGGATATGTACACTGACTATTACAACAGCAAGGGTAAGAAGGATGCCAGCGGCAACCCTGATCCGGCTGCACAAAAACATGCCTACGAAGTCGGGCAACAGTATCTTGATAAGTACGCCACCGCTTGCCCCGACAAGTACACCGAGTCTGTCAGGAAGTTTGTCACTGCTTATGGCGAAGCGAAGAACAAGTCTGATCTGCCGGCGCTAGTCTTCGGGGCGAACCCGAACTATCAACAGGCTTTCGACACGGGGCGGCAAATTCTGGCCAAGACGCCGGACGATGTGAGCACGCTGATGATTCTCGGCTACGGCGGCTATCAGGCGCAGACCAAAAAGAACATGGCTTACAACGCCGACGCGCTTAATTACGCCAAGAAAGCCGTGCAACTCATCGAATCCGGCAAGACGCCGGCAAGTTGGGCGCCGTTCACGAACAAGGACGAAGCGTTGGGCTATTTGTACTACTCCATCGCCGAACTAACCTATAAGCCTACTGATCCCTCAACCGCGCCCGCCGCCTTGCCCTACTACTTGAAGGCCGCCGCGTTTGAGAGTCCGGTGAAAAAGTCAGCGATTACTTACGGGCGTTTAGGCGCGGCCTATCAGTCGGGGCAGTACGACCGAATGCAGCAGGAGTTCAACGCCAAGTACGGCGGCAAGCCCGAAACGGACGAGAGCAAGTTCGCGCTCGATCAGTTGAATCAGGTCATTGACCGTATCATTGATGCTTACGCGCGCGCTGTCAATCTTGTCAACTCCGATCCGAACGCAAAGAATGACGCATCGCTGCAAGCGGCCAAGGCTGTATGGATGGAGCAGTTGACTAACTTCTACAAGTTCCGGCACGACAATAAACCTGACGGGCTGGATACGTACATTGCCAGCGTCAACAGCACGCCGCTGCCTGCGCCGTTCGAGCCGAAGCCGTATGTGCCGCCGGCCGTGCCGGCAGGTGATACGAGCACTGGTGACGGCGCGAATGGTACGAAGCCGCCGGCAACGGCGACGCCAATGACGACGCCTGCGACCACGCCGCAGCCGAAGCCGATGACGCCGGCCCCGGCGGCCGCGCCGAAGCCGACACCGACGCCCGCGAAGAAGCCGCCGGTACGCAATCAGCACGGCTAAAATTTACGCCAAGCGATCTCGTCGCATGACCAAACGCCGGATGTATCGTTTAGCCAGACGATGCATCCGGCGTTTGCGTGAGCCGGCAAGCCCGACCGGCCAAAGACCCCAACACATGTCGCTCCTCGTGGCCAACCCGCATACGTCAAACAGACCCCGCGCGCGGCGCGCCCGGCTGCCACTCATCTGTCTGCTCCTCGCAATCTTCTGTTGTGCGCACACCCTCTACGCGCAGACCCCGCAGCCCAGCCCGACGCCGCAGATCACCGACGCACAGGCGCAGCTCTACGAACGCTGGCGCTCGAACATCAAGCTGAATCAGCGCGCCGCCTACGAGGCGGGCAAAGAATATCTGGCGCAGTACCCGAACAACGAGTATGCCGTCTACGTGCGGCAATGGATCGATCTCTACGAGCGGACCGTGCGCAAGGCGCGCTTCCAGCAACTGCTCTACAAAGATAAAAAGTACGGCGACGCATACACGCTCGGCCGGCAGGTGCTCGCCGACGAGCCGGATAGTGTGAAGACGGTTGTCGATCTGGCCTCGGCCGCTTATCTGGCCACAGGCGCGGGCGACGATTCTGTGCGGACGGACGCGCTCGCGCTTGCGCGGCAAGGTCTCGGTCTACTCGAAACAGGCGCGCGCGTCGCGGACTGGCAGCCCTTTGCCGGCCCCGCCGATGTCAACGGTTATCTCAATTTCGTTATCGGCGATCTCATCCTGAAAGACACGCCGGCGGATGCCATCGCTTACTTGCGCAAGGCGGCACTTTCTGAAGGCGCGATCCGCCACGCGCCGAACGTCTATACGCGCCTCGCCGCCGCTTACGCGAAGAGCGAGTACGAACCGCTCGCGCGCGATTTCGCCACACGCTATGGCGGCAAGGAGGCGACGCCTGAAAGTCAGGCCGCGCTCGCCAAAATCTTTCCCGTGCTCGACCGCATGATCGACGCCTACGCGCGCGCCATCGCGCTCAGCCAGAGCGACCCGCAATACAACGGCCCACGCACGCGCTGGCTGCAAGAGTTGACCGAACTCTACCGCACACGCCATAGCGGCGCGACCGACGGGCTGAACGAACTGCTCACGAGCGTCATCAACACACCGCTGCCTGAACCGGCCACGCCCTGAAGCCTGCGGCGAGGTGAAATTCTTTCTGCCGGTCAAACCCTCTGTTACAATCGCCGCAGTTGTGAAAGAAACTGACCCGCCCGATCTTGATCTGGCCGCGCTCGAAGCGACGCTCGGCTATACGTTCCGCGACCGCACGTGGTTGGAGCGCGCCGTCACGCATCGCTCTTGGGCGCACGAGCAGGTCAAGCCGGGCGAAGAAGAACAGGCCCGTCGCCTGCACAACGAAGCGTTGGAGTTTGTCGGCGACTCGGTGCTCGGCCTCGTCGTCGTGCATTACCTGTTCACCGAGAATCCCAATCTGAGCGAAGGTGATCTCTCGCGCATGAAGCATCGGCTGGTCAGTACGACGACGCTGGCGCGCGTGGGCAAGCGTTTAGGGATCGGCGAGCACCTGCGCGTTGGGCGTGGGGAAGAGAAGACCGGCGGGCGGCGCAAGCGTGCGCTGCTGGCCGACGTGGTCGAGGCCGTGCTGGCCGCCGTCTATCTAGACGGTGGCTACGACGCCGCCGACGCCTTCGTGCGCCGCGCGCTCGCCGACGAGTTGCAAGCCGCCAGCCCGGAATCGGCGGTCGCCGCCGACTTCAAGACGCTCTTGCAGGAGCGCGTGCAGGCGCTCTGGCGCGTCACGCCGACTTACAACGTCGTCGAGACGGAAGGCCCGCCGCACAGCCGCGTCTTCCACGTCGAGGTCTGTTGGGGCGAGCGCACCACGCGCGGCACGGGAGCCACGATCAAGACCGCCGAGATGAACGCCGCCTGCTGCGCCCTCGAAGAACTTCAGACGATAGATAACGTACAATCACAAGTCGACAGCGGCGCGCGGCAAGCGGCTGATTGATTATTCAATCACAGGCGTGAGTCTCAAGCTACTGCGCGTTGCTCACATCTGACTGCTGACTGTCTTGCCGACTTGACCGGCGTGTGACGTGTTCTCTACGATGCCAATAGCATGGGCCATAATTCAAAAACAAGCGTGATGGAAGAACCGGCGGTCGAGACTGGCTCGCCGAACGGCGCGAGCGCAAAAGCGGCGCGCGAGGCCGAGCGCAAGCCGGCGGAGCAGAAGTCGGCAGACGCACCGCCGCCGGGGCCGCCACGCTCGGTCTGGCGCGAGTATTTCGAGTCGCTCGTGGTCACGGCCGTCATGGCGCTCTTTGGCATGACGTTCGTAGTGCAGGCGGTGAAAGTGCCGACGGGGTCGATGCAGAACACGATCCTCATTGGCGACCACCTGCTCGTCAACAAGTTTATCTTTGCACCGGGGCCGCACGTGCCGTTCCTGCCCCAGCGCGATATACAGCGCGGCGACATCATCGTCTTCAAATACCCCGGCAAGTACCAGGGCGAGGCGCGATTTAGAGACAATCCCTACGTCAATGATACCGCCCCCAGTAACATTCCCTACAAGACGAACTACGTTAAGCGCGTCATCGGGCTGCCCGGCGATCACATCAAGATCAAGGGCACGGATGTTTACATTAACAATGAGCTATTGCAGGAGCAGAAAATTGCGGCGCTCAACCCGCCGCAAGATGACGACGGCAATCCCTTGAATGGCGACGAGAATGGCGCGCCGCTCAGGGATGAGAGAGGCGCGTTTCTGATCAACGAACATGCCCCTGTTCGCGCCAAAGAGTTTCCCTACATTGTCTATTGGAATCCCGGCACGCTGAGCGGCGCGCGCAATTCGGCCGAGAGCGAAGAGTTTGTCGTGCCCAAAGACCACTACTTCGCAATGGGCGATAACCGCGACAACAGTCTCGACAGTCGCTTCTGGGGCTTCGTCCCGCGCGCGGCCATCATCGGTCGTGCCATGTTCGTCTATTGGTCTTACGACGAAAGCGCGCCGCGCAGCAGCGCACCCTTCCCCTTCAACATCATCGTCGATTTTATCAGCAACACACGCTGGCGGCGCACCGGTACGATGGTCAAATAGCAAATCCCTCACACCTGCGAACAAGGAGGCGCAAAAGGGATTGGCGTCGTTGTGGCAACTGGGCGGCTTGAGTTGGCGTGCGCTGGCCCGACGCGTCTGGGCGGAGATGAATGACGACGACATCTTCGGGCGCGCCGCGCAACTCTCTTACTACTTCCTGCTCGCACTGTTTCCCCTGCTCCTCTTCTTAACATCGCTGCTCGGCTACTTCGCGCAGGCCGGCACGGAATTGCGCGGCGAACTGCTGCACTACCTGTCAACGGTTGTGCCAAGACCGGCCAGCGCGCTGATTCAAACGACGGTGGACGAAGTGAGCAAGTCGAGCGGCGGCGGCAAGCTCTCGTTCGGCTTGCTGGCGACGTTATGGGCGGCGTCGAACGGCATGGGCGCGATCTGCGACGCGCTCAACGTGGCTTACGAAGTGAAGGAGACGCGTTCTTGGTGGAAAGTGCGGCTCATCGCGGTGCTACTGACCATCGCGCTCTCGGTGTTAATTCTCTCTGCGCTCGTGCTCGTCCTCTTCGGCGGGCACATCGCTGATACAATCGCCGCCCACTTCATGTTCGGCAGCGTGTTCACGATTGCTTGGAAGGTTTTGCAATGGCCGCTCGTGCTGACCTTCGTGCTGCTGGCCTTCGCGCTGATTTATTACGCCGCGCCGGACTTGAAGGCGCGCCGCAAGTGGGCGTGGATCACGCCCGGCTCGGTATTGGCCGTCCTGCTCTGGCTGCTCGTCTCCTTCGCCTTCCGGCTCTACCTACACTACTTCAATTCCTATAGCGCCACCTACGGCTCGCTCGGCGCGGTCATCATCCTCATGCTCTGGTTCTACCTGACCGGCGCGGCCGTTTTGATCGGCGGCGAAGTCAACTCCGAGATCACCTTCGCGACCGAGGGCTTAGCAAAAACTGACGACGGCATGCGCGGTGAGCGCGCGGTCAAACCCGCTACTTGAATCAAGCTTAAATCAGCGGCGCTTCAATAACTATTGCCGCTCGGCCAACTGCACCAGCGCCAATTCCAGCAACAGAATCTTCTTGATGCCCTTGTAGAGCGGTTCGATCTCGCAGTTCTCCGTTAGCGCGTGCGAGTCGTCGCATGGCCCCGCGCCGGTCGAGATGGACGAGATGCCAGCCAACAATGCCGCGCTCGAATTGTTCGACCCTGTGATGGTCGGTTGGTTGTTGAAGCCCATCGCCTGATGGACGGCAAGCGCGGTGTGCACGAGTGCCGAATCGCGATGACCCGGTATCTGCGCCGAGGGCGACGAAGAGATGATTTCGGTCTTGACCACCATCCCGGCGCGCTCCGCTTCTTCCTTCAGGATCGCTGCGATCTTCTTTTCCAGATCGGCGATGACCTCATTACTCGTCGAGCGCAGATCGACCGTGAACCACGCATCGGCCGCTTTAGCGTTCACGACCTCCGAACCGCCCAGCATGCCGATGTTCAAGTTCGACGAAGGATTGCGCGGCACGTCAAGCGCGTAGATGCGTTGGATGGCGCGCGCGAGCGGGAGCGTCGCGGAGTAGGGCGGCGTGGCGGAGCGTGTGTGCCCGCCGGGGCCGATGAAGTGGTGACGATACCAGTTGATGCCGATCCCGCCGTAAGTGAAATTTTCATAGCCGCCATCGAGCGCGACGTAATGATCAATCTTGCCCTTGTTCTCTTTGACGTAGGCTTCCGCGCCGCCAAGCGAAGTCTCCTCCTCGACTGTAAAAACAAAGATGAGATCGCCTCTGGTCTTGATCTTCGCGTCGTTCAGGGCGCGGATCGTGGCGAGCAGCGCCTCTATGTTGCGCGTGTCGTCGCCGATGCCGGGCGCGTAGATGCGGCCGTCGCGGACAGTCGCTTTGATCTTCAAACCCGGTTGGAAGACCGTGTCCATGTGCGCGTCGAAGACGACGCGGGGGCCGCCGCCCGTGCCCTTGCGCACCGCGATCAGATTGCCCGCCGCATCGTAGTGAATATCTGCGAGCTTGTAACCGCGCAGGATTTTCTCGATGGCCGCGGCGCGCTCGCGCTCGTGCCCTGACGGCGCGTTGATCTCCGTGAGCGCGATCCACTCGCGCTGTATGTTGGCGCGATCTTTGTCAACGGAGGCGAACGCCGCAACGACTTGCGGCTGCATCATCAACGCGCGCGCCTTATCCAGATCGTCCGACTGTGCGGGCGCTTGGCCCGCCGCGCCGCCATGCGCGACGCAAAGCGACAGCGCCAGACTGAGCAGGAGCGCCCGGCTTGTTTGCTTCATCATCTGCTTCCTTTAAGAGAGATTAAAAGCTGTAACGCGAGCAACCATGTGTGCGTTATAGCTCAATGCATTGTTAACGCGCGAGTGTAGCATAGCGCTCGCGTCGTTTGGCGGATAGATTGCGCAAGTTTCAATCGAACCTGCGGGCGCACGCGGGCGTAGCATTAGGTTAAGCGTGCGGGCTTATTTACAATCTCAACAGGGAGGTGTCGCACGTGGGCAAATTTGACCGCTTGGTGGACGCAAAGATTAAGCAGGGCTTCGAGGAGGGTGCGTTCGACAACTTGCCGGGCAAGGGCGAGCCGCTCAAGCTCGATGACGAGAATCCGTTTGAAGACCCGACGCTGCGCATGGGCTATCGCCTGCTGCGCAACAACGGCTTCACCCTGCCATGGATTCAGGAACAGAAAGAGATCGCGCAAGAGGTAGAGCGCTTGCGCGCAGAGTTGACACGCGCTTGGGTGCGGGCCGAGCGCGCGCGCGTCGCCGGCCGTGATCGCTGGCAGACGGAGGTGCACTGGCGTAAGGCCACAACCGCGTTCCGCCAACAGGTCGCGGAGCTAAACGAGCGCATCCGCAGTTACAACTTCAAAGTCCCGGCCGACCGCTTCCAACGCCTGCCGCTCGACGCCGACCGCGAGATCGAGCGCATCGCCCAGCCGCTAACGCGCGCGGAGATGGGGCTGTCAGTCACGCCAGCACAATCTGATCCGCCACAAAGCGACAGGCAGAATAGACGGCGCTCGCTCTGGCGGCGTGTGCGGCAACTGTGGCGCAATCTGTGCGCGCGCATGTCTGGCCGCTTTCAGCAGGCGCGGCGCGAAACTCTCGCGCCTGCTTGTCAATGATGCTGGTGTGAACTGGGGAACTTATCTCTGCCAGTAATTTTTGATCTGTTCCGGTAGTCGCGTCCACGGCACGTACTCGGCGCGGCGGCCGGCGGCGCGCATCTGCCGCACCATCCTGAGTGCGCCATTAGCGTTGCGCGTGTGGACGATGATGGTGGTGGACGATTGCACCTCCGGGCGCGCGGCCAGCCAGAGCGCGACGGCATAGCCGGTGCGTTCATCGTCATGCGGATCGGTCGTGCGGTAATGTTCGGGCAGTAGATCATGATCGAGAAAGATGGCGTCGTAAGTGTGCGCGTCGAGCAGCGCGATGGCCCTTTGCGGTTCAACCGCGATGTCGAGTTGATCACCCGCGAAGCGTTGTGCAAACCATTCGTGTCGGCGCTCGTCGTCATCGAGCAGAAATACGCGCAGGGGCGTGCGGGGCGGGGGCGGCTCCTCCCGCCGCAGCCCGAGTTTTTGTAAGAGTGATTGGAAGTAAGTCATGACGTGCGCCGCACCGCCGACTCACACTTTGGGGCGCGCGACTTTGTAGTTGGTATTATTGTTTGTACTTGAACGGCGCATGCACTATAACATAATGACGGTGCCTTTCCGGCGGGGCCAATTGCTGCAAACGAGTGCATCTGCGCTTGAACAGTTGTTTTGATCGTGGCATGCTTCAGGCGCAAGCCCCGACGCTCCTCGAATGGCCAAGTGTCCCTATTGTCATAGGCCGTTACGTCAGTTCGGCACGCGTTGCCGGGCCTGTCGGCGTTACGTGCTGCGCTGGCCCCACATAGTGCTGCTGTCGCTTGCGGCGCTCACGGGGCTGGCCCTACTGCTCGACCTCCTGCTCAGAGTTTATTGACGCCCAGCGCCCGCCTGCATGAAACAAATTCTGCAAAATATGAAGACCGGCGCGGTGACGGTCGCGGACGTGTCTGCGCCGGCCCCGCAGCGCGGGCGCGTGCTCGTGCGTACCGTGGCCTCGCTCATCAGCGCGGGCACGGAGCGCATGAAGATCGAGTTGGGGCGCAAGAGCTTGCTCGGCAAGGCGCGCGAACGGCCCGACCTCGTGCGGCAGGTCGTGCGTAAGGCGCAGAGCGAAGGCGTGACGGCCGCTTACAACGCCGTGCGCGCGAAGCTCGACGCGGACGCGCCGCTCGGCTACAGCGCCGCCGGCATCGTCGCCGGCGTGGGTGATGAAGTACACGGCTTACGGATCGGCGACCGCGTGGCCTGCGCCGGTCATCCATATGCGGCGCACGCGGAGTTGCTCTCCGTGCCGCAGAACCTGTGCGTGCCGTTGCCGGGCGCGGTCGATTTCGAGGCCGGCGCGTTCGGCACGCTCGGCGCAATCGCGCTGCAAGGCGTCCGGCTCGCGGAGCCGACACTCGGCGAGGCGTGCGTCGTGATTGGGTTAGGCTTGCTCGGTCAACTCACGGTGCAACTGCTCAGAGCGAATGGCTGTCGCGTCTTCGGCGTCGATCTGGACGAGAGCAAACTCGCCCTCGCCGAAGCGCACGGCGCGGAACAGGCTTGCGTGCCTGATGCCGACGCCGAGCGACGCATCGCGGAGTGGACGCGCGGGCGCGGCGCGGACGCGGTGCTCGTGACGGCGGCGACGCGCTCGAATCAGCCGATTGAATTGGCGGGCCGCGTCTCGCGGCTGAAGGGGCGCATCGTGGCCGTCGGGTTGGTCGGCATGGACGTGCCGCGCGAGTTGTACTACGAGCGCGAGTTGACGTTGAAAGTCTCGATGTCCTACGGGCCGGGCCGCTACGATGCGGAATATGAAGAGCGCGGGCACGACTATCCATTCGCTTACGTGCGCTGGACTGAGGCGCGCAACGTCGAAGCCTTTCTCGACCTCGTTGCGGCGGGCAGCGTCCAAGTTGCACAACTCATCACGCACCGTTTTCCTATCGCCCAAGGCGCACGTGCCTACGAACTAATCGCGGGCGACACGAACGAGCCGCACCTCGGTGTGTTGCTCACATACCCGCACGAGCAGGCGCTTGAGACACGCATCGAGTTGCCGGCGGCAAATAAGATTAGTGCGCGCGGCGCGGCCGGTGTCGTGCGCGTCGGTCTCATCGGTGCGGGCAGCTACGCGCGCAAATTTCTGTTACCGCAGTTGCAGGCTGCGGGCGCGGAGTTTCAAGCGATTGCGACCGCGTCGGGCGTCTCGGCGCGCGACATCGGCGCAAAGTATGGATTCCGCCTCTGCGCCGCCCGCGCTGAGGAAGTGATGGATGAGCCAACGATCAATCTCGTGGTCATTGCCACACGCCACGACACGCATGCGCAGTTGACTGCCGCCGCACTGCGCGCCGGCCGGCACGTGTTCGTCGAAAAACCTCTGGCGCTCTCGGATGCGGAACTCGATGATGTGCTCGCCGCTACCGCGCAGACCGACGCGCGGCTCGTCGTCGGCTTCAATCGCCGGTTCGCGCCGCTCGCGCTGAAGGCGAAGGAGTTTTTTGCCGACACGAATGCGCCGCTCTCAATCGTCTATCGCGTCAATGCGGGGCGCATCGCACGCGACCACTGGGTGCAGGACGAGCGCGTGGGCGGTGGGCGCATCATTGGCGAGGTCTGCCACTTCGTAGACTTCATGCAATACCTGACGGGTGCGCCGCCGGTGCGCGTCTACGCTGAAAGTATCGCCGCGCGCAGTCAGGAGATCGTGAATGAAGATTCAGTCATGATCACGCTGCGCTTTGCCGACGGCGCGCAGGGCACAATCGCTTATCTCGCGGAAGGCGACGCGGGGCTGGCGAAAGAGCGCGTCGAAATCTTCGGCGCGGGGCGCACGTTCGTGCTTGACGACTTCCGGCGCGCAAGTCTCTATCGCAACGGGCGCGAAGAACAGATCAAGCTGCGCGGGCAGGCTAAGGGCCAAGCTGAGGAAGTGCGCGCCGTCTGCGCATTGGTGCGCGATGGTGCGCCCGCACCGATCACGCTCGCCGAACTGGCCGCAACAACGCGCGCCACTTTTCGCATCTGCGACTCGCTGCGCACAGGTCAGGTGGAAGAGGTCAGGGGGTAGAGGTCAGAGACAAAAGAGGTTGAAATGTTCGTGTGCCGTTCGCACACAATCAGTTTTTACTAACCTCTGACCTCTGATCTCTAATCTCTAATCTCTACAGGGTAAGTTCCTCGCAGCTTGCTGCGTTACACTGGATGAATGAGCAAGTTCATCCACAAAAGCCATAATGTTTCGGTGTTGATGTACCACATCGTTTGCCCGGCGAAGTATAGAAGGGCGGTGTTCACACCGCCGGTTGACCAAAAGCTCAAGGAAGTCTGTCTGGAGATCAGTAAACGCTACGAGATTACGTTTCTGGAAATCGGGACAGATAAAGATCATGTGCATTTCTTGGTGCAAAGTGTA
>JBJMGT010000010.1:0-35399 GCA_045807745.1 Pyrinomonadaceae bacterium
GGCCGCGCTCGCCGGCTCGGATCATGTCATCAAGCAACGCATCATCAATCAGCGGCTCGCGCCCGTAGCAATGGAGCCGCGCGGTGTGCTGGCGCGTTACCTGCCGGGCGAAGAGGAACTGACCGTCTGGTCTTCGACGCAGATTCCGCATCTGCTCCGCACGCAGCTTGCGATTATGATCGGCATTCCCGAAAACAAGCTGCGCGTCATCACGCCTGAAGTCGGCGGCGGCTTCGGCTCGAAGCTGAACGTGTATGCAGAGGAAGCGCTGCTCGGCTGGATTTCGATGCAACAGGGTAAGCCCGCAAAATGGATCGAGACGCGCCGCGAGAACATGCAAGCGACCATTCACGGGCGCGACCAGATCGGCGAGCTTGAGATCGGTTGCATGAACGATGGCACGCTGATGGGTTTGCGCTACAACGTCATTGCAGACCTCGGCTCTTATCATCAACTCCTAACGCCCGCGATCCCGACGCTCACGGGGCTGATGCTCTCCGGCTGCTACAAGATTCCCGCGATCCAGATCAACGTGACTGGCGTCTTCACCAACAAGATGGCCACCGACGCCTATCGCGGCGCGGGCCGGCCCGAAGCAACTTACGTCGTCGAGCGCGCGCTCGATCTGGTCGCCTTGGAGTTGGGCATCGATCCGGTCGAAGCGCGGCGGCGCAACTTCCCGCAGCCCGACGAGTTTCCTTTCAAGACCGCAACCGGTCTCTTCTACGACAGCGGCAACTATCAGGGCGCACTCGATAAAGCGCTCGCCAACTCCGACTACGAAAATCTGCGTGCGGAACAGAAAGCGGCCCGCGCAGAAGGCAAGCTGATCGGCATCGGCGTGTCCACTTACGTCGAGATTTGCGCGCTCGGGCCTTCGCAGGCGATGCCTGCCGGCGGTTGGGAGAGCGCGACCGTGCGCATCGAGCCGACCGGCAAAGTTACCGTGCTCACCGGCGCTTCACCGCACGGACAGGGACAGGAGACTTCATTCGCGCAACTCGCCGCCGACGAACTTGGCGTCGAGCTTAACGATGTGACCGTCATTCACGGCGACACAGCAATCGTGCAATACGGCATCGGCACGTTCGGCAGTCGCGCCACGGCCGTCGGCGGCACGGCTGTCTATATCGCCATCGAGCGATTGAAGGAGAAAGCGTCGAAGATCGCCGCGCACCTGCTTGGCACAGACGCCGCGAGCGTCTCCTTCGCTGACGGCAAGTTTACGCGCGCGGGTGCGCAGAAGACTGCGGGTGCGGCGGCTGGCGCTGATCCCGGTGAAGTGCCCGCGCCTGTCCTGCCCGCCGGGCAAGACCCGGCCGGCGCTCTGCCTGAGCCTGATGCTGATGGCAAACACGTCTCGCTGCAAGACGTGGCGCTCGCCGCGCACCTCGCCAAAGACCTGCCGCCCGACATGGAGCCGGGTCTCTCCGCGACCTACTTCTTCGAGCCGAAAAATTTCACTTTTCCCTTCGGCACACACATCGCCGTCGTTGAACTCGACCGCGACACGGGCGCGATCAACTTCCGCCGCTACGTCGCGGTGGACGACTGCGGCAAGGTCATCAACCCGCTGCTTGTAGATGGACAGGTGCACGGCGGCATCGTGCAGGCGCTCGGCCAAGCGCTCTACGAGACAGTGGTCTACGACGAGACCGGGCAACTCGTCACCGGCACGCTCATGGATTACGCCGTGCCGCGCGCGCACATGCTCCCGTGGTTCGAGCTTGATCGCACGGAGACGCCTTCGCCCGTCAACCCACTCGGCGTCAAAGGCGTCGGCGAAGCCGGTACTATTGGTGCGACACCGGCCATCGTCAGCGCGGTCGTCGATGCACTCGCACCTTTTGGCATACGCCATCTCGACATGCCGATCAAACCGGAAGCGGTGTGGCGCATAATTAAAGAACAGTGACGAGTGACAAGTGACGAGCAAAAGCTTGTCTTAACTCGTCACTTGTCACTCGCCCCTTGTCACTTCTTTTGGAGTTAACAATGATTCCAGCACAGTTCGATTACGTTGTGCCTACGTCGCTTGATGAAGCGGTTGCACTACTGGCACGACACCCGGACGAGGCGAAGATTCTGGCGGGCGGGCACAGCTTGATCCCGGCGATGAAGCTCAGACTCGCACAACCACAGTTGTTGATCGACATCGGGCGGCTGAAAGATTTGTCCTACATTCGCGAAGAGGATGGGCAGCTACGCATCGGCGCGTTGACGACACACTACGAGTTGGAATCATCTGCGCGGCTGCGCGATCTTTGCCCATTGCTGCCCGCGTGCGCCGGTTCAATCGGCGACGTGCAGGTGCGCAACAAGGGCACAATCGGCGGCAGCCTCGCCCACGCCGACCCGGCGGCCGACTGGCCCGCCGCCATCCTCGCGCTCGACGCCGAACTCGTTGCTATAAGCGCGCAGGGCGAGCGCACGATCAAGGCCACGGACTTCTTCGTTGACATGCTCACGACCGCGCTCGCGTCCGGCGAACTCCTACGCGAGATTCGCGTGCCGCTCGCGCAAGCACGCGCGAGTCAGGCGTATCTGAAGCTGCCCCATCCGGCCTCAGGCTTCGCCGTCGTAGGCGTCGCCGTCAATCTCGTGCACGATAGCGGAAAGTGTCAGGGCATCGCTGTCGGCATCACCGGCGTCGCCGTGAAAGCCTTCCGCGCGGGCGGCGTCGAACAGGCGCTCACAGGCGGCGCGCTCGACGAGCAGACAATCGCAGCCGCCTCAGCCCACGCGGCCGACGGCATCGATCTCAACGACGATCTCTTCGCTTCAGCCGACTATCGCCGCCACCTCGCGCAAGTCTACACACGCCGCGCGATCACGGCCGCGGCAAGATGAGAGGTCAGAGGTTAGAGGTCAGAGATCAGTTAACAACTGTTCTCACTGATCTCTGACCTCTAACCTCTGACCTCTGTCTTATGAAGATTGAAGGCACACATGAGTTGCGCGCACCACGCGCACGCGTCTATGCGGCGCTGGTTGATCCGTTGGTGTTGGCGCGTTGTATTCCGGGCTGCGAGCGTTTGGAGCAGACGGGTGCGGATGCTTATGCTGCGACGTTGCGCGCGGGTGTCGGCGCGATCAAGGGCACGTTTACGGGCAGCGTCCGGCTTGAGGAGATGCGCCCGCCGGAGCACTATCGCATCGTGGTCGAGGGCAAAGGGCAGCCGGGTTTTTTGAAAGGCGCGGGCGATCTCGATCTAGCGGAAGGCGCAGGCGTGACGATAATTAAATATGCCGGCGATGTGCAGGTCGGCGGCACGATTGCCGGTGTCGGGCAGCGCATGATTCAAGGCGCGGCCAAGATGATGGCAACGCAGTTCTTCACGGCGCTCGAAGCCGAAGCGCAGGCCGCACCGGATGAGCCACCGCCCAGCCACAACTTTTTTCGGCTCGCCCTGAGATGGCTCTCAGGGCGACTCCGACGCATCTTCAAAGGTCAGGCACAACACTCAGATTGAAGCCATAGCTCAGCCGGGCCGCAACGCAATCCTTACCAACCTGAGACAGGAGAAAACTTGTATGCGCAAAAAGGCTCCGAAACTCTCGGACTTTGATCGAACCAAACCGATTATCACGATTGACAACCAGTCAACTGACTTGACCGACGAGCAGATCAAGCGCCTCATCCCTGCGCTACAAGCACAGATTGACGAGGATTTCCGGCCCGCTTGGGGATTGACCGCCCGACTGAAATTCAAGCCGAAGACGAAACTAAAAACGCCGCACATGCAGTTGATCATCAAAGACGTATCGGACGAGAAGGGCGATCTGGGTTATCACTTCCGCGAGGGCTTCCCCGTCGCCTACATCTTCGCCAAAGATGCCATGGCCGATGCCGACGACATAGACGGACTGAGCACCGTTATCAGTCACGAACTGTTGGAGATGATCGCCGACCCCGGCGTAAACCTGCTCGCCGCGCAACCGCCACCCGGGCGGGCGCGCAACGTACGCATCTTCTCATATGAAGTCTGCGACCCGGTCGAAGCGAACTCTTACAAGAAGCGCGATGTGACGGTTTGCGATTTCGTCTACCCCGAATGGTTCGAGCCGGAGCATGAAGCGAACGAGATGCAGATGGATTACCTCGGCGTCGTGTCCAGCCCGTTTCAGCTTGCGCCGGGCGGCTATATTGACCGCTTGATTCATAACGAGTGGAAGACGATCTGGGGCCCGACGGCGAAGAAGAAACCGGCCGCGTCGCGGCACCGGCTGACGGTGCGCAGTTCCGGCCGCGGCAACCGTAAAGCGACGCCTTAACGGCTGCCCCTGAGTTTGTAACGTTGCAACTTGCCCGTCGCGGTGCGCGGCAACTCCGCGACAAAGTTAATCCGCGCCGGGCACTTGTAGCTCACTAGGCACGCGGTCAACTGCGCGCGCACCCGCGCGGCCGTCGCTTCGTCGGCCTGAGTGCCGCTTTTCAGCACGACGAACGCCGCGACCGTCGTCATGCCCGCTTCATCCGTGCCGGGCACAACTGCTGCTTCAGCGACTTCCGGGCAAGCGAGCAAAGCCTCCTCAACTTCGATAGGCGAGACCCACAGTCCTTTAACTTTGAAGAGATCGTCGCTGCGCCCTTCAAACCAATAATTGCCCGCCTCGTCGCGCCGGTATATGTCGCCGGTGCGTAGCCATGCGCCCTGAATCGTCGCGGCGGTCTTCGCTTCGTCTTGCCAGTAGCCGGCGCAGGCGCTCCCGCCTTTGATGAGCAAGTCGCCCGTGCCCGCATCCGTGATCTCTTGCCCCGTGTCATTGAGTAGACGGGCCTCGTAGCCCGGCACGACGCGGCCGGAGCTACCGGGCACGATCTGTGCGCGCGTGTTCGAGATGAACATGTGCAGCATCTCGGTCGAGCCGATGCCGTCGATAATATCGAGACCGGTTGCCTGTTGCCATTCGTGCCAGAGCGCGGCAGGTAGTTTCTCGCCGGCCGAGACGCAGAATCGGAGCGAGTCTGTCCCAAGCGTCTGCCCTTGCCGTTGGTATTCGAGCAATGCGCGATAGACGGCCGGCACGGCGCAGAAGATCGTGGGGCGTTGTTGTTTGAATAGGTCTGCGATGACCGGAGGGGTGGGTCGTTCTTGGCTAAGGATGGCGGTCGCGGCGGCGCTGAGCGGGAACGAGAGGCTGTTCCCCAAGCCGTAAGCGAAGAACAGGCGCGATGAAGAGAAGACGCGATCTTCAGTTTGCGCTTGCAGCACTTGTCTGCCGAATGTCTCGACGGTGTAAGGCAGATTGCGATGCAGGTGCATGACACCTTTGGGCCGCCCCGTGCTGCCCGATGTGTAGAGCAGGAACGCGAGCGTGTCGTCAGCTACCGGCGCAATGGCCGCTTCGGTCGCAGAAGCTAGGGCTTCATTGAAATCGATCATCCCTGCGGCCGCGCCGTCAAGCAACAGATAATGTTTTAACTGTGTGAGCTTGGGCCGGATGCTGGCTAACTTTTCAAGTTGCTCCGCCGTGAGCACCAGCACGGATGCGCCGCAGTGTTCGAGGACATACTCAAGCTCAGGCGCCGTCTGCATCGTGCTAATGGGCACGGCCACTGCGCCGACGGCCGTTGTGCCTAAGAATGCGACCACCCATTCAGGGCAGTCGCGCGCCACGATGGCGACGCGCGCACCCGCCGGCACGCCCAGATGCCAAAGCAGGCCAGCGAACTGTCGCACCTGACGCAATAGCTCCGCGTAACTTAATTGCTGTGCGCCGCAAACGACGGCCGTGTGCGGCCAACGCCCTTGCGCCCGCGCGGCGCGGAAAATGTATTCAACCAGATTCATGCGTGATCAGAACGCCGGTGCTCAAGCGTTCGGTGTCTGCCGGCCGAGGCTTATAGCACCGGCCATGCCGGCGGCACAAACCAAGCGCGCATAGCTGCTGCTTTCATTTTCACACAGTTGCATATATCTTGTGCCGGCTTATGCGACCCCGTTTCGTTGGAGGCCGATCAAAACGATGAGTGAGCGCGCCGAGCAGGGCGAGACGCGGCAGCTTAAACACGATGCGCAACCGAGCGTGCGCACGGAAGCCATCGCCGGGCTGACGACCTTCTTCACGATGGCCTACATCATCGTCGTGAACCCTTCGATCCTCGCGGCCCAAGGGACGGGCATGTCGTTTAGCGGCGTGCTGACGGCGACGGTGCTCGTCTGCTTTGCGATGACGTTGTTGATGGGCTTGTATGCACGCCTGCCGTTCGCCGTCGCGCCGGGCATGGGGTTGAATGCGTTCTTCGCTTACACCATCATCATCGGGCAGAAAGTGCCTTGGCCCGTCGCGCTCGGCATCATCTTCTGGGCGGGCGTGCTCTTTCTATTGATCTCCGTCACGCCGATTCGCGCGACCATCGCGCGCGCCATTCCCTCCTCGCTACGGATCGCCACGGCCGCCGGTATCGGTGTCTTCCTGAGCTTCATCGGTTTGAAGAACGCCGGCTTGATCGCGCCCGACCCGGTCACGTTCGTTAAGCTGGGGACGCTCGACGCGAAAGCCCTATTGACCATTCTCGGCGTCGCGTTGGCCGCGTGGCTTTATGTGCGGCGCAGTCCGTTCGCGTTCTTAGCCAGCATCTTTGTTGTGACGCTGATCGCATGGCTCACAGGTCTGGTCAGCGCGCCCGCGCAACTGTTTAGCCGGCCCGATTTCCGCAGCACGTTTCTCAAGCTCGACATACTCGGCGCGTTGAAACTGTCGCTCCTGCCCGCGATGATCTCCGTGCTCTTCACCGATCTGTTCGACTCGATCTCGACCTTCATCGGCGTCTCGCAAGCGGCTGGGTTACTGGACGAGACGGGTCATCCGCGTCGGCTACGCGAAGGACTGATCGTCGATGCATGGGCGACGCTGGGCGCTGGGCTGGCGGGCAGTTCATCCGGCACGGCCTACATAGAGAGCGTCGCGGGCATCAACATGGGCGGGCGCACGGGCCTGACTTCGGTCTTCACGGCCCTATGCTTTCTGCCCTGCTTCTTCCTCGCGCCGCTCGCGGCGATGGTGCCCCCTTATGCGACCGCCGCGGTGCTGCTAATGGTCGGCGCGGCCATGTTTCGCAGCGTCGCAGCATTAGACTTCGCGCGGATTGAAGACGCGCTCCCAGCGTTCCTGACTATCATTCTTATTCCGCTCACCTTTTCGATCACGCAAGGCATTCTCTGGGGCTTCATCGCACACACGGGTCTCTATCTGTTGGTCGGGCGACGCAGAGAGATTCATCCGGTCATGTACGCGCTCGCGGCCCTATCAGTCGCACTGCTGGCGCTGGAGCATGGCCGTTTGCTTGAGCTTTTTAAACACTAATGATGAGCGGGCGCTTACTTTGTATGACCATTGCTGATTAAGCGCGCCCTGCTCTACTGCAAAAGGAGATCGATGATGACAGCAAGCTATACCGTTGACACTGAACAACGCGCCGGGATCGAGGTCTTTACTTTACGTGCGCCTGACGGCTCAACCGCAGAGATCGCGCCTGCCCTTGGCTGCAACTGTTTTGCTTTCAAAACTGATGTGCCCATCCTTGAGCCTGTGCCCTTCGCGGAGTTTCGCCAGAAGCCCACGAGCTATGGCATCCCCATCCTGTTTCCCTTTCCCAATCGCATCAAAGACGGTCGGTTCACTTTCGAGGGGCGCACGTTCGAGGTCAACCCACCGCGCCACGGCTTTGTCCGCGACAAGGCTTGGCGCGTCGTCGAGCATGGCGCATCCGATGAGGCGGGCGCGTGGCTGACGGCGAGTTTTGACGCGCGCGATTATGCCGAACAGGTGCTCACACAGTTTCCCTTCCCGTTCCAGCTTGAGGTGACATATCGCTTGCGCGCCGGCCGGCTCGACATGGAAACCGTCGCGCGCAATACCGGCGAGGCGAACATGCCCGTCGGCTTCGGCATACACCCATACTTCCGCCGGCCCGCACGCGGCACGCTCACCGTCCCGGCCGCACAGCGTTGGGCCTTGGCCGACAGCCTACCAACGGGCCAACTGCTCGCTGTCGAAGGTGCGTTTGATCTGCGCCGGCCGGCGGATGTGACCGCATTGCAGTTGGATGATATTTACACCGACGTAGCGGCGGACGCGGATGGGCTGACGCGCTGTGTCTTAACCGACGAGGACGCGGGGCGACAGACCATTGTCGAATTCGACGCGCGCCAGTTCCCGCACGTCGTCGTCTACACGCCGCCCGCGCCGCGTCAGGCCATCTGCGTCGAGCCGAACACTTGCCCGACCGACGCCTTTAATCTGCAAACGCATGGGATCGAGAGCAACGTGCTCGTCTTAGGCGCGGGCCGAGAGTTGAGCTTCAACGTGCGGATCATCGGCCGCTGATTAGCGGCTTAATCACAAAGACACGAAAGGCACAAAGGAACTGTTAAGTCCTCTTTGTGCCCTTCGTGTCTTTGTGGTTAATGCTTTCTACCCGCTAAGCGGCCACTACTCTGGGGGTTGCGCCGGGCTTGGCCTGCGGCGGCAGTGCTGTGCCGCTGACGACGTAGGTCTCGCAGATGATCTTCTCCGCGCCTTTGGCGTCAACCGGCTTCGAGAAATAGTAGCCCTGCCCGTGCTCGCAACCCAGCGTGTGCAGCATCGAGAGTTGTTCTTTCGTCTCGACGCCTTCCGCAACCACGTCCATCCCAAGCGTCTGTGCGAGCGTGATGATGGTGCGGACGATCTCCAGATTCTCGTTGTTATCCGTCATCCGCGTGACGAACGAGCGGTCGATCTTCAGAGTGTCCACAGGGAAGCGGTGCAGGTAGCTCAAGGACGAGTAGCCCGTGCCGAAGTCATCGATGCTGAGCTTGAGACCGAGCGCGCGCAATTGCCTGAGCATCTCTGTGGCCTGCTCGACGTTGTCCATCACCATGCTCTCGGTGATCTCCAACTTCAAGCCCTTCGGATCGATACCAGTCTCTTCGATTATGCAGGCGACGTTCTTGATCAAATCCTGCTGGATGAATTGCTTGCCCGACAGGTTCACGCTTACGACGAGCGGCGGATCGGCCGGGAAAATTTTCTGCCAACGCTCCATCTGCGCGCACGCCTCGCGCAAGACCCATTCACCCAAGGGGATAATCAGCCCCGTCTCTTCGGCAATCGGAATAAATTCGACCGGCGAGATGTAGCCGCGCTCCGGATGCTGCCAGCGCACCAGCGCCTCGAACCCGCGCAGCTTGAAGCCCTCAAGCGCGACGATGGGTTGATAGTGGACGAAGAATTCTTGCCGTTCGAGCGCGTGCCGCATGTCGGTTTCAAGTTGCAGCACGCTGGTCGCGTGGGCGTGCATCGCGCCGTCAAAGATTTCATAACGCGACTTGCCGCGAGTCTTGGCGCGATACATCGCCGTGTCCGCATCGCGCACGATGTCTTCCGGGTTCTGATAGCTCGTCCAACTCGATGCGATGCCGATGCTGACGGTGGCAAACACTTCGCGCCCGTTCAGCTCGAATGGCGTTTGCAGTTGCGTCTGGATGCGGTCGGCAACAACTATCGCCTCTGTCTCGGCATTCAGGTCTTCGACCAGTAGGATGAACTCGTCGCCGCCTAAACGGGCGACCGTGTCGCCGGGGCGGAGACAGCTTTCGATCCGGCGGGCCAGTCCGACCAAGAGTTGATCGCCGATAGGATGACCGAGGCTGTCGTTGATCACCTTGAAGCGATCCACGTCCAGGTAGAGGACGGCGAAGCCTTTGCCTTCGCGCCGTTGTGCACGCCCGATGGCGAGGCGCATGTGGTCTAAGAACATGGCGCGGTTCGGCAGACCAGTCAGCGCGTCGTGGAAAGCATCGTGCTGCAAGCGCTGCTCGGCAAGCTTGCGATCCGTGATGTCCTGCACCTGAAAGATCAAGTGCGCCGCCTGACTATGACTATGGCTGGCGAGCGAGACGCTGGCGAGCACCCAGACCTCACGCCCGAACTTGTGGCGCAAGCGCAGCTCCATCTGAAAGACCGGATGCTGCCCCTTCAGCAAACGCTTGATATTCTCGAAGACCGCGCCCACTTCGTCGTGATGTATGACGGTTAACAGGTCTGTCGCTTGTAGCTCGCGCTCGGTGTATTCAAGCAGGCGACAGAGCGAATGGTTGACTTGCAACCAACGACCCTGCGCGGAGACGAGCGCCATGCCGATAGCGGCGTAATCGAAGGCGCTGCGGAAACGCGCTTCGCTCTCGTTCACTTCGGTCGCGAAGCCGGCGCGGACAGGGGTGGTATGCAAATGCCGATTCGCCCGGTATGCGTCCCAGCCGATGCAGCCGACGGCTGCAAGCGGTGCGGTATAGATAAAGGCGTTCACGCCAAACAAGCTGACGAGCTTTGCGATCAGACCGGCAGCACATGCACCGACAAAGCTGATGACTAAAGCGTTATATAAAATGCGCCCCCATGCGCGCCAACGATGCTGCACGGTGGCGAAGCCGACCGCTAGTCCGCTCGTGATGAATCTGGTCGCGGTCTGGACGGGAATGGCGATGCCGAGTATGCCAAGATAGGTTGTGAGAGAACCTGTCTGGTTGAGCGCTGCGACGTCGCCGAACATGAAATTGAAGAGCACGGCGAGGAGCACTGTGGAGAGTATCGTTACGGCCGCCGCATAGCTGAGACCAAGCCACCCGCGGCCCGAACGTAGCGCCAAACCGACGCCGGCCGTCGCCGCCAATAGCACCGCCGCTTCACCGCCAAACAGCAGCATCGCGAGCAAGAGCAGACTCTCGTTCGGCGACAGCCGCCACCATTCGCGCGGCACAGGAATGATGCAACGCGCGTTGACGACGAGCGTGATGAGGAGGAAGCCGAGCAGCGGGGCGATGGGTTGCCCATGCGGCAAACGCACCAGCGCGACGACAACAAACAGCGCGCCCGTCGCAACGACGACCTGTTTGAATAGTTTATTGAGTCCCTGCTTATTCATGCGTCTACGAGGTATGGGCGGCAGCGGCCCGAGTTGTCGGTGACTGTTTGATGAGGTGGGGGCAATGATTTGAGGGCGCACGCAGTACGCCCGCCAGAAAATCGAGCAATCATCGTGCCAATTCGTGTCTAGCTACGGGTGGCTGATATTGCGGCAAAAGCAGGTGGGCGGACGCTGCAAACCACTGCGGCAGAATATCTTCGGTCAGAAACAAAGTGCCGCGGTGTGCCAATCTGACAGTCACCCTGTCAGGCTGACATGATCGGTCAACCGGGCGGTTACATTTTATGATCGGTGACGGATTGGAAGGTGAAGGTCAACAGGCGCGGCCGCCCCTCTGCGTCTTGCCCTGTGAGCAATAGCCGCTCGACAATTTGCGGGTCAGCTTTGGCAATGCAAAAAGCGAACAACTCTTCGAGCGTCGCCACCGGCACAGTTGTCTCAACGACGCCAGCGCCGGGCCTGAGCTGGCGCATGATCAGATCGCACGTTTGCATGGCTGCTTCCATCGGTCTTGTAGTGAGCGGGCTGGGGCGCGCCCGACGATTCAAGTCGGGCGCGCGTCAGCCCTCGGACGGCGTTAGCGTTTCTCTTTGTAGTGGTTGATCAACCCGTTGGTCGAAGCATCGTGCGACGTGACCGGCCCAGCCTGCAATAACTCCGGCAAGATCACTTTCGCCAGTTGCTTGCCGAGTTCCACGCCCCACTGGTCGAACGAGTTGATGTTCCAGACAACGCCCTGCGTAAAAATCTTGTGCTCGTAGAGCGCGATTAAGTTCCCGAGCGTGCGCGGTGTGAGCCGCTGAAACATGATCGAGTTGGTCGGCTTGTTGCCCGCAAACTGTTTGTGCGGCACGAGCCGCTCAAGCTCGTCGCCGTTCATGCCGGCAGCGGTCAACTCCGCGCGCACCTCTGCCTCGTTCTTACCCTTCATCAACGCTTCGGTCTGCGCGAAGAAGTTTGAGAGCAGGATGGCGTGATGTTCGCCCAAAGGATTGTGCGACTCGACGGGCGCGAGAAAGTCGCAGGGGATGAGCTTCGTGCCTTGATGGATCAGTTGATAGAAAGCGTGCTGCCCGTTCGTGCCCGGCTCGCCCCAAATGACGGGGCCGGTCTGTGTGCCGACCGCACGGCTGTCGCGGTTGATCGATTTGCCGTTCGACTCCATGTCGCCCTGCTGGAAGTAGGCGGAGAAGCGATGCATGTATTGATCGTAGGGCAGGATGGCGACCGTCTGCGCACCGAAGAAATTGTTGTACCAGATGCCGATGAGACCGAGGATGATCGGCAGGTTCTGTTCCAACGGCGTCGTGCGGAAGTGCTCGTCCATCTCGTGCGCGCCCGCGAGCAACTCCTCGAAGTTGTCCATGCCGATGTAGAGTGCGATGGAGAGACCGATGGCCGACCAGAGCGAGTAGCGCCCACCGACCCAGTCCCAAAACTCGAACATATTCTTCGTGTCGATGCCAAACTTCGCGACCTCTTTGGCGTTAGTCGAGAGCGCGACAAAGTGTTTTGCAATCGCGGCTTCGTCATTCGCCGTCTTGAGAAACCAAGCGCGGGCCGAGTGCGCATTGGTGATCGTCTCCTGCGTAGTGAAGGTCTTGGAAGCGACGATGAAGAGTGTCGTTTCGGGATCGAGATTCTTGGTCGTCTCGACGATGTGTGTGCCGTCGATGTTTGAGACGAAGTGGACGCGCAGGTCTTGTTTGCCGTAAGGCTTGAGCGCTTCGGTCGCCATCACGGGGCCGAGGTCTGAGCCGCCGATGCCGATGTTGACCACGTCGGTGATCCGCTTGCCCGTGTAGCCCGTCCACTGCCCATCTCGCACCGCTTCAGTGAACTCGCGGATATGCGCCAGCACCTTGTTGACTTCGGGCATCACGTCCGCGCCGTCAACCATGATGGGCCGGTTCGAGCGATTGCGTAGAGCCACATGCAGGACGGCGCGATCTTCGGTGATGTTGATCTTCTCGCCGTTGAACATGCGCTCCGTCCACTCTTGCAGCTTGGCCGCACGCGCAAGCTCGAAGAGCAGGCGCATCGTCTCGTCGGTGATGCGGTTCTTCGAGTAGTCGAGCAGTATGTCTTTGAAGCTGACGGAAAATTTCTCAAAGCGTTGCGGGTCTTCTTTGAACAGGTCGCGCATGTGGCGCGGGGCCACCTCATCGTAGTGCGCCACGAGCGCCTGCCACGCGGGGGTCTCAGTCAGAGTGGACATCGGGGGCTTCTCCTTCAAGCTTTATTGCGAATCGGGCTAGAGCAATCGTGCAGAGGGCTGTCAAGTTATTGCAGGAAGGGGGAGAAAAGCAAGGATGAGGGATAAGGGATGAAGGATGAAGCGGGATCACTCACATTGAAAAATGCTTATTTAACCCTCATCCTTCATCCTTCATCCTTGCCTTCGAGTGGGTGTTTGGCTTGCGCCGCTGTCAAGGCTTTCGCGTCGGTCAGGTCGAGCCTGAGCGGTGTGATCGAAGTGTAGCCATGCTCGACCGCCCAACGATCCGTGCCCTCTTCGGTCTCGATGATCGGCGTGACGGTGAACCAATAGATGGGGCGGTTCATCGGGTCTGTGCCGGGCACGACCTTGCCGTCGTACTGCCGGAGCGACTGACGCGTCCACTGTATGCCCTTCGGCGCGGGCGGCACGTTCACGTTCACCAACTTTAGCTCCTCATCCGGCAGCAGTATGTCAAGCACGCGCGCAATGTGCGGCGCAAGCTCGTCGAAGTCCGGATCACTCTGCGTGACGGGCGTGCTGACGGCGATGCCGCGCAAGCCCAAGAGCGCCGCCTGTTTCGCCGCCGCGAGCGTGCCCGAATGCCACGCCGAGTTGCCAAGGTTCGTGCCCAGATTGATGCCGGAGAGCACCACGTCTACCTTCTCCCAGTGGTACGCGCCGAGCGCCACGCAGTCGGCCGGTGTGCCGTTGACTTTGTAAGACTCGAACTCTTTAATGTGCGCGCGCCGATACTTGAGCGGGCGCGAGGCCGTGATCGCGTGCCCCATCGACGACTGCTCCACGTCCGGCGCGACGATCCGCACGTCGCCAAAACGTGCCGCCGCTTCCGCCAGCGCACACAGCCCCGGACTGTAAATGCCATCGTCGTTCGCAACCAGTATTCTCATGTCGGACTCCAATCGAAGGATGAAGGATGAATAAAAACAGCTCAACGTTGAGAGCTTTCTTTCATCCTTCATCCTTTCTCCCTAACGTCCTGCCTTCGGTCTGTTTGGATTCTGCGTGCGTGCCGGGGTCGGCGTGGCGGCGGCTTCGTCAGCGTCCGTGCCGAGATTCAATTCAGCGTGCCCGCCTTGCGCCTGCGCGGCGATGGAACGCTTGTGCAGTTTCTCCGGTGCGCCCTGACGCGGACTCTGCTTTTTGCCCTCGCCCGTCGGCGGCTGATTACTCCTGTTCTTACTTTTGTTGGCCATACTGCCTCCTTGTTCGTACACGTCGAAGCGAGCACCGCCTCATAAACAGAAGCGCTGCTTGATTGTTTGCCGTGTGGGGGTTGTGTCGCGCATTGTAGCGCAACACGCGCCGGAAGGGCAGCCCAATTTACACGCTCGGGTCTTGCATTAGAGACCCTAGCACGGCTATCTTGCCATTCAACTTTTCGCTCAACTTCAGACGGCAGGTGCGGCGGATGGCAGACGAGCATCGACTCCGCGACGATCCCCTTTGGTACAAGGACGCGATCATTTACGAGGTCTACGTGCGCGGTTTTTACGACGCGAACGGCGACGGCATCGGCGATTTTCGCGGGCTGACGCAGAAGCTCGACTATCTCGCGTGGCTCGGCGTCGATTGCCTCTGGCTGCTGCCGATGTACGCGTCGCCCTTGCGCGACGGCGGCTATGACATTGCAGACTACTACACCATCTTGCCTGAGTACGGCACGCTCGAAGACTTCAAACAGTTTCTCGCCGCCGCGCACGCACGCGGCATACGCGTTATCACCGATCTCGTCGTCAACCACACGTCCGATCAGCACCCTTGGTTTCAAGAGTCGCGGCGCGCGCCCGACGCGCCCAAGCGCGACTGGTACGTCTGGAGCGACACGGCCGACCGCTACAAAGAGGCGCGCATCATTTTCACCGACACGGAGAAATCAAACTGGACGTGGGATGAACAGGCGCAGGCGTTCTTCTGGCATCGCTTCTTCAGCCACCAACCCGATCTGAATTACGACAACCCGGCCGTCCATCAAGCGATGCTCGACGTGATGGACTTCTGGCTTGAGCTGGGCGTCGACGGCTTCCGCGTGGACGCCGTGCCCTATCTGTACGAGCGCGAGGGCACGAACTGCGAGAACCTGCCCGAGACGCACGCGATGTTGAAGAAGATGCGCGCACACGTCGCCGAGCGTTTTCCCAACGCGCTCCTGCTGGCGGAGGCGAACCAGTGGCCCGAAGACGTGGTCGCATACTTCGGCGACGGCGACGAGTTTCAGATGGGCTATCACTTCCCGATCATGCCGCGTCTCTTCATGGCGCTCCGACAGGAAGACCGCCGCCCCATCGTCGAAATCTTAGAGCGCACGCCCGCGATTCCGGCCAACTGTCAATGGGGCATGTTCCTGCGCAATCACGACGAGTTGACGCTGGAGATGGTGACGGATGAAGAACGCGACTATCTCTATAACGAGTATGCTAAAGACCGGCGCATGCGTTTGAACGTCGGCATCAGGCGGCGACTTGCACCGCTCTTAGATAACAGCCGGTTGCGGATCAAGCTACTGCACAGTCTGCTGTTTAGTCTGCCGGGCAGTCCGTTTCTTTATTACGGCGACGAGATCGGCATGGGCGATAACGTGTACTTAGGCGACCGCGACGGCGTGCGCACGCCGATGCAGTGGTCGGCGGATCGCAACGCCGGTTATTCGCAGGCTGATTTCGAGCAACTCTATTTCCCCGTCATCAGCAATCCGGTCTACGGCTACCAATCGGTCAACGTCGAGTCGCAGCGCCGCTACGATACCTCGCTGCTCCACTGGATGCGCCAGATGATTCACCTGCGCAAGCGACATCCGGTCTTCGGGCGCGGCACGATGGAGTTCATCAAACCGGAGAACCGCAAGATTTTCGCGTTCACGCGCAGCTACGGCGACGACGTGGTGCTCTGCGTCTTCAACCTCTCGCAGCACGCGCAGCCAGTCGAGCTTGACCTGCGCCACTTCGCGGGCCAGACGCCGGTGGAGATGCTCGGCGAGACGCGCTTCCCCCAGATCGGCACAGCCGCTTATCAACTCGCGCTCGCCCCTTGGGGCTTTTACTGGTTTCGTCTGCAATAGGTCAGAACCGCCTGCTGCAAGCGGCAGGAGGACAGGGCTGCGGACTGCGGACTTCGGTTTGCGGATGAAAGGTATAGGGTTCTTATAATCCGCATTCCGCAATCACCAATCCGCAATCGGTCGGCCCGCTTGCAGCAGGCGGTTCTGACAAGTTATTAGTACGCAATCGTGCGGACGGGCTAGAGCTATCGTGCTTATCATGTGAGACCGACTTTTTCACGCATTCGATCAGACAAGGGAGGAGCGGAGACAACTTGCCCGCTGCGACACCGGGCGCAGTTTGTTAACCGCACAGCAGCACTGTGAAGGACATACAGCCCACGGCCCGAGCGCGCACCCCCATCGCCACTTATCGCTTCCAGTTCAACAAGGATTTCACTTTCGCGCAGGCGCGTGAGTTGATCGATTATCTGGCCGCACTCGGCGTGAGCGATGTCTATTCTTCCCCGATTCTGAAAGCGCGCGCGGGCAGCCTGCACGGTTATGACGTGGTCGATCATTCGCGCATCAATCCGGAGTTGGGAACGGAGGAAGAGTTTGTCGCGTTTGCGCGTGAGTTGCGCGCACGCGGCATGGGACTGTTGATGGATGTCGTGCCGAATCACATGTGCATCACCGGTTCGGACAATCGCTGGTGGCTCGATCTCTTAGAGAACGGCCCCGGCTCGCCCTTCGCCCGCTTCTTCGATGTGGACTGGCATCCGCCCAATCCGCACCTGCAAGACAAAGTGCTCCTGCCGATTCTAGGCGAACAGTACGGGCGCGTGTTGGAGCATCAAGAGATCAAGCTGAGCTATCGCGGCGGCGCATTCTTCGCCAGCTACTACGAGACGACTCTGCCTATCGCGCCGCGCACCTCGACGCACATCCTCAAGCTCGCACTGCAAACTCTTAAACAACACCTGCCAGATTCACATTCTGACGTGCTCGAATTAGAGAGCATCATTACGGCGCTCACACACCTGCCGCCGCGCACTGAAACAGACCCGACGCGCGTGCGTGAACGGCGACGCGAGAAGGAAGTCTCACAGCGTCGCCTCGCCAACCTTGTCAAAGCGAGCGGCGAAGTGCGCCGCGCCGTCCACGAGGCGCTGATCGCCTTGAACGGCGTCAAGGGTCAGCCGCAGAGTTTTGATCAACTGGAACAACTGCTCGCGGAGCAGGCTTATCGCTTGAGCTACTGGCGCGTCGCCGCAGACGAGATCAACTACCGCCGCTTCTTCGACATCAACGAACTAGCCGCAGTGCGTGTCGAAGAGCGCCCGGTCTTTACGGCCGTCCATGAGATCGTGTTTCGCTTGATGAAGCAGGGGCTAGTCACGGGCTTGCGCATCGATCATGTGGACGGCCTGCACAACCCGGAGAAGTACCTGACAGATGTACAGCGCGAAGCGGCCGCGGCCGAACGGCGCGGACTGGCGGCGGCCGTGGCGGCCGGGACGAGTGTTAAAGGCACGACGGCGACCATGACCTACGTCGATGCCGGCGCGCGTGTGCAACGCTCTTGCTATATCGTGGTTGAAAAGATTCTCGGGCACGACGAATTGCTGCGCCGCGAGTGGCCCGTGCACGGTACGACCGGCTACGACGTGCTGAATCTGCTGAACGGCGTCTTTGTCGAGCAGCGCAACGCGCAGGCGTTCCGCGAGTTGTACGCTGACTTCACCGGCGCGCGCGTCAACTTCGGCGACTTGCTCTATCAGTCGAAGAAGTTGGTGCTGCGCGTGGCGATGTCGAGCGAGTTGCACGTCTTGGCGCGCCGCCTCGACCGCATCTCGGAACAACATCGCTGGTCGCGCGACTTCACCTTCAACAGCCTGCACGACGCGCTCAGCGAGTTGATCGCCTGCTTCCCAGTCTATCGCACCTACATCCGCCGCCGGCACACGTCCGTCAGCGACGACGACCGTTTGCACATAACGACGGCCGTGCGCGCGGCCAAGCGCCGCAACCCCGCGCTCAGTGCGTCGCTCTTCGATTTCATCGCTTCGATCCTGTTGCTCGACGACCCGAAGGGCTTGCACGCGGCCGCGCGCGCCGAGCGCCGCGACTTCGTCCTGCGCTTCCAGCAACTGACCAGTCCCATCATGGCGAAGGGCCTAGAGGACACGACGTTTTATCGCTACTACCCGCTCGCGTCTTTAAACGAGGTCGGCAGCGAGCCGGCCATCTTCGGCGTCTCGGTCGCGCGTTTTCATCGCCGCAATCAAGATCGACAGGAGACTTGGCCGCACACGCTCGTCGCCACCGCCACGCACGACACCAAGCGCAGCGAAGACGTGCGCGCGCGCATCAACGTCCTCTCCGAGTTGCCCGAAGAATGGAATCGCGCTATTCATCGCTGGCGCGAAATGAACCGCGCGCAGAAAATCTCTTACGATGGCGCACACGCCCCCGATGCGAACGAAGAGTATCTCTTCTATCAAACACTCGTCGGCACGTGGCCGCTACGCCCGATGGATGAGACCGAACATGCGGCGTATGTCGCGCGCATACAGGCTTACATGTTCAAGGCTTTGAAAGAGGCTAAGCTGCATACAAGCTGGGTGAACCCGGACGAGGATTACGAGCGGGCCGTCAGCGAGTTCGTGGCAGCCGTGCTGCGACCCGACGCGGCCAATCAATTCCTGCTCGACTTCATCGAGTTCCAACAGACGACCACGCGCGCCGGCATGCTCAACTCGCTCACGCAGGTGCTCTTGAAGATGACAGCGCCCGGCGTGCCCGACTTTTATCAAGGCACGGAGCTATGGCATTTACAGCTTGTCGATCCGGACAACCGCCACCCCGTCGATTACGCTGAGTGCCGCACCATGCTCGCCTCGTTGCAACAAGCGGATGGCACAGCTTTGACTACATTGATCGATCAACTGCTGCGCGACCCCGCCGACGGACGCATCAAGCTGTTTGTCACGCAGCGCGCGCTCGCATTTCGTCAGGCGCAGCAAGAGCTGTTCGCGGCCGGTGATTATCTGCCGCTCCGCGCGCGCGGGCCGCGAGCCGAGCACGTGCTGGCCTTCGCACGTAAATATGGTGAGCAAGAGGTCTTGGCGCTGGCGGCGCGCTTCTTCGTCGGCTTGGGCGCGACGCGTGGGCCGCAGCTCGGCCTCGACGCGGCGCTGTGGGCCGACACTGCGCTCCCGCTCGGCACGCAATTCGGTGCGGCGCGTTATCGCGACGTTTTCACCGGGCGCGAGTTCACCGCGCGCGACCAACCCGGCGGCAAGGAGTTGCCATTGGCGGAGATACTGTCGCCGCTGCCGGTCGCGTTGTTGGCATGCGTGTAATTGTTATTTTTAGGTTGAATGTTGCGCAGCTTCTTTTCACCACAGAGACACAGAGGGCACAGAGATAGCACAGAGGATGGAATGTCATGCGAGTCTCTGTGTACTTCTGTGGTCTCTGTGTCTCTGTGGTGAAATCATCAGTCATTGATTTCTACTAATCAATTAACATGTCTTTAGCCGACACCAACCTCGCCCCTTGGCAACTTCAATTTGGCGCGCGCCCCGCCCCCGATGGCTCAACCGAGTTCCGCGTCTGGGCCCCGCGTGCGCAACGCCTCGCCGTCAAACTTGTCGGCGACGAAACACGCACTGTCGAGATGGTGCGCGGCGCTGATGACATTTTTGCAGTTGTGATCGAAGGTGTCGGCGCGGGTGCGGACTATTTTTACGTGATCGATGCTGAAAAGGAACGTCCCGACCCAGTATCGCGTGCGCAGCCGCACGGCGTGCACGGCCCTTCGCGCGTGGTCGATCCGAATGAATACGGCTGGTCTGATCAAACGTGGCGCGGTCTGTCGCTCAAAGAGTTTCTGATTTATGAACTGCACACGGGCACATTCACGCCCGAAGGTACGTTCGCGGCCATTAGAGCAAAGCTTGATCATTTGAAACAGTTGGGCGTCACGGCCATTGAGTTGATGCCCGTCGCCGAGTTTCCGGGCGGGCGCAACTGGGGCTACGACGGGACGCACATCTACGCGCCGCAATCGACCTACGGCGGCCCCAACGAACTCAAACGGCTGATCGACGCTTGTCACAACGCAGGCCTCGCTGTCGTGCTCGATGTGGTCTACAACCATCTCGGCCCTGAAGGCAACTACCTCGGCGACTACGCGCCCGTCTTCACCCGCGACTATCGCACGCCGTGGGGTGACGCGCTTAATTTCGACGATGCTTATTCAGACGGCGTGCGCCGCTACTTCGTCGATAACGCGCTCTACTGGCTGACCGAGTATCACGTGGACGCGCTCCGGCTTGACGCCGTCCATCGGATCATAGACATCAGCCCACAACACTTGCTCGCCGAGATCGCCGCCGCGTTCAGCACGCAAGCGCGGCGGCTCGGGCGCATGGCGTGGACGATTGCCGAGAGCGATCTGAACGATGTGCGCGTGATCCGGCCCGCGCGCGCGTGCGGCTATGGGCTGGACGCGCAATGGAGCGACGACTTTCATCATTCGCTGCACGCGCTCTTGACCGGCACTGAGCGCGGTTATTTCGCCGACTTCGGGCGCGTGGCCGATCTGGCGCAGGCGATCAAAGCGGGCTTCGTGTATGACGGCCGTTGGTCGCAATTCCGGCGCAAGCGGCATGGCACGTCCGCGCTTGAGCGACCCGGCGAGCAGTTTGTCGTCTGCGTGCAGAATCACGATCAGATCGCCAACGGCTATTGGGGTGATCGCCTCGCGTCGCTCGGCTCGCTCGACCAACAAAAACTCGCGGCGGCACTGTTGCTCTGCGCGCCGAACGTGCCCATGTTGTTCATGGGGCAGGAGTGGGGCGAGGTCGCACCGTTTCTCTATTTCACCAGCCACACCGATCCCGATCTCGCGCGCGGCGTGCGTGAAGGGCGGCGCAAAGAGTACGGCGCGTTTGTGAAAGACGAGGGCGAGACGGTGTCGGCCGTCGGCGGCTTTGCCGACCCGCAAGCGCCCGAGACGTTCGAACATTCAAAGCTCGTCTGGGCGCGCCTGAACGAGTCGCCGCATGCGGAGGTGTTGCGCTTCTATCGCGACCTGATCGCACTGCGAAAAAAATATTTGTGCTTGTCAAACTGTGCCAAAGGGCAGACCGAGGTCGAGTTCGACGAGGCGCGCCGCTGGCTGACGATCCGGCGCGGCGATGAGAACGGATCGGCCGCCGTCCTGCTCTGTAACCTCGCGGCGGAAGCACAGGCGATTCCCTTCCCCATCACGCATGGCGGCGAGTGGCAACTGACACTGTGGAGCGGCGCGCAAACTTACGGCGGCCCGGCTGAGCAGACTCCGCCAACGCATTTGCACCGCAGCACTGAACAACCGTCGATTCAACTCGCCGGTTGGCAAACGGCGCTTTACCTCTTGAGTTAATTTTTATGACGCCCAGAAAACACGGCCCTTGGACGATTAACTCTTCAACGGTGAAGTATGAACACAAGCTGCTGACCGTCAATGAAGATCAGGTGACGCGGCCCGATGGCACGCCGGGCATTTACGCCACGGTGCGGGTGCAGGCGGGCGTGTCCGTACTGGCGTTGGACGACGAAGGGTTTGTCTATCTCGCTAAAGAATTTCGCTATGCCGTTGGACGTAAGACGCTGGAAGCGGTCGGCGGCGTGCTTGACGAGGGCGAGCAGGAAGAGACGGCAGCCCGCCGCGAGTTGCGCGAAGAACTCGGTATTGAAGCAGAGCAACTTACCGCGTTGGGCCGCGTCGATCCGATGACCTCGCTTATCGACTCGCCGGCGCATCTGTTTCTCGCGCGCCGGCTTAGTTTCGTCGAGCAGCAACATGAGGGCAGCGAGCGGATTGAGCGTGTTAAGCTTTCGCTCGTGGAAGCGGCCCGGCTGGTTTACGAGAACGAGATCACACACGGCGCAAGCTGTGTGCTCATCCTGCGCGCGCAAAAATATCTACAAGAGTAGACAGGTTAGGCTAGCTGGCGGCAGCGACTTATTCGATGATGATCTCGTCGATGAAGATGAAGGCGTCGCCACCTGCGCCCAGATGCCAAGCGGGAATCTTGCCGTAGTTGTAGGCTTTGACGCGCACGTAACGGGCGGACTGCGGGGCGATGCGGCGGACGAAATCTTTGGTCCAGATTTCGTAGCTGTCGGCGGGGACATCATTCGGGATTGAGAGCGCGGGGGTGTATGTTCGACCGTCGGTTGAGAGTTCAAACTCGATGCGCGTCGGCATCCAGATCCAAGAGCGTATGTTCTGCAAAAAGCCCGCGCCGAGTTTGGTGATCGTCTGCACCCGGCCTAGATCGACAACCGCCGCAAAGTCCTGCGCTTGATAACCCTGCCATGCGCCGGCGCTGAAATTCGTAGTACCTCGCACCCCATCAATTAACCCAACATCGCCGCCCGCCGTGTACTGGCGGTTGTATTTCGCGTCGAGCTTGATCGACCAGTTGTGCGGCAGCTTATTGAACGTCGCGCTGGTAACGTAACTACGCTCGTTGTGGCCGGCCACAGCGACCGCCTTCACCGTCGTTGTGTCTGCGATGAAAAAAGGATATTGATAAAGCTGCGCGCCCGCGCCCGGCTCAGCGCCATCGGTGGTGTAGTAGAGCTTGAGTCCGGGCGTAGCCGGTTGCAGACTTACTTCAAGGCGCGCGCCGAAGGAACGCGCGGCGGCGTCAATCGCGGGCACAGGCACGATCTCTTCATGCTCGATAGCGGAGACGGGCACAGAGCCAGCGCCCGCGCCCCACATACGATTAGGTCGCGCGCCCATCTGGAAGACAAGCTCGCCGCCGTTCATCAGATCCTGATGCGTGAGATAAGATTTATGATAAGCGCGGCCGTTAAGCGTCGCCGACTGGATATAGATGTTGTGCGCCGACACGCCGCGCGCTTTGATGACGAACGTGCGACCGTTCTCTAAGCGAATGCGGATGGTGGGAAAGAGCGGACTACCGATGGCGTAGACGGGCGCGCCGGGCGTGACGGGATAGAAGCCGGCGGCGCTCAGCACATACCACGCGGACATCTGCCCACAGTCTTCGTTGCCGATCAGACCATCGGGCTGTGGCTGATAAAACTCGTCCATGATCTGGCGCACGCGCGCCTGCGTCTGCCACGGCCGGTTGACGTAGTCATACAGGTAAGCCATGTGGTGGCTCGGCTCGTTGCCATGCGCGTATTGGCCTATGAGACCGGTGATGTCAGCCTGCTCGCGCCCCGTCGTCTTGCTCTCGGTGGTGAAGAGATCGTCCAGCTTGCGCGCGAATTTTTCTTGGCCGCCGAAGAGCGCGACGAGACCGTCGATGTCCTGTGGCGCGAAGAAGCTGTACTGCCACGCGTTCGCCTCGGTAAAATTGAAGGTCACTTCGCGCGGATCGAACGGCGCGAGCCAACCGCCATTCTGTTTCGGTCGCACAAAGCCCAGCGCCGGATCGAACACGTTCTTGTAAGCCTGCGCGCGCCGGATGAAGTGGGTGTAAACGTCTCTCTGTCCGACGAGCGCGGCCATCTGTGCGATGCACCAATCGTCATAAGCGTATTCCAGCGTTTTCGAGACAGACTCACCCTCGTCTTCGACGCCGATAAAGCCGCGCCGTTTGTAACTACCCAGCCCGAAATGATCCAACTCGGCGCTGTGCTTCATCGCTGCTAAGGCTTTCGCACGGTCGAAGCCGCCGACCCCTTTACGCGCGGCGTCCGCGATGACTGAGACGGCGTGATAGCCGATCATGCATTCGGTCTCGTTGCCGGCCAGCTCCCAGACGGGCAGACGCCCGCCCTGTTCGTATTGCGCGAGAAAAGTGTTGATGAAATCGCGCGTGCGTTTCTGATCGATGATGGTGTAGAGCGGGTGCGCGGCGCGAAACGTGTCCCAGAGCGAGAAGACCGTGTAGTTGGTGAAGCCGCGCGCGGTGTGCGGCTTGAGATCGCGCCCGCGATAACGACCGTCCACGTCCATGAACAGGTTCGGCGCGATCATCGTGTGATAGAGCGCCGTGTAGAATGTTTTGCGCTGCGCCTTCGAGCCGCCGGAAATTTGCAGCTTGCCCAGTTCCCTCGCCCACGCTGCACTAGCTTCCAGCTTAACCCGGTCGAAATCCCAATGACTCAACTCGGCGGCCAAGTTCTTGCGCGCGCCCGCGATGTCAACGGCGGAGATGGCGACCTTCAACAAGAGCGGCACGCCGCCGCGCGTGTCGAAGCGGAAGAATGCTTTCACGTTTGCGCCGCGCGCCTCTTGGTTGCCGCTCTTGATGGAGTCGTCAAGGGCGAGACCGTAGGCGGTGAACGGCTGCGAGAATTCGGCGACGAAATAGACGACCTGATCGCGCGCCCATGCGTCCGACCGACGATAGCCCTCGATGCGCGTCGGACTGACGACCTGCACAAATGAATCAAGCACTTTATCCCTGTGTGTCAGATCGAGTATGACGTTGGCCTGATCGGTCGCAGGGTAAGTGTAACGATGAAAGCCGGCGCGGTCGGTCGTGGTTAGCTCGGCGAAGATGTTGTCGTCCGCCAGCTTGACCGCATAGTAACCGGGTTGCGCGGTCTCGTCTTTGTGGCTGAATTGCGACGCGTAACCGTTGTCTGTCTGCTCACCATTTGTCGCGTTGAGAAAGACCTGACCGACGGTCGGCATAAACAGTATGTCGCCGTAGTCGGAGACGCCCGTGCCGCTCAGGTGTGTGTGGCTGAAGCCGTAGATGACATGGTCGGAATAGTGATAGCCGGAGCAACCGTCCCACCCGGTCAGACGTGTGTCGGGGCTGAGCTGCACCATGCCGAAGGGTCTGGTCGCACCGGGAAAGGTGTGCCCGTGCCCCCCCGTGCCTACAAATGGATCAACGTAATTCGTCAGTTCGCGTTGACCTGAAGCGTAAGCTGACAGCAGCAACAACAAAAGTATGCTGTAGAGCAACCCGCTCATGGTTTCGATTGGGGCGACGTTCATCGTGTCTGTTTTGTCAGTTCGCGCGGCATCATTGCTTCGGCCAAGGCCTGCACTTGCGCGGTGTCTGCCGGAGATAGATAGCCCCCGGCTTGTGTGCTGAGCGCCGTTAGTGTTGTATCAACCGCCTGCCCGTGAATCTCCAGCATAGCTAGACAGGTTGAGGCTAACTCTTCTAACTCTTGGGCTGAGAGTGGCTGCACGGATAGCGTGGCGCTTTGCTGACGGTCGACTTCCCTGCCCTCGTGCGCGCGTTGCGGTTTATCTTTTAGCAAACCGTACTGTCTGAGTAAATTGTAAGCTTCACGCTGTGCGACGCGGGCCGCTTTGGGTAGGCCGTGCTTCTCCAGCCACTCGCGTGTGCGCGCGTGTTCTCGTTCCGCAGCCTGAGTTGCGACTGTGGTGAGCGTAGGCTCAAGCGCTTGCTGCAACCTGTGCGCAAGTTGATTTAACGTCGTTGCGCTGATCTCACCGGATTGTGCTTGCGCTGCGTGCATGGGAGAACCGTTGAGTGCCAGATCAGGCTGAAGTTGGCAGTACGTCTTGTCTGAAGCTAATTGCTCAGCTTGGTTTGTTGCCGCGCCGTTTTCCGGCGCGTGCGGATCATAATCTGTTTCTAAACTTTCTAAAACAGCGTAGCTGTCCTTAAAGGCTGTTTCACTGAATGAAGCACGAGCCGCATGCTTTGAAGCAGGAGCGAAGGGTAAAATTTTTTTCGCGCCCAATTCCGGCCGCACGCCGATGGACGAAGTAGCACGATTAAGAAAAATACGCACCCCGACTCCGTTTTTACCGGCGAAATAACCGATGATGCCCTGCGCATGCAGCCAGCCGAGCGCCTTGTTCGCGGTCGCGCTGGCCACGCCCAACATCTCGCAAAGCACCGTCCATGCTTTCACGTGCCGCCCGTCCCGCTCCTCGCTCGCAAAACGCAAGACCCCTTCCCGCTCGTAGTAACACGCGGGGGCTTGAACGAGCCGCAAGTATATCTTGCTCATGAGCGGCGTGATCCTGTCGGCTTCAGACGAAGTGATGGCGGCGATGATGTCGTCATCGAGTTGTCTGAAGTTCTTGCGATATTCGTGCGGCGCAAGGCGCGTCCGGCGGACGAAACGCTGCGCTGCTGTTGCCTGTGTAAACATTGGCTTGACCCGTTCAAAAAGATGCTTGACGAAGACAACGGGCGCGCATACAATTGCAATCGTCTTCGGACACACAATGACCCGCTCGCCAAATGGCGAGAAGCTTACATGCCCTGAAGCGATTGGCTGCGAAACCTTGATCGCTTCAGGGCATTTGCCTATGTTCAGAGTCCACGCTCGCGGACGCGCCCGCCCGCCTTCAACTCGATAACTCTTCTCCGTCCATGTCTGTTCAATGTCGCTTGGGTAACTCGACCAAGCGGGTTTGCTGCGAAGCTCTGCTACCAGCTTCATCTCAGCCTGAAGCACCTTCTAACACGATCACGCGAGGCTGACAATCCGGAACAATTTTTACCGTGGTTAAATCTACCGTGGTGCAATGTACCGGGGTAGATTCTACCGGGGTAGATTCTACCGGGGTAATTTTTACCGGGGTAAATTCTACCGGGGTTGCTTGGGCAAAATATCGGACGATGATGGAAAGCGATGTAAAAATGATTGACAGGAAGTAAAAGGGTCTTTACTGTATTTCGGCAGTAATTCCAATTGGAGGTTGTTATCCATCATGAGCGAAGCGTTCCAAGCTAGAGAGTGGATGACCACGACGGCCGCGACTGTCTATCTAGGTATCTCGTCCAAAACTATGACCCGCTTGATCCGCGAGGGAGTGATTCAGACGCACAATCATCCGTTGGATCGGCGGAAGAAGTTAGTGAAATTCGCCGATGTTGATTCTTTGAAGCAGGCGGCTGAGCGTGTGGCGGCATGAGTTTCGATTTGGGTAGCAGGAGCGTCGGTATGAGAAAGACCAGCACGATAGCGGTTGCAAATCAGAAGGGCGGCGTCGGTAAAACGACTACGGCAGTCAATCTGGCTGCCGCATTGGCGCAGGCGGGTTACGATGTGGCACTGGTTGATTGCGACCCGCAGGCGCATGCCTCGACCTTCGTCTACGACCGCGAGAAAGCGGAACTGACGCTCACAGATGTAATTTGCACGCGTTGGAATCATGCGCAGCCGGGTCGGCCCGCCCGTCTGCCGTTTGAAGATATACGGAGCGCAGTCTATCAGACGGCGTTCCCGCGGCTCGATATTATTCCGTCGAACCTCGGCATGGCAGCTTTCGACCGCGACACGGCGCAAGCGATTGATCGGCTGGAAGAGTCACTCCGTGATATCGCCGAGCACTATGACTTCATGATTATAGACTGCCCACCGAACTTAGGTTTGCTCTTTACGGCAGCCCTGAAAGCGGCGGAGCATGTCATCGTACCGATTGCCGCACAGTACCTGCCGCTCGAAGGTGTGGGCGATCTGTTGTTGAGCTTGGACGAGATGATCGCACGGCGCAAGCTGAACATCCTGGGCGCGCTGGTCACGCTGTTTGATGCGCGCACGAACCTGTCGCGTAATGCCGTCGAAGCTGTGCGCCAAGACGCCACGCTGGGGCCAAAGCTGTTTGAAACATTGATTACCGTTAACACGAAACTGGCCGAAGCACCCGCTTATCATGTGCCGATCTACGCTTATCAAGAGCAGTCGGCTGGCTCAACCCGTGCTATTCAGCAGTTCGACGAATTGGCGATAGAGGTGCTTGAGCGGCTGAAGATGCCGGCGCGGAAGAAAGATGAGAAACGCTCGATTCGTGTCGCCAAATAAGAACTAGTCGATTGCCACTCAATCATGAATAAACAGACGAAGACGAAAGAAGAGCCGCGGCGGGTCGGGCCGAAGTTTGCGCGCAACGTGATCCCCGAAGGTTTTCAGATTCGCCGTCCGGCTTCGCCGATGGCGGAACTGTTGAACGAGGCCAGTCGGGAAAGGGAAGTGCCTGTAGATGAGCCAGGGGTGGACTCAACCCCGGTAAAAATTACCCCGGTAAAATCTACCCCGGTAAAAAGTACCGGGGTTAATAATGCTCGCGAAACGCGGCTTGCAGCAGGGAAGGGGCTGCCCGCGCTGGAGGCTTTTATTGATCAGGTGCTCCCGCGCTTTCCGCCGGCCCGGCAGGCGATTCTGTTGCGCCTGTTCCGCTGGAGTGAAGGCAGTGAACGAGAGGTTGTGGTCAGTACGCCAAAACTTGCGGCTAAGACCAATATGGATGAAAAATCTTGCCGGATGCATTTACACGCTTTGATTGCCGACGGCTACTTGCAGCGAGCCATGGATGGTGAGCAGATCGCGCGCTTCGGGGGCAGCAATCGTTCGTCGCGTGGCTTGTTGCTCAAACTCTCGGCGCAAGCGCTGCACGAGTTGCTGGATTAAGGTCGTAGGGCTTCGTGTCTCCATCGCTGGAGCCTTATTCGGCAAAGCAGAGTGAATGGTTAAGTGAAAATCTGCGGAAAATTTGTGAACTAGGTCTCTCGAGTGCGAACGCTGACAGGGCAGGGAAGTGGCCCTCTTACAATCAACTGTGAGCCACGAGCGGCAGGCATCGGATCAAGCAAGCGAGCTGTTGCAGGATACGTCGCGAGGTTATTGAACAGCTTAGAGTCTCATTGAATGGGCCAAATTCTGGATTAATGAGAGTTGTCTGCCTGTAAACTTTCAGATTTTTTACTAAACATACAGCCTTCAGATGGGGTTTTTGGCAGACTTTTACTAAATGAGAGTGGCCGCTATTAACATGGACTAGGCTGTAACCCCTTATCATTATTCCCTTAGTGCGCTCCGAACATCTCCTGCCGCGCTTTGTCTTGTGGCTCACAAAATGAGCTATGAATCAATGTAGTCTCAGACCCACGAAGCTACCAGAATTTTTCGCAAGTAATGAGTAACACTTTCGCTTCATTGTCCCGACAGAAATAAAACCTCCTGCTTCTAAAGCTAATCAAGTTACTAAAAACTTTTTGCCTTCAAGTATTTCCGATGTTTCACGCTCCTTCTGCTGACATTTAAGGTAATGATAATTTTATTAATTTAGCCTTGACTGCGTATCTATAGAAGAGGCATCATTCTGCGTCTCGTTTCTGATTCTGCCCGTCTAAGAGAGAATTACTTTGAAGATGTCTGATAATGCCAACCCTTCCTTGATTCCTTCTGTAGCTCCGGCTAAAAACCTAAGCAGACAAAATTTCAACCAGAGCGTCGTCTCTCCATTTTGCAACCGCTCTGTTTCCGAGGAGACGCGCCGCGCCTACAGGCGTACCGTTCTGGAGTTCTTCAGCTTCGTGGGCGGACGCCACCCGACGCTCGTCACTCCAGCCGATGTCCTGCGTTGGCGGGACGAGCTAATGCGACAGAAGAAGCGGGCTGCGACCGTTGCCTTCAAGCTATCGGTCGTCCGCTCGCTCTTCGACTATATGCTGGTCGGCGGCTATGTCACGGCGAACCCGGCGGCGACCAAGCTCGTGCCCGTGCCCCAACTGTCAGATGACCTGCGGGGGCGGGCGCTCACTGCGAAGGAGGTACGCTACCTGCTCTCTGGCCCCGACCAGAGCAAGCCGGAGGGGGCGCGCGACTACGCCCTGCTGCTCCTGATGCTGAGGACATCGCTGCGAGTCTCGGAGGCGTGTTCCTTACGCGCTTCGGCGATCAAATGGAGTCACGGGCGTTGGGTGCTGAAGGTGAAGGTCAAAGGGGGCAGGGAGCGGTCGTTGCCCTTGGCCGGTGACGTTAAGAAGGCGATAGACGATTACCTGCGGCTGGACAGGAAGCGGCGGGAGAGCCTGCACTGCGATGGGGACGACGCTTTCATCTTCCAGCCGCACTCGAACTACCGCACGCTGGAGTTCAACAAGCCGCTCTCGGCGACGATGGCGTGGTACATCGTGCGGAGGTGGGGCGATTTTACCGGGGTCGGGAAGCTGTCGCCGCACGACCTCAGGCGGACGGCTATTACAAAAGCACTTGACCAAGGGCTGACGTACCGCCAAGTGCAGATGATGAGCGGGCACAAGGACCCGAAGACGGTGATGCGCTACGACCACGGGCGCGAGAACCTGGAACTGAACGCCGCAAACTTCCTTCAATATGAGACCGAATAGTACAGGAAATAAAGCACCAATGCATATGACGCAGCAGGGCGACTAAGTAGCTGCACGGGGAACTTAGGTGATGGTGTGTCGCGTACCTATGCCTAAGGTGTCATTTATGATGCGGCGAGCCGGATGCAGGCGGAGCAGTTCGGCACGACTGTGCCGCTCTATCACAAGCAGCACTACAACGTGCGCGGGCAGCTTTATGATGTACGCTTGAGCACGCAGTCGTGGCAGACCGACCAGTGGAACTGGAACCGCGGCGCGGTCGTCAATTACTTCGACGCCAACTGCCAGTGGGGCGTGAGCGATGCGACGAACAACGGCAACCTGCGCTGTAGCGAGAGTGCCGTCCCGCTCGACCCGAATGGCACGTACACGGCCGGCAACAACGGCGCGTATGCTACCCCTCGTGGCAGAGCTACAGTTACGACGCGCTGAACCGGCTCACGTCTGTCAATGAACAGCAGTATCAGACGTGCGGGAATATCACGCCGGTCTTCGTGCAGGCTTACGACTACGACCGCTACGGCAATCGCACGATCAACCAGACGAGTACATGGGGCAACGGCATCCCGAAGCCGCAGTTCACGGTGAATGCGGCGACGAAACAGTTGGGCGTGCCGGCGGGGCAGTCCAGCTTGTTGAACTACGACGCAGTGGGCAATCTGGTGAACGACAGCTATACGTCGTTCGGCAGCACGGACGGGACGCCGACGCGCACCTTTGACGCGGAGAATCGGCTGACGAGTGTGAAGACCGGCGCGCAGTACGTCGTCGGCAGCTACACCTATGACTCGGACGGGCGGCGCACGCGGCGCACGGCTTACGGGCAGGAGACGTGGTACATCTACGGGCTGGACGGCGAGTTGGTGGCGGAGTACGCGGCGGGCGCAGCGCCAGCCAGTCCACAGAAGGAGTACGGCTATCGCGGCGAGTTGCTGGTGACGGCCGCGCCCGCGACGCAGACGGATCAGATGTGGTTCGAAGACTTGTTGCCGGCGGGCGCGCAGACCTCCGCAGGCGGCTGGAACGAGATGTGGAGTTGGGTGAGTGCCAACCCGTCGCCCATGTCGGGCACGGCGGCCGATCAGACGCCGGTGACTGCGGGGCTGCATCAACAATACTTCCAGAACGCGACTCAGACGCTGCCCGTCTACGCGGGCGAGAAGCTGGTGGTCTACGTCTATCTTGATCTATCGAGTCCGCCGTCTGAGGTGATGGTGCAGTGGCGCGAGGGCGGGAGTTGGGAGCACCGCGCCTACTGGGGCGCTAATAATATTGCGTGGGGTGTGGATGGCACAGATAGTCGGCGTTACATGGGCGTGCTGCCACAGACAGGTGGTTGGCGACGCTTGGAAGTGCCGGCCCGTCAAGTAGGCTTAACGGGGACGACGCTGCACGGGTTCGCGTTGACGTTGTACGGCGGCGTTTACTGTGAACAAGATGGCTCATGTGTAAAGAGTATCTGCTTGGCGACCTACATAGCTGAACATTTATACACTCGCCGCTCATGCCGCCAACGTTCGTAAGGTTAAGAGTTCTGTTGGCTGGCATTCGGCTCACCAGCGATGATAGGCCGGATGACCGGGTTTGACGGCGACGAATGTGCCGCGACAGGTGGCGCAGACTTTGTCGTGCGCGATGAGTTGGGCTTCGACTACGGCGCGGTCGGTTTGTGAATCGACGACGGTGGCGACGAGTTTGATCTTTGCATCTGTAGGTGTCGGGCGTAGGAGTTTGATCGCGTAGTCGGCCGTGACGGTGCAGGGCGGCGTGGACAGGTTGTTGCGCTGCATGAGGTGATAGGTCGCCGCCCAGTTTGAATGGCAGTCGAGCAGCGTGCCGATGATGCCGCCGCTCAGCATGCCGGGGAAAGCTTCGTACTTCGCCTCGGGCTGCCACTCGCAGACGACCTCTGCGCCACGCGCGAAGCTGCGTATGTGCAAGCCGTCGGGGTTCGCCGGGCCGCAGCCGAAGCACGCCATGCGCGGCGCGTACTGTTCCTGCAAACTCTGCTCAGTCATCAATCGTCACCCGTTCGTGTAAAATGTGTTCAACTAGGGCCACTATGATAGCGCGGTGCGTTCGTTTGCGGGAACTGTTTGTTCGTGATACTGATTGAAGCGAGATGAACGAAGCCGCCCGCGCCGTCCTGTGGGACGTTGACGGAACCCTTGTCGATACGGCCGAGTACCACTGGCTGACGTGGCGCGAGACGTTAGCGCGCGAGAACTTCGCGTTGACACGTGCGCGGTTCGATGCCTCTTTCGGTCAGCGCAACGAAACGATCCTGCGCGCGTTTTTCGGCTCGGACTTTCCTCTAGAAGAGATCGAACGTATCAGCGCAACCAAGGAGACGCTATATCGCGAGTTGATGCGCACGCGCGGCATCGAACTGTTGCCCGGCGTGCTCCAATGGCTCGTTAAGCTACAGGACGCAGGTTGGCAACAATGCATCGCCTCGTCCGCGCCACGCGCGAACATCGACGCGATCATGCAGGCGCTCGACATAGCACAATATTTCAACGCAATGGTCTCCGCCGAAGAGGTGGCGCGCGGCAAACCATTTCCAGACATCTTTCTGACTGCGGCGGAAAAGGTGGGCGTGCCGACGCTGCGCTGTGTGGTCGTCGAAGACGCACCCGCTGGGCTTGAGGGCGCGCGCCGCGCCGGTTGTCGAACCATCGGTGTGCTCTCAACACATGACATGCTCGACGCGGACGTGGTGGTTAAGATGCTCGCCGATCTGCCTGATGATGCATTTGCGCGTCTCGTGCCGGCCGCCGTTTGACGCGGCGGCCCTCAGTCAACGAAGATAATCCGCAGCCTTACTAAGTTAAGCGCAACTTGTTCGCATATAGTCGGAGTCTTACCATGTACTCACGAGTGAGAAAAAGTTTAGTGCTCGCATTGTTCCTGCTGCTCGCGGCGCTCACGGCGCACGCGCAGGAGGAGAAGCCCGTGCCGCCGCAGCCAGTGCCGCAGCCCGTCATGCTGCCGACGCCGACGCCAGAGCCGACACCCACACCGACGCCGACGCCCGTGCCGCGCAAGGCGAATGAGCGGCCGCCGGCGAAGGCGAACGTCCCCGCAGAGCCGTTCGACCGCGCGACCGTCGCGGAGATGGCCGCGAAGTGTGTGCGACTTGAGACGGAGGCGGGCGTGATCGAATTGGAGATGCTCCCCGAATCAGCGCCTGAGACCGTGCGCCATTTTCTGAACCTCGTCGCTTCGGGTGCGCTCGACACGACGACATTCAACCGCGTCGTACCCGGTTTCGTCATCCAGGGCGGTAACCTATCGACGCGGCAGACGATGACACCGGAGATCGCTGCGCGCGCGAAAGAGACCATCATGGACGAGCCGAACCTCGTCCTGCACATACGCGGCGTCGTCTCGATGGCACGCCCCGACGAGCCGAACGGTGCGACCACGAACTTCTTCATCCTCGTCAGCGAGGCGGCACATCTGAACGGCACGTTCGCCGCCTTCGCGCGCGTGATAAAGGGCATGGATGTGGTTGATACAATCAATCACGGCGAGGTGGAGGGCGAAAAACCTGTCAAGCCCGTGCGCCTGACGCGCGCCACGCTCATCACTTGCACGAAGCCGGAGCCGGAAAAGACCGCGCCCGTGCCGCCGGAAGAATAAGTAAATTGCCTTACTTTGCGCCTCCAGCGTCTTTGTGTGAGGTTCTTCTTTAGTTTGGATAAATCTCACGCAAAGACGCTGGAGGCGCAAAGAGTAAGGGCGCACAGATCAATTAGGAGATTAGTTCAGCACGATGAGCACAGTCCCAAACAAGATTATCTATTCGATGGTCGGCGTCGGTAAGTATTACGACAAGAAACCCGTCCTGAAAGACATCTATCTCTCGTATTTTTACGGCGCGAAGATCGGCGTCATCGGTTTGAACGGCTCAGGCAAAAGTTCACTCTTGCGCATCATCGCGGGTGTGGACAAAGAGTTCGTCGGCGAGACTGTGCCTTCGCCCGGCTACACGGTCGGTTATCTTGAACAGGAGCCGCGCCTCGATGAGACGAAGACCGTGCGCGAAGTAGTTGAACAGGGCGTGCAACCCATTGTCGATCTGCTCAAGGAGTTCGAGCAGATCAATGAAAAGTTCGCTGAGCCGATGACGGATGACGAGATGGCGGCGCTCTTGGAACGTCAGGGCGCGGTGCAAGAGAAGTTGGACGCGGCGGACGCGTGGGACTTGGACAGCCGGCTTGAGTTGGCGATGGATGCACTGCGCTGCCCGCCGGGCGAGACGCCGGTCAAAATTCTGTCGGGCGGCGAGCGTCGCCGCGTCGCGCTCTGCCGGCTGCTCTTACAACAACCGGACATATTGTTGCTTGACGAGCCGACGAATCATCTGGACGCAGAGTCGGTCGCGTGGCTTGAACAGCACCTGCAAAAGTATCCGGGCACAGTCATCGCCGTCACACATGATCGTTATTTTCTCGACAACGTCGCAGGCTGGATTCTTGAATTAGATCGCGGGCAAGGCATCCCCTGGCAGGGCAACTATTCTTCTTGGCTCGAACAGAAAGAGCAACGGCTTGCGCGCGAGGAGAAGGCAGAGGGCGAGCGGCGCAAGACTTTGCAGCGCGAGTTGGAATGGATCAGGATGACGCCCAAGGCGCGCCACGCCAAATCGAAGGCGCGTATCAACGCTTACGAGGCGCTCGTTAGTCAAGAGAGCGAACGGCGCGCCGGCGAGCTTGAGATATACATTCCGCCGGGGCCGCGTCTCGGCAACGTCGTCGTCGAAGCCGACGGCGTGAGCAAGGCTTATGGCGAGCGGCTGTTGATCGAAGACATGACGTTCAAGCTGCCGCCCGGCGGCATCGTCGGCATCATCGGCCCGAACGGCGCGGGCAAGACGACGCTCTTTCGCATGATCACAGAGCAGGAACAACCGGACGCGGGCACAATTCGCGTCGGCGAGACGGTCACGCTCGGCTACGTGGATCAAAGCCGCACGCTCGATCCGCAGAAGACGATCTGGGAAGAGATAACGGGCGGCACAGACTTGATCAATCTGGGCACGAAACAAGTGAACTCGCGCGCTTACGTTGCGCGCTTCAACTTCGCCGGGTCAGATCAACAGAAGAAGGTCGGCGCGCTCTCCGGCGGCGAGCGCAACCGCGTGCA
>JBJMGT010000011.1:0-173925 GCA_045807745.1 Pyrinomonadaceae bacterium
CACCGTCGTCGCCACGAGCCAAGCCGCGGATCAGCCCACCCCGGTGGGCAATGTCTGGGCGCAGGCCATCGGCGACGTGAGCGCGGTCAACTACTATCACACGACGGGCCCCGACGCGATGGCCCCGACAGCTTTGTCGTTGGCGGGCGGCGGGCTGCCGCACAACAACATGCACCCTTATCTTACGCTCAACTTCTGCATCGCGCTTCAGGGTATCTACCCGTCGAGACCTTGAGGCGGCGGCGAGCGTCGAGCAGGGAAGCAGTGTGAATTGCAGTATGGCGGTCTGGCGGAAATTATTGACGCGCGCTTGAGAGAGGAATAGTCATGTCTGATCAATTTGTCGCTGAAATTCGCATCTTCCCCTTCAACTTCCCGCCGACGGGCTGGGCCTTCTGCGATGGCCAGATCCTGCCCCTCAGCCAGAACACGGCGCTCTTCTCTTTGCTCGGCACGACCTACGGCGGGAACGGACAGTCGACCTTCGCCCTGCCCGACCTGCAAGGCTCTGCGCCCATGCAGCAGGGGCAAGGGCCGGGCCTCAGCGAGCGCTTCTTAGGCGCGCCGGGCGGCGAGCAGACCGTGACGCTGATTGCCTCGGAGATGCCCGTGCATACGCACACCGTCGTCGCCACGAGCCAAGCCGCGGATCAGCCCACCCCGGTGGGCAATGTCTGGGCGCAGGCCATCGGCGACGTGAGCGCGGTCAACTACTATCACACGACGGGCCCCGACGCGATGGCCCCGACAGCTTTGTCGTTGGCGGGCGGCGGGCTGCCGCACAACAACATGCACCCTTATCTTACGCTCAACTTCTGCATCGCGCTCCAAGGCATCTTCCCGCAGAGACCCTGAGGTGGCGGCGAGCGTCAAGCGGGTTAGCAGTATGAATCGCAGCGTGGTGGCTGGGCGGAAACTAAATTCGTCGCCACGTCCGGCGCGCCCGACCAGCTTCGTTACGGATAGTCAGCCAAAGCAGACCGAACAATAAATGAGGTCATAAGATGATGCGCTTCGTCCCCAAAGCGACCGCTCGCACGTCCGCCTTTATCGCTCTCTGCGCCGCCGGCCTTTTGGCCCTGACGTGCTTCAATGGCGCGGCCGAATCCCACGCCGCCGCCGCGCACAAAGCGGCAGGGGGACACGACAGCGCCGCGCTCAGTTCGCGCGGTCCCGTAGCCAGTCCGGCCGCCTATAGGGCGACGACGGCCGCTGCGGTGTTACTCCCGCTAGACGTGGATCGCACGGATGATGACGTGACCGCAATCGCCTGCACGCCCGCGCCAAACGATTGCAGTTTGCGCGGCGCGGTCATCACGGCGAACATAATACTCGGCTCGACCATAAACGTCCCCGCAGGCACGTACCAACTCACCATCACGGGCAGCGGCGAGCAGTTCGCCGCCACGGGCGACCTCGACATCCGCGCCAGCGGCACGTCAATCGTCGGCGCGGGCGCAGCTACGACCATCATCCAGCAGACGGTCAGTGACCGCGTCCTCGAAGTCAACCCCGGCGTGGCGCTTGCCGGCTTCACGTTCAACCTTTCGGGCGTGACGATCAAGGGCGGCAACTTGCCGACCGGCTCTGGCGGCGGCATGGTCTCAGGCGGCAACGGCGCGGTGACGACCATCACCGACTGCGTCTTCGATAACAACAAAACGACCGGCGCGGTCGCCGCCAACGGCGGCGCGATCACCGACGCCACCGGCACGGGCAGCACCATGCTGACCATCACCAACTGCGCATTCACCAACAACACGACGGCCACGGGCGTCGGCGGCGCGATCCGCTTCAGCTCGCCCGGCACGCTGACCATCACGCGCAGCCTGTTCCTGAATAACAAGGCGCTCGCCAACTCCGGCGGCGCGATCAACGCGACGTTCGCCACCGGCGGCACTTACAACATCAGCCAATCAGCCTTCGTCGGCAACCAAGCCAACGGCGCGGCGAGCCGCGGCGGTGCGCTCGCCGTCGGCAACGGCACGGCCAACGTCAGCTTCTCGCGCCTCTCCGGCAACACGGCGGGCGCGGCCAACGGCAAAACGCTGGCGCTGACCGGCGTCGGTACTCTAGCGGCCAACGACAACTGGTGGGGACAGAACAGCGGCCCTCTGACGAGCGACCTGTTCACCTCGCTCGTCACTAGGTGGCTCCAACTCCGGCTGAGCGCGGCTGCGAGCCAACTCTGCCCCGGCGCGACCACCGGGCTGACCGCTGACATCTACGGCCGCAATGTTACTGGCGCTGTGCCCAACTGCCCCGGCGCTTTGTGCAGTCTGAACGGCCTGCCGCCGTTTGCCGCCACCTTCGGCGCAACCAACGGGTCGGTCTCCCCCACCAACACGCAGTTCGTTGACGGCGCGACTTCGTCCACGTTTACGGCCGGCGCGGCGGGGGCTGCTTCCGCCAGTGTCACGGCCGATCTGCAAACGGTCAACACTAACCTGACAGTGAGCAATAACACGACGACAAGCGATCCGGCTGACGTCAGCGTCTGCCAAGGGGCGATGGCCAACTTCTCGACCACGCCTTCAGGCTCGGGCCCCTTCCACTATGCTTGGACTTTGGACGGCTCGCCGTTCGACGGCGACAATCCGAGTATCACCGTTGATACGACATCGCTCACGACGGGCGCGCATACAGTCTCCGTCACGGTTAGCGGCGGTTGCGGTTCTCCTGCTACACAAACTGCGACGTTAACGGTACAACCGAGCACGACCACGACAGACCCGGCGGATGCCACTGTCTGTCAAGGCGCGACCGCGACCTTCTCAACGACAGCTACGGGCGCTAATCTGCATTACGCATGGACGCTCGACGGCTCGCCCTTCGACGGCGACAATGCCACCATCAACGTCCCGACCGGTGCGCTTTCAGTCGGCGCGCACTCTGTCGGCTTGACCGTGACGGGCGCGTGCGGCACCGCGACGCAAAGCGCAACTTTGACGGTGCAGGCGAATACGACGGCGAGTGATCCTGCTGACGTCACAGTCTGCCAAGGCGTGACGGCCAACTTCTCAACTACAGCTTCGGGCACTGACCTCCACTACGCGTGGACGCTCGATAGCTCGCCATTTGGTACTGATAGCTCCAGCATCAGTGTCCCGACCGGCTCGCTGTCAGTTGGTGTGCATACTGTTGGTCTGACTGTGACGGGCACCTGTGGGACGGTATCGCACACTGCTAGCTTGACTGTGCAGGCGAACACGACGGCGAGCGATCCGGCTGATGCGACGGTTTGTCAGGGCGCGACCGCAGTCTTCTCGACGACGGCTACGGGCGACAATCTGCATTACGCTTGGACGCTCGATGGTTCTTCGTTCGGCGGTGATAGCTCTTCTATCAGCGTTGCGACCGGCTCGCTTTCTATCGGCGCACACTCGGTCGGCCTGACCGTCACCGGCACTTGCGGGACGGTGTCGCAAACCGCGAGCCTAACCGTGCAAGAGAATACATCGGCGAGCGATCCGGGCGACGTGACAGTCTGCCAAGGCACGCCGGCCAGCTTCTCCACCACGGCTTCGGGCACTAACATCCACTATGCGTGGACGCTTGATGGCTTGCCCTTCAATGGCGACAGTCCCAACATTAACGTTCCGACCGGCTCGCTCTCTGTCGGCACACACTCGGTCGGCCTGACCGTGACGGGCGACTGCGGCACTGTGACTCAAAGCGCGACCTTGACGGTGCAGGCGAACACCTCCACGACTAAGCCGGCTGATGTCGCAGTTTGCCATGGCGAATTGGCCAGCTTCTCAACCACGGCTTCGGGTACCGCCCCGTTCCACTACGCTTGGACTTTGGACGGCTTGCCCTACAATGGCGACAGTCCGAGCATCACAGTCAACACAGCATTGCTCACGCCGGGCGCGCACACGGTCACGGTGACGACCACAGGCGCGTGCTCTAGCGCCACGCAGAGCGCGACGTTGACCGTCGGTGGGCCGCCGACGATCACGCTAAGCCAGATCACCGCGACGATGTGGCCGCCCAATCACGCTTACAACACGTTCAATGTCTCTGACTTCGTGGCGAGCGCCTCGTCAGGCTGTGACCCGAGCGTGGACGCAGGCGATGTCGTGATTGCGAGCGTCACCAGCGACGAGCTTGATGACAACCCGTCGGGCGGCGACGGCACCACGGTCAACGACATACGCATCGCGGCCGATTGCAAGTCGGTGCAGTTGCGCGCCGAGCGCGACGGCAATCTCAACGGCCGCGTCTATACCATCACGTACATAGTCAAGGACTCGCAGGGTAATACAGCCACGGCGACCGTGACCGTGACCGTGCCCGTATCTCGGAACGGCACGGCCGTGAACGACGGCCCGCATAACACCGTCAACGGCACTTGTCCGTAAGCGATTCAAGGCGCGACCTAAGTTTAATGGCTTCGGCTCGCTAGGAGAGGTAATTGATGATGAACTTTTCGCTCACCAATCTGGGGCGCGCGCGTGTCCGGCAGCGCTTGATCTTGCTTGGCGTGATATGCGTCGCGCTCGTCGGTTGCGCGTTTGTGCGCGCGAGCAACGGCAGCGCGGCGAGCATCAGCGTCGTGAACAATTCGGCGTTGGAGATTCGCCACCTCTATTTCTCGCCGCCGGACAGAGATGACTGGAGCGCGGATCAACTCGACCACGCGGTCATCAGAACCGGCGAGACGTTCACGCTCAACAACGTCTCGTGCGGGCAAGCTGAGATCAAGCTCATCGCCGAAGATCAGAACGGCTGCTTCGTCACGCAAGTCGTCGCTTGCGGCGACAATTCAAGTTGGACGATTCCGGCAGGCGTTACGCCCAACTGCGGCAACTAAGTTGCCGCGCGCGCGCCCGCAGATTTGTAAGTCTGCTGGACTCTGGCCGACTGCCAAAGCAGTCGGCCGGGTGGGCGCAAAACAGGCCGCAGGTTTTTGTATCCCGATATTTGTCGGGCGGCTGTCACAGATGTCAAAGGTCAATTTCACGCGGCGCGCGCCCCTCCCTAATTTCAACTCGCGCCGCGTCAGTTCATGAGCGGGCAATTCGGCATCGGAGCCTTTGTTCGCCCCTCTTCGCTGCAAAACTATCCGCATACAGGTGCGCCATGAAAACTTTGCTCAAATCGAGATACACACTCCTGTGTTCAATCATCGCTTTCGCTTGTCTGGTCGCGGCCTTTGTCGTCTTCAAGTCCGAAGCCGCCAAGACGCCCACGACGGGCGCGTCTGTGCGCGCCGCCGTCCGCGGCCGGCCCTTCCTCAATCTGCGCGACGGTTATGCGCTCAAAGGAACGGACGCGAGCGACGCGGCCTTCGGGGCCGCCGGCAACGCGCGCCCGCTCACGCTCGCCGCCGCCGACTTTGATCTTGACGGCGCGCCTGATCTCTTAAGCGGTTACGCGGCCGGCGGGCAAGGCCTCATCACGTTTCGGCGCGGCAACATTGACGCCTTCGCCCCGAGCGACCCGGCCATCTTTCAAGCCATACAGCAGGGCCAGATGCCCGACTCGCTCCTGCCCGACACGCGCTCTTTTAGCCTGCCCGAAGCGCCCGACTTCATGCTCGCCGGTGACTTCGACCGCGACGGCATGAGAGACATACTGACGGCGGCGCGTGGCGGCGGCCTCTATTTCTTAAAGGGCGACGGGGCAGGGAATCTGTCAGCGCCGGCGCATGTCAAACTGCCCGGCACGGTGACGGCGCTGGCCGCAGGCCACTTCGGGCGCGGCGACGGCTGGACGGATGTGACCGTCGGCGTCAACAACGCTCAAGGCGGCGCGTCAGCCCTTGTGTTCACCAATGGTCTGTCGAGCGCGTCGGAGAGTTTCGCGCTACCGGCAGAAGCCAGCGCGCTCGCGCTCGGCCGGCTCGACGCCGATCTGAACTTCGATCTTGCGGTCGCCACCGGCTCGGCCGTCGAGATCATTCACGGGTCTTCTGCGCGCGCGCGCAGCCCGAAGGGCATCGGCGGCGCGCTCAAGACGGACGGACAGGCGCGCTCCGAACACATCGAGTTGTCGTCGTCCGCGCGTGCGCTCGCGCTCGGCGTGTTCGTCTGGAATCGCGATAACCGCGAGACGATGGCCGTGCTCACAGAGGATGGGGCCGTGCGCTTGCTCCAGCCCGCCGATCTCGACATGCGCCCCTTCACGCCCGCAGAGATCGAGGCCAACAAGCTCTTGGTTGATCAGGACGAGGAGCAGGCGCGCACCGCCGCGCTCATCCCCGCATGGCGGCCGAGCGCCGCGAATGCTTGGCAGGTCGTGGGCCAATTAGGCGCAGCCGCGCCCGTCGCTGCGGGCGCGAACGGGCAGGCGTTGCTGATGTCATCTTTCATGACCTATGGTGAGAGCGCCGATCTGATCGTCCTCAACGCGGGCGCGCGCCAGTTGAACATCGTGCGCGGCGTGGGCGCGCAACTGCGCGACGAGAAGGCGGGCCAAGCCGTGCCGCTCGGCGCACTCCAACAGGCGGCCGCGCTCAACGTGGCGGGCACGCCCGTCGCGGCCCTAGAGATGCCGCGTCAAGTCAACGGCGAGCGCGCGCTCGTTGTGCTCGCGCAAGAGTCGCTCGTGCCTGCGGTCATCATTGCCGCGCCGCTTGCAACCATCACGGTGGATCGCACCGACGACAATGCGGGCGCGTCCGCCTGCACCGCCGCCGGCAATGATTGTTCCTTGCGCGGCGCGGTCACGTTCGCCAACGCCAACGCCGGCACGACAATCAGCGTGCCCGCCAACACTTACAACCTGACGCTCGGCACTTGTGGTGACGATGCGAACACGGGTGGCGACCTCGACATGACGACGAGCGGCACGGCCGTCGTCGGCGCGGGCGCGGCCACGACCATCGTCAAGCAGACGGTCAACGACGGCGTGTTCCACACGAACCCGCCGGCCACGGGCAGCCCGACCTACTCTTTCACCGGGCTGACGATCAGAGACGGTCTCAAAGACAACGCCTGCGCCGTCCCGCGCGCGGGCGGCGGCATCGTCTTCGCCGGCAGCGTCACCACCAGTTCGGTGACGAGCTGCATCTTCATCAACAACCATCTGACCGCCTCCGTCAACGCCAACGGCGGCGCGATGACGCAGTCCGCCGGCGCGTCGGGCGACGCGGGCGACGTGACCGTCACCGGTTGCACGTTCATGGGCAACAAGACCGACACCGGCGTCGGCGGCGCGTACCGCCTCTCCGGCGGCACGGGCACGGCCAGCTTGAACATGACCAACTGCACGTTCGACACCAACGAGGCCACGACGAACGAAGGCGGCGGGATGTTCCTGACCTCGACCACCAACGGCTCGTACACGATCAGCAAGAGCAAGTACCTCAACAACGTAGCCATCACCCAAGGCTCAGCCTCGCAGCAGGGCGGCGGCGGCATCCAGAAGAGCAACGGCGCGCTCACCATCAACTTCAGCCGCTTCCGCGGCAACACCGTCGGCGCGGGCGCCATCGCCTCAGGTCTCAAGCTCGGCGGCAACGACAACGTGGACGCGACCAACAACTGGTGGGGCTGCAACCTCGATCCGCAGTCGGCCGGCGCAGCCGCCGCGGGCTGCGACACGGTGGGCAAGCCATCCTCCATTACGTTCACCATCACGAGCCTGCCACAGCTTGTGCTCAAGAACACGGCCAACCCCGCGCCCATCGTCACGGGACAGGACACAACGTTGACGGCGAGCGTCAACTCGAACTCGTCTAACCAAGACGTGTCCGCCAACGTGGACGTGTTGTTGGGCCTGCCGCTCGCCTTCTCGAACCCCGTGCGCGGCGCGCTCTCCGGCGCGGGTACGATCATCCAGACGTCGGGCGGAGGCAAGGGCACGGCGACCGCCACCTTCCGCGCGAGCGCCGCGGGCGCTGGCGCAGCCGACGCGACCGTTGACAGCGCCATCGGCACGGCCAATTTCACCATCAACAAAGCGGACACCACTTCGACCATCACCTCGGACACGCCCGACCCGACCGTGAGCGGGCAATCCTTCACGGTCAACTTCAGCCTCGCCGTCAACGCGCCCGGCAGCAACAACCCCACGGTGCCGACCGGCAACGTCACGGTCACGGCTGACACCGGCGAGCAGTGCACCGGTGCCATCAACTCGGCCACGCCGGCAACCGGCTCGTGCTCCATCACGGTCTTCCACGCCGGCAATCGCACGCTGACCGCGGCCTATCAAGGCGACGCCAACTTCAACGTGAGTCCCGCGTCATCGCCTGCTACAGCCCACACGGTCAACAAGGCCGACACGACGACTACCATCACGATGGACGATCCCGACCCGTCTGTGACGAATCAGTCCGTCACGGTCAACTACAGCATAGCGGTCACCGCGCCCGGCTCAGCCCAAGCGGGCAATCCCACCGGCATGGTCGTCGTCACGGACAACGGCAACACCTTCTGCACGGGTGCGGTCACGGGGACTGGCTCGTGCTCCGCCCCGCTAACCTCGGCCGGCTCGCACATGTTCGTCGCCACCTATCAAGGCGACGCAAATTACAACGCGAGTCCCGCGTCGTCGCCCGCGACAGCGCACACGGTCAATAAGGCCGACACAACGACCTCAATTCTGACCGACACGCCCGACCCGACCACGCGCGGGCAGTCGTTCACCGTCACCTACAGCCTCGCGGTCACCGCGCCGGGCAGTAACAGCCCGACCGCCCCGACCGGCAACGTCATGGTCACGGACGGCGTTGACTCATGCACCGGCACGGTCGCGGCTGGACAGTGCAACCTTATACTCTTCACCATCGGCAACCGCTCGATCACCGCGACCTATCAGGGTGACAGTAACTTCAACGCGAGTCCCGCGTCAGCGGGCGCGGCGCACACCGTTAACAAGAACAACACGACGACCGGCGTGCAGTCGTCGAAGAATCCTTCGGACGTGGGCGACAACGTGACCTTCACGGCGACGATCACGCCGACCTTCGGCGCGGACGTGCCCGGCGGCACGGTGCAGTTCCGTGACGGCCCGACGGGCACGGGTACACCCATCGGCGCGCCCGCGACCGTGACGAACGGCGTGGCGACGGTTCAGACCAACGCCTTGACGGCCGGCACGCACACGATCACGGCCGACTACAGCGGCGACGCCAACCTTAATGCGTCCACCGTAGCGCTCACAGGCGGGCAGACGGTCATCGCTGCCACGCCGACCAGCAACGGCAACGTGCTCATCACAGAGTTCCGCTTCCGCGGCGCGCGCACGCCATCGGGCGCGCAGGACGAGTTCATCGAACTCTACAACAACACCAACGCGCCGCTCGTCGTGCCGTCAAGCGGTTGGACGCTCCGCAGCGTTGATACTCTAGGCACGACCGCTACGGTCTTCAGCGTGCCGCCCGGCACAACCATCCCGGCGCGCGCACACTTCCTTATCACTAACAACACGCCTTCGGTCGGCTTCAGTCTCGGCGGCTATCCGGCGGGCGCGGCCACGGTCGGCACAGGCAATGGGCAATACACCGGCATAGACATCGGCGACGGCGGTGGCGTCGCCCTCTACAACTCCGGCACGCTCTTCGATGTCACCACGCAACTCGACGCGGTCGGCTTCACCACCACACCCAACACGCTCTACCGCGAGGGCGCGGGGCTTGCACCCGCAGGCGGTGTTACGGCGGACGGCGAATACAGCTTCTTGCGCAAGCTCACTTCGGGGTTGCCGCAAGACACGGGTGACAACGCGGCCGACTTCGTCTTCGTCTCGACTACGGGCGGCTCATTCAGCGGCACGCAGTCCACACTCGGCGCGCCCGGCCCCGAAAACTTGGCGAGTCCCCTCCAGCGCAACGCGACGATCAAGGCCACCTTGATCGACCCGCAGGCGGCCTCGACCGCCACGCCGAACCGCGTGCGCGACTTCACGCCCGTGACTAATGGCCCGAGCGGAACGCTGACCATCCGGCGCAAGTTCACGAACAACACAGGCGCACCCGTCACGCGCCTGCGCTTCCGCGTGGTGGACATCACGACGACGCCTGTGCCGGCGGGCACAGCCGACTTCCGGGTGCTCACCTCGACCACCGCCACCGTGACGATCACGGGCGGCAGCATGGTCACGGTGCAGGGGCTGACGCTAGAGACGCCGCCCGCACAGACCAGCGGCGGAGGCTTGAACTCTACGCTTGCGGCCGGCACGGTCACGGTCGGCACGCCGATAGCGAACGGCGCGAGCATCAACGTGCATTTCCAACTCGGCGTGCAGCAAGCCGGCAGCTTCCGCTTCTTCATCAACGTCGAAGCGTTGCCGTAATTCCATAAGTGCAAAGGGCCGGTGAGCGACGGGCCGCAACCATCATGATGGTTGCGGCCCGTTCTCTTGGGCGCACGGTTTCTGTTAAAGTCTCCAAGCTCAGACTTATCAACTTATCAACTGAACAGAAGGACGCACATGCTGCGAAAGTTTACGCGCATACTCTCTTGGCTGATCTGCTCCGGTCTGCTCTGTCCGCTTTCGCCCACACGCGCCGCCGCCCTGAAGCCCGTTGACCTGCTTATCACCGGCGGCATGGTTGTGACGATGAACGCGCGGGGCGACGTGATCGAAGACGGCGCGGTCGCGGTTAAGAACGGGCGCATCGTCGAAGTCGGGCCGAGCGACCGACTCACGCGCAAGTACGCGGCGCGCGAGACGATAGACGCGCGCGGGCGGGCCGTCCTCCCCGGTCTCATTAACGGGCACACGCACGTGCCGATGACGCTCTTTCGCGGTATCGCTGACGATCTTGATCTGAACGAGTGGTTGACGAAATACATCTTCCCGGCTGAGGCGAAGAATGTGACCGAGGAGTTCGTGCGCGTGGGCACGCGGCTTGGCTTGGCCGAGATGATTCGCGGCGGCACGACGACCTATTGTGACATGTACTACTTCGAGGACGCCGTCGCCGACGAGACCGCACGGGCCGGCGTGCGCGGCGTGCTTGGCGAGACGGTCATCGATTTTCCGGTCGCAGACAACAAGACGAATGAAGAGGCGATGGCGTACACGGACAAGTTCGTCGCAAAGTGGCGCGGGCACGCGCTCATCACCCCCGCGATTGCGCCGCACGCGCCCTACACTGTCTCGGAAGAACACCTGCGCGCGATCCGGCAGTTCTCCGACCGCACGGGCGCGCCGGTCGTCATCCACGTCGCGGAGACGAAGAAAGAGGTCGCGGACATCACGCGCGATCACGGCGCGTCGCCGGTCGATTATCTGGCGCGCATCGGTTTTCTCTCAAACCGCGTCATCGCCGCGCACACCGTGCATCTGACCGACGAAGAGATCGGCGTCCTCAAAAGCATGGGCGTCGGCGCGGTGCACAACCCGCAGTCGAACATGAAACTCGCGTCCGGCGTCGCGCCCGTGCCGCAGATGTTGGCGGCGGACGTGGCGTTGGGTCTCGGCACAGATGGCGCGGCGTCGAACAACGATCTAGACATGTGGGAAGAGATGGACACGGCCGCGAAGCTGCACAAAGAGTTCAGCGGCGATCCAAAGGTCGTCACGGCGCGCGAGGCGTTTGCGTTGGCGACCATACGCGGCGCGCGGGCGCTGCATCTGGAACGCGAGACGGGGTCGCTCGAAGTGGGCAAGCGCGCCGACCTGATCATCGTCGATCTCGACAGCCTGAATCAGACGCCGCGCTATAACATCTACTCGCATCTCGTCTATGCGACGAAAGCGGCGGACGTGCGCACGGTCGTCATCGAAGGGCGCATCGTCATGCGCGACCGGCGACTCTTAACGCTCGACGAAGAGACCATCAAGCGCGACGCACGCGCCTACCGCGAACGTATCACGCGCAGCCTCGCGCCGGCCGCCGTCACCACGCCCGCCACGCCGCCCGCACAGAAAAACAACGGCCGTAAGACCACATCGGCTGCCGCAAAGCGCCGCGCCCGGCCGTGACCACTTTACCGGGAGCGGCCGGGCGTTGAAATAATGCCGGGCGCGTGCTTGATCAAAGGCGGCGCTTCGGGCGATAATCAGGCCCTGAAAATAGAACCCTCAAAGCGAGCCTTCATGCTCGCTTTTGTATTTATGGAGTAGTTTGGAGTGAAGGGAATTCGTATTAATCACCCCCGTCAGTTCGTGTGCACAATCTGTCTCTTGTTGGCCTCAATCGTCGGTGGGGTCGTGCGCGGGCGGGCGCAGTATCTCGTGCAGGCGGACGGCGAGAATGTGCAGCAGCGGATCGCACGGGCGCGCGCACTCGCGGCCGTGGGCAATCTGCCGGCGGCGCGCAGCGAGTTGGAATCGCTCAGCCACGCGCAGGCGGACGAGTCCGTGCGCCAGATCGCGCTGGTGCTCTTAATCGGCGTCTATCTGGAACAGGCTGATTACGGCTACGCCGAGGGCCTGCTCAACGAGACGTTCGCCACGCGGCAGGCGCAGCGCGCCGAGGCGACCCACACATATTTTGCGCTCGCGGGCCAAGTCATCAACGGCGTGCGCGCACACGCCGACCGCTACCGCACGCTCGGCCTAGACGTGTCGGACGCGTCGCTGCCGACGGAAGCGACAGGCGATCTGGATCACCTGCGTGCGCTGTTGGAACGTGTGGTCGCGCAGGGGAAACAGTTAGGGACGGAGGGCGGCGGCGATATAGAGGCGGCGGCGCTCGTCGAAGAGGCCGCGGTTGTGCGTGCGCGGCTGGCGCGCAACACGAGTGAGCGCGCGCAGTGGCAACGCGAAGTGAGCAGTGCGCGCCAGCGGCTCGCCGGTACACCCGCGCACATGTCTGTCAGCAACGCGCGCCCAAATGCAGGTGCGCCGGCTGAGGCGAACGCGCCCGCTGCCGCCGCACCGAGTCCCACGCCCGCGCCCACGCCGGTCGCCAAGCCCAAAGTTGAAAACACACCCGCGCCGGTCAACTCGCCGGCGGGCGCGGCGACGACGACAAACGCATCTCCGCAAGCCGCGCAGCCCGACACGACGAAGCAGGCGGAGACAAACACAGCCGCCGCAACCGCGCAGCCGCTCGAAGTGGGCGCGATGCTCATCACGAAGGCGAAGGATAAGGTCGCGCCGAGCTATCCGGCGCAGGCCCGCACGACGCGTGTGACGGGCACGGTGACGGTCTTTCTGACGGTGGACGAGAAGGGCGAGGTCGCAGAAGTGAAACGCACGAACGGCCCCGAACTGTTGCGGCGCGCGGCGGAGGATGCAGCGCGGCGTTGGAAGTTCAAGCCCACGCTCGTCAACGGTCAGCCCGTCCGCGTCGCCGGTTACATCAACTTCAATTTCGCCCTCTAGGGGCGCTCGCCCAGCACACCATTGATTCGTTGACGCTGACCGGCGCACGCTCGAAATTTTGTTCTGATCTCAACCAATCATAGGGATCGGGCGGCCGGTCCGCTCGGCGCTTCATACATTGACAGACGACGGTGATACGGGTATATTGCCGCCTCGTAACTGCTTGGCTTTGTGAGACGGGCTTTAGCGCCAAGTTCTAAAGTGCTCGCCCCATCGGCTTGACTCCACAGCCCGATAACAACCGGACATAGTAAAGTAAATTTCATGTGGCTAACCCCCGGCCCGCGACATACACAGACCAGCCCCATTATCCGCTGCGGTTCATTCTGCCTCAATGTGTGTCCAACGCCCGTTACCACCAGTAGTCCCACAAGTGTCACGCAAGCTTCGGCACTTCTAATTTAAACGCGCCGACCCTGCTCGTAAGCGAAGCGCGTTTGCCTTAAGCGAACCCAAGGGCATTTCGACTCCGACACTGATCGGCCGCTGGCGTTGTGGCCGGCAGGTCTGAAGCCTGAAGGTATATCTCGGCCAGACCCGAGATGCTACCCGGTCGCTGTTCCGGGCGACAAATTCCGGCAAGACAGGACGGCGCGAAGCGCAAGACCGCCGGCCATCCTTTAACCCCTCGAAGGAGATTTCGCAATGAGAAAGTTGTTGGTGCTCTGTTTGACTCTCGCACTGGTGTTCACGACGCTGGTTTTACCGTCACGCAGCAGCGCGTCGCCGGAAGGTAAAGGTGTTAAAAGCGCCGTTCCCGCCACGCGTAAAATCGGCCAAGACCCGGCCGCGAACGCGAACCCCTTGATGTATCGCGCCGTCAACTTCGGCGAATCTCGTCCGGTCAGCGAACTGGCTGCGGCGCAGCCTACGGTCTCGCTGAAAGATATGAAGCGAGTGAACGTCAAAGATCATGAAGAAGTGATCGAGCAGAAACTTGCAAGGAATCTCGCAGGCAAGAAAGGCAGCAAGGATGGCGGCAAGGAAGCCTTACGCGGCGAAGACGGCGTGATCGAGAAAGAGAAGAACCGCCGCAACGCCGAGCGCATCCGCACGCCTGATCCTAACGCCAAGGCCACGGCCGATGGCGCGCTCGCGCGTGTCCCCGGCGGCAAAGGCAGCGAACTTGCACCACAGGTGCTGCCCACGCCTACGGTGAATTTTGAGTCCGTCTCGCTCACCGACACGACAGCGCTTCCCGGTCAGGGCTTCCTACCGCCCGACATCAACGGCGAAGTCGGCCCGAACCACTTCGTCGAGACGGTCAACGTCGCCTTCCGCATCTACGATAAGACCGGTGCGCCGCTCATCCCGCTCACCAGCATCGGTACGCTGTTCGGCGCGATTCCGGGCCCCTGCGCCAACAACGAAGACGGCGACCCCATCGTCATGTACGACCAGATGGCGGATCGCTGGCTCATCTCCGAGTTCTGCACGGTGGCGAATCCGAACAATCACCAACTGATCGCCATCTCGAAGACGGGCGATCCGACCGGCGCATATTATCTCTATGATTTTATGATGCCGAACAACGATTTCAACGACTACCCGCACTTCGGCGTCTGGTCGGACGGCTACTACATGACCGACAACGAGTTCAATCAAGCGGGCACACAGTTTCTCGGCGCGGGCCTTTTCGCCTTCGACCGCGCAAAGATGATCGCGGGCGATCCGACCGCCAGCTACATCTATTTCGACAAGAACACGGGTTGCCCGGCCGCCTGCCAGTTCGGCGGCATGTTGCCCGCAGACATTGACGGCTTCACGCCGCCGCCCGCGGGCGCGCCCAACACGTTCATGCAGTTCGACGATGATCAGACCGGCGGCGCAGCCGACCAGTTACGCATCTTCGATTTCCACGCCGACTTCGCCACCCCGGCCAACTCAACCTTGACCGAACGCACGGGCAGCCCACTCGCGGTCGCCGCGTTCGACTCGCGCGAAGTGCCTGCGGGGTCGCGCAACGTCGTGCCGCAGCCGGCCGGCTCCGCATTGGATGTGATCTCCGACCGTCTGATGTTCCGGCTCGCCTATCGCAACTTCGGCGACCACGAGTCGCTCGCCTTGAACTACTCGGTCAACGCGGCCACCAATCCGACGTTCCGCGCCGGTGTGCGCTACTACGAGATACGCCGAACCAACCCGGCGGCCGCATGGACGGTGCAAGAGCAGGCGACCATGGCCGGCGCGGCGGGCGATACGGAGCACCGCTGGATGGGCAGCACCGCTTTGAACGGCTCTGGCAGTCAGGCAGTCGCTTACTCTGTCTCTAGCACCACGGTCTTCCCGTCCATCCGCTACGCCGGACGACTCTCCGGCGACCCGGCCGGCAGCCTCGCGCAAGGCGAGCAGACGCTCGTCAACGGCACGAGCGCGCAGACATCAACCTCCGGCCGTTGGGGCGACTACACAGATTTGACAGTTGACCCGACGGACGATTGCACCTTCTGGTACGCGGGCGAATACGTCACCGGCGCAACCGCACCCGACAACACGCGCTGGCACACGCGCGTCGGCGCATTCAAGTTCGGCACGTGCGCGCCCGTGCAAAAAGGTATCCTGACCGGCACGATCACCAGTTCGGCGGGCGGTGCGCCCATCCCGAACGCGACCGTTCAGGCCGGCCCCTTCATCCGTAGCTCGAACGCTACCGGCGTCTATAACATCGACCCGATGGGCACGGGCACGTACTCGATGACGGTCTCCGCGCCCGGCTACACGACCGCCACTGTCCCCGGTGTCATTGTCTCGCAGGGCGGCACGACCATGCAGAACGTGCAGCTCACGCCGCAGAACGTCCTCGCGGGTGGCACGCCCGTCATTACGGCTGAGAGTTGCGTACCCGCAAACCTAGCGCTCGATCCCGGCGAGACCGTGACGGTTAATCTCCCCATCGTCAACACCGGCGGTGCGGGTGCGACCACCTCGAATCTCGTCGCCACCTTGCAGGCCACGGGCGGCGTCAGCAGCCCGTCAGGGCCGCAAACCTACGGCGCGGTCGCGCAAGGATCGCCCGCCGTCGTCAAGTCGTTTACCTTCACGGTCAGCGCCACCTGCGGGCAGATCGCGAACGTCACGCTGCATCTCGTGGACGGCGCGACCGATTACGGCAACGTCGTTTATAACATGCAGACGGGCACGCTCGGCGCGGCCAGTCCGCTCAGTGTCTCGACCGGCAACATCGCGACGGCGATCCCGGACGTGAGTTCGGTTGACGTGCCCATCGTCGTCTCGCAGACCGGCGCGGTCGCGGACTTAAACGTCAAGGTGCGTCTCAATCACACATTCGACGGCGACGTGACGATTGCGCTTGTCGCACCCGATAACACCATCGTCACGCTCTCCGATAGGCGCGCGAACGCGAACGACGGCGGCGACAACTACGGCACGGGCAACAACGATTGCTCCGGCACGCCGACCATCTTTGATGACGCGGCCGCCAACTCGATCTCGACGGGCGCGCCGCCCTTCGCCGGCACGTTCAAACCGGAGACGCCGCTCTCGGCCTTCAACGGTAAATCAATCACCGGCACGTGGAAGCTGCGCGTGACCGACTCGGCGGCGCTCGATACCGGCACAATTGGCTGCGTCACGCTCGACTTCATGAAGCAGCCGTTTATCTGCTGCGGCGTCTCGGGCACGCCGGTCATCGGTTCGGGCGGCGCGGCAACGATCACGGGTGAGAGCGTCTCGCCGGCCAACAACGCGCCTGATCCGGGCGAGACCGTCACGGCCACCTTCCCGCTCATCAACACGGGCGACGGCAACACGACGAACCTCGTCGCCACGATGCAAGCGTCGGGCGGCGTCACGCCGGTTGGCCCGCCAACCGTTTACGGTGTCGTCACGGCGGGCGGCCCGGCCGTCTCGCAACCTATCAGCTTCGTCGCCAGCGGCACGTGCGGCACAAACATCACCGCCACGCTCCATCTAACAGACGGCGCGGTTGACCTCGGCAACGTGGCCTACACGTTCCGACTGGGCACGACCAGCACCAGTTCGCAGACCTTCACGAACGCGACCGCTATCGTGATCCCGGCCACCGGCACGGGCGTGAGTACGGGCGCACCCGCTAACCCGTACCCGTCGGCCATTACGGTGGCGGGCGTCACCAACCCGATCACCAAGGTTACAGTCACGCTCAAGCAGATCAGCCACACGTTCCCGTCTGACGTGGACGTGCTGCTGGTCGGCCCAACCGGCCGGAAGTTCATCGTCATGTCGGACGTGATCGGCGGCACGGACTGGACGGGGCAGACCTACACATTGGACGACGACGCGGCCGCGCTGTTGCCGTCTTCCGGCACGCCGCCGGCATCGGGTTCGTTCAAGCCGACCAACTACACCACGGGCGATGCATTCCCAGCGCCCGCACCGGCCGCGCCCTACCTGACGCCTGCCACCGCCGGGACGGACACCTTCGCCTCGGCCTTCGCCGGGCTAGACCCGAACGGCACTTGGAGTCTCTACGTGGTGGACGACGCGGGCACAGACATCGGGCAGTTCGCCGGTGGCTGGGACTTGACGTTGACCTCGACGCAGAGCGTCTGCAACGCGCAGACCTGCGGGATCATCTGCCCGGCGAACATCAACGTTCCGGCTGATGGCGGCGGCGTGAGCGCAGTGGTCAACTACCCGTCGGCAACCCCGACGGGTGCGTGCGGCGCGCTCGGCTACAGCACGCCTTCTGGCTCGACCTTCCCGGTCGGCATAACGCAGGTGACGGTCACAGGCGCGAACGCCGCGACCTGCCAGTTCAACGTCACCGTCACGCCGCCCGCCGGCGCGCAGAACCTGATCATTTCAGAGTTCCGCCTGCGCGGGCCGAGCGGCGCGAACGATGAGTATGTCGAGTTGTATAACAACAGCGACTCGCCGCTCACCATCTCCACCAGTGACGGCTCGGCCGGTTGGGCGTTGGCGGCCTCTTCGGGCGGCACACGCTTCACCGTCCCGAACGGCACGGTCATCCCGGCGCGTGGGCACTACCTTGGCGTCAACTCGGTCGCCTACTCGTTAGCGTCCTACCCGGCCGGCAACGGCACGACGGCGACGGGCGATGCGACTTACACGACCGACATTCCCGACAACGCGGGCATCGCGCTCTTCAACACGGCGAACCCGGCCAACTTCACGCTGTTGAATCGGCTCGATGCGGTCGGTTCAGTCGCTGAAGCTAACGTCCTCTACAAAGAGGGCACGGGCTACCCGGCCGTAAATCCGGCGTTCAGCATTGAATCCGGGTTCTATCGCAACATGAACCCGTCGGGTCTCCCGGTGGACACGAACAACAACGCAACTGACTTCCTGTTCGTGGACAACAACGGCACGTCCGCCGGCGCTGGTCAACGGTTAGGCGCGCCGGGGCCGGAGAATCTCTCCAGCCCGATCCAGCGCAACGCGACCGTCAAGGCCAGCTTGATCGATCCGACCGTGAGTTCGTCCTTGCCGCCGAACCGCGTGCGTGACTTCACGCCCGGCTCTGGCAGCACCTCGACTTTCGGCACGCTCGAACTCCGCCGGAAGTTCACCAATACAACAGGCGCAAGCGTGACCCGCCTGCGTTTCCGGATCGTGGACATCACGACCTTCCCGTCGCCAGCCGGCACGGCCGACCTGCGTCCGATCACATCGCCGGACGTCGTGGTCTCGACCAGCGGCGGCCCCGTGACGGTGCGGGGGACGACCTTGGAGACACCGCCGAGTCAGCCGAACGGCGGCGGGTTCAACTCGTCGATGTCGGCGGGCACGATCACGTTGGGCACGCCGCTCGCGAATGGCGCGAGCATCAACATGCGCTTCGTGTTGGGCGTGCAACAGGCGGGCGCGTTCCGCTTCTTCGTCAACGTCGAAGCGCTGCCGTAACAACCAAGCACAACCGCGCGGCGGCTGAGCACACACACTCAGCCGCCACGCTTAAACCGAAAGGGCGGGATCGAAATTCGATCCCGCCCTTTCATCTTGCCTGTAAGTCGGTTGCCTACAAGTTAACGCGCGCTCTGTTTCGAGTTCACGCCCGCGCGCCCGATCTGCACGAGCACTTTAGCTTGCGGCGGCGCGGCTTGAACAGGGCCGCAACTACCACAGCCCGTCGCACAACCTGCGCCTCCCTTGCCCGCACGCCCTACGAGCGTGCGCAGCCGCGCCCACCCGCGGCGCCCGACGTAAGCGAGCGCTGCCAGCACACACAACAGCACCGCGATGTTCTGCCAGTCGTGCCACATCTCGTTTAACTAAACCCCAACAGCCGCCCGCCCTGATACGTGATGAACGAAGCGAGCCACGCAAGCGCGAGCATGTAAGCGATCATAAACAGCGGCCAACGCCACGAGTTCGTCTCGCGGCGCACAATGGCAATCGTGGACATGCACTGGAGCGCCAGCACGAAAAAGACCATCATCGAAACGGCCACGAGCGGCGTCCACGCCGGCTGCCCATCGGGGCGGCGCGCGTTGCGCACGGCTTCGATCAAGGAGTCGGACTGTGCGTCGTTCGCATCGCCGACGTTATAGACGATGCTCAAGGTCGAGACCAGCGTCTCGCGCGCGGCGAACGAGGCGATGAGACCGATGCCCATCTGCCAGTCGAAGCCGAGCGGGCGGATGGTCGGCTCGATCAGCCGCCCCAGCCGGCCCGCGTAACTCTGTCTGATCTGCGCGCCTTTGTCTTCAGTCCCCAGGCGCGGAAAAGTCGCGAGCGCCCACAGCAAAATCGAGATGGCGAGGATGACCGTCCCGGCGCGGCGCACAAACATCCACGCGCGCGTGCGCATCGTCTGCGCGATGTTGAGGATGCTCGGCAGCCGATAGGGCGGCAACTCTAGGACGAGCGGCGGCGGCGGCCCCTTCAGGAGCGTCCGCTTCAAGACCCACGCGACGCAGACCGCCACCACGATCCCCAACAAATACATTGCCATGATAATTAGCACGCCGACCGACACGACGCCGAAAATTTTTCGCCCAGTGAAGAAAGCTGCGATCATCAACGTGTAGACCGGCAAACGCGCCGAGCAGGACATAAACGGCGCGATCATGATCGTCGCTAGCCTGTCTTTCGGATTCTCAATCGTCCGCGTTGCCATGATGCCCGGAATCGCGCACGCGAAACTCGACATCAGCGGCATGAACGCCTTGCCGTGTAGGCCCACGCCGCGCATCAACCTGTCCATCAGAAACGCCGCGCGCGCCATGTACCCGCTGTCTTCCAAGAGCGCGATGAAGAAGAAGAGCAGCAGAATCTGCGGCAGGAAAACGAGCACTCCGCCCACGCCTGCGATCACGCCGTCCACCAACAGATCAGTCAGCAAGCCCGGTGACATGTGCAGTCGCACCGCGTCGCCCAACGCGCCGAAGCCGTGATCGATCAAGTCCATCGGCAGTTGCGCCCAAGAAAAGATCGTCTGGAAGACGGCGAGCATCACGACGATCAGGATCACGGGGCCGAACAGCCTGTGCGTGACAAACGCATCGATGCGATCCGTCACGGACGAGCGCTCCACGCTTTTACGGCGCACTGCGCCCTGCGCGGCACGCTCGATCCAGTCGTAACGCGCGACGAGCGGTTCTTGCCACCAAGCTGGATTGGCTGCCGCCAAACGCGCCCGCGCCGCCAGCACCACCTGTTGCCGTGCCTCGTTCGGCGGCAACTCGTCTGCGTACAACTCCGTCACCGCCGCGTGTCGCCGCTCATGCGATGTGGCCGCTGTCGCATGTTGTCCTTGCTTTTGCTCGTCGCCGCCGTTGCCACTGAGCGCCGCCAACTCGCGCTCGGCCGCTTCAGAGAGCCGCCAGTGCGTACCGCATTGTCCGTCGGCGCAACCCGCTTGCAGGACGGCCGCCGCGAGCGCGTCCAAGCCGCGTCGCTGCGTCGCCACGATAGGCACGACCGCCACGCCGAGACTTGCGCTCAACTGCGCAGCGTCGATCTCTATGCCGCGCCGCGTGGCCAGATCGATCATCGTCAGCGCGACGACGAGCGGGCGGCCAATCTCCAATAGTTGAGTGACGAGGTAGAGGTTGCGTTCGAGGTTGGTCGCGTCCACGACCGCGACGACCACATCAGGGCGGGGCACTACGTTGCTGATGCGCCCCGTCAACACGTCGCGCGCGATCTGTTCATCAATTGAGGCGGCGTCGAGACTGTAGAGACCGGGCAGATCGACGAGCCGCGCCGGCCAAGGCCCATCGGCCGCCGGGAGCGGCCACACGCCCTCTTTGCGCTCGACCGTCACGCCCGGATAGTTCGCGACCTTCTGCCGCAAGCCGGTCAGCGCGTTGAAGAGACTTGTCTTGCCCGCGTTCGGGTTGCCGGCCAACGCTACTGTCAGCGTGCGCGCGCCACGTTCGAGCAGCGCGTCGGTCTCGGCGGGCAGGGCAGGCGAAGAAGTCATAAAAAAAGTGCTAAGTGCTGAGTCCTGAGTGCTGAGTGAAAGCAAGTTGCCTTTACTCAGCACTCAGGACTCAGCACTTAGCACTACTTATTGCTTAGTATTCGCTATGCAGCACGACACTGATGGTCTGCGCCTCGGCCCGGCGCAGCGCGAGATCGTAGCCGCGCACACGTATCTGAATCGGATCGCCGAGCGGCGCAACTTTAACGATGCGCACCGGCGCGCCCGGCACGACGCCCATCTCCATCAAGCGGCGCGCCACCGCGCCCGCACCGCCGACCGCGACCACACGCGCCGTCGCGCCGTGCGGCAACATGCTCAGCATCGTCGTACCGTTTAGCGAGCCCATGCTAACGACAGCACCGGGCGCTTGTTGTTGATATGCAGCACTCATCGTTTATTAAACCTTCTCGCGCCACCCTCGGCGGCAACAGATGATAACCTGAGTCGGGCGGGCTATTCACGCCCAACCCGGAGTATACCGGAATTGAAAATAGATTTCAATTTCATTGTGCGGAGTTCACGATTTTATTTTGCCGGGCGGGAAGAGCAGCTAAACCCGGCTTATTGGCGCGTGAGCGGGATGATTGAGAGGTCTGCGCGGACTTGACCGAGGGGTGTCGTGGCGGTCAGACGCAACGGCAGGCGTCGACGGTCGAGGCTGACCCAGAGCCGCAGAGCCAGTTGGTCGCCTTTGGCTTCGTCCGTGGCGAGCGCGAGTTGGACGGCGGGGATGCGTTGCCCGCCGAGTTCGATGGTCTCGCGTTTGAGCGCCGTGATGAAGAGCGTGCGCGGGCGCTTGTTGATGAGCAGCGAGACGGCGTTGCGTTTGGGCGGCGTGAGATCGAAGGAGCGCAGCGCGTAGAGCACGGAGACCCAGTCGTATGTGCCGACCGGAATCTCAAGTGGCTTGCCGTCGCTTGCGACAGCCGTGCCGCGCTCCTGATCCACTGTGACCACGCCCTGCGTGCGATGCTTGCCCTCCTGCACGCGCAACTCCGTGCGGAAGGGCAAGAGCGTCGTCGCATCAACGTAAGCGTCGATCTTGTCGCTGACAGGGAACAGGCGTTGCCCGGCTTCGGTCGTCATGAGCGTCGCGCTCAGGAGTATCCCGTCATGGCTGAAGTAGACGCCGCGCGAGCGCACCTGAAAGTTGGCCACGCCCAAAGCTTGTGTGGCCGCGCCAAGATAGAAGTTGAAACTCATCTGCTCGCCGATCTCGAACGGCAGGTTGAGCGGCTTCGGCGAATTCTTTTGCTCAAACGGCCTTGGCGTCGGGCGCGGCGTCGGCGTCGGCTGGGCGGCGATCTGTTGCGGCGGCTGCACCGGTTCGCTCACGTCGATGCTGGCCAACTCGGCCCGCACCTCGCCGGCCGGGAGGCGTGCGCTGACGAGCACAGGGATGTGGCGCTCGTCATCACTGAAGTAGACACGCACGCGATAATTATTAACGGCCGCGTTATCGCGCACGCGCACCTGTCCGACGAGCGCGTTGAACGACCCGGCCGGCGTCTTGACCGTCTCACGCCCCGTCACGCGCAGTTCGGCCTGATACGGTGTGCCTTGATTCTGCACGCTAAGGGGGAAGGTCGCGCCGGGCGCGAGCGGTTGCGTGCGCAGGAAATAGAGCGCAGACAGAAGATCAAAAGTCGGCGGGGCAGTGTCTTCACTTTTCGTGCCGGCGTTGATGATCTCCGAGTCTGTGCCGAGCGAGCCGCTGGTGATGGACGACGGCGGCTCGGGCGTGCTCCTGATGAGTTGCGTGTGAAAGGGCAAGCCCGTTCGGGGATCGATGTAAGCGATGTAGTCGTTATTGATCGAATAGATGGCGGCGCGCACGGCCTCGACCGTAGCAACGTGTGCGCGCAGTTCAATGCCTTCGCGGTTGTAGTACGTGCCGCGCCCGGCGACGAACAACTCGACGTGTGCGGCGGGCGCGAAGGTTGAGAAGGAGACGCTGTAGGTAAGCTTCTCGCCGACACGGTAGGGCGTCTGAGTTGGTGCGCTGGTGTTGGGAGCTTGCTGCGCCGCCGCTGGTGTGGCGCAGGCGCAGAAGCAAAATAGAATTGTCAGTGCCCGCAGCAGGCGGCGGCTTGGCGGCAACAGTCGCTTCCCCTTTATCGCGAACTAATCCGAACCGCGCGCGCGGGGCGTGGCGGCCAGAGCTTACACGCCATTCACGCCGGTGCTGTTCCTAAAGATGCGGCCGGGAAGAGGATGTTACCAGATTTTAAGGAAAAGGATGAAGGATGAAGGATGAGAAGAACCGCTCAACGTTGAAAGCTTTCTTTCATCCCTCATCCCTCATCCTTCTCCGCTTCCATCTCTGCGCTGATCTCGGCGGCGGCGCGGAGCGGATCGGGCGCGTTGAGGATCGCGCGGCCGACGACGAGGTAATCAGCCCCGGCGCGGACGGCTTCGGCCGGTGTCAGTACGCGCTTTTGATCATCATGTGCTGTCGTGCGTGGGCGCACGCCCGGCGTGACGATCAGGAAGTTCGGGCGCGCGACGGCTGCACGCACGGGCGCGATCTCATGAGGCGAAGCGACCACGCCATCGAGTGCGCATTCGGCGGCGAGCCGCGCGAGGCGTGTGACCTGCTCGGCGGGTGTATCCGTGATACCGATCTCCGCGAGCACGGCGGCGTCGCTGCTGGTCAGCATCGTGACGGCGATCAATTTGGGGCGCGCTAGACCTTCGCGCGCGGCCGTCTCCTCTGTTGCTTCGGCCGCGCGCCGGAGCATCCCGCTGCCGCCCGCCGCGTGCACGTTGAAGAGCGCGACGCCGAGCCGCACCGCCTCGCGGCACGCGCCCGCGACCGTGTTCGGGATGTCGTGAAATTTAAGATCAAGAAAGACGCGCGCGCCTGTCGCGACCAACTCGCGCACGAAGGCGGGGCCTGCGGCCGTAAATAGTTGCGAGCCGATCTTGAACATCCCTGCGTGTCCGCGTAAGCGGGCGCACAACTCACGCGCCTCCGCGACGCTATCAACATCGAGCGCGATGATAAGTTTGTCAGTCATAGTAAACAGTTGGCTCTTAGCTCTTGTCCGTCCGGCTACCGATGGCTTCGTCGAGTGTGCGCAAGCCTTGTTGGTGGACGAGGCGTGCGAGTTCTTCGTTGATGTCGCGCGCGACGCCTACGCCTTCGTAAACGAAACCCGTGTAGAGTTGCACCAGACTCGCGCCGGCGCAGATTCTAGTCCACGCATCGGCCGCGTTGAAGATGCCGCCCACGCCGATGATCGTGAGCGCGCCGCGCGCGAGCCGATAGAGTGTGGCGATGACTTCGGTCGCGCGTGCGCCGAGCGGTGCGCCGCTCAAGCCGCCTGCGCCGTAAGCCGCGACCATCGCGGCGGGCGTGCGTAAGTGCGCGCGGCTCGTCGTCGTATTAATGGCAATGATGCCGGCGAGTTCTGCGCGCCGCGCCACGTCGACGATCATTTCGAGTTCGCCTTCTGTCAGATCGGGTGCGACTTTAACCAGCAGTGGAACGGCCGGCCGCTTATGCTTGGTCGCCAGCTCACGGTTGCTTTGTTGCAGCGCTTCGAGCAGCGCGGCGAGCGCATCGGCGCGTTGCAACTCGCGCAGGTGCGGCGTGTTCGGTGAGCTGACGTTGACGGCTATGTAGTCCGCGTGCGGGCAGACAAGCTCAAAGCTGGCTAAATAATCGGGCACGGCATCGGCGACATCGACCACGCGGCTCTTGCCAATATTGATGCCGAGCACGCAGTCGGGGCGCAGACCCTGTAAACGTCTGGCCAGCGCCGCCGCGCCTTCGTTGTTGAAGCCTTGTCGATTAATGAGCGCGCGATCCTGCGGCAGACGAAACAGGCGCGGGCGCGGATTGCCCGGCTGGGGCCTGTGCGTGACCGTCCCGACTTCGACAAAGCCAAAGCCGAGCGCGGCCAGTTGTTTGACCGCCACGCCGTTTTTATCGAAGCCGGCTGCCAAGCCCACGGGGTTCTTGAACGTTAGCCCGAAACGCGCCAATGGCCCGAATGGCGCGCGCACGAAACGGCGCGCGGCCGTCCGCTGTGCTGCCTCTGTGCCCAGGGCCATCGTCAACGAATGCAGCGCCAATTTATGCGCTGTCTCCGGCTCAAGCCGGAACAGCAGCGGGCGCGCGATGGAGCGATAGAACATTGAACGGCAGTAACAAATGACAAGCGACGAATGATAAGCGACGAGCCGGCAGCGGATTCTATCTCGTCACTCGTCACTTGTCACTGAAGATGTTATCGAGGCGGCGGGCTGCGTGAGTTGTCAGTCGCGGCTGCGAAAGGTGTAGACCATAAATCCGAGGATCAGCCAGATCACACCTTGCACCAACAATGCTAGGCCCGGCTTGAGGCGCATGAAAATCTGCGAGTTCAAAATGCCCACAGCAATCGCATACACGCCGACCCACCAAGCTATGCGCCGGCTGCGTAAAGTCGCAATGCCGAGCACGACCGGAGCGATCATCTGATACCACATGCCGCCCAGCACATAGAGCAAGGTAATATGCCCGGTGGCCGCCATGTAGAGCCAGACCGCAGCGAAGAAGACGCCGCCCAGCAAGGCCAGCTTCAGGAAGATATTTAAGATGCGGCCACGCCCGGTGGCGATCAGAGCGAGACCAAACAGGCCGGCATAAAATCCAGCAGACTTAATGACCGCGAGCAGTCCGTAACCCCAACGCTGTATGCCTACGGCCGCGGCAAAAGTGCTATCCGTGATTAAGATCGGGTGGGCCAACTCCCACAGCCCTTGTAAGATGCCGGAGAGAAGGGCAGCGACCATACAAGCAAAGCCCAGTCGCGCCACTAACCGTGCCTGATCTGTCATGAGCAAATAGCCTCCTCTTCAAGCAGATACAGCCTAGTGCCTAACGCTGCGGCTACGAGCAGCGCGCGAGCAGCCTATAATCGGATTTGTAAAGATTTCTGACCTACGGAAGCTGGCGCACACATACCTGCTAGTGCGCACGCTACGCGCGATCACGCTTGCGATTAACGACCGCGACGCGAACGACGCGCGGCACAACCGCTGTGCGGCGGCCCGCCGTGCGGTCTCTGTACCCAGCGCTGTTTGCAGCGTATGAAGCGCCAGTTCGTGCGCCGTCTCTGGGTCGAGACGGAACAGCGCGGGACGCAGGATTGACTGATAAAGCATCAATGGTAGTGCCGAGGGCCGAGCCGGCCGCGCATTCTAACCGGCTGGTCGCCGGTTGTCACTCCGCATAGTTTAGGCCGCGCGCAATATCATTGCTAAAAACTTTCCAATTTCGTCTATAATCGCGGCGCTCTGTCATCACCATAGTCCAGAGCGCAAGCGCTTTCCGGCCGCGAAAGCTCAGCCTATTCCAATGACCTTTTAAGTATTGTCATGCCGGTTGCCGAGAAGACAAAACCTCTGATTTTTATCAGCCATAGCGCAAAGGAGCAGATGGCGAAAGAAGTCCTGTACCAGCTCTACAAAGGGCTGCGGCGGAACTTCGACGTACTACTCGACCGTGAGAAACTGCGGCCCGGTGCTAACTGGCGCTGGGAGTTGCATACGTGGATGGGGCTGTGCAATGGGGCGGTAGTGCTGCTCTCGGAAGACGCGCTCTACCGCTCACCTTGGGTCAAACGCGAGGCAACGATCCTCGGCTACCGGCGTGAGGACGAAACAGATTTCATCTTAGTCCCTGTCCTGCTCCCACCTGTTACCCCTGACCTTCTCCGCCAATCAGAAGAGTTCAAGCCCCTCGCACTCGACGCTATTCAAGCGGCCAAGGGTGATTCACCCGATCAGATCGCGCAGCAAGTGCTGGATGCCCTCGCCCCGCTGCGACAGGGTAGCGGTCGGAAGACAACCCTTCAGCAGGTCGAAGAGATCGTGGCCAGTATTCTGTTTACCCAAGTGGAATTTGGGCGACCAAACGCGAAGCAACTGTTCGACACCGCCGCCAAAGAGCTGGGCAAGCGGATGATCTGGCAGTCGCGCCGGCCATACAGCGAGCAGTTTGCGCGCTACCTGTTGAGCGCGGAGTTGGAAAAATCCACCAAGGCACTGGTCTACCTGACGCGGTTTTTTAATAACAAAGATGCGGTCTTCCGCCTGTTGAATAACTATTTGCAGCCTTTCTGGGTGAACCCGGATGCGATCCCGGAATTGGCGCGTATAAACAAGCGACCGCGGGGGCAGCGGGCCGTGTGCGTGAACGGGGCCGAGTACCCGTTCACGAGCGAGTCCTACGTCCTGCGCGCGAGCGGCGTCATCCGTAAATGGATCTACGCCCAGATCACCCAGAAGAACGGCTATGAAGAAGTTTCGCCCGCCGCCCAAGCATTGCTCGAACAAGAGGTCATTAGTCAGATCGCACCCAAGGTCGGTTTTCTGGCAGGGGAGGATTACTCGGTCGCGCAAGTAGAGGACACGTTATATCAGCGGGAGGAGGAAGAGCCTTTCTTTATCCTCATCCCAAAAGAGCATAACGAACAACTCATCGAGTGGTTGCGCACGCGCTTCCAGCCCTTCACCTTTTTCTTCCTGCACGGCGAGCAAGTACCCGACGCGCAGACGCTCGCGGGGAAACAGGTTGTGCTGTTAACGCCGGAGTTGACGGCCGGGCTGGAAACGAAAGTTCGCCAACTGCTCCGCCGCGCGCAGAGTGACATCACGCAGACGCCATAGCACGGCACAGGTGAACGCTAATGGAATATCAAAAATATTTCGACATCAGTGGCGAGCCGCCGCAGAAACAGTTCCGCCAGCCCACGCCAACAACGGGCGGGCGCAACTCCGCCTTGGGCGACCGGCGCGACGGGCAGGTCTATGTCTACAACGACAAGATCGAACTGGCCATCAACGTGGCGCTGGCGACGGGGCGACCGATGTTGGTGCGCGGGCCGTCCGGTTCAGGCAAGTCGTCGCTAGCGCGTAACATCGCCGCGCGGCTGAGTTGGCGCTATTACGAGCAGGTCATTACCTCGCGCACGCAGGCGCGCGACCTACTCTGGGTCTTCGATTCACTCAGGCGATTGGGCGACGCGCAGGCCCGCCGATTGGACAAAGACCCGGCCCACTATATCGAGCCGGGCGTCCTGTGGTGGGCCTTTGATGCCGCGAGCGCCGGACGACGCGGGCGGTCGGAGCAGAACAAGGATGACACGATCAGGGAGATCAAAGACCCGGCCGACGATCCCGGCATCGGGCCAGACAATGCGGGCGCGGTCATTCTCCTCGACGAGATCGACAAGGCCGATCCTGATGTGCCGAACAACTTGCTCGTCCCGCTCGGCTCGTTCGAGTTTCGGGTCAGGGAGACGGGCGCATCGGTGGCGGCGACGCGCCCACTGTTATGCATTATCACGACCAACGACGAGCGCGTCCTCCCGACGGCGTTCATGCGTCGTTGTATCGTCCTCGAACTCGAGCCGCCGGACGAGGCGCTGCTAATCAAGATCGCCAAGGAGCACTACGGCCCTGACAAGCAGAATCTCTACCAACCTATCGCCGAAAGCGTCGTCAAGATTTCGACCGCTGCGGCCAGCCCCGTCCGCGGCGCAGCGGGGCAACAGCCCGCGCCCAGTACGGCCGAATACCTTGATACCGTGCGCGCCTGTCTCGACCTCGGCATCAGCCCGGTTGCCGATGACGAGCGTTGGCAGGTGCTGACAAAGGCCACACTGGCCAAGCGCGCAAGTCTGACTTGATTGGCTAGATGAGTGATGAGTGACAGAAGCTCGACTATCTTCCTCGGCGATCTCGCGCGGGCGATCCGCGAGTTGGGCGTATCGGACGCTGCGCACATCAACCTCATTGCGGAAATGCTCGGCTTTTATATTGAGGGCGCTGACGCAAAGCTGCCGCGCTTAGCTCCCGGCAGTGCAGCCGGCGCAACCGGCGGACATGGGATCACCTCTTCTGCCTCTTCCTTGCTGGCGGAGGACGAAGCTGAAGATGCGCCGGTGGCCATACCGGCGTTCGAGCCGAGAACGATCCCCGTCGAGATGACTTTCGCGCCGAGCGCACAGGAAGGGTGGATCGCTGGGGTCGAACCGCTCACGCTCGCGCCGGTTAAACCGTTTCCGCCGCAGGAGGAGCAAGTGGATGTCTCGCCGCCGCCGCTCGAACCGTTGTTCGCGGCGCAGTGGACGCGCGGCATCCTGAGTGCCGCGCTCGCCACGAACGACGAAGAAGGATCGCTCGATGTCGAACGGATCACGGAGATGCTAGCGAACTACGAGCACGTCGAACGTATCCCGACCATCACGCTGCGCACCTTGCGGCGCGGCGCGCATCTGCTGCTGGATACAGGGCCGGGACTGATGCCGTTCATGCGTGACGAGGTCTGGTTGACGAAGGAGATTCGCCAGATTGTGGGGGCGAGTAACGTGCAGGTCTTCCGCTTCGTCGGTAGTCCGCTACGGGGCGCAGGTGTCGGCGCGCAACCTTGGCCGGAATACAGTCTCCCGCTGCCGGGCACACCCGTCGTGCTCTTGACCGATCTCGGCATCGGCCGCCCGGCGCTCGCCGCAGACTGGGCCGACGAGCTTGAGTGGGCGGAGTTCAGTGCGGCAGCGCGGCGCGCGGGCTGTCCGCTAATTGCGCTTGTGCCTTATAAGCCTGCGCGCTGGCCGCGCGCGCTGGGGCAGCAAATGACCATCATCCAGTGGGATCGCAGCACGACAGTCGCCACGATCAGCAAGATGCTCAAGCTTTCTACTGAGGTGCTTCGACCTTGAACGCAGAAGAAGCGCGGCAATTGATCGATCAGTTCGCGAGCGGCTACGAGGATGCCTATCGCCTCGCCAAAACCGTCTCGCTCGCCGTGCGCATCGAGCCGGAGTTGGTACGCGCCTTGCGGCTGGCGCTCTTTGCAGGGGTGGATGCGGGCGCGGAAGCTGACCTATGGTTCAGCCCGTTGGTAAGTGCGCAAACCCCTGTGGCGCTTGAGTTGGTGCCGGAGGTGGTCGAGCCGTTGCGTGAAGATTTGGCGGGCGATCAAGAACTGCTACAGAAAGCATGGCTACTCCTCAAAGACTTCCACGCCAAAGCCCCGCGCGCCTTGCAACTGGAAGAAAAGTTGACGTGGCTGGCGCTGTCGAGCGAGCGGAACGAAAGGGCTATCGAAGAACTGTTAGCCTCTGTCACCGACTCGCTGAAACGGGGGCCACGCATCGGGCTAGCTCGCTGGGCGTGTCGCGCGCTCCCCACCTTGCCCGAAAAAGCGCGGACGACCGAAGCCGCGCGTGAACTGTCCCTCGCGGCCGGCGTGCAGACCGGCGTGGGGCCGGCGCTGCCTGTGTTGCCGCGCCGCGGCGTGACCGAGCAATGGCTGCACCAGTTCACGACCAAAAATCTCGGCCGGGTCAAGGTCGGCGTGCGCCTGCTCAAGAAAGAGTCTGCTGGCAGTCGTTACGTCGCAGCAAGCGGCTCAGCCAGTCCGCCGTCGCTACTGACCGCGCCGGTTGTGCCAGCGGACGAGACGCCGATGCTCGTCGAATTCAGCCACCCGCCGGTCGCCTCGGCTGAACAGATCGAAGTGCCGGATACCTACCGGCTGCTGTTTGAAGTCTCTTGGGGGCCTGACGATGGGCAGCACAAACGGCAGATGAGTCTCTACCCACAAGAGACACAATACGCTGAGGTCGGCTACGGCGAGGTCAGAATTCGCACCGCCCTCGGCGACATGCACACCCTCCGGCCGCACTTTGAATATGATTTCCTACTGCTCCACGATCGCGCCGATGATGAGTTCGCGTCGCGCCTCTCGGGTCGACTGGCGCAACAGACTGGGCGCGGGCCACAACTTCAGTTTAGTACGAAGGTGCTTGAGTCTGTCGCGGACACGCCCACAGACTTTAACCCACTGGCCGACTCTTTCGGTCTGAATCGAAAAATAGGCTTCATCGTCTCACCGGAATCCGTCTTGAACATTGAGGCGTTACATGCGCTCTGGCCTGTACGCCCTGAGCCGCAACACCTGCGCGACTGGCTCGTCCCTATCAAGGTCGGAGGCGGGCGCGCGCCCAACTTCCCCGGCAGCAGTCCCGTCGCTAACTTCGGCACGGGCGTGGGCCTACCCTTCGAGGAAGGTTTCCGCTCGCTCTGGAAAGAACTCACCGGCGAAAACCTCCCCCTGCCCCCGCCGCCCGTGCCAGTAGAGACCAGTACGCGCACGCGGCCCGAGACCGACTCACTCAGTCTCTTCTACGCTTATTCGCACAAAGACGAAAAGCTGCGTGATCAGTTAGTGCGACACCTTGCGGTATTGCGGCGAGAGATGATCATTGAAGGCTGGCATGATCGGATGATCATGGCTGGTAGAAAGTGGAAAGATGAAATTGAAGAGCACCTGAATTCAGCCGACTTGATCCTGTTCCTGATTAGTGCGGATTTCCTTGCCTCCGACTATTGCTATGGCGTCGAGGTTAAGCGTGCGTTGGAACGTCATGAGTCCGGTGAGGCGCGTGTCATCCCAGTTATTCTGCGACCGTGTGTTTGGCAGCGCACACCCTTCGGTAAGTTACAGGCGCTGCCGAAAGACGCCAAACCGATTACCCAATGGAAGCGGCGCGACGAAGCCTTTCTAAATGTCATCACAGGCGTGCGACAGGTCGCCGAAGAGTTGCGCGCGAAGAGTCAGGCTATACCCATGCCGGCCAGACCGGCGGGCCAGCCGCGCCAGTCGCCGCAGATACCGCGCCCGCCGGCCGTGGGCTTTCTCTCGCGGCGTGATCGGGACGGGCGCGATCTCTTAACTCTCTTGGTGGCGGAACTCGCGCCCGGTCGCAACCCATTCCTTGCACTGTGGGGGCCGGGCGGGGTGGGCAAGACTACACTGGCGGCGGAGGCAGCGCGCGCGCTGAGCGCGCAGTACGATGACCGCGTGGTCTGGGTCAGCGCGCTGGCCCGCCCAGATTTTTCTTTCATCACCTTCCTTGATGAAGTTGCTACCCAGCTAGGACGGACTGACCTACGCCCGCTCGCGCCTGAAGAAAAGGAGCAGGCGGTGGACGCGCTGGTCGCCGAGTCGCCGACGCTCGTTGTCTTGGATAATGTTGAAGTATTGAGCAGCGAGGCGCAGAGTCGTTGTGTGAGCTTTCTGGCTAGGCGGGCCAACTGCGCCGCGCTCGTCACCACGCGCATCAGTATTCAGGCTGCGCGCAACATCAAAGTAAGCAGCATGTCGCCCGACGAGGCGCAGGCGTTCCTCAACAGCTTGATCGGTTTGACGATTGAGCCGCGCATCTTCACCTCTACGCTGCGCGCACAGATCATTCAGGTGACGGAGGCAAGCCCTTTGTTGATGCAATGGGTCGTCGCGCAGATCGATGCCGCGCAGGAACCGGGCACGGTGCTCGCAGATTTAGCGCAAGGCAGGGGTGATGCCACCGAGCACGTCTTCGACCGCTCCTTCAATCTTCCCCAACTTGGCGACGACGGTCGCGCCGCACTGCTCTCGCTCTCGCTCTTCACACCTAGCGCGACACGCGAAGAGTTGGCGGAGATCGCGGGCTTCGGGAGTGACGTGCAGCGGCTGAATCGCGCCGTGCAGAGTCTAGTAGGGCTGTGGCTCGCTAGTGCCACAGACAATAATCGGCGGCTGGTCTTGTCTGGCCTCGTGCGCCAACTAGCCGCCGCGCGCTTGGCGCGTGAGGCCCGCGCTGAAGAATTTCGCCAGCGCTTCATCGCTTACTTTGCACAACTCGCAAAAGCACATGAGGAGGTGACACCAGAAAACCTCGATCTCCTCGAAGCGGAGAAAGATAATCTGCTGAGTGCGGTGAGCATGGCGTTCGAGTTGCAAGACTGGGATAACGTGCAGCGCATCGTCGCGTCTATAGCGCAGCCGGATGGCTTGTTGCTGGTGCGCGGGTATTGGGACGAGGCGTTACGGTGCGCCGATCAAGCGCTTCAGGCCGCGCAAGCTACGCATGATCCGTCCCAGCTTGCGACCTGGGCCTCGCATCTGGCGGCAATATATCGCTTGCGCGGCGATGCCGGCGCGGCGCGCCGTTACTATGACTTGGGTTTTAAAACCGCCCGTCAGATGGGCGACGAACGCACGGTTGCTTATATCTTAAGCGAGTTAGCCGCGCTCGCCGAAGAGCAAGGCGAGCTTGACGAAGCACACCGACTAAACGACGAGAGTCTGGAGATCAATAAGAAGGTCGGCGACCAGAGCGGCGTCGCCACGGCCCTGTACCAGTTGGGGAGCGTCGCTTCTTTGCAGGATAATTATGAAGAAGCGCGCCGACTCTACGGCGAGAGTCTGGAGATCAAAAGGAAGCTCGGCGACCAGAGCGGCATTGCCACCATTTTGTACCAGTTGGGTAAGCTCGCACAAAACGCAGGCGCGCTTGAGGAAGCGCGCAGGCTCTATGACGAGAGTCTATACATACAGAACAAGCTGGGCAATCAGTTTGGCATTGCTATTAGCCTTGGCCAGCTCGGGTCATTAACTTTTGCAATGGGCGATTATGGAGAGGCCCGACGACTACTCGAAGAGAGCATTGAGATCTTTCGCAGACTCGGCAGCCAGCAGGGCGTCGCCGCCGACCTGCACCAACTCGGCCGACTCGCAGAAGTGGAAGGCAAGCGGGCGGACGCCAGCCGCCTGTATCGTGAGGCGCTAAGTATTTTCGAGCGCCTCCACTCACCACAGGCTGAAGCAGTGCGGCGTTCATTGGCGCAGGTGGAAGGCGGACTAAGTTAAACGGCGACCACGGCCCGCCGCCACTTGCGGAGTAGCATAGCAAGCACGTTGCTCGTCACGTGTCACTTCTTTGTGCTAGTATCCGCAGCCAATGGAGTTCGTCGAAAAAGCACGAATCATGGACAGCGCGCGGATCAATCGCGCATTGGCGCGGCTGGCGTCGGAGATTGTGGAGGAGAATCACGGCGCGGACGATCTCTATCTGGTCGGCGTGCAGCGGCGCGGCGTGCCGTTGGCGGAGCGGCTGGCGGATAAGATCGCAGACCTTGAAGGACAGCGCCCACCGGTCGGCGTCGTGGACATTACACTCTATCGCGATGATCTTTCGACCGTGGGCACAAACCCCATCGTCAATCGCCGCACAGACCTGCCGGGCGGCGTCGAGAATCGCAACATCGTCCTCATCGACGACGTGCTCTACACGGGGCGGACGATTCGCGCGGCGCTTGATCAGTTGATCGACTTCGGCCGCCCGCGCCGCGTGCAGTTAGCGGTGCTGGTGGATCGCGGTAAGGAGCATCGCGAAGTGCCGATTCAGGCCGATTACATCGGTAAGTTTGTGCCGACGAAGAAGAGCGAGATCATCAAGGTCATGCTCGACGACATTGACGGCGAAGAAGGGGTCGCCATCGTGGAGCGACCGGCAGCCGAAGGCGGATGAAGCGGAGGCGACCCTACTGTGGTCGCCTTTTTTTATAGCCGGCAAACGAGAAATAGTAATGGGCAAGAGAACTGAGAGAGCAGAGCGGCCCGCAGGCGATGAGCCTGTGTCGCCCGGCCTCGCGCGCAAAGACCTGCTCGGCATACGCGAGTTAACGCCAGCCGAGATCGTGCATGTGCTCGACACGGCGGAGAATTTCCGCGACATCTCGCGCCGCGAGATTAAGAAAGTGCCGACCTTACGCGGGCGCACCGTCATCAATCTATTCTTCGAGCCTTCGACGCGCACACGCACCTCGTTCGAGCTGGCCGGCAAACGCCTGTCCGCCGATACCATCAACATCAGCGCCGCTACTTCGAGCGTGACCAAAGGCGAGACGCTCTTAGATACGGCACGCAATCTCGAAGCGATGGCCCCGGACTTCATTGTGCTGCGTCACCCTTCGGCCGGTGCACCGCACGCGCTCGCGCGCATCTGTCGCGCGGCCGTCATCAACGCGGGCGACGGCGCACACGAGCATCCGACGCAGGCGCTCCTTGATGCCTTGACCATACGCCAGCACAAGGGGCGCATTGCCGGTCTCGAAGTGGCCATCCTCGGCGACATACTGCATTCGCGGGTCGCGCGCTCGAATCTACATCTGCTGACCAAACTCGGCGCACGTGTGCGGCTTGCGGGGCCGGGGCCGCTTGCGCCGCCGGAATTCGCAGCGCTCGCAGCCGAGGGCGCGGTGCGCGTGGCGAATCGGGTGGAAGAGGCGATTGAAGACGCGGATGTCGTGATGGTCTTGCGCATTCAACGCGAGCGGCAGGAGGCAGCTTACTTTCCCAGCTTGCGCGAGTATGCCGTGCACTACGGTCTCAACCGCAAACGGCTGGACGCGGCGCAGCCCGACGCCATCGTGATGCATCCGGGGCCGATGAATCGCGGTATAGAGATCGCTTCCGATGTGGCCGACGGCACGCGCTCGCTCATACTCGATCAGGTTGCCAACGGTCTCGCCGTCCGCATGGCGGTGCTCTACCTGCTCGCGGGCGGCTCGGTGAACACACAAACGACGACGCAAACAAAAACCGAGTCGAGTGTCGCGCCGGACGAGCAACGCAAGGCGTTGAACAAGAACACGGCGCAACTCGAACTTGAACCTGTCCCCGTCGGGCCACTCAAATGAAACTGCTGATCGCCAACGGCTATCTCGTCGATCCCACGCAAGGCATAAACGGCGGCCGGAATCTGATGATCGAAGACGGACGCGTCACGGGTCTGCCCGAACGCACCGACGGTGTGCCCGAAGGCGCGGAGGTGTTCGACGCGACAGGTCTCGTCGTCGCGCCCGGCTTCATAGACCTGCACACGCATTTGCGCGAACCCGGACAGGAGTACAAAGAGACCATCGCGTCGGGCGCGGCCGCTGCGTGCGCGGGCGGTTGGACGAGCGTGTGCGCGATGCCGAACACCGATCCGGTGAACGATAATCCGGCCGTGACGCGTTTCATCATCGAGCAGGCGGAGGCGGCGGGGCTGGCGCACGTCTTTCCCGTCGGCGCGATCACGAAGGGTTCCGAAGGGCGGGAACTCGCGGAGATGGGCGAGATGAAACGCGCAGGGATCGTCGCCGTGACGGACGATGGGCGGTCTGTACCGTCGGCCGGCATGATGCGACGCGCGTTGGAATATGCGCGCGGGTTTGATTTGCCAGTGATGGATCATTGCGAGGAGCGCACGCTGACAATGGGCGGCGTGATGCACGAAGGGCAATGGTCTTTGCGTCTGGGTCTGCGCGGGCAGCCTGCGCTCGCGGAAGAGTTGGACGCGGTGCGCGATTGCGCATTGGCGGAGTTGACGGGCGCTCGCCTGCACCTCGCGCACGTCTCGACGCGCGGCGCGCTCGAAGCCGTGCGGCGCGCGAAGGAGCGGGGCCTCGCGGTCACGTGCGAAGTCGCGCCGCACCATTTCACGCTGACAGACGCGGCCGTCGAAGGCTACGACACGAACACGAAGATGTGCCCGCCGCTCAGGAGTGAAGAACATCTCGAAGCAATCTTAGCCGCCATCGCTGACGGCACGATTGACGCCATCGCAACCGACCACGCGCCGCATCACGCTGACGAGAAGGCGCTCGAATACGACCACGCGCCCAACGGCATCACCGGGCTTGAGACGGCCGTCGCGCTCGCGCTTGATCGACTTGTGCATCGGGGCTTGATCGGTTTAGAACGCCTCATCGAACTCTGCGCCGTCAATCCCGCGCGCATCTTCAGTCTCACGGATCGCGGCACGCTCCGCCCCGGCGCGTGGGGCGACGTGACTATCTTCGACCCCGATCTTGCATGGACGTTTCAAGCCGCCCGCGCCAAATCAAAGAGCCGCAACACACCCTTCGACGGTTGGACGCTGCGCGGTGCGCCGGTCGCCACCGTCATCGCCGGCCGCGTCGTCTATCAACGCAGCCCGGAGGCTGCGACGGTCAACGGCTAAACCTCAACGCCTCATATATGCCGGTCAACTTTCGCCCGCCCACGCGCAGCCGACTCGCGCCGTGGCTCGCCTGCCTAGCGGTCGTGTCAGTGGCTGCGTTGCAGTTGCATCATCAGGGGCGACTGTGGGTGTGTGCCTGCGGGCGCGTGCGGTTGTGGACGAGCGAGGCTTGGGGCGCGGACACTTCACAACACTTGCTTGACCCGTACAGCCTGACGCACGTGCTGCACGGCGTGCTCTTCTGCTGGCTGTTGGCGCAGTGTCTGCCGCGCTTGGCTGCTCGTTGGCGACTCTGTCTGGCGGTCGCGCTCGAAGCCGCTTGGGAGGTGTGCGAGAACACCGAGTTCGTCATCCGCCGCTACCGCGAGGCGACGGCCGCACTCGGCTATCACGGTGACACTGTTATCAACTCGCTCGGCGACATACTCTGCTGCGCCGCCGGCTGCCTCATCGCCCTGCGACTTGGCCTGCGCCGCTCGCTCGCGCTGTTTGCATTGGTCGAACTGATGCTGCTCATCTGGATCAGAGACAGCCTGCTGCTGGAAATTCTGATGCTGCTCCACCCGTTCGCCGCCATCAAGGCGTGGCAGATAGGACGCTAAGCGCGCGAAAAGCGTGTTATCTTGCATTAAGGTTGATAACATACTCCAGAAGCGTATTATCTGACTTCATGCAGATCAGCACATAGTTCGGTCTTACTACTTCCACGAGCCGACGGGCACTGACAGTCCCTTCGGAGAACACCTCATCGAATAGTTTGAAAGGAGGCTTCGGTGGCAAACAATAGCATGCCGTTCGTCGCAATCATTGGCGGAATCTGGGCGCTGGATGCTGCTGTGGTCGATGATGCCAAGCAAACGGCTCAGGATATCGGGGCGGCGCTTGCAAGCGCAGGGATGGGCCTCGTTGTCTATTTCTCCAATGTCGAGTCGCTTGAACCCCATGTGGTTTCAGGCTACGTGAAGGCGCTTCCACAAGGTGTCGGTGCTGGTTCGATTCGCGTGCGCTTCGCTGAATCACAGAAGAATCAGGTGAAGTTCGCCGAACAGGCGACGCGCGATGATCTCTTTGAACGCGCGCTCTTTCCCGGCAACGACTGGGAAGCTCCGTTTTACCGCTCGCTGGTCGATGCTGATGGGGTTGACGCGGTGCTTTTGATGGCGGGCGCGCGGTCGACGCTCATCGCGGGGCAGATTGCTGTGGCTCGGCCGTTGCCCGTGCTCGCCATAGACAAATTCGATGGCTCAGCCGGAGTCATCCGAACCGAACTTGCCACGAAAGAGAAAGGCTACCCATCCTCAACGACGCATACCATAACGCAGTCGGTGGCGTGGCTGAAGAACCAGTGCGTAGCGCGGGCAAAGCAGCAGGCGGAAGCTCGCCAAAGGGAAACGAAGTACTTGAAAGCTACTTCTCAGAGAGAAAAAACCTTCTGGGCTGGATGTGCCTTCGTTGCGCTTTTACTCGCAATTTTCTTTGGCGTGGCACGGGTGCCAACTCCGAATCTCTACCCCTTCCTCATGTTCATTGGTTTAGTAGCAGCAGGTGCCACGGGTGCCCTTAGCCGCTCAGTCATCTGGGGAGGGGAAGAGACTCCGCCGATCACATCGCTTCTCCTCGGCAGCGTTGCCGGGTTCGTTGTAGGCATGGCGTACCTCGTCCCGCAATTTGTTGGCGCACCGAAAGTCTTGGAGCCTTCAACAACGGTGGTCGAGGCGGCCAACAAGATACAGTTTATGTCTGCGGTTCTGGTTGCCATCTCGGCCGGCATCGGATTTGATACTGTTTTCACTCGTTTGAAGAAACAGGCGGAAGACCAACCCATTAGTGCTCCAGTCCAAAAACAGTAGTAGTACGCCGTACAAATCGTTGGACTGGAGCGTAGTGGGTCATTTTCACGGTTGCAGCGAACGTCGGATTCAACAGCAGTACACATCTGCTGCGCAACACTGTCCTCGCTGGTAGACACCTTATGCAGCTCCGGGACACAAAAAAAAACTCTCTGTCGCCCAAAACAGATAGTATGCGAGCGGCAGCGCACTTGGTATGAGTCTTGCTGTTTATATATATCCGACGCTTCGTCTCCAGCTAAGCAAAGCCGCGCTCGTTAGCTGCACTTGGGCAACATTGAAAATGACCCACTACCGACTGGAGTGCAGATAGCTTCTTTCTCAACTTGATTGATAGATTCGAAGGTTGAATGTTGTTCGCCGCGCCCGATTGGTTGGTGCGTTAGGCGGCGGCGGTGCCGTTTGCTTTTAGCGCTGGTCGAAAAAGGAGAATTTGAGTATGTCTAGAGTATTTCGTCACGACGGGATAACACTGCAAAGTGGTGTGCGAGAAGAGGACTTTGAAAGGTTCATGAAAGAAGAGTTGATTCCATACTTCAGCGAACGGTATAGGGGGCCGACAAGAACCTCAATTGCCGACCTCCAAAGCCAATCTCTCCTCAAGGATACTAAAGGTCGGCGCAAGTGGCTGTGGGTAACGGCGTGGGACGGGAACCCAGAATCCGTTCGCGGCTCATCTTTTGAACATACCCGGATGAATAGAATTGAAGAGACGGAGGCTATGCTCAAGAAGTTGGCATCTTTCGGTAAGCGCAGTACCGAAAAAGTATTCAGTGAGCTAGACAGCACTGAGGTAGCCACCAACACATAGCCTGCTATCCCAACACCCCCGACCCTGCGAAGTGGGAACCGGAAATCAAGCTCGGTCTTGAGGGGACGCCTGACTACGGCATGCACCCGACGCCCCATCACGATGCCTCTGATGATAGTTGTGCGGGGGCGTGGGGGATGCCGGGCGTTCGGCGGCACTACGACGGACGCTGGGTGCAGGTGCAGGCAGCGGGAATTTGCTTGCTTGGTCAATGACCTTCTAGCTTATCGTCCTTTCGTGAAGCACTATGTCAAAGGATGCCACATTCGCTGATGCGGTCGTCGAAGCGGTACGGAACGCGAAGATACTCGGCGTGCGCGCCGGCGCTGAGCACCGCTACATGGGTGTCTGGGTCGTTGTCGTTGACGGCAGGGTCTTTGTGCGCTCATGGAACGACAAGCCGACCGGCTGGTTCCGCGCCTTCAGGCAGCAACCGGGTGGGACGATTCAGGTCGGGGAGCGCGAAATCCCTGTGCGCGCCAAGCTAGTCCGCAGCGCGCGCATGCGGGACGCGGTCACGGTGGCGTTCGGCGAGAAGTACAACACGAAGGCGTCCCGGAAGTGGGTCGAAGGGTTTGCCGAACCGGCGCGCGCGCTCGCGACGCTGGAGTTCGTTCCTAGCTGATCATGGATGTAATTGCCTCTAATAAAGAGCGACTTGTTCCCTCACGCGCCGCCTAACAAAGGCATGCAGCGGATGCGCCGCCAGAGAATCTGTTATCCACAGCGCGCCACTGAGGCCGAGCGTTAGACAGGCAAATTTCGGCGACTCTGGTGGTGGGCAAAGGGCGTTGCGCCGGTGGGACAAGTGGTCTGTTTGAAAAAGAGAGGCCCGTTGCGCTCTCCCCTTCGCAACGGGCCTCTCTTCGTGCGGTCGCTCACTTACGTTCTGACAGGGGCGACCGGACCTGCGTGAGCCTCTGCTTCGGCTCGATTCTTTGGGGGCTGACCTGCGCTCTCCCCTTCGCGTGACAGCCCCCTCCGCACCGACAACCGCTCGGTTGTCGATCCTTGGCTAAACTTACTGCGTCCGGTACTCCGGCAGCCGCACGCTCTGATTCAAGATGACGCCGAACTCCGTACCGGATTTCACGTCGGCCTCTTTCTCCTTTTCGTACACGCGCCCGCCTGTGCCGAGTGCACCGCCAATAATCGCGCCGATGCCTGCGCCCTTACCGCCGCCGGCTATCGCGCCGATCAGCGCACCCGCCGCCGCACCGCCGCCGATAAAGACCGCGTCGCGCTTCGAGTTCGACCCGCCCTTCACGGTGCTCTCACTGTCGCTCTGCACCTGATCGGTTTGCAGGCTAGTCAAAGAACCGTTGATCGCATGCGTGGCTCTATTCGGCAACTCGACGGAGTTGAAGGCGACCGCAATGCTGCCGGGTGTGCGTCGCCCCGCCGCTCTGACTGAGGTCACACGCCCCCAGATTTTGCTCCCCACTGGAATCACTTCCACGCCGCTCGTGCCGTACACAGGCTCGGTCACGGTCGTTGTAAAACGCTCGCCGATGCGCGCGGTCTTTGAGTTCAACTCGCTGTCCATGCGCACGCGGATCGTCTGATCTGCGTTGAGCGTGTAATAGCGAAGGGCCGGCGTCGTGGTTGTGCGCGTCGTCGTGCGCGTCACGGTGCGTAGGCGCGGGCGTGTGCGCCGGCGTTGCGCGGCGGCCGGCAAAGTGCTGCCGGCGATAAGTGCGAGAACTGCGAAAATGCTCAGGGCGCGTTGCGCCAGATTTTTCTGAGTCATGTTGCTCATGCTCCTCCTCCTGCAAAGGCCCGTCGCCGCGGCTCGTGTCATCTCTCAAGACCGCGCCATGTGGCGACCGGCGTTAAGTGTTTGTGCAACGTGCGTGCCACATCCATCCCTGCGTGAAAAGCCCTGAATTGCGAGGAAAATGGCGGAAAGCGACACGCACCGACACCCGGCGAGGCGATTTGCATCAACGATGTGCGCGCGTGCGCGTGGCTTATTGCACGATTTCGTATGAGCAAATTGTAGCACAAATGCGGCGCGGATTTGGGCGCGAAAGCTGATGGTGGAGAAGGTCTGCGCGAGCGTGTGGGCAACAATTTGATCTAGATTGATGCAAGCCTATGCGGGCGGCTCAACTCGGTTTCAGTCCGACTGTTAACGCGTGCGTTACTGACGTGTCGCTTCGTTTCGGTTACAATCACAGCTTCAGCACCGGCAACATTTTTTCACCCGATAGAGGAGATGTCGTATGAGCACACCAGCCAGCGCGCCGAGCGCAAACGTCAGCCTGCCACGCATCAACGAACCGGCCCCGGACTTCGAGGCCAAGTCCACGCAAGGGCCGCTCAAGCTTTCAGATCACAAGGGGAAGTGGATCGTTCTCTTCTCGCACCCAGCCGATTTCACGCCGGTCTGCTCGACCGAGTTCATCGAGTTCGCCCGCCGCAGCGAAGAGTTCAAACAGCGCGGCGTACAGTTGATCGGACTCTCGGTCGATTCTGTGCCCGCGCACATCGCTTGGATCAGAAATATCGAGCAGCACTTTCCGGACGTGAAGATCGATTTTCCCGTCATTGCCGATCTCGATACGAAGGTCGCGCAGAAGTATGGACTGATTCATCCGTCCGCTTCCGAGACCGCGACCGTGCGCGCCGTCTTTGTCATCGACGACAAAGGCATCATCCGCGCGCTCATCTACTATCCGATGTCTCTGGGGCGCAACATCGACGAAATCCTACGCGTCGTCGATGCCTTGCAGACGGCCGACACAAACGCCTGCGCGACGCCCGCGAACTGGCGACCCGGCGACAAGGTCGTCGTGCCGCCACCGCAAACCATCGCCGACGCCGAGAAGCGTCTGCAATCCGACTACGAGATCACCGACTGGTATCTCGCCAAACGAACACTGTCATAAAGACAGGGATGAAGGATGAGGGATGAGGGATGAAAGAAAGCCTGTCAACATTGAACAGTTCCGTTCGTCTTCATCCTTTATCCTTCATCGTTCCCTTTAACGAACATGGCCGAAGATAAAGATAGGGCCATCGGTTTGCAGGCGCTCGACGTCGCGACGCAACTCGTCCACGCGGGCGAGCGGCTTGCGCCGCGACCGGGCGTGCCCGTTGCTACGCCCGTCCATGCCACCGCGACCTTTACTTACGATTCCATGGCCGAGATGGACGAAGTGTTTGCGGGCGCACAAGCCGGCTACGTCTACACGCGGCACGGCAATCCGACCGTGCATGCGTTGGAGACCGCGCTGCAAACACTCGAAGGCGGCGTGGGCGCATGTGCTTATGCGTCGGGCATGGCCGCGCTGCATGCGGCCCTTCTGGCGTGCGAACTCACACCCGGCGCGACCGTGCTGGCCTCGCAAGACCTCTACGGCGCGACGACCGGGCTGCTCAACAATATCTTCAGCACGTTCGACATACGCACCGTCACGACCGACTTCTGCAACGCGGCCGAGCTACAAGCCAAAGCGCGCGAGATGCGCCCGCGCGTTCTCATCGCTGAGACCATCTCGAATCCGCTCTTGAAGGTTTGCGATCTCGCGTTGTGCGCCGAAGTGGCACACGAGGTCGGCGCGCGCCTCATCGTCGATAACACGTTTGCGTCGCCCTATCTCTGTCAACCGCTCAGACACGGCGCGGATTTCGTCGTCCACAGCGCGACGAAATATATCAGTGGGCATGGCGATACGACGGGCGGGTTGGTCGTGGCGCGCGACGCGGCGGACATGCCCGCGCTCGTCGGCGTGATGAAACTCGTCGGCGGGATTCTCGGCGTCTGGGAAGCGCACGAGATCATGCGCGGCTTGAAGACGCTCGCCCTACGTATGGAGCGCCAGTGTGAAAACGCACGCCGCTTAGCCGAGCGCTTGGCCGTTCATCCCGGCCTCGCACGCATTTTCTATCCGGGGCTGGCGGCGGACGAGGCCCAGAGCGCAACCTTGCGCCGTATGCTGCGCACGCCACACGCGGGCGCGCTGATCAGCATCGAGTTGCGCGAGCAGACGCGTGCGGCGGCTTTTCGTCTCATGGACGCGCTGCGCTTGTGCGTGCGCTCGACGAGTTTGGGCGACGTGTTCACCAGCGTGCTGCATCCGGCGACGGCCTCGCACCGCGATCTCGCGCCCGCCCGCCGGCAACAACTCGGCATCACAGACGGACTCGTGCGCATCTCGGTCGGCATCGAGGACATTGCGGACATCGTCGCGGACATCGAGCAAGCGCTCGCAGCGTGAGGTGATTAAGGAGCACGGGGTAAACGTGAGCGCGTTGTTAGGACAAGCAGTCACGTCTGTCAGTCCGCACGATCTCTGGGCACAGATCGGCCATACGCCGTTACTTCGTCTGCGGCACGTGACACATGCGCTGCCTGCGGACGTAGAGGTTTACGCGAAGGCCGAACACATGAATCCGGGCGGCTCGGTGAAAGACCGGCCGGCGTTGGCGATGATCCGCGCAGGCGAGCGCGACGGTCGCCTGACGCCGGATAAAATTATTCTCGATGCGACGAGCGGCAACACAGGCATCGCCTATGCGATGATCGGTGCGGCGCGTGGCTATCGCGTCACGCTCTGTCTGCCCGCAAACGCGAACACGGAGCGCAAACGCATGCTGCGCGTCTATGGCGCGGAGTTGATCGAGACAGACCCGCTCACAGGCGCTGACGGCGCGCAGTTGCGCGCGCAAGAGATCGCCGCGCGCGAGCCGGAGAAATACTTCTACCCGGATCAATACAACAACGACGCTAACTGGCGCGCGCACTACGAGGGCACGGGCGCGGAGATCTGGGCGCAGACCGCAGGCCGAGTCACACACTTCGTCGCGGGCTTGGGCACGTCGGGCACATTCACCGGCGTCGGGCGCAGGCTGAAAGAGTCCAACGCGAATGTTTATCTGTTCGCCGTGCAGCCCGACTCGCCGTTGCACGGTCTCGAAGGCATGAAGCACTACGCGACCTCCATCGTGCCGGGCATCTTCGATGCCGCGTTGCCGGATGGCCAGATCGAAGTTGCGACCGAAGACGCTTACGCGATGGCGCGCCGGCTGGCGCGCGAGGAAGGCTTGTTCGTCGGCGTCAGTTCCGGCGCGAACGTCACCGCCGCGTTGCGGCTCGCGCAGACGCTCCCGGCTGGCGCTGTCGTCGTCACCGTGCTATGCGACAGCGGCGCGCGTTATCTGAGCGAGCACTTCTGGGAGGCGCGCAATGCTTAAACTAAGCGCGCAACTAATTGAAGAGATCGAGCGGCACGCCGAGCGCGAGTATCCGCACGAGTGCTGCGGGTTGCTCATCGGGCGCATCGTTGATGACGGGCGCACGCGCGAGGTCGTCGAGCTATACGCGGTGGCGAACACATACGCGGAGGCCGAGCGTCATCATCGTATGCAGATTCCGCCGCTTGCCTACGCGCAGGCCGAGCGGCGTTATGCCAAGAGCGGTTTCGGCGTGGTCGGCAATTACCACTCGCACCCGGATCACCCGGCCGTGCCGTCGCAGTTCGATCTGGAACATCTCGCGCCGTGGCCGACGATGTCTTACATCGTCGTCTCGGTGCATCAAGGGCACGCGGTCGATCTGCGCTCGTGGGAGTTGGCGGCAGATCGCTCGCGGTTCAATGAAGAAGAGATCGGTAAAGGAGTTTGAAGCAATGGCAGTGACAGTTTTAATCCCGACCGCGCTCAGACAGTTTGCGGGCGGGCAGGCGGAAATAGAAGTGGACGGCGCGACGGTGGGCGAGGTGCTCGACCGCGTAACCAAAGCTAATAGCGATCTGCGCAAGCATCTCTATAGCGACGAGAGCAAGCTGCGGAGCTTCGTCAACATCTACGTCAACGACGAAGACATACGCGGCACAGAGCGGCTCGCGACGCCCGTTAAGGACGGCGACACGATCTCGATTGTGCCGGCGATTGCGGGCGGCGCGGCGACCGAAGCCGAGATCGCTGACCGGGAATTGCCGAAGCTGTCGAACGAAGAGATCGCGCGCTACAGTCGTCACCTGATCATGCCGGAGGTCGGCATGGAGGGGCAGCGCAGGTTGAAGGCGGCGCGCGTCTTGATGATCGGCACGGGGGGCTTAGGCGCGCCGCTCGGCATGTACTTGGCCGCGGCGGGCGTGGGCACGTTGGGGCTGGTGGATTTCGATGTTGTGGATGCGTCGAACTTGCAGCGCCAGATCGTGCACGGCACGCGCGACGTAGGGCGACCAAAGATCGAGTCGGCGCGCGACCGGCTCGCGGACATAAACCCGCACATCAAGCTTGAGACTTACGAGTTGCGACTGTCGAGCGAGAACGCGTTGGAGTTGTTCCGCGATTACGACATCGTCGTTGACGGCACGGACAATTTTCCGACGCGCTATCTGGTTAACGATGCTTGCGTGTTGACGGGCAAAGCGAATGTGTACGGCTCGATCTTTCGCTTCGAGGGGCAGGCAAGCGTCTTCTGGGCGGAACGCGGCGCGTGCTATCGCTGCTTGTATCCGGAGCCGCCGCCGCCGGGCTTAGTGCCGTCGTGCGCAGAGGGCGGCGTGTTGGGTGTGCTGCCCGGCATCGTCGGCGCGATTCAGGCGAACGAGGCGATCAAGCTGATCCTCGGCGACGGCGAGCCGCTCATCAATCGCCTGCTGCTCTTTGACGCATGGCGTATGCGCTTCCGCGAGTTGAAGCTCAGGAAAGACCCGGACTGCCCCATCTGCGGCCCGCACGCGACGATCAGAGAGTTGATTGATTATGAAGAGTTCTGCGGTCTGCGCCCGGTGGCGGCCGCACCAGCACAGGAGGAGAAGCCACAGATGGAAGAGATCACCGCCACCGAACTTAAACAGAGACTGGACAGCGGCGACGATTTACAGATCATCGACGTGCGCGAGCCGCACGAGTATGAGATCGCGCGGCTTGAGCAGGCGAAGCTGATCCCGCTCGGCCAAGTCGTCGGGCGCATGAGCGAGATCGATCCGCAACGCGAGACCGTTGTGCACTGCAAAATGGGCGGGCGCAGCGCCAAAGCCATCGAGGCGTTGCAACGTGCCGGCTTTGCTGGTCGCTTGGTCAACCTCAAAGGCGGCATCACGGCTTGGTCGAACGAAGTTGATCCGTCCGTGCCGAAATACTGAACGAGACGGTGCTTGATCGGCTTGCAGTTGCGCGTAGGGTAAGATCATTTCACCACAGAGAACACAGAGGGCCACAGAGAGTTCAATTCTCTGTGGCCCTCTGTGTTCTCTGTGCCTCTGTGGTGAAACCCACTGCTCGGTAAACTCAATCGTAAGGGCGATGTGTGCGTCGCCTGCGCTTATGGCTTGGCGGCTTGCGCTTGGCCGCGGCCGAGTCTCGTGGCAAGTAGTTGCTTGCCGCGGTCGGCGCGTTTGGTGTTTTCGTCGCGCACGTCGCGGAAGAACTGTGCGAGTTCCTGATCGCCCTGCGTCTCGGCGTCGTTGATGTATTGCTCGTAGGTCTCCGCACCTTGCAGCGCGTGATAGACGACGCTAAGCAAGTTGTAGGTCACGTCCGTTGTGCCGGTATTGGTTGTGGCTGGCATAGATAGTCTCCTCCCTCGTAGCGAGTTAGAGTTGCTGCTTTGGCGGGGGACAATTGGAGGAACGTAGGTGTCATACTAACACAGCCCGCGCACGCGGAACGAGTGCGCGGGTGTTGGTAGCACAAGCGCGGCTTACGCCGAGACCGGCTCGCTGGTTTGCGGGCCGAGAGGCGTGGGCGCGGGCGCGGTGCGCGCTGAGCGAGGCAGAAACGGGCGCTCGCAGAACCAGAAGAAGACCCAAGCGCAGGCGACGCTGAGTGGCGTCATGATAAGCACCGCGACGACGTAGCCGGGCAGCCCCCGCCCCGTGAAACGCCAAATCTCCAGCATCACCAACTCGTGTGTGAGATACAGCGAATATGAGAACAACCCGACGCTCGCGCCCCAACGCCACAGGCGCGGCACGTTGCGCCACAAACGCCCGGTCAATTCGGCCGTGACCACGCGGTTAACTAAGACGAACAGCCCGATGGCCCAGAGCGGATGCGTCAACAACCAGACGCTGTCGTGCACATACCACGCCATTTGCACGTTCTCTTGCAGATACGCCAGCCCGGCCGCGCCTGCGAGCGCCGCGAGACAGACACGCCAACTGCGACACCAGCGCGGCAGCACAACCAGTCCGAACGCCGCCTCGACGCTCAATGCGCCGAGCGCCCAAGTGAACCAGTGCGCCGCCGCCGCTTCGTTGACCGGCACAAATACACCGTACCTGTTTTTAATCAACAGACTCAGCAGCAGCCACCCGGCGCGCGCCGCCGCGCAGACTGCGATCGTCGTCCGCCAACCCCAACGCCGGCGCAGGAACAGCAAGAGGAAGTAAGCGAGATAAAGTTGCTCTTCGATGGCGAGCGTCCAGAAGACGCCGTTGATGCCGTAGGCCGTGTGCGAGTTGAGGTTATGCAGCATCGTTAAATGCAGCATGAGGTCGTAGAGGTAAAAGCGCGTGAGTGCGATGCCGTCGGAGTAAGCCGCGACGGCCAGAAACAGGATGAGCGCAAATAGGTAAGGCGGATAGAGCCGGCGCAGGCGTCGCCGCCAGAAGGGGATGAAGTTTAACTGTGCCGGGCGACCGGCGGCGCGCGCCTTCGCCCAGTGCAGGTGTATGCAGAAGCCGGAGATGACGAAGAAGAGAAAGACGCTGATGTAACCGTAATGCACAAAGGTGCGCACGCCCGCGGCGAGCCAACGCAAGCCTGCGTTCCATTCGTCGTGCGGCGACTGTGTGACCGCGTGGTAGAGGACGACGTAGATGGCGGCGAAGCCTCGGAGCGCGTCCAGCCCGAGCAGCCTGTGACTGCCCGACACGGAGAGGAGCGGATGCGTCTTTGACGTTGTGACGTAGTTCTGGGCCAAACCGTAAAACGGCCTATGCTAAAAAATTGTCCGAACGTAAAAGATGATAGCCCAGCCGGCCGTGTTTAGAAAGTAAGGCGGTCAAACGGGGAGGCGCGCGCGATCAGTTGATATAACCTGAGATCGTGTCCGGGTCGGGCAGCGTGTCGTCAGGTAGGTTCGGCATTGAAAGATTTTCGGGCGGCATGTGGCCCGTGAGGAGTGCGGCGGCCTGCTCGCTGTCTACCGGGCGCGAGAAGAGATAACCCTGTCCGTAGGCGCAATTCAAGGCGCGCAGGTGTGCGAGTTGCGCTTCAGTCTCGATGCCTTCGGCGACAACCTGCATGCCCAGATTATTTGCCAGCGTGATGATCGTGCGCACGATCTCGGCATTCTCATCGCCCGCACCCATCAGCCCGATGAATGAACGGTCGATCTTCAAAGTGTTGATCGGGAAGCGATGCAGGTAGCTCAAGGATGAGTAGCCCGTGCCGAAATCATCGATGGAGATCTGTACGCCGAGCGCGCGTAGTTGCTTGAGCATCGCCGCGGCCGTCTCTGCGTTCTCCATCACGACGCTCTCGGTGATCTCCAATTGCAGACAGCGCGGGTCGAGCCGCGTCTCCGCAAGCGTCTGCTTGATCTGATCGATCAGGTGTGGCTGGCTGAACTGCTTGCTCGACAGGTTGACGCTCATCGTCAGCGGCCGCGGCGCACGCTGTTGGAAGCGGCGCAGTTGCCGGCAAGCTTCGCCGAGCACCCAGCGCCCGATGTCGAAGATAGCCCCGGTCTCTTCCGCCAACGGGATGAACTCGCTGGGCGGGACGAGGCCGCGCTCCGGATGCTGCCAGCGCACGAGCGCCTCGAAGCCCGTAATCCGGTTCGCTGCCAGCGCAATGATCGGTTGATAGTAGACCTCAAACTCGTTCCGCTCGACAGCGCGGCGCAGATCGGTCTCAAGCTTCAACAGGGCGACAGCGCGCGCGTGCATCACCGTGTCGAACATCTCATGGCGTGATTTGCCGTTCTCCTTGGCGCGATACATGGCTGTGTCGGCGTCGCGCAGGACGTGTTCCGGTTGCTCGTAGCCGGTCGAGCTGAGCGCGATGCCAATCGACGCAGTCGTATAGACCTCATGCCCGTTGAGATTGAAGGGCTGCATCAACTCGCCCTGAATGCGCTCGGCGACGGCGATCGCAGCGCGCGCGTCCTCCAATCCGTCGAGCAGGACGGCAAACTCGTCGCCGCCCAGCCGCGCCACCGAATCCATCGGCCGCAGACAGCCTTCGAGTCGACGCGCAAGCGCGACGAGCAGGTGATCGCCGATGCCGTGCCCAAGACTGTCGTTGATATTCTTGAACCGGTCGAGATCGATGAAGAGGACGGCGAACAGGTGCTCAGGGCGACGGCGGGCGCGCTCGATAGCGAGCTTGAGGTGATCAAGGAGGAGCGCGCGATTGGGCAGTCCTGTAAGAGTGTCGTGGAAGGCCGCGTGCCGGAAGTGCTCGCGACTGTGTTGTAGCTCCTGACTGATGCGCTGTTGCTCGGCGATATGGCGCGAGAGTTCCTCGACGTGGCGCTCGGCCTGTTCAATCTGCGCCATCTTCGTCTCGACGCTGTTTAGATAAGTGCGATAGGTGAAATAGACGATGGCGATGATCGGCGTCGTGGCGATGACAGCGTAGAAGCCAACGGTTTGGACTAGCTTGGCGATGATACCGGCGGCGGATGCGCCCGCGAAATAGGTGATCGAAGTATAAAGAAAGTGCCCACGCCAGACAGTCCAGAAACGCTCGCCGGAGCGCAGTGACAGACAGCAGGCAATGACGCTGGTGTTGGTCGCGTATTGCACGAGCGCCATCACGCACAAGGCCATGATGAGCTTTTCAGAGTAGGTTTGTTGCACCAGCACTACAGGCGAGCCGAAGCATAAACGCACGATCCAAACAGTCAGAAAATAAGTGAGCGCCAGGCCCCCTGAGTTGAACAGATGGTGCAGCTTCTTCGTGGTCACGCGCAGGGAAGTACAGACCCCTTCGAGCAGAGCCAAGACGATTGCGGCCTCGCCATCGAACAAAAGTAGGGTGAGGAACAGAAAGGTATCCGAGACGGTGATCTGCCCGCGCACGCGGGGCACACGTACGCTCAGCCGCGAGCCGATGCCCAGCGTGATCGCCGCGAGCGTCAGAAAACGCAGATTGAGCAGGGTCGGCGGCAGGCGCGCGGCCGAGAACACGCAGGCCCCCGCGCCCAGCACGATGATTACCCACATGAACGGCTTAGTGAAACGGCTAGCCAGTGCTTCCATGCTATTAGGAGGCAAACAAATATTGATTCTTTATTGGGATAGATGGATGAGGCTTTTTCAGGGGCAAGTGCCGTTAGGCCGAGGCTGAGCGGGCAGCGTAGCCCGCCGCACCCTTAAAATGTAGCACATAAAGCAGGTAGCAGGCGAGAGTGCTGGTAAAATTTTTTTAACACTGACTGGATATGGCTGACAGTTACTGCGAATCCGCTAGGATCGAATTGGTTATAAACATACTAAGCGTCGGCCCAGCATTAGTCAAAGCTCTTTACTTTCATAAGTTTAAGCGGGACCAGTGGTGGTAGCGCAATAAGATGGCAGGTTGCGCGTTCCGATGATGGTCCTTGTGAGGTCGGTTTGGCATAAGCGTAATCTGCTGGCGCATTTCCCCGCTTTCTGTTACCATCCGACATTTTCACAAGGCAGGGTGCGGTACGACAGAAACAAAGCGCACAGGGCGTCCGTATCAAGGGGTGCAACAGGATGCCGGGTCGATGCATCTAATCCCTGTCGTATCAACAGCTTAATTTGAAGCGGTCGATACGCACCACGGGAGCAATAATTGGTGGCCGCGAAGCGGGCCGCCGGCCAAGTTTCTTAATAATGCGGGGCTAACCCGCAGCGGGCGTAAGGCAGGGCGCGATAGAGGTAATCATGAGCATGACTATGAACAAGCGCGGTGACGAGGGGTTTATGGAGACGCGGGGCAACAGCACCTATTCGCCGTTCGAGGCGCTGGGGCAGGAGTTGGCCGAGGACGCCATCCCGGCCGACATCGAAGATGTGCTGCAAAAGCTCGACGGCGCGAATCTGGGCGAGACGCATACGGACGATCTGCTCATCGAGCAGGCCGCTACGGTCGTCGTCCATGAAGAGCACACTGAGGACACGTTCGCCGAGGAAGATGACCTTGACCTGTCCGCCGGCGACGACGACAAATCAATCGATCCGGTGCGTATGTATCTGCGGCAGATGGGCACCGTACCGCTCTTGACGCGCGAGCAGGAAGTGTCTATTGCCAAGCGCATCGAGGCGGGGATCATCCGGTCGAACCGCGTGATCGCGCGTTCACCCATCGCCGCCACAGAGTTGCTGCGCATTGGCGACGGATTGGAGTCGGGTAAGCTCAGCATCCGCGACGTTGTGGCCTTCTCGGATCAGGCCGACATGGCCGAGGTCGAGGACAAAGCCGACGAATATTTGCAGTGGACGCTGGAGCACCTCCAGCGCATCCGCAAGTTGGCGCACGACGGCTTGAAGGAATGGACGAAGCTGCGCGCCGAACAGCAGCTTACGCGCGGCAAGAAGCCCGGCAAAAAACTTCTGCGCATGAAGCGTAAGGTGGCCAGCATCCGGCTCGCGCTGGCGCGTGAGATTGCTAACTTGAAATTGAAGGAGAGCGCACGGCAGCGGCTCATCGATGCCGTCGCTGCCGCTTGGAAAGAGGTGCGCGTCGCCGAGCGCGAGATCGAGCAATACACGGAGAAGCTGAATCGGAAGCGGATCAAGCCGGAGGATGTGAAGGAGTTCAAGCGCCACATCACGGCGGCGAAGCGCCGGCTCAAGCAGATCGAGGAAGAGCGGCACGTCTCGCCGGTCGAGATCAAACGCGCACACATGGCCATCGCCAAGAGCGAAGCGCAGACCGTGCAGGCGAAACGCGAGTTGACGGAAGCAAACCTGCGGCTCGTCGTCTCCATCGCCAAGAAGTACACGAATCGCGGCCTACAGTTCCTCGACCTGATTCAGGAAGGGAACATCGGGCTGATGCGCGGCGTGGACAAGTTCGAGTGGCGGCGCGGTTACAAGTTCAGCACTTACGCGACGTGGTGGATTCGCCAAGCGATTACGCGCGCGATCGCCGATCAGGCGCGCACGATTCGCATCCCCGTCCACATGATCGAGACGATTAACAAGCTCGTGCGGACTTCGCGCGCGCTCGTGCAGGAGTTGGGGCGCGAGCCGACGAGCGAAGAGATCGCGGATCGCGTGGACATGCCGGTGTCGAAGGTGCGAAGCGTCTTCAAACTGGCGCAGCAACCGATCTCGCTGGAGACGCCGATTGGCGAAGAAGAAGATTCGCACCTCGGCGACTTTATTGAAGACAAGTCGCGCGTGAACCCGTCCGATTCGGTCGTGGCTTCAAATCTGCGGCAGATCACAGACGAAGTGCTGGCGACGCTCTCGCCGCGCGAGGAGAAGGTGATCAAACTGCGCTATGGCATCGGCACGCAGGGCGAGGAGCACACGCTTGAAGAGGTCGGCAAGGACTTCGACGTGACCCGCGAGCGCATTCGCCAGATCGAAGCGAAGGCGCTCAGGAAGCTACGCCATCCGTCGCGCGCACGCCTGCTTAAGGCGTTCATCAACGGCTTGCAGCAGTAAGCTGCGCAAGCGACGCGAGCAAAAAAGCAGCGGGCCTTGAGTTAACTCAAGGCCCGCTGCTTTTTTTTGCATTGCAGCCCACGCGCAAGCGTCAGTCCCGAACGTTAATGCTGCTTCGGCAACTCGCTCTTGACGACCTGCCCGTCTTTCATCACGAAGCCGACGCGCTCAAGTGTGCTGATGTCGCGCAAGGGGTCGCTTGTGACGGCGATCAGATCGGCCAGCAGTCCGGGCTTAACAGCACCGATTTGTCCCTCCAAACCTAACAACCGCGCGGCGTCCAGCGTCGCTGCACGCACAGCTTCGGCGGGCGTCAAACCGGCCTTAACGAGCCACTCAAGCTCGCGCGCGTTCTGCCCGTGCAAACCGGCCACCGCATCCGAGCCGGCGATAATCAACACGCCGGCCGCATGTGCCCGCCGTGTGTTGTCGAGGTTGCGCGCCTGCAATTGTTCAAAGAATGACCAAGTTGAGTCGCCAAAATCGAACTGACTTTTGTGTGCGAGATAGTGTGTGGGTAAGTAGAGCGTCGGCACGAGCGCCGTGTGATGTTCGACGAGCAGGCGGATCGCTTCCGTATCGAGAAACGAGCCGTGTTCAATCGAAGCGCAACCGCCGCGCACGGCCGCTTTCACGGCCGCCGCTTCGTGCGCATGCACGGCCACGCGCCGCCCCGCGCGCGCCGCCTCTTCCACCGCCGCCCTGACTTCATCCGCACTCAACTGCGGTCGCCCGTGCGCGTCCACGCCCTCAAATAATTTGATCACGTCCGCGCCTTCGCGCACACGCGCCCGGACAAATTCACGTATGAGGGCGAGGCGCGCATTCTTATCCGCTGCCCCGTCGAGGTCGTCGGGTAAGAGCGGCGTGCCGGAGACGAGCAGGCGCGGCCCTTGTGTCGTGTCGCGCGCAATCGCGTCGCGCAAGGCGATGTCGACGCGCTGACCCGCACCGAGATTGCGTATGGTCGTGTAGCCTGCGAGGAGCGTGGCGCGTGCGTTCTCGGCTGCGTACTTGAGTGTCACGTCCGGACTCGGATCGCCCGACAGTCCGAAGTGGCCTGTGTTGTCGAAGTGATAAGTAATGTGTGTATGCGCGTCGATGAGACCGGGGAGCAGGGTCGCGTCACCGAGATCGATAACCTGCGCGCCGGCCGGTATCGGCATGTTAGCACCGGCACTCACGATCCGCGCGCCTTCTATGACGACGACGGGGTGGTTGAGGATCTGCCCGCGTTCAACGTCCAGCAGGCGCGCGGCGCGAATCGCGATGCGGGGCGGCGTTTGCGTCGTTGCGCTGTTGGTCTGCGCCGACCGGCCCGCGCAAGCAGGCAGACAAAGCAGCAGTGGCAAGAGATGGTTGATTAGTTGTTTGAGCATCTGCCAGAGCTAGACTCGTTCAAGCGGCCAGATGTCAACCGCCAACGCTTCAGCGTAATGTAAGAGCGGCGCGCCCGCTGGCGTCGGCAGTCCGTGCGACTCGATCATGGTCGAGCGGAAGTTGCCGAGCTTGGCCTGTTGCAGAGGCCACGGCCGGTGATGTATGCGTGAGCGGTAGAGGCGCTCGCCGCTCGCGGCATAGAGGCAGTAGCGCTCGGTGAGAAAGAATTCAAGCGAGCCGGGTTGGGCTTCGGGCAAGTCCGCGCCGGCCGTATAGGTCGCTGCAAACTCCGCGCTCGGGTTCGGCTCATGACGGCGCAACTTGTAATCAATCGTTGCGCCTTCTTGTGTGAGTTCGATCTGCGCGTGGAAGTAGGGCAGATGATAGAACGTGCGCGCGCCGAGCACCGTCGAAAGACTGTTCGTATCAAGCGAGAAGAACCAGACGCCGGGCACGCCGTTGTGATGCACATATGTGCGAACGTTCAACTCGTGGAAGTCGCTGAACCACGGCACGGGTGGCGTGAAACTGAGCCGCACGTCCCACATCGTAAACGGGGCCACGGCGATCCACGCGCTGTCGTCGTAAGTGTCGATTGTTAACGACGAAGGGATGAGCGGGCACAGATGTTCAGCCGCAATGCGCCAGTGCATGAACAGGAGCTTGCCCCAGTTCTGCTGCATGAGCGGGATTGAATCAGGCCGCTCGCGGATCGATAGGCGGTCGATCTTGTCCGTTTCATCTCTGCTCATCGCAGTCTCCCCTTGTTAATTATCATCCGCGTCGCACAGACTTGGCCGGCGGCCAAGCGCCCGGCGGCAGTTCGAGTGCACGCCACATGTACCAACTGGCCACCGTCCGATAGGGTCGCCAGCGTTCGCCATATTCGGCGAGCGCCTTCGGCGTCGGCATCTCCATTTGATAAACGAACGCAAAACCGTTCCGCACGCCGAGGTCACCGACCGGCAGCACGTCGCCGCGCCCCAGCCGCGACATCAACAGCATCTCGACCGTCCAGCGCCCGATGCCGCGCACGCTCGTCAAGCGTTCGATGATCTCTTCATCCGACATACGGCGCAGCCGTGCGAGCGTCGGCACAGTGCCGTCGAGCGTCTTGGCCGCGAGGTCTTGCAGCGCGGCCAGCTTAGCGCGCGACAGCCCCGCGCCGCGTAAGGCGGCCTCGTCGGCCGCGAGTATGTCGCGTGGACGCAGCTTGCCCCGGTCGCCTGCGACCGCGAGCAGGCGCGCATGAATCGCAGCGGCAGCATTCCCATGCAATTGTTGATAGACGATGTTGCGCGCCAGCGCCTCGAATGGACTATGCAGCGCCCGCGTTTGCAACTGGAACGGCCCGCACGCGCGCATCAACGCGCCCAGCACCGGATCGACCCGCGTCAGCCGGCGCACCGCCGCACGCGGATCGTAACAGAAGCCGTCCGCGCGCTCCGTTTGATTTGCTCTGTCTTGTGTTGCCATCAGCGTGGATAAACTAAAAGTCCAGCCATAACGTTGTGGCTGGACTGCGCAAAGTCAAAGCTGGTACCGAGGGCGGGACTCGAACCCGCACGGCCCGCAGGGCCAACGGATTTTCTTACCACTACGGCTTTCGCCGCCCGTCATGCTTGACGGTTTGTGGTCTGGACGATGCCTTCTCCATGCATCACGCCTGATGTTTAGGAGGGAGCCGTCTCGTCTCTACACTTTGCCGCCTCATTGAGACGGCCTTAGCTCGGCGTTGCCAGCAGCGTGAACTGTTAAGGGTTCGCCGACTTTGACTCCATTCACGTCGGTGTTTCCGGCCGACGTGCTCAATCATCTAAGTCCGTTGCGTCTACCATTCCGCCACCCCGGCACTAGCGGGCAAAAGATAGCATGCGGCGCGCGTCGAAACCAACTCCTTCACAGGTAGCCGCAGGTGATGTTAAACTAACGGCCTAACGGATGCTGAGTGAGCAAGCTTTAACCGAATCGCGCCAGCCGATGATGACGGAAGAACAGGAAATCTTTCATCGCCACATACAGAAGGCGGGCCTCAAGCGCACGGCCCAGCGCGATCTGATCCTCGACGTGTTCCTGCGCACGGAAGAGCATCTGTCGAGCGAAGACCTTTACCGGCTTGTCCAACAGGAAGACGCCGCCATCGGGCAGACCACAGTCTATCGCACGCTCAAGCTGTTGACGGATGCGGGTCTCGCGCGCGAAGTCCGCTTCGGCGACGGACGCACGCGCTACGAGCATAACTATAAACATCCGCATCACGACCACCTGATCTGCACGCAGTGTGGCAAGACCATCGAGTTCTACTCGGCCGACATGGAGGCGCTGCAAGACCAGATCGCCGCCAAGCACAAGTTCGAGTTGACGCACCACACGATGCGTATGTTCGGTTACTGTCCCGCGTGCCGTAAGAACCGTGCCCGCGAGCAAGGGGAGGAATCGGCCGCCGAGCCACGCATACGCTTCGCCTCCGCGCCCGGTACGAGTTGAAGCAGCAGTTTGAAGCAACATGAAACGCCACCTGCTCGGTCTCTTAATCGCGCTCCTCGCCTTCATCATCGGCGCTTACATCGTGATCTATCGCGACCCATGTAAAGCCCCTTGGCGCAGATGTGAGCCTGCGCCCGCCCGCGCCACGCCATAGCCCGCCAACGCAGTCGCTTTTCTTTTACCTGCCGTTAGTGTTAAGTTCGCGCGTATGCTCCCCATGTAATTTTAGGTTTGCTTATTTACCACTGCGAGAGGGCTTGTGATGAGCGTCAACGTCGAGATCGGGCCGGATGGACGGCAGGGTATCGTGGCGGAGGGGACGTACTTGTGGGACGCGGCGAAGCGTCTGGGCGTGCGTCTGCCGGCGGAGTGTGAAGGGCGCGGCGAGTGCGACACGTGCGCGGTCGTCATCCGCGAGGGCGCGACGCTGTTGTCTGCGTTGACCGATGCAGAGCGCACGCGGCTCAGCCCTGAGCGACTGGCGGCCGGTGAGCGGCTCGCCTGTCAGACTAAGATCGAACGCGGCGGCACGGTCAGCTTCGACCCCGTGCCTGTGACCGAACGCGCCGAGACGGCCGAAGAGGCGAAGAAAGATTTAAGCACGGATTTTCGCACTCTGCCGTTGCAAGAGAAGCTATCCACGCTGGTTGAGTTGGAAGCAATCGCCGCCGTGCAGACCTTCAAAGCCATCGCCGCGCTACCCGATGCTCTTGTCCAAAAAGGTCTTAAGGTCATGGCCAACTACGGCCGCGCACGCGAGCAACGCCAACGCGCCGAGCACCGACCGAAAGCAAAGGATGAAGGATGAACAAGAAATCGGGCCATTGATTCATTGATTCATTGAATCGATGAATCAATGAATCAATCCGTTTCATCCTTCATCCTTAGTTTTTATGATTCGACTCAACGCAAAGTCTGTCCGCGTGCGCGCGCCGCGTTTGTCGTGCGCGTTGCTGCTATTTCTGCCGCTCGGTTTTATCGCCTGTCCGAGTAGTTCCGTCGAGAACGAGCAAAAGGCGGCGACGCCCGCGGCCGCCACGGCGACGCCGGTCGTCAACCGGCCGGCGTTTGATGGGGAGCGCGCCTTTACGCACATCAGCAAGATGGTCGAGTTGGGGCCGCGCCCCGCCGGCTCGCAGGAGTTGGCGCGCACGCGGCAGTACATCGTCGGCGAGTTGCAATCGTATGGCTTGAAGGTGACGACCGACGAGTTTACGGCCAAGACACCGACGGGCAACAAACAGATGGTGAACGTGACGGCCGAGTTGCCGGGGCAGACACAGGATGTGATCATCATCAGCAGTCACTACGACACGAAACCTTTCAAAGAGTTTCGCTTCGTCGGCGCAAACGACGCCGGCTCTTCGACTGGCACGCTGCTCGAACTCGCGCGTGCGCTCAGTCATGAGAAGCCGCGTCTGACTTACTGGTTCGTCTTCTTCGATGGCGAGGAGGCGTTCTGCCGTGGCTGGGACGATTGCGGCAAGCCCGACGCGCCCGACAACACTTATGGCAGTCGCCATTACGTCGCGCACTTGAAGGAGCAGAATCAGCTACAGCGTGTGCGCGCCATGATCCTGCTCGACATGATGGGTTACAAGAATCTGCAACTGCGGCGCGACGACATGGGCACGCGCTGGCTCGAAGACATCGTCTGGGCGTCGGCGCGCGACGTGGGGCACAGCGACGTGTTCGTGGCCGGCGAAGAGGGCGTCGGCGGCGACGACCACGAGCCGTTTCTCAAAGCCGGCATAGAGGCCATGGACATCATCCAGCTTAACGATTACCCGTACTGGCACACAGCCGACGATACGCTCGACAAAATCTCACCGCGCAGCCTGCAAGCCGTCGGCGAGACGCTCGTCGCCGCCCTGCCGCGCATCGAGCAACGTTTACAAAAACAATAACGACAGGTGAGTTGATGACGGAGCGAGTGAAACGGATCGCCGTTGTACCCGGCGACGGCATCGGCCCGGAAGTGACGCAAGAGGCCGTCGGCGTGTTGGAGACGTTGCGCGCGACGCACGGTGTCGCGCTTGAGTTGCAGCCCTTCGACTGGGGCGCGGACAAATTCCTGCGCGAGGGCGTGACGCTGCCCGACGGTGCGCTCGACATGTTGAGTCGCGAGTTCGACGCGATCCTCGCGGGCGCGTTCGGCGACCCGCGCGTGCCGTCGAATAAACATGCGGAAGACATACTGCTCGGCATGCGGCGCGGGCTTGATCTCTACATCAACTTGCGCCCCATCCGGCTGCTGGCCGCGCGCCTGACGCCGCTGCGCGAACGCAAGGTAGAGGACGTTGATTTCGTCGTCTTTCGCGAGAATACCGAAGGCGCGTATTGCGGCGCGGGCGGTTTTTTGAAACGCGGCACGCCCGACGAGATCGCCATGCAGGAGGAACTGAACACGCGACGCGGCGTGGAACGCATCATCATCGCCGCGTTTGAATACGCGCGCCATAAGGGGCGGCGCAAGGTCACGATGGCGGACAAGTCGAACGTGCAACGCTTTGGCGGCGACCTGTGGCAACGCGTCTTCCGCGAGGTGGCGGCACATTACGAGGGGATCGAAGCAAATCATCAGTACGTCGATACGATGGCGATGTTTATGGTGCTCAACCCAGCGCAGTATGACGTGATCGTAACGAACAATCTGTTTGGCGACATCCTGACCGATTTGGGCGCGGGGCTACAGGGCGGCTTGGGTCTCGCCGCGTCGGGCAACATACATCCCGGCCGCGTCTCGCTGTTTGAGCCGGTGCACGGCAGCGCGCCGCCGCTCGCAGGGCAAGGGGTTGCTAATCCGATCGGTGCTATTCTGACCACAGCGATGATGCTAGAATACTTGGGCTACGACGCCGCGAGTCGCGCCGTTGAACAAGCCGTCCGCGCAAGCATCGACGCAAATGAGACGACGCACGATCTCGGTGGTGAACTTTCAACCGCACAGGCGGGCGCAAGTATCCGGCGGCGCATCGAATAGTTTGCTTAAAGTTTGCCCTCCCCACAGTCTGAGTTAATTCGTGGCCGCTCTTTGAAACCACGAAGTCACACGCAAGGCGCAAGAATGTTATTTACGATTCTTCGTGCACTTTCGTGTGCTTTCGTGGTTCAATCATTTGGCGGCAGACCGAGCGGGAAAATTTATGGCTAGTCAAGGCAAAGAGGTGTGGCACAAGGTAGTGGCGCTGTTCGTCGTCCTCTCGCTGCTGATGTTGATGGGCATTCCGCCGACGGTCATCTTCTTTTCGGCCGTCGTCCTCTACTTCATCTGGCGGGCCGTGGATCGCTCCGAGCAGCACGAGACGCGGCGCGTCTTCGACTTCTATCTCAACGCGAATGAGATTTTGCGCGAGGACGAGCGCCGCTGGTTCGGCTTTGAGATTCGCGAGGTCATTGAGCAGGGCGAGACCGTGCTGCACACGATGAAGGACGCACCGCCGCTCGTCTACTTCACGCTCGGCGCACTCTATCAACGCGGCGAAGCGCACGCCGAAGCCGTCGAACATCTCGCGTATGTCGTCGAGAACAATGCGACGGACGAGCGCCACCTGACCGCGCCCTCGCCTGAGTTGCGCCGCTACGCGCAGGTCTTGCGCCGGCTCGAACGCGAACCGGCCGAAGGGCCACAGACGCTCGCCGCCATCCGCAGCCTCGAACGCGCACGCCGCACGCGCGCCGCCGCCATGCTGGCCGAAAGCCGCACACGCCTCGGCCATGCACATGCGCTGCCCCGCGCCGAAGCGCCGCCCGCATCGGTACATGGGAAGCCGCTCCACGACGCCTCTGCGCGCCTGTCATTCACCACGCAACCACCCGTACCTGCACCGCCATCCATGCCACCGCCCATCGCCGATGTTCTGCGCGACGTGTATGAAGAAGAGAAGAAGACGGCGTGAGCAGAGTGAGCAGTAAGCGGTGCAGCCGGCCCGCGTCAGCGGGCGACAGAATATAGCCCACGGCGTTAGCCTTGAGCTATATTCTGTCGCCCGCTGACGGCGGCTGATAGACTGCTTTCCGGCTGCTATTATCTGCTATCATTCCATGCAGGCGAGCCATCCTCCTACGTGTCCGCTCCCCTGTGTCCATTTGTCGTAAGCTTCATGGCGGAAACCATCATCGGTAGTTACCGCATCGCGGAGCGCATCGGGCGCGGCGGGATGGGTGTGGTCTATCGCGGGCAGCACACAAAGCTGCCGCGCGAGGTCGCGATCAAGTCGATCAGCCCGCGCACTAGTGAGCACGATCTACGCCGCCTGCGCCATCGCTTCGAGCGCGAGGCGTTTATCCAGTCGCAACTTGATCATCCGGGCATCGTCAAAATCTACGACTACATCGTCGCCGAGCAGACTTACTACATCGTGATGGAGTATGTCGAAGGGCGCTCGCTGGCGCAGTTACTCGCGCAGGAAGCACGCCCGTTCCCCGTCGAGCGCGCCTTGCACCTGTTCGATCAAATCCTCGCCGCCATCAGCTACGCACATACATTCACCTATCGCGACGTGGACGGCGCGGAGCGGCGCGGCATCGTACACCGCGATCTGAAACCGCCGAACATCCTCGTCACGTCGCACGATCAGATCAAGATCACGGACTTCGGCATCGTCAAACTCGTCGGCTCTGATTACACGGACACGTCAGGCACGGACTATGGCACGCCGCAGTACGTCTCGCCGGAACAAGCCGAAGGTGCGCCGGTCGATCAACGCGCAGACATCTATTCGCTCGGCATCATCCTATACGAGATGCTCACGGGCCGCCCGCCCTTCGGCAGCGCCGACGAGCCGCTGCCGCGCACCGAAATCCTGCGCGCACATATCGAGCGCGCACCGCGCCCGCCCGTAGAACTCAACCCGCAAGTGCCGCCGGAGATTGACGCGCTCGTACTGCGCGCGTTGGAGAAAGACCCGGCGGCGCGCTTTCAAACGGCGGCCGATTTTCTGCGCGCCCTCAGACGCACGCGTCACACGGAGTCGGGCGAGCACGCCTTGGGTGCTGAGCCGAGCTACGGGTCTTATCACTACGTCGGCACACACGAACTAACCGAGCAGCAGGTGGCCGACACGGCGCGGCAGGGTTACGTTACGCAGTCCATCACACGCGCGACCTGCGGCGCGTGCGGGGCCGACGCGGACGCGGACGCGAGTCATTGCCGCGCTTGCGGCGCGGAGTTACAACGCGCTTCGCCCGCCACGACCCGGATCGTCCGACAGGAGAAGACCGAGCGCGGCTGGCTGCTCGTCGTCGCCGGTTTTATCGCGCTCACGCTCATCGGTCTCGCGCTCGGCACGTGGCGCGCGCGGCAGGCGCAGCAGACGCAAGCCGCCAACGCACAAGTACAGACAGCCGCGGCTGGCGCAACGCCGGCCGCGGCTGCAACACCGGCCAACCTCGTCGAGCTAAAGGCCGCGCGCGTCAGTGTCGATTCGAGTTATGACGGTTACAGTATTAAGCCTTTGACCGACGGCGTCGAAGACGTGCGGCGCATCGCCGCGCAGCGCTACAACGCGGGCAACTGGGCTTCGGCTGAGACGCCCACGCCGCATTGGATCGAACTCGACCTCGCGCATCCTGCGCAACTCACCACCGTCTATGTCTACTGGGGCTTTGACCGCGATCACTTCATGCCCGCGCGCAGCGTCGAGTTGCAAACGACAGACGAGCATGGCGCGTGGCAGACCATCTCAGCGATCACGCCGGGCGACAATTATGATCGCACGGCCTTCGAGTTTGCGCCGCGCACAGTGGCGCGCCTGCGCATCCTTCAGCCGGCGCAGCAGGGGCCGCCTAACCGGCCCTTCGTCATGTGGGTGCGCGAGATTAAACTGTTCGGCAGCAAGTAAGCTTATTAAACTTCAGGACGCGAATAATGTTGACTGCTGAAATCGTCGCCATCGGCTCGGAACTCTTGACGCCGTCTCACTCGGACACGAATAGTCTATGGCTAACCGAGAAACTGAACAGCGTCGGGATCGAAGTGAAACTAAAAACTATCGTCGGCGATGACGACGCGCGGCTTGAAGAGACCATCCGCGACGCACTGCGCCGCTCGCGCGTCATCATCGCAACCGGCGGCCTCGGCCCCACTGAAGACGACATCACACGCAAGATCGCCGCTCGCGCGCTTGGTCGTCGCTTGCTCCTCGACGAGCGTGTGCTCGAAGAGATTCGCGCGAAGTTCATGCGCTGGGGGCGCAAGATGCCTGAGATCAATACGCGACAGGCGATGATCATCGAAGGCGCGGAGGTACTCGCCAATCCGAACGGCTCTGCGCCCGGCATGTATCTCGAACACGAGGGGCGCGCGGTCGTCCTGTTGCCGGGGCCGCCGCGCGAAATGCGCCCGATGTACGACACCTACGTCGGTCCGAAACTCGCCGCGAAGGCAGGCGACGTGCGCGTCGTGCGCCGCGTGTTGCGCGTATCGGGTTTGGGCGAGTCGGCCGTGGACGAGCGCATCGCGCCGGTCTACACGCAGTACACCAATCCACAGACGACTATCCTCTTCAATCGCTCCGAGGTTGAAGTCCACCTGACCGCGCAAGGCAAGACTGAACAGGAGGCGGAGTTACTGCTCGATGGTCTCGCCGGGCAGATTGAGGAGCGACTCGGCGACGCCGTCTTCGCCTTTCGCGGCGAGCAGATGGAGGAGGTGATCGGTCTGCGCCTCGCGGTCAACGGCTTTACTTTGGCCGTCGCCGAAAGCTGTACGGGCGGCTTGATCGCGCAACGTCTGACCGAAGTGCCCGGCTCATCCACTTACTTCCAAGAGGGCGTAGTTACTTACTCGAACGACGCGAAGGTGCGTCTGCTCGGCGTGCCGGCCGATCTGATCGGCGAATACGGCGCGGTCAGCGCGCAAGTGGCCGAAGCGATGGCCGAGGGCGTACGCGAACGCGCGGAGACCGATTTTGGTCTCGCCGTCACCGGCATCGCAGGCCCCTCCGGCGGCACGGAGGATAAGCCCGTCGGTCTCGTCTACATCGCGCTCTCCGACGACGCACATACGGAGCACCGCAAACTGCTCCTGCCCGGCGACCGCCAACTCATCCGCTGGCGCGCCTCGCAAGCCGCGCTCGATCTGTTGCGGCGACGCTTGATCTAGTGCTATCAAATCAAGCTGCTAACCCAAAACCTCGCGGAGTCAGTTAACGCATGTCGCCTGCGCTCGTCATCGCCCTCGCATACCTGCTCGGCTCGATCCCGTTCGGGTACTTGATCGTGCGGCTGCGCGGGCGCGGCGACGTGCGACAGACGGGATCGGGCGGGACGGGTGCGACCAATGTGACGCGTAGCGCAGGCCGTTGGGCGGGACTGTTGACGCTTGCGCTGGACGCGCTCAAGGGCACGCTGGCCATCGTGTTGGCCCGGAGCTTATTGGCCGACAGCCCCGGCATCAACTGGACGATAGCTGCGGCCGGCGTCGCCGCGATCGTCGGCCACTGTTTCCCGGTCTGGCTTAAATTTCGCGGCGGCAAGGGTGTGGCGACGGGCTTGGGCGTCTTCCTCGTCCTCGCACCGCTTGTTGTCGGCATCGTTGCTGTTATCTTCGTGCTCATCGTCTGGCGCACGCGCTACGTCTCACTCGGCTCGATCACGGCCGCCGCGGCCGTGCCATTGTGCGTCTGGCTACTTGAGCACACGGCCGCGATACAAGCGCGCTCTGCGCCGCTCATCACAGTCGCGCTCATCGGCAGCGCGCTGATCATCTTCATGCACCGCGCCAACATCAGTCGGTTGCTAAGCGGCACGGAGAACAGATGGAAAGGATGAAGGATGAAGGATAAAAGAAAGACCATTTAAGTTGAATTCTGTCTTAATCATCCTTCATCCTTTATTCTTAATTTTTCTTATGTCTCACATCGCAATCATGGGGGCGGGTGGTTGGGGCACGGCGCTGGGGCTGGTCGCGGGCCGTGCGGGGCATACGGTGCGCCTGTGGTCGCGTAATGATAGAGTTGTCGCCTCGATCAATCGTGAGCGGGTCAATCATAAGTATCTCGCGGGGCAGCGCATTGATGGTGCTGTGAGTGCGACGACCGAGACGAGTACGGCGTTAGACAACGCAGAGCTTGTGATTCTGGCCGCGCCATCGCATGCGACGCGTGCGTTGCTGACGCAGATAGCGGCGGACGTGCGCCCTGAGATGGTGCTCATCAGCGCGACGAAGGGGATCGAGACCGAGACGGGGCAACGCATCTCTGAAGTGGTGCGCGATGTGCTCGGCGCGGAGTATGCGGCGCGCTTTGTTTGTCTGTCGGGGCCGTCGTTCGCGCAGGAAGTAGCGGCGGGGCAACCGACCGCAGTAGTCGCGGCGAGCGCCGATCCGACGTTGAGTCGCATCGTGCAGGCGGCGTTAAGTTATGAAGCCTTGCGCGTGTACACGAACGATGATGTTGCTGGGACGGAACTCGGCGGCGCGGTCAAGAACGTGATCGCAGTGGCGGCAGGGATGGTCGCCGGGTTAGGATTAGGCGCAAACAGTCTCGCCGCTTTGATCACGCGCGGGCTGGCCGAGATCGTCCGGCTGGCTACGGCACTGGGCGCGCGCCTTGAGACGTTGATGGGTCTCGCGGGCTTGGGCGATCTGGTGTTGACCTGCACGGGCGGACTGTCGCGCAATCGTTACGTCGGGCAGGAACTGGGACGCGGGCGCACGCTTGAAGAGATTCTCGCCGGGATGCATGAAGTTGCGGAGGGGGTGCGCACTACGCGGGCGGTCAAACTGCTGGCGGACAAGTGCGGCGTCGAGATGCCGATCACGGCGCAGGTGTATGCCGTGTTGTATGAAGGTCGGGCTGTGCAAGCCGCCGTCGAGCAGTTAATGGTGCGCCCGCTTAAAAGAGAATTCGGGCCTATGTGAGCTGCTTGTTCGAGTTGTACCCAGAAGTGTGGTCGGATGAAATGCCGGAGGTTGATAGCATGAAAATCACCCTTACATTCATACTCATCACCGCTTACGCCATTGCCGCATTATATCTTTTGTTCGATTTGCTCGGTATAAGTATAGGAGTGCGGCTTAGCGGGCATGTTTACGATGTGGAACTTTTCGGCCCCGTCAAGGCAATCTGCCTCATCATATTTATCGCGCTCACTTGTGCCGGACTGTACTACTTGCCCCAGTCGATACGAGCAATAAAATGAGTGCACGTTAGATAGTCAACAACACTTCAGGTCACTGAGGAACTGGCGAGCATGCCGATCGAAGAGAAGGCGCTGCTGACTAATCGCGCGGCCTTTCACGAATACTACATCGATGACAAGTACGAAGCGGGCGTGGCGCTGACGGGCACGGAGGTCAAGAGTGTGCGCGCTGGGCAGATGCAGTTGAAAGAGTCTTATGTGTCAGTACGAGATGGCGAGGCGTGGTTGTTCAACGCGCACATTTCGCCGTATGCTTATGGCAACCGCGAGAATCATGACCCGACGCGCACGCGCAAGCTGTTGCTGCACCGCCGCGAGATCGACCGGCTGGAAGAGGCGGCGACGACGAAGGGTATGACGCTCGTAGTGACGCGCGTATATCTCAAGCGCGGGCGGGTCAAGCTGGAGATCGGCGTGGCGCGCGGCAAGAAGCTTTATGACAAACGCGAGACAGAGTTGCGCCGCACGGTCGAGCGCGAAACCCGTGCGCAGTTGAAAGAACGAAATCGAGATTGAACGAAAAGCACCGCAGGAGATAAGAGTAGATGGAGATTCAAACGAGTAGCGGGAGTTTTGCCGACGCGGACGTACAGGCGCTGGCCGTCGTCGTCTTCAAAGATGAAAAGCCCGATCAAGGTCTGTTGCAAGAACTCGACGCGACCACGGGCGGTTTGATCAAATCGATCATCGAGTCGGAAGAGTTGAAAGGCAAAGAGGGCGAGACCGCCTACGTGCATCTCGGCGCGGGGCGCGGCAAGTTGCGGGCGCAGCGCCTGTTGCTCATCGGCGGCGGCGAGCGCGATGCCTATCAACTTGCGCAGGTGGCGCAGACAGCAGGCACTGCGGTGCGGGCGTTGCGCGCACGCAGCGTCAAAACCGTCGGGCTACTACTACGCGGCTCTGTCGGCGCGGACGAGCAGCGGGCGGCGGCCACGGTTGAGGGCGCACAGATGGGACTGTTCGACCCAGACAAATATCGCACCATCGAAAAAGAGGAGCGGCAGATTGAGCGGCTGACCTTGATCGCGCCGGGCGCTGATGATGCAGCCCTCAAGCGCGGCGCAGAGCGCGGGCGCATCGTTGGTGAGTCGGTCAACTTCACGCGCGATCTGGCGAACGAGCCGGGCGCGTACATGACGCCGACGATCATGGCCGAACGAGCGCGCGAGATCGCCGAACAGTTCGGGTTGGCGTGCGACGTGCTGGAGCGCGAGCAGATGGAGCAAGAGGGCATGGGCGCGCTCTTAAGCGTCGCACGCGGATCGGACGAGCCGCCGAAACTGATCGTGTTGAAGTACATGCCGGAAGGTACAGGCAAGCAGGGCGTCGCGAAAGACGGCGACGGTGAGTTGCTCGCGTTGGTCGGGAAGGGCATTACGTTCGATACGGGCGGTATCTCGCTGAAGCCCGGCGAGAACATGGAGTTGATGAAGTACGACATGACGGGCGGCGCAACCGTGCTCGGCGTGATGCGTGCCATCGCGCAATTGAAGCCGCCCATCCCTGTGCTCGGCGTCGTGCCGTCCACCGAGAATATGCCGTCAGGCAAGGCGACGAAACCGGGCGACGTGGTGCGCGCGATGAACGGTAAGACTATCGAGGTTATCAACACGGACGCGGAAGGTCGGCTGATCTTGGCCGATGCCATCTGCTACGCCAGGAAACTTGGGGCGACACGCGTCGTCGATATGGCGACGCTCACGGGCGCGGTCTCCATCGCGTTGGGCGATGTGAACACGGGCGTGCTCGGCACGGATCAGACATTGATCGATGAGTTGATCGCGGCGGGACGCGAGGTCGGCGAGAAGTTCTGGCAACTGCCGCTCGATAAGGAATACACGAAACAGATCAAGTCGGACATTGCCGACATCAAGAACGTCGGCGGGCGCAAGGCGGGCACGATTACGGCCGCGGCCTTCATCAAAGAATTTGCGGACGGACTTTCGTGGGCGCATCTGGACATCGCCGGCACTGCTTGGGGCGACGAAGCCAAGCCCTATCGCGCCAAGGGGCCTACGGGTGTGGCCGTCCGCACGTTGCTGCGTCTGATTGCGCGCATGGTTGAGTCAGCCAACAAATAGCAGCAGGCGTTTTATAACCTGCTCGGTCTGGCAGCAGGGCGCGGAGCTTAACGTTTCCGCGCCCTGCCTGGCTTTGCCGATGCTCGATAGTTAAGAGGATGGGCGAGGGTTAACTTACATCTCTGTAGGTTAAGTAAGGGCAGACAGTGTCAACTCTTGTCTACAGTCGCGTCTACAAAAGTAGACGCAGGAGCGGCACGGCTAGAACAATTTCATATTATCTTGCAAGATTTCTTGCAATTTTGATAGGTTCTGAGCTATCTTCGCGTTGGCACAAGCATTGCAAATTATTTGAGTTGAGCCAAAGGGCGCGGTCACAAAAAATAATGTCCTTGCCCCTCCTCGGTGGCCGTGCCGAGGCGTAAGCACCGCCCCTTTGGCTCGCCTCACTGAATCGCTCCGCCAGCATCTGTCCACCCGACCACGCACGCACTTCCAGCAAGACGAATCAACTGAAAAGTGTTATATTGTGCCCACGGGTTGACCCTTCCCACCCGCTGTGCGCCGGACTAAGGTTGCACGCGCTCACTGGCACGTGATGCGTTCGGAGTATTTACGCGGTGCTCGACTACTACAAAGTTCTAGGCGTCAAGCGGAACGCTTCTGCGGCCGAGGTTAAATCGGCCTATCGGCGTCTGGCCCGCCAGCGCCACCCGGATTTAAACGGCGGCTCGGAACAGGCGCAACGCGAGTTCTCATTGATCGCCCTCGCTTATCGCACGCTCAGCGACCCGCAGGAGCGTGCCTACTACGACGGCCAATTGACTCGCCTCGCCAGCGGTTTCAGCAGCGCCCGCACCTCGGTGCTGAACTCGACCAACCCGCACGCACGCCGTATGCGACAGGTCGCGACGCAGGCGCGGCTGGATCGGATCGTCGACAACATGATCGAGGCCGAGCGGCGCGAGACCTTTGCGCTGCAACAGGCGGTCTTCACCATCGTCTCGCTCTTCCTCTCGACGTTCTTCGTCGCCATGTTCAAGCCGCGGCTTTGGGGCAGCATGAATTTGCCCCTGCGGGCCGTGATGGTCACATTGTTCCTATTGGGCTTGTGGCAACTCTACGCGCGGCTGCGCGCCGGTTACGACCGTTACACATATCAACCAAAGTCCATCCACGACTCGATCATCCACGAGGAGGAGCGGCCGGACAAGCCGTTCACGCGCTTTACCGCTTCGACCTTCCTCGTCGCCGGCTACATGATCAGCCTCGCGGCCGGTCTATTCGTCGGCAGCCATATGTACAACCTGATCCTGAGCGCGATCCCCGGTCTCTTCGACCCACAAGTGCGCCCTGAGCTACTCTTCTACCCGCCCATCGCCGTGCTCATAGTGGACACGCTGCACACCATCGCCGCCAAGATCGATTAACGCGCGCCCCCTTCGACGCTTCAGCCGCTTGAGTCTATCGGTTCAGGGTCATCGCCTTGGTTCGTTCAGCCTGCACACCAACTTCCGTCTTGCCTGTCATCCACGTCTCGTGTATATTCCGACCCAAGGCGGCCTGCGAACGGTCGCGTGCAAATAACTACAACTGGATGAACGAGCACAGCGCGAGCATGACGGACAGCCCATTGCGCTTTTAATCCGCGCGTCCTGCTGTGCTAAGACTTAACTTAGTCTCCGCGACCCTGCGTGGTCGGCGGCTTATGTAACGATTAGCCTAAAGGTGACGACCCCCAGAATTTTCGCGTGCGTGCACGCGCCGCAAACAATCAGCCGATGGCCCGGCGCACACTGCTGCCGCCCGACTCGCCTTAAGAGTTGACCGCGCGCGCTTGGGCCGTCCGCCTTCGCCGACCGAGGGAGGTAACGGAGATGGCCAAGCGAATCAACGAACGACAGCGCCTCGCGTTCAAACTCGACTCGCTCACCGATACGGAAGTTAAAGAAGTGCTCGATTACATCTCCATCATGGAGTCGATGCGCCGCGCCAGCGCGCCCACGGGGTTATGGGAGGACGAGTTGGTGACATTGCTCGCCGACGCGCCGGAGAACTTGCGTGCGCGGCAGGCTTTTGAGTGGGAAGCAGTGCGCCGCCGCGCCGAGCGCCGGGCCGCCACCGCGCTCCCACCGCGCGTATGACGCGAGCAATCATAGCCTCACAAACTTTGGCGCGCGCCCGCACGCGTGCGCCCGGCCTGACTGCCGTGTGCTTATCTCTATTGCGCGCCTGCACGTTTGCCGGGCTAATCCTGTTCTGCTTTCTTCCGCTCACACAAGCGCAATCCGCCCTCACGCCGCTCCAGCGTGAAATCGAAAAACAACGCGGCAGGCTGGCCTCGAATGACGTAGAAGAACGTCGTGAGGCCCTGACCCGGCTCGGCGCAATGCATCGACCTGAGGCTGCCCGCGCGGCCGTCCCCAGGCTCCAAGACCCAGAGATCATCATCCGCGTCACCGCCGCGCATGCCATCCTGTCGCTGCCTGCTGATGAAGCCGCCGCGCTGCTTCTGCCGCTTTTAAACGACCGCAAAGAATTTGTGCGCCGCGAAGCCGCCTACGCTCTGGGCGAGACGCGCAGCCGCACGGCAGTTGATTCATTGCTGACGGCGCTCGCCCGCGACAAGGAGGCCGGCGTGCGCGGCGCAGCGGCTGTCGCGCTCGGTCAGATCGGCGACGCGCGCGCTGTGACAGCGCTGACGGAAGCCTTAGCCCGGCGTCTCCCCGGCTCAGGCGTGCTCAAACGAATCACGCGTGCCACGACGGACGAGAACGACTTTGTGCGCCGGGCCGCGGTCGAGGCGCTCGGCCGGATTGGCGACCGCGCCAGCGTGCCTGCGCTTATTGCCGTGCTGACCAACGAACACGCTGGTGATGATGTGCGCCGCGAAGCCGTCCGTGCCCTCGGTCTCATCGGCGACCCTGCGGCCGTGCCCGCGTTGCGCTCCGTGCTCGCGGCCGCTGATCCATATCTATCGCGCCTCGCCTACGAAGTCTTGCGTAAACTCGATCCAAACAACGCCGCGCGCCCTGCTTAATGCGCAAACGAAAAAGCCGAGACTGAGTTAACTCAGTCTCGGCTTCACACTTAACATGTGATCGCGTTTAGCTGTCGGTCTTATCGCTACGCCCCTGACCTTTGCGTGCGACTTTGGTCTGGGCTGGGATCGGCAACCCGACGCCGCCCGACTTGGCCTCGATCTCTTCAAGTTCCGGCTCGGCTTCGCCCGGTTCTGAGATCAACGCTCCGCCGGAACGCTTCGAGAAGACAAGGCGCTTGCCCTGCTCGTCCAGATCGACGTAGACCAGATCGCCCAAGCCCACCTGCTCTGTCGCCACGAGGTTCGACAGCGGATAGACGAGGAAGCGTTCGATGGAGCGCTTCAGGTGGCGCGCGCCGTATTTGAAGTCGATGCCCTCTTCCAAGAGCATTGTCTTGGCCGTGTCCGAGCACTGGAAGACGAACTTCGTGCCCGCGCCGCGCATGATGCGCTCCTGCACCGCCGCCAACTCCAGTTCTAGAATCTGGCGCAGATGATGTTCCTTCAACGAACGGAAGACCACCACCTTGTCTATGCGGTTCATAAACTCCGGCGAAAACTTACGTCTGGCCGCTTCGACCGCCGTGCGATAAATCTTCTGGTCGACCTCTGTGTCGTTCGGGTTCTTCGCCCCTTTCGCGGGCGCGAAACCGATACCGCCTGAGATCAATTCCGACATTTCGCGCGCGCCCAAATTCGAGGTCAGCACGACCATCGTCTTCGAGAAATCCACGCGGCGGTTGTCGCCTAACGTCAGCGTCGCCTTGTCGAGGATGCCCAAGAGCAGTTGCCACAGAGAGTCGGATGCCTTCTCGATCTCGTCGAAGAGGACGAGCGAGAGCTTGGTCTCGTCCGTGTGGTAACGGTCGAGATTCTCCTGCGTCAGCATCGGGCTGGTCTCGCGGTGGCCTAAATAGCCCGGAGGCGAGCCGATGAGTTTCGCAATCTCGTGCGAGTGTTGAAACTCCGCGCAGTCGATCTTGATGACCGCGTTCTGGTCGCCAAAGAGCACTTCGGCGGCCGCCTCGACGACGCGTGTTTTACCGGAGCCGGTCGGCCCCAGAAACAGCATCGTGCCGACGGGGCGGTTGGGCGGGTTCATGCCTGCGAGAAAAATCTGGTACAGCCCGGACATGCGCCGGACCGCGCGCTCCTGCCCGACGATCCGCGCTCCTAGCTTCTCTTCGAACTCCTGCGCGCGCGGACTCTTTTGATCGGGATCAAGAAAGACCGTCTCGTTGATGTTTTTCTTCTGCTTCTCCATTGTCGCAATCATGACCGTCCTCCTTGCCTGAAGCGTCGCGGGCACTCAAACCTTGCGCCCGGAGCGGCTCGCAAATGATCTTACGAATCGACGGGCTTGTGCGGTTCAAACGCACTGTGGGTAGCACCGCAAAGAACTGTGGCGACCGGCACAGTCGCCGCACTCTTGCTCCATGCAAAGAACGATCCGCAACTGTCATTGATGCGATACGGGCGACGCCAGTTGGCTTCAAATGGTTGCCCGCGTAAGACTGCTGCGCAAACGGGAACACTATATAAACGACAACGCCGCGTTTGTCACCACAAAATATGCGATTCGCGGAAAAATAATTGCTGGCGAGCCGATTATGGTGGCCGGGCAAGGCTGACAATTCGCGGCAGTAGCTGACTGACACAGTCCGTCGCCTTCCAGATTTTTGGATGAGCGCGCCCCAAGGTCACACGCAAAACGCACGTCCATCTCACCAAAACGTTGAGCAACTCGCCCCCACCTGCCGCCGGCGCTTGGTTGCCTGTGTTGGCCGAAAAACATAGAGCGCATCGCCGGCTGCGATGCGCTCTTGAATGAGCAAGCTGGCGGGCCTGCAAGGCCCGCACCTCAGTCGTAATACTCAAGTCCCAAGTGCGTGATCAGGTCTTCGCCGCGCAGGTGGCGGAGCGTGTTCTTGAGTTTTAACAATTGGATGAAGAGGTCGTGCTCCGGGTAGAGATCGGGGGCGGTCATCGGCGACTTAAAGTAGAAGGAGAGCCACTCCTGCACGCCCTTCATGCCGGTGCGCTGCGCCAGATCGAGGAAGAGCGCGAGGTCGAGCACGAGCGGCGCGGCCAAGATCGAATCGCGACACAGGAAATCGATCTTGATCTGCATCGGATAGCCAAGCCAGCCGAAGATGTCTATGTTGTCCCAGCCCTCTTTGTTGTCGCCGCGCGGCGGATAGTAGTTGATACGCACGACGTGCGAGAAATCTTTGTAGAGCGACGGATAGACATCCGGCTGGAGGATGTGTTCGAGCACCGACAGCTTCGACTCTTCTTTGGTCTTGAACGACTCAGGATCGTCCAAGACTTCACCGTCGCGGTTGCCGAGGATGTTGGTCGAGTACCACCCGTGCAGACCCAGCATGCGCGACTTCAGACCGGGCGCGAGAATGGTCTTCATCAACGTCTGCCCGGTCTTAAAATCCTTGCCGCAGACGGGCACGCTGTTCTGGTTCGCCAAATCCATCAGGGCCGGCACGTCCACCGTCAGGTTCGGCGCGCCGTTGGCGAAGGGCACGCCGGATTTCAAGGCAGCGTAGGCGTAGATCATCGATGGCGCAATCGCCTTGTGATTGTCGCGCATCGCCTGTTCAAACGACTTCAAGGTCTTGTGCACGGCGTGCTGCTTCAGAAAGATTTCGGTCGAGGCGGCCCAGACCATGACGAGCCGCGCGCACTTGTTCTTGCGTTTGAACTCGGCGATCTCAGCGATCAACTGCTCAGCCAACTCAAACTTGTTCGCACCCTCTTTGACGTTCGTGCCGCTCAGACGTTTGACGTAAGACTGATCGAAGACGGCCTTCATCGGCTTGATCTTCTGCAACGGCGTGCGCAGTTGCGCGAGCAACTCCTTTTCGAGCACACCGGCGTGCATGGCCGCGTCGTAGGCCGAGTCGGGGAAGATGTCCCACGCGCCGAAGACGAGATCGTTCAAATCCGCGAGCGGTAAGAACTCTTTAATCGGCGGCACGCGATTCTCTGTCCGCTTACCGAGCCGAATCGTGCCCATCTGCGTCAAGCTGCCGATAGGTTCAGCCAACCCCTGCTTGATCGCTTCGACGCCCGCGATGAACGTTGTGCTCACTGCACCTAAGCCGACGAGCAACACGCCCAGCTTGCCTTTTGCCGGCGCAATCTCCGCGCCCTTTGCCACTGCCATAATTCCGACTCCTCCGTTAATAAGCTGCCCAACAGCATAACGCCCGGCCGCGCGCACGTCGCGCCAAATCTTGCCCAAGATGCGCGGCGGCTTGCGCAAATGAAGAGGTCAGAGGTTAGAGGTCAGAGGTCAGTCAGAACTTTTCCTGCACTGACCTCTGACCTCTGACCTCTGCAATCAATGCTGCCCGGAAGGCGCGTGGTGAGAGACCGGTCGTTTGCCGGAAAGCTTTGGCAAAGTGGCTGGGGCTGATGTAGCCGACGCGGGCGCTGACTTCGGTGACGGAGAGATCAGTGGTGGCAAGGAGCGTCTGCGCGCGTTCGAGGCGGAGGGCCGAGAGATAGGCGTGGGGCGACATGCCGGTCACTTTTTTGAAGAGGCGGGCGAAGTGAAAAGGGGAGAGATAGGCGGCCGCCGCCATCTCTTCAAGCGGCACATCCTGATCCAGCCGGGCATGCATCAACTCGACCGCGCGGCGCACGCGCCGGTCGATTAAGCCCACACGCGATAGTTCCAACTCCGCCGCGCGGCGGATGTGCGCATGCCGACGCAGCAGGTGAATCGTGATCTGTTCGACGAAGGCGGCGACAACCAACTCCTGCCCGACTTCCGCCGCACGCAACTCGTCGGCGAGATCGCTGGCGAGCCGTGCGAGCCGTGCATCGTCTGTGACGGCGTGCGCGGGAAAGGTAATGCGTGCGTCGGCGCGGGTCAGGTGGGCGCGCACGGCGCAGTCAAGGACGTAAGCGGGCGCGAGCGTGGCGAGCAAGTAGGCGGCGTTCTGACCCTGCGTGTTGAAGTCCTCGCCGGGCGCGATGAGTAACGCGCCGGGTGCGTGCAACTCGCCTGCGACCTGCGCACCTGTCCAGCGTAGCGTGCCCTGAAGCACAGAGAGTGCGGTGTACGTCTGCCGCGCCTCGCTCGCCCAGCGCGCTAGCCCGCGCTGGCGCAGGTGCACAGTGTAGTGTTCGTGCACCAGAATCTTATCGTTGACGGGCGCAGGCGTGTTCATGCGGGCGAGCAGAAGATAACAGACTTGCCGCGCGCGTCTGTAGTCGAGCGGGCTGGCGTGTAGTTCATGACAGGCGCAGTTCAGCTAACTTGTGCACCATACGCGCGGGATCGTTAGTGATGACGGCGCGGACGCCTAGCGCCGCCAGCCTTTGTAAGCGCGCTGGGTTGTCAACTGTCCAGACGACGACCGGGAAGCCGGCCCGCTGTGCAGCGGCGATCATGCGCTTGGTAGCGAGTGTGTGGTGGAGCGCAAGCTCGTGCGCCCCGCAGGCGCGGGCGCGGGCGATGAGTGAACGCGACGTGGGCAGCGGCCGCGCGAGGCGAGGCTCAAAGAGCGCGGCGGTGCGCAAGTGCGGCGCAAGCCGACGCACGTCTGCGACGGCCGCGAGCGTGAAGCTTTCGACGACGACCACTTCATCCATACGATGCGCGCGAATGGTCTCGACGACGCGCGTGGTCAGGTTATGGACATCACTCCGTTCGCATTTCAACTCGACGTAGAGCACACGGCCGCGCGCTTGTGCAAGTTGTAAGACCTGTACGAGCGACGGCACACCTGCGTGCGCGTACTCGGCGCGCGCGTGAGCGGGGACGCGGCGGTTAAACGAAGAACCGACATCAGTGGCGGCCAGCTCATTTGTAGTTAGCGCGGCGACGAAGTCTGCGCGCGCGGCCGTGCGCCGGAGGGTGGCGTCGTGTATGACGACGGGCTGTTGGTCAATTGACAGACGCACGTCGAACTCGATGCCGTCCGCGCCGTCGGCGAAGGCGCGCGCGAACGAGGCGAGCGTGTTCTCCGGCGCGACCGCCGCCGCGCCGCGATGACCGATGATAAGCGGCGCTTGATTGGCGCTCATGCGGCGTAGACGCGATAGTCGAGTTCGGGGAAGAGATTGTCGCGCCGTTCGATCTCGGCCAGTCGTTCGGCGTCAATCGTGCCGCGTTCGATCTCGTCGGCGAGCGCGTTGAAGCGGCGTATGTGCGCGCGGAAGCGGCGGGTCGCATACGCGACCGTTGTGCCCTGATAGATTTGAAAGGCCCAGTCGCTCGATTGTGCGAGCAGCAGTTCGCGCGCGGCCTGTGTGAGCGCGCGCCGCGTCGTCTCGTCGGGCGGCGCAGTGTGCTTATTGGCGAGCGCAGTCATGCGCGCTTCCGCCGCGTGCTGGTGCGGGTACATCCACGCGTTGCCTTCGTTGAGCCAGACCTTGTAGTAGCCTTCCGCGCCCCACGAGGACGGCGACAGCCGCTGCACCTGCAAGCGCGGCTTCGCGTCAAGGTAATCGCCAGGCGTGACGTTCGCCAGTTCGTGCCGGCGGCGATGCAGCCATTGAAAGACGTGGTCGAGAAACTGCACGCCTTCAAACCACCAATGCCCGAATAACTCCGCATCATATGGCGAGACGACGAGCGGCGCGTGCCCGGCCAACGTCTCGCGCAGGCGCGCGGCCTGTTTAATGCGCTCGCCGACAAAATGCTCGGCGTGGACGCGTGCGCGCTCGTTGGCGTGTGCGGGCACGTATGGCTGCTTGTGTTCGAGCGGCACATCGCGCCCGGTCACGCGATGATATTTGAGACCGAGCGGGCGGCGCGTGCCGTCGGCATGTAGGTGCGGGCGCAGATAATCGTGCGGCGCGTCCCAGCCTACGTCGCGATAGAACTCGCGATAGTCCACGTCGGCCGGATAGCCGATGAGCGAACTCCAGACCTGTTGGCTGGTTTCGAGATCACGCGCGAAGACGGCGACGCCGTTCGGGCAACGCACCGGCGCATAGACGCCGTAGCGCGGGCGCGGCGTGCCGTAGAGCAGCGCGTGCGTGTCGGCGACGAAGTATTCCAGACCGGCGGCGGCCAACAGCGTTTCGAGTTCTTCGGCGTAGGCGCATTCGGGTAGCCAGATGCCGCGCGGGCGGCGGCCGAAATGCTTCTGATAGTTGGCGACCGCGATCTCGACTTGCGCGCGCCGCGCCGGGGCGGTCGAGATAAACGGCATGAAGCCGTGCGTTGCGCCGCAGGTGATCAACTCGACGACGCCTGTGTCTTGTAGCGTGCGAAAGGCCCGCACGAGATCGCGTCTGTAGACTTCGTGCCAGAGTCGTTCGGTGGCGCGCAGTTGCTCGTAGTACATGCGCGCGGTCGCGTGGAATTGCGGCAGGTCACGGAACGTGCGCTCAAGCTCTTTCTCGGCCAGCGCGATGAGGTTGGCCAGATGGCGCGTGTAACGGGTTTGCAGTAACTCGTCAGACAACATCTCGCAGAGCGTCGGCGAGAGATTGAGCGTGACGCGCGGGCTGGCCCCTTCGTCACGCAGGCGCGCGAGCAGCGCGGCGAGCGGTAGATAGACTTCCGTGATCGCTTCGTAGAGCCAGTCTTCCTCTAAAAATTCGGCATGCTCCGGATGACGCACGAACGGCAGGTGCGCGTGCAGGATCAGACTGAAATAGCCTATGGGCATGGGAGGTGATGATTGCGGAATTCGGATTGCGGATTGCGGATTGAAGGAATAACTCTTCTTCTAATCCGCAATCCGAATTCCGCAGTCCGCAATTTAAAGCTTGCGCCAGCGCAGGAGCGGCGACTGTTGGCCGACGCTCATGCTGGGCAGCCAGACGTTCGAGCCGGCGTGGGATGACGGTTGCAAAGGCCGCAATGTTGGCAATGCGCCGCGCCCCGGCGTCATGCTCGGCAGCCAGACGCGCACGTGCCGTTCGGGCTGGCGCACGGCACTCGCACTCCAAGCGAAACTCGTCGGGCGCAAGGCCGCCGCGTCCGCCTCTTCGTCGATCTCCAATTCAAAGCCGAACACTTCGCGCAAGAGTTCGAGCAGACCGGCCTGAGCGGACGGTGCGCCGTGTTGCGCGAGCAGCGCATCGAGCCAACGCGCGAGCGGTGACGACAGCCGCGCACGCACCTGCGGTAACGGCTCGGCGAAAACGAGCGAGACGATGAGCGCGCGCAGTTCGGCCAGTTCCGTTGTGCCAAGCGGCGGCACAGGTGCGGCGGCGAGCGTGTGTGCGAGCGCAAGCGTGCCCCCGTGCTCAGTCGCTTCATCCGCGCCTTCAAGTGCAAGCGCGAGCGCGTCGCCCGCATAGCCCGACTCATTCACGACCCGCGCCAACTCGTCCGCGCCCGCGTGAAACTCCTGTGCATCATCCGTCTCCGGCGCAACGCCGACGGGCGGTGTGCGCGCACTGTCGGACGCGAGCAGGCGTATGAACGGCTTGTCGGCGGCGGCGAAGCCGACCTCGACCCGATAGCTGCGGCCCGGTTGCACATCGAACCAATAGTTACGCGCGGGCGAAGCCGCATCCGTATGCGTGGCGCTGTTTTCGCTGTCAAGCAGGCGCACGGCGAGTTGATAGCCATCGGCCGCGCCGGCGAAAGCGCGCTGGAGCGTAACCTGTGGATCGCGTGCGAACTGCCAGTAAGCGTACAGTCTGTAGGGCGATTGGACGAGCAGTTGCAGTTCGTCGCGCGTGTAAGTTTCGGGCAGCGGTTCGTCTGCGTCGTGTGCGAGCGCGGCGAGGCTATCCGCTGCGGGAGCAACGGGCGGCGCGCTATCAGCAGCGACAGCGACCCCTGCGGGCGTGTGCTCGGAACTGCCCGGATGCAACAAAAAGCTATCTCCTGTAACGAACGCTGCTTGGCGGCAGCGACGCAGGTTGAAATGAGAAGTGTTAAGCGAGCAGTTTACTTGTAAGTTATTCGCTGGTGCGGTGTCAATGAAGAAGCGGGCAGGTTTGCGCGGGGCGCAGTAGTCTGTTGTTCGACCGGCGCAAACGGGCTTATTTAGTGGCGGCTTGGTTCACTCGCTTGAGCTTGATGTCGAGCGCGCCGACATCTGCGTCCATGTGTGCGCGGACGGGAATGCGGCGGGCGTCATCCGTAAGCCAGAGCGACATGTTGCCGGTGCGCCCTTCGATCAGGCGCTCGTCGCCGAAGAGTTCGATGTCGAGCTGCAGGGTCTGCACCTTGCCGAGCACGGTCTTCATCCGCTTGCGCTCAACCGTCTTGACCGGGACGCGAAAGACGCGGCCGGAGTCGCTCATCACCAGTTCGAATGATTGACCGGGCGTGAGCGGCTGCGTGCGCAGGTAGTAGATCGCTGAGAGGAAATCGTGCGCCGCGTTATCGAGCGGCTGCTTGACGACGCGCGGCTGGCTGGCGGGATCGTTCGGGTTGCGCTCAGTCCAGATGATCTGGTTAGCGCTGCGGTCGAAGACGGTTTCGCTCTTGCGGACGCGTTGACCTTGTTCGTCCAGCTTGGTCGTGCGCTGGACGGTGAACGTCGTCGGCTCGACGACCGATTCCATGTTGAAATGAAAATCGATCCGGAAGAGTTTCCGAAACCAACCTTTGGCGCTGGCGTCGCCCGTGAAGATCAAATTCGTGACCGGCACATCATCATGGTCACCCGTTGGGGTCGGCGCAAGCGGCGCGTGTTGAGCGGTGAAACGAAACTCGGCGATCTTTATGCCGCGCAGCATGAGCTTGGAAAACTCGGCCTCGTAGATCAGTTCTTCCGTCGGCTCGAACGGCAACGGCGTCGGATGCGGCCCGACGGTGCGTTTATCATCGTGCGCCAGCGCCGTCGCCAGCGGCAACGCTAGTAGCGTAAGCATGGCCCACAATGTAAGCAGAAAAATTCGCCGCCGCATAGTCTTCATTTCAACAACCAAGCTTTGCACGCCAGCACGCCCCATGCGCAGAGCAACCCAAGCGCGGCGCGGTATTCGCGATAACGCAGATAAAGCGCGATATCAAACTTCGTCGCCGTCGCGCCCGTGCGATAAGGCGTCGGGCGCGGTAAAAAGAGCGGGACGGCGCGGGCGTAACGCGTGTATTCAGCGCCGAACAACTCTGCGAGCGTCTGCGATTCGACGCGCATCACGGGCAAATAGATGCCAAGAAACAGCGCCATGAAGAGACCACCCAGCAGCAGCCACCAATGCCCGGCCGCGATGGTGAATCCAAGCCCCATGATAAAGCTGCCGAGATAGAGCGGGTTGCGCGTATGCGCGTAAGGCCCCGAGGTCGCCAGCCGATCATTCTTACGTATGTGTCCGGCCGACCATGCGCGCAACAGCAGGCCGCCGAGCGCGATCACGCCGCCGACGATAAGCGTCAAAGGGCGCGGTCGGGCCAAAACTAGAAAGAGCGCCGCGCACAAAAAGCCGAGCGGCACGCGCCAACGCTGCATCCACGTCCCGCCCCTACGCAAATGTGATCCTCTCCACGCTTGGGCTGGGCAGCACGCGCCCATCCGTCGCCCGGCGCAGGCGCTCGGTACACGCCGCCAGCACGCGCGCAACTTCGATGTCCATGCAGACCCATTGCGAGCACGAGCGTCGATGACAGTCCACGCGGCAGCCGATGTCTGTGCGCTCGACGCAGATGTCGGCGGCGCGCGGGCTGCCGTTGCGCCACCACTCAGTGGGGCCGAACAGACCGACGACGGGCGTTTCGGCCGCAACCGCAAGGTGCGTTGGCCCCGTGTCGCCACCGACATACAGCGCCGCGCGGCGGGCCAGCGCGTAGTAACCTTTCAACGAAACGCTAACGGCTTCCGCTGCACTCGTGCAACTTGCGCGCACAACGGTCTCGGCCAATCCGCGCTCGCCGGGGCCGTAAGTGACGAGCGAGCGCAAGCCGTGCTGCGTCCACAACTCATCCGCGAGCGCGCCGAACCGTGCCGCGTCCCAGAGCTTTGTCGGCCAGCCGCCGCCGGGATTTAAAATTGCGACGCGCGCACCCGTGCGTTCGAGCACAGCCTCTGCCTCTCGCTCGTGCGCGTTTGTCACGGCGATGGGGAATTCAAACTCGGCCGCGGCGGTCGGCACATTGATGTCGAGCGCGGCGGCGGCGAGCATCAGGTTCTTGCGTATGACGTGCGTGCGGGGCGGGATGTTAACTGTATCGGTCAAGAGAAAGCGGCTGGCGGGTTCGCGCAAGTGCGCGCGCGCAAAACCAAACCGGCGCGGTGCACCGGACAAGCGCGCGATTACAGCGGATTTCAGGAGGCCTTGAAAATCTAAGGAAAGGTCGAAGGCCGAGGCGCGTAGCCGTTGCAACTGCTGACGCGGTGCCAGCAGCGTCTCCCCAGACATCGGCCAGCGCCTCAGCGCCTTCGTGTCGACTTCGATGAGACGATCAATCGCCGGGTTGTCCTTCAGAATTTCCGCCGCGCGTCGTTCTACGACCCAAGCGATCTCCGCCTCGGGCAGCGCCCGCCGCACCGCCGCCAGACTGGGCAGCGTGTGCACAATGTCGCCGATACTACCGAGTTTGACGAAGAGCAGACGCATTTAAAAAATAGTGACAAGTGGCGAGTGACAAGTGACGAGCGGCAGGCACAAACTTATTACTTGTCACTCGTCACTCGCCACTCGTCACTTTTCTGTTCAGTTGCATGACCATCTGCGACGAGGAGTGGTCTTTGGGGTCGCCGACGATGGCGACGCGCCCGCCGTAGGCGCGCACGATCTCGCGTTCGGGCACGGTCTCTTCCATGTAGTCCGTGCCCTTGGCGTGGATGTCAGGGCGCAGCGCCTTGAGCAGTGCTTCGACGGTCGGTTCTGGAAAGACAGTGACGAAATCGACTGCACGGAGCGAGGCGATCACTTCCGCCCGCTCGCGTTCAGAGACGAAGGGGCGGCCCGGCCCCTTCAAACGCCGCACCTGCTCGTCCGCGTTGACGCCGACGACCAACAGATCGCCCAGCGCCTTCGCCGCTTCCAGATAACGGACGTGCCCGACGTGCACGATGTCAAAGCAGCCGTTCGCCAGCACGATCCGCGCCCCGTGCCGGCGCGCAATCGCCACGCGCGCGATCAGACGGTTGCGATCAAGAATTCGCGCCGCCGCGTCCGCCTTCTGATGTTCATCGGCCTGATACATAACTCTCGGGCCAAACTTACCATAAAGAAACGATGAAGGATGAACGCTGAACGATGAATAAAGAACGAATTGTCTTCAGTTCATCGTTCATCCTTCATCCTTCATCGTTTCCTTGTCCTGCTTCGAGCACAGAGGCCAGCAACTCATCGGGCGCGACTGTGGCCGTGCCGCGCTTCATGACGACGAGACCGCCGGCGTGATTGGCGAGGCGGGCGGCGTCCGCGAAACTAGCGCCAAGTGCGAGCGCGAGCGTATATGCGGCGATGACCGTATCGCCCGCGCCGGTCACGTCCACCGCCTCGTGCCCGCCGATAACGTCCAGATGCAACGGCGCGCGCCCGCGTTCGACGAGTAGCATGCCAGCCGACCCGCGCGTGACGAGCAGTGCCTCGTAACCGAGTTGCGTGCACAACTCGGCCGCCGCATCGTCAAGCGTGGCTAGTTCGTCCAACCGCCGACCCAACACCTGCTCGACTTCATCTTCGTTCGGCGTGCCCGACGTGAAGCCCGCGAATTCGAGCAGCCGGAAGCGCGAATCGACGAGCACCGGCACGGGCCGCGCGCGCACAATTTCATGCAAGGCCGCGATCATTTCAGCACACGCGACGCCATAGTTGTAATCAGAGATGATGACGGCGTCGGCTGTGGCGCAAGCCGCGCGCAGTTGCGCCAGGAGTTGCGCTCTTATCTCTGCGTCCGCGAGCGGTGCAGGCTCGTAATCGACGCGGACGATCTGCTGCCGGGTCGCGTGCGCGCGCCCGGCCAAGAAACGCACTTTGGTCGTCGTCGGCTGCGTGGGCGTGCTGACGACGCCGCGACAGTCCACGCCAAGCGCGGTCAACTCGCCCAATAGCGCGCGTCCCGCTTCGTCCATGCCGACGACGCCGACGAGCGCGGTCTGCGCGCCGAGCGCGGCCAGATTCGCGGCACAGTTGGCCGCGCCGCCCGGCACGGTCTCTGTGCGCTCGTGGCGCAGGATCATGACCGGCGCTTCGCGCGAGATGCGGCTGATCTCGCCGTACAAAAACTGATCGGCGAGCGCGTCACCCACCACCACCACGCGGCAACGTGCAAACCCGCGCACTAACTGGGCCAGCCGTTCTTGTAGCGGTGCTGAGTTCATTTGATGATCTCGCGCACGGCGGCGAGCAGATCGTCCGCGACCAGATCAGGTTGGGCGGGCCAGCCCGCGCGTTGATATTCCCACTCGCCGCGCCCGTAGCCGCTGAGGACGAAAGCCGAGCGCACACCTGCATTGCGCGCAAGCTCCACGTCGCCGTAACGGTCGCCGACCATCCAGCTCTGCGTTAGGTCGATCTCGAAGTCGCGCGCCGCACGTTGAATCAAACCCGGCTTCGGCTTGCGGCAATCGCAGTCGAGCCGGTAGGGCGGTGCGCCGACCGAGGGATGATGCGGGCAATAGTAGATCGCATCGAGTTGTGCGCCGCCGCGCGCAAGCTCTTGCCGCAAGATGTCGTGAACGGATGTGATCATCTCTTCCGCGAAGTAGCCGCGTGCGACGCCTGCTTGATTGGTGACGAGGATGGCGTGCCAGCCGGCGTCATTGAGCAGTTTGACGGCTTCGGCCGCATACGGGAAGACGCGATAGCGCACGGGGTGATTGACGTAGCCGACCTCTTCGGAGATCGTCCCGTCGCGGTCGATGAAGACGGCGCGGCGCATCAGCGCGCGGCCTCCAAATGCACAGGACAGACGGCACAGGCGAGCAAGGCTTGTGCGCGCTCGAAGACTACCGCCGGTGTGATCGCGGTCATGCAGCGATGATCGATGGGGCAGTCGCGCAGCATGCAGGGCGCGCAGTCGGGCGGTTGGCGGATGATCTCGGCGGTGGGCGCGTAAGGTCTGGTCGTCAACGGGTTGGTCGGGCCGAAGATGATGAGTGTCGGGCGCTCAAGCGCCGCCGCGATATGCGCGGGGCCGGTGTCGTTTGTGACGAGCAGATCGGCGAGACTCAAGATGGCGACCGTCTGCGCGAGGCTTGTCTGGCCGGTCAACACGACTGACTGTTGGCGCATCGCCGCGCGCACCTGCTCGGTGACATCCGCTTCGGCCTGCGAGCCGATGAGCAGAATGTCTGCGCCCGCGTCCGCGATCAGTTGATCGGCCAGCGCGGCATAGCTTTCAGTCGGCCAACGTTTCGCGCGGCTGTTGATCGAGCCGGGGCAGAGCGCCACGAGGGGGCGATCAAAGCGGACACCATGCGCACGCAGCAGTTCACGCGCCGCCGCCTTGCGTTCATCGGAGACCGACAGAGCGAACTGTGGCTCTTGCATGGCGATGTCCTGCGTGCCGGTCAGAGCGTGTTCGAGCGCGGCGACGAGGTAGAGATAATAAAAAACTTCATGGCGTGTGCTGCGCCATTCGGGCGGCGGGAGGGGGTGCGTGAGCAAGGGCGCGCGCCGGTCGGTCGCGTAGCCGAAACGCAGGGGGATGCGGGCGGCAGCAGCTACGAGCGCTGGCCCCGCCGCGTTGGGGAAGAGCACGGCGAGGTCGAAACGGCGTGCGCGCCACGCGCCGACTTGTTGGAAGAAGCCGCGCAAGCCGCGCGCCCCATCGTCGATGAGCAATAGGTCGTCGATGAAATCGGCGTCGGCGAAAATGCCTTCAGCCCACGGGCGTGTGGCGAGCGTGATGTGCGCGCGGGGCAACAGGCGGCGCACAGCCCGCAGCGCCGGCACGGTCATCACCGCATCGCCGACCCAGTTCGTGCCGCGCACGACAAGGCGCTCGATCTGTTCAGGTTTGAATTTGCGAGCCATGACAAAACGAAGAGAAATAATCTCACGCAAAGGCGCAAAGACGCAAAGCAGGCGCAAAGGGCAGCATGCGACATCTTTGCATCTTCCTTGCGCCTTTGCGTGATGCCTGTCTTAGATCACAGCAGGTATTGCAGCCCGTCTGCGACACTGACCGTTGGCTGCCAGCTGAGTTCGCTGCGGATGAGTGAGAGATCGGAGACATAGTTGAAGGGGACAGGTGCAGGCGCTTGCGTCGTCTCGTCAAGCTGCGGCACAAGCTCGATCGTGCGCCCGACCTGCTCGACCAGTTCGCGGAGCGAGAGCGCGTTACTGCTTCCGCCGCCGAGATTGTAGAGACCGCGCAGGCGGGTTGAATCGATGAAGGCGCGGCAGGCGCGCGCGAAATCGTCCACGTGTAAGAGATCGCGCACGGGCGCGCCGCCAGCCGGCAGGCGCAACGGCCGGCCACGTTTGACCGCTTCGACGTAGTGCGTGACAAAGCCCGGCTCGTTGCCTTCAGAGGGTCGCGCGTAAACGGTGGACAGACGAAAGATGCAGGCGCGTAGGCCGCGTGCGGCGGCGTAATAATCGACAAAGCGCTCGCCCAACAGTTTCGACCATTCGAGCGGCGACTGCCCGCAATAATCCGTCGAGCAACTTTCCGGCACTTCAGCGTAGCCGTCGGCATGTGCGCCGTAAACGTCTTTGGTGGAAGCGTAGATGAAGACCGCGCCGGGGCGCACGTGGCGCAGCAGATTCGCCGTCCCGTCGGCGTTTGTGCGGAAGGATAACTCGGCCGCGTCTGCGCGCTTGTCGAGATGCGCAGCCAAGTGGATCACAACGTCATAGTCGGCGAGCCGGGCCGCGTCCGCCTCGCTCAGGATATCGAAGCCTGCGCGCCGCGAGAAGTCGTCCGCTTGAAAGAAGCGGCGCACGTGCACGCCGAGATAACCGCTGCCGCCGGTGACGATTGTCTTCAATTGCTTGATCTCAAATTTGGGCGCTAATATAGTTGACTCACCAGCCAAGCCCGATCAAATAACGAGCTTGTATTTTCTAAGTAATGCCCTGAGCTTGTCACCTTCCTCCAATACCTGTTGATATACCCAAGTGTAGTGATCCGTAGCCCAGAACTCCATCACCTGCCGGGCCTTTAACTCACCGAACAGCTCTCTATCAGCACGATATTCCAAAGTGTTAACCAGCAAGTGCAAATAAGTGGAGTCTTCGCTGTCCGCGCCAGCGGGAAAGCCGACCGGCACTTTCGGGAACATGACTCTTAGCTCTTTGATCGCCTGCTCAGTTTGATTTTCGTGCTGTGTTAAGAACCAATGGATTTGTTCGTGAACAAAAGACGAGAGCAGTAGCTCGTCGTCTTTCAGATGTCGCGTGTGGAGTGTCAGCACTGGGTGGCTGTGTGGGATCGCATCCCGATCAATGACTATCTCATTGGTGAAGATAAATTTCGCGCAGTCGTACTGAGCCAGTAGTTTTTGCAGTTGGCTTTTTGTTTGTGCCTCCCTCGCATCATTCTGATGTTTCAGCGAAATCTTGAGTTGAGCTTGCGTCCCTTGCGCCGCCGCCGTCATGTGTAAGAGCAAGCCCAAAACTATGCAAGGAAAAATTCTACTCATAAGTCCTTTGTCTTTCGGTTTCGTCTAGCCACCAAACCGGGAAGTATTTCTTCCGTGCTTTACTCTATAGTTGCTAGTTACGATTCGTTGATAATTATTTTGGTGCGGCAGGTATGTTTATACCCAAATTTGAGATCTCAAATCTCAAATTCACTTTCTCCCTTCCGCCTGCACTTTGAGTTGGACGAGCGCGTCGCTGCGCCCGATGGCGATGAGCAGGTCGCCGACTTCGATAAAAGCATCGCCGGAGGGGTTGAAGATCATCTCGCCTGCGCGGCGGCGGACGGCGACGATGACTACATCCAACTCCGAGCGGATGTTGGTTAAGCTCAGCTTGCGCCCGACGTAAGGACTGTTGGGCGCGACCTCGACCTCTTCGAAGTTGAGATCGAGACCCTCGGCCGTGATCGAGTCCATGAAGTCCTCGACCGCAGGTTTAGTGAGCGCCTGCGTGATGCGTTGCCCGCCGATGATGATCGGCGCGATGACGCGGTTCGCGCCAGCGCGGATGAGTTTAGGCTCGGCCTGCTCCTCGCTGGCGCGCGCGACGATGTGCAGCCCGGCATTTATCCCGCGCGCCGTCAGCACGACGTAGACATTGTCGGCATCGGTCGGCAGGCAGGCGGCGAGTCCGCGCGCGTGCGCGACGCCCGCCTCGTGCAACGTCTCTTCGAGCGTGGCGTCGCGCACGAGGAGCGGCACGCCCTCGTCCAGCCACTCCTGCACGATGCCGGCGTCGCGCTCGATGATGACGAACGGTTCGCCCTTGCGTTGCAACTCGCGGATCACGCGCGCGCCGACGCGCCCCGCGCCGCAGATGATGAAGTGATTGCGCAGCTTATGTACCTCGCGCAGTCGTCGCCGTTGCCCGAAGCCGGCGACGATCTCTGATTGGACGATCTCGACGAGCGCACGCGACAAAACGAAGCCGACCGTGCCGACGCCGAGAAAGATGTAGACGATGGCGAAGACGCGCCCCGCCGTGCTCGTTGGATGAAGGTCGCCGTAGCCAACGGTAGCGACTGTCGTGACAGTGAAATAGAGACTGTCTAAGAGCGACCAGCCTTCGATGAGCCGAAAGCCGAGCGTGCCGAGCGCGATGACCGCACCCAGCACGCCCAGCGCGTAGAGCACACGCGCCCGCGCACGCTTCGTCAGACTGAGCACGAATGTTTTAAACTTACGCCGCTCCCGGCCGACGCATCCAATCGAACGACACCTAGCACGAACGCGTGCACGGTAACGAAAGAGCCGCCGAGGTGTCAAACATAAGTGGACACGTGATAAAGTCTGGAGAGTCCGGAGAGTCAGAAGCCAAATGCCTTTGACTCTCCAGACTCTCCGGACTCTCCGGACTCGCGACTGCTTCTTATGCCCGTCCGTCATCCGCCGAAAAATCGTGTGCCGCCGGTCGCGCGGCGGGGCCAGCCGCGTGTGTTGAAATATGCCGCGCCGGACGAGAGTTTTGTGCGCCGCTGGGGGCGGCGCATCTTTCGCCCGCCGGTGCTGGTCGCATTGGCGATCATCACGACGTTTACGATCAGCATCTTCGGTTACTACTACTACATCTTCTCCGCGCGCATCGACCGGCTCATCAGCGGCGACATCTTCACGCGTTCCGCCGGCATCTACACCGCGCCGCGCGAGCTGCGCGTCGGGACGGGTCTGGCGGAAGACGACCTCGTGGCGCGGCTGAAACGCGCGAACTATGTCGAGAAGTCGCAGCAGGCGGACGCGGGGCGCGGGCGCTACACGGTCAACGGTGTGAGCGTGGATGTAGAGCCGGGACAGGATGCGGTCGTCGACGGGCAGCGCGCCTTTCCGCGCGTCCGCGTGACGTTTACGAAGACGGGCAAGGGCATCGCCGCGCTTAACGATCTCGATACGAACGGCAAGCTGCCGAGCGCGCTCATCGAGCCGGAGGCGATCAGCTATGTCACGGGCGCGGAGCGTGGGAAGCGGCGCGTCATCGGTTATCAGGATTTGCCGCCGCATCTGGTCAAAGCGATCACGGTGACCGAGGATCGCGCCTTCTTCGAGCACTGGGGCATCAATTGGAAAGGCATCATCCGCGCCTTCATCCGCCGCCACGAACTCGACTCAAGTTCACCGCTTGCGCGGCAAGGCGGTTCAAGTATTACGCAGCAGTTGGTCAAAAATCTCTTGCTCTCGCCTGAGTATTCTTGGCGGCGCAAGTTCGCCGAAGCCTACATGTCTGTGATTCTTGAGACGCGGCTCAGCAAAGAGAAGATCTTTACGCTCTACTGCAATCAGATTTATCTGGGACAACAATCCGGCTTCTCAATCAATGGTGTGGGCGAAGCCGCACAAGCCTATTTCAACAAGGACGTGACCGCGCTGACGCTGCCGGAATCGGCATTGCTCGCCGGTCTCATACGCAGCCCGAATCGTTACAATCCGCACCGCGATCCGGCGACCGCGACCGCGCGCCGCAACGAAGTGCTCACACAGATGGCCGACGCAGGAGCGATCACTGCAACGGAAGCGGCGGCGGCGAAGCAGGAAGAGATCAAGCTCGCGCCCGCGCGTGGGCGTGTTGACACGTCCGACGCGCCCTACTTCGTCGATTACGTCCAGAATCAGTTGTCGGACATACTGGCCGACGCGCGCAGCGCCGCGCACCTGCGCATCTACACGTCGGTTGACATGGACTTGCAGCGCGCGGCCTACGCGGCGGTGACAAAGCAACTCGCGGCGCTCGACAAGATTTACGCGAAGCGTTATCCGCCGGGCACTTTGCAGGCGGCACTCGTCGCAATGAACGCGCAGACGGGCGAGATCATCGCGATGGTCGGCGGGCGCGATTACGAGAAGAGTCAACTCAATCGCGCGACCGACGCACTGCGTCAGCCCGGTTCGGTCTTTAAGCCGTGGGTTTACGCCACCGCGCTTAACACCGCGTTTGATCCGATCCCGCGCGTCATCACCGCCGCGACGACCTATATGGACGAGCCGAAGACTTTCACCTACGGCGAGCAGCAATACTCGCCCGGTAACTTCGGCGACGAGTACACGAACCAGCCGATGACGTTGCGCGATGCGCTCGTGCATAGCAAGAACGTCATCACGGTTGAAGTGGCGAACGATGTGACCATCGGGCGTGTGATGAGTCTCGCCGCGCGCGCAGGCCTCCCAAAGCCGCCGCACGCTTACCCCGCGATGGCGCTCGGCACTAACGAGGCAACGCCCTTGCAGGTCGCGTCTGCCTACACGACCTTCGCGCGGCTCGGCTCGCGCGTGACGCCGGTCGGCATCACGCGCGTCACCACGGGCAGCGGTGCGACGGTCGCTGCGCCGTCCGCGCTGACGAATGAAGTGATGCGGCCCGAAATCGCTTACATCATGAACTCGTTCATGAAGGATGTGGTCAATCGCGGCACGGCGGCGCGGCTGCGCGCGCGGGGTTTCAAGTTCAACGTCGCGGGCAAGACCGGCACGTCGCGCGACGGTTGGTTCGCGGGCTTCACGCCGCACATCGTCTGCGCCGTCTGGGTCGGCTTCGATGACAACGCGCAGCTTGGCTTGACGGGCGCTGACTCGGCCCTGCCCATCTGGGCCGACTTCATGCAGGCGGCTTTGAGCCTACACCCCGAATGGCAGGGCGACTGGCAGATGCCCGCCGGGCTACAACAGGCGGACATAGACATTCACACAGGCTTGCTCGCACCGCCCGACGATCCGGCGAAGCGCATGGAATTGTTCATCAACGGCACAGCCCCGACCGAGCAGAGCACGGAGACATTGGAAGAGGGCGACACGCCGCCAGACGAGACGAATCCGGAGAACTACACCTTTGAGCCTGCGCCCATTCCGCCGAGCGACGAAGATGTGCCGCCGCCCACGCCGACCCCACCGCGTCAGCGCGTCGCCGTCCCGCGGCTCGAAGGGCGCGGCGTCACGCAAGCAGACGGCTCGACCAAGTTGCTGGGCACGATCACGCTCGACATCGATCCGACTACGGGTCTGCTCGCCGTCCCGACCTGCCCGGTCATACGCTCCAAGACATTCACCATCGGCACAGAGCCGCGCCGCTACTGCGGCCCCGAATATCACAACGGCAAGAACCCAAGCTTGCCGTCAGGCACACGCCCGCGCGTCGTGCCTTAACGCCGTGCGTCGCACACCAGCAAGCACAGGAGTAAACGCATCATGACCACGCGTAAACTCAACCGCTCGATCCTGTTCTTGAGTTTCCTCTTTTGCGCCGCGCTTGCGCTCGCACAGAACCCCGCGCCCGCACCACCGCCGGCTGACGCTGAACCAATCTCTGACCCCAAGCCGTTAAAAGTTAAGCTCAACGTGCTGGTGCTAGACAATAAAGGTGCGCCCGTCACTGATCTGCGGGCGGAAGACTTTCAGGTGCTTGAAGAGGGCGAAGCGCACAAGATTCTTTCATTCATGCACGAGCCGATGCCGGTGAGTTATGCGTTGGTGATGGACAATACCGGCTCGATGCGTAGTCAATTAGGTGTGGCGGGACGCGCGGCCGCAAGCATAGTCACGGGCAATCGCGCGGAAGACGAGACCGCCGTCGTGCGGTTCGTCAGTAGCGACAACATTGAGCGGGTACAGGACTTCACCTCGAATCAGGCCCGGCTGCTGAACGCCTTTGATGAGTTGTACGTTGAGGGTGGACAATCGGCGGTGATCGATGCTGTCTATGTGTCCGCTCGTTACGTGGCCGACGAGAGTCAGCGCGGCGCTGGGCGTCGCCGTGCGCTTGTGCTCGTGACGGATGGGGCCGACCGGAAGAGTCATTACAAACTTGAAGAGTTGCTGAATTACTTGCGGGCCACTGATGTGCAAGTGTTTGCCATCGGGCTGGTGCAGGAGTTGGGCACAAGTATGTCTGCCCAAAAAGACTCGCGGCAGAAAGCTGTCGGCTTGTTGGATACGCTAACAAAAGAGACGGGCGGGCGCGTCTTCTATCCGGAGACTGTTGAACAATTGCAGGCCGCTGTCGCGGCCATCCAACGCGATCTGCATACACAGTACGTCATCGAATATAGACCTACGCTCCAAACGGACGATAGTAAGTATCGCAAGGTGCAGGTGAAACTCGCCGACAAGCCGGGCGCGGAGAAGCGCACGGTCATCACGCGCGCCGGTTACAGCATAACCCAAGCCGCGCCGCCTAAAGCCAAATAGATCGCAACCGTGCCCCGCCTGCTTGTCTAGAGTCCGTTGCCTGCAAAAAGCCGCAAAGAAGCTTTCTGGAACTTTTCTTGCCCTTGATCTGAATTACCTTTGACGGCTGTCAGCGAATGATGAAGGCGTCTCCTCAGACCACCGACGAAGAACTGTGGCGACTCGCCTCGGCGGGCGACGAGCACGCTTTCACGCTGTTCTACCGGCGGCGACAGGGCGCGATCTATCGCTTCGCGTGGCAGATGTCTGGGTCGGCGGCGGTCGCGGAAGATGTGACGCAAGAGACTTTCATGGCGCTCTTGCGCGAACCGGAACGTTATGAGCCAACGCGCGGGCCACTGGCGGCGTATCTGTATGGCATCGCGCGGCGACAGGTGCTCAGACGGTTGGAGAAGGAGCGCGCGTTCGTCGCGCTGGCAGCAGAGGATGAGGATGGACATGCGCCCAGCGCGTCCTCCGTTGCACCGCACAATCCACTCGCCGATTTTGCGCAGCGCGAAACGGTCGAGACTGTGCGACAAGCGGTGCTGGCGTTGCCGGCACATTATCGTGAGGTGATCGTATTGTGTGATTTGCACGAGTTGAGTTATGCGGAGGCGGCGGAAGCGTTGACGTGCGCTGTGGGGACGGTGCGCTCGCGTCTGGCGCGTGGGCGGGCGCTGCTCTGCGAACGTCTGCGCGCACTGCGCCCCGCGCAGGCTGAAGTTGAAGCGAAGAGGTGTTGCGCATGAACTGTCAGCAAGTTGAAACATTGATCTTAGAACAAGCCCGCGCACAGGCCCAGCCGTTAGGCACGGACGCGCTGCGCCATCTCGATGACTGCCCGCAGTGCGCCGCGCGGCTGAGCGCAGAACAGTTTGTGACCGCAGCGCTCAGCGCCGTCGCCGCGCAGGATGTTGCGGTCGCCGCGCCCGCGCACGTTGAAGCCGCGCTGCTGGCCGCGTTTCGCGCGCACGCAGAGAGTGCGGCGCACGCAGCCAATCGGACGGCCTCGCCAACACATGTCCAACCATTAATAAGTCGGCTCTGGCCGCGCCGCGCGTGGCTCCCATTAGCAATCGCCGCCGCTGTGGTGCTGCTCGTCGTCGCTGCGCTCCGCTTCACAAGCCACGCCCCGCAGCGCCAGACGCAAACGGCCACAGTAAGCGCGCCGACACGGCCCACCATACCTGCGCCGCAGCCGCAAACCGTGAGCGCGCCGCCGGCTGAGGGACGCGACAGGCAAGAACAGATCGCGGCTGGCGCAGTCCCGGCGCAAACAGATCGACATCGACGCGGCGGCACAGTGCACGTGAACCACAGACAATCGGCCGGGCCGCCGCGCGTGTTGGAGACGACGGTCGGATCAGTTGGTGAGATGGTCGTGGTCGGGCACGCAGACGTAGCAGAGAGCGTGACGGAGTTTGTGCCGCTCGTCGCGGGCGGCGCACCGCCGCTGACGAGCGGGCAGTTGGTGCGTGTCGAGTTGCCGCGCTCGGCGGCGGCCTCTTTGGGGTTGCCGCTAGACCCTGCGCGGGTCGGGGAAACGATTAGGGCCGACGTGTTGCTCGGCGAAGATGGTCTCGTCCGCGCGATCCGGCTGGTGCGTTAGCAGTCGAGTTCTTTCGTGTTCAACTTGAATGGAGGTCGTGATGAAGAGAAGAGGACAAGTGTTGTTGTCGTTGTGCTGCCTGTGCGTTTTGTTGCTGAACGGCGCGGGCGCGCTCGCGCAGACGCAGGAGAAGATGCCGCCGCCGGAAAAACGTGGGGGCGGGCGCGTGGTGGTCACAACCATGCCGCCGGGCGGCGAGCCGGAAGGCCAAGGCAATCTCGTGATCACCCGGTCGGGTGAGGGCGGTGCAGTCACCTTCGAAGGGAACAGCTTCAGTTTCATCTCGTCGGAGATGAACTTCGAAGGGAAGGTTGTCAAGGGCGCGCCTTACTCGGCCGAGGCCGTGAACGAGTCCGTGCAGACGCTCGCGGACGGCAACCGCATCGTGCGCAAGTCCACGACGCTGCTCTATCGCGACAGCGAAGGACGCATGCGCCGCGAGCAGGACATGAATAACGTCGGCCCGTTCGCCACCGGCAGCGACGCGCCCCGCCTGATCTTTATCAACGACCCCGTGGCCGGTGTCAACTACACGCTCGATACGCGCACACACATCGCGCGCAAAGGGATGATGTATGCCTACGCCTTCACTACGACGCGCCCGGAAAAGATCGGGCCGCCGCCACCCGGAGAACCGCCTATGGGGCCGCCGCCTATGGGCATGGGCGAAGGGCCGCCGAAACCGCCGCCGCCGGGCGCGCTGCGCCACGAAGCGACCAAGCGCGTGGAGCCTGAATATCCGCCCATCGCGCGGGCGGCCGGCGCGCAAGGCAATGTGACCGTGCAGGTCGTGATCGACGAGCAGGGCAACGTCGCCTCTGCGCGCGCCATCTCCGGTCATCCTCTGTTGCAGCAAGCAGCCGTTGACGCCGCGCGGCAGTGGGTCTTCAAGCCGACCGTCGTTGACAGTAAGCCGGCGAAAGTGAACGGCACGATCGGCTTCAGCTTTGTGATGGATCGCAAGGAAGGCGAGCCGCTGCGCCCTGAGCCGCCGCTGCCGCCGAAATTCCCGGAGGCGGAAGAATCTCTGGGGCGGCAAACAATCGAAGGCGTCGCGGCGGACGGCACGCGTGTGACGGTGACGATCCCGGCGGGCACGATGGGCAACGAGCGCCCCATCAACATCGTGACCGAGCGCTGGTACTCGCCGGAACTGCAAACGGTCGTCATGACCAAGCACAGCGACCCGCGCTTCGGCGAGACGACCTATCGCCTGACCAACATCAACCGCAGCGAACCGGCGCACAGCCTCTTTGAAGTGCCCGCCGACTTCGAGATCAAGCAGCCCGGCCCCGAAAAGCGCGAGTTCCGCATGCAACGGGAGAAGATGCCGCAGTAGCGGCGCGAGAACTTTAACCCCAACGGCCACAGAGAGGGCCGGGTAGGACGCAAAGGATTGATCTGAGTATTCAGATCAATCCTTTGCGTTCTTTGCGGCCTTCTCTCTGTGCCCTTTGCGATTTAATCGTGCGCCAGTCGCTAATGCTTCAGCGCCACCGGAAAGTCAGGCACGGTCTGCGGCTTGGCGGTCGTCGGCGTCTGGTTGCCGGCCGTCTATTCATTACTGACCCAGTCGTATCCAACTGCCGCGCCGCCAGCGAGAACCGTGCAGGCGATCTGCCAAATTGCTCGTAGCCAAATGCAACGCCCATCCCATCCGCTGCTAGCAGGAAGCCTTGCTCGTTGTTTCGGTAATTAGCACTCGCACCGCTGCTGAACAGTTGGCGCTTCCCGCTCGCATCCAGCACACCGAAGGCTGGGTCGCCAGCGCCATAAACGACACCTCCGGCCCGTAACGGCAGGATGTGCGTGATATAGTTAGTCGCTGCCACTGTGTCGTGGTAATTTCCCTGCCCGCTATCTGACCAAATTCGAATGAAATAATTGCCGTTGGGGTCCGACGAGTCCCCGCCCGCGTAGAGCGTGCTACCGTCTGCTGACCATGCGACATTGTTTAAATTACCCTTGTTGATGCCCGATATGTCAGGAGCATAAAGCATTGATAAGTCTCGCCCTGATAGCACCGCGACCTTCATCGAATCCTCAAAACCTACCGCGACCCGCAACCCATCGGGCGAGAATCTTACGGCGTAAGGTTGTTTGCCGCCTACCGCTTTCTTTTTGGCAAGCAAGCGTAATGAACCGTCGTGAGGTGGTGAGTAGAGCCGAATGTAGTTGTCAAGGCAAGTCGTCACCAGCCGGTCTGCTTGGTCGAAATCCGCTCCGACGCTGAGAGCGGGGTAATCAATGTCCGCCCCGACTTGAGTATAGGTTGTCGCCGCATACACATGCACTCCACCCTCAGCAAGCGTGGCCGCCAGATAAAGCCCGTCAGGTGAATAGACCAGGTATAAGACGGCATTGAGTAGTCCGCCAATGCGTTTGATGAGTCTGCCGCTCTCTCGATCAAATAGGTAAATAGAATGGGTTTTCTCCCACTCAAATCTAGTGAACCCGCCAACGGCGATGGTGTTGCCATCGGGCGAGATAGCGATAGCAGCGAGTTTGCCCCCATTGCCAGCGTCGATGGGAACGCGAATCACGCGCAGCAGTCGCCCGCTCGCCAACTCCCACACTCTAACTGTCTTATCTTCAGAAGCCGTCACCAGATAACGGTTCGCTGCATCCACGCTAGTCCTCCAGATGAGTGCAGTGTGCATTCCCGTCTCGATGCGCAGGATTGGCTCGCGCGACGGCTCGCGCTCCTGCACCATCGCTCTAGGCGCGGAGATAGGTAAATACAATAGCAATGCGGCGAGTGCGAGATGTCTCGGCAGGCGGGGCATGTGGGGGACTCCTTTGCTTGCGGGTTTGAGTAGAGGGCAGCAGAGCTATTGAACGGAAACCTTGTCGTAGATTTCCTTCAGGGATAGGGAACACTGGATTGAGCCAAGTTCGAGCACCTCTGCCAGCGCGCGGTACTCGGTGAGCAGCCAGCGCTCGTCCGCCCGTTTTGTGTAGTGCTCGACTCGGTACTCATCCTGCGCGACGAGCAGGTATTCGGCGAAGGAAGAGATCGAGCGGTAGTCGCTGAACTTGCCGGTGCGGTCGTAGCGGGCGGTGGATTTCGACAAAACTTCGGCGATCAGCACAGGGTTGAGCAGCGTGTCGAGATGCTCGTCCTCAAGTTGCGGCTCGCCGCAGACGACGACTACATCAGGGTAGGTGTAGAGTCCGGTCGCTGGAACGCGGACGCGCATGTCGTTCGCATAGGTTTGGCAATTGCGCTTTTTCAGTTGGGCGTGAAGCTCCGAAACGACGTTGACCGTGATCAGATTATGCTCTTGGCTCGCCCCGGTCATGGCGAATATCTCGCCGTCGTAATACTCGCTTTTGTGTTCGGCCTGTCGCTCAAGCGCCAAATACTCTGCGGGCGTGATGTATGTTTTCGCTTGGTGAGACATAAGCATCTCCTAACGACCAGAGGCGAGCGCAGTATAGCACCGGGTCGGAGCGCCAGCCTATAACGACATTAAAGCGGCTTGGAGCGTCTCGATGGCGAGCGCGGCGGCGTGGGTTTTGCGCGCGGGCAGACCATCGAGGGCGCGCGCGAGGTCTTGGCGTGTGAGCGCGGCGGCTTCGTTGGTCGTTAAGCCTTCGATCATTTCAGCGAGCGCGGAGCCACAGGCGAGCGTCGGGGGACAGCCGTAGGCAAGAAAGCGTGCGGCTTCGATGTGGTCGTTGTTGATGCGAAGCGAGAGGCGCAGACGGTCGCCGCAGACCGGGTTGGTCAACTCGGCGACGGCGTTGGCGTCCGCGAGTGCGCCGGCGTTGCGCGGGTGCGCGAGATGGTCTTGGAGCGCGGCGGAATAGGGCACGAATCAAGTCTCAAGTCTCAAGTTCCAAGTCTCAAGTTCAAAGTTCCAAGTCAGAGGCTCAAGGTTCAATTTTAGACGTGGGACATGGGACATTGGACTTGAGACTTGAGACTTGGGAATTATGCTGGCGCGCAAGCCTGTTCCGCCAGCGCTTGTTGATAGAGCGGCGAGAGGCGGCGCAGTGATGCGACGGCGCGGGGCAGGACTTCGAGTGTGTAGTCGATGTCGGCGTCGGTTGTGTCTTTGCCGAGACTGAAACGGATCGAGCCGCGGGCGAGTTCGTCTGTGCGACCGAGCGCGCGGATGACGGGCGAGGGTTCGAGCGAGCCGGAGGAGCAGGCCGAGCCGGTCGAGACGGCGACGCCTTGCATGTCCAAGTTGATCAAGAGACCTTCGCCTTCGATGAAGCGGAACGAGATGTTCGACAGGTGCGGCAGCCGCGCGTCGCGGCGACCGTTATAGACGATGTCGCTAATCGCGGCGACGCCGGTCTCGAAGCGATCACGCAGACGCTGTAGGTGCGCGACGCGTTGCGGCAACTCTTCGCGCGCGAGCGCAGCCGCTTTGCCGAAGGCGACAATGAACGCGACCGCTTCTGTGCCCGCGCGGCGTTCGCGTTCCTGATGCCCGCCGACGTTCTGCGGTGTGAGCCGCACACTGCGCCGGACAAAGAGTGCGCCGATGCCTTTCGGCGCATTCAACTTGTGGGCCGAGAGCGAGAGCAGGTCGCAGCCAAGCGTCTCGACATCAACCACCATCCGCCCGGCCGCTTGCACCGCGTCCGTGTGCAGCCAGAGGTGTTTGTGCCCGCGCGCGCGCGCGGCCTGCACGAGCGCGCCGATCTCCGTGACAGGTTGGAGCGTGCCGATCTCGTTGTTGGCGAGCATGATGGTGATGAGCACTGTATCTGAGCGCAGAGCCGCGCGCACATCAGCCACGCGCACGATGCCGTCGTCGTAGACAGGCAGGCGCGTCACCTCCCAACCGCGTTTCTCCAGTGCGTCGCAAATGCCGCGCACGGATGAATGCTCAATCGCCGAGGTGATGATGTGCCGCCCGTGTTCGGCGTGTGCTTCGCACAAGCCCCGTATGGCCAGATTGTTCGCCTCCGTGCCGCCGGAGAGAAAGACAACCTCGTTCGGACGCGCGTTAATTAACGCTGCCACTTCACGGCGCGCGCGATCAATCGCCCCGCGCGCTTCTTGTCCGAAGAAGTGTACGCTCGACGCATTGCCGAACTTCTCCGTCAAGTACGGCAGCATCGCCTCGACCACGCGCGGGTCAACCGGCGTCGTCGCACTGTTATCCAAGTAAACTCTGCGCATCAGTCTGCCTTCAACAATTCAAATCTGCTCAATCAAGACTCATGTGTTCAAGATGAGGTCTGGAGATACTCTTAATCTTCAGTTGTCCGTCGGGCACATACCGAAAGTCACTTTCATCTGTCGGGTGCGCGCCGCCAACCGCAACTTGACGCAACCCTTCCGGCAAGATTATAGGTCTCACGCCCTTCGGCACGTCGAATTGAACATCAACTTTTATCATGTCACAGCTTTTCAAGACGAACCGCTCAGGCAGCATCGGCTGTAGCCCGCCGTCCATAATGAACAGTTTATCCAGATCGGCATATGTCATCCCTGCCGTAATCGAAGTGGCTTCTTTATATCTCTCTTCCAGCCATTGCCGGTGCGCCTGCTCGGTAGCAGTAGGGTGCGAACGTTGGGCAACCGTGATGGAGCAGATGAGAAAGAGCAGGAGCAGGACGGGTTTGAGCATAAACAATTCTCCCTGAATAATTGCGGACAACGGGCAAACGCTCCCAAACCATCCCAAACTTTGCAAACATCCCGGCGTGTGGGCGCGCGACCGGCTTTCCCCTGATTACTTGAACGCCCGCAGCGGATTGGTGCGAGTCTAGGCTGGCACTCGTTGTGCGTCAAGGAGACGAAAAGTTTGTGCCGCTGTCGCTCGTTCGGTGTTAGCATGTGCGCGTTGGTGTTCGTCTTTAGATGATAACTGATGCGCCGCCTCGTGCGCTCTGGCATCCGGCCCAACACACATTCAAGGAGAGATGAAATTATGCAGACCCCTACACGCTTGCTCTTCGCCTCGTGCGCGCTGGCCTGCGCCATCGCCGCGTTCCCCCTTAGTGCGTCGCTAAACGTGCGCGCGGCCGCGGGTGACGCCGGCACAGCCACACAACAGCAGAACGCTCTGGAGCGTGGCTATCGCACCGGCTATTCCGACGGTTACCAGTCCGGCTGGCGTGATCAACTCGCACGCGCCACGCGCGATTATCGCGGCAAGGATGACTATCAGCGCGCCGACCGTGCTTACGTCGCGGCCTATGGCACGCTCGAAGACTATCGCGACGGCTATCAGCAGGGTTACGAGCTTGGCTATAACGCCGGCTTCGAGCAGCGCGGTTTCGATTCCACCGTGCCATCCGGTCTCGGGCGGCGCGGCGCAAGCAGCGCAGACAATAGTAACGTCGGGGTTGGCTCAACTGCCGGCACGGGGCAGAGCGACAGTGGGCGCGGCAGCAGCGATTCAAGTGATCGGAGCGGCGGCAACAGCAGCAATGTCCCGCCGGCCGATTTGAGCGGCCCGATCCAGATTCCGCAGGGCACGAACCTGCGCGTCGAGTTGCAGACACGTCTGACCACAGACGCGACGCAGCGCGGCGACCGTTTTGATGCGCGCGTCATCGAGCCGGCGCAGTTTGCGGGCGCGACAGTAAGCGGGCGCGTCTCGCGCGTCCGGCGGCCCGGCAAGGTCAAAGGCTCGGCCGAATTGCAACTCGACATCGAACAGATACGTCTGCCCGACGGACGCTTTGCCAACCTCAACGCGCAGGTCGTAGAGGTTGTGCGCCAGACGGGTACGGGCGTGGGCGACGTTGATTCCGAGGGCGGCGTGCGCGGCGGCAGCAGCACGAAGGACGACGTGACGAAGGTCGGCGCGGGCGCAGGCATCGGCGCGGTCATCGGTGCGATTGCGGGCGGCGGCAGAGGCGCGGCCATCGGCGCGATCATCGGCGCGGGCGTCGGCACGGCCGGTGTCGTCACCTCGCGCGGCGGCGACATACACCTCGAACCCGGCACTGAATTAGTGCTGCGCACATCGACGGACACGCGGATTCAATAACAGTCTAGAGAGTCCGGAGAGTCCAGAGAGTCTAGAGAGTCAAAGTCTAAACGCTTTTGACTCTCTAGACTCTCCGGACTCTAAACTTCTTGATGCTTGCCACTCTCCTAACCGACTTCGGCGCGCGGGACTATTTCGTGGGCGCGATGAAGGGCGCGCTGTTGGCTGTTAGCCCGCACGCGCAAGTAGTCGATCTCACACATAAGATTGCGCCCCACGACATCGCGGAGGGCGCGTTCACGCTGCTTAACGCTTATCACACCTTCCCGCCTCAGACCGTACATGTTGCGGTGGTCGATCCGGGCGTCGGCTCTATGCGGCGGCCTTTGCTCGTCAGCGCGCGCAGCTTTTATTTCGTCGGGCCGGACAACGGCTTGCTCAGCTACGTCTGCGAGCGTGAGGGCGAAGTGCGGGTCTTTCATCTGACGAATGAGAAATATTTTCGCCCGGCGGTGAGCCGCACTTTTCACGGGCGCGACATCTTCGCGCCGGTCGCGGGCGCGCTGCTGAACGGTGTGCCGCCCGCAGATTTGGGTGTACAGATTACTGATTTCGTGCGCCTTGCGCCGCTCACGCCCACACCGGTCGATAACGACACGATCTTGGCTGCGATCATTCACATAGATCGGTTCGGGAACTGTATTACAAACATCACGCGCGCGGAGTTGCCGGATGAAATAATCACGCGGGGCATAGTCATACAGGTGGGCGCACACTACGTCCGCTCGTTCCGTCGTTTCTTCACGGAAGGCAGCTTCGGGCCGCGCGAAATCTTCGCCCTCTGGGGCAGCGCCGGCTTTCTGGAGATCGCGGCCGCGCGCGACTCCGCCGCACGCCTGCTCGGTGTCCAGCGCGGGCAGCAAGTCGTGTTAGTGACTCGTAAATCGTAAATCGTGAATAGAAGCAGAGGGTTTTTATCTGTTCACGATTGACGATGCACGGTTCACGATCTTGTCCGCTTGTCTCGCGCCAACCTCTTTGCTATCTTCGCTGCATTACGCACAACAAGGATTGACACAATGGACAATGCGAAAGAGGTCGCGGTTGCGGCTCGGAGCGCGGCGAAGGATGCGGGCGGGGCGGGCTTGCGCGGCGTCGTGGCCGCGAGCAGCTCAATCGGCGACGTGAACGGCGAGCGCGGCGAGCTGATCTATCAGGGTTACAACATACACGATCTGGCCGCGCATTCGACCTTCGAGGAGGTCGTCTTCCTACTCTGGCATGGACGTTTGCCAAACCAATCCGAGCTTGACGAACTGAAGCAGACAATCGGCGCAAGCTATGAAGTGCCGCCGCAGGTCTTAGACCTGATGCGCTCATTTCCGCGCACGGCCGAGCCGATGGACACGCTACGCACGGCCATCTCCGCGCTCGCCTTCTACGACCAGAACGCGCGGGACACTTCGCGCGCGGGCGCGCTGCGCACGGCGACGCGTCTGACCGCGCAGTTTCCCGTCATCGTCGCCGCCATCGAGCGCCTTAGGCAGGGCCAAGAGTTAATCGCGCCTGAGTCAGAACTCAACCTCGCCAGCAACTTTCTCTACATGCTCAAGGGTGAATTACCCGCCGAACGTGCGGCGCGCATCTTCGACGTGTGTCTGATCCTGCATGCTGACCACGAGTTGAACGCTTCGACGTTTACGGCGCGCGTCGTCGCCGGCACACTCGCCGACATGTACAACGCGGTCACGGCCGCGCTCGGCGCGCTCGCGGGGCCGCTCCACGGCGGCGCGAACACGAACGTGATGAAGATGCTGCTTGAGATCGGCGAGGTTGAGCGCGCCGAAAGTTATGTGCAGGCGGCACTCGCCGAGAAGCGTAAGATCATGGGCATCGGGCACGCCGTTTACAAAACTGAAGACCCGCGCGCCACACACCTGCGCAAGTTCTCCAAAGAGATGGGCGAGCGCAAGGGCGAGACAAAGTGGTACGAGATTTCGCGCCGCATCGAAGAGATTGTGCACCGCGAGAAGGGCATGTACCCGAACGTCGATTTCTATTCCGCTTCGACCTATTACATGATGGACATCCCGCTCGATCTCTACACCCCCATCTTCGCCGTCAGCCGCATCAGTGGTTGGACGGGCCACATCCTCGAACAATACGCCAACAATAAACTCATCCGCCCGCGCGCCGAATACATAGGCCCACGCGATCTGACATACGTACCGATTGCCGAGCGGTAATTCTAGGAAGATTGAGAAACAGAAAAGCGCGGAAGTCTCCGCGCTTTTCTGGTAGAAGTTTACCGCTTCAAACATTTCCGACAATCCCGAAACTTTGGGCCTTGGTGAGTTCGATTGAGTTGTAATCGGAGACATTACGAAACTGGAATTGCCAAAGTGAATAAGTATCACCAAGTTTTTCAAAGAACACCGTAAGGACGCTCTTGGTGGTGTGGTGTTGCCATTGTCGAAACGGATAATAAAGCTGGCGGATAATCGTGTTTCTGTTACCGGTCGCTTTAGCTTCAATCAGAACCACCTGCTTACGACCTTCATATCCCGCGTCAACTTCTGTTTGCACGCTTCGGACTTCAATCTGATGTTTGCCAACAAAGAAGCGAAAACCCACATCGGGCGTATATTTTCTGCCGCGAATCGTTAAAACCAGACTATTGTCTTCCAAAAATGTACGGATCAAACTTGTGGCGTAGGCAAAATCAAGATGTTGCATCTCCGAGTTACCGATTTTTACCGTATCAAGCGGAAAATCAAGTTTGGAGTTGTAAATATCAGTTGTCGCAGCCACAGGAGGAATATCAATGTAACCTTCGCCTTTGATGATTGAATAGATGCCGTTGCGCGTCGGCAAAATGAACAAGCCTCTTTCTTGAAAAACTCGTGGGCGACTTTCGCGTGTGTCTTGCTTGCACAAAATCCGCACTTCGCGCCCACCCGTCGTTTCAAGATGCCGCGTTGCCTCTTTGATCTGCGCGGCGGTGATCGAAAACGGCGCAATATCGAAATCATGTTCTTGCAATTTGTAGGTCTCAAAAATTTGACGCCAAGCGCGATCTCTGGCGCGTTTTTCGATAACCTCTGCCTTAATTGTTTGCGGGTCTTCCATGTCAATAGTTGGTAATGATGAGTTCAGAAATCTGACCGCGTTTTGCGCCGTTCGAGTTTATGGCCCGTGTTGCTTTAACACGCGTAATGCGAAAACCCCTATAAAGTTCATCGAAAAACTCATCGTTTGGATTCTCATTTTTCGGGTCTGAGTTTGACAGCATCAATTTTGTGCCTTTGCCATCGAGTCGTCGGAGCAACGCGGCAAGGCGTTTCTGTTCGTCATCGCCAAACCCGGCTTTGTAATAAGAACTGAAGCTGGCGGTTTTGCTGATGGGGCGATACGGCGGATCAAAATAGATGAAGGTATCTGCGTCCGCCCATTCCTCGCAAAGGTCAAAATCGCCGCGCATGATTTTGACCTTCTGTAAGATATGAGAAACGGCGCGGAGATTATATTCATCAAAAATACCCGGATTCCTGTACTTACCAAACGGCACATTGAAATCAAGTTTCGAGTTCGTTCGATATAAGCCGTTAAAGCATGTGTGATTCAAAAAAATAAACTGCGCCGTGTGGCGAATCCAACTTGCTTGAAAATGCGGGAACGCGATCTCGCTCCGATTTTCATTGAATGAATCTCTTTGCTTGTAGAAAAAGTCAGCTTGTTCTGTGTCGGGCAGCGAAAGAAAAGTTTTCTTCAAGCGCGCCAAATGCTCAATCAACCCCTCGACATCTTCACGCACGGTTTGATAGGCGACGAGTAATTCAGGGTTAATGTCAAAGATAATGATCTCTTCCAGTTCGTAGAACTGCGCTAGGAAGAGAAAGACTGAGCCGCCGCCGACGAACGGTTCGATATAGCGTTTGATTTTTCCTTGTCCAAGCTCTGGTGGCAGTAATTCTTGAATGTCCGGCAAAAGTTGGGTCTTTCCGCCTGCCCACTTCAAAAACGGTTTTGCTCTTAATCCGAGAAGTTGCATTTTGAGTTGAGAAGTAAACTTCAGAGTCGATTATATTTCGATTCAGCGCAAAAACAATAGCCTGCGCTCTGGGCATTAAGCGTTGCGCGCGCTCACTGCGTCGGCCAACGGCCGACGCAGATACAGGAACAGCGCTGCGGCGGCCAGTTGTGCGATGACGCCGAAGACGACGAGCGCCAGCACTGAGCGATCATAAAGCAGGCCCATCGCAACGCTACCGAGAAACCACATGACGCCATAGACGGCGTTGAACGAGCCGAAGGCACTGCCGCGCTTGTTCATCGAGACGACCTGCGCGATGCCTGAGCGCAAGGTTGCGTCCTGCGCGCCCAGCCCCGTGCCCCAGCAAGCGACGCCCGCGATCACGCCCGCCGTCCCGCCCAGAAAACCAAGCGGCAAGGCCATGAGCGAGACGAGAATCCCGAACGTGAGTACCTGTATGCCGTAGCGGTCGAAGAGCCGGCCGAAGATCAATGCCGCCAGTCCGTTCACGCCCATCGCGCCGGCATAGAGCAGAGGGATCGTGGCTGGCGCGGCGAGGGCGTTCTTCTGCAAGTGGTAAGCGAGCAACGGGAAATCGACGAACCCGCAGGCGAGTAGTCCGGCCGCGGCCACGTAAGGCCAAAAAACTTTTGGTACGGTCTGCTCGATCCGGCGCGGCGGCGGCGGCGCTTGGCGCGGTCGAAAAGCGCGGGCCACGACGAGCGCGAGAAATGCGCCGGCCGCCGACGGCGCGAGCCACCAGAACGCTGGGCCGAATTGATGTGAGCGCGCCACCGACACGGCCACCAACAACGGTCCCAACATCGCGCCCGCTTGATCGAAGGCCGCGTGCACGCCAAAACCAAACCCATGTCCGACCATATCTGTCGCTTCGGACAACAACACGTCGCGCGCCGGGCCCCGCAGACTCTTGCCTGTGCGCTCGACGACGACAAGTAGTGCCGCTGCCTGCCAGTTGCCCGCGAGCGCGAGCGTCGGCACGACGAGCAGGTTCAAGACGTAACCGAGCGTGGCGATGAGCCAGTAGGCGCGCGTGCGGTCGGCGAGGCGACCGGAGAAAAGGCGTAGGGAAGCGGCCAGCATCTCGCCCAAGCCCGCGACGATGCCAACCTGTGTAGCCGTCGCGCCTAAGTCTTTCAAGTACGGCCCGATGATGCTGTGCGCGCCTTCGTAGGTCATGTCCGCGAACAGGCTGACGAAGCCGAAGCAGACGATGAACTTGATGGCGGCCGAGTGCTCTTGGGCTGTGACCTTCAGGTTCTTAGCCGACATGCAGGCGCGCTAATGACCTCCTGACATTATTTCCACGACCGAGAGCAAGCCGAGCAGGAGCAGCAAGCCCACACCGCAATAGCGCACGATGCGCGGCGAGACGCGTTCGACGATCCACCTGCGCACGCCTGTGCCGACCGAGGCCGCGAGCGCGCCCTTTGTGATCATGGCGCTGACCGCACCCACCCAAACCACCAGCGGCAAGTTATAACGGGCCGCCATAGTGGCGGCCGTGATCTGACCCACGTCGCCCCACTCTGATAAGAAGATGGTGGCGAAGGAGACGAGCGCCGCCTTCGAGGCCGTGTGCTGTTCTTTCGCTGCACCAGTCTTAGCCGGCTTACGCCAGAGCGCGAACGCCACGCCGATAAAGCTCGCCGCCGTGATCGCGGCGACCAACGCGCGCGGCAGCGTGGAGATGGCCTTACCGACAAGGACGGCCACCGCCATCTTCAACATGAACGCGCACGCCATGCCGAACATGACCGGCGCGGTGCGGTAGCGCGTGGCCAACACGCCGGTTGTGTAGAGCAATTTATCGCCGACGATCTCGGCGAGAAACACCGCTCCGTAAGTCGCGAAGAGAACAGGAAAAATGGCCTTCATACAATTTGTTTGATAGCTGACTCGTCCATGTCGCCATACGTCGCCGCCTTCGGTTGTTCGCCATCAGTGTAACGCCGTAACTCTGCAACCGGCTTGAGCAGCCGCGTGCGCCAGAGATAGATGATGGCGATGACGAGCGCAAGGGTGCAAGCGAGACCACCTTCGAGACCGTATGCGCCACCGGTGAGCCAGACGGGGCCGCGGTCGGTCGCGCGCAACAACGGCGCACGCGTCAGGCTCGTGATGCCGCTCACGGGCAAGCCCAAGAGCGATCCCATCGTCCAGTTCCAAGCCCAATGCAACCCTAGCGGCAGCCACATGCTGCGCGTGCGCCAGTAGCCGATGGAGAGCCAGACGCCCGCGAGCGCCGTGTTCACGAACTGGATGGCGAGCAAGTAGTTGTGCGGCACATTCGGGTTGGCGAAATGACCGGCGGCGAAGATCAACGATGTCGGCAAGACGGCGATAAGGAAGGGCAGCGAGCGCAGCATCGTCTGCAAAGGGTAGCCGCGAAACAGCGCCTCTTCACCGGCGGCGAGCAGCACATAGACGCCGCACGCGCCGAAGAACGTTTTGATGAAAGCACTACTGGCGAGCGTCGTCGTCAGACTGTAATGAAAGCCGCCGCAGATTGTGCCGACGAGCGCCGCAAGCGCGAGCGCAGCCGCGCCGATGAGCGAGCCGAGCAGAAAGTTGCGCAGCCACCCGCGATGCGTCGTCCAGCCTTGCGCGCTGAGCGGCAAGTCTTCAAAGAGCCGCCCGCAGCCCCAGCCGAGCAGCACAGCCGGCACGAACTGGATCAAGAAGGTCAGCAGATAGACCAGCCAGCCGGGCAACTGGCTGAGCGGCTGCGCGCCGCTTGTAGGCGTCATCCGCGTCAAGAAGGTAATGGTAACGGCGATGGCGCTGGCGGCGGCGAGGTACAGCGCCGCAAAGACGGCAAACCGCCAACCGCTACGCAGGCGGTCGTGTCGGTTGAGAAAGATGTCGAGTGGTGTCATAGCAAAGATATCAAGCTCAGGCTGTTGACAAGACGGGCGGATTGTAACTGAAAGTCTAATGGCGCGGGAGCATGAAGTGTGCGAGGGCGTGGCGGCGCGTGGTAAACTTCGTCTCCGCTTATGGCCGAACACGCAGATAGACAGATCGATTTGTCAGTTGAGCCGCCGGTCAGGCGGCGCAGCGCCCCTTGGCTGCTGGGCGGGCTGGTGCTGGTGCTCTTGTTTGTGCTGGTGGCGCTGCAAGTCTTCGGGCTGTGGGAAGTGGTCACGCCCGATACGGCCACCGACACGCTGACGCTCTACGCGTTGTCGTCGCTCAACTTCGTTGCCTTCATCGTCTTCGCGTTCATCTTCGTGCGCAACCTCTTGAAGCTCCGGCGCGAGCGGCGCGCGCGCATCCTCGGCTCGAAGATCAAGACGCGCCTCGTCGTCTATTTCATCACGGTCAGCCTGCTGCCCATCGCGGCGATGGCCGTCTTCTCCTACCTCTTCTTTAATCGCACGCTCGAAAAGATGTTCGGGCGCGTGCCCGAAGACGTAGTCAGTGAGGCGCGGCTCGCGCGCGACGAAGACCTCGCGCAGCAGGCCGAGAACATGCACGAAACAGCGCGCATGGCCGCGTTGGCATTCGCGCAACAGCGCGCGTCGAGCGATCAAGCTGCGCCGCCCGAGCTTGATCGTTTACTCACCGACGGAAACTTCGCCGCGTTGGCGTTGGGCGTGCCTAATGGGAACGGCGGCGACGAACTGCGCTTCCGTGATGGTGTTGACTTTAAGCGCAGCAAAGAACTGGCAGATGCGCTCAAGACGGCTTTCTGGCGGTTGCAAAATGGCGCGCAGGATCGCATACCCTTAACTACCGCCGAAGGGATCGTCGCGGACGCGTTGTCGCTCGGCGACGGCCGCGCGCTCCTTGTCGCGCGCGAGACACGCGCCGACTCGCACCTTAACAAGATCGTCTCCGGCGCGGACAGGTTCGAGGAGCTACGCAAGCAGCAACGCAAAGTGCGGCTGCTTGGTCTCTCAACCTTGGGGCTGCTCACACTGCTCCTACTGTTCGCCGCAACGTGGGCGGCGATCCATCTGGCGCGCGGCATCGGCACGCCCATCCGCGCGCTCGCAGAGGCGGCGGACGAAGTCGCGCGCGGCAACCTCGCGCATCGCGTCACGGCGCTGGCGGAGGACGAGTTGGCGCTGCTCGCCGGGTCGTTCAACCAGATGACGGCGCAGCTTGAAGAGAACCGCCGCCGCATCGAAGCGGGCGCGGGCGAGTTGCGCGAAAAAAACCTCGCGCTTGCAGAGCGCCGCAACTACATCGAGACCGTGTTGGAATCGCTCTCGACCGGCGTCATCTCGCTTGACGAACAGAACCGCGTCACGACGATCAACGCGGCGGCGCTCTCGATGCTGCGGCTCGCGTCAGCGCCCGCACCGGGTACGTCACTTGACGAAATAGCGACGACTGAAGACTGCGCCGTGCTTGAGCGCGTCTTGCAACGCGCACGGCGCGCGGGGCGCGGGGCGTGGCAGATGGAGTTGGCGCGCGGCGCGAACGCAGACACCGCGGGGCTGCCCGTCGCGCTGACGGCGACCGCCTTGGGCGCGCCGGCCCACCACGCGGCGCGCGGCGTCGTGCTCGTGCTCGAAGATTTATCGGAACTGCTGGCCGCGCAGCGCGCCGCCGCTTGGAGCGAGGTCGCGCGCCGCATGGCGCATGAGATCAAGAACCCGCTTACGCCAATCCAACTCTCCGCCGAGCGCATCGCACGTCACTTCCGCCGCGCCGGCAATGGCCAGACGGAAGGTAACGGCGCAGGGAATGGTTATGAGCAGCAACGTCCGGTGCAAGCCAATGGCCACGGCGCAGCGAGCGCAGAACAGAGCGCCGAGCACGAGCGCGTCGCGCGCGTGGTCGAAGAATGCACGGCGACGATCACGCGTGAGGTCGCAGGGTTGAAGGCGATGGTGGACGAGTTCTCGCGTTTCGCGCGCCTGCCGCACGCGCGCCTTGAAGCGGCAGACTTGAACGAAGTGGTGCGGCAAGCCGTCGCGCTCTATGAAGATCGACTTGAGGGCGTCCGCCTCGATGTGCGGCTCGCGCACACGCTGCCGCCAGCCATGCTCGACGCAGAACAGATGCGCCGCGTCCTCGTCAACCTGATCGACAACGCCCTCGAAGCGCTCTCGGAGCAAGACGCGTCCGACCAGCGCATCACGGTCGCCACCGCGCACGACCCCGCACGCAGCCTGCTGTTGGTCGAAGTCGTAGACACAGGGCACGGCATCGCGCGCGCCGACTATACGCGTCTTTTCCAGCCCTACTTCTCGACGCGCGGGCGCGGCACAGGTCTCGGTCTCGCCATCGTCCAGCGCATCATCACAGAGCACGGCGGGCGCATCCGCGCCGAAGCCAATCGCCCGCGCGGCGCACAGTTCATCCTTGAATTGCCGGTCACGGAAGAGACAACAAACAAGATGTCAGATGCTAGATATTAGATGTTAGTGAAAGACAGCTACTAGAAGCAGTCTCATAAATACCCGATAGCGTTTAGAGACTGCGTGTTTCTCAGGAACATCGAAGCAGCCGCACCATCCGGGGTATTTATGAGACTGCTTCTAGCATCTAGCATCTAGCATCTGACATCTGCCTTTTCATGTCTGATTCCATTCTCATCGTTGACGACGAGCGCGGCATACGCGAGACGCTGCGCGGCGTGTTGGAAGACGAAGGCTACGCGGTCGAAGCGGTAGCGTCGGGCGAGGAGTGTCTGAAGGCGCTGGAGCGGCGCAACTTCGGTTGTGTGCTGCTCGATGTGTGGTTGCCGGGCATCGATGGCTTAGAGACGTTAGCGCAACTCGGTGCGGCGGGTGCGGACTGCGCGGTCGTGATGATCTCAGGGCACAGCAACATCGAGACGGCCGTGCGTGCGACGAAGCTAGGCGCGTTCGACTTTGTGGAGAAGCCGCTCACGATTGAAAAGATCACTCTGACTGTGCGCAACGCGCTGCGCCAGCGCCGGCTGGAACGCGAGCACGCGGAACACGTGGCGCAGGCGCAGGGCGAGTACGAGATGGTCGGTGCATCGGTCGCCATGCGGGCGCTCAGGAAGCAGATCGCATCGGTCGCGCCGACGGACGGGCGGGTGTTGATCTACGGCGAGTCAGGCACGGGCAAAGAGTTAGTGGCGCGGGCCATCCACGCGCAGTCGCGGCGGGCGGGTGCGCCGTTTGTCGAGTTGAACTGCGCGGCGATCCCTGAAGAGTTGATCGAGTCGGAGTTATTCGGGCATGTGAAAGGCGCGTTTACAGGTGCGACCGTGGCTAAGCGCGGCAAGTTCGAGCTGGCGGACGGCGCGACGCTGTTTCTGGATGAGGTCGGCGACATGAGCCAGCGCGTGCAGGCGAAGGTCTTGCGCGTGCTCGAAGAGCAACGCTTTGCGCCGGTCGGCAGCGGCACGCTCGTCAACGTGGACGTGCGCGTCATCGCGGCGACGAACAAGCAACTCGATCTTGAGATCGAGCGTGGCCATTTTCGCGCCGATCTGTTCTACCGGCTCAACGTCATCCCGTTTGAAATTACCCCCTTGCGCAATCGGCTCGCCGACGTGCCGTTGCTCGTCGAACATTTCAACCGGCGCTTCTCACTGGCTTACGGCAAGCAGCCCAAGCGGTTTGAGCCGGACGCGTTGGCGGCCTTGATGGCGTATCAATGGCCGGGCAACGTGCGCGAGTTGCGCAACACGGTCGAGCGCGTCGTCATCATGCACGGGCGCGCACGGGTCGGTGCGGGCGATCTACCGCCGCTCGGCGGCGAAGCGCCCGCGTTGACGCCGTCGAAATTTTCCTCGTTCAAAGCCGCGAGCGAGGCGCACCAGCGCGAGTTCATTAAACTGAAGCTCGGCGAAGCTGAGGGCAACGTCACGCGGGCCGCCGAACTGCTCGGCATGGATCGCAGCCACCTCTACCGGCGCATGCGCGCGCTCGGCATCAAAGTTCGCGAGTAGCCCGCCTGACCGGCTCGCCTCATGTAACGAAACACCCTAGCCCATCATATAGAGTAGAACAAATTCCGGCCCGCCAGAGCGGGCTTACGCAGCGGGCCGGCCTGTTGGGACAAGAAAGGAGAGAAACATGTCGACAGTATCTGACGCCGTCGCGCGCGTCATCGACCAGTGGGTAGCGTTGGAAGAAGACTATAAACCGGGCGACCGGTTGCGGAGTCTGTGGGCGCTCAAGCACCCCGTCAGCCCGGCCTACGAGCCGCACGGCATCGTGCGGTTATTGAATGCGATTAAGGCGGATGTCCTCCTGCAAAATTGTCAAGACGCGCAAGAGTTAGAGGCGGGCCACTTCGTCACTGGCGGTTTTGTGCAGACCGTACAAAATCTTCACGACTGGCTGAACCCGTGCGGCGCGAACGCGCTCGCTAATTTTGAAGCTCAGCCGGATGGGGGTGAGTGATGCGACAACTGATTAGCGCCTGTGTATTAATGGGCTTGGCTTTGCTGGTGTGCATGCGCTGCGCGGCGCAGGGCAAGCCGACCGTCTCGGTCGCGCCCGACCGGCAGACGATTAACATCGTAGCGCCGGCCGGCCAGACGTTGCCGCCCGCCTTTGTTCAGCGTGCGGCAACCCAGATGCAAAACTACCAGCTCCACGAGCTTGAGCCGGCCGACCGCCCCGGCATCGTCAGCGCGGAGCGCTCCGATCTGTTCGACGCGAGCGCCGCGCCGGCGTGCGGCGGCGTAGGTTGTCAGGCGCTCACGCTCAGATTCAACGCCCCGCTCCCGGCGAACGAGGATTTCATCTTACGCATCGACCGTTACTTGCCCGCCGGCGGTGCGCTCACGCTCCGCTTCAGTACCAGCGCCGCCGCCGCCGCGAGCGCGCCCACTGCCATGATCAGCAAAGGGCCCAACGCCTATAAGCAGTTGGATGAGCTGTTGATTACCAGCACCGGCCCCATCAACGTGCAGCCCGGCATCAACGTGCAGCGGTCGTTCTACCGGCTCAAGAACGGCGTGCCGACCCAACAGACAGAGACGTACCCGGCCACCGTCCGGCGCAAGACGGATCAACTCTTCGTCGTGCAACTCAATCGCAAACTCACGGAGGGCATGAGCCATGTGCTGTACATCGATCCGGGCATCACCGATTTAACCGGTGCGTCAGTGCGGGCCGAGGGGACGGTGGAGCTGGCCGGCCCACCGAAGAAGCCGGAAGACAGACGCCTCGACGTGAGTCTGGCGTCGGTCGCCGCCACGCATCAGAAAGGCGTGTTCGCCTTGACTGCGAACGTCGTGCCGAAGCGCATCTATCAGGTTGGGCACACGAATTGGCTGTGGGAGCCGACCGCGGCCATTGACGTGGGCTTGCGCTCGACCAAGTCGAACAACTCGGTGGTGCTTATGCCGCTGAACTTCCGCAACGTGTTTCTGGAAGACGTGTTCGCGCTAAACCCGCCGCCGGCGAACGGTGCGCCGCGTTTGACGACGGCGCAGCAGAAGGATCAGCGCGGGCGGCGGCCGAGCGCGTGGGATGCTTGGCGCACGGCCCCTTGGTACAAACCTTCCGACGTCGAGTTCACGGTCGGGCCGAAGGCCGAGTTTGACCGTAACTTCAAACGCAAGAACCTACTCGGCAGCGTCCGGTTCGATTTCAACTTCCATCGCTGGCTCGCGACGATGAGCAAGAAGCGCGAGATACTGGAAAACGACCTTAATTACGGGAAGGCGATTGCCAGCCAGACGATTTTCAACTTTGGCTGGCGGCTTGTACCGTATGCCGCCTTCGACTTCGGCGGCCACGTGAATAACGAGACGGTCAGTAAAAAGGGGAAGAGCGTCTTCGTGCCTCGGCATAGCATTTTCCGCAGCTACGCGGGTTTGGCCTCGACGTTCGAGTGGAACACGTTTGCGCTGCCGACGACGCTGACCATCGAAGAAGCTCTCGTGCATCTGGCCAAGCGCGAAACCATTGGCTTCACGACTGACAGCGGCGTGGAGTTGCGCCAGTTACGGGGCTTCCATCATCGCAGCAAGGCCGCGCTTGATTTCGCTTTCGACCCGGCGAAGCATTACACCTTCAATCTGACCTACGAGAACGGTCGGCTCGCCCCGAACTTTGAATATCTGAACAAGCTCACGGCCGGGTTCAAAGTAGTGTACTGAACGTTAATCGCCTACGCCGCAGCAGCGATGCCATGCCCCCGCCGCGTTGTGCGTAAACAGCGTGGCGGGGGCATGGCATCGCTGCCGGAAAGAACCATCGGCGCGCCGCCCGCAACACCGGGTCAGTGCTGCCCGTCAACGTCCAGTTAAAATCCAGCCTACGGGGGCGGCAACCCGCGCATCAAACTCTACGTGCTGGCGGCTCGTCTGGCCGTTGGCCGCGCGTTGACACTGTTGCTTGTAATGCCGTATCACTAAACGTCAACCCGCGCGGGCGGGCGGTCATGACAGGACGGATAAAAGATAAAGGGAAGCGATGGATTACACGACGAAAGAATTGCTGAAGCGTTACGCGAAACTGGCGCTGGGCCAGCCCTTCTCGCCCGTGCTCTTGAATATCCTCGTCACGTCGGTCTGCGACATGCGTTGCACGCACTGCTTCTTTACGGAAGAGTTGGACGATAGGCCGCGTAAGAAGTTGCAGATGAAGACGCACGAGTTGCAGCGCATCTCGGAGACGCTGGGCGGCAGTCTCGGCGTCTTGATCATCGCGGGCGGCGAGCCGTTCACGCGTAAAGACCTGCCTGAGATCGTGCGCGCCTTCTACGAGAACAACCGGCTCGAATCGGTCTATCTCATGTCGAACGGACAGATTCAGAAACGCATCATCCCTGATGTGACGCGGCTGCTCGAAGAGTGCCCGAACCTGAACGTGACGGTCGCGCTAGGGCTAGATGGCTTGAAAGAGCAGCACGAGAAGATTCGCCAGAAGCCCGGCTCTTGGGACATCGCGATTGACACCGCGCGCCAACTGCAAGCGATCAAACGCGAGTACGGCCGGCTCGACGTGCAGACCTGCACCTGCTTCATGCATTCGAATCAGGACACGATCTTCGAGTGGTACGATTTTCTGAAATACGATCTCAAACCCGACAAGGTCAACTTCAACTACATCCGGCCGCCTTCAGCCGACCCCATCGAGTTGGACATAGATCATTCGCGCTACGCCCGGCTCGCGCAGATGATCGACGAAGACTCGCGCCACGCCGCCATCAAGAACAACTACGGCGGCAGCGCCGGCTATTTCAAAGCCGCCATCGACATCTACATGCACGGACTGATCGCCAAAGCGCAGGAAGAACAGAAAGCGCAGATGACCTGTTATGCGGGCACGGCCGGCGGCGTCATCTACGACGAGGGCACGGTCTCTTCATGCGAAAACCTCGCGCCCATCGGCAACCTGCGCGACTACGATTGGAACTTTCAACAGCTCTGGCTCTCGCCCGCGATGCAGGCGCGGCGCAAACAGGCGGCGGCCGGTTGCTTCTGCACGCACGAGTCCAACAGCTACTATCCGTCGCTCCCCTTCAACCCGAAGCACTTGATCCAGATCAAGCGGCTTGAGCGCGAGATGAAGAAAGCGCGTAAGCAGCACGAGCGCGACGAAGCGCAAGCGGACGGCGTGACTGTTAAAGTCTAACTTGCGTTGAGACTTACTGGTCGTTTGCGTAGAAGAATGTTGCAACTCGTATCTAGGCTCATAAGGCAACTATGGTTGGCAGGGGCGGTTCTCGTCCTGAGCCTGTATTCTTGGAGCAGTATTGGGGCAGTTGGTCAAACAGGCCATACAGAAACAGACAAAGCAAAGCAGTCTGGTTGCACATTACACGGAATCAATTTCGTGTGTCCGCAGGGTTTTAAGCCGCTGGCGGGCGACACATCGACCGATCCTGTTTTTCTATTCAGTAAGAGAGAAAACCTCGGTCTCTTCATCACCGCGCCGACCGCGAAGATTGACGATCAAGCTGTCAACAACATGCTTCAGGCGGTGGCGCTCAAGTTTTTTCCTAAAGAGCCACAGACTTTCAAGTGGGCACTAAAAGAGCGACAAGGCAAATTCAGCAAATACGATGTTGGCGGCATTGAGATTCAAGGATTCAACGGGCGTATGAGACTGTCCGTTCAACTCCACCATATCGTCTTTGAGCAGAAAGACTTCTTCGTAGGGTATGTGTACGAGTTAGATCGTGGTAAGGATGCGGAGGAGATGTTTACGCAGAGCTTGGGCAGCGGCAACCCTTCGGGCTGTGAGGCGGCCATCAGAATTATCTACTCAGTTACCGGCGAAAAGGTGCTAGAGTCAAATCCGCCATGTGAGCTTGTCACAACACTTGATCCGACAAAGCCGCCGCAACAATAATTCGAGTACAATCATGCTCCGCCCACGCGAACCCAAAATCCTGATCATCTCGTCGGACACCGGCGGCGGGCATCGCTCGGCGGCGGCGGCGATTGTCGCGGGCGTGCATAAGTTTTGGGCGAGCGACCGCTATGCTGTGCGCGTCGTGCGCGCGATTGAAGAGTCGCACGGCGTGACGGAGAAGATGGTGCACCTGTACAACTGGGTGCTCCGGCACAGACAGCACTGGATGAAGTACATCTACTGGGCGGTCAATCGCATCCGCCCCGAAACGCGCGAGTTTTTTTATCGGCGCTGTTATGGTTTCGTGGCTGAGTTGTTCGACAAGTGGTGTCCGCATGTCGTGGTCAGCGTCCACCCGCTGACGCAGCATTTCTTCGCGCGCATCTTGAAAGAGTTGGGGCTGGCCGAACGCATCCCGCTCATCACCGTCGTGACCGATCCGTGCTACGGCTTCTGGCGCGGGTGGGCGTGCGACGACGTGCGGCTTTACCTTGTGGCGAGCGAAGAGGCGCGGCAGCAGTTGATCGATTACGGTGTCGCGCCCGCACGGATCAAGGTGTCGGGCATGCCTGTGCATCCGAAGTTCGAGTTGCCGGATGAGCGCACGGCGCAAGCGGCCCGCAATGCGCTCGGTCTCGACCCCGAAAAGTTCACCGTCTTTGTCAACGCCGGCTGGGTCGGCGGTGGCAACATCCCCGAAATCTTTCGCGAGTTGGTGCATGGCGATCTGGACGTGCAAGCCATCTTCCTCGCGGGTAAGAATGAAGAACTGCGCGCCGAAGCCGAACAACTCGCGGCCCATGCCAACTTTCCCGTCAAAGTGATCGGCTATTCGGAACAGGTCGAGCAACTGATGCACGCGGCCAACGTGATGATCTCAAAGCTCGGCGGCCTGACGACCTTCGAGGCGCTCGCGTGCCACGTCCCGATCATCGCCGACACCATCACACCGCCCATGCCGCAGGAATCGGGCGCAGCCATGATGATCGCCAAGCGCGGCGCGGGCGTCCTGCTTGAACGCGCCCGCGACATCGTTCCGACCGTGCGCCGCATGTGCGACGACGCGCGCTACTACGCCAACATGCGCGCGGCTGCGGCCACGCTCGCCATTCCCCATTCAACCCGGCGCATCGTCGAAGAGATCGCTGCGCTCATCCCTGCGCAGGACGATGCAGCGGCCGCAGATCTGCGTGTCGCTTGAAGCTGAAGCGCCCTTCGGTTGACGCGCCCGCGCCGCAAGCTTTAAGCTGCCCACGCTAAATCTACTCCGTCAAAAAGTGTGTAGCGACTGATGAGTCTTCTGCTGGAAGGGAAGCGTGCGTTTATTTCGGGCGGCACGCGCGGCATCGGTGCGGCCCTGTGCGATGTGTTCGCGCGCGAGGGCGCGGACGTGGCGTTCAGCTACAACCAGCGCGACGATCTGGCTGCGACCGTCACGGCCAAGATTAACGCATACGGGCGACGAGCGCATGCGTTCAAAGTCTCGGTCACGGATCGCGTCGGCATGAAGCGCGTCGTGCGCCAACTGGTCGAAGAGTGGGGCGGCGTGGACGTGCTCGTTAACAACGCCGCCATCAATCGCGGCGACAACTTTGCGACCACAACCGACCGCGCGTGGGACGACGTAATCAACACCAACGTCAACAGCCTCTTCGCCGTCACCAAACCGATCTACAAACAGATGATCCGCCAGCGCAAAGGCGCGATCCTCAACATCACCTCCATCGGCGCGATCCGTTCGCTCCCAACCTCTGTGCATTACGCCACGTCTAAGGCCGCGATGATCGGTTTCACGAAATGTCTCTCGCGCGAAGCGGGCGCGTTCGGCGTCTCGGTCAACGCCATCGCCGCCGGCATCTTCGACACAGACCTCGCGCACACGCTGCCCGAACACCTGCTCAAGATGCACGAGTTCTGGGTGCGGCGCGAAGGCTTGGGCCGCCCCGCCGAACTCGCCGAGATCGCCTCATTCTTGGTGAGCGACCGCAACAGTTTTATGAACGGCGAGATCATCATCGTGGACGGCGGCGCGGTCACGTAAGAGTTTTAATCACAAAGACACGAAGAACACAAAGGAAACGATGAGGGCAGAACGCGGAATGATGAATTAGTAATCGTTCATCGTTGCAGCGTTCATCATTCATCCTTTGCTTTGTGTCCTTCGTGTCTTTGTGGTTTATTGCTTCAGCTTTGCTTCGATGCGGCGATCCGGAATGAGCCAGATGAGCGCCACGCACACGTAGAGCGCGTCTGAGACCCACTGATTGAAGAAGGCCGTGGGGATCGCCACGAGATATAACAACAGCGAGAGCTTGCCCTTCACATCCTTCTTCACTGCCGCCGCCAACAACGGGTTCGCGTCCGGCTGCGCGATAATCAAGTTCTGCAAGATCGTGTACGCCACGGCCGCCATGAACAGCACCACGCCATAGACGGCGGTCGGCAGCGGCGCAAAATGATTTTCGCCCATCCAGCCGGTCACGAACGGCGTGAGCGACAACCAGAACAGGAGATGTAGATTCGCCCAGAGTACCGCACCGTTGATGCGCTCGGTGGCTTGGAGCATGTGGTGATGATTGTTCCAATAGATACCGAGAAAGACGAAGCTGAGGACGTAGGTTAGGAGGATGGGCAGGAGCGGCCGCAACGCGCCCCAGTCCGTGCCGTGGGGAATTTTAAATTCGAGCACCATGATCGTGATCAGGATCGCGATCACGCCGTCGCTAAAGGCTTCGAGCCGTCTTGTGTCCATCAGCTTCTTTCCTGCTCAACACATGCGCCGCGCGAATAAGCTGGGTGAGCTATCGATGACCGAAGAAGTCAGCGAAAATTTCGCTTAACTCGGCCAGACTCTGATACGCGCGCACGGTGACGCCGCTACTGCCCGCGATCATGGCTGAGAGTGAACGCCCCTGCTGTGGGCGCCAGAGACAGAGAATCGGTCTCCCCCATTCCGTTGCCCGGCCGATTTCATAGCCGACGCCAAGGCTGGGCGTCGTCACTTCAGCCACAAGATAGTCCGCTGCTCGTAACCACGCCAGATCGCGTTCGTGTATCTCTTGGTCGCTGACTGCTTCACCGGCCGTGTCAAGTTGCGCGTCGCCGATGTGTTCGGTGAGGACGCGGCCATATTTTTGTAGCTGCGCGATGATGTCTAAATAGAGACTCTGATCGTCGCGCCCGCTACGGATTGAGCCAGCGAAGTAGATGTTCATGGTGCGACCAGTTTCGCGCCTAGTTAGCATCGGCGGAATTATCGGTCAACGCTTTGACGCGCGCTTCGAGTTGGCGGAGGGTGCGCTGCATCTCGCCGAGGCGGCGGAAGGCGGCCGTCGAACGTAGCCAGTCGCGGTTGTCGAAAGCGGGGATGCCGGAGAGCATCTTGCCAGGTGGGACGTTGTGACTTGTCGCGCTCTTGGCGGTGATGACCACATCGTCACCGATGGTGAGATGACCGGCGACGCCCGCTTGGCCCGCAAGGATAACGCGCCGCCCGATGTGCGAGCTGCCTGCCAAGCCGACCTGCGCGCAGAGCAACGCGTCTTCGCCGACCGTGCATGAGTGACCGATCTGTACGACGTTATCGATCTTTGCGCCGCGCCGGATGCGCGTCTCGCCGACCGATGCGCAGTCAATCGTCGTGCCCGCGCCGATCTCCACGTCGTCTTCAACGACGACGCGCCCCGTCTGCGGTATCTTCAACCAGCGCCCCGCTTCATCTTTCGCATAGCCGAAGCCGTCCGAGCCGACCACCGCGTTGTTATGAATGATCACGCGCGCGCCGACCTGTGTGCCCGCGCGCAGGGCGACGCCGGAGTGGATGGTGGAATCTGCGCCGACCTCTACATTGTCATAGATCGTCGCGTTCGGATAGACGCGCACGCCCGCCGCGAGCACGACATTGCGCCCAATGACTGCGCACGCGCCGATCCAAGTATGCGGATCAACTTGCGCCGAGCTGTCGATGACGGCCGCCGGGTGCACGAACGGCTCGAACGCCGGCTCAGGATGAAACAGCCTGAGCGCACGCGTGTAAGCCAGATAAGGATCGCGCGCGCGCAGGACGGCGATCTCGCGGCCCGCTGCGACGCCTTCTGCCAGATAGATAGCCGACGCGCGAGTCGTCTGCACGCGCGGCGTGTAGCGCGGGTTGGCGAGAAACGTGATGTGTCCTGCTTCAGCCTCATCGAGACCAGCCGCGCCCTTGATCTCTAGCTCCGTGTCGCCTTCGAGTTGCGCGCCGGTCTGTTCTGCTAGTTCAGAGAGTTTCATCATCAGACCTCTTAAAAGTCACTAGCCTGCTCCGCAGGCTCAATACCTGCTACATCAAATTAACGGGATCGATCTCCACGTTGACCGCTTGCAGGTCGCAGCCGCTCGTCGCGCCCGCGTTTGCGAGCGCTATGTCGAGGATGGCGCGCATGCGCGTGCGGTTGCGCGCCTTGACGAGCAGTTGGATGCGATGCTCGCCGCGCAGACGTGCGAGCGGCGCGGGCGCGGGCCCCAACACGCGACAGGCGCGGTCGGTGTTCGCCTCGTCGAGCGCGCGGCGTAACTCGGCGGCCGTCGTCTGCGCGCGCTCCCAGTCGGCGCAGTGCACCAAGAGCGAGGCGAGCGCAACGAACGGCGGATAACTCAGATTCTTACGATAGCCGATCTCTTCCGCGTAGAAACCGGCGTAGTCCTGCGCGCAGGCGTGACGCAGCGCGTAATGGTGCGGGTGAAAAGTTTGGATCAGCACACGGCCCGCGCGTTCGCCGCGCCCGGCGCGCCCCGCGACCTGCGTGAGCAGTTGAAACGTGCGTTCGGCGGCGCGGAAGTCGGGCATGCCCAAACCGGCATCGACCGAGACGACGCCCACGAGCGTCACGTTCGGGAAGTCGTGCCCTTTGGCGATCATCTGTGTGCCGACCAGCATGTCCAACTCGCCCGCGCCGAAGCGCAGGATCGCCTGTTCATAAGTGTGCCGGCGCGCGGTCGTGTCGCGGTCGAGCCGCGCGATCCGCAGAGCAGGAAAACGCGTGCTGATGATCTCTTCGATCTGCTCCGTGCCCTCGCCGACATAGTGTATGTACTGCCCTTGGCAGGCGGGACACTTCTCCGGCGGGCGGCGACGCAGATCACAGTAGTGGCAGATCAGACTGCGCTCACGCCGGTGGAACGTGAGCGTCACGTCGCACTGCGGACATTGCACGCGCTCGCCGCACGAACGACACAGTACGAAGCTTGAATAGCCACGCCGGTTCAACAGCACTATGGCCTGCTCGCCGCGCTCGTGCGTCTCGGCAATGGCCGTGAGTAACTCGTCAGCCAAGACTTGATACTTGCCCGCGCGCGCAAAGACCTCGCGCATGTCCACGATCTCGACGCCCGCCATCGCGCGGTCGGCGACGCGCTTGTGCAGTTGCAGGTAACGGTATTTATTTGCGCGCGCGTTGTGAAATGATTCAAGCGATGGCGTCGCCGAGCCGAGCACCACGACCGCGCCCGCCTTGTGTGCGCGCACGACCGCCACGTCGCGCCCGTGATAATAGGGCGACTCTTGCTGTCGGTAAGACGATTCGTGTTCTTCGTCCACGATGACGACGCCGAGATTGGCCACCGGCGCAAAGACGGCCGAGCGTGTGCCGATACAGACGCGCGCCGCGCCGCGCTTGATACGACTCCATTCGTCGTAACGCTCGCCCGTCGTCAGCGACGAATGCAGGATCGCCACCGCATCGCCGAAGTGCGCGCGCAGGCGGCGCGAGAAGACGGGCGTGAGCGCGATCTCAGGCACGAGCATTAGGGCCGAGCGCCCGGCGGCGAGCGCGGCCCGCATCGCGCGTATATAAATCTCCGTCTTGCCGCTGCCCGTGACGCCGTGCAGCAGGAAGGCTGTGTAGGTTTGCGCCGCCAGCGCCGCTTCGATCTCGTCGAGCGCGGCGCGCTGTTCGCGCGTCAGTTGCAAATCCTCCGTCGTCGGCAGCACAGCGTGCGCCAAAGGATCGCGGCGCACATCGCGCACGACCGTGCGCACGACGCCGTGCCGCTCAAGCGTCTGCACGGTCGAAGCACTTGCGCCGGCTGCTGCGAGCAGGTCGGCGAACAACATCTCGCCTGCATGCGCGAGCAGTGTCGTGACGATGCGTTGTTGGGCTGCCGTCAACGTGCGGGCCGCGCCATTCTGATGTGCTTCTGGCGGCAACAAGCAGACAGCTTTGCGGCGCTTCGCCCGCGCGCTCGCCGTGCGTGCCTGTTGTGTGATCGTGAGCCAACCGGCTTGCTGAAGTTGGCGCATGACGACGAGCGCGCGTGTGCGGCCCGTCAACTCGGTCACGCGGCGCAAAGTTGTCTCTACTTCATCGGCGACAAAATGCAAGACGCGCCCCTTCGCCGTCGTCATTTGCCGGCTCGACAGACGCGCCAACTCGTCGCGCCCCTCCGGCGTAATCGTCAAGACCTGTTCGACCGCTGCGTTGAGACCAGCCGGCAGCGCCGCCTTCAAGACCTCGCCCCAGGGCGCGGCGTAGTAGTCGGCGAGCCAGCGCGTCAACTCCAACACTTCCGGTGTGATGAGCGGCGCGCTGTCAAGCAACTCCTCTGCGTCCTTGATCTCCGCCTCCTCCAACTCGACCGCGGGATCAAGCTCTTGGTGCAGGGCGACGATGTAGCCCGTCACGAGTTGCCGCCCGAGCGGAGCCAGCAAGCGCGAGCCGATACGCGCGTCCGCGCGCAACGCCGCCGGCAGCCTGTAGATGAAGGCGCGCGCAAGGCGGAGCGGGAACGCGACTTCGGCGTAGAGCGGCACAAAGGGCTGCGTTGGTTCACTGTCCTGGCTGGCGACAGACGTGTTTATCGGGGCGGTCTGATGCTGCACGGGCATTAAATTAACTTGAAGCGATGAAAAGGTGAAGCGTGAGTGAAGCGGCAAGGACAGGGAGACGCCGGGGACGCGGCGATAGCATCAATTCTCCGCGCCTCCCGCCCGCGCAGTGTCATGATTTTAAAGAAAGGTGGCCAGCTACTTCCTCGCTACGGGCCGACCTTCGGCGTCGAGGATAACCACTTCGCCGAGATTCAGTTCGCGCACGCCCGCCTCGATCTTCGAGAGATCGCCTATGAGCACGAGCGTCGCCTTGCTTGGCACGGCATACTTTTGCGCCGCCGTGTTGACGGCCGCGAGCGTCGCGCGCTGCGTCTCGTCCGGCAGGCGTTGCAGTTCGCTGAGCGGGAGTGCCTGCGACCAGAGGTCGGCGATCTGCGTGGTCAGTTGGCCGAGTGTCTCGAATTCCTGTGCGTAGCCGCGCACGCGGTTGCCCTTGGCGTCCGCAAGCTCCGTCTCTGTGATCGGCTTCCCGCCCGCGATGGCCTTCAGCTCATTGACGAACTCGACCACCGACTCTTTCGTCTTGTTCGTCTGCACGCCGCCCCAGGCGACCCAGATGTTCGCTTGCGTATACTGGAGGGGGTAGGAGAACACGGCGTAGGAGTAGCCCTTGTCCTCACGTAGGTTGAGGTTGAGGCGCGATTGGAAGCCGTTGCCCCGCACCGCGTCGGCGAGGTTGAAGGCATAAAACTCGGCGGACTTGCGCGGCGGCGCGTCGTTGAGCTGCAAGACAACGGTCTGCGCCGCGTCGGGCTTATCAATGAGGAAGACTTTGCCGACGCCCATAGGTTGCGGGGCGGGGAAGGCGAGCGGCGGCGGGGCCGCACCCGCCCACGAGCCGAAGTGCTGGCGCGCCAGCTCGGTCGCCTCGGCGAGCGTGATGTCGCCCGCGAAGATGAGCGCGGAGTTCGCCGGCTTGAGGTAGGTTGCGTGGAAGCGGGCGAGATCGGCTGGCGTGAGCTGCGCGACGGTCGAGGTGAAGCCGGTGGTCGGGCGGCCGTAAGGGTGTGCCGCGCCGAAGGCGACCATGTTGCGCACGCGGCCAGCGATGGCGTTCGGGTTGCTCAACTGCTGCGCGATGGCGTCGAGCGTGATCTTCTGCTCACGCTCGACCTCCGCGGCCCTGTACGCGGGGTCGCGCACGACATCGGCGAAGATGGTCAGCGCGGGCGCAAGGTTACGCTTGAGGACTTCGAGCGAGAGGCTCGAAAGCTCGCGCCCAGGGTTGGCGACGAGCGCCGTGCCGAGGTCGCCGAGCGCGTCCTCGATCTCAAGCGCCTGGCGCGTCTTCGTGCCCCGGGCCATCGTCTTGTAGGCGAGCGCCGCCAGCCCGGCCTTCTGCGCCGGGTCGGCGACGCTGCCGGTCTTCGTGGCGAGCGAGACGGCCACCTTCGGCAACTCCTTGCGCTCAACAACGTAAATCTCAAGTCCGTTTTCGAGCCGGGCCGTTTTCACTTCGGGCGCGACGTAGGCGCGGTCGGCCCCAAGCGCGGGCTGCTTCGAGCGGTCGAGTTGAGCGGCCTGCGGGTCGCGCTGTGCGGTCTCGGGGTGAAAGCGGACGACGAGGCGGTTGCGCGTGTTGAGCCAGCGGGCGGCCATATCGCGCACGCTCGCCACGGTCGCGTTGCGGTAACGGTTCAGGTCGAACTCGAACTTGCCGGGGTCGCCGAGGAATGTGTTGTAGGAGTTGAGGCGGTCGGCCTTGCCGCCGAAGCCGCCGATGCGTTCCAGCCCCGTGACGAAGTTGAACTCCCACTTGGTCTTGGCCCGGTCAAGTTCGGCCTGCACGGGCCCATCTTTAGCGAGGCGCGCGATCTCATCGGTGATGGTCTGCTCGATCTGCGCGAGCGATGCGTCGGGCCGCGCTGTGGCGATAACGGTGAAGACGCTCGAAATCTCCTGCGACCCCTGGAACGCCTGCACGTCCGAGGCGAGTTGGCGGTCGTAGACCAGCGTCTTGTTGAGCCGCGCCGAAAGACCATCGGTCAGGATGCTGGCGATGATGTCCAGGTCTGCATCGCCCGGCTGATAGAAGGGCGGCGTCGGCCAAGAGATGTATGTGCGCTCCTGCGGCACGCGGTCTTTGACCTCCATGATCTTCTCGCCGTCGATGCGCGGAATGTTGACCCCGGGCCGGTCGAGGGCGGGGCCGGGCGGGATCGGGCCGAAATATTTCGCGACGAGCCGACGGGCCTCCTGTGGGTCGAAGTCGCCGGCGATGACGAGCGAGAGGTTGTTCGGCGTGTAGTAGGTCTGGAAAAACTCGCGCACGTCTTCGAGCGTGGCGGCGGTCAGGTCTTCGTGGATGCCGATCACATCCCAGGAGTAGGGGTGGCCCTTCGGGTGGAGGTTCTCGTAGATGAGCTTGAAGGCGCGCCCGTAGGGCACGTTCTCATAGCGCTGCCGGCGCTCGTTCTTCACCACGTCGCGCTGGTTGTCGAGCTTCTCCTTGGTGAGCACGTCGGCGAGCGTGGCGAGCCGGTCGGATTCGAGCCAGAGCAGATATTCGAGATTGCCCGAGGGGACGGTGGCGAAATAGTTCGTGCGGTCGTAGTTGGTCGTGCCGTTGACGCCGCCAGCGAAGATGTTCGCGCCCGCCTGCTCTGCGTAGGAGAAATACTCGCCGCTCGCATGCTGCGAGCCTTGGAACATCATGTGCTCGAAGAGGTGCGCGAAGCCCGTGCGGTTCGTCCGCTCATTTTTCGAGCCGACGTGAAACCACTGGTTGACGTGCACGACGGGCAATTTCCTGTCCACGTGCAGGATGACCTGAAGGCCGTTTGGTAACGTGTACTTCTCGAATTCAACTTTCGGTACTGGCGCTGCGCCCTGCGGCCCTGAAGCCTGACCGCCGCCCGCAGTCTGCGCGAACACGGGCGTGAGCGAAGAGATGGTCAACACGAGCGACAGGAGCATGCGCCGCAAGGCGTCGTTCTGAAAAATGTTCATAAGCGTTTCTCTTATGCAACTGAAATTCAGGGCGCGAGTAGAAGGCTGCGTATCTTCTTCATGTCTTCCCAGACCTCGCGCTTCTTCGATGGGTCGCGCAACAGATAGGCCGGGTTGAAGGTCGGCATCAGTTGCGCGCCCTGATATTCGTGGAACTGCCCGCGCATCTGCGAGATCGGTTTCTTGGTGCGGAGCAGCGCGCGCGTAGGCGTGTTGCCGAAAGCGATGACAACGCGCGGGCGGACGGCGGCCAGTTCGCGGTGCAGATAGGGTGTGAAGAAGCTGAGCACGTCGGGCGTCATCTCTTCGCCGGTCGAGATCATTTTGACCGTGTTCGTCAGGTAGCAGTCTTTGCGTTGTAAGCCGATGGCGGCGAGGATGCGCGCGAGCATGTCGCCCGCCGGCCCCATGAACGGCCGCCCCGTCGCGATGTCAGGCGGCCCCGGCGATTCGCCGACGACCGCAACGCGCGCGCCCGGCTCGCCCTCGCCGAAGATCAAGACGCGCTCCTTGAACTGCGGCATGCTCTCGGCGCGCTGCGCGAGTTCGGCATTGATCGCCGCGAGCGTTTCGTTCGACGCGGCCGCAGGTTCGTCAAAGAGAAAAGCGTCCTGCATCAGTCTTCATCTTTATCCTTGAGCGTGTTGATGTAGTCGCGCACCTTCTTCATGTCGTCCCACGTCTCGCGTTTCTTTGACGGGTCGCGCAAGAGATATGCGGGGTGGAAGGTCGGCATGACCTTGATGCCTTTGTAGTCCTGAAATGTGCCGCGCAGCTTGGTGATGCCTTCCTTCGTGTCGAGCAGATTCTTCATCGCGGTGTTGCCGAGGACGACGATCACATCGGGGCGGACAATGGCGATTTCGCGCAGGAGAAACGGCTTGCACACGGCCGCTTCGGCTAAAGTCGGCGTGCGATTCTGCGACGGGCGACAGCGATTGACGTTACCGATGAACACGTCTTCGCGCTTCATGCCGATGGCGTCGATGATCTTGTTGAGCAGTTGCCCGGCGCGCCCGACGAAGGGGCGCGCCTGCGCGTCCTCGTCCGCGCCCGGCGCTTCGCCGACGAACATCAGCCGCGCGCGCGGGTTGCCTTCGCTATTGACGACCTGCTTGCGTCCCTCGCAGCAGAGCGGGCAACGCATGCACTGCGGGCCGATGTCGCGCCACACGTCTTCGAGTGTCTCGCCGGGGCGCGGCAGACTCAACTCGTCCTGCGGCGCGATCTCGCCGAATAGCGTGTCCATCTTTGCGGGTGGGTTCACGTCGGATGTGCGGGTGGATGATTTACGTGTAGCCATCTCTGCTTGCTCGCTTGCTGAGGCGGCGCGGCCGGCGGGGCGCGGCGGCGCGGCGTTTGTTGTCGGTGGGGGCGGCTCAGTTCGTGCATGTGTGACGGCGCGGTCTGCGGCCATAGCGCGGCGCGCTTCCGCCTCGGCGTTACGTTTGAGCGCGGGCGAACGATAAGCATCGCCCGGAGTTGACGAGACGAAAGAAGCGCGTGCGGTTGCATCAGTTTGCGCTGCAACGTCCGCGCCGCCGGGCGCGGCGACGTGTGCGACGCCGAGTTCGCGCAGGTATTCAAGCTGCGCCGCGACCTCCGTCGTCAAGCTGAGTAGTTCTTTGCGTGTCGTCTCGTCCGCCATGAAAATTTTGTACGCTCGTACTTCATGCGCTCATGTGCGCTGGTTGCAACTGACGCAGGCGCGCGATCTCGTCAAGAATATGATCGGCCACCGCATGTTTGGACATGAGCGGCAACTCAAGCGGCGTGGCTCGGTCGCGCGCCAGCAGCGTCACGATGTTTGTCTCCATGTCGAAACCCGCATCGGCGCGTGTGATGTCGTTGGCGACGATGGCGTCTAGTTGTTTACGCTCAAGCTTCGCGCGCGCGTGTTCGATGACGCGGTCGCTTTCGGCGGCGAAGCCGATGACGAGCAAGCCGTCGTGGCGCGCTCCGCTAACGCCCGCAAGAATGTCCGGCGTCGGCTCAAGCTCAAGCGTCAGCGCCGCTTGCGACTTCTTGATCTTCTGCCCGGCGCGCGTGCTCGGTCGATAATCCGACACAGCCGCCGCACCGATAAAGATCGTCGCCTGCGCCAACTCGCTGAGCACGGCCGCGTGCATCTCTTCAGCCGAGAGTGCGCGGACGACGCGGACGTGGTCGGGCAGCGGCGCGCTGGTCGCACCGGCCACGAGCGTGACTGCTGCGCCGCGCGCGTGCGCCGCCTCCGCCAGTGCAAAGCCCATCCGCCCCGACGAGCGGTTCGACAGAAATCGCACCGGATCGATCTCCTCGCGCGTCGCGCCCGCCGTGATCAAGACGTGCTCGCCCGTCAAATCTTTTTTCGTAGCTTGCGCCGCACCCATCAACTGCTTACCGCTGTTGTGTGCCTGCTCGTCCAACAACGCTAACGCCGCCGCAACGATCCTTTCAGGCGCGCTCAGCCGGCCCGGCCCGATTGTGCCGCAGGCCATCTCGCCGGCATCGGGTTCAATGATGTGGACACCATCGGCGCGCAAGGTTGCAAGGTTGCGCTGCGTGGCCGGATGCTGCCACATGGTCGTGTTCATCGCGGGCGCGACGATGACGGGCGCATTGCAGGCTAGATAGGTGGTCGTTAGAAAATCGTCGGCGATGCCATTGGCTAATTTGGCGATTGTATTCGCGGTGGCTGGTGCGACGAGGAATAGATCGACCGTCTGCGCGAAAGTGATGTGCGCGATTGGGTCGGGATTGTCGGGCGCGTAATCGTCCACGACGACGTGTGCGCCAGAGAGCGCGCGGAACGTGAGCGGCGCAATCAGACGCGTCGCGTGCTCGGTCATCGCCACGCGCACGGTGCAGCCCGCGCGTTGCAGCCCGCGCAAGATTTCCGCCGCCTTGTAGGCCGCGATCCCACCCGACACGCCGAGCGCCACACGCCGACCCGCGTAAGGCAGCACCACTTTCTGATCTGCTCTGTCCGACATAATAAAACTCGCGCGCTGGTAGTGAAAAAACTCTAGCATTCAAACCGTGGCCGCGCAAACGGAAGAACAGAGATCAGAGGTTAGAGGTCAGAGGTCAGAGAAAGGTGAAGCTGAGAGTTCTATTCATTAGATCCATTACTAACCTCTGACCTCTAACCTCTGATCTCTGTTTTTTGTGGTAAACTGTGCGCGCCGCAAAAGGAACGCCCCCTGCTACAATCTAGTCCGTTGGCTGCGCCGCGCCTGTGCGCGTGTGCGGGCTTGGGGGACTGAAGCGATGAAGCTGCGTATTATCTGTCTTATGTTCTGTCTCTGCGGCGGCGCGCTGAGCGTGGCGGCGCAGCGTACACAGACACCGCCAGCCGAGCGCGAGTTCGGGCCGGTCGTGCGCGCTTATCTGGGCTACCTGCGGGCTGAGCAGGAGGTGGTGGACGCGCGCGAGAGCAGGCGCGAGATCAGCGCGACCTATTATCGGCGCAACTCGAACCGCATACGCGCTCTGCGCCAGATGGCCGTGCAGATTGCGCGCGCGTCGCGCAACGATTATCTGCCCGAACTTGAGGCCGTCGCGGGCGACGAGTTGAACACGTTGTTCGAGACGCCGCCCAGCCCGCATACATTTCAAACCGGCGCGGTTCTCGACAACACTTTTCGCTATCTGGGCGCGGTGCGCGAAGGCGAAACGTTCTATCTCTTCGCGCGGCTTGACCCTTACGAACAGGCCGATCTGATGCAGCAGCATGCGCCACCTGCGCCTGCCGGGCCGACAGCAAAGCCGCAGGCGACCGACGGCGCGGCCAGCGCGGCGCATGGCACGACACCATCGCGCCCGCGTAAGGTTGGCCCCCCGTAGTCGTACATTGTGTAGCGAACAGAGCGCGTGCCGTTTTCAACCGTGATGAATCAGCCGACACTATTTAACGAGCGCAAGCAGAGCGGTGCGCGCAATGGCGAACAACTCGTGCTCTATGCGCTGGGCGAATTTCAGGCGCGCGGCAAGACGCTCGCGGATCGTAAGTTGCCACTTGATCGTCTGCGCGGGGCGCTCCGGCGGGCCGCCGATGTGTTCGGCGTCGCAGAGTTGAGCGACGAGGATGCGACCGTCGCCTTCGCCGCGCTCGGCGCGCAAGTGCAACGCGTGCCGCCGTTCGTCGCCAAACATCCTTACCGCATCACCGTGCCGCCCGCAGTGGCCGCACGTGCATGCGAGTTCTATCAACAGCAGCAAGCAAAGCAAGCTGCGGACGCAGAGCCGGCATAGACTTGCAGACCGCAGCGCACCCTCGAATCGTTGCACCGGCGCGAAGCAATCTGATAGGATGCGCAGCCAATCAAGCGACAACTAATGACCAGCGGTTGAACGTTCACAAAGGCCACCCGGCCGGATGGGGACTGTGCAATGAACACGAACGAAAGCCGACGCAGATTCTTAGGTAGCGCCGCCGCCGGTGTCGGCGCGGCCGCGCTGACCTCGCAGCTACCGATTGACGCGCTCGCGTTGACGCAACAGCCGCGCGCGCCGAGTTCGCAGCGCGCGACACCGCCGCTCTCCGTCTCCAGTGCGAACGGCGTCGCCGCTGTCGCAAAAGCCGTCGAAGTGATGCGGCGCGGCGGCGACACGCTCGATGCTGTGATCCAGGGCGTGAACATCGTCGAACTCGATCCGAAGGACAACTCGGTCGGTTATGGTGGTCTACCGAATGAGCGCGGCGACGTTGAACTGGACTCAAGCGTCATGCACGGGCCGACACGGCGCGCCGGTGCGGTCGCGGCGCTGCGCGGTGTTAAGACGCCTTCAAAGGTCGCGCGCATGGTGATGGAGCAGACCGACCACATCCTGATCGTGGGCACGGGGGCGCGCGAGTTTGCGACCGCGATGGGCTTTGAGAACGAAGAGTTGCTCACGCCGGAGTCGCGCGTCGCTTGGTTGCGCTGGAAAGAGACCTTGTCGGCGGATGACAAGTGGGGCCCGAGTCCGTACACGCCTATGCCTGCTTCGCCTGCGGGCGCACGCCGCTTGGCGGAAGAGAAAGAGCGCCCCAGCTTCATCAGCGCCGACATTTTAACGGGGGGCGACCCCGAACGACGCGACTCGCTGCTCGCTTGGGCCGACGAGGTCGCCCGCAAGCCGCCGACCGGCACGATCAACTGTCTCGGTCTCGACAAGAATTTCGACATCAGCGGTGTGACCACGACGAGCGGACTGTCTTGGAAGATACCGGGGCGCGTCGGCGATTCGCCCCTGATCGGGTGCGGTCTCTACGTGGACAACGACACGGGCGCGGCCGGTTCGACCGGGCGGGGCGAAGAGGTCATCTATATCAATGGTGCGCGTTCGGTCGTCGAGTACATGCGGCGCGGCGCGTCGCCCGAACAGGCGTGTCTCGATGCGCTGAAACTGATCGCCGCCCGTTATGGCAACGATCTGGCGAAGCTGAAAGACATCGACGTTAACTTTTACGCCCTGAACAAGCGCGGCGAGTACGCGGGCGCGGCCATCTGGAGCCACACGGTGAACAGCAAGGGCGTGCGCAACCGCCACCATTTTGCCGTCGCGGAAGGGTCGGGGGCAGGGCGGCTGGTCGAGAGCGCCTACCTATTCGAGCGCAAAGCTTGACGTGTAAGCGCTAACCCAGAGGCCGGCTGTACGTTAGTGGGCCCCGGCGCGTGGGGCGGAAAATACGCGTTTTTTCCATAAATGTTTGTTGACACGAAACAGCTATTCGTGTAAAAAGATTGGGTCAAAGCAAGCCCACAGAGGCTCGCTGACCTGCTTTTTTAGCAAACTTGCATAGAGCGCAGCCGATTTAGAGGCGGGTTTAGCGAGAGATATCTTTTGGAATCCGTCTCCAGTCAAGTCAACAGGAGACTTGTGGCGCGTTCTCTCAAAACTGGTTCAGCCTACGGGAGGGGAAAATGATTAGCAGAACTTGGAGCCGGACGGCCGTCACGCTCAGCTTGACCGTCGCTATCTTGTGCGTGTACTCAATGGTCGCGCTGGCAGCGCCGGGGCAGGGGCCGTCGGGGCAGTTGTCGGTGAACGGTGAAGTCTCCGTCAACGGCACCAACGCGATCTCAGGCGCGACCGTATTCACGGACAGCACCATCACGACCGCGCAGAACTCCAGCGCCGTCGTCAGCCTCGGCAAACTCGGCCGCGTCGAGTTGCTGCCGAACTCCAGCGTTAAACTCAGCTTCACTGACAACAGCGTCAGCGCGATGCTCGACGCCGGGCGCGTGCGGCTGGCGACCTCGACCGGCGTGGCTGCCACCGTCACCACCAAGGACGGTTCGGCTGTAGCTGACAACGCGCAACCAAATGTCTTTACCGTGGATGTTGCCTGCGGCGACACTCGCGTCGACACGCAGACCGGCAAAGTTGAATTGCGCGCTGGCAACAGCGTCAAGCAAGTTGCGGCCGGCTCGAACGCTACGGCTGGTCAGGCTGCGCCCGGCTCGCGCTGCACTCGGCTGACGCGCGAACCTACGTTCGGCGCACTCCACGGTGGTGCGCTAGCAGCGCTCTTGCTCGCGGCGGGCGGGGCGATTGCGGCGGCCATCATCGCGGCGCAGCAGGACAACGACTTCAGCTTCGGCGGTACAGCACCGATCTTCAGCCCGAGCCGTTAAGGTCTAGTTTAGCATTGGCTTAGATTTCGCCATCCGTGCGCGCTGCTCGGCGTGCGGCCGTTAAAGAGCTTTGCGGGTCACGCGGGGCATGCCCCGCGTGACCCGCAAATTTTTGTTTGCCGGGCAGGGCCAGGGGGAAGGTTAGTTCTCAAGTCATGCACATTGCGGTGGTAGGGACAGGTTACGTCGGGTTAGTCACGGGCACATGCTTCGCGGAGTTCGGCGTCGACGTGACTTGTGTGGACGTGGATGCCGAGAAGATCGAACGACTCAAACGCGGGCAGATACCGATCTACGAACCGGGCTTAGAGCAACTCGTCACCAAAAACGCAGAGGCCGGCCGCCTCCATTTCACCACCGACCTGCAAGCGGCCGTCGAACATGCGCTCGTCATTTTTCTCGCCGTCGGCACACCGCCAAAGGCAGACGGCTCGGCCGATCTCAGTTTTCTGGAAGAAGCGGCGCGCCAGATCGCGCGCACGATGACCGGCTACAAGGTCGTCGTCACCAAATCGACCGTGCCCGTCGGGACAGGCGCACATCTGCGCCGCCTCATTGCAGAGCATCAACCCAAGCCCGTCAACTTCGCCGTCGTCTCGAACCCGGAATTCCTGCGCGAGGGCGCGGCCATAGACGATTTCATGCGCCCCGACCGGATCGTCATCGGCAGCGACGACGAGGGCGCAATCGCCATCATGCGCGATCTCTACCGGCCGCTCTACCTGATCGAGACGCCGTTCGTCATCACTTCAATCGAAGCGGCCGAGCTGACCAAGTATGCGGCGAACGCATTTCTCGCCACCAAGATCTCTTTCATCAACGAGATCGCCAATCTATGCGACCTTGTGGGCGCGGATGTGCACGACGTGGCGCGCGCCATCGGCATGGACAATCGCATCGGGCGCAAGTTCCTGCATCCCGGCCCCGGCTTCGGCGGTTCGTGCTTCCCGAAAGATACGCGCGCGCTCACGCACATCGCGCGCACGTATGGCGCAGAGTCGCTCATTGTCAACGCTGTGATTGAAGTCAACGAGCGACAGCACCATTTGATGATCGGCAAGATCGAGCGGCTGCTGGGCGACTTGCGCGGGCGCGAAATAGCTGTGCTCGGGCTGGCCTTTAAGCCCAAAACGGATGACATGCGGGATGCGCCGTCCATCGACATCATTCGTGATCTCTTGGCGCGCGGGGCACGTGTGCGCGCCTACGACCCTGTGGCGATGAACGCGGCCCGCACGATCCTGCCCGACATCACTTATGCCGCAGACGAATACGCGGCCGTCGCCGGCGCGGACGCGCTCGTCTTCGTCACCGAATGGAATGAATTTCGCGCGCTCGACATGGAGCGCATCAAGGGGCTGCTGCGTCAGCCCAAAATCGCCGACCTGCGCAACATCTACGAACCCGAGGCCATGCGCGCCCTCGGCTTCGAGTACGTCGGCGTCGGCAGATGAAAGAAGTGACGTGCGATGAGTGACGAGTGACAAGTTTAATGACTTGTCTTTTGCTCGTCCCTCGTCCCTCGTCCCTTGCCACTATTCTTATGGCTCTCACAGGCATTGCATTGGTTACGGGCGGGGCGGGCTTTATCGGGTCGCACATCGCGGCGACGCTCGCCGAGCGCGGCGCGCGCGTGCGCGTAATCGACGATCTGTCCACCGGGCACTTGGCGAACATCGAAGAGATCGGCGGCGACATCGATTTTGTGCGCGCGAGTTTGAATGATGATGAGGCGCTCAGGCGCGCGCTCGCAGGCGTCGAGGTCGTGTTCCACGAGGCAGCGATCCCCAGCGTGCCGCGTTCGGTGGAGCAGCCGCGCGAGACACACGAGGCGTGCGTCGAAGCCACCTTCGCGCTGTTGCTCGCGGCGCGCGATGCGGGCGTGCGCCGCGTCGTCTACGCCGCTTCATCTTCCGCCTACGGCGATCAGCCCACGCTGCCGAAGGTCGAGACGATGGCACCCGACCCGCTCAGTCCTTACGCGGTCGCCAAACTCGTCGGCGAGTATTACTGTCAGGTCTTCACGCGCGCTTACGGATTAGAAACGGTCGCCTTGCGCTATTTCAACATCTTCGGCCCGCGTCAAGACCCCTCGTCGCAATACTCCGGCGTCATCTCGCGCTTCATCAGCGCACTCATGCGCAACGAAACGCCAGTCATCTACGGCGACGGCGAACAATCGCGCGACTTCAACTATGTCGCCAACGCAGTCGAGGCGAACCTGCGCGCGGCCGAATCCGCAAGCGGCGTCGGTCAAGTCATCAATGTCGCCAACGGCGAACGCATCACGCTCAATGAGTTACTCGAAATTTTAAAGCGGCTGACGGGCCGCGCCGATGCCCAGGCCGAATATCGCCCGCCCCGCGTCGGCGACGTGCGTCACAGTCTGGCCGACATCACACGCGCGCGCGAACTGCTCGGTTACGAGCCGCGCGTCGGGCTTGAGGAAGGTTTGCGCAAGACCATTGACTGGTGGCGACAGAGCCGGTTCAATCAGTGAATATGCTAGGGCGTAAAAGTTCGGTAGAAGTCGGTTGCTGAAAATGTCATGCGCATAGCCCGCCCGTCGAGCACAGCACCGAAGCTGATCCGTTCGGGCGAGTAGTCTGCGCCGACGCGGAAGAAGCCGTCGGCAAGCGGCACGAGTTCCTGTTGACCTTCCGCCCAGAGCTTGCCTTTGCGCAGTACGATGCGGGTGCTGCCCGCCCAAGGGCTGTCGTTGCGATAGTGGCCCGCAAACGCCGCCCACTCTTTCGGATAATCGAACGTGCGCGCGCCCGTGTAACGTTCATTCGTATACCAGTCCGCGCCGTGAAACGCCTCGATCACCTTGCCCTCCGTCCGCCCGAAGCCGAGCGTGAACAACTCAAAATCAGGATGCTTGACGATGAACTGATCCGCGCCCGCCGGTTCGAGCGCGATACGTTGCCCGTCGTGGACAAGTGATAGCTTGTCACCGGCAGCGACGAGATCAAGTTGCCGGTTGTCCATCGCTTTGAACGTGCCCGCATAGTCGGCGGCGTTCTTGACGAGATCGGCCGCAGGTATTGGCGGCGGCAGCGAGGGCTGCGGCTGTTCATGCATGGCGGCGCGCATTGCTTCTAACGCAAAGCGCGCGACAGCGTTGGGGCGGTAGCCGTTCAGATTCGCGTTGACGGAAGCAAAGACGCCGAGTCCGTCAGTCAGATCGGCGTGCATCGCGGAACTGAACGCGACCATGCCGCCCGTGTGCCTGAGCAGCGTGTGCTTGTCCGTCTCGCTCACCCACAGCCCGTAACCGTAGCTCGCATTCTCATCGCCCCAGAATGGCGCTTTGATGACCGGCTGCGTGAACGGTTTGAAACTGTCTGCCGAGACCACGGCCCCACGCGCGCCCTGTCCGCCCGTAAGCAGAAAGCGCAGGTACTTGCCCATGTCCGCGGGCGTCGCGGCGATGCTGCCCGCGGCCTCGCGCACTTCGATCCACGCGGCTTCGCCGAGCCGACCGTGGCGCGGGAACGGCCGGTCGTCGTAGAACGGCGTGTACCCAATTGGCAAACGCGCGCGTACATCGTTCGTGATGACGGACGCGCTGGCGCTCATGCCGAGCGGCGCAAGCACGCGGCGCTGAATGATCTCAGCGAAGGGCCGCCGATCAATCGCTTCGAGGATATGACCGAGCAGGGTGTAGCCCGTGTTGGAATAAGAGAAGTGCGAGCCGGGTGCGAAGCCGAGCCAGAACTCGGCGAGGGGATTGCGCGAGACGAGCAGCGGATCGTCGGGCAGCCCCGAAGTGTGCGCGATTAACTGCTGCCCGGTGATCGGCGCATACGAAGATTTGATCTTGAGCCACGGCAGATATTCGACCACCGGCTTGTGCGGATCGAACTTGCCTTCGTCGCGTTGTTGCAAGAGCGCGATGACGACGAACGATTTCGAGATCGAGCCGATCTCAAACAGCATGTCGGGTGTGACGCGTGCGCCGCTCTTGGTGTCGGCCAAGCCATAAGAGGTGGCGCGCAACAGCCCCGCGCGATTGGCGAGCGCGAGTGTCAGCCCCGGCGCGCCCACGTCGCGCATGTGCTGGGCGATGAACTCGTCGATGCGGGCGAAGGCCGGATTGAATTGCGCAGCGGCCGCTGTCTGCACCGGCGTCGCTTGCAAGTTGAATGACGCAGGCGCGGCCTGCGTTGTCAGTTGGCGCAGTGCGACGGCGGCGATGGTTGCTTGCCCAGCCGTTTGCAGCAGGCGACGGCGCGTGATGAGCGTGGGCATTAAACGATGCTCCTTTAGTTTTGCGTAGTCGGCTCGAACAACCGTTTCAGACTGTCGGTGTAGGGCGAGCGCGCGACACCTTTATCGGTGATGATGGCGGCGATGAACTCGTTGGGCGTCACGTCGAAGGCGGGGTTCTGTACGTCGATGCCGGCGGGCGCGAGTTGCTGTTCCCTGATGTGCGTAACTTCGCGTGTGTCGCGCTCTTCAATCGGAATCTGTGCGCCGGTTGGGAGCGTGAGATCGATGGTCGAGACGGGTGCGGCGACGTAGAAGGGAATGTCGTGCTGGCGGGCGAGCACGGCGACCATGTACGTGCCGATCTTGTTGGCCGTGTCGCCGTTCGCCGCGATGCGATCTGCGCCGACGACGACCGCGTCAACTTGGCCCTGCTTCATGACGTGCCCGGCCATGTTATCCGTGATGAGCGTGACGGGGATGTTGTCCTGTTGCAGTTCCCACGCGGTCAGGCGCGCGCCTTGTAGGAAGGGGCGTGTCTCGTCGGCGATGACGGCGATGCGTTTGCCCGCGTCGCGTGCGCCGCGTATGACGCCGAGCGCCGTACCGTAGTCGCCGGCCGTGGCAAGCGCGCCCGCGTTGCAGTGTGTGAGCACGGTCGCACCGTCCGCCAGTAGCTCGCCGCCGAAGCGGCCGAGGGCGCGGTTTGCTTCGATGTCGTCGGCAAAGATGGCTTGCGCTTCGGCAATCATGCGCTGCTTGATCTCTTCCGCGTCGTTCGTCTCAGCCGCCGCGCGATGAAAGGCTGTGCGCATGCGCTCGATGGCCCAGAAGAGGTTGACGGCCGTGGGGCGCGTGCGGCTCATCACGTCGCACATGTAGTCAAAGTCGGTTTGCAGATCGACGGCGGTCGTGGCGACGGCCTGTTGCAGCCCGACGGCCAGACCCATCGCGGCCGAGACGCCGATGGCCGGCGCGCCGCGCACGACCATCTGCTTGATCGCCTCGGCGACCTCCTCACACGAACGAAGGATCAGATACTTCTCTTCGGTCGGCAGCAAGCGCTGATCGATCATGCGCACGCCTTCGTTCGTCCACTCGACAGTCTTGATCATGAAGATGAAAGCTCCCGTGTAATGATTGGTGTTAGCAGAACAGGCCGCCACGAACTGCTGAGTTGAACCGGCGGCATCTTACTTGACGAGTCTTGAAGCGGCAAACAGGAGTTGGCAAACTTAGTTTTGAACTTTGAACTTCGAGCGTTGCGCTGAGCGCGCAAAAGGAGGGGCGAGCGACCACCCGCGTTGGTCGTCGCTCGCCCTTAAGCCTCTCAGTTGTGGCCGGCCCGCCGGTCGTTAATCAACGTCGGCTCTGGTCATAAAGCCGCCGATGAGGAACAGGACGCCGAGCAGGATGTGGACGATGTGATCCATCGTGCCGAGGTGCAGACCCAGCGCTGCCAATTTGTCGAACATGCGGTCAGGGCCAGTGCCCAGCAAGAACCCGCACACGCCGAGCAACGCGTACACGATGCCGAAGATGATGCAGAACAGGCGTGCGCCGGAGAGCGAGCCGGCGAAACCGAAGTAGAGGGCAATCGCGCCGGAGATGATGTGCACAAGGTTGTGCGTCATGGTCAGGTGCGTGCCGAGCAGGGTGGGCATCGCAAAGCCCGCCAGCCCGACAAGGATGAACACGACGCCGAGGATTTTCGCAATCGTCTTTGCCATAGCCTTAAGTCGCCTCCTTCTAGGGAGAAAAGATGGATGAACTCAAGCGACCACGTGCGCCAAAACGATAGCTGGCTGCGTCGTCGCCAATTCGAACAGCGGCTGCCAAGTTTGGCCGGATTCTATAACAGAACAGCCGCGCCGCGTCCACATTTTTTGCGGTGTCGGCTGATTTCATCCGCTCACAACCAGAGTGATATACTCAAGGCCAAAATCACGAAAGGTATTATGAGATGTTTGACGAACTAACACGAGCAAGGCTAAGAACGGGCCGAGTCCGGTCGGGCCAGCGCGCCGCCGCTGTACGCGGGCCGGTCTGCGCACTCAGCGCAACGCTTGTGCTGATTTGCCTGTTAACCGGCCCGGTCTCAGCCTATACGATTATCATGCGCGGCGGGCGGCGCATTGAAGCGCCGGCCAATTTCGTCGTCACGCAGACGGCTTTGACTTACGAAGCCGCACCCGGTCTCAACGTGACGCTGCAACTCGCGCAGATCGACATTGCCGCCACCGAACGGATCAACAACGAGCCGCCCGGCAGCTTGTTGCGGCGCGCGTATAGTGCACCTGTGCTGCCGCCGCCTGCGGCACGTCGCCAAGCCACACGCACGTTGACCAACCGTGAGCTTGAGCCGGCGCGCCGCGCACGACTTGAAGCTGAGCGCGTGGAGGACGAGCGGCGTAAGGCATTGGGTCTGCCCTCGTTGGCGGACGAACGGCGCAGCGCCGAGGCGGAGGCCAAAGCGCTCCATGAGTTCGCCCTTCGGCAAGAGGCCGAGCAGGCGCAGGTTGAGAACTATTGGCGCGGGCGCGCACAGGCTTTGCGCACAGAGATGGGCGCGCTCGACGCGGAGATCGACTTCTTGCGCGGCCGGCTCGGAGAGTCGCCCGACTATTTTGCACCCAGCTATGGCGTGGTCATCACAACCGTCAGTCCGTTCTTCGCGCCCCGCACATTTCCTTGGCACGGAGCGCCCGGCAGTATCGACACAAGCGGTTTCAGCACGAGCACGCAGTTGGGCGGCAGTGTCTCAATCGGCGGGTCAACACGCGGGCATATCTTTTTCAACCAGCGGAGCACGAGCGGTACGTTCCAGAGTCGCGGCACAGGCCCGCCCGGTTTCAGCACGCCGCCCGTGGCTGTGCTGGCTGTGCCGTTCAACTATGCGAGCGCCGACACAGTCGCACTCCGCATACGGCTCACAGACCTTGAAGCTGCACGCGCCGGTCTCGATGCGCGCTGGCAGCAACTCGAAGACGAAGCACGCCGCGCTGGCGCTCTGCCCGGTTGGTTGAGACCATAACTACTTATGAAAAACGGTTGGGAAGCCGTCATCGGCTTAGAGATTCACGCGCAACTAAATACGGAGACGAAGATTTTTTGCGGTTGCTCGACGCGCTTCGGCGACGAGCCAAACGCAAACACGTGTCCGGTCTGTTTAGGGTTGCCCGGCGCGTTGCCGGTGTTGAACTGGCGCGCGGTCGAGTTGGGCGCGCGGGCAGCACTCTCGTTGGGCCTGCATCTCAACGAGCAGTCGATCTTCGCGCGCAAGAACTACTTCTATCCAGACCTGCCGAAGGGCTATCAAATCTCGCAGTACGACCGGCCGTTCTCAGAGCGCGGCGAGTTGGAGATTATGACCGCCCTGCGCGACGAGTCGGGGCACGCGCGCGACTGGCAACCGCTCACGGTGCGCATCACGCGTCTGCACTTGGAAGAAGACGCCGGCAAGAACGTGCACGAGGGTTTGCCTGAGACTGATCGTTACTCTTACATCGACCTCAATCGCGCCGGCACGCCGCTCGCAGAGATCGTGACCGAGCCGGACTTCCGCACGTCTTGGCAAGCTTACGACTATGTCAACCACGTGCGCCGCGCGTTGCAGTGGGTGGGCGCGAGCGAGGCGGACATGGAGAAGGGCAATCTGCGTTGCGAGGCGAACGTCTCGGTGCGGCGCGTGGGTGCACCGGAGTTTGGCACGAAGGTCGAGTTGAAGAATTTGAACTCGGTGCGCTTTATGCAGAAGGGCATCGAGTTTGAGATCGAGCGGCAGATCGCGCTCATCGAGTCGGGCGGGCGCGTGGCGCAGGAGACGCGTCTGTGGGACGACCGCGCGAACGAGACGCGCGTGATGCGCTCGAAAGAGGAGGCGCACGATTATCGCTACTTCCCCGAACCGGACTTGCCGCCGCTCGCGCTTACGACAGACTTCATCAAGCGCGTGCACGGCGAGATGCCGGAGTTGCCTGAGGCGCGGCGCAAGCGTTTCATGACGGAGTATGAGTTGAGCTACAACGACGCGGCGCAACTGACGGCGGAGCGTTCGCTTGCGGACTATTACGAGCGCGCGGCCGCCGCAGCCGGCAATCCGCGCGGCGCGGCCAACTGGATCAGGTCGGAGCTATTGCGCGAGCTTGAAGCCTCGGGGCGCACGGCCGCCGAGAGCAACGTCGCGGCGGAAGAATTGGGCGCGCTCGTGCGTCTGATCGACGAGGGGAAGATTAGCGGTAAGCAGGGTAAGGACGTGCTGATTGAGATGTTCAAATCGGGCAAGACGGCGGCGGTCATCATCGACGAGCAGGGCTTAGCGCAGGTCAGCGACACGGCCGAGCTTGAGCGGCTGGTGGATGAAGTGCTCGCCGCCAATCCCGCGCAACTCGCGCAGTATCGCGCCGGGAAAACCGGGCTGATGGGCTTCTTCGTCGGGCAGGTGATGAGAGCCTCGCAGGGCAAGGCGAATCCCAAGGTCGTTAATGAATTGTTAAAGACCAAGTTGGATTCTTAGTTATTTGGTGTCACAGATCGTTCTTATCAGAGGGGCTTATGAATCTTAGCGGCAAGACGGCGGTCGTGACCGGCAGTACGAAGGGCATCGGGCGCGCGATTGCCGAGGTATTGGTGCGTGCTGGTGTGAACGTGTGCGTGAGCGCGCGGGCTGAAGACGAAGTCGTGCGCGCAGTCACGGAGTTGAGCGACATGGGCGAGGGCGGCGTCGCGGGCGTGGTCTGCGACGTGCGCGTGGAAGAGGAAGTCGAGGCCATGTGCGCGCACGCGGTCGCGGAGTTTGGCGGCGTGGACGTGCTGGTGAACAACGCCGGCATCGGCAAGTTCGGGCGCGTCGATGAGATGTCGCCCGCAGATTTTCGCGCCGTGTTGGAGACGAACCTGTTCGGCGTCTTCTACTGTTGTCGCGCCGCGATTCCGTTGATGAAGCAGCGCGGCGGCGGCTACATCATCAACATCTCGTCGCTCGCGGGCGCGAACCCGCATCCGCAGATGGCGGCCTACAACGCCTCGAAGTTTGCGCTCAACGGTTTCAGCGAAGCGCTGATGCAGGAAGTCCGGCACGATAACATTAAAGTCAGCTACATCATGCCCGGCTCGGTCAACACCTACTTCGGCGACGACACGCCGGACGAGGCGCAGAGTTGGCAACTCCAACCTGAAGACATCGCCCGCGTCGTGCTTGATCTCTTGCATCACGACGAGCGGAGTCTGCCAAGCCGCGTTGAAATCCGGCCCAGTCGCCCACCGAAGAAATGAACAAGGGGATGCGGTCAGATATGAAGCCTGTCAGCCTTGCCTTGATGATCGGGTGTCTATGCTGTGCATTTGCGCGTGCGCAGACCAGTCCGCCTACAGCCGCGCCGACCACCCCGCGAGACACGGAACAAACGGAAGCTCTGCGCGAGGCCGCGCGCTTGGGCCGAACGATTGTGCAGTTGTACGGGCAGAAAAAGTATGACGAGGCGTTGCCACTAGCCGAACGGGCCGTGACGCTCAGAGAGAAAGCGCTCGGCCCGGACGCGCCTTTGCTGGCCGACACACTGAGCAATCTCGGTGCGTTGTATCTGGCTAAGCTGGATTACGAACGGGCCGAGCCGGCTTACAAACGCGCGCTGGCGATCTACGACAAGTCGGCGACGGAGAGCAATAACGTCGCCACCGTGCTCGATTTTCTCAGCCTGTTGCGTTACGTCCAGCGCGATTACGGGCAGGGCGAACGCTACGCCAAGCGCGCCCTCGCGCTGAAGGAGAAACGGCTTGGCCCTGATCGCATTGAGGTCGCGCATTCATTGACGAACTTGATCAAGCTGTACGAAGCGCAGTTTGAAACGGACAAGGCCCAACCGCTCTACCTGCGCGTCATCGAGATCATGGAGAAGCAGTCGGGCGCAGTGCCTGCGGCTATCTCCGGCGTGCTGCTGCCCTACAATTGCCGGCTACTCAGCGACAAGCAGACGGCGGAGACCGTGGCCCTAGAGGATCGCATCCAACAGCTCTTCACACGCGCCGCCACATCCGTGCGGCCGGGCAACGTCAACGATCCCATGCAAGGTGGTGTGCTCAACGGTAAGGCGATCTGCAAGCCGCAGCCCCGCTATCCGATGCTGGCGATGCAGAACCATGTGCAAGGCACAGTGACCGTGCATATCGTCGTTGACGAGACCGGCAAGGTGATCGAAGCGAAAGCCGTCAGCGGCCCGAGTGAGTTGGCCGCTGCGTCGGAAGATGCCGCGCGGCGGGCGCGCTTTACGCCGACACTGCTCTCAGGGTGGCCGGTCAAAGTCAGCGGCATTATCACTTACAACTTTGTCTTGCAATAGCCGGTTGCGGCCCGACAGTCTGATGTAGTTTGCAAGGCGACTAAAACCCGCCATCATTTCATTGCCTTTATCCGGCAAGCCAAGTAGAGTGACGGCGCTGCAAGGCGGCGCGCATTCGACGCCGCGGATAACCTCAAGCCCTACGGAAAGGAAGATGACTCACATGGCTGCTACAGTCAGTTTCACGAATGCCCTCAGAGATGAATACCAGAACCTTTTCGGCCAGTGTCAGGTGCGCCCTAATCAGTTGGCGCTGGTGGATAATCTGGCTGCGAAGATCGAGGCCAACAAGGCGCGTTATCAACAGGTGGGCGGGCCGTTGAATATCCCCTGGTATTTCATCGGCATCGTGCACAACATGGAGTGCTCACTCAATTTCAGCCAGCACCTGCACAACGGCGATCCGTTGACCGCATTCACTAAACAAGTGCCGGCGGGCCGGCCCAAGGTCGGGCACGGGCCGCCGTTCACATGGGAAGAGAGCGCGGCGGATGCGCTCTCGATGCGCAACCTGCAAAGCCCGGCGGGGTGGTCGCTGCCCGCCACGCTCTACAAGCTGGAACGCTACAACGGCTTCGGCTATCGCACGCGCAACACGGGCATCAACACGCCTTACCTCTGGAGTTTCTCGAATCTCTACGCGAAGGGTAAGTTCGTCAAAGACGGTGTCTTCAACGCGAACGCGGTCTCGCAGCAGTGCGGCGCGGCCGTGTTGCTGCGGCGCATGGCGGAGACGGGCAAGATCGTCTTCGGCACGGACGGCGAGCCGCTCTTGGGTGAGGCGGGCGCGCCGCCTGACCTGTCGCAGTTCGCGCCGCTGGTGCGCTTCGCGCCCAACGAGATTTCGGAAAATGCGCGGGCGCTGCAAAACGCGCTGAACAAATTCCCCGGTATCTTTCTACTGGCGGACGGCCGCGCCGGCCAGAACACGTCCGACGCCTTCAAGCGCATCACGGGCCACTTTCTGCTCGGCGACCCGCGCGCTTAAAACGCGCCAGCGGCTCTGTTATCTTATCCGCGCTGTTCGTCAACGTGCATGCGGAAAGGATAGCGTATGCGGGCCGTCTTGCAGCGTGTGACGTGCGCCGAGGTGCGTGTGGCGTGCGAGAGCGTCGGGCGGATCGGTGCCGGCGTGGTCGTGCTGTTAGGGATCGCGCGCACTGATACCGAGCGCGACGCCGATTATCTGATCGACAAGATCACCAACTTACGCATCTGCGACGACGCGGACGGGCGTATGAACTTGTCCGTCGCGGAGACGGGCGGAGCGCTGCTCGTCGTCTCGCAGTTCACTTTGCACGGCGACGTGCGGCGCGGGCGCAGACCGTCTTGGATTGACGCCGCGCCGCCTGAGTTGGCCGAGCCGCTCTACGAGTATTTCGTCGCGCAGGCGCGCGAACGCGTCGCGCAGGTTGCGACCGGTAGCTTTCGTCGTATGATGGAGGTCGAGTTGGTGAACGACGGCCCCGTGACGATCCTGCTCGACAGTCGGAAGCTATTTTAAGTTTTGTATCATCGAAACATGGAGTGTGCATCAGGATGGGTGTGAACAAACGTCGGTTGGTGGTCGGCTCGTGCTGCTCGCTGCTCCTCGCGCTATCGTTAGCGTGCAACAAGGACGCGGCGCAAAAAACGACGGACTATGACGGGGCGGCGGACGAGGCGAGCGCGGCGAACGTAAAGAAGGGCGTGAAGCCTGAGCCGGATGCGCAGGTCGCGGTGATTGAGACGGACTACGGGCGGATCGTGTTGGAGTTGTATCCGAACGTCGCGCCGCAGATGGTCGCGCGCTTCAAGCAGTTGGCCGGCGAAGGTTTCTACAACGGCACGACCTTCCATCGCATCGACCCGATGCTCGGCATCATTCAAGGCGGCGACCCGCTCTCGAAGGATGATAATCCTGCGAACGACGGCACGGGCAGTTCGCCCTACCCGAACCTGCCCGCCGAGTTCACAGACCTCCCCTACGAGCGCGGCACGGTCGGCGCAGCCCGCGCGCAGGACTTGAATTCCGCCAACTGCCAGTTCTTTATCACGCTCAAACGCCAGCCCGAATTCGACGAGCACTACACCGTCTTCGGCAAAGTCGTCGAAGGTCTCAACAACGCGGACATCATCAGCCACGCGCCCGTCCGCGAAGAGTCGGATCATCCCGAAGAGAAGATCACGATCAAGAGCGTCACGCTGCAACCGCGTCAGCATTGAACAGTTGCGGAGACCGCATGCAGGTAATGCAGACGGGCGCGATTGTGACGCAATAAGAACGGCGGCCGTTGTGTATGTTGCTCCACAGCGGCCGCCGTTTTAAGTCTCTAAACGTGATCGTCAGATCGAGCCGTCTTCGGTCTTCGAGCGTGGGTCGAGTTCGTAGCGTTGGCGGTCGCGCCGCTCGATCTTGTCGAGCAGGTCGAGGTCTTCGTTGTCCTCGTAGTTGACGCCGACGGCGTGCGCGTTCTCTTCCACGTCGGACTGATCGGGCGTCGGGTTATCGCCGCCGACCGCTTCCGTGCCGCCGTCGTTCACGTCCTCCCACGAAGCGTCGGGGTCGCCGCCCGAATCCGCCGGCGAGGCCGCAGTGTTATTGCGCAGCCGCTGCGCCAGTTGATCCGGGTCTTTCGGCGCGCGCGCGATCTCTTCCTCCATAAACTCTTCAATCTCCGGGTCGGGCACAAAATCAGGATTATTGCTCAGGTACTCGAAATCTTCCGGTCGCTTCTTCGGCATTCCATAACCTCCACGTCTCGACACGATTGCAACCCTGAAATCACACAGCTTCAGACCCGCACACGCTTCACTTGTCGGCTGCTATCTAAGGTGCGCTCAATATAACAAATGATTCGTAAATCGGGCAAACTACACGCCAGCCGCGCATTGACTTCCAGTACGCCACAATCATATCGTGCCCGCGCTCTCGGCGATATCGTTTGTATATTGGCAACGCCTTACTATTGCCGCTCACGAATATATTCGTACACTTCATTTGGGCTGTGCACCACGAAAGCGTCAGCATTATCTGGATTTGTATCAGAAGCAATGCGTCTAAGAGATTCCAAGAGTTTCACCTTAAAAGGATAAATCTCCTTGTGTCTCAAGATTGGATTCTCTTCATTCAACTCTTGCAAGATATTCATCACATCTTCACGACGCATAAAGAAACGAATCGGCTTTCTTTCAGGATATTTGGGGTCAGGGATGATGACATATTGATCCGAACTACGATCCCGAAGAACCCAAGCCTCTGCGTCTTCTGAAAATTCAGACAAAATATCTTCAAGCTTTAAGGGTGATGTCATGATTACCTCCACATAAAGCCTAGCACGTTTAGAAACGGGAGCGTAAGCAACATAACGGGGGCAGTGACTGAAAGAATCACGATTCATGCAAGAAGGGTTTCGATAGGTTGATGCGGGACCTGAAGGCGGAGGCGCAGAGGTAACTGAAGAGCGCGCTGCAATCCGCCGCGTTAGCGGCGCGGTGATATTAGCCCGGCGTTTTAACGCCGGGTAGGGAGCATCATCAGGGTACGGCGTCGCATCAGCGACGCGTGAATGACGACCCATCAATTCACGCGTCGCTGACGCGACGCCGCGCAATGCGGCTGTTTCTCTCCCGGCGTTGAAGCGCCGGGCTAATGTCAACCACCGCTACGCGGCGGATTTGTGCGTGCGCATCGATTAACTCTTAAGACGCGTGGGGCTGTTGCTTGACGCTGCGGGTGTGCGTACTTAAACTAAGGGTAGAAGAAGTCAAAGACAATTTGCTTTGAGCTTGTTTGTTTTGCGATTGGCGCTGACTGAGCGCGGCGCATCTGCCGGCACCAGTCCGCCGTAACACGACAAGCTAAGACTACAGAAAGCCCTTATGACTCATAATTTCTTCAATACATTGCAAACTTTCGATGCGGGCGCGGGCCGGCAGGGGCAGTTCTATTCGCTGCCGCAACTGGAAAGAGAGGGCGTCGGCCCCGTCTCGCGTCTGCCTGTCTCGATCCGCATCGTGCTCGAATCGGTCTTGCGTAACTTCGACGAGAAGACGGTCGAAGAGTCGGACGTGCGCGCCATCGCCAACTGGGGCGCGACGGCAGAGCGCACGGAGGAGATACCGTTCGTCGTTGCGCGCGTGCTCTTGCAGGACTTCACGGGCGTGCCGCTGCTGGTTGATCTCGCGGCGATGCGTTCGGCCGTGGCGCGCATGGGGCGTGATCCGAAGATCATCGAGCCGCTTGTGCCGGTCGATCTCGTCATCGATCATTCGGTACAGGTCGATTTCTGGAGCAGCCCCGATGCGCTGCGTCTGAACATGGAGACGGAGTTTCGGCGCAACCGCTCGCGTTATCAATTCCTGAAGTGGGGCACGCAGGCGTTCGACGGGTTCCGCGTCATCCCGCCCGGCATAGGCATCTGCCATCAGGTCAATCTCGAATATCTGGCTAAAGGCGTGATCGAGAAGGACGGCGTCTATTACCCGGACACGCTCGTCGGGACTGATTCGCACACGACGATGATCAACGGTCTCGGCGTCGTCGGCTGGGGCGTCGGCGGTATCGAAGCTGAAGCGGCGATGCTCGGCCAGCCCGTCTACTTTTTGACGCCCGACGTGGTCGGCGTGCACCTGTCAGGTGCTTTGCGCGAAGGCGCGACGGCGACCGATCTCGTCCTGCGTGTGACGGAGATGCTGCGCAAGGCTAAGGTCGTCGGCAAGTTCATCGAATTTCACGGCGAGGGCGCGGGCGTTCTGCCGGTGACGGATCGCGCGACGATTGCCAACATGGCTCCTGAGTACGGCGCGACGATGGGTTTCTTCCCCGTGGACGAGAAGACGTGCGACTACCTGTTGGCGACGGGGCGCGACGAGCAGCATGTGGCAACCTACCGTAGTTATTATAAGGCGCAAGGCTTGTTCGGCATCCCGCGCCGCGACCAGTGCGACTACAGCACTGTGCTTGATCTCGATCTGGGCGAGATCGTCCCGGCTGTGGCCGGCCCGAAGCGCCCGCAGGATCGCATCGAGCTATCGAGCTTGAAAGATAAATTTGCCGAGTTGTTGCAGAAGCCGGTCGGCGAAAACGGCTATGACAAGACGGGCGCTGATGCGGACAAACGTTTCCGCGCGCGCATCGGCGTCAACCTCGCGTCTGTGCCGCAGGCGCTTGAGGGCGGCGGCGCGCAGGAGCAGGAGTCGCAGCCGACGGGCACGGGGCACACGAGCGAGAGGAATACGAGCCTGTTGACCGAGACCGAGATGATGAACAACCGCCCGACGCCCGACCGCGTAATGGAGATACCGCCGGAAGAGTTTCCGGCCGGGACGGTCGATCTAGGGCATGGCGACGTGGTGATCGCTGCGATCACATCTTGCACGAACACGTCGAACCCAAGCGTGATGCTCGGCGCGGGGCTATTGGCGAAGAAGGCGGTCGAGCGGGGCTTGCGGGTGCGCCCGTCGGTCAAGGCGTCGCTCGCGCCCGGTTCGCGTGTCGTCACCGAATATCTCGAACGCGCGGGGTTGCAACAGTATCTTAATCAACTCGGCTTCAACCTCGTCGGCTATGGTTGCACGACCTGCATCGGCAATAGCGGCCCGCTCGATCCACGCATCGAGGATGTCATCACGCAGCACGATCTGGTGGCGGCGGCCGTGCTCTCCGGCAATCGCAACTTCGAGGCGCGCGTGCATCAGAGCGTCAAGGCCAACTTTCTGGCCAGTCCGCCGCTCGTCGTCGCCTTCGCGTTGGCCGGGCGCATCAACATCGATCTGACCAAAGAGCCGTTGGGGCAGAGCGAGGACGGCGCGCAGGTCTATCTCAAAGACATCTGGCCGACGCTTGATGAGATCGGCGCGCTGCTCGGCACGGCCACCGATCCCGAAACGTATCGCAAACTCTACAGCGAGTTCAGCGAGCAGAATCCTTTGTGGGATGAAATCCCCTCGGTCACGGGCGAAGTGTACGAGTGGGACGAGCACTCGACCTACATTCAAGAGCCGCCCTACTTCGAGCGCTTCAGCATGGAGCCGGGCAAGTTCTCAGACATCAAGAACGCGCGCCCGCTCGCCATCTTCGGCGACTCGGTCACGACCGATCACATCTCGCCCGCTGGCGCGATCAAGATGAAGTCGCCCGCCGGTCGCTATCTGTTACTCAAGGGCGTCAAGGTCGAGGACTTCAACTCATACGGCGCGCGGCGCGGGAATCATCAAGTGATGGTGCGCGGCACGTTCGCTAACGTCCGCATCAAGAATCTGATGCTGCCGGGCACGGAAGGCGGCGTCACGGCGCTTGAGCCGACCGGCGAGCAGATGCCGATCTACGATGCCTCCGTCCACTATCAAGCGGCGGGCGCGCAACTCGTCGTCATCGCCGGGCAAGAATATGGCACGGGCAGCTCGCGCGATTGGGCGGCGAAGGGCACGCGGCTATTGGGCGTGCGCGCCGTCATCGCCGAGAGCTTCGAGCGCATACACCGCTCGAACCTCGTCGGCATGGGCGTACTCCCCTGTCAGTTCAAAGAGGACACGAACGCGCAGACCCTTAAGCTCGACGGCACTGAGACGTTCGATCTCGTCGGGCTTGAGAGCGGCGAGATCAAGCCGCGCATGGACGTGACGCTCGTCATCCATCGCGAGAACGACGAGACGGAAGAAGTGCCGGTGACGCTTCGGATCGACACGCCGATTGAGATCGACTACTACCGGCACGGCGGCATTCTCCCCTTCGTCCTCCGCCAACTGCTCGCGCAGACGCAAGCACAGTAATTTGTAGGAGCAGGGACAAGTCCTCTGCCCGCGTTGCATGCGCAATTCCGATTGGGAGATGCAAATGGTGCGGGCAGGGATAAGCCCTGCCTCTACATAATTCGACGTTGACAGATATTCTATTAACTGCCGCCGGCGTGTTGCTATTGCTGTTCGTGGTGTACGACGTGTACGCCACGATCCTGCACGCGCGTGGACGCTCAGGCCCGCTCAGCGAGACGCTGTATCGCACGGTGTGGCGGCTCGCGCGCTGGTTGGCCGCGCGGCGCAGACCGGAGCGGCGGCATCAGACGCTCAATGCGGTCGGCCCCATCCTGCTGCCGCTCCTGATCGGCGCTTACATCCTACTGCTCGTCATTGCCTTCGCGCTCATCTACGTGCCGCGCATGCCCGCGCAGTTCGTCGTCGCGCCGCAGTCCGTCACCGCGCCGCTCTCGGACGCGCTCTACTTCAGCGGCATCACGCTCGTCACGGTCGGCTACGGCGACATCGCCCCGCACACGCCGCAGATGCGCATCGTCGCGCTCATCGAAGGCGCGAGCGGCTTTGCGCTCATCTCGCTTGGGGTCACGTACCTCATTACGGTCTACAGCGCGCTCGAACGCAAACGCATCATCGCGCTCTCGTTTTATCATCAAGCAGAAGAGGGCGCGGACGCTGCCGGTTTTATCGCGCACCATTTCGTGGCGGGGCGCTTCATCGGACTGGAAGCCGTCCTGCGCATTGCCGCGCGCGACCTGCAAGAGATGCTCGAATCGCACATCGAGCATCCGGTCATACACTTTTTCCACCCCGTGCAGGTGCACAAGAGTTTTCCGCGCGTGCTGTTTCTCCTGTTGGAAACTTGCGCCGTGATCCGTTCGTGCTTGGACGAAGAAGCCTATCGCGAATTGCGCGACCACCCGGAGGTGCGCACGCTCGAAGCGAGCGGCCGGCACGTGCTGAACGAGCTAACGCGGGCGCTTAATTTAAAACACGGCGCGGACGTGCGCCGCGAACCGCCGGCCGTGGAAGAGCAGCGCTGGCGACGCAGATACGAACGCACGATCAAGCTGCTCGACGCAACGGGCATCTCGACGCGCCGCGACGCGGAAGCGGGCTGGGCGAGCTACCGCACCCGGCGCGAAGAGTGGGAAGCGCAGCTTAACTACTTCGCACGTTTCCTCGGCTACGGCTGGGAAGAGCTCATCAGCAACCGTAACCCAAGCGAGAGCAAAGAGAGGGATGAAGGATGAATAAGAATGGTTAACTGCCGCGTTTCTGCTCATCCTTCATCCTTCATCCTTCATCCTTGCTTTTGCTATTACCGGGAGGCAAAATGACTCTCCAGCGTAATCTTTAATTTGCAAACTTGAGGGGTAATCATCTGATGTCATCCACGCAAGCTGCCACGGAGGCGCCGCGCCGCTACCAGCTTTTCATCGGCGGCGAATGGGTAGACGCCGAGTCGGGCCAGACTTTTTCGACGCCGAACCCTGCGACCGGCGCGCCGCTCGCCGATGTGGCCAAAGCGGACAAGGCAGACGTTGACAAGGCGGTTGCCGCCGCGCGCAAAGCCTTTGAAGGCAAATGGGCCAAGACGAGCGCGCGTGAACGCGGCCGGTTGCTCAACAAACTCGCGCAACTCGTCGAGACGCACGCCAAAGAACTCGCCGCGCTGGAGACAGCCGATAACGGCAAGCCGATCCGCGAGTCGCTCTACATAGACGTGCCGCAGGTAGTCGAGAATCTGGAATACTTCGCCGGCTGGGCCACGAAGATCGAGGGCGAGACGATCCCCGTGCCCGGCCCCTTCTTCAACTACACCTTGCGCGAGCCGGTCGGCGTCTGCGGGCAGATCATCCCGTGGAACTTTCCGCTCTTGATGGCTGCTTGGAAGATCGCGCCCGCGCTCGCCGCCGGCAACACCATCGTCTTGAAACCGGCCGAGCAGACGCCCGTGACGGCGCTCGAACTCGGCAAGCTGATTCAAGAGGCCGGTTTCCCCGAAGGCGTCGTCAACATCGTGCCCGGTTACGGCGAGACGGCGGGCGCAGCGCTCGCGGCGCACCCGGACGTGGACAAGGTCGCCTTCACCGGCTCGACCGAGGTGGGCAAGAAGATCGCGCACGCGGCGGCCGAAAATCTGACCAAGGTCTCGCTCGAACTCGGCGGCAAAGCCCCCAACATTGTCTTTGCCGACGCGGACATCGAGCAGGCGGTCAACGGCGCAATGATGGCCATCTTCTACAATCAAGGCCAAGTCTGCACCGCCGGCTCGCGCCTCTTCTTGGACGAGCGCATCAAGGACGAATTTCTCGACCGCTTCAAAACTAAAGCCGAACAGATCAAGGTCGGCGATCCAGCGGACAAGACGACGCAGATGGGGCCGCAGGTCTCCGCCGAGCAACTCAAACGCATCAGCGGCTACGTTGACATCGCGCGCGGCGAAGGCGCGACCGTGCTGACCGGCGGCGCGCCGCCCGAACTCGACGAACAGTTTCGCGGCGGCTACTTCTTCCGCCCGACGATCTTCAGCGAGGTGCACAATCAGATGCGCGTCGCGCAGGAAGAAATTTTCGGCCCCGTCTCGTCCGTCATCACGTTTGCGGACGAGACGGAGTTGATCCGGCAGGCGAACGACACGATCTACGGTCTCTCGGCCGGCATCTGGACGCGCGACATCACGCGCGCACATCGCTTCGCCCGCGAGATCAAGGCGGGCGTCATCTGGATTAACACGTTCAATATCTTCAATGCCGCGTCGCCCTTTGGCGGCTACAAACAGTCGGGCTACGGGCGCGAGATGGGCCGCCACGCGCTCGAACTCTACACGCAGGTCAAAAGCGTCTGGGTCGATCTCTCAGGCAAACCCATCGGCTGGTTTGGCAACTAAGGAAAATGATGAACGATGAACGCGGAACGATGAATTAAAACAATTGCCTTTCATTCATCGTTCATCGTTCATCCTTGCTCTTGCTCTCCCGCATTTCACTTGAAAGAAGGAGAAGCCATGCATTCACGGCGCACAGTGGGCTTGCTGGCCCTGACGCTCGCAAGCGTACTCTTACTGACGGCCTGCCCGACGCAAACAAACATTGGTAAGATCAATCGCGACCCCGACCGCTACGCCAACAAAGAGGTCGGTATCGCCGGACACGTGACGGATAGTTACGGCGTCGCCATCGTCGGCGGCGCATACAAGGTGGACGACGGCACAGGCTCTATTTGGGTCGTGTCGCGCGGCGGCGGCGTGCCCTCGCGCGGGTCGCGGGTCGGCGTGAAGGGGCACGTACTAAACGGTTTCAGCTTCGGCGGGCGCAACTTCGGCACGGTCATTGAAGAGTCGGAGCATCGCACCCGTTGATGCTTGAATCATTGGTTCATTGTTTCATTGCATCATTGAAAAGATGAGCCAATGATTCAATGAACAGATGAATCAGTTGCTCACAGCTTTCGATGCGCAGTTTGCCGCGTTGCACGCGCAGGCGCAGGCGCTGCTACGCCACGTGCCGCCGGACAAGTTGTACTGGCAGCCGCGCGCGGGGCGCGCCTTTCCGGTCTATTCGTGCGGCGAGCATTTGCTGCGCGCAGCCGCGTGTATTGAGCAGACCTTCGGCGGCATCACGGCGAACCTGTGGGACGACCCGTTCGAGTGGACGCTGCCGGAGACCTTGCAGACGCCGGCGCACGTCGTCGCCTATCTCGCGGAAGTGGAAGCAACAAGACAGCGCGGCTGTGCGCTCATCACGGACGACAACGCACTGGCGCAAGAGATCGCCGTCCCGACGGGCGAGATGCAGACGCTCGGCGCGCTTCTGCTCGACACACTCGCGCGCGCCGCCCATCATCAGGGGCGCGCCTACGCCACGTTCCGCCTCTTCTCCGACGAGCGGATTAACAGCAAGGATGAGGGATGAGGGATGAATAGAATGACTTAACATGCTTTTATTTCTTATTCATCCCTCATCCCTTTCTCTGGAGGTTTCCCCGTTATGTTCTGTCCAAAGTGCGGTCAGCAGCAGGCTGATGAGGTGCGTTTTTGTTCGCGCTGTGGGTTCGCGTTGGCCGGCGTGAGCGAGTTGATCATGCGCGGCGGGCAACTGCCGGCTTGGACGACGGCTGCACCAGTCGGCAGCGTGGCGGAGCGGCGCAAGTCGCCTAAGCTCATAGGCATCAAGCAAGGCGCGCGCATGATGTTTATCAGCTTCTTCCTGATCCCCATGATTGCAATCATGCACAAGGCCATTGGCATGCCCCGCCAGTTCGTCCTCTTAGGCGTGCTCCTGTTTATGGCCGGCATGATGCGTCTATTCTACTCGCTTCTGTTCGCGGAGAGTACGGCCAGCGCGAGCGATACGCAAACGGCTTACGCGCCGCCGATGATGCCGCCGCTTGGCGCAGTGCGTCAGGACATGCTGCCGCCCGCACAAGGTACACCTGCTTACGCCTATCGCCCCCCACAAGTCCACACGGCCGAGATGCAACCGCCGCCGAGCGTCACAGACCACACCACGCGCCTGCTCGACAGACAGGGCGGGGAAGAGCGCGACGAACGTTAACCGAGCGTGATGAGCGAACGCGCCGTGCCCACCCTTGCCGCTGCGCCCCTCGCCGCGCGTCTGCGCGCGCGGATTGCCGAAACTGGCCCTATTACATTTCACGACTGGATGCAGTCTGCGCTCTATGACGAGCGCGGCGGTTATTACAACCGCCCAGACCTCGCGCGCTGGGGGCGCGCGGGCGACTATCGTACCAGCCCCGAACGCAGCCCACTTTTCGCCGCCACTTGCGCGCGCTACTTCGCTGAGCTTTACGTGGAACTCGGCGCGCCCGACAGTTGGACGATCATCGAAGTCGGCGCGGGCGCGGGCGACTTCGCGTGCGGCGTGCTGAACACCTTCGCCCACGATTACTCGCACATCTTCGCGGCCACACGCTACGTGCTCGACGAACAGAGCGCAGCGACGAATGTGCGTGCGCATGCCCGTCTGACTGAGTTTGCAGAGCGCATCGAATTCCAACCGCTGTCAGACATAAATGCGCGCGCCAACCTCATCTTCGCTAATGAACTACTTGACGCGCTGCCGGTGCACAGAGTTGTGCTGCGGGCGGGCCGGTTACGCGAACTATACGTGGACTTGAATGACGCGGGCGCATTTGTCTGGCTGGAAGGTGAACCGAGTACGCCGCGCCTCGCCGCGCATTTCGCGCGTCTCGACATTGAGCTTGCCGAAGGTCAGACCGCTGAAGTAAATCTCGCCGCCGAAGACTGGCTCGCACACGCCGCGACGGCCCTGACCAGCGGCTATCTCATCATCGTTGACTACGGCGCGGAAGCAGCAGAGCTATACGACGCAAGGCAACGGCCCGACGGTACGCTGCGCGCGTTCCGCCAGCACCAATTGCGCACAGATGTGCTTGCCGACCCCGGTACGCAAGACCTGACTACGACCATCGATTGGACTCAGATCAAACAAGCGGCGACGGACGCGGGCCTGCAAACGATTCTCTGCACGCGGCAGGATGAATTCCTGCTCCGTGCCGGGTTGCCGGCGCAACTCGAAAGCATGACCGCGCGCCTGCCGACCGAGGCTGAGCGAATAATCTTGCGCCACTCAGCGCGCGAGATGATCCTGCCCGGCGGCATGAGCCAGAGTTTTCAGGTGCTTGTGTTGCGCAAGTGCTAGCGTGCGCTTAGGGTGGGTGCGTGCTTGATCAGGTTCATCCTGCTAGCGCTTCAGCTTCGCCAAAAACTTGCTGCGGAACTTGGCGACCTTGGGCGCGACGACCGCACGGCAGTAGCCTTGATTCGGATTCCGCTCGAAATATTCCTGATGATAGTCCTCAGCCGCGTAGAACTCCGGCGCGGGCACAAGCTCAGTCACAATAGGCGCATCCCAGACCTGCTCGGCCGTCAGTTGGGCCATCACCTGTTCGGCCGTGGCCTGCTGCGTCGGTGAGTGATAAAAGATGGCCGAGCGATATTGCGTGCCCACATCCGCGCCCTGCCGGTTCAACGTCGTCGGGTCGTGGATGGTGAAGAAGACTTCGATCAGTTCGCGGTAAGAAACGATCCGCGGATCGAATGTTATCTCGACGGCCTCCGCGTGCCCGGTCGTCCCGGCGCAGACCTGTTCATACGACGGCTGCGGCACACGCCCGCCGATATATCCGGACACAACCCGCTCAACCCCGCGCAACTCTCTGTACACGGCCTCCAGACACCAGAAACACCCACCCGCGAGTGTCGCGATCTCTTTATCAGCTTGTTGTTCCATTAACTTATTACCTTGCTATCCTTGTTCACGAACAATAAAGTCCTTCCCTAGAGCTTAATTCTATATCGGGGCAGAGGATTACGTGAACAATAAAGTTCTTCCCTACATCCTTCCGAGACTAGATTTGTATCACAACTCCTGCACATGAGCTTGATCTCTGAAAGTTTTGATATCGCCCGACGGCCGGAACTCGTCGGCTATCGTCGGCTACGCGCAGAGAGAAAATACCCACGGTTGACAATCGCTTGCCGGCCGTAATATGGCAAAAGCGGCTATTGCGAGCGGTGCGCAATTATTTCTTGACAGCCAAGCGTAATGGATTTACTCTGCCCCCGCCCTGAATTATCTGAATAACCTGGGTGAGCGCACTCACGCGCCGCTCATTAATTAAAGCAGAAAATCAAAAACGCATGTACAAGCGGCAGCCTGTCGCATGCGCCTCCTCCGCAATTAAGCAATATTGCTTTCCTTGGTCTACAAGCCGGGTAAACTTCGGGTCTGGCTTAACTGATAAACAACGCGCGTTGCTTATCAGCTCGGTGTCCGCGGCGCATCTCTCCTCATGCGTCGGTTGCACAAGTTCCGCTTTCATTCTCTTGCATGCCATCACTTCCTCAAAGAGCTTGCAGCCGGCCGCATCTTGACGAAGGGAGCGCTTCCCTTCAAAGCACTTTAACCATGCTCACATTAGGAGGCTTTCAACCATGAAGTACTTCACAAACACCTTCCGCCGAGTCTTGGCCAGCATTCTGCTCATGACCGCCTGCACCTTGGCGCTCGGACTCACTTTAGCCTACGCGCAGTGGCCCCAGTGGGCGTATGATCAGCAACACACCGGTTCGATTAACGTCGCCGGGCAGAATCTCAACCGCGTCCTGGCCGACATCGTCTACGATCCGTTCGTTGCTCAAGAGAAAGCGCCGGAGAACGGCGATGGCGATTTACTTGTGCACTACCAGACGCCGCTCGTAGATGGCAACGACGTTTACATGGAGTTCAAGACGGGCACCTATACGTCCATCACGACGTGGGAGACGCAAACCTGGAACGAGAAGAAGCTCAGTTGGGTTAACAACCAACTGGTCACACAGTGGAGCTTCCAGAGCGATTGGAAGCCCGTGCCGTTTGGCAGCCCGCAGTGGGAGCCGGTCTTTCATGCTGCGCTGGCGGGGAGCTTTGTTTATGTTCCCGGTGCGGGCGGGACGGTCTACAAACTCAACAAATCGAACGGGGCAGTCGTCGCCCAGTTCAATCCGTTCGGCCCCGACGTTGACAGCAACATCTTCGCCTGCGGCCCGCTCAGCGCCGACAGCGCGGGCAATATCTACTACAACGTGATCAAGCTCAACCTGAGCAATCCCTGGGGGAAGGACGTCATCAATTCGTGGCTGGTTAAAGTTACCGCGAGTGGCACAGTCAGTTCTGCGCAGTTCAAGGACATCGCCGTGGGCGAACAAAGCCCCAACGATGACTGCGAAGTTGGCTTTAGCACCCCGCCACCTTGGCCGCCGAGTCCGACGGCCGTCGCGCCGACCATCAAATGCGGGACGATCCGGCCGGGCATCAACGTCGCCCCGGCGATTGGGTCGGATGGCACAATCTACACCATCGGTCGCAATCATGCTGTCACACGCTACGGCTACCTGATTGCGGTCAATGCTAATCTCACGCCCAAATGGACGGCCTCGATGCACGGCATCTTAAACGACGGTTGTAACGTGCAGATTCCGCCCAACGGGACACCCGGCGGTTGCAGCGTCGGCGCAACGACGGGTGTTGCGCCCGACACCAACAGCCTGCCGTCAGGTCGTATCCTTGACGACGCGACTTCCTCGCCGGTTGTCGCGCCCGATGGCAGCATCATCTACGGCTCTTACACGCGCTACAACTACGCTCAAGGCCACATGCTGCGCTTCAGCGCCACCGGGCAGTTCCTCAACTCTTACATCTTCGGTTGGGACGTTACGCCGGCGATTCGCAGTCACGGCAGCACCTACTCGATTGTCACCAAAGACAATCACTACGGTGATGTTGGGTCTTACTGCAACGACCCGGATGTCTGCCCGCCCGACCGGAATGCGTCGAACCCCGGCTACCCGGAACAGTACTTCGTTACGTCGCTCAGCCCGAATTTTACTGTTGAGTGGCAGTACCAGAACACCAACACGCTGAGTTGCACACGCCAGCCGAACGGCACGGTGACTTGCGTAAGCGATCATCCATCCGGTTTCGAGTGGTGCGTCAACGCGCCTGCGATTGACTCGAATGGCGTCACCTACGCCAATAGCGAGGACGGCAATCTCTTTGCCATCAATCCGAATGGCACGTTGAAGCAGAAGATCTTCCAGCAACTAGCCATCGGTGCGGCTTACACACCCGCCTCGATTGGCGGCGACGGGAAACTCTATTCACAGAACGACGGGCATCTCTACGTGGTCGGCAACTAGGTCGTTCTTGCCCATAAGCGCACCTGCCCGGCCGCCCAGCGACCGGGAGCGCAACCGGCAAACTTGTCAGGCTCAAGTGTTTTTACTTGGGCCTGATTTCTTTTTATCAGGCTCTATTGGGGAAACAACTATTGTTCGCGAACAACCTTGCTGCGCTTAAAAGATCGAGAACTTGATCGTCAGATACTTCTTCGGGTTCTGGCGGAAGTCGTAGAGTAGTTTGACTGATTCGGCGGAGAGTTGGTTGACGTTGTTGTAGAGTTGCTCGTCGGTGACGAGTCGGCCGGCGGTGCCTTCGCCGCGTTGGATGCTGGCGACGACGGTGTCGATGCGCTCGGCTGTGGTGTTGAAGCGGGCAATGGCGGCGCGGGCGTCGTTGTAGAGGGCTTCGTCGGTCAGGAGTTTGCCGGCCGTGCCGCGCCCGGCGTGTATGTCGGCGGCGATGCCGCTGATCTGATCGACGGCGACGTTCAGGCGCGAGATGGCGGAGCGCGCTTCGTTGTAGAGTGCTTCGTCAGTCAAGAGACGACCGGCTGTGCCGCGCCCGCGATGCAGATCGTCGGCGATGGCTTTGAGTTGCACCGTCGTCTCGTTCAGGTTGTTGTAGAGCGCTGGGTCGTTGACGAGCATGCCGGCGGAGCCTTTGCCGGATTTGATCTGCGTGACCAAGTCCTGCGTCTCGCGCACGGTGCGGTTGAGGTTGTCGTAGAAGGCTTCGTCGTTGACGAAGCGGCCGAGCGTACCCTGACCTTGATTGATCTTGCCGGTGATGTCGGTCAACTGCGTGGACAGTTTGTTGAGTTGTTGGACGAGGTCGTTGCCGTTGGAGGTGAGTTGCTCAAACCCGGCGGACTGAGCGGAAGGCAACTCATAATTTTCCGGCACGGTCTGGCCTAAGGCAGTGCCGGGCAGAATGTTGATGACCTTATCCGAGCCGAGCAGACTGGGCGAGGTCAGTTGCGCTTGCGAGTCTGTGCGGATCAGCTCGGTCACGGGCCGGCCGTTGACCTTGCTGTCAAGCGAGAGCGTGGTCTCAACCCGATTCGGATCGTTGGGGTCGCCGGTCGTCGGCAGTATGCGCACGTCGTCCACCTTGCCGATGCGCACGCCCGCGAGCCGCACCTCAGCGCCGGGCCGCAGCCCATCGGCGCTCGCAAACTTGGCGCGCAGGTGCAGCTTGCGCGCGAACGAGATGTCGCCCGAAGCGTTCAGGATGAGCAGGATCAGTACGACGACCGAGATGATTACGAGCAGCCCGACGCGCACCTCGCGCAAGCCGATAGTCTTTTTTGCTGGAGGCATAGGTTGTAAGGGATGAGGGATGAGGGATGAGGGATGAAAAGACCGGCACTAGCCCGGCTGCACTTATTCATCCCTCATCCCTCATCCCTCATCCCTGCCTTTCACTTTCCGCGCAGGAAGCGCTTGATGTACGGATCGTCCTGCTTTTTCAATTGTTCGTCCGTGCCGCTGAAGATGATCTGCCCGTTGCGGATCATCATAATCTTGGTGTTGATCAGACAGAGTTTCTGTCCTTCTTCCTCGAAGATGACTTCGCCCTCGTCATTCACCGCCGCGTACTCGCTGGTCAGATAGTCCACGTTGTTCATCTCGTGCGTGACGAACATGGAGGACACGTCTTCCAGATCGCGCAGCTTGATCGCCAGCTCGCAGATGGTGCGCGCGGTGGGCGGGTCAAGCCCGGCGGTCGGCTCGTCGAACATGACGATGCCGGGGCCGCCGACAAGGGCGCGCGCGATGCCGACGCGCCGGCGCATGCCGCCCGACAATTCCGCCGGCATCTTATCAATCGCGTCTTCAAGATTAACGAAGCGCAGCATGCGGCGGACTTCCTGTTCGACTTCATCCTCCGGCACGTTCTGTTCATGCAGGCGGTAGGCGACGTTGTCATAGACCGAGAGCGAGTCAAAGAGCGCGCCCTCCTGAAAGATCATGCCCATATCTTTGCGCACGCGCATCATCTCGTGCTCGCTGTAGTCGGTGATGTCCTCGCCGTTGACGAAGACGCGGCCCGCGTCCGGCTTCAACAATCCGAGCACCAACTTGATCGTGGTCGATTTGCCCGTGCCTGAGCCGCCGAGGATGATCTTGGTCTCGCCGCGCATGACCTTGAAGGAGAGATTGTCGAGCACCGGGCGCTCGCCGAAGCTGAGCGTGACGTTCTGGAATTCGACCGCCGGGACGGCGCGCGTGTCGTCTTCGATCTCTTGAAAGGTCGACTCGGCCGCCGCCTCGCTGACACGATTGTCCGTGTCGGTTATGTGCGGCGCGTCGGTCGCGTGCGGTGCTTCGAGATCGGTGGAGGCCATAACGCTCTGCTTAGTCTTGGCTCGCTAGCTCGGCATGTCAAGTATAACCTGTAGCATCTTCGCGAGGAAAAAGTCTGCGACGATGACGAGGATCGAAGAGGTGACCACGGCCGACGTGGTCGAGCGCCCGACCCCGACCGTCCCGCCCTCCGTGCTCAAGCCTTTGTTACACGAGACGCCGGCAATGATGAGCGCGAAGACGACCGGCTTGAGCACGCCGCCGATGATGTCGTCCGTCGTAATGCCATGCCGGACGGAGCTAAAGAACGTGGCCATCGGCATGCCGTAGAGACCCGTCGAGACCGCGCCGCCGCCGACGATGCCGATCACGTCCGCCACGACCGTCAGGAGCGGCAGCGTGACGAGGAGCGCCACCAGCCGCGGCGCGACGAGCTTGCGCACCGGGTCTGTGCCAAGCGAACGCATCGCGTCGATCTGTTGCGAGACGACCATCGAGCCGAGTTCGGCCGCGATGGCCGAGCCGACGCGCCCCGTACACATCAGCGCCGTCAGCACGGGGCCGAGTTCGCGCACAAGCGAGAGCGCGACCAAGTAACCCGTCTGATCCTGCGCGCCGTAATACTTGAGCGTCGGATAAGTTTGCAGCGTCAACACGCCGCCGGTGAAGAAGCCGGTCAGGATGATGATGGTCAGCGAGCCGACGCCGATCACGTCCGCTTGCGCCACCATCTCAGTAAAATAAGAGGGGCGACGGAACAGACGGCGCACGGCGCGCGCGACCAGCAGGCTTGTCTCCTGGACTTCGAGTAGGGAGCGTATGGCGATGTTCATGAGCAGGCTGTCGGCAACTGCATCTGCGCCAAGACTCAAACTATAACCGGCATGTACACGAGCGAGTTATCATGCGCAATAATGAGCCAAGGCGTCAAGCAGAAAGGCCAAACAGCGGCGGGCTGATGAGATTTGAGCAAGGTATGCGATGCAGCCGGTCAAACAAAAGAGGCAGGGGCACGTTGGCCCTGCCTCTTGCTAATGGATAAAAAGATACGCCTTGCGCTTTTATCTTCAGGGCAGCACACGCGGCCGCGCGCCGGGTAACTGGCGGCGCTGTTTACGGCCGCGTATCTGATCAGCCGGGACTGGCGTGCCGGTGTCATTGGGCTGTGCTGTTGGCGGCCGGTTCGCGTTCGGGAAGCGATCACGCAAGGGGCGACGCGGCGTGCCGTCGGGCTGCCCTTGACCCTGACGCAGGCGCTGTTCTCTACGCTGTTGGTTGCGGATGCGCCGGAATGTGCGCAACTGTTCCGGCGTCAACACCTGGCGCACCTTTAGTTCCGCTTGAGCGTTCAGCCGATCCAGCACTTCCCGCGCCGCAGCGAATTCATGCACGCGTTCGTTGACCAGATTCTGATCCGGGTTCTCCTGATAGATAGCTTGATTGAGTGCTTTGCGTGCAGCCACCAGCCGTACCTGCGCTGCTAGTTGATCGAGACGACGTTGCTGCGCGATGGCGACGAGTTGCGCGCGCTGTTCGGGCGTGAGATTGAGTTGATCCATCAGGCTGAGATCATTCTCACCGGGGCGCTGTTCTTCGGTCTGCGCGGGCGACGGGCCGGCGACAGGCGTGCTCTGATTATCATTCTGCGCGCGCGCCTGCACGACCAACACACAGCAGAGCAGCGCTGGCATAATGAGCCAGCGGGCGCTGCGTCCAAGTTTGAGCATGAAACTGATCACGATCCGAAATCTCCCCGCACACGTTAGATGCGGTTCGCAAGGGCCGCGTTCCGGCTAAACAATGCGGCCGGCTAACGGTCGTTCTGCTTAACTTGCGGTTGTGTTCGTCCCGCACTCACTTCGTCTAACAGCGCGGATAGGTTCAACCCTTCGTCCGCATCCGCCAACTGTTGCCCACCGGGCAAGAGCCGCCTGTTTCTGCCGCCCTGATTGTTGCCCGCCGCGCGCGCACGCGCAAGGGCCGTTTGATAACGACTCTGCGTAGTCGTCAAGCTGGCATTTAAAGTCCCGACCTGCTGCTGTGCGCCGTCAAGACGTGTGCGCGTGGCCGCGAGTTCACGCAGCGCAGCATCACGCTCGGCAGTCAGTTTATCAATATCGGCCTGCGTATAACTCGCATTCGTCGCTAGCACAGTCTGTTGCGCGGGTTGCGCCGGCACGTTGCTCGATTGCGGCGCGCTCACTTGCCGGCCAGTGCCGGTGTGGAACGCGATGCCTTTATCGTCCCAGTGAAATTGCGCGTTGACAAGCGCCAGCGCGGCCAGCGCGCAGACGACGAGGGAAGCGGCGACCATGCCGGCGCGCGCCCACATGGGCGTCAACGTGAAGAACTCGCGCAACGCAGCCCACGCCGAGCGGCGTGGTAACGCAACTGGCGCGTGCGTACTTGTCGCCCGGCCGTTGCGCGCAAACTCCGGGAGTGCGGCAGGCGCGAGCGCGAGCGCGGGCACGCGGTCGAATACTTCCGCGCGCCACTCGTGCACAGCCCCGCGCACATGCCCGAATGCCGCCAACTCTTCGCGGCACGCGGCGCACGTGTTGAGGTGCTGCTCGAAACTCTTTTGCTCAGCCTCGTTCGCCTCGCCATAAAAATATGTGACGAGGTCTTCGGCGTGTGCACACTTCTTTCTGTCAGTCATGGTCGTAAACCTTCTCTGCCTGCCACGCCGCGCTCAGATGTGCGCGGTCTCGGCGTTGAACTTCTCAAGCCGCAGACGCAGTTGCTTGAGCGCCGTGTAGAGCCGGCTCTTGACCGTGCTCAGAGGCACGTTCAAAGTGTCGGCGATCTCTTGAAACGTCAACTCCTCAAACTCTTTCATCACGAGCACCTCGCGTAGCTCCGTTGGTAGCGCAGCGACCGCGCGTCTGACCGCATCGGTGCGCTCTTGCCCTTCGACGATGCGCGCGGGCGACTCTGCGGCCGACGTGGCGAACTGCGCGCCGTTATCTTCCGCCGCGCCTTCGAGCGAAGTCTCACCGCGCACCTTGGCGCGCCGCTGCCGCGAGATGCATTGGTTGACTGCAATGCGGTGCAGCCACGAAGAGACTTTAGCATCGCCGCGAAAGCCCGACAGATTGCGGAAGGCGGCGATGAAAGTCTCCTGTGCGGCGTCGCGTGCGTCCTCTTCGCGACCAAGGATGCCATAGGCGAGCACAAAGATGCGGCGCTCCCAACGGCGCACGATCTCGCCAAAGGCGTCGATCTCGCCTGCGAGTGCCCGCTCCACGATCTGCTCGTCGCTCGTTCCGGCCGTCTCCATGCTGTCCTACGCCCAGGTCGCTCTGTCCGGCCGAGCGCGCTTGGAAAACCCTTGCGCGCTCGTCTGTTTAGACGCTTTGCCCCCGCCGATGGTCGAAAATATTACGCCTGTCTGGTAAGAACTGAAAGGGCCACTGGGCAGAGTTTTAGGCGATAAATAGGCGCGATTATGCACCAAAAATGAGCCATTGACAGCACTCGCGCCCGGCCCGTACTATGAAATTGACCCATCGCACGATGCGGTCGTCCCGGTTAGCCCGGTCTCTTGACCCCACTCAACAACTCAAACACTTGGAGTTGTCTCCTGTTCGATAGCGCGCTCGTCGCCCGCTTCGCCTAAACAATTCGCTGCCAATGTCTGAACGTTTCCTGCGGCTGCGGCTGCTCTACATCGTCCTCGGCACGCTGCTCCTGGTCGGCCTGCTGCCGCTCGGGCTTGAAGGCTGGCTGCTGTCCAGTCGCAGCGCGGCCGAGCTGCGTTCAGTCGAAGGGCGCTATCAAGCGCAACTCGTACAGGACAAGGCACGGCAGATCGAACTCTATGGGCAACGTTATCGCGACGTGGTGACGGGTCTCGCCCGCGCATTCGAGTTGGCGGGCGGTGTGCGCACGATCAACGAGGAGGGCAGCGACGCGCGGCTGCAACGCGCCGTGCGCGAAGATCAGAACATGATCGCGCTCAGCATCCAGCCGGTGGGCGGCGTGCCGCACGTCGCGTACCGCACGGACGTGATCGGGCGCGAAGAGTTGGACGAGCGCGTGGGCGAAGAGTTGGCGCGCATGACGGGGCGCGGCGTGGTCATCTCGCGCCCGCATCTGATCCGTTCAAGTCAGGAGATGGCCATCACTATTGCTGCGCCCGTGATGGGCGGCGTGAGCGGCGAGGAAGTGGTCGCGGCCGTCGCGGCCGTCATCTCGTTTCAGGAAGTGTTCAAGTCCGTGCAGCAGCCCACGTCGCAGAGCGAGCGCGAGTTGCTTGATCGCGGCTTGCCCGTCATCTTCGTCGTGGACGTACAGGGCCGCGCGGTCGCGCCTCCGGATGCGCGCGTCGCCTACGCCGAACGTTCGATGCTCGATCTCAAAGTGGTGCAGGATTGGGCGGAGACAGGCGCGCAGGTGCAGTCGCTGCTCGAACCATTCACGGCCGAGCGCGACGGGCGGCAGGACGAGATGCTCGGCTCTTATGCCACCGCCGAACTCGACACCGATGCGCGTCTCGGCGTCATCGCCATACAGGACGAGCACGCGGCCCTGCGCTCGGTCACGGAGATGCGCCGGCAGACTGTCTTAATCAGTCTGCTCGCGGCCACATTCGCCCTGCTCATCGGTTTTCTGTTCGCCAAGCAGTTGACGCAGCCCGTCCGCGATCTTGCCGAAGCCGCGCAACGCATCGCCGCCGGTAATTTCGCGCAACGCATCAACGTGCGCAGTCGCACGGAGTTGGGTGCGCTCGGCGAGTCGTTCAACCAGATGACCGACCAGCTTGAGCATTACATCGAAGACCTGCGCCGCGCGGCGGAAGAGAATCGCGCGCTGGTCCTCGGCACGGTCAAGTCGCTCGCCGCCGCCATCGACGGCAAAGACCCCTACACGCGCGGGCACTCGGAGCGCGTCGCCCGCTTCTCCATCGCCATCGCCGAGCGCATGGGGCTGCCCGATGATGAGATCGAGAAACTACGCATCAGCGCGATCCTGCACGACGTAGGTAAGATCGCGATTGACGACAAGATTCTCAAGAAACCGGCCGCACTGACCGACGAAGAGTTTGAGGTGATGAAGCAGCACCCGCAACGCGGCTACAAGATCATGTCGCAGATACCGGCGATGAAAGATTTTCTGCCGGGCATGTACATGCACCACGAGATGATCAACGGCCGAGGCTATCCCCAGGGTCTCAAGGGCGACGAAATTCCGATGCAGGCGCGCATCGTCTCGGTCGCCGACACCTTCGACGCGATGACAACCGACCGGCCCTATCAAAAGGCCATGACGCTCGAAGATGCCCTCGCGCGCATCAACGACTTCGTCGGCTCACGCTACGACGAGTCGGTCGTCGCCGCCCTTGTCGCCGCCTGCGAGGCCGGTCAGATCGCACCGGGGCGCGCGCGCCTCCGCCCACGCCCACCGAAAGAGAAGCAGCCCGCGCCGGCCGACGAGCAGCCGGCCGCAGTCGCCTAAATAGTTTGTAGAACGGATTGTTATCGGGGCGTCGGGTGGAATGACTTATTTAGATAACACCCGACCAAACTAAAGCTGACTCATTTCTGTTTAGCAGCGTCGGCCACTTCAGCCAGAATCTGTTGGAGCAGTTCTTGGGACAAGTATCTGCCGTTCACGACAACCGCGTTAATCCGTTGTGTGTTTCTGATATTTGCGAGTGGATTGGCATTGAGCAGAACAAGGTCTGCGAGCTTTCCTTTTTCAATCGTGCCGAGTGAGTCTAGCTGATTGAAAAACTTGGCCGGATTAAGCGTGGCGGCTTGCAATGCCTGCATTGGTGTCAGACCAGCTTCAACTAGCAGCGCAAGTTCATCATGCAGACCAAAGCCGACGAAAGAATAGGGGTTTGCATCGTCAGTACCGGCGAGAATCCCAACGCCCGCCTGCTGCATTTTACCGACCAGCGCTTTCTCCCGTCCGATTATCTCTCTTCGCTTAACCCACTCGCCGGCTGGTGTGTTAATGGCCGCTCTCGTCATATTCAGCCAGCGATTTTTCCAAGCCGGTTTCACATATTTAAGGCGCGGGTCATCAGCAAACTTAGGATCATCAAGCGCGGCATAATTACTCCGCATAATTAATGTCGGGCAAAGCCAGGTTCGATTTCGCTTGAAGATGGCGATTAACGCCTCGGCTTTACTGTGGTCAGCTTTTGCGTCGTCTAAACCGGTCGAATGCTCAATGCTTTTTTGGCCGGCGGCGGCAGCCTCTGCGGCCGTGATTGATGTGGGCACGTGCCCTGCGACAGGCAAGCGTAAGCGTCTGGCTTCATCGATTAACGCGAAGTATGACGGGCGCGGGACATTGTCATGCACCTTAATAAAATCCGCCCCCGCTTGTTTGGCTTTTCTTACTTCAGTGCGGGCGGCCGGCTCGGAAATGTTTGCTAAATCCCCGAACCCGATAACCTGACTCGCGATCATCATCCGCGGCCCTAACTGCGTGCCGCGCTCAATCTCTCTGCGCCACAGGTGATGTTCCGGCGCGCCCGCCATAATGCGAATGCCGGTCACGCCATTGGCGATAAATAGGCTGAGATAAGCACGCTTGTCAAAATCCTCGTCGCCCAGATGCACGTGCATATCCCATAGTCCGGGAATCAAAAACTTGCCCGTCGCGTCGACCACTTGCGCATTGTTCGGCACACGGGTCTTGGCCGCTCGGCCAATTGCCACGATGCGCCGGCCGCGCACGACAACGGTCATGTCGGGCTTAGGCTGTGCGCCTGTCATATCAATCACAGTTACATGTTTGAACACCAACGCTGAAGCTTGCAGCGCCCGATTAACCTGCGCGGCCAACAACGTGGGCCACAAAAAAATCAACAGTAACGCAAGAGGTTTTTTCATTTCGATTGTGGCCTCTGTAAGTTAAAGCAGGTCTGCGCGGTGCAGCGTTAGCCCACAGGTTGGGGCGATTCAGGGCGGCATGTTGCCACAGGCGCATTTGACAGACAAACGGCCGGGCGCGGAAAATGCGCGGGCAAAAGACCCGCGCCGACGGGCGCGCGGTCGGTATCCGGCTCGATTCGTTAAAGCACTCGCGCTGGGCTTCCTGCCAGAGACAATTCGGAACGTCTGAGTCACCCATGATTATGTATCCAGAAAAACGTCGAGGTGTAAGTATGTATCGCAAACTGTGTGCGTTGTTATTGAGCGTGTCGTTCACCTGTGCCGCGCAAGGCGTGGGCGCGCAGAATCCGCCGGCCCCCGTGCAGACGCCCGAAGCGGTGAAGACGCAGGAGGAGCGTAAGCAGGCCGAGCGGAAGGAAGAGAAGTGGGACGTGGAGGCCGAGCACGGCCCCACTTCGCTCGTCGAGTTCGACACGGACGAGGGCACGTGGATGAGTTGCGACGTGTCGCCCGATGGAAAGGTGTTGGTCTTTGATCTGCTCGGCGACATCTATCAAATGCCGTCGGCGGGCGGCGCGGCCCAACTGCTCTCCGGCGGGCGTTCATGGGAGGCGCAGCCGCGCTACAGTCCCGATGGCAAGTGGATCGCATACACCTCCGACCGCGACGGCGCGGACAACATCTGGGTGATGGACAGAGAAGGCCAGAACCGCCGGCAGGTGACGAAGGAGGGCCAGCGGCTCGTCAACACGCCCGCGTGGACGCCCGACGGGCAGTACATACTCGTGCGCAAACACTTCGTCGATCAGCGCTCGCTCGGCGCGGGTGAGATTTGGATGTACAGCATCAACGGCGGCTCAGGCGTGCAGTTGACGGAGAAATCGAGTTGGACGGCGAACGTCGGCGAGCCAGCGGCCGATCCCAAAGGGCGCTTCGTCTATTTCGTCGCGACCGGTGATTTCGATTACAACCAGAATGTCTACGATGGCATTTATCACATCGACCGTTACGACACGACGACGGGCCGGCGCGCAACGTTCATACGCGGCACGGGCGGCGCGATCCGCCCCGTTGTCTCGCCCGACGGCAAGTATCTCTCTTTCATTCGCCGCGACCGGCTGAACACGGTGCTCTACCTGCGCGAGATCGAGTCGGGGCGCGAGTGGCCCGTCTATGACAAGCTGACGCGCGACCAGCAGGAGACATGGGCCATCTTCGGCACGTATCCCGGTTACGCTTGGACGCCAGACGGGCAGTCAATCGTCATCACAGCGGGCGGCAAGTTCGTGCGCGTCGATGTCGGTACGAAACAGGCGACGCCAATTCCGTTCAACGCGCACGTCGCGCAGAAGGTGACGGAGGCGGTGCGCTTCCCCATTAAGGTCGCGCCCGCGCGCGACAACGCACGGCTGCTGCGCTGGGCCAGCAAGAACGGCGAACGCATCATCTACAACGCGCTCGGCAAACTGTATGTGAAGGACGGCAGCGGCGCGCCGCACCCGTTACTCAAGACGAACTATCTTGAGTTCGCGCCGAAGTTCAGCCCGGACGGGCGACGGATCACGTTTGCCACTTGGTCGGATGCAGAGAAGGGCGCGGTCTGGATCGCGGACGCTGACGGCGGGAACGCGCGCAAGATCACGACCGTCGGCGATCAGTATGCCAACCCCGTCTTCTCGCCCGACGGCACTAAGGTCGCTTATCTGAAAGGGCGCGGCAGCATCTTTCACGACGAAGAGTTGGCCCGCGAATCGACCTTCGAGCTTCACTACTGGGACGGGCGCGAGAATCATTACGTACTGGACGTGCTCTCGCGCGGCACGAACGCGCGCATGCCCGTCCTGAATTTTGATCCGAAAGGCGAGCGCATCTACTTTATGGAGTCGCCGCCTGTGCCTGCGCCGCCGGGCGCGCCCGCGAACATCCTCACATATCTGAGCAGCGTGAAGCTTTCAGGCGACGACTACAAGCGGCACGTCGAAGCGCGTTTTGCTTCCGAGATCGTGCCGTCGCCGGACATGCAATGGGTCTTCTTCAAAGAACTGCACAAGCTCTACCTCGCGCCGTTCCCGCAGACCGGCAAACTCTTGAAGCTCAACGCGGGAGATTCGATCCTGCCCGTCAAAACGATCTCGCTGGACTCCGGCGACTGGCTCGCGTGGTCGCCCGACAGCAAGGCGGTTGCGTGGACGCTCGGCGAGAATTTTTATGAGCAGGTGATTGAAAATGTCCTGAAGCCGACGGCGCAAGACGACAAGCCGGCCGCGCCGACCGCGACGAAGATCGGCTTCGAGTTTGAGACGGCTCGACCGCACGGCACGGTCGCGTTGACAAACGCGCGCATCATCACGATGAAGGGCGACGAAGTCGTCGAGCGCGGCTCGATCCTCATCGAAGACAATCGCATCAAGGCCGTCGGCGCGCAGATCGACATTCCCGCAAACGCGCGCCTGATCGACATGGCGGGCAAAACGATCATGCCGGGCATGGTCGATGTACACTCGCACATGGGCTACAACACGCTCGACATCATCCCCGAAAAGCAAGCGCCCTACTACGCCAATCTCGCTTACGGCGTGACGACCACGCACGATCCGTCGGCCTCGACGCAATCCGTCTTCGCGCAATCCGAGATGGTCAAGGCGGGTGTGATGGTCGGGCCGCGCATCTATTCGACCGGCTTCGTGCTCTACGGTGCGGAGAACGCCGAGAAAGCGCCGGTCAAAAATCTGGAAGACGCCGAGCGACATCTGTCGCGATTGCAAGCGGTCGGCGCGTTCACCGTCAAGAGCTACAACCAACTGCGGCGCGATGCGCGGCAGATGATCATCAAAGCCGCGCGCGATCATCAAATGATGGTCGTGCCCGAAGGCGGCTCAACCTTCTACTACAACGTCACCATGATCCTCGACGGGCACACAGGGATAGAGCACGCGCTCCCCGTCGCGCCGCTCTACAAAGATGTGGTCACACTCTTCGCGCGCAGTCACACGCAGTACACGCCCACGCTCATCGTCGGCTACGGCGGCATCTGGGGCGAGAACTACTGGTATCAGCACACGAACGTCTGGGAGAACGAAAAGCTCTTGCGCTTCGTGCCGCGCGAAGATGTGGACGCGCGCGCGCGCCGCCGCCTGATGGTGCCCGAAGACGACTTCTATCACTTCGAACTGGCGCGCTCAGTCAAAGACGTGGTGCGCGCGGGCGGCAAGGCGCAACTCGGCGCGCACGGGCAACTGCAAGGTCTCGGCGCGCAGTGGGAATTGTGGATGCTGCAACAGGGCGGCCTGACGCCGTTGGAGGCATTGCGCTGCGCCACGCTCTACGGCGCGCAGTATCTCGGTTTAGACGGCGACATCGGCTCGCTTGAACCGGGCAAGCTGGCCGATCTAGTCGTGTTGGACAAGAACCCGCTCGACAATATTCGCAACAGCGAGTCGATCCACAACGTCATGATCAACGGCGTGCTCTACGAGACCGAGCAGATGAACGAGGTCTATCCCGAACAGAAGCCGCGCGCAAAATTCTTCTGGGAGCGTTAACACTCTCCCCACCGAATGCGTCTTAACGCACAGCAACGGACGAACGCCTCTGAATAAAGACGCACAGGGGCTGCGACCGGCGCGCGCTTGCAATCAACAAAAAAAGGGAAGTTCTCCATGAAGCTCTGCCTTGCCGCGCTGGCCCTCGTCGCCTGCGCGCTCATCTATCCAACAGCATCCGCACAGACAAACACGCGGCAGAAACTGCTAGCGGCCGATAAGCTCGTCGGCGATTACATCAAAGCCATCGGCGGCCGGAAGCGCATCGCCACGATCCGCGACGCCGTGTACGAATGGACGGTGACGGAGAGTAATCAAACGACGGGGCAGGCGACCACGCGCACGAAAGCGCCCGGCTCGACGTTTGTCGAGATCAAACTCGCGCGCGGCACGTATGCGGCCGGCGCGACCACACGCTCGGTCTGGACGCGCGGCTTCGACGGCGCGGCGCAGACCTTGACCGACGTGCAGGCGCGCTCGGCCCGTCTGCAAGCGCGGCTCGACGCGACGCGGCTGGCGGACTACAAGCGCCAGAACTTGCTCGCGTTGACCGTCGGCGCAGAGTCGGTCGCGGGCGAGCAGGCTTACGTGGTCGAGTTTCGTTCGCGCGATGCGGCGCGTGTGCGTTACCTCTTTAGCGCGCGGAGCAAGCTATTGCTGCGCACGACGGACGATGCGCGCCGGCTGCAAGTTGATTACGCGGATTATCGTGCTGAAGAGGGCGTGCTCGAACCGCACCGCGTCACAATGAAACTCGGCGACGCGGCGGCGCTGACGCTCACGCTCGCGGGCGCGCACTACAACACGAACGTCGCGGACGCCGCGTTCGACGCGCCGCACGCGGAAGCGTTCGACGTGGCCAAGCTCGTCAACGAAGTCATCGAGCGCGAGCCGCTCGCCAACGTCAAATACGAAGACTACACGTACAGCGTGAAACAGACCGAGCGCGAGTTGAACGACAAAGGCGAGACGAAGAAAGAGACGGTGCGCGTATGGGATGTCTTCCTTGCGCCGAACGGGCACGGCATCGGCAAGCTGATGAGCGTTAACGGTGCGCCGCTCGCGCCCGACCGCGCGGCGAAGGAAGAGAAGCGCGTCGTCGAGTTTCTAACGGCCAACGAAAAGTCTACGCCGCAGCCGGAGCGCGGGCGCGACGGCTTCCACATACAGATGGGCGCTTACGGCTTCGACCTGCGCGACCTGTTGCGCGCCAGCGAGTTCGTCGCGCCGCGCCGCGAGCGTTTTCAAGACCGTGAGGCCATCGTCTTCGACTATCGCCCGCGCGCCGACTTTAAAGCGAAGTCGAAGAACGATGAAATCCTGTCGAAGCTGAATGGCATCATCTGGCTCGACCCGGTGGACAAGGTGGTGATGCGGATCGAGGCGCGGCTCGGCGGCGACTTCAAAGTGGGCGGCGGGCTGTTGATGAAGATCGCGCCGGGGGCGGGCTTCGTCTTCGAGCGGCAACGTCTGCCCGATGGTTTCTGGGTGCCGCGCATCTTCCTGTGGAACGCGAACGGCAGAGGCTTCCTCATCATGAGCATGAGCGTCTATGAGACCACCGAGTGGTACAACTTCAAACGCTTCAAGACCGAGGCGGGCGACGCGACGCTCGACGCGCCTAAACCGCAGCCGTGAAGGATATTTAACGCCCGACATCACCCGCGCCCATATTCAACATACATGAGAGGCACGCTGATGGAGCGTCGGGTGCATGCCGTAGTCAGGCTTCACTCCCGGCCGTGACGTTCTTACGAATAAACATCTCGGCGATGCCCGATATGAAGGACTGTGATCTTTTCTTCAGCGTCGTCTATCTCGTAGATGACGCGATAATCCCCTGAGCGGATGCGCTAGCCCTCACGGCCGACCAGCTTCTTACACCCCGCGGGCCTCGGGTTATCCGCTAATGCCATCACCGCGTCACGGACGCGGCCGTAATCAGCTTTGGGCAGATCGGCCAGTTCCTTCTGAGCACGACGCAGGATTAACACGCCGTAGCTCATCCACGCGGCCCTTCGATCTCATTTATGGCTTGGGAGAAAGAGATGACTTCGTCCCCCGATGATTTAGCTTCATCGTAAGCGCGAATGGATTCAAGCTCTTCTTGAGCTTCGAGCAACTCAATATATCTCTTCACGTCTAATAACACGGCTGTACGATTGCCACTCTCATCTACGACAAACTGCTCTTTGGTCACGCTCATCTATAAGCACCTCCGGCGCAAGTTTATCTCTAGCTTAAGATTACTGCCAGCGCTAAAATGAAGAAGCCGAACGCTCCGATTCAGCCGCCGCCCGCGAGCAGCATTCTACCTGAACGCAAGGAAGATTGATGAGAATGATGCTATCGGGCGGTCGGCTGCAAGCGGTTGTTCGGCGACGCGTTGCGCTTGCCCAAGCTGCCACGAATAAATGCCGCCCAGATAATCGCTTGCCCCAGCAGATAGAACCCGATGGGAAGCACAATGCTCCACGGATGGTGCTGCCACATCCGCTCCGTATATGGCAATTCATCAGGCCAAAATTGCCGGAGGAAATAGGCGAACAGCGCGTAATGAATAGCTAAAGCGGACAGGAAGAAAACTCTAGATGAGAAGGAACGTAAATTCACCGCCAAG
>JBJMGT010000012.1:0-229954 GCA_045807745.1 Pyrinomonadaceae bacterium
CGCCGGAGGAGAGCGGTGAATCACGCTCGCATGCTTCGGCGATGCGCGCTCTGATTTTGAGAAAGATCGTGGTGACGCTCTTGCGCGTCAGACCGGTTAAATGTGCGACATCGGTGGCCGTCAAATCGAGCGCGAACAAGCGCAAGAGTTGCCGGAATTTCTTGGCGGAAATTCGGGAACGGCGATAAAACGGGTTCGGTCGTTCCATTTCAGTAGTTTAGCACCTCGGCGAAAGTGCTTAACTACTCTAGCCCCCTGCCTATTAGTGGCGCGGCCGGGGCACGACGTTGCTCTCTGCTTGCCGATGACATGGCTTGTGCTTGCTCGGCACTCGCCACTTGTCACTCGTCACTGCTTTTATGTTTCTCTCGCTGATCATTCCTGCCTATGACGAAGAAGCGCGGCTGGGTAACACGCTGCGTGAGGCGTGCGCGTACCTGAACGCGCAGCCGGGCGCGTGCGAGGTAATCGTCGTGGACGACGGCTCGCACGACGCGACAGCGCGCGTCGCCGAAGAAGCCTTCGCCGCTTATGCCGGTCAGGTCAGCACCAAACTCATCCGCCTGCGGCCGAACGCGGGCAAGGGCTACGCCGTGCGGGCCGGACTGCTCGCGGCGCACGCGCCCATCGCGCTCTTCTCCGACGCCGACTTGTCCACGCCCATCACGGAGACGCCCAAACTCACAGGCCCCATCCGCGCCGGCCAATACGATGTTGTCTTTGGCTCGCGCGCCGTCGATCGCAAACTGGTCGGCGTGCATCAACCATTCTTGCGCGAGCAGAGCGGGCGCTTCTTTAACCTGATGGTGCGCCTCGCCACAGGGCTGCCGTTCTACGACACGCAATGCGGCTTCAAAGCCTTTCGCATGGACGTGTGCCGCCCGCTCATAGAGGCTTGCGTGATTGATCGCTTCGGCTTCGACGTGGAGTTGCTTTATGTCGCAGACGCCGCAGGCTTGCGGCTCAAAGAGTGGCCCGTACGCTGGAACGACGTGGCCGGCAGCAAGGTCAACTTTCGCACCGGGCTGCAAGGCTTCGACGAACTACGCGAGGTGCGTCGCCAGAGCAAGCTAGGCACATATGACGAAGCGATCAAACAAGCGCGCGTCATCTGCCACAACACAGACATGCGCGCGCCCATCGTGGGCGATGCAGCCGACGCCCCCGCCAGCGACATCTCGCCCGAACTCGCCAGCACCGCCCGACGGATTTAACCGCACTTGTTAAAGTCCGCAACCAACGATCCACTCTCATCAGCAATCGCTGAACAAGTGGCCCTGTATCATGATCGCGAACAGCGTTATAGTTAGTGTCAGATAGCGAGGGCTAAGTGAAATTCAGCGAATTAGTCCGGCTCTTGGAGAGCAATGGTTTCCGTCTGGTGAAAGAGAAAGGCTCGATCCGTTATTAGGGCAAATCGAACCATGACCGGCTGATTCGTGTTGACTATCATGGGGCGAAAGAGATTCCGACCGGCACATGCAACGCCATTCTCAAAGCGGCCGGCATAAAGAAAGGTTAAGCGCGATGATCGACTTGCCATATTCGCTCGTCATCGAGGCGACCGCAGACCCAACTTTCTTCGGGTTCTACTCGCCTGAGTTGGAAGGGTTCACCGGCGTCGGACATTCTATCGAAGACTGCTTATATCAGGCGAAGTGGGGGATGGCAGAGCACGTAGCGTTGTTGCGCGAGCAAGGTCTGCCCGTGCCCGAACCTAATCCGAATCCGTTGGTCACGGTGCAGAATGAGCCGCGTTTGGCCGTTGCTTAATGCAGCCGGATTAAATGTCATGACCGCCCGACTCAACGTCAATATCGATCACGTCGCCACCGTCCGGCAGGCGCGGCGTGCGCCGGAGCCGAGCGTGGTGGCCGCCGCGCTTGTTTGTGAACAGGCAGGCGCAGACGGCATCACCATCCACCTGCGCGGCGACCGCCGGCACATACAGGACGCGGACGCGTACGCGCTCAGACAGGCGTTGACAACCTACCTCAACGTCGAGCTGGCGACGACCGCAGAGATGCTGCAAGTGGCCACGGAAGTAAAGCCTGATGCCGTCTCGCTCGTGCCTGAGAGCGCGAATGAGATCACGACCGAGGGCGGCTTGGACGTGCGCGTGAACGCAGACGCTGTGCGCGCCGCCGTCGAACAACTCCGCGCGGCCGGCGTCTTCGTCAGCATCTTCATCGATCCAGACGGCGCACAGATCGCGGCGGCGCGCGACGCGGGCGCGCAGCAGGTCGAATTGTGTACAGCGGCCTATGCCGAGGCGACGCTCGGCGCACGAGCGCTGCACGGTGCAGGCGCACAGCAGGCGGCGCAGGAGTTACAACGCCTGCGCGAAGCGGCCACGCTCGCGGCGCAGTCGGGCTTGCAAGTCGCCGCCGGGCATGGGCTAACCTATCGCAACGTCGGCGCGGTCGCCGCCATCCACGAAATCCGCGAGTTCAATATCGGCCACAACATTATCGCACGGGCCGTGCTCGTCGGCTTGGAGCGGGCGGTCAGAGAAATGCGCGCCGCTATCACAGCAAATATCTGACGGGGAAGGTGCAGCACTAATTAAACGATTGCTGTGAAACTGCTGCGCCTCATTCCTCCGGCGAATACGCTGGAAACTAGTCCGCCCCAACTGTAGAGCGTGACAAAGGCGCGGCATCTTTATTGCTTCAGCCCCACCTGAAGTCTTCAATCTTCTCGGAGGCATTAATATGAAGCAGAAAGTAACCTCGCTTCTGATTATCATAGCCCTCTTAGCCGCGCCTTTAACAGCAATTGCAGCGGGCCGACCTACGCAGACAGTTGCTGAGACAAAAGCGCGCGCCGCTGAAGCGCAAGCGAAGGCCAAAGAGGTCGTCGTCAAAGTACGAGCCGGCACGAAAATCCTCGTCGGCAAAAAAGAGTTCCCGTTTGAATTCTTGAAGAGCGCAAGCTTGAGTGGTCGAGTAACAGAGTTGCGCGAGCAGGATTTTACTTTCGCCCAGACAGGCGACCACAACAGTGAGGTCATCACGGCCATCAGCTACGCCGATGTGCTAAGCATTAAACACGAGTCCGGCTTTCGGAAGGCGCTCAAAAATGTCGGCAAGTATTCGCTGGGTGGGGTAGAGATACCTGTCTTCCTTCCGCTTTTCGGCGTCTTGGCCTTACTAGGACGCCTCCCCGACTGTTAGGGCATAGCGAAGCGAGCCGAATGAAAAAACCGAGAGCGACTCAAGCAAGAGCAGCTCCCGATCCGCCCTCCTCTCGTCGCCCCCGGTCGTTTTCGGTTAGCAAATAGCCACCGAAACTTGTTACCCCGTTTAACTCGCTAACAGGTCATGCTGCTTCGGCCTCGAAGAAAAACCCATGTGCTTGTAGGCGGCGCGCGTCGCTATGCGCCCGCGCGGGGTGCGGTTGAGAAAACCGATCTGGATCAGGTACGGCTCGATGATCTCTTCGATGGACTCACGCTCCTCGCTGATCGAGGCCGCGATGGTGCCGATGCCGACGGGGCCGCCGTCGAACTTCTCTATGATGGCGGATAGGATTTTGCGATCCACTTCATCGAGACCAAATTTGTCTACTTCCATCTCGTCGAGCGCGCGCCGCGAGACTGCCTGCGTGATACGCCCATCGCCAATGACCTGTGCGTAGTCGCGCACGCGGCGCAAGAGACGATTGGCGATGCGCGGTGTGCCGCGTGCACGGCGGGCGATCTCGCGCGCACCCGTCGCTTCGATCTCGACGTTTAAAATCTCCGCCGAGCGATGGACGATGATCTCCAAATCCTTCTGCGCGTAGAAGTCGAGATGGAAGACGATGCCGAAGCGCCCGCGTAACGGGGCAGTGATAAGACCAGCGCGCGTCGTCGCCCCGACGAGCGTGAACTTCGGCAGGTCTAACTTGATGGAGCGCGCGGCCGTGCCCTGCCCGATCATGATGTCGAGTTGGTAGTCCTCCATCGCCGGATAGAGCACCTCTTCGATCTGCGGCTTGAGCCGATGAATCTCGTCGATGAAGAGAATCTCGCCCTCTTGCAAATTGGTGAGCACCGCCGCCAGATCGCCGCCGCGCTCGATGGCGGGCGCGCTGACGCACTTCAAGGGCGCGTCCATCTCGTGCGCGATGATCTGCGAGAGCGTGGTCTTGCCCAAGCCCGGCGGGCCGAAAAAGAGCACGTGGTCGAGCGCCTCGCGCCGCCCCTTAGCGGCGCGCAGGAAGATTTTCAGATTGGTCGTGATCTTCGTCTGCCCGATGTACTCATCGAGCGCGCGCGGGCGCAAACTTGGTTCGACCTGCCGGTCTTCCGGCGTCGCCTCGCCCGCAATTGCGCGCGGTTCGTCCACCGCCAATGTCGCTTCTACCTGTGCCATCAACGCCCCCTTGCCGGTCGGTTAAGCCCGTCTTGAACAGGTAGGATTATACCTTGTCTGAATCAATGTTTCAACTATGAAACACAGGTGAGAAGTTAAGAAAATGGTTGAAGTAAGCGGGTTAAGATTATATCCGGAAAACAAAAGGCGAGGCCCTAGGCCCCGCCTGCGGATTGACGAATCTGTACGCGCCTAACCGCGTGTGGGATTAGTGTCGGCGAGTTGGAGACGGGCGGCGGCGCGGGCGAGTTCGTTGCAGGCGCGCTCGAAGTCGGCTTCTTCGCCGGTGAAGGCGGCGAGCGAGCGTTCGGCCTGTTCGCACATCTGGCGGGCGGTGGTCGCGTCGATCTCTTCGGCGCGCTCGGCCATGTCGGCGAGCACGGAGACGCGATCATTGCTCACCTCGACAAAGCCGCCGGAGACGAGCAACCGCTCGGTCGTCGCGCCTTGCGTGTAGGCCAACACGCCCGTCTGCAACTGCGAGATGAGCGGCGTGTGACCGGGCAGGATACCGAGTTCGCCGCCCAGACCCGGCACAGAGACGAAGTCCACCGCCTCCGACAGCACACTGCGCTCCGGCGTGATCACATCAAGTTGGATTCTGTCAGCCATAAGAAGACAGTGACGAGTGACGAGTGACAAGTGGCGAGTAAGAAGTTTTTAAAACTTGGCACTCGCCACTTGTCACTCGTCACTGCTTTTATGCTGCGGCTATCTCCTGCGCGCGTTTGCGCACGTCTTCGATTGTGCCTTGCAGGAAGAAGGCTTGTTCGGGGATGTCGTCGCACTTACCATCGATGATCTCGCGGAAGCCGCGAATGGTGTCCTTGATCTCGACGTACTTGCCTTCGAGACCGGTGAACTGCGCGGCGACGAAGAAGGGCTGCGAGAAGAAGCGTTGAATCTTGCGCGCGCGCGACACCACCAGCTTGTCCTCTTCCGACAACTCATCGAGACCGAGAATGGCGATGATGTCCTGCAACTCTTTGTAGCGTTGCAGAATCCGTTTCACGTCCTGCGCGGTCTGATAGTGCTCGTCGCCGACGATGCGCGGGTCGAGCAGGCGCGAAGAAGAAGCGAGCGGATCGACCGCCGGGTAGATGCCGAGTTCGACGATCTGGCGCGAGAGCGCGGTGACGGCGTCGAGGTGCGCGAAGGTCGTCGCGGGCGCAGGGTCTGTGTAGTCGTCCGCCGGCACGTAGACGGCTTGAATCGAAGTGATCGAACCGGTCTTCGTTGAAGTGATGCGCTCCTGCATCTCGCCCATCTCGGTCGCGAGGTTCGGTTGATAACCGACCGCCGACGGCATGCGCCCCAAGAGCGCGGACACTTCCGAGCCGGCTTGCGTGAAGCGGAAGATGTTGTCGATGAAGAGCAGCACGTCCAAGCCCTGATCGCGGAAGTATTCGGCGACCGTGAGACCTGAGAGCGCAACACGCAGGCGCGCGCCCGGCGGTTCAGTCATCTGTCCGTAGACGAGCGCCACTTTCGACTCGTCGAGCGTCTGCATGTCCACCTTGGTCATGTCGAACTCGCCGGTCTCTTTGAAGTGCTTGTTGAAGGTGTCGCCAAACTGAATAACTTCCGACTCGACGAACTCGCGCAACAGGTCGTTGCCCTCGCGCGTGCGTTCGCCAACGCCCGCGAAGACCGAGAAGCCGGAGTGCTTCTGCGCGACGTTATTGATCAGCTCCTGAATCAGCACGGTCTTGCCGACGCCCGCGCCGCCGAACAGACCGATCTTGCCGCCGCGCAGGAACGGCTGGATCAGGTCGATAACCTTGATGCCGGTCTCGAACATCTGCAACTCGGTGGACTGTTCTTCAAGTAGCGGCGCGTGGCGGTGGATGGGGTAACGTTTCTCGGCATGCACTTCACCAAGATTGTCCACCGGCTCGCCGATGACGTTGAGCACGCGCCCGAGCGTGGCCTCGCCGACGGGCATGGTGATCGGGCCGCCCGTGTCAATCGCCGTCATGCCGCGCACGACGCCCTCCGTCGGCTTCATCGAGACGGTGCGGACGCGACTCTCGCCCAAATGCTGTTCGACCTCGCAGATGATGTCGATAGCATTCGGCACGTCGAAGCCTTCCGACGTGACACGCAGCGCCGTATAAATCTCTGGCAGATAGTCTTCAGAGAATTGCACGTCGATGACGGGGCCGATCACCTGCACGACTTTGCCCGTGCGCAAGGATGTGCCGCTCGGATTTCCGTTAGGGCTAGACATAATTTCAGCGCCAACTCCTAGTTGATCTGGGTGAAAATTTTAGCAGGAACTTTAAGGAAGGGAAGATAGCATACGGTTGCGACCGAAGGCAAAAGGTGCGGCCTTCGAGTCAGCGCGCTACGCTTAGCAACACCACCAGCAGCACCCAGACGACCGGCACGATTAGCCAAATCAGCAGTGCAACCTGCCAGTTGCGTTTGGCGCGCGGATAGTCCGGGTCATCCGTTTGCAATTGACCGTAACGCACCCGCCAACGGATGAGCATGATAGGCAAGGCGATAAACATGATCGGCAGGACGATGCTGCTGCCAATCGCAAAGAAAGGCAGGATATTTCTGATGGCAACAAAGATGGCATATGCGCTAGCCACGTTTCGTAGCCACGACGCAGCGTTATAAGCAGCGTTGACCCGCTCCTGCGTCTCGGCAGCGACTTGGGTGGTTAAAGTGTCAATCGGGTTGTGGCAGAAGCGACATTGCGCTGAGCGTGCGTCAATGAACTCCTTACAATGAGGGCAGCGTATGACTTGCATCTGTGTTGACATGGCAGAGGTTACGTCGGGTGTGACGCTATATTCGAGTTAATGTTATTCGCCTTCGTCGAAGCGAATCTTCATGCTACGCAGGGTGCGCCGGTCTTCGTCCGTGAGTTCGAGCGTCGTCGTGCCGGCGGCCTGCTCTTCATCCAACTCGCGCAGGCCGATGAGTAGCTTGAGCGAGAGTTCCATCTCGTAGCCGGCGGCGCGTAGGCGCGCAATTGCGTCCGCGACTTCGGGCGAACGCTCGACCGCAGCGTTAATCGCGCGCCCGATCTCTTCCACGATCTCTTTGGCGTTGTCGTTCAGCTCCAAGTGCAAGACCTCAAGCGGCGTGTGTCCGGTCGCGTGCGATGCTATGCGAACAGAGCACCGGCGGTCAACCAATACGAAATGACGACTGCTGCGCCGCAGCGCGGCGCACTGACTTTAGCCCGGCGTTTCAACGCCGGGAAAGAGAGGCGGCGTGGACGCGCGTCGCGTCAGCGACGCATTAATATCGGCTTCGAATCATGCGTCGCTGACGCGACGCGGTGGGCCTTTGTCATCGTCTCCCCGGCGTTGAAACGCCGGGCTAAAGTCAACTGCCGCTAACGCGGCAGATTGACGCAAAGCTTCAGTTGAAATCCACCAAGCTATCCACCTCCGCGTAGATGCGCAGGTACATTTTCGTCTCTTCGGGGATGAGCGTGCGCCAGTTCGCGCCGCCGCGCTTGAGGTAGGCGGGCAAGCGGCCGGGGTTTGAGTTGTAACCGGCGGCCAATAGCTCGGCTTCAGTCGCGGTCTGCGCGGCGAGCGCCTGCTGCACCTCTTCGCTCCGCGCCAGCTTGTCCCAAGTGTCCTGCATGTAGAGGAGCATGGCCTTGGCGGCGCATTCGTGGTCGCGCATACCTGCGACGAAATCAGGGTTGAGACCGGCGGCCGGGTGTTGCGCCCTGATCGCGTAATAGGTTTGCGGAATCATCTGAATCATGCCACCCGCGCCGGCCGTCGAGACTGAGTAGCGGTAGGTGTCGCCCGCGTTCAAGGCATAGAGCGTGCGAATCTCACTGAAGAGCGCGGCGTGGTCTTCGCGCGCGAAGCGTTTATGATCCGTGTGCTCGACGACGGCCAGACGCTCGGCCACCTCAAGCACGTCAGGCGCGACGCGCACGCCTTGCCCGGCCAATTCTGTGGCCGCCCCTGCGAGCGTGCGGCGCACGTACTGCCCGCCCGCGCGCACAAGTTCAGGCTGCGCGAGCGCGGGGTGCGCCGAAGTGTAGTAGGCGACCTCGCTAAGCGCGCCGCCCTTCTCGACGGGGTAGCGCACGAGGAGCGGTTCGAGCGCGCGCCCCGTAGCGTCCGTCACGCTGACCGCCGTGTTGACGTAGTTTGCGCGCACGACGTGGAGCTTGAGCCGCGCGCCGGTCGTCGTCGTAACGAACGTCTCCGCATCCGGGCTGAGGAAGACGGCTTTCGGCACTTGCAGCAGTTGGGGCGCGGCGTCGGGAGCGTCCGCGACTGCGAGCGTGACGGTATCAGTCGGCGTCGCCGGCTGCCGTTCGACGAGGCTGCGCGCCTCGCGTATGCGCGCGTGGATGAGATTAAGGGCGGCCTGGTCAGTGCCCAGTGCGGCGGCCTCAACTCCGCCCATGCGCGTGTCCGCGGCATGGCGCAGGTGGAGACGCGAAAGCGTCGGGGCGAACAACATCAGGAGGGGCAGGGCAAATAAGTACAGTTTTCTCATCGTAGCTAGGTCTATCGTCTGTGCTGTGTGTTAGGGGAGAATTGGCGTGTCGGGGGACGCATATAAAGACGCCCCGGTGTCCGCTCCGGTTGTATGGCGGCGGGCCATCAATGTGAAGCGTCGGAGTGGACAGAAACAGTGCGCACAGGCGAGGCTTGCTCGCGATTGCCGCGCCCGCGCGCCGTGTGCTAGCGTTGGCGACACAGACAGGCAGAAACTCAAGTCGAACAGTTTGCCACCAGCCAAAGGCGCAAACGTCCTTTATGAGCACGAAGACAGACAAAGCTGAGCGGCGCGCGCGCTTCGAGACCTCTTCGGGCATCGAGTTGCCGAACGATTTCAACCCCGCGAACACAGAGGCGGTGGACTATGAGCGCGACCTCGGCGCGCCGGGCGAGTACCCTTACACGCGCGGTGTGCGCCGCACGATGTATCGCGGGCGCTTCTGGACGATGCGGCAGTACGCGGGCTACGCGACCGCCGAAGAGTCGAACGCGCGCTACAAATACCTGCTCGCGCAGGGCACGACCGGTCTCTCCGTCGCCTTCGATCTGCCGACGCAGATCGGGCTTGATTCGGACGATCCATTAGCAGCCGGCGAGGTCGGCAAGGTCGGCGTCGCCATTGATTCGCTCGAAGACATGGAGCGTCTGTTCGATGGCATCCCTTTGGATTCCGTCTCGACTTCGATGACGATTAACGCGACCGCTTCGACCTTGCTCTGTCTCTACGTCGCGGTCGCCAAGAAGCAGGGCATTGCACCGGCTAAGCTTCAGGGCACGATCCAGAACGACATACTGAAGGAGTACATCGCGCGCGGCACGTACATCTATCCGCCCGCGCCCTCGATGCGGCTCATCACCGACACCTTCGCCTATTGCGCCCGCGAAGTGCCGCAGTGGAACACCATCTCGATCAGCGGCTATCACATACGCGAAGCCGGCTCGACCGCCGCGCAGGAGATCGCCTTCACGCTCGCCGACGCCATCGCTTACGTCGAAGCCGCGACGGCTGCGGGTTTGCAGGTTGACGACTTCGCCCCGCGTCTCTCGTTCTTCTTCAACGCGCACAATAATCTCTTGGAAGAGGTCGCCAAGTTTCGCGCCGCGCGCCGGCTGTGGGCGCACACGATGCGCGAGCGCTTTCACGCGCGCGACCCGCGCTCGCTGATGCTCCGTTTTCACACGCAGACCGCCGGCTCGACCCTGACCGCGCAGCAACCGGAAGTCAATATCGTCCGCACAACGATTCAAGCGCTCGCGGCCGTGCTCGGCGGCACGCAAAGCTTACACACGAACGCGATGGACGAGGCACTGGCGCTCCCGACCGAAGACGCGGCGCGCGTCGCCCTGCGCACGCAGCAGGTCATCGCGCACGAGTCTGGCGTCGCCGACACGGTCGATCCGCTCGCCGGCTCATACACGATTGAGCAGTTGACCTTTGAGCTTGAACAACGCGCCGCCGACTACATCAAAAAGATCGACGCCATGGGCGGCATGCTCCGCGCGATTGAGATCGGCTACGTGCAGCGCGAGATACAAGAGGCGGCTTATCAATACCAACGCGCCGTCGAGACCAACGATACTATCGTCGTCGGCATCAACCGCTTCCAATCCACCGAAGACGCCGCGCCGCCCACGCTCCGCATTGATCCATCAGTCGAACAAAGTCAGATCGCACGTCTTCACGCCTTGCGCCAGCGCCGCGACAACAACAAAACTGAGACCGCCCTCGACGCCCTGCAAACGGCCGCACGTGGCCCAGAGAACCTGCTTCCGCGCATCCTCACCGCCGTCGAGGCCTATGCCACCGTCGGCGAGATCAGCCACCGCCTGCGCCGCGTCTGGGGTGAGTACCGCGAAGCTGTGACGGTGTAACTGAAAGCAGAACTGTAAGGTGCGGGCTGTGTGGCCGGGTTGTTTGGGGCGACACTGTGTGTTAATTTCTCCGCGCTGGTCTTGACCTCGTGTTACCAAGCTCGCCCGATAGCGTCGGCGTCAGCAGCTACTCACTCTTCGCAATATGTCTCGACCAACATCAACTTTCGCCAAAGGAGTTAGTTTTATGCAGACCCTCGTCCGGTCGCGCACGTTATGCTTGCTGCTCGCCTGTGCCCTCGCGGCGTTAGCCTCCGGCTTCCTGCTGCCCGCTGGCGCGCGCGCCGCCGGTGATGTCGAATACACAGGCAAGCTGGAACCTGAGCTGGCGGCGGCCACAGAAGACCTTGACCAAGTCGTGTTCAAGCCGCTGCGCGATCCGGCGAAGATCAAATTCGCCACGCCGCCCGAACAGGGCGCGCGCATCACCGCCGGCCGGCTCTACCATCCACCGTCGGACAAGTCCTCGATCCTCACGTTGCTGGTCGAGCCGGAGGATGAGTTGCCGTATCTCTATGCCGATCTCGATCTGAACAACGCGATGGACGCGGGTGAGCGCTTTCCGCTGGAGCGCGCCGACGAGGCGAACCCGTACATCTTGCAGGCGAAGCTCAAAATTCCGATGAAGAGCGGGCTATTCCAGAGCTATCCCGTTGTGGTGCAGTACTTCAAAGACGTGCAGTGGGACGAGTTGCAAGAAGGCGAGCGGCTGTTGCTCCAGTCAAAGGACGCCTTCGCGCGCGGCTACGTAGACATACAGGGGCACAAGACGCTAGTGGAGTACGGCTTCAACCCGCAGGCGAAGAAGATTGCCGTGATGAATGGCCCGCTCGGCGTGGACGGCGATGGCGACGGCGAGATTGACATGGATCGCTTCTCGCCTGAAGCGGCCGAGGCACAGGAGGAGACGGTCATCTTCCGCGTCGGCGATCACTACGTCTCGACCAAGCGCGTTGACTTGGACAAGAACATGATCGTCATGCGCGAGCACTCGGCCGCCGACTACAAGCGCGTCGAACTAAGCGTCGGTGGCGAAGTGCCCGACTTCAACTTCACAGACTTCAGCGGCAAGAAGCATAAGCTCTCAGAGTTTCGCGGCAAGTACGTGTTGTTTGATTTCTGGGCTGCGTGGTGCGGCCCCTGCCGGCGCGAGCTGCCCTATCAAAAGGCCGCCTACTCGCGTTTTCAGGCGCGCGGCTTCGAGATTCTCGGTCTCAACAACGACGAAGACCCCGCGCCGATCAAGTCATGGCTCGCCCACAACGGCATCACTTGGCCGCAGGCCACGCGCGACAGCATCAAAGATTTGGAAATCCGCTATCGCATCCATCTTTTCCCGACGACCTTATTGATCGATCCCGAAGGCAAAGTCGTCTCGCTCAATCAGCGCAAGAAGGGGCAGCCCACCCTGCGCGGGGCAGACCTCTTAAAATCCTTAGACCGGCTGCTACCGCCCTGAGGCACCGACGCAGTGGCGTGCCCGGCTAACGCGGGGTGCAACGCCGCACAACCTGAAACATAACGCGCGCCGTTTAGCTGTCAACGTTGGCAGTTGATCGGCGCGCGCTCCTTTGCGCGGCGCGCGGGGCGGGGCGTCGCGTCTTGGCAGCGTGCGCGTCTTCGATTACTCTTGCTGTCTGTGACATACCTGCTCGAAGTCAAAAACTTGCAGACGCACTTCTTCACACGCGCGGGCTTGGTGCGCGCGGTGGACAGCGTGAGTTTCTATCTTGAGCGCGGCGAGTTGTTGGGGCTGGTGGGCGAGTCGGGGTGTGGGAAGAGTGTGACGGCGTTGTCGTTGATGCGGCTGGTTGCGCCGCCCGGCAAGATTGTCGGGGGCGAGGTGTTGTTTGATGGCGTGGACTTGCTGAAGTTGTCTGAGCCGAAGATGCGCGCGATTCGGGGCGATGACATTGCGATGATCTTTCAAGACCCGATGACCTCACTCAATCCGGTCTATACGGTCGGCGAGCAAATCGCGGAGGCGTTAAGACTTCATCGCAAGCTGTCGCGCAAAGCAGCGAAAGCGGCGGCGGTCGAGGCGATGCGTGAGGTGTCGATCCCAGACCCGGCGCGGCGCGCGGACGATTATCCGCATCAGTTGTCGGGCGGGATGCGGCAGCGCGTGATGATCGCGATGGCGCTGGCGTGCGATCCGAAGCTGCTCATCGCAGATGAACCGACGACCGCGCTCGACGTGACGATTCAGGCGCAGATTCTTGAGTTGCTGGATGGGTTGAGAAAGACGCGCGAGCTGGCGGTGTTGTTGATTACGCACGATCTTGGTGTCGTCGCTGAAGTGGCGGATCGCGTGGCGGTGATGTACACGGGGCGGATCGTCGAGGAGTCGCCGGTCGCGGAGTTGTTTGCGCGCCCCAAGCATCCATACACCGAAGGGTTGCTGCGCTCCGTGCCGAAGTTGACGGCGGCCGAGGTGCAGAAGGTTGAGCGCTTGCAGACCATCGAGGGCACTGTGCCGAAGTTGACCGACCTGCCGCCCGGTTGCCACTTCGCGCCGCGCTGTCCGCATCGCATGCCGCGCTGCACTATGGGCGAGCGCATCCCGCTCTACGAACTCGAAGGTAATGTCGGCGTGCGCTGTGTGCTTTATGACTTGGCGGCGGCGGTCACGGCCGATCATCAAACGGAGCAAGCAAGAGGGAGCGCAAAACCGTAGGGGCAGCTTGTCCCTGCCCATCTCCGCCGTGCAATCGAAACGGGCAGAGGACTTGTCCCTGCCCTTACGGTTAATTGCCGTGTGGTCTTTATGAGCACTAACGAACGCCTGCAAACTGTCCCGGCCGCCGAAGCACAAGCGGCGCGCGTGGGCGATGCACAACTCGACGCGGCGCAGGAACTCGTGCGCGTGCGTGCATTGGTCAAGCACTTTCCCGTCGAGGGCAGCAACGATGTGGTGCGCGCCGTGGACGGCGTGACGTTTGAGATTTATAAGGGCGAGACGCTCGGCCTCGTCGGCGAGTCGGGCTGCGGCAAATCGACGGTGGGGCGTTGCCTGTTGCGTTTGATCGAGCCGACGCGCGGCGAGATCAGGTTTGAAGACAAAGACGTGTTGGGGTTGTCGGGCGGACGTTTGCGCGCGCTCCGGCGCGAGATGCAGATCATTTTTCAAGACCCGTATGCGAGCCTCAACCCGCGCCTGAAGGTGCGCGACATCATCGCCGAGCCGCTGGTGATTCACGGCATCGGCGACAGACGCGAGCGACGCGCGCGCGTCGCGGAATTGTTAAGTAAGGTCGGGCTTGATCCTGATTACATGAATCGCTACCCGCACGAGTTCTCCGGCGGGCAGCGGCAGCGCATCGGGATCGCGCGGGCGCTCGCCTTGAATCCGAAGCTGATCGTGGCGGACGAACCGGTCTCGGCGCTCGACGTGTCGGTGCAGGCGCAGGTCGTGAACCTGTTGGCCGATTTGCAGCGCGAGTTTGATCTCACCTATCTATTTATCTCGCACGGGCTAGCGGTAGTCGAGCACATCTCGACGCGCGTGGCGGTGATGTATCTGGGGCGCATCGTCGAAGTCGCAAGCGCGCTTGATCTCTACGCGCAGCCATTGCACCCGTACACGCGTGCGCTCTTGTCCGCGATCCCTATTCCTGACCCGCAGCGCAAGCGCGAACGGATCGTCTTACACGGCGACGTGCCGACGCCGATCAATCCGCCCTCAGGTTGTCGCTTCCACACGCGCTGCCCCGAAGCGATTCCGGAGTGCGCGCAGATTGACCCGGACTTGCGCGAGGTCGCCCCCGGTCACACCGTCGCCTGCATACGCGTGCCCGGTTGGACGGAAGCGAAAACGGCAGCCTGAAGAGAATGAGTCATTGATTCATTGACTCAATGACTAAATGACTAAATGAATCAATCTCTTCGGCGCTTGAAACCTTGAACAGAAGGTCTGCGTACTTGAGAGACGCAAGACGTGTTAAGCCGAACGCGTTCTGGCGCAAGCAACGCGCGCGGTCTTCTTCCCCACAATGGAGGTCTCCCAATGAATCGAATCGCGGCAATTGTGATTTTAGTGCTTGGTGTGGCCCTAGTTATCGCCGGCGTGACAAAGATACTGCCCGGCGCGGTCGGCGGCGGCGGTGGACTCTGCTTGCTTGGGCTGGTCATGTTGGGGCTGAGCTTTATCTCGGTCAAGCCATCCGGCGCAAGCGAAGAGCCGCCGCTCTCAACGACCGAGCAGCTTGGCGGTATCTTCTACGAACCGGCGCGCGTCTTCCGTAATCTGCGCGCACACCCGCGCTGGGTCGCCGCCTTTCTCGTCATCGCTCTCGCCAGCGTCGCTTATCAAGTCGCCTTCACGCAGCGTCTAGGTGCGGAGACAATCGCCACCGCCACGATGGACAAGGTGGTTGAGGGGCCCTTCATCCCGCAGGATCGCAAAGAGGAGATTCGCGCGCAGGGTATCGAAGCGGCCAAGCTGCCCGGCACGCGGCTCAGCGGCCCGATCAACGCGGTCGTCGGCCTGTTCATCTTCATGTGCATCTTCGCCGCGCTCTACATGCTCGGTGTCTTGATCTCCGGCGCGCGCATCAAGTTCTGGCAGGCATTCTCGGTGGCCGTCTTTGCGGCGCTGCCGCCGGTGCTGCTACAGCACATCATCAGCCTCATCATCCTCTTCGTGAAATCGCCCGATGAGATAGACCCGATCAAGGGGCAGCGCGGGCTGGCACATGCCGACCTCGGTCTACTCTTCGCGCCGGCCGATCATCCGTATCTATATGTCACCGGCTCGCTGATTGGCCTTTTCACGATCTACGGACTGTGGCTGACGGCGACGGGGCTGCACAACGCGGGCGAGAAGGTCAGCAAGGGCACGGGCTGGTTCGTCGCGCTCGCCCTCTGGTTCATCGGGCTGCTGTTCGCCCTCGGCGCAGCGGCGCTGTTCCCGGCCTTCGTCACATAAAAGGCAGTGACAAGTGACAAGTGGCGAGTGACGAGTTAAGAAATAATCTTTAACTCGTCACTCGCCACTTGTCACTTGTCACTGCTTTATTCGTAGCGTAGCGATTCAATCGGATCGAGGCGGGCGGCCTTCCACGCGGGCCAGAGACCGAAGATGACGCCGATGCCGACCGAGGCGACGAAGCCGGCGATAGGGGCCCAGATGGGGACGTAAGAGGGCACGAAGAGGCGGATCAGGAGCGTCGTGGCCCAGCCGATCAGCAAGCCTAACAGGCCGCCAAAACCCGTCAAGGTCATCGCTTCAATTAGGAACTGCCAGAGAATGTCTTTGCGGCGCGCGCCCACCGCTTTGCGCGTGCCGATCTCGCGCGTGCGCTCGGTCACCGAGACGAGCATGATGTTCATCACGCCGATGCCGCCCACCATCAAGCCGACCGAAGAGATGACGACCATTGCCAAGGCGACGCCCGCCGTGATCGAACGAAAACTAGCGATGGCGGACTCGGCGGTCGTGACGCCGAAGTTGTTCGGTTGATCAAAGGGCACTTGCCGCCGGACACGCATCATGTCCGTCACTTGATCGACGGCCTCTTCCATGTGTCCGGTCTTGGCGACCGCGAGGATCGTCACGTCGTCGGCATTCGGCTTGAGCTTGCGCGCCACGTTGTAGGGCACATAGATCACGTTGTTGTCGTCATTATTACCGCTGCCGCCGCCGCCCAATTGCTCCCGCTTCTCAAACATGCCGAGGATGCGAAACTCGTTGCCGCCGATCTGGATCGTTTGCTCTAGCGGCGACGAGTACGGAAAGAAGTTCTCCGCCACGCTTGAGCCGATAACGCAGACCTGTTGATTGGTGTCGTTCTCGAACTGATTGAACCAGCGCCCATCGGCGACGTTCTCGATGCCGGCGCGCTCGTAGTCGGGCAGCGTCCCTTGCAGGTTCACGGCCGAAGAGGTCTTGCCATTCGCGCCGACCAGCAGTTTCTGACCGAAGAAGCCGTTCGTGATGTCGAGGAAGGGGACGGAGATTTCGATAGCGGGCAGACTGCGCAGGGCGATGGCGTCGTCATAAGTCAACTCCTTGCGCATGCGCTCCTCGCGCGAGCGCCGGCCGACGTGTATGCCCGTCTCGTACTTGGTCAGGATGATCGAGCGCGTGCCGAACGATTCGATCTCTTTTGTCACCGCCAGATCGATGCCGCTGATGATCGAGGCAATCGCCATCACTGTCCACACGCCAATCACTACGCCCACCACCGTCAAAATCGAGCGCAGCTTATTGGCGCGCAATGTCGACAGCGCCATCTTCAGGTTCTCGTAAATATCGCTGCGGAGTAGTTTCATAAAAGTGCTGAGTGCTGCGTGCTGAGTGAGTGCTTTTACCCAGCACGCAGCACTTTTTAGTCTGCCCTCAACGCCTCAATCGGGTCGAGGCGGGCGGCCTGCCACGCGGGGAAGATGCCGGCCAAGATGCCGATGCCACCGGAGATGCCGACGGCGAGGATAATTGCCGTGATGGACAGAAATATCGGGAAGAAAAAGGTGGTCAGCGCAAGCCCGACGAGCCACGCGAGCAGAACGCCGATTGCGCCGCCGAAGGCTGAGAGCGTCGCCGCCTCGACTAAGAACTGTTTGAGTATGTCTTTCTGCCGCGCGCCGAGCGCTTTGCGGATGCCGATCTCTTTCGTCCGCTCCGTCACCGACACGAGCATGATGTTCATGATCACAATGCCGCCGACGAGGAGTGCGATCCCCGGTACGACAACTGCCACTATGTAGATCGTGCCGAAGAGGCGGTCACGCAGGCCCGTGATCGCGTCGGGCGTGATGATGCCGAAGTTGTCTTTCTCGTTCGCGGGCACGCGCCGGCGCACGCGCATGATCTGGCGCGTCTCTTCGACGGCGTCTGCGAACTGTTTGTCGTTCTTTGCAGTGGCTATAAAGTAGAGCGAGCGTTGTCTGACCAGTCCGCCGAAGTTGTTGGCGTAGGTCTTCAAAGGCAGGTTGATGTAATTGTCCTGTGGGATGCCGAGCACAGTGCCTTTCGCCACCGCGACGCCGACGACCCGGTAAGGCAGACCTGAGATGGAAATCTCCTCGTTGATGGGGCTGGTCGTGGGGAAGAGTTTGGCCGCGACATCCGCACCGAGAAAGGCGACGCGGGCCGCCGAAGTGTTCTCCGTCTCGGTGAAGAAGCGGCCGTCGGCAATATCGACAGCCCTGATCTCCGCGACGTTCGCGGTCACGCCGTCCACCTGCACGTCTTCGAGCACTTCGTTGCCGCGTTTGACGAGTGCGTTCGAGCCACGCGCGCCCGCGCCGAGTTTGTCGATGAGCGTGGCGTGCGCGCGCAGGTATTCCAGATCGTCGAGCGTCAAATCTTTATTGCGCCGCGTGGCGGCGGCGATGGTGTCCGTGTCCTTGAAGTCCTCGAAGACGTTGAAGCGTTGGACGGTGTACGCCTTCGCGCCGACGCCCGCGATCTTTTCATCCACGTAACGGTTGAAGCCCTCGATCAGAGAGACAACCACGACCACGGCCGTCACGCCGATGATCATACCCAACAGCGTCAGCGCCGAGCGCAGTTTGTGCGCCCAGATCGCCGCCAACGCAAGTTTTAATGTCTCGATTAACTTCACGATGCGCTTAGTACGGGGGCAGGGGAATTATAGTTGCAAAAGTAGATGGTAGCCAGCCGCAGCCTATTCGTACCTGAGCGCCTCAATCGGGTCGAGCCGTGCGGCCTTCCACGCGGGCCACATGCCGAAGATGATGCCGACGCTGGCGGAGATGCCGATGCCGACGGCGATGGCCCAGAGCGGCACAAACGCCGGGAGCGGCGAAAACTTGTTCATCGCGAGGCTGATCAACTCGCCGACGGCGAGACCGGCCAAGCCCCCGAGACCGGTTAAGACCACCGCCTCGATTAAGAACTGCGACAGGATGTTGCCGCGCGTTGCCCCGACCGCCTTGCGCACGCCGATCTCTTTCGTCCGTTCCGTCACAGACACGAGCATGATGTTCATCACGCCGATGCCGCCGATCATCAGGGCGACAAACGAGATGGCGGTTAAGACGAGCGCGGTCGCACCCGTTAGTTGATTGTAGAAGTCGAGCAGCGAGTCTTGCGATGAGACGCCGAAATTGTTCGGCGCGTTCAAGGGCACGCGGCGGCGGCGGCGCAGGAGGTCTGTGATATCGTCCATAGCGGGGCGCACGTCGGCGCGCGAAGTTGGCCGGACGATGATGAAGTAGACGGTTAGCGGCGCTTGCACTTCCGGATAGTACTTCTGATAGGTCGTGAGCGGGATGAAGATCGAGTTGTCGCGCGACTGCCCGAAGAAGTTGCCGAGCGTCTGCATCACGCCGATGACGCGGAAAGGCGTGCCGCCGATCTTGATCTCCTTTTCGAGCGGGTCTTCATACTTGAAGAGCGCGCGCACCACGTCCTGCGCCAACACGCAGACGTTGGCACGCTCCTGCATGTCGATCTCGTTGATGAAGCGCCCGCGCTCGACATACTGCGAGTGCGTAAACTCGTAATACTGCGTCACGCCCAAGAGCACGGGCGTGTCGGTCTGCTGTTCGCCATAACGAATCTTCTCAGAGATTTTGCGATAGATCGGCGAGACGCTCGCCACGCCCGGCAGTTCACGCATCGCCGCCGCGTCTTCCACCGTCAAATCCTTGCGTTGTCTCTCTTCCGCGCTCGGTTGTCGGCCAAAGCTCGGATCGAATTTCGAGATAAAGATCGTATTCGACCCCAGCGACTCGATCTGCTCGGCGAAGGCGCGGTTCAAACCTTGAATGATCGAGACCATGAAGGTCAGCGTGATGACGCCGATGGCCACGCCCAAGATCGTCAACGCCGAACGCAGCTTGTTCGCCCTGATCGTATCCACGGCCATCGCCGCCGATTCTTTGATGTCGTCGAAAGTCATAAGCTAAAATTATTCCGCCCGTAACGCCTCAATTGGATCGAGCCGCGCTGCTTTCCACGCGGGCCAGATGCCGCTAACGATGCCGACGATGGAGGAGACCGAGACGCCGAGCACGGCCGATAGTGCGCTGATGAGCAGGGGAAAACTCATCAGCGCCGAGATGCCGTAGGCGAGACCGAAGCCGCAGATGACGCCGAGCGCGCCGCCGATGGCGGCCAGCAGCACCGCTTCAATCAGAAATTGCAGCAGGATATCTTTCTGCCGCGCGCCGATGGCCTTGCGGATGCCGATCTCTTTGGTGCGCTCGGTCACACTCACCAGCATGATGTTCATCACGACGATGCCGCCGACGACGAGCGAGATGGCGGCGACGCCGATGGTGACGAGGTAGATGTTCGCGGTCGCTTTCGAGTAGAGGTCGAGAAAGACGGCCTGCGTCTCGATGGTGAACCCGTCCTCTTCCTCATTGAATGTTTTGCCGCGCCGGACGCGCATGATCGTCCGCACCTGATCTTCGGTCTCTTCGATCTGCTCGGCCGTGTGCGCCTGCACGAAGACGACGAGCGCGCCGGTGTTTGTGCCGAACGCTTTGCGATAAGTCTGATAGGGAATGTAGACGTAGTTGTCGCGCGAGAAGCCGAAGATTTTGCCGAGCGCGTCGGGCACGCCGATGATCTTATATTCGCGCCCCTCGATGCGTATGTTCTGCCCGACAACCTCTTCGGCCGGCGCGCTGCCGAACAGATTCTGCACCACGTCAGGGCCGATGATGCATACATCGCGTCCCGCTGACTCTTCCGCCTCCGTCCACTCGCGCCCGGTCGTGACGTTGATGTTGTCAAAGTTCAAGACCGAGCCGGTCGTCCCGCGCACAAGCACGCCTTCGGATTTCTGATCGCCGTGCTTGACGGTCGCGCCCGTGTTCCACGCCATCCCCGTGCGCGCACAGAGCGTACACAGGCGCGTGACCGCTTCATAATCCTCCTCAACCATGTCCTTGCGGCGATTGAACTTGACGAACTCCTCGCGCGAGAGGATGACCTGCGGGCGCTTCGAGACCGAGAAGACGGTCGAGCCTTGCGACGAGAAGGTCTGCGCCACCGTCTTATCTAGCCCCTTAATGATCGTCACGACGGCAATGACGGCCGCCACGCCGACGACGATGCCGACGAGCGTCAACATCGTGCGCAGCTTGTTGGCCCGCAGACTCCCGCCCGCGATCTTCAGCGATTCAAGCGTCGTGTGGACGAAGAGCCAGCGCGGGCCGAGCTGCTGCCGCGCGAACGAGGCGCGCCCCGGCGCGCCGTCTGGTTGGGCCGGCGGCGGCGCAAATTCTGTCATCGGCATCTGCTCTTCCGTCAGCATAGAAAATGTCGGTCGCACACTTACTCTTCCAACCTCATTCTATTACGCATCCGGCGCTAGGTTTGTTACCAAACGTAAACTATGACGCAAGGTCGGCGTCAAGCCTCGATTGGCGGAAAGGAAAAAGCGCGGCGAGTTGTGTCCTCGCCGCGCCGCCTGGCCGTTTACCTAAACTTATCTCATTTAATCCGCTCATCCTTTTCGATGTTGCCGTCGCGGATGTGGATGATGCGGTGCGCGCGGGCGGCGATGTCGTGCTCGTGCGTAACGACGATGATCGTGTTGCCTTCGGCGTGCAGCTTCTCGAACAGATTCATGATCTCGATGCTCGTGTGCGAATCGAGCGCGCCGGTCGGCTCGTCCGCGAGCAGCAGCGACGGATGGTTGACGAGTGCGCGGGCGATAGCGACGCGCTGGCGCTGTCCACCCGATAGCTCGTTCGGCCGGTGCGTCATGCGGTCGGTGAGTTCGACCGCCGTGAGCGAGCGCTTGGCCATCTCGTGCCGCGCGCCCGAACTGATGCCCGCGTAGATGAGCGGCAGTTCGACGTTGTGCAGGGCCGTGGCGCGTGCGAGCAGGTTGAAGGTCTGGAAGACGAAGCCGATCTCTTTGTTGCGGATGCGCGCCAGTTCGTCGTCGTCCATGTCGGAGACGAGCTTGCCGTTGATCCAATAGCGCCCTTGGCTCGGCGTGTCCAGACAGCCGATCAAGTTCATCAGCGTGGACTTGCCCGAACCGGATGGGCCGATGATGGCGACGTATTCGCCGCGCTGCACGTCAAACGAGACGCCTTGCAGGGCGTGTAGCTCTTCCGTGCCCATCTGATAGGTGCGCCAGATGTCGCGCATCGAGATAAGCGCGGCGGGCACGGCATCGTGCGCCAGCAGATCGCCCCGCTCCAGACGCTCTTCGAGGGGCGGCGCTTCCAATGTAGCTTGACTCATATCGGCTTCTCTCTCTGCCATGCTCTTAATCAACCGCGCCCTACTTGGCGTCGCTCGCGTTGCTGTTGCCCTCGCCCGGCTTGCGCGTCAGCTTCTTGACGGTTGCGCCGTCTTTGAGTGTGCGCAAGACGCGGCTCGGCCCCGTGATGACTTCCACGTTCGGCGATAGCCCGCTCGTGATCTCTATGTCCGATTCGCCGGTGATGCCGGTCTCGACCTGCACAAACTTCACTTTGTTACCTTGCAGGATGTAGACGCCCTTGATGTCTTTCGGCTTCTCGCCATTGGGCGACGGCGCGGGCACGCTGCCCTGCGGCGTCACACCGGGCACGGGCGTCGGTGCGGGCTTCTCGATGACGGCTTGGAGCGGCACGGCCAAAACGTTCTGCTTGGTCTTGGTCGTGATGGTCGCGGTCGCCGTCATGCCGGGGCGCAAGCCATCGCGCACGTCCTGCGGCAGCTTCGACATATCGAGACTGACTATAACTTTGAACTCTTTCGCTTCCTGTACGTTGACGCGATCCTGCAAGCCGCTGCTCGCCGTCGCGGACTTACCGATCGCCAGCGGGTTCTTCTGCGAGACCGTGCCATCCAACTCTTTGTCGCCCATCGCGTCCACTTTGATCTTGACGGGCTGACCCTCTGCGACCTCTTTGATCTCCGTCTCATCTACGTTCACTTCAACATTGATGATGGACATATCGGCGATGGTCATCAGGGGCGTGGACGAGAAGTTGGCGAGTGCGAACTGCCCTTGGCGCGCGGGAATGTCGGCGACGACGCCGGTGAGCGGCGAATTCTGCGTTGATTTGCCGCGCAAAGAAACGTCGCCGCGCAACACGGCCTGTTGCTGGTTGACGCGGGCTTCGCTTGATTTGACGCCCGCCTCGGCGCGCTGCACGCCGATCTGCGCGTCGCGCACGTTGACCTTCGCTTGATTGACGCGCGCCTTCGACTCTTCGATGGCGATCTTGCGTTGCTCAAGCTCGGCCTGTGCCGTCCTAAGCCCAACCTGCGTCTGCTCGACGCGGTCGCGCGCCGTGTCATACTCCAGACGTGAAGCTACGCCGGTCTCAACCAACTGCGTCGTGCGCTTCAACTCGCGCTGCGCCGTGTTGAGATCGACCTGCGCGCGATCCACGTTTGTCTGCGAGGAGACGACCGCTTGCCGCGCTTGCGCGAGGCTGGCCTCGGCGACACTCAGCGCCTGCTGCTGCTGTGCGACATTGTTCTCAGCCGAAGAGACAGCCGCGCGCGCGTTCTGCACGTCGCTGAAGGCAACCTGCACGGCCGCCGCTTGTGCTTCCTGCCCCGACTGGAGTTGCGTCGGGTCGAGGCGGACGAGCGGCTGACCCTGATTCACATGGTCGCCGGGGTTGACGTAAATCTCTTCGATGCGCCCCGCCACTTCGCTCGTCAGGTTGATAAACTTGACGGGCCGGACTTCGCCCGACGCCGTGACGGTCGAGCGCAACTCGGGCCGCGTCTCGATCTTGACGACCGTGACCTCCGGCTCGTCCTTGCGCCCGGCGGCGATGCTGATGATGACGACGATAGCGACAACGGCCACGGCGGCGACCGAGATGACGATCTTCTTCTTGCGGCTCAAAGCCATAACTCACGTTCCTCTGAAATAGGTGGATTTAAATGTCCGTCGGGCTAACCAGTGATCTTGACATAACCCGGCGCGCCCTGCCAAACCTGCATAATCAGCCACGCCCGCCTCATGTCCGGACTCTTCTACGTCGAAACGGCGGCAACAGTTTCATAAAGACAGTGACGAGCGACAAGTAGCGCGTGACGAGCGGCGCGGTCGGGGCGGTAGGCTGGTCATCGTCTAAGATGCGTGCGGGTCGTGGCCGATTGCCTGTCGGCCGGTCTCGGCGCGCGCGCTACGCATCATTTAGTAAACCTTGTTGGCGCGCCTTTCTGTTTCGCGTTACAATAAAACGCTTTCGGCGGCCCGGCGTGATGTCAAACTCCCCGGCGGCCGAGTCGAGCGGCCTTTTCATCTCGCCAGCAACCGAAGTGCCCGGACGAAGGACGGGGGCTTGTAAGGCCATGATTACCTGCAACAAGTGCCGGACGGAGAACACGGACGACGCACAGTATTGCGACGAATGCGGTGCGCCGCTCGGGCGCAGTCAGCATTTGGTCAGTGCCCCGCTCGTGGCCGTCTCAGAGACGGCGGCCAGCGGCGCAAGCAGTGGTCGGCCCGCTTGGACTGGCGCGGTCGCCGCAGCCGTTAGCCAACACGCTGCGCACGCCGCCCTGACGATCCAACGTGGGCGCTCGGCCGGCAAAGAATTTCCGTTGAATGAAGACGAGTGTTACATCGGGCGCTGGGACGCAGACAGCGGCATCTTCCCCGACGTAGACCTCGACGCAGATGATCCAGAGGCCAAGGTCTCGCGCCGACACGCACGCATCACGCGCCGCACGGGCCAGTACTTCATCGAAGACCTCGGCTCGACCAATGGCACGTTCATCAATCGCGGCCGGCGGCTCTTGCCCGGCGACCGCCAGCCGCTCAACGACGGCGACGAGCTCATCATTGGTAAGACGTTCTTGAAATTTAAAGTGTTAGCAACTTAGTCCGTCGTCAGTTGTCCGTCGTCCGTTGCTTTTGTGGCGTGAGTTGCAGGCTGAAGATAAGAGAACGACAAACGAAACTAAGCACAACTGACAACTGACGACGGACAAACTTCGAACAAGATGCCTCTCTGTCCTCAATGCGGTGCGAGCACTTCCGCTGCGGATCGGTTCTGCGGCGACTGTGGCATGACCTTGCCGCAGTCTGCGCCCGTGTCCGCCGAGATCGTGGCGCAGGCAGCGCCCGAGCGTGCCGCGGCCGCGGCCGCCTCGTCGACGGATGCACGGGCCGGCGAGCGCACGATGGCTGCGCCGGCCGATATATTGGACGACACGGCTGAAGCCACCGAGACGGAAGCAGCTACCGACGCGCAGTCGGAGCCAGCGGCGCAAGCGGCAGAAGCAGCGCCGGTCGAAGAGTCCGCGCCGCTTGCACACGCAAGCGCAGAGGCGGACTTGCCTGCGACACCATCGGTCGGGACAGATGAAGTGGTCGCGCCGCGCGGGCCGGAAGGCAACGCGGCGCAGGCAAGCGAGCCGGCCAATGCGCCCGCGACCGTCTCGCCCGTTGGCACTGTGCGGAGCGGCTCGACGGGGCGGCTGCGCACGCAGGCCAAGCAACTCGATCCGGGCACGATGATCTACAGTCGTTACGAGATCGTGCGGCGCATCGGCGGCGGCGGCATGGGCGCGGTCTATCTGGCGAAGGATCGCAACTTGGGCGATCAGCCGCGCGCCGTCAAAGAGATGATCCAGTCGCAGTTGGACGAGTCGCAGCACGAGAAGGCGATCAACGACTTCCGGCGCGAGTCGATGCTCTTGGCCTCGCTCGAACACGCATCGATCCCGACCATCTACGATTATTTCTACGACGACGGGGCGAACCGCTTCTACCTCGTCATGAAATATATCTCCGGCGGCGATCTGCTCGCGCGCCTGCGCAACGCGCAGACGGGCCGCCTCGACGAGAAGACGGTCGCCGATTGGGGCTTGCAGGTCGCGGACGTGCTCGACTATCTGCACCGGCGCAACCCGCCGATCATCTATCGCGATCTCAAACCGGCGAACCTGATGATCGATGGCAACTCGGGGCGCATCATGCTGATCGACTTCGGCATCGCACGCTGGGTCGCGCCGCAGGAGAAGGGCGTCACCGCCGTCGGCACGATGGGCTACGCACCGCCCGAACTCTTTAGCGGCAAGGTCGTGCCCGCATCGGACATCTACTCTTTAGGCGCGACGATGTTTCATCTTCTAACCGGCTCAGACCCGCAGGACAATCCGCTCCTCATCTTCGACTTCACGAAGAACCCGCGCCCGCGCCAACTTGCGCCCGCGCTCTCAAACGAGATGGAGTCGATCCTGCTGCGCATGGTCGAGTACAAACCGGAGAACCGCTTCCGCACATCCGGCGAACTGCGCGATGCGCTCGCCGCGCACCTCGAACGGCTGCGCACGGGGCAGATAACTTACGGCGCGCCGCACGAGCCGGCGGGTTTGAAGACCATCCAGACGGAGATGGTCTACTGCGGCTTCTGCGGCGGGCGTATCGCGATTGACGATCTCTATTGCGCGCATTGTGGTCAACGGCAACCGCTCGCGACCGCCAGCGCTGCGCTGCGTTCGGCGCGCGCCACGGCCAAGCTCGTCGTGATGGGCACGACCGAGTTGGACTCTTCGTTCCAGTTGCATAAGGAGAACAGTCTGGTCGGGCGCACCGATCCGAACTCGAACGTTTTTCCGGAGGTCGATCTGTCGCGGTTCGATCCGCACACGAAGGTCTCGCGCCGGCACGCGCGCATCTTCCGCAAGGGCGACGTGTATCTGGTTGAAGACCTCGGCTCGATCAACGGCACGGTCATCAACGACTCGCTCCGGCTTGCGCCCTACCAGCCGCGCGCGCTGGAGAGCGGCGACAAGCTGCGGCTTGGCGAGACGACGCTGCATTTTTTGATCGGGTGAGCGATGGTATCTGCTGCCCCTACGGACTGCCTGATTTTCTATGACTACTGATTACCTGGAGTCGGAACTGGCTATCGGAGATGTTGAGCGCGCGCGCGCGCAGTCCGCGCGCTGGACGAGCGAGCGTGCGCCGTTCGCGTTGCGCTGCGGGGCGCTCCTTGTCGATTACACGTTGGTGGCGGGCATCGCGGCGTTTAGCACACTGCTGGCGCGTCTGTTCGGCGGCGGCTCGCGCACGGCGGGCAGCAGCGTGATGGAGTTCGGCTTCGTCGTCGCGCTCGCCGTCGCGTTGTTGAACTTTTTCGTGCTGCCCGGTTTTACGGGGCGCACGGTGGGCAAGTGGGCCACGGGGTTGCGCATCGAGCGCCGCGACGGCGAGCCGCTCGATTTCCTGCGCGCCCTCGCACGCCACACCGTCGGCTATCTAGTCTCTCTCCTGCCGCTGGGGCTGGGCTTTCTCCTCGCCGCGTTCAACCGTGAAGGGCGCGCGCTGCACGACCGGCTCGTGGGTACGGTGGTCGTACGCGATGGCGCGCGGTTGCGTTAACCCGCCGGGCGGCGGTCGGTTAGAAAACAGATGATAAAGACATGTCCAGGTTGCGGGGCCGACGCCCCGCCAGAGGCCCGCTTCTGTCGCCACTGCGGCACGGCTCTGCGCGTGACAACCGGCGGCGACGCAGGCGGCGCAACCGTCTCGCCGCTCGCCGCCACCATGCCGCTGACCGATCAAGGCATCACCACCGGCGCACTTGAAGCGGGCGCGCCGCACTTCAGCACACCGCCCGTGCCGCCCGCGCAAGAACCCGTTGCCCACGCGTCGTCAACCAGCCCGAGCGGCGAGATCACAATCCCCGTCGTCAGAGCCGCGCAGCAGACGACGACAGACCTGCCCGCGCCCACTAGCGCCGCCGCAAAACAGTCCAGCCCGCTCGCCGAAGCGCCGCCGATAAGCACACCTTCACCGCGCACTACGACACAAGCACCTGAGCGTCGCGCGATGCGCGTGTGGCTCGTAGGCGGCGTGCTCGTCGTCGTCGTGCTGCTCTTGTGCGGCACGGCCGCCGGTCTGTGGTTTCTCTTCCGCATGCAGCGCGCGCCTGCGGCGGCGAACGCGGACGCGCCCGTCGTTGTGCCAGCCGATGCGCGGCAACAGGCGCAGGCGAAGATCGCCGAAGCGCAAAAGTTATTGGCCGCGGGCGATCCGGTCGCGGCGACCACGCGTCTGCGCGAAGCGATTGCGCTCGACGCGGCGAACGCCGAAGCGCACCGGCAACTCGCGCAGTTGTTGTTAGAGAGCGGCGCGCGCCAGACCGCAATGGAGGAGTTGCGCACCGTCACGCAGCTTGAACCGAACGACAAGGACGCTTGGCGGCAACTCGCCGAGACGCAATTCGCCGAGGGCGCTTACGCGGCCGCGGCCGACAGTTATCACACGTTGTTGGAAGTCTCGAACGAGGCCGCCACGGACGACCGCCTGCAACTCGCCTACGCCGACGCCCTGCGTCTCGCCGGGCGCACTGACAACGCACGCGCTCTCTATCGCCGCCTTGCCACCTCGCCGCTAGCCGATGTGGCGCACGCGAGTAAGCAGCGCCTGACGGAGTTGACCGCGCTGCCCGCAGACAGCGCGGCGAGCGCGCCCACGCAGCCCGACGGCACGACCGCGACGAACGGCGCACAGACGGCGTCGCCCGCGAACCACACGCCTGCCTTGCCCGCGCCGGAGCGGCAACCCACGCCCGCGTCAGTGGTCGCCAACACGCCCGCCGAACACTACGAGCGCGGCGTGAGCATGTGGGGCACGAATCGCGCGGCCGCCATCACTGAATTTCGCGCCGCCGCGAACGCGGGCAATCCGGACGCTTACTACTATCTCGGTCTCAGTCTGGCCGAAGGGCGCGACGCGCACGCGCTGAACCGCGCCGAGTTGGTCGCCGCGCTCGAATATTTTCAGCGCGCCCGACAGGGGCGCTTCAGCCCGCAAGCCCGCCGCTACGAAGAGCAACTCGGCCAAGAGTTCGACCGCAGAAGAAAGCAATAAAACAGTGACAAGTGACAAGTGACGAGTGACAAGTTAGAATCTCGTGCCGGCTCGTCGCTTGTCACTTGTCACTCTGGTTTTAGTCGCCATGCCTGATCTGATCGTTAAATATCCCGACCGCGCGCCCGACACGTTCCACTTGGGCCGCCTACGCATCACCATCGGGCGCTCCGCCCGCAACGACCTGTGCATCCCCGATCCGTTCGCCTCGCGCGTCCACGCCGAAGTGCGCCGCGAGGGCGATCAGTACGTGCTGCAAGATTTGGGGTCAGCGAACGGCACGCTCTACAACGGCGAGCGCGTCGAGGGCGCAGTGGGCCTCGCGCCCGGCGGGCGCGTCCAGATCGGCGAGACCGAGATACAGTTTTTCGATCAAGCCAGCAGCGGCACGGTCATGGCGACCATGATCAACGACATGCCCTCGCCGCCGCCCGACGCCACCATCGCGCTCAACTCCGGGCATCGCACCACGTCTGGTCTGCTTGAAGCCATCGAAGGCGCACGCACACAGAAGTCCGGCGAGATCAGACAGGCGACCAGCATCCTGCCGCAGCAGCGCACGACGAAGCCGGGGCCGCCGCAGCCGTTGGCGGCGACCGCGCCGCAGACGGTCGAGCATAGCGACCTGCTGGCGCTCATCAGCAAGGTCTCGGTCACACTGCTTGCGCCCGCGACGCTCGACGAGACGCTCCGGCAAGTCACGGCGCTCGTCTTCGAGGCCGTCGCGGCCGACCGCTGCCTGATCATGTTGCGCGACGTTAAGAGCGGCGAGTTGCAGGTGAGCGTCGCACAACTGCGCGACAAGAAGGGCGACATCGGCGAGATTCGCGTCAGCCGTTCGATCATCGAAGAGGTCGTGAGTCAAGGGCGCTCGGTCTTAACTTCAGACGCGCAGCACGACCCGCGCTTCATGTCCTCGACGATGACAATTCAAGGCATCCGCTCTGTGCTGGCCGTGCCGCTCGGCGTCGGCGAAAAAATCTTCGGCATGATCTACGCTGACTCGCCGCTCGCCGAAGCGCGCTTCACACAAGATCATCTGACGGTGCTGACGACGCTCGCCTCGGTCGCTGCCATCCGCGTCGAGAACACGCGCCTTATCGAAGAGCAGTTCGACCGCGAGCGGCTGGAGCGCGAGTTGAATCTGGCGCGCGAGATACAACAGCGCTTCCAGCCGACCTCGCCGCCGCTCGTGCCCGGCTTCGAGTTGCAAGGCATCAGTTTCCCCTGCTACGAGATCGGCGGCGACTACTACGACTTCATCGAGCGTTCGGACGGCCGGCTCATCATCGCCTTGGGCGACGTGTCAGGCAAGGGCACATCGGCCGCGTTGATGATGTCATCGCTCCACGCCGCAATCCACGCGCAGGTGTCGGCGAACCACTCGCTCGCTGAGATGATCTCGTCGGTCAATCGTTATCTCGCCGAGACGATCCCGCCCAACCGTTTCATCACGCTCTTCTGCGGCGAGCTTGAGCGCGAGACGGGCACGCTCGCGTTCATCAACGCCGGGCACAATCCGCCGCTCATCGTCCACGCCGCCGGCACGATGGAACAACTCGGCGCGGGCGGCATGCCGCTCGGCATCATGCCCGACGCCCCCTACCGCGCAGGCAAGACCCAACTCCAACCCGGCGACGCGCTTGTCATCTACTCGGATGGCGTCACCGAGGCGCAGAACCAACAGGGCGAAGAGTTCGGCCCCGTCCGCCTCTACGACGTGGTCGCGCGCAACCTCGACGCCACCGCCTCCGGTATGCGCGACAAGATCGAAGCCGCCATCACCAAGTTCGCCCAAGGCACAGCCGCCGGTGACGACATCACCCTCGTCATCGTCAAACGCCAAGCCGAAGGCGTCATGGTCGCATCGAGTCGCGGCTGAGCTAAGACTGAATCACTAAAGCCGGCACGACTTGCGGCCGTGCGACATGATCAACATACAATCGTTTATGTGGGTGCAAGGGGCTGACGAGTATGAGGAGCGAGCGGCTGCGCGCGAATGATTAAAAGCGCGCCAGACTTTCCTTGATCCGCTCGGCACTCTTCTCGCCAATGCCGTCGATGAGATCAAGTCCGCCGCCGGCAACGAATTTTTTCAGGTCGTCGAGGGATGAGATTTTGAATTGTTGATAGAGCACGGCGGCGATTTTAAGGCCGATGCCGCTTACGTCCAAGAGATCGAGCACCGATTCGGGCGTCTCCGTGATCAAGCGCTCGTAAGCGTCGAACGTGCCACGCGCGACGAGTTCCATGATCTTGCCGCTGATAGCTTTGCCGACGCCGGGGAGCGCTTGCAAACCTTTCGCGCCTTCCGTGCGCGCGATCTCTGCGAGCGGCGTGGGCCAGACCTCGATCATCTCGGCGGCGTTGCGATAAGAGCGTATGCGGTAGCGATCCTCGCCGCGTATCTCCAGCAGCGTAGCTAAGCGCTCAAAGCGCCGCGCGATCTCCTCATTCGTCATAACGCTAAACTCGCACGCCGGATTCGAGGCATCCAAACGCCCTTTATGATACTCTAATGTGTTCAACTCCCAGCAAATTTAACTCTTGAGGATGCATGATGAGCTTTAGAAGACTGACGAGCGCGCTGCTGTGCGCCGTATTTCTGTTGTCGTCGTTCGCTCAAATCGCGCGCGCGGACGAGGGCATGTGGCCGTTCAACAATGTGCCGAAGGCAGAGATCAAAAAACGTTACGGGTTCGACGTGACGGACGAGTGGTTGAAGCACGTGCAACTCGCGTCCGTCCGGTTCAACAACGGCGGTTCCGGTTCGTTCGTCTCGCCCGAAGGCTTAGTGCTGACGAACTATCACATCGTCGAAGATTTCGTCGGCGAGCTGTCGACCGAGCAGAAGGACTATGCCAAGGACGGCTTTCTCGCCCGCACGCGCGCCGAGGAGATGCAGGTGCCGAACCTTGAGTTAAACGTCCTGCAATCCATCGAAGACGTGACGACGCGCGTCAACGCCGGTGTCCAGTCGAGCATGTCCGCAGGTGACGCGCTCGCCGCGCGCCGCACGGCCATTAGCACCATCGAAGCCGACTCGACCAAGGCGACGGGCCTGCGCAGCGACGTGGTCACGCTCTATCAGGGCGGGCAGTACAATCTCTATCGCTATAAAAAATACACGGACGTGCGGCTCGTCTTCGTGCCGGAGTTTCAGGCGGCGTTCTTCGGCGGCGACCCCGACAACTTCAACTTCCCGCGCTACAACATCGACATGTCGCTCGTGCGCGTCTACGAGAACGGGCAGCCCGTCCATCCAGCGGAATATCTGAAGTGGTCGACGACGGGCGCGAAAGATGGCGAGTTAGTCTTTGTCACCGGGCATCCCGGTACGACGCAGCGCCTGAACACGGTCGCCAATCTCGAATACCTGCGCGACACATCCATCCCGCTCGTCATCCGCACGCTCGAACATCGCGAGGCGGTGCTCAAAGCTTACATGGCGCAGGGGGCGGAGCAGACGCGCCGCGCGCAGAACGAGTTGAACAGCGTGCAGAACAGTCTCAAGGTCTATCGCGGGCAACTCGCGGGGCTGAAGGATCAGACGCTGCTTGCGCGCAAGACGAAAGCGGAGCAAGCGTTGCGGCAGTCCATCGGGACGGACGCGCGCCGGCAGAAGGAGTACGGTAGTTCGTTCGAATCAATCGCCACGGCGCGCAAGAATTTTGCCAGCGCCGAGCGCGACCGGCGCTTCCTCGATCTGGCCGCGGGCTTCAACACGACGCTCTTTGGTTACGCGCGCGCGCTCGTGCGTTATGCGGCCGAGAGCGCGAAGCCGAACGCGGAGCGGTTGCCGGAGTTCGCCGATACACGTCTGAGCGCCCTCGGCTCAGCACTCGCCGCAGACACGCCGCTCTATCTGGACTTCGAGCAGATGAAGCTCGCCGACTCGCTCCTCTTCCTGGCGGAGGCTTACGGCAAAGACGACCCGCTCGTGCGGCAGGTGCTCAAAGGCGAGACGCCGCAGGCCCGCGCCGCCGAGTTGATCACGGGGACGAAACTCAAAGACGCAGCCTTCCGCGCGGAGTTGTTCAAGGGCGGCGCGCAGGCCATCAACGCTTCGGACGATCCGATGCTGGCACTCGCGCGCACCATCGATCCGCAGGCGCGCGCCGTGCGCAAACGTTATGAAGATGAAGTGACCGGCGTCGAGCGCAACGCTTACGGCCAGATCGCCCGCGCGCTGTTTGAGACCGAAGGCACGAAGCTCTACCCAGACGCGACCTTTACGCTGCGCCTCTCCTACGGCGCGGTCAAAGGTTACATGGAGAACGGCAAGCGCATCGAGCCGTTCACCACGCTCGGCGGTCTCTATGAACGATCAGCGCAGCATAAGGCGGAGTTCCCCTACAACCTGCCGCCGCGCTGGTTGGAGAAGAAGTTGGCGCTGAATCTCAAGACGCCCTTCAACTTCGTCTCGACCAACGACATCACCGGCGGCAACAGCGGCTCGCCGACGGTGAACAAGCAGGGCGAGTTGGTGGGTCTCATCTTCGACGGCAACATCCAATCGCTCGTCGGTAGCTTCGTCTACGACGAGTCGGTCAACCGCGCCATCTCCGTCGACTCGCGCGGCATGCTTGAAGTCATGCGCAAGGTCTTCAACGCGAATGAACTTGTGGCCGAGTTGACGGGGCAGGGACAGGCACAAGCTGCCGGTCAGCACCACTAAACTGCACAGCATCGGCATAAACAAAGACGGCTGAGGTGGTCATGCCTCAGCCGTCCTTTTTTGTCTGCCGCTCTGATCCGTCCGCGCCCACTGTTAGGCAGTCTCTCGTCCGCTTGGCAACTGTCCGGCCGCTAGCGCAGGTTGGTCGTCGCCGAACGTCAGCAGATCGCGGAGCAGCGTGTGGAAGACCAGCACAGCCAGTGCGACGCCACCGACACCCGCAGCGATGTCGGCCGGGTCGAACACGTTCGACCCGAATGGACTTAAGGTTTCGTCCAGTATCAGTAATACAACCGTGAGTACTGACCAGAGGCCAAATAGCTTGACCGCTAACCGTGCAGTCCAAACTCGTGGGCGAATGAGAATCGAGAATGGAAAACAGAACCCAACCACGAAATCGGGGGCCCAACTGAGCACAAATGCGAGCAAGCCCGCATGGTGGATTCTAGGGCGGATCGCGTCTTGGACAAGCGGCAGCAGCAGTGCCGGGGCAAACGCGATAATAGCTGGAATGATGTTCCTTCTTATCTCGCCCTCCATCTTTACAATAGGGCCTACGACGGCCGCCGATACGGTTGCATGAGTTGTTAGGTGCGGGCCGCCAACTCGCCGGCCTCTTTCACTGCCGAGGCTTCCGGATTAGCGCGCCGATCTCGCCCCAAGTGATGAGCTTGATATGATTCTCCTGTAACAGTCGGCGGAACGAGGTACTGGTAAAGAAGTCGAAGTCACGCTGCCGCCAACCGGCCCCCCAGTCCGGGTGGTTCACCGTTGCTGCCCGCATCTCCGCATCATCATAGGCGAGGTGCACAACTATTTCGGTGACTCCCGGTTGAATGCTTTTCAGCGCCTCGGTGTAGAACGCGGCCCAATTCTCAGGCGGCACGCTGGGGCTGATCTCGATAATTCGGTCTATGACAATGTCGTCTGGCCCAAGGCTGGCAGGGATGAAAGGTGCTCTGGCCAACCAGTCGCGTGAGATTCGCACCGGCAACTTGTTATCGCGGGCCACGCGGAGGAAGACTTGGAACAGCGGCGCGCTCTGGTAGAGGGTGCCCATGTGCGAGTCGAGGTGCGTCAGCCGGAGGCCGGAGGCGCGTGCGCGCTCAACCTGCGCGCGTATCTCCGCCTCGACCTGACGTGCATCGGCTTGCGCAGCAGCCTCGCTTTCTGTCGGATAGAGGTAGCCGTCGCGGGTCAGTAAGGAGGGCACACGGTCTTGCGACAACACAGACCCCCAGCGCAACAGACTCCATTCGCTTGTGAGTGTCAGGTGCAGGCCGAGGTCTGTTTCGGGGTGGCTTCGTGCGTAAGCGGCTATTTCCGGAAACCAGGGGCACGGCACCATGACGCTGCCAGAACTGACCAAGCCCGTCTCGAACGCTTTAACTGAGGCGGCATTAACGGAATGGGCCATACCGAGGTCGTCTGCGTGGACGATCAGGAGTTTGGCATCACTCGGGTAGCCAAGTTGCTCAGGCAACGTGCGCGAGCCAGATCGCCGTGACGCCCCCGGTGCAGCAGCTTGCCCAAGCGAAAGGGACGATACAGCAAAGACGATGATTGCAATCAGGAGGCCGCGTTTCATAAGTCCGCCCTCTCACGCTTGTGGCAGCTCGCGCATTCGCACCATTGCAGGCGGCTTAACGCCCGCCATCAGCCGCCGCGACGAACCGCCGAATTAAAGCAAGTCTCGCGCATGAAAGCACCGCTGTTCGCGGTCGGCTGCATGGCGTTGTTAGATTGCGCCGTTCGGTTCAAAAAATATTGACCGTAGTTCTGTGCCCCTCTCAGGAGGGTCGAAGCCAAAGATCAATATTTCTTCCCCCACATCACTTTTTAAATTATCTATTCTCTCCCAAGCATCAGCAAGATCATTAGCATTACCAATAATCACCTCAACCAGATATTTATATCTTGTAACTTCTGTCCGTTTGAAAGCTACAAGCTTAATGAGATCAGATTCTAACGACTTCCTGAAATTTGATGCCAACTTGAACTCAATTACGGCAAGATTGCTGTCTGTAGAATGAGGCGTATGGAGGATGAAATCGGGAATCTTCCCTAAGCCCTCAAGATGCTGATAGCGTTTGTCAACTTCGGCCTGAATAACAGAGCCCCCAAAATCAATTCTCCCTTCATCAAGCAACTTACGAAACTGGTGGTAGAACTCATAAGCAAAGGGTCTTTCGAGGTATTTTTCTTCTGCTAAATATTCACTCACCTCTGACTGAGAATAGATAATTTTGGAAAGCTCACAATAACGGGGATCGATACTCCTCAGAGCAACATCAATGGCTTCAATAAGCATATGCACAGCGTCTCCATTCACGAAGCAATCTAACTACTGATTATGCTGCGCGCGCAGTATAACTACATTATAGATGTGTGGGTAGCGGTGCGTCGTCCTGAGTCGGAAACTTGGGCTGGGCGGCGCGCGGGGAGCGTCAGCGGTGCGGGATGAGGCTGCGGGCGATGAGACCGATGCCGCCGGCGAGCAGGACGAGCATGATGATGGTGTTGAAGAGGCTCGTCTGTTGGAAATAGATTTGTAGATTCGTGATGATGCCGATGAAGATGATGACGACGCCCGCGAAGAGCAGCAGCCAGCCAGCGATGGAGCGGCCGTTGAAGAAGAGTAGCCCGATGCCGAAGATGAGCGGCAGCAGCGACAGCCCGAAGGCGTTGTGCCCCCAGATAGTCCACCAACTGCTCGTCACCGTGACGTTCTGCGTCAGCAGGTAAGCGCCCGCCACGGCCATCAACAGTCCCAACAGGAACTCGCCTATACCGCCCGGCGTCCCGCCCGCACCGCGCACTCTCGTCTCGTCATCCATCGCGCTGTTACGTCCATTCGCTAAAAGTTTCGCGCCGCCGCGTTGCGGACGTATAACACGCCGGGCACAATTTTGTCAGCCCCGGCACGCGGCGGCTCTCTGCGCGGCAACGCTTTTTCCGCCGTCATCCTCTATAATTATGCGGCGTGCGGTGGCGGCTCTGCTTCAGCGCCCACGCCGCCGGCTCAGTAATTCATTCCGAAGGAAATATAAGGATTCATGCACCAACAGCTCTCGCGCCGCGCGCGTGCGCGCACAGGTCTTAAGTTAATCTTCGCGCTCACGCTGTGCGCGCTCGCCGTTAGCAGCGCCAGTGCGCAGACGCAAGCACCGGCCGCTGTGCCGATGGCGACGCCGGCCGCAGGCTCGCCGTCGCGCGTCGTGCTCGATTTCTATCAGGCGCTGCGCGAGCGTAAGTTCCGCGAGGCGTTTGCTATGTCGATCTACAAGCCGGCGGTGGACAGTCTGTCGCCGCAACAGTTTGACGAGTTGCGCCCGGAGTTCGAGAAGATGGCGGCGGCCGTGCCCGACCGGATCGAGTTGAACGGCGAGCAGATCAGCGGCGAGGAAGCGACGGTCTTCGCGCGCGCCGGCGACGACCCGTCGGCGCAGTTGGATTCGATCCGACTCATCCGGGTGCAAGGACAGTGGCTCTTCGGCGACCGGGAGAGCTACCAGATCGTGCAGACCAAGGGCGCAACGTTCTTTCCTGAAGCGCGCATCGACGCGCATCAGCGGGAGGTCGAAGCGGTGCTGCTGCTCGTCGCGCAGGCCGAAGCAACCTACGCGGCGCTGCACGGCGGCACATACGCGGACGTGGACGCGCTCGTCGCTAGCAAGCCGGCGCTCAAGGACGACGTGCAGTCCGACACGCTCGGCTATACTTTTCACGTCCTGCTAAGTCGTGACGCGCACGCTTACGCAGTCAGCGTCGAGCCGGTGCGCTACGGGCACACAGGGCGGCTCTCGTACTACATGGACGCCACCGGCTACAAGAGCAAAGACACGGGCGGCAAACCATTCACACCGCCGGGCGTGAAGCGGCCTTAATAAAATCCGGCGCGCACGTATCGCAAGCATTGCAACTCGGCCCGTTCTCCCAATAAAGGGGAGTGCACATGAACACTGCACCGCAACTCGCACGCCTGCGCGCCCGCTTGGTTCATCCGCACGCCGCCGGCCCGCTGTTACTACTCGCCTGTACGCTGTTGACGCTGTCGCCCTACTCGGCGTCCGCACAACAGCGGACGCGCTCGAATCAAACCGACCAACGTACAGAGGCCGAGCAGAAGCCGCCGCGCGAAGCGAAGTTGCGCGGGCGTGTCGTTTACGACGACACGGGCCGAGCTGTGCGGCGCGCGCGCGTGCTGTTGCTGGCCGATATGAGCACAGAGGAGTCGGGGCCGGCGGCCGTCATCAGCAACGCGCGCGGCGAGTTTGTCTTCGAGCACGTGCAGGCTGGCACGTACTACGTCGTGGTCGAAGGGCCGGGCCTGCTCACGCCTTACAGCTTTCTCAACGTCGAGGACACGCTGGACAACCAGATTGATTTCAACGCGTTTCGCGGGCAGTTCGAACAGGTCACGGTTGACGGCAGCGGCGGCAATGTGGAAGTGCAAGTGCGCGCGCGGCGCGGCGCGGCGATCACAGGCAAGGTGACTTACGAGAACGGCGACGCGGCCATCAACGTCACGGTCTCATTGCTGCGTTGGCAAAAGGGCCGGCTGCGCCAGTACCTCGGCGGCATCGGCAGTGGGCCGGCGGGCACGACGGAGACGGATGATCGCGGCGTCTATCGCTTCGCCGGTCTCCCGCCCGGCGACTATCTCGTCAGCGTCGTCGAACAGATCGTGCACGGCGACAGTTCAGATGACGGCAGCGGCGAATATGACGGCGATGGGGCCGGCCCCTCGCGGCAGAGCACGCCATTGGTCGTGACTTACTACCCGTCGGCGACGCGCCCCGCCGATGCCGAGACGATCAAATTGGTGGCGAGCGAAGAGCACGCGAGCGCGGACATCACACTCGTCGAGCGCGGTCTCTACACCATCGCGGGCCTCGTCAAAGATCGACGCACAGAGCGGCCCGTGCCGGAAGTGCGCCTCAGCATCCACCTGAAAGAGTCCGAGGCGGAAGAGATGCCCTTGACCATCGATCACTTCACGCAGACCGACGAACAAGGGCACTGGGCCTTTAACGAGTTGCCCGATGGTCTCTATGTCCTTTCCGTCCAGCCGCAACCGGAGACCGATATGGCCGCCAGCTTGGCTTACGCAACCGCTATGCGCGCGGCCGTTGACGCCCACGACGAGAACGCTAGGCGCGCGTTGCGTCCACCTGAGCCTGTCCAGCGTCTCGCCGCCAAGCGGCAGGAAATCACCATCAAAGGCCATGATCTGCCGGGTCTCACTATCGAACTCAGCGCGGGCGCGCACATCTCCGGCAACGTCGTCGTCGAAGGCGACAAAGAACTGCCGCCGTACCTCAGCCTCTACGCAGAGATCGCCAGCGACGCGCAGCACGCGGCGGCCACTGGCCCATCAGCATCGCTACAGAACGGCCGGTTTGTCTTCGGCGGTATACAGCCTGGTCGAGTCTACATACACGTCAACCCTGCTGGTAATGACGAGTCTTACTACGTGAAGTCGATCAGCGCCGGCGGCACAACTTACACGCACGAGCCGCTGACGGTTGAAGAGGGCACGGTGCTCAAGGGCGTGCGCGTCGTGTTGGCGACCGACATGGCGACAGTGCACGTGCGCGTCGTCGGAGCGACACAGGAGCACACGCCCGTGCGTGGGGCGACGGTCGTCCTTGTCCCGGCCGATGCCCGGCAGTGGCACTCGTTCGCGCTGCAAGAATACATGCGCACAGACGCGGCCGGCGTGGCCGAGTTGTCCGCACCGCCGGGCGACTATCTCTTGTTCCTGATGCCGCCGGAGGAACGGCCCCGTTCGCTGTCGGCGGAAGAAGTCCGGCGCTTCAGTGCGGGCGCGCGGCACGTCACGTTGCGGGCGAGCAAGACTGAGCAGGTCGAATTAAATGCGCCAACGTATTGATTTTCCACCCGCGAATAGTAGATGCTAGCTGACAGCGTTCCGCTCCCCCGGTCTTCTGGCATCTATTTTTATGTCCGAACGATTCCGCTCCATCGTCGTGCATCTGCGCGAGTACGTCGGCAACCGGCGGCGCGCACAACGTCATCGCCTGCGGCTCGCGTGCAGCGTCGCACCTTATGAACCGGATGCCTCAGGCACAAAGCATTTAACCGCCCTCAAAGGACTGACGCGCGACGCCAGCACGACCGGGCTGGCGCTGATCCTGCCGGCCGTGCGCGTGGGCGAACGCTACCTGACCGGCGCGGACATGACGCTGCGCGTTGTGCTGGAATTTACGACCGGGCCGTTAGAGTTGCTGGCCACGCCGATGCGCCACGAACAGCTCGGCCCCGAAGAGACCGATAAAGGTTTTCTGATCGGCGTGCGCATCAAGGAGATGAGCGCCGCCGACCGCGTGCGTTACGAAGCCTATCTGACGCAGCCGCGTTAATCCCTACAGCCCTCGCTGACAATTTGACTAGCCCGCGAATTTCACGTAAGAAGCACACTTTCATCAGCCCGCGCTCGAAGGAGACGAACCATGCCCGAACAGACGGAACTATCACCAATCCATTTCTTCGATACGATCAATGCTTACCAGCGCAGCGAAGCCTTGAAGGCCGCAATTGAGTTGAACATCTTCACCGCCATCGCCGAAGGGCACGAGACGGCCGCCGCCATCGCCCAACACTGTGCGACCGCCGAACGCGGCGCGCGCATCCTCTGCGACTATCTGACCATCATCGGCTTTCTCACCAAGCCGGAGGACAACCGTTATCAACTCACACCCGACTCGGCCGCTTTTCTCAACCGACACTCGCCCGCCTATCTCGGCGGCGCAACCGAGTTCCTGCTTTCGCCGATGTTGCTGGCCGGATTTAAAGAGACGGCCGCGGCCGTGCGCAAAGGCGGGACGGTGGTCGGGCAGGAAGGCGGCACGGTCGCGCCCGACAATCCCATCTGGGTGAGTTTCGCGCGCGGGATGGGCGCGATGATGGCGATGCCCGCACAGATGATCGCGCAGTTGGTCGATCCGCAAGCCGACCAACCTTTGCGCATCCTCGACATCGCCGCCGGTCATGGGCGCTTCGGTCTCGCTTTCGCTACGCGCAATCCACAGGCGCACGTCACCGCCCTCGATTGGGCGGCCGTGCTCGAAGTGGCCAAAGAGAATGCGGCGCAGGTGGGCGTCATGGATCGCTACGAGACCATCGCGGGCAGCGCCTTCGACGTGGATTTCGGCGGCCCTTACGACGTGGTGCTCTTAACCAACTTCCTGCATCACTTCGATCCGCCGACCAACGAGACGCTGCTGCACAAAGTGCACGCGGCCCTCGCCGACAGCGGACGCGCCGTGACCCTTGAGTTCGTGCCGAACGAAGACCGCGTCTCGCCGCCGCCCGCCGCCATGTTCAGTCTCGTCATGCTCGTCGGCACGCCCGCCGGCGACGCCTACACGCGCAGCGAACTCGAACAGATGGCCGCCAACGCTGGCTTCACGCGTAACGAATTCCACCCGCTGCCGCAATTTCCGGCCTCGGTCTTGATCTCGCACAAAGGATGAAGGATGAAGGATGAAAGGAAGCTTTCAAGGTTGAATAGTTCTGTTCATCCTTCATCCTTCATCCTTTGAATTGTAGCCACCCGAAGCGTTGCGGCACGTGGAAGCTGGGTTCTGGGGTGAGGGTCGGTTGCCAGGCGAGGTAGCCGCGCGTCGGGTCTGCGCCGACGCAGCGGAAGAGATTTGCGCGCCAGCGTGCGCCGGGCGTGGGTGCGCCGCCGAGCGCCGTCCATGGTATGCGCATCGTCAGTGTGATTGAATCTTTGGCGGTGCGCGCGGCGAAGGTCGCGCCCGAATGATAAGCCCAATCGGTCTCGCGCTTCTCCGGCGACCAGTGTATGCCGAGGTCGATCCACTCGCCGGTCGGCGCGACTTCAAACTCGTAGTAACGCTCCGGCGCGACCGCGTCCGGCGCGACAAACAACTCGCACACGTCGCGATCCCACAGGTTCATCGTCTTCTGATCAAGGCGCGGCTTAGCGCTCACGATTAAAGGCTCGCCCTGCCGCGCCGTAAAGCGCACGTAGAGCGCCGCCTGCGACCACAACACGCGCGCCTCCGCCTGTCGCGCTGCGGGTGCGGGCGCGCCCGACCAGTAGCGCGTGATCTTGACGGCGCGCGCACGCCGCCACGCCGGATTGTCGAAATCATCTACGGCGAAATCCGCGCCGATATGCTGCGCTTCAATTAACGCGCCGGCCTCTATCTGCTTAGTTGAATCGGTCACGCTTTTCTTCACGGTCTGCGCGCGGGCTGCGGTCGGCATCAACGGCTGTCGCACGTTGCACACAAGCGCGCACAACGCGCAAACCAGACAAATGAAAGTCCACATATTAAACCTTAAGGCGCACGCGGCGCTCAATAGAGACTGCGCACCCAGCCGCCGTCAACTTGTAAGGTCACGCCCGTGATGTACGAGGCGCGCTCGGACGCGAGGAAGGCGACGGCCGCCGCGATCTCCGCCGGGTCGGCGAGTCGCCCCGCCGGAATCTGCGCCGCCCAAGTTTTGATCATCTCGTCTTTAGACTTGCCGGCAGTGCGCCCGCGCGTCTCGGCCACTTCCGCTTGATGCTCGGTCAACGTCCAACCGGGCGCGACGTTGTTGACGGTCACGCCGTCTGCTGCCACTTCAGTTGAGAGCGTCTTGGCCCAACCTGTTAGCCCGGCGCGCACTGTGTTCGATAATAACAGCCCGTCAATCGGCTGCTTGACCGAGACGGACGTGATGTTGATGACGCGCCCCCAATGCCGCGCGCGCATGCCAGACACGACAAGCTGTGCGAGCCGGATCGCGGAGAGCGCGTTGAGTTCAAACGCTTGCCGGTAGAGCGCGAGATCGGTCGTGGCAAAAGTCGCAACGGGCGGCCCGCCCGCGTTCGTCACGAGAATGTCCACGTGCCCTGCTTGCTCCTCCGCTTGCGCGACGAAGAGCGCCACGTCGGCCTCGTTCGTCACGTCAGCGCGCACGCCGACGCAACGCGTGCCGGTCTCAGCGGTGATCCGTTCTGCCGCTTCAGTCGCCCGCGCCTCATTGCGCGAGCATAGAAAAACACGTGCGCCTTCACGCGCCAACTCGCGTGCCGCCGCAAAACCGATCCCCTGACTCGCCGCCGCGACCAACGCGACGCGTTCACTCAAACCGAAATCCATCTCAATCCCCCAACGCTTGCAGACATTCGGCGAGCAACTGCTCCGGGTCGTCATCATAAACGACCTGCGCGCCGGTCTTGTGCGGCAACGCGGCGAGCAGGCGGCGCGCTTCGTCGGCGACGCCGCCCGTGCCCGTCAGACAACCGACGACGCGCCCCTCGTCGTGCGCGATGGTGAACTCGTTGAGCGAGCCAGTCGAGCCGCCGACGAAGAGCGCGATGTCTGAGGAGCGCACCAGCACGACGTTGCGCCCTTTGAGACCGAAGCCCGTATAGATGATCAGATCACAAGCGTCGGTCGGCAACTTGTAGCGCTCTACGTGCTCGCGCTCATTCAACGCGGGCGAGATGCCGACGTGGAATGCACCCGCCGCCCGCGCTGTCTGCCCGACCAGATAAGGCGTGCCCGTCGTTGCGCCGGTCAACACGATCAGTCCGCGCGCAGCGATCGCACGCCCCAGTTGTTCGGTCTTCGCACGCAGCGTCGTCGCCGCCTCGGCCGACAGCGTATCAGCGGCCGATCCCATCACGCCAACTTTTGTCTTCATAAGCGCGGCCCGGCGCATTCACTTGTCGTCCCGGCGGACGGCGAGCGCGATGGGCAACCCGATGAGCAGCCCGTGACTGAGGAAGCCTTTCCACAGCACCGCGAACATGAACGGGATTTTAAAAGGGGCGGCCGAGAGCGGGATCACGACCCAGTTCATGAACAGGAAGAGGCCGACGCCGTAGAGCAGTCCGCACAGAACGGCCTGCCGCACCATGAAACGCAGCTTGCGGCTCGCCGCATAATAGACGGCCGCCGCCCCGAACGCGATCATGAAGTGCGACACGAGGCCGAGTGCGGCCGCCGGCAAGCCGCCCTGAAAAGCGCTCGCGCCAAGCCAGCCCGTGGCCACCGATTGCAGCACCCAGACGGGACTGCGCCCGCGCAAGCCCAGCGCCACGCACGCGTAAGTGATGTCGAACACCCCGGCGACTAGGCCGCCCAAGAGGATGCCCCGATAGCCCCGTCGGTCTGCCGGCGCATACGGCGTCGCAACTGCTTCCATCAGCGTTCTCCTTTTCGTTTCGGTAAAATTCTGCGCGCTGTCGGGCCGGCACTATTGATCGCTGGCGCTCACCGGCTGCGCAAGTTTGCGCTTGTACCTGTCGAACCAACCGCGCAAATAAAGTATCTGTGCGATGCGGTTTGAGGGGTGGCGGTTTGTCCAGTCAGCGTTGAAGCCGTGATATTCGTCGGGCAGGCGCACCATGAGCGTCGGGATGTGGCGCATCTTGAGCGCGCGGTAATACTGCTCGGTCTGCTCTAAGGGCGTGCGCAGATCGAGTTCGCCGACCATGAGCATCGTGGGCGTTTTGACGTTGCCGACGTAAGTGATGGGCGAGCGGCGCAGGTGCTCGGCCGGGTCTTCCCAAGGGAGCTTGGCGAAGTTGTAGTACCAAGCAGAACTATCGGTTGTGCCGACGAACGAGAGCCAGTTGACGACTGGCTTCATCACGACCGCGCCCGCGAAACGATCCGTGTGCCCGACGATCCAAGAGGTCAATACGCCGCCGCCTGAGCCGCCGCAGACGAACAGGTTCTGTGGATCGATGTAGCCGCGCTTGATAACTTCATCGACGCCGTTCATCAAATCCGTGTAGTCGTCGCCGGGATAGTTGTTCTTGATGGCGTTGCCGAACGCCTCGCCGTAGCCGGTCGAGCCGCGCGGGTTGGTGTAGAGCACGACGTAGCCTTCAGCGGCGTGCTGCTGAAACTCGAAGTTGAAGCCGACGTTGTACATCGAGTGCGGCCCGCCGTGTATGTAGAGGATGAGCGGGTATTTCCGCGTCGCGTCGAAGTCGGGCGGCTTGACGATCCAGCCTTGAATCTTCTTGCCGCCGACCGAGTCGTACCAAACCTCTTCGACCTCGCCGAGCTTGCGCCCTTCGAGCACGTCGTCGTTCACGTTCGTCAGACGCTTCGGCTCAGGCGTCTTCAAGTTGAAGGCGACCACGTCGTTCGGCGCGTGCGGGCTGGCGAGCAGACCGGCGACGACACCGTTGCGACTGAGCGATGAGAACGTGAATAGGTGTGTGCCCTTCGTCACTTGCACGGGCGCGCCGCCCTTGGCGGACTCGAACCAGAGATTGCTCGTGCCGCGATCCTCAGCCGTGAAGTAGATGCCGCTGCCGTCCGTCGCCCATTCGAGATCAGAGGGCGCGCGGTCGAAATCGGTGGTGAGTATGCGCTTGCCTGCGCCGTCGGCACTCATCAGGTAGAGGTGCGCGACGCGGTACGTGTCGTCGGTCTGATCGAAGCCGGTGTAAGCGAGCCACTTGCCGTCGGGCGAGACCGTCGGGTTTGAGTCCGGCCCCTTGCGGTCGGTCAACTGTTTGACTTGGCCGCTTTTCAGGTTGAGCGCGTAGATGTCCGACTCGCGCCACATGTATTCGGCATCGGCGCTGCGGTTGCCGCTGAAATAGATCGTCTCGCCGTCGGGCGACCATTCGGGCGCGCCGTAGTTGTAATCGCCTTCGGTCAACTGGCGCGGCGTGCCGCCATCATCACCGACAAGGAAGATGTGCGAGTAGCCTTCTGCGCGCCAGCCCGAACCGTCGTTGCGATAATCAAGTCGATCAACGACGCGCGGCGCATCCATCCACTTCGCACCGGCTGGGCGCTGCGGCATGTTGATCTTGAACTGTTGCGTCGCGGGCACAAGCATCGTGAACGCGATATGTTTGCCGTCGGGCGACCAGTTGATGTTGCCGGGCGCGCGTTCGAGATGCGTGAGCTGCGTCTCTTCGGGCGCGTCGAGCCATTTGACGAAGAGCTGCGCGCCGCCGGGTTGGCCCGCGCCGACGTATGCAAGGCGGCGACCGTCGGGCGACCAACGCGGCTGCGAGCCTTTGACGAGGAAGCGGTTGTGCGTCCCGTCCGCGTTCATGATCCAGACTTCGTCTTCATACTTGTCATTCATCTTGTCCGTCCAACGACGCGTGTAGACGATCTGCGCACCATCGGGCGCGACCTGCGGCGAGTTGACGTATTCCCAATCGAGAAAAGCATCGATGGTCAAGCGGTCGCGGCCGGCAGCGAAGGCGGTCGCCGCGCAGGCAAGGATCAGGACAAACACAAGCAGGGTGTTGAGTCGGCGCATGGGCAATCTCCGTTTGGTTGTAACCGGGTTAAGGGCAGAAGACGCGAGCGGCGCGCGTGCAGTTGCATAGTCGGTCGCCGCTCGTTCAAGTTTGACGGCGGCATGATAGTGGAAAGCGATGTGTTTGTTAATTCCGCCGCGCGTGATTAGCCTCACTATTGTGCTGCGAGCGAAACGCAAGCTACACTTGTAGCCGTCACGTTCGGGACACTCAGAAGTGAGGCGTTGATAATGGCAAGCAAGCTAAAAGAGAGAGACGAGCGCGCGACTGGGTCGCGCCCTGACGATAAAGCGCACGCACGGCAAACGATTGAATTTCGCCGCCGCGCCGAACGCATTAGCCGCAGCCTCGAAGGGCGCAAGCACAGCGACAGTGCTAAGCTGTTGGCAGAGGATCGCCAGCGGTGACTGAGTACGTCATTGATGCCAGCATAGCTGTTAGTCGGCTATAGATTTACATTACTGGCCTGCCTGTTTTTTCTACCATGCAAGTTATTTCTAATTGCCGTGGGATAACCTGTGTGAAGTCTTTACCGCCTTTAACTGTTACTTTCAAATTATCAAATCGAAAATAGCGGTCATCTGGCGCGTTGCGAATTAGCGTAACTTCTTCTTTACTAAGCCATTGTCTTATAACAAAGAACCCAGTGTTTCCATGAAGGCAATCTTTAATTTTATTATCAACCATCCTCATATGCCCGCCGAGCCGAGTGCTAATGAATTGAATGTAGCCTTCTATTGATTCTTCAATAGTGATTGGATAAACAGAACAGTTAAGAATGTGAAATTTGAAGTTAATATAGGGCACGTCAGAATTGAGTTCTTCGGCGCGCATTGTGCAGAGCGTAATCTTTACCGAATACTGAATCCCGTCTTTCTCGTATTCCGCGATATTGTGTAGCCACTCGGCAGGACAGCCTTCTTGTGTCTGCGTCTGTGGCATGACAGCAGGTCGTGAAGGTGTTTCTCTCTTCATAAGTTTTGTGAGGACATAGGCAAACGTTAAAAGAATAAATGCTCCCGCAAAAATAGCAAAGTCAATAACGCGGTCTGGTGGGAGTTGCCGCGTCCACGCTAAGAGACGATAGCCGCCAACCGCTAGTAGTGAAACCGCAACGATTATCATGTATTTGATTACATCCCAGAGAGCGTTGGGGCGGACTTCATAGTAAACAGCCTTAAGCCAATTCAACATAAGCATAAGAGTACGCCCATTATTTTCCTTGCGACAAGTGTATTCTCCTCACTCGTGCGCCCCCCAGCCTTCGCAAACAGAGCTATCCTCAGTCGGCCGATAGGTGTATCTGGTTGGCCGCTTCGTGCAATTGTGCGGCCTTGCCGGTGAGTGGGCTGACCGCATGCGCTTGCTTAGGCTCACGATTCCACCAACGCGCGGTCATGAACCAGAGGAGACCGGGCAAGAGGAACAGCGCGCCGATGGCGACTGTCACCGTGCGCGCCGGGATGTGGAAGCGGTCGAGCAGTTCGCCGGTCGCGTAGTTCGAGGCGGCCATGGTGAGCGTAAGCAATGCAAATTCAGTCGCGAAGACACGGCCGCGAAACTGATCTTCAACCGAAGATTGCAATAGCACGGTCGAGAAGACCCAGAGGGCGCTGCCGCCCATGTGCGCCGTGAACAGCATGACGAGCGCGAGCGCGTAGTTGTGCGCCAGCCCGAAGCCGGCGTAGAACGTGCCGCCCAAGAGGAATGCGTAGCCGATGATGGTCGCCATACGCGCCCGCGACTCGCCCGCGAACATGCGCGCGAAGACGGGGCCGGCGGCCGTGCCGATGCCGCGCGCCGCGTAGAGCACGCCGACCCCGGCGGCAGCCGTCTGGCCCACCGGAAAAATCTTTGCGCCAAAGACGGCCAGCAGCGTCAGTATGCCGCCGCCCAAACCCCACGCCGGTTTGACCATGAGCAACGCAAAGACGCGCGGGCGCGCGCGCACGTAGCGCAAGCCTTCAATTGTGTCTGTGATGCCGAGCGCTTTACCGACAGTCAGTTTTGTCTTTGGTCGGGCCGGTCGTTTCGGCAGGCGCACGCTCATGATGAGCAAGGCTGAGGCTAAATAAGTGAGCGAGTCGATGACGAACGCGGCGTCTGTGCCGAACCAATCGGTGACCGCGCCGCCCAGCGCCGCGCCAAGCGTCAACATCACAGACCAAGTGATCGACGTGATCGAGTTGGCGGCGACCAACTCGCGCTCAAGCACAAGCGAGGGAATCGCGGCCGTTTTGGCCGGCTCGAAGAACGCAGAGAAGGTGAGTTGCAAGACCGTCAGCACGTAGATGAGCCAGAGTTGATCGGGTCGGCGCACGAACAGAAAGCCCAGCACGACGACGGCGCGCACCACGTCGGAGACGATCATGATCGTGCGCCGACTGAAGCGATCCGCCACGACGCCGGAGAGTGGCCCCAGCACGACGCTCGGCAGAAAGCGCGCGACCAGTACCAGCCCGACCGCGCGCCCGGAGTCGGTGAGATGCGCGATGAGTGTGAAGAGCGCGAGCGTGTCGAACCAGTCGCCGAGTTGGCTGACGACTTGGCCGAGCCACAACTGGCGGAAGCTGCGGTTCTGCCGCAGCAACCCGATGTAGCCGACCGACGCGCCCGGTCTTCGTTCTTCGTTGTTCGCTACGGCCAACCTCTTTTTGCACCTGTCACTGAATTTCTGGAGAGAGTGCCGCGCCACGCTTTGATTGTCAAACGCATCGTCTGCCGCTTCAGCTTAATCTGACCGAAGCATCATTCTGACGCGTCACGTTGATGCTGCAAGGCGTTGCGCGTGTGCGGCGCTGTGCACTCGTTTGCGCAAAATTACAGAGGTTTACCAGTGTGCATCTTTGGCGCGCGGGTTTGATCAAGTGCGGCACGAGGCTTGTTAAAGAGTTGGGCGCGGCCATGAAGCGTCATGCGCTTCGCGGGCCTTCCGCACGAGGCCCGCAGGCCGCGCCTTGTTGACAGCGCCCTTAAGCGGCGCACAGAAAGTTGAGTTACCCGGTCGGGGATTGAGTTCTCACCCTGCCACAGCGAGTGAGTGCCACATGCTCGCTGCTTGCCCCGGTCGTCGCCGGCACAGAAGGCGGATTTGCTCCCGGCTCTCTGCTGTCGGCGACGGCCCGTTTCCACGCTCGCTCGCTGGGCGCGCAGATTTTTGCGTCGCCCGAAAGCTGCGGCGCACGAGCAAGCGGTTCACGTTCGCTGGAGCAACGTCTGATTCTAGCTGCGCTCATGTCGTCATTAGATCGAAGACTGGCGACCGCAGCGTTTTGCAGGCCGTAGGTAAGCATGATCGACATGTCAGATTTGAGTCTCGGGCTGCTCTACGTGCTGTCAAATGTGCCCGTCGCGGCGGTGACGTTAGCGACGTGCAAGTTTTATTTCGCCCGCGTGCACAGGCAGACGCGCGAGGCGGCCGAGTTGGCGCGCCTGCATCTGGCCACGGTCGAAGCGCTGGCGACCGCCATCGACGCCAAAGATCAGACGACGCACTGCCACGTACGGCGCGTGCAGTTGTACGCCGCCGGCATGGGGCGTGTGCTGCGTTTGACGGATGAAGAGATCGAAGCGTTGCGCGCCGGTGCGCTCCTGCACGACATCGGGAAACTCGCTGTGCCCGATCACATCTTGAACAAGCCGGGCAAGCTGACGCCTGCTGAGTTCGAGCGCATGAAGGTGCACACGGTCGTCGGCGCGCAGATTCTCGAACGGATCAATTTCCCGTACCCGGTCGTGCCCACAGTGCGCCACCATCACGAGCGCTTTGACGGGCGCGGTTATCCGGACGGCTTGCGCGGCGCAGAGATTCCGTTGACGGCGCGCGTGCTCGCCGTCGTGGACTGCTTCGACTCGATGCGCGAGGCCCGCCCGTTCCGCCCCGGCAAGGCGCGCGGGGAAGCGAGCGCCTTAATAAGGCGCGATGCCGGCACGCGCTTCGACCCGCAACTCGTCGAACTGTTCCTGCAACATTTGCCGGAGTTTGAAGCAGAGATCGCTGCGTGCGGGTTGGGCGAACAACTCACCGGGACGGAAGCGGACGCGGATGTGACCGTCGAGCCGAATCCCATGCGCCGCGAGAAGGGAACTGGCGAACTTGCGCCGTTCGCTTATCTCGATCAGATCAAAAACGCGCACCGCGAAGTCTACGCGCTCTACGAGATCGCGCGCACGTTCGGCTCGTCCTTAGACATCGGCGACCGCGCGCACGTGCTCGTGGACAAGGTCAGCCACGTCGTGCCTTACGACACGTGCGTCGTCTATCTGTTCGATGAGATGAAGAACTACGCGCGCGTGACGCACGTCGCCGGACGACACGCGGAGTTGTTGCGTGAGCGTTGCGTCGCGCCGGGCGAAGGCGTGATCGGTTTTGTGCTGGCCAATCGTTGTCCCGTCAAGGGCTTCGATCCGATGCTCGACTTCACAGAGTTCGCGCTGCCCGAAGAGGAACACTATCACTCGATGGTCGCGCTGCCGCTCCTCAAAGACGAACGGCTGCTCGGCGTCATCGCCGTCTACGCGCACGATTACGAGCCATACACGGACGACCACGTGCGCCTGCTCGACATGGTCGCACGCCTCGCGGGCGATGCTTTCGCCAACTCGCTCCAACACGCGGAGGCTGAATCGAACGCGCTCACGGATTCTTTGACGGGGCTGCCGAATGCGCGCGCCCTGCACCTGCGCTTTAGCGAGGAAGAATCGCGCGCGCGGCGCACGAACCAAGCGTTCCAAGTGGTCATGCTCGATCTGGATGAGTTCAAACAGGTCAATGACACGTTCGGGCATCAGACCGGCGATCAGATGCTGCGTGAGGTCGGGCGCGTCCTGCAAGCGCAACTGCGCGAGTACGATTTTCTGGCGCGCTACGCGGGCGATGAATTCGTCGCCATCGTGCAGGAGTTGGACGACGAGCAGGTGAGCGACTTGCGCGAGCGCATCGAACAGGCTATCGGTCGGCTGTCCTTGCGCGTCCTGCCCGATAAGCACGCGCGCGTCGGCATCAGCGTCGGCGCGGCGCGCTTTGGCACGGACGGCGAAGGTCTCAGTCAACTACTTATCGCCGCCGACCAAGCCATGTACAACGTCAAGGCCGGGCACAGACAGCAGCGCCAACCAGTTACAGACACACCCACCAATCTATCCGCCAGCGATCTCGCCTCGGCCGCGGTTAATTAAAACGGCGCGCGCACAGTTCGATCAAGGCTAATTGAACCATAACGGGGAGCAGCTCCGGCTAACGGGGCTTCGTTGGCGCTGGCTTCGGATGTGTGAGGTCGACCAGTTCAGCATATAGACGCAGCGTGGTGTCGCCTGAGTTGCGCATGACTGCGAGCAGTTCGGTCGGCGATCTGTCTCTGCCCGCTTGCGCCCGCCCGATGAGTGCGTTGGCGTGGAGCAGCCACTCGATGCGACTCTCCTGTTGGATGTTGTTATCGCGCAGGAAACGCACGAAGCTGCTGAGAATCACGGAGCGAGTCGGGCCGGTCGGCACGATTTCGAGGAGCGCTTCGTAGAGATTGCACTTCTGATGAAAATAGTCGGCCTCCGCGCGCTCGTCCGCCCCGCGCCAGTCTTCCAGTTCGTTCAGAAATTCGGTCAAACTCTGTAACCAGACATTGCTGTCCGCCCCCCCTTTGGCCGGCGGTATCTCTTCGTCGCCAAAGCGCAGCCGTTTGTACTTCATCAGCAGCGCTTTCGCGCTCGGCGTTGTCCAGTATGCATCTACCTGAGCCGCAGGTTCGATCTTGCGCGGCCCAACTTCGTCCGGCGTGATCGGCGGCTCTAGCCATTCGTTCACAAACTTGAGATAGCCACCTTCTGCAAAATCCTTATCAACATTAACTACGCTATCAGCGCACTGCGCGGCATTTAGATTGCGCACGAGGTACGCGCGAAATATCTGCGGCAACTCGCCCGTGACCGCGTCTCTCTTTTTGCTGGTCGTGATGAGATCGTATATGCCGCGCACCACGCTACCGTAGCGCACAGTGAGCGTGAACGAGCGCGGGTCGCCCGCGATCTTCTTCAAGGCGAGTTGGAAGGCCAGCACTAGATCGGCCAGTTGAGCCGGCGTCGTGTCGAGCGCGAGGATCGTCCGCACGCTCTGTGCGACTTGCAACGGCGAGACCATGTTGTCGAGATAAGGCAACATAAACTCCACGTGCTTGCCTTGCTGCCGCTCCTTCGCGCTGAACGTCGTTTTGACTATCTCTCTGAGCGTGTCGTAATAGTCGTCGAGATCGTAGTAGAGCGCGTCGGCGCAAGTCAGCGGCTCAAGTTTGGGCGGCGCTATGTCGGCGAACAGCTTGCGCGCTCTTGCGCCGTCTATCGGCAGCAGCAGCCTGAGCGCGCGACATTGCAGTGATAGAGCATCAAGCTTTAGATCATAGGCGAACGAGAGATAGCCGGTGCGCGTGTCCACCATCCCACCCCATGCTCGACGTTTGAGCGGTTGCTGCGCATCGGCCGCGCGCCGGTAAGCTTCTTCCAGCAGCTCAATCTTGCGCGTTTGCTCCGGCACCAGCCCCGCTTCGACTACGCGCAACAACAGATCGGCCGCAATCTCCGGGCGCGCGAGCTGAGCGCCGAGCAGGAACGTCTCGACCTCGACGGGTAACTTGCGCCGCTCCTGACTCTTCGGTACAGGGGCGGCCGCGCGCGGCGGCTGCCCGACCGCGCTGCTGACGGCGATCAACGCAAAGAGTAAAGCCGTGATCGATCTGTTAATGCGCATTAATGATCTTGCGGCCGCTATGCGTGAGTTAAGCTGCATGCTTGACAACGAGAATATATCTCGCACCGCCGGCCAAAAAGCGCCGCGCAAGCGATAGTATTATGCACGCGGTCAAAGTCAAAAGGTTCAATTATCCGCCCAGTCTGTTTGCTTAGTTCTTGACATTCCTCGTCGCATCGCTTTCAATCAAAGAGCGGCGTGTGCGGCGTCCTGTCCGGCCCCTGCACGCGCCCACAGGCTGTGGGTTCACCGAAATTCAACCAGCGCGCAAGCGGCGCGTCCTACCCCCGATTTCCGAATGCAGAAAGCGTTACGCAACGAAGGCATGCCGGCCGCCGTCAATCAGCTTACCAAGACTGCCACGCTGTTGGTCGTCGAAGCGGACGAGCACGACCGCGCGACGCTTAGCCGCGCGCTCGAAGCGGGGCCGTACCGTGTGCTGAGCGCGGCCGACGCGCCCACGGCGCTCAGGCTGTTGCACGAGGCGCACAGCGATCTGATCCTGCTCGCCAGCGAGATGCCGGGCGTGGACGGTCTCGCCTTGTGTCGCGTGCTGCGCGCGCAGGCGGCGACGAAGCGTTTGCCGATCATCGTGCTCGCCGGGCGCGACGAAGCGGAGTTGGCCGTGAACGCGTTCGCGGCGGGCGCGGATGATCTGGTCGTCAAACCGGCGACGGGGCGCGAACTGTTGTCGCGCGTGAGCGCGCACTTGGAAGCGGCGCGACGCGAGCGTGCGCTCGCGGGCAGCAATCGCGAGTTGGGTTTTCTCGCGGACTTGGGGCGCGGCTTGCTCGTCGCGCTTGAGCCGCTGCAAGTTGTCCGGCGCGTGGCGGGCGCGACCTACGAAGCTGCGAACGCTGCGCTCTGTGCGGCTGTGGTCGAAGCGCGTGTGGGCGTCGATCAGGAAAACACGGCGGCGGTCAACGAACTCGTCGGGTGCGTGTTCGACCGCGAGGGCAGCGCGGAAGATACGCAACTGGTGGACGCACGCCGCTTGCGCGGCTGGTTGCAGACGAAGCCATCGGCGGCCGTCATGTTTACGACGCGCGCGGATTTCTTCTTGCGCGATGAAGCGCATGCGGCCGAATACGTCGCGCCCTTACGCTTCGCCGGACAGACGCTGGGCGCGCTCGTCGTCGCGTTCGACCGGGCGGCCGACTGCGGCGAGACGGAAGCGCGGCTCATCGATGCGGCGGCGCAGCAGGCGGCGCTCGCCATGCACATCTCGTCTCTGTACGCGGCGGCGCGCGCATCAAGCGTCAGTCTTGCGCGCGAGGTCGAGCGCCGCACGGCCGAAGCGGAGGCGCAGCGGCGTTTTACCGAAGCGATCATCGACAGCTTACCGATCTCGCTCTATGCGGTTGACCGCACGCATCGCATCGTCGCGTGGAATCGCAATCGCGAGTTGGGCGGGCAGGGCATCCCGCGCCACAATGCGCTGGGCCGGAACATCTTCGACGTGTTGACGCGCCAGCCGCGCGCCACGCTCGCGCACGAGTTCGCCCGTGCCTTTGAGACCGGCCAGATCGAGCGCATCGAACAGGAGAGCACAGACACGGACGGGCGCACGCGCCACTGGCTCGTCAGCAAAATCCCGATGCGCGCTGTGGGCGACGACATCTCACATGTCATCACAGTCGGCGAAGACATCACGGCGCGCGTCGAAGCCAACCGGGCCGTCGCACGCACGGAGAAACTCGCCGCCGTGGGTCGTCTGGCGGCCGGCGTCGTGCATGAGATCAATAATCCGTTGGCGACTATCGCCGCGTGCGCCGAGTCGATGGAGACGCGCGTGCACGAGGGCGCGTTCGGCGACTCGAAAGATGTCAGCGATCTGCGCGAATATCTCGCGCTCATTCGGAGCGAAGCCTTTCGTTGCAAGCAGATCACAAACGGCTTGCTCGACTTCAGTCGCAATCGCGCGGGCCAACCAGCGCCCGTGTCTCTGACGGAGGTGGTCAAGGCGGCGGCGCGGCTCTTGCGCCATCAACGGCGCGCGCGCAACGTCGAATTTGCGGTTGCAGTCGCTGATAATCTTGCGCCGGTCGCGGGCGACGTGGGGCAGTTGCAGCAGGTCGTCATCATCCTCGCCGAGAACGCGATTGATGCGATGCCGCAGGGCGGGACGCTGACTCTGCGCACGTACAACGAGGGCGGCGGCGTCTGCTTGCAGGTGCGCGACACGGGCGTCGGGATCGCACAGGAGAACGTGGCGAAGATTTTCGATCCGTTCTTTACGACCAAAGAGGTCGGGCGCGGGACGGGGCTAGGGTTAGCCGTCTGTTATGGTATTGTGACGGAGCACGGCGGGCGCATCGCGGTCGATTCCGCCGTTGGGCGCGGAACGACGTTCACCGTCTCCTTGCCCGCGCTAAATGAAGACATAAGAGAGGGAGAGCGAGCGAGTTGAGCACACCGTTGCTGACCAGAATCATTGTTGCCGAGGACGAGGCCAACCTGCGGCTCGTGCTGCAAAAGGAGTTGGAGCGAGCAGGCTACGGAGTGCGCGTCGCGCCGGACGGTGAGGCGGCGCTGAAGCTGTTGGAAGAGTCGAACGTGGACGTGATGCTCTGCGACATTAATATGCCGCGCATGGACGGCATGGAGTTGTTGCGCCGCGTCCATCAACGCCCGAACCCGCCTGAAGTGATCATGCTCACGGGACATGCCACCGTCGAGACCGCCATCGAGGCGATGAAGCTCGGCGCTTACGATTATCTCTCAAAGCCTTATCACATCACGGAACTCGACGCGCTGGTGAAGCAGGCGGCCGAGAAGCGGCGTTTGCGCGTGGACAATCAACGTCTGCGCGCGCAGATCGCGCGGCAGTCGGATGTGCCCGACATCGTGTTCGATTCGGCGGCGATGCGCGAGTCGATGCGTCTGGTCGAGCGCGTCGCGCCGTCGGAAGCGTCCGTTTTGATCACAGGCGAGTCGGGGACGGGCAAAGAGTTGATCGCGCACGCGATTCATCGTCTGTCGCAACGGCGCGATGGCTCATTCATCGATCTGAACTGCGCCGCGTTCACCGAATCGCTGCTTGAATCGGAACTGTTCGGGCATGAAGCGGGCGCGTTCTCCGGTGCGAAGGCACGCAAGCTCGGCTTGTTCGAGTTGGCCGACAACGGCACGCTGTTCTTGGATGAGGTGACAGAGCTGCCAGCCCCGTTGCAGTCGAAGCTGCTGCGCGCGATTGAGACGCGCTCGTTCTATCGTGTGGGCGCGGTGCGCAAGGTGCAGGTGAACGTCCGCATTGTTGCGGCGACGAATCGCGACATCAGTCAGGCCGTGGCGGACGGCTCGTTCCGCGCCGACCTGCTCTATCGCATCAACGGTTTCCAGATCACGCTCGCCCCGCTGCGCGAGCGCACAGAAGACATCGAGCCGCTCACGCGCTACCTGCTCAAGAAACTCGGCGGGCCGCATCCGCCCGACATTGCGCCGGAGGCTTTGGACGCGTTGCGGCGCTACGACTGGCCCGGTAACGTCCGCCAGTTGCGCAACAGTCTGGAGCGCGGCGTGCTGCTCGCCAACGACGGGCGCATCACACTCAGCGAACTCTCGCCGGAAATCCTGCACCCGGCTGGCACGTCCGCGCCGACCGCGGCGGCTGCGGTCGCCAGCGCTTCAGCCGCGAACGAGCAGGGCGGCGTGCCACCTTTACGCGAAGTCGAACGCCAGCAGATTCTCGCCGCGCTTGAGCAGACCAACTGGCATCGCGGCAAAACGGCCGAGCTACTCGGCATCTCGCCTTCAACGCTCTATCGTCGGTTGCGCGATTACAACCTGATGCGCCGCCACTAACAGGCCATAAAGCTTCAGGGGCAGAGCCGAAGCGCTGCCCCTGCTAACTTTCTTCAACGCCGCGCGTGTACCTCTCCCACAACTCTCCGGCAGCCCTGATTACCGTTACTGTCGCCCGCCATGACCATCGGCGATGTGTCGCTCCAAGACAGCGATCAGAGCATTAATGCGTTCGTCCGTCTTCGCCATCTTCTCATCCGTCTCCGCCATCTGCCTGTTGGTAGCAGCTTGTGCTTCGCGCAGCGCGTTAATCTCACCTTCATGTGATTCGGCGATGACGAGCAGCGCGCGCACGCTCGTCTCCGTCCGCTCCCATCTCTCTTCGGCGCTGCACGGTGGCGAGACCGTCCACCTGACTGGCCAAGTTATCCACCTTAACGACCAATTGCGCGTGCTGTTCGAGGATGAACTGCATGGCGCGTTCAAGTTCTTCGCTGGTCATAAGACTACCTCGCTAGACGCTGGATGAGGATGTTGCGCCGTCGCTGCGTTTGTCCTCCGGTATCTTTTCGAGCAGACGGCGCGCGTCCTCCGCCTTGCCGGGTTGGCCCGTGCGGACGTAGAGGTTGATCAAGCGGCGCAGGACTTCTGAGTTGGCCGGCGCAAGCCGGCGCGCACTCTCGAAATGTTTGATCGCTTCGATGTCGCGCCCTGCGGCTTCGAGGAGCGCGCCGGTCTGCACACGCGCGTATAACTCGCCGCCCGCGCGCGCGAAGCTGCGATAAGCGTCGTCAAACTTTTGCAACCGGCCGTAGACGAGCGCGAGGTTGTTGGCGACTTGCCGGTTTGCCGGGTCGAGCCGCGCGGCCGACTTCAGACGCGCGAGCGCATCTGCGTAGCGGTCGTCCAGATAGAGCGAATAGCCGAGATTGTTGAGCGTCGCGGCGTCTTTGGGCGCGGCCGTGAGTGCGCGTTCGTAAGCGTCCTGCGCCAGCTTGTGTTGGCCCAAGCGATCATAAGCAAGCCCGAGCAGATTGTTCGCCGCGATCAGATCGGGGCCCGTCACGGCGGCGACCGAAAGCTGCGCGATGGCTTCGTTGGTGTCGCCGCGTTCGAGCAATGCGCGCCCCTGCGAGAGCGGATCACGCGCGACGCCTTCGAGTATGGGCGTGAATATATTCTGCGTTTGCGGCTGGGGCAGTGGCGCGGGGGCGGTCGGCGCAGGGCGTTCGGTGAACGTGGGCGTATTGCCGCCCGCGACCTCCGGCCGCACCTTGCGCGCATCTGCGGTGCGCTGTTGTGCGTCTATACTCGACTGTGTCCGCGCCGTGTTTGTGAGCACGGGTTCAGGTATTGGCGCGGGTTCGACCTGCGGCGCTGCGGCCACTTGCGTCGGGCGCGCTGGCGCAGGTGCACGCTTGGCCGTCGCGTCTTTCTTCCGCCCGCCAAAGAGTCTGGCGAGCGCGCGAAAGGGCGCGGCCAGTGCGTGCCAGAATGCGTTCCCGTGCTTCTGCGGCGGCGCGGCCGAAGCCGCATGATCAGTCATCGTCACGTCCGCGCCAACGGCCCCGTTTGAGCTTGACACGCCGGGTTGCGCCGCGTCGCTCGCCGCCTGCGCGTTGATGTCAGTGGCGAAGTTGGTGCGGGCGGGCGCGACAGCCGCATTGGCAGCCAGCGCGCAGACCAACATGAACGAGACGACTCGCAGTAGACGCATGATCTTGCTCCTTGAAGTTTGGCCGGCTCGCTTGCGCGAAGGGGGCCGCGCAAGCGATGCTCTGATCGGACAAGAAGGATTGTAGGGCCGGTGCGCGGGCAGGTCAAAAGGGTTGGGCTAGACGGATTGAAGCACGAGCGAAAAAATTGCATTGGCGCGCCGCTGCTATGAATGGCAAGAGAAACAGGCACTGACCGTGCTGAATTTCTCAGGCACGCTGTCATTGCCAATTCAGCCGGCGCTATTCGCGAAAGACCGGCGCAATGCGGCGGAAATTTCCACGGCGCGGCGGGTGTCGAGGTTCATGGCCACCTGCACGAGCACGGCCCGGACGCAGAGCGTCTGATCGCTCGCGCGGCGCAAGTTGTACTCAAAGGTCGCGGAACTGTGCCCGACGTGCGTAACGGAGACAGACACATCAACTCCGTCGCCGTAGACGAGTGGCGCGAAGAATTCGGCCTGCACGTTCACGGTCGGGAAGCCGATGCGCTCACGCGTCAGCAGTTGCGCATACGAACTGCCGCACCGCGCGGCAAAGAACTCTTCCATTGCCGCGTGGCAGTAGTGGAACAAGACAGGGTAATAGACCAGCCCGGCCGGGTCGGTCTCGCCGAAGCGGACAATGATGCGGGTGGAGAAAGGCAAGGATGCAGGCTGCATGATGCAGGATGAAAGATGAAGGACTTATTTATCCCGCAGCCTTAAGTTGCTTGCGGTCGATCTTGCCCCGGTCGTTCTTGGGCAGTGACGAGACGAACTCGATCCAGCGCGGATATTTGTAGCGCGCGAGGCGCGTCTTGACGAACTCTTGGAGCGCTTGCGCTAGCTCATCGCTTGGCTCGTGCGGCGTGCGCGCGACGACGTAGGCTTTGGGTTTGATGAGACCATCACCGGGGTCGTGCCCGATGACGGCGCATTCGACGACCGCCTCGTGTTGCAGCAGACAGCTTTCGATCTCGACCGGCGCGACGTAGACGCCGGAGACCTTGAGCATGTCGTCCGTGCGCCCGTGATAGTAGTAGTAGCCCGCCTCGTCCACGTGAAACTGATCGCCCGTGGTGCACGCGTCGCCCGCGAACGTCTCCTTAGATTTCTCGTGCGCCTGCCAGTAGCACAGAGCGGCCGAGTCGCCCTTGATGCGCAGCGTCCCCATCTCACCGGTCGGTACGGGTCGCCCTGCGGCGTCGATGATCTCTGCTTCGTAACCGGCAACGATGCGACCGAGACTACCGGGGCGCACGTCGCCGAGCCGGTTCGTGATGTAGATGTGGAACATCTCGGCCGAGCCGATGCCGTCGAGAATTTCGACGCCGAACGTGCGCAGCCAACGCTCGTACAACTCGGCCGGCAGTGCCTCGCCCGCCGACAGGCAGAAGCGCAAGTGCGATAGATCACGCCCGGCCGCGCCTGCAACGTTCAGCATCGCGTTGATCATCGTCGGCACGCTCGTCAAGACCGTCGGGCGGTAGCGCTCGATCACCTCGAACAACTTTTCCGATGTCGAACGCTCACTAAAGAGTGCGGTCGCGCCGCCGACCGCGAAGGGAAATAACAGATTCGTGCCGGTCGCATAACCGAAGAAGAGCTTCGGCACGGAGATGGTCAGATCGTGCTCGTTCAGGCCGAGCACGCCCTTCGCATAACATTCGGTGTTGTACGGCAGATCATGTTGCAGATGCACAGCGCCTTTTGGGTGGCCGGTCGAGCCGGATGTGAACAACCAGATCGCTATGTCGTCCTTGTGCGTGTCTGCGGGCGGCAACTCATCCGGCATCTGCCCGACGACTTGTGCGAACGATTTGAACTCGCCGCACGTTTCACCCACCACTAACACGTTCCGCAAATACTTTGCGCCGCGCGCTCCTTGCGTGAAATTCTCCAACAGCGATTCGTGAATCACCGCCACGCGTGCCCGCGTGTAGGCAAGATAGTATTCGTAATCGCTCGCGGGCAGCAGCGGGTTGACCATCGTGATGACCGCACCCATGCGGCTCGCGCCAAACCACGTCCACACAAACTCCGGGCCGTCCGGCAAAACAATCAGCACGCGGTCTTCGACCGACACGCCCAACTCGCGCAAAGCGTTGCCCGCGCGATTCGCCCAACGCACCGCGTCGCCGTAGGTGTACGTCTCGTCTTTAAAATACAGACAAGTTTTATGCTCCCGCCCTTCCTCGACGTTGTGATAGAGGAAGTACTCGGCCATGTTGAAGCGTTCAGGAAACTCTACGTGCATCGCTCTCAACTTTCCTCACACTGCGCCCGCAGCGAGAACATGTGCGGGAGCAGGCCGAAGCTGCCTTTGAGGCGGCCCTTGCCCGGCTCGAACTCTTCCAGCGCGACGTAGTTAGGGATGTGCCACATGAAGGGGAACTCGTGGACGAACTCTAGGCGCAAGCCCGCGCGGATGACGGCGTTGATGATATCGCTCAAGGAGTGCTCCCAGTTGTATTCGGGGTGCGAGAATCCTTCCGCATCGCCCGAGGCGTAAGAGCCGTGCGACTCCAACGCGACGGGTTCGGGCGTGTGAAAATAAGCGTACTCGAAGGCCGTGCCTTCGTAGTTGACCATGCCGAAGATCGGGTGTGTGTCGATGATGTAGAAGTAACCGCCGGGCTTGAGGAAGTGCGCGATTATTTTAGCCCATGCGTCCAAATCGGGCAGCCACGAGAGCACGCCGTAGGATGTGAAGACGATGTCGAAGCGGTCGTCGAGTGCGTTGCGCAGATCGTAGATGTTCGACTGGATGAAGCGCGCCGGGATGTGCAACTCTGCGCTCAGCGAACGCGCAAGGCTGATGGCTTCGTCGGAGAAATCCACGCCAGTCACCGTAGCGCCAAGCCGCGCCCAAGAGAGCGTGTCCTGCCCAAAGTGGCATTGCAGATGTAGCAGCGACTTGCCGCGCACGTCGCCAACCTCCTCCAACTCTATGGGCTTGAGTGACGAGCGCCCCGCCTTGAAGCTTTCGAGGTCGTAATAATCCGAGTGCGCGTGCAGCCGCGTCCAGCCGTTCCAGAGCGAGCGGTTGCTTTCGACGTACTTGTTCATCTCGCTTACCCGCTTGCTGGTTGCGCTCAAGTCTGTCGCCCGGCGAAGGGACACCCTGCTGCGCCATGACGCGTGTCGAGGTGCGTGCGCGCTTCCCACAACTCAGGGAAGAATTTTTGCTCGAGCGTTGTGCGCAGATAACCGACGCCTTCCGAGCCGCCCGTGCCGCGCTTCGAGCCGACCATACGCTCGACCATCTTGATGTGATGCGCGCGCCAGAGTTGGAAATATTCGTCGTGCGCGATCAGTGCTTCGGCCAACTGAAACTCTTCGACCCGCGTCTCGAAGTGCGTTAGGACTTCGAGCACGGCGCGCACGCGTTGCTGATAACGCTGTTGTCGTTCATCTATCGTTAGCGTCGGATCGTCCGCCGGTGCGTCCAGACCCCGCCGCCGTAAGTAGGCATAGAAAGCTTCGCCGAGCGTCGGTCGCTCTAAGCGCGCTTGCAAGCGTGCGACGGCAAACTCGTCGGCGCGAAAACTGTCGAGCAGTCCCTCGTCCTTTAACCCGGACGTGAACTCGATCTCGCGGAACTGCATGGATTGAAAACCGCTCGCCGGATTCAACTCGTCGCGAAAGCCGAGGAAGCTGATGGGCGTCATCGTCTCCAGAATATGAATCTGCTGGACGAGCACCTTCTCGATCTCGACGATGCGCCCGAGCGCGAGCGTCGCCGCGAACGCACGATCCTCGTCGATCAGTGCACGCGCGGCGTCCAACTCGTGCAGGATTTGCTTGAACCACAATTCATACGTCTGGTGGATCGTGATGAACAATAGCTCGTCATGATGCGCCGGGTCGGACAGACACGACTGCAACCCGATCAATTCGGGCACGCGCAAGTACTTGTTGTAGGATAAAGGCTCAGTCACAGTTAACTCACTTATGGTGTTTTTTTGTCGCGCGCCTCAATCGCGTCTCGCGCGCTCTGTGGAAGCGAATTGTACAAGGACTCAATTTCCTTCGGGCGGGCGATGCGATCATCGACGATGAAGTTGATCATCCGAAAGAGTTCATGCGCGATCTCCGGCGTGTCGCTCAAGTCTATTTCGCCAGGGTGAACGGCGTTATTCCCTACCACGCGACAATAATCAAGTGCCTTTTGAATTAACGGTGGTAGCCCTTTTGCGACCAAAGATGCGATGTCGTCATTGATGTTCTTGCCACGCTCGCCAAGATGCGGCATTAGTTTCTGAATACTGAGACGCAACAGCGCGGCAGCAGAGCGCGGAGATGCCGAAACCACAGACGCTGCCTCAATATAGTCGGCTAGACAATCGGCGGGAAGATCAGGATGCGGCGGCTCTGCGAAAGATGCCGCCGGAATTATCATTTGCTCTTGATACCAATAACTCTCGTTTGAACAATGCCTACATAAACACCGCTCTATTCCAGATGCCTGATAACCGGTAGCAATAACCTTATAGACAGTAGACCAATGCTGAGCAGCAAACACTCCACAGTGAAAGCAATGAAATTCCGGCTTTCTTTGTGCGGGCGGAAAATATTTATCTCTCACAGGCATAACCTACTTAACCCGTCACCCGTCACTTGGCACTGTCATTAAAACGCTGCGCCCGCGGCTTCGTGCGCGGCGTAGGCGCGTGTATCGATGATCTTGCGCAGCTCGCGGATGGCCAACTCCAACTCTTCATCCGTGGTGTAGAAGTGGGGCGAGAGACGTATGCCTGCGCCGGGGCGATAGTCGCAGATGATCTCGCGGCGGACGAGTTCGCGCGTGACGGCGGCCGCGTGTTCGACGTTGACGGTGATCGTGCCGCCACGCTGCTGCGGGTCTTTGGGACTTGTGACATCGAAGCCCGCTTCCTCGGCCAGCGCAACGAGACGCTCGGTCTGTCGTATGCTCTTGGCGCGAATCTGCGCGCCGCCGATCTCGTTGATGATCTGATAACCGCTGCGTGCGGCGTAGAGCGCGGGGATGGCGGGCGAGCCGTGCAGGAAGCGCGCGATGCCGGGCGCGTAGGTCAACGAAGCCGCAAACGCGAACGGCGCTTCGTGCGCCATCCAGCCGGTGATTTTCGGCTCCAACTGTTTGTGCCAGCGCGGATGCACGTAGAGATAAGCCGCGCCGGGGCCGCCGCACAGCCACTTGACCGAGCCGCCCGTGCAGAAGTCAACATCCAACTCCGTTACGGATAAGGGGACTGTGCCGGCCGATTGATACGTGTCGAGTATGACGAGCGCGCCGACTTCATGTGCGCGTTTTGTGATGGCCAGTGCGTCTTGCAAATAGGCGCTCTTGAACAACACGTGCGAGAGCGGCACGAGCAGCGTCTCTTCGTCAATCGCCGCGAGCATCTCGGCAAGCGGTGCTGTTATGCCGTCGGGCGCAGGCACGCGCTCGATGCGGAAACGGCCGGCGCGCGCGTGCGCTTCATAGACGTACATGACGGACGGAAATTCCAGCTCGCTATAGACGATCTTATTTCGTTTGCCCTGCGGCTCGAAGCAGGAGAGGATGAGCGACTGGCAGACCGAGACGTTCTGATGCATCGCGACCGTCTGTGGCGGCGCACCGATGATACGCGCGACCTCGTCGCCTACGCGCAGCGGCATCTCCCACCAACCCTCGGCCCATGCACGCACGCCGCGCGTCGCCCACATGTCGGCGTACTCGCGCAAGGCGTCGTAAGTCTGGCGCGGCATCGCGCCGAGGCTGTGCGAGATCAAATAGACGGTCTTGTCTAAGATCGGAAACTCGGCGCGCCACTTGAGCAGTTCATCGGTCAAACGTTCAATGCCTCCGGCTTTAGTTGCGATGTGTTCAGGGTCGCTCCATTGAACGACCGGCAGCACGGTGCTGTCAAACGAGCGCAGTCACACAAGTTACTCTATGGCCGGCGCAGACAGTGGCACTAGGCTTGGCCCCTGCACACCTGCGGGTAGCCGTTTACAGCAGACCCCAGTCGTAGCCGACGGGCGCTTCGATCCATGTGGCGTACTGCCCGACGCCGTTACTGTCATAGCCGATCCACATATAGCCCTGCTCGCCCCAATCCTCGCCCCAAGAGTTCTGTATGTGCCACGCTTTGACCGCGTCGTCCCAGCCCGTGATCAAGATGGCGTGATTAGGAGCGAAAGTGTCGTGCTCGTTGAAGACGCCGCCCTTGTAGGACTGAAACTTCCCGTCCGCATCCACGCGCACGAGCGCGGCCACGGGGCCGTGCTCAAGTAAAGCCTTCTTCAGTTGCGCTACCGTCGGGTTCTTAGGTGGATAGGCGACGTAGCCCCAAGCCGCCGCCCTAACTTTCTCCTCGCCCGCCGTATCGCACGGCTGTACTGCGCCGGTGTAATCGCCTGACAAGTTCATGTTTATGTTCCCGCGTGGGCGATTCTCCGCCCGCACCAGCCCCTTCCTGACCATGAAGTCGAATGCACTGCCGGGCCAGCCGCCGATGTTGCAATCGGCCTTCTTGCGCCCGATGCAATTGATCAAGGCTTGCTCGGAAAAGTCTATCGTGTGAATGGCGGAGGGCAGCGCAATGCGCACTCCGGGTTTGGACTCGACCGGCTGTAGGCGCGTGTAGTTCGTCTTCATGTTTTGCAACTGCACGTTACTCTCGAAAGCCGCGACTGCGGCGAACGCCCAGCAGCTATTACAAGGCCGCTGATCGACCACCCAGAGCATGAGGTACTTCTTCCAGTCGAACCTGTCGATATAAGGAGCCAGCGCGCTGACCGTTAGCGGCACGCGCTGGTTAGGGTGGCGCGCTTGAAAGTCCGCCTTGAGCAGCGCATACAAGTCCCACTCTGGTTTGAACTCTGTGCCGGGATGCTCTTTGATGAACTGCGCCTGATTCGCTTGCTGTTGGGTCAGCCGGCGCGTCGATTCAACCCGAATGCGCGGCAGCGTCTTGGGCAAGTCCGGCGGGATTTCGATGTCGGCAAGGTTCTGTACGTTCAGTTCAAAGGCCGAGCTGTAACCGACGCGGTAAGTTGGCTGCGCGGCGCACAGCTTGCGCAGCTTCGCTAGCGCCGCGGGCGACACCTGCTGCTCGTTCGAGATTTGCGCGCAAGGGTGCTGGTCTGTTGCCGTTGTCGTCTGCGGCGCTGGCCCGGTCTGTCGCAACGCGGCCGACGGCGCTTGCGCCAACACGAGCGCGAGCAGCGCGCCGGCGAGGATGGTAAGCAATCGGTTGGGTTTCATGATCTGGCCTTCATGGGAGCATGGGCGCAGGCGTGGGCGTGCATGGCCTGTGTGCCTTTCACGCCCACGCTGGCGCTGTCTTATGACCGCTGGGGTGTCGTGCGCGGAGCAGACGCCGGCTAAAGATTCGAGATGGCGTTACAGTCGCTAGCTCTCTCCACGCAGCCGTCGCCGCAAGGCTTCTCGTTGGGGCCGCAGCCGACGGACTTGTGCGGGTGGAGTCTATTCTCCACGCGCGCGACGCACTTGGTTCGCTTGGCGTAGCTGACGAGCCGGGGGATTGCGCCCTTGCCGACGATCCAGCCTTCCAACCTGACCACACGCTCGCGGCTGCTCACGTTGATGTGCGCCCACTGGCCCGTGTAGCGGTTATCCGCTTTGATCTTCGCTTGAATCGCCGTGACGATGTCGGCGTCCGTCATCGTCGAGCAATCAACGGCGGCGGGCCGCGCACGGGCGGCCCGCCGCCGTTGCGGCGTCCGCGCCGTCGCCACGGCGAGCGCGCTGAAGATACAGACGCAGGCGAGCATGAAAGCTAATGTCAGACGCCGCGGGGGAATTCGGTTCGGCATAGCAGTTCTCCTTTTAGCGGAAGTTGGTGATCATCGAGAGCAATCTGTGTCTTGATTGCTTGCCAAAGTAGAGCGTGCGCCCGGCGGGCGCGGCACGCGAGGCGCGCGAAGTAGAGCCTCCATTGAACGACCGGCGGCGCGGTGCTGTCAAACGGATGCCAGCGCGCAGGCTGCGCCATGGCTGGCGCGGACAGTTGCGCTCAGGACGCGAAAGCGTAGATCGGCGCTTCGACCCAAGCGGCGTACTGTCCGACGCTGTTACTGTCATAACCGATCCACATGAAGCCTTGCTCGCCCCACTGCTCGCCCCAAGAGTTCTGTATGCGCCAAGCCTTGAGCATGTCGTCCCAGCCGACGATGAGGATGGCATGGTTGGTAGCTAAAGGGTCGTGCTCGTTAAAGACGCCGCCTTTGTAAGCTTGAAACTTCCCGTCCGCATCCACGCGCACGAGCGCGGCGAGGGGGCCGTGCTCAAGCAATGCGCGCTTGATTTGCAGCACCGTCGGGTTTTTGGGCGGATAAGTCACGTAGCCCCACGCCAGCGCCCTGACGCGCTTGCCCTGCGCATCGCACGGCTGCACTTCGCCAAAGTTATCACTGCCTAAGCTTCCATGCGGGCGCTTCTCCGCCCGCACCAGTCCCTTCGTGGCCATAAAGTCGAACCCGCTGCCGGGCCAGCCGCCGATGTTGCAATCGGCCTTCTTGTGGCTAATGCAATTGATCAAGGCTTGCTCGGAAAACTTGAAGACTTCGTTCGCGGCGGGGGGCGGTGTCAGGAGCGCTTGGCGTTCGGGAGTGGCCTCTATGACCGTGTACTCCTGCCGTCGCTCTTGCAGTCGCGCGCTACACTCGAAAGCGGCAATCCCGGCGAACGCCCAGCAGCTATTACAAGACCCCTGATTGACCACAAACATGAGGATGTGATTCTGCCAGTCGAACTGTTCGATATAAGGGGCTATCGCGTTGACCGTCCGCGGCACGCGCCGGCCGGGATAGCGCTTTTGAAAGTCTGGCTTCAGATAATCATATATGTTCCACGACGGCGGAAAGAATTTCGTGCCGGGATACTGTTTGAGGTACTCCTGTTCCCACTGCGCTACAGCCGCTTCTCTTTGCGCCAGCCAGCGCGCCGACCGGGCGCGGACGCTCGGTATCGTCTTGGGCAAGTCCGGCGGGATTTCGATGTCGGCAAGGTCTTGCACGTTCACTTCAACGGCCGGGCTGTAGCCGACGCGGTAAGTTGGTTTCGCCGCGCACAGCTTGCGCAACTTCTCTTGCGCTGCGGGCGACGCTTGCCTCTCGTCGTCCGGCTGCTGCTGCGCGCCGGCTACCTGCGGCCACGGCGGCAGTCCGGCCGTCGCAGGCACTAACACGAGCAGCGCCGGCAGGAGCAATGACGACGACAGGGCGAACGTGCGTCGAAGTTTCATATCAAGGTCTCCTTTAGGCGGTCAGTAATAGCGGACGGCTTCGGTTCGGCCTAGCTGTTCTCCTTATTATTGGAAGTTGGTGATCATCGAGAGCAAGCTGTGTCTCGATTGCTTGCCGAAGTAGAGCGTGCGTCCGTCGGGCGACCACGAGAAGCTGGAGAAGTATAGACGTGGATCGTTGTTCGCGGTCAGCCGCCGCGCCTCGCCGCCTGCGACGGGCAGCAGCCAGACGTTATCTTTGCCGTCCCGGTGCGCGGCGAAGGCTATGCTCCGGCGGTCGGGCGACAGGTGTATGTTGTGAAAATAGATGGCCGATAACTCAGCGATGGGGCGCGGCGCGCCCGTCTCGATGGCGACTTGCAACAGCCCCACGTCGGTCGGCGTGCCGATGCTCGTCTTGCTCTTGAGCGTGGCGATGAGCAGTTCTTTCTCAGTCTGCGACCAGCCGAGCAGACGCAGGAGAGAGTCCGACTGATAGACGGCTCTCGTCTCTTTCGTCTCCGGCGCGACGAGCCACACGCCGTAAGTCAACCGCGCGTCCGACGCAGATTTATTCAACCTTCGCGCTGCATAAGCGATGCGCTTGCCATCGGGCGACCAGATGGGGCCGGCCGGCCACAGATTCACATCGTCGTTGTTGGTGATTTGCGTATCGCCCGTGCCATCGGCGGCGGCGACACGCAGGTTGCGCGCCCCGCCCGCGCGTGAGCAATAAGCGATTTTGCTCCCGTCGGGCGACCAGCTAAAGCTGTTCACTTGATAACGATTGTAGGGCAGCAACGAGTATTCGGGTGACGGTAGCCCGCTCGCCACGAGTTGCCGCGCGCCGCCGCCCGTCGCCGGCACTGTCCAGAGACTATAACTATCGCCCGTCAAGCGCATGAAGGCGACCTGTTTGCCGTCGGGCGACCACTGCGGCAGGAAGCCTTCGGCGGCGAGTTGCAGGGGCGGCGCGTCGGCGTCCGCGCGCTTCGCCACGAGCGCGCCATTGAAGAGCTTGTCGCCTTGGCTCAGATTCTTGATCGCTTGATAGACGACGGTCTGGCCGTCGGGCGCGGCGGCGGGCCACAACTCTGCTGTGATGTCCGTGGCGACGGCGAACTCTGCGCCCCCTGCGACGCGCACGCTCCACACGTCCGACTCCTCTTGCGTCGCGCCGTAGAGCACGCGTGTGCCGTCCGCCGACACGTCGAGCACGAAGCTGTCGCGCTCGCCCGTCGTCAATTGCAAGGGCGGCTGCCCGTCGAGCGCGACCGCGAAGATTTGAAACGTGCCGTCCACCTTTGCGCTGTAGAGCACGCGCTGACTGTCGCTGGCCCAGATCGTGTTCCTGTGCTCGTAGTTGTCTTTGGTCAACTGCACGGGCTGACCACCGCCGCGCGCCGGCACGTAGCAGACGTTGTTGCCGCCGTGCTCATCCAGACTGATGTAAGCGATCCGTTCGCCGTCGGGCGAGATGCTGAAGCTGTTGGCGGCGGCGCGGTTCGGGGCGAGGTCAGTCACCTGCGTCGCGCTGCCCGTGTTGCCATCGAGCGCAAAGAGGTTCTGCCGCAACTCGTAATAGATGAGTCCGTTTTTGGCCCAACGCTTCGGGCGCACGTCGCCCTCGCCCGCGGCGAATGTCTTGACGAGCGTGGGCGTGCCGCCGAGCGCAGGGATGCGCCAGATGCCATACTGCTCGCCGCGTTGCGAGAAGAAAGCGATCTCTTCGCCCGTCGGCGACCAGACGGGGCCGTCGTTCTTAAATTCGTCGTTCGTCACCTGCACCGGCTCGCCCGTCGTCGTCTGCTTGACCCAGATGTTCTTCGTGCCGCTCTTGGTCGAGGCGAAGGCGATTATGCGCGCGTCGGGCGAGAACGTCCCCGCGCTATAGACTTCGCCCGGCGTGCTCCGCCAACTGACCACTTCCATCGTCTTCAAAGCCGATGCGTTGATCTGTCCGTTGCGGCGCGCGACGAACCACCACGTCGCGCCCACGACGAGGGCTGCGAGCGGCACGAGCAGCAGCGCGTGCCGGAGCGAGAAACGCGGCGCGGCGAGGATACTCGACGCCGCGGTCGAAGCGGCCGGTATCTGGGCCGTCGGCGACGCTTGCGCCGGCTGCATTGCGGGGGCTGTCACGCGCAATGAATGGGCCGAGAACTCAAGCTCGCGTTTCAGACTCTTGAGATCAACGAGCAGGTCTCTGATCGTCTGGTAACGCTCCTCGCGGCGCACGCGCAAGGTCTTATGCACGATGCGGCGCAACTCGTCGGGCAGAGGCTCGTGCGGACTCGCGAGCGGCTCCGGCTCGGTCTTCAGGATCGCGGCGAGCACATCCGGCTTGGTCTCGCCGGTGAACGGTCTGCGCCCGGCCACCATCTCGTAGAGCACAACGCCCAAGGCCCAGATGTCTGTGCGCGCGTCCACCTCTAGCCCGCGCGCCTGTTCGGGCGACATATAGTCCACCGTGCCGACGACCGTGCCCGGCGCGGTGTAGATCAGTTGGCGCGTCTGGGCCTCTGTGTCGGCGTCGTCGTAATCCGTATCGGTCAGCTTCGCCAAGCCGAAATCGAGCACCTTCACGTAGCCGTCGCGCCGGAGCATGACGTTCTCCGGCTTGATGTCGCGATGCACGATGCCGGCCTCGTGTGCGGCAGCGAGCGCGGCACACGTCTGCGCGGCGATCTCAACTGCCTCCTCAATGGTCAGGGGCGCGCGCACGAGTCGTTGCCTGAGCGTCTCGCCCTCGATGAACTCGGTGGCGATGTAGTGCGTAGCGTCCGCCTGCCCGATCTCGTGGATGGTGATGATGTTCGGATGGTTGAGGGCCGAGGCGGCGCGCGCCTCCTGCGCGAAGCGTGCGAGCCGTGCGCGGTCGGCGGTGAAGAGTTCGGGCAAGAATTTGAGCGCGACCTTGCGGCCGAGTTGTGTGTCGCGCGCCACATAGACCTCGCCCATGCCGCCGCGGCCGAGCGGGGCGATGATCTCGTAGCGGTCGAAACGTGTGCCGGCGTTGATTGCCAAGCGGGGGACGGCCTCCAACGGCGCAAGCGCCTAGCGAGCGAAGCGGGCCGCATCTTAACAGACTCGCGCCGCGGGCGGCGAAGATTCCGTGTCTGCGCCGCGCCGCGCCCCGGCGCGCGCCTGCCGCCCGCGCTTGCGCCGGGGTGCGGCGCAACTGCTACACTGACGACCTGGCAACAGATGACTTGGCATCCACCCAACCCGATCCGCTACGAGATACCTGAGACACGCTGGCCCGAAAAGGCAGAGGCCGCGCGGGCGCTGCTGTTTCAACCGCTCAACGTTGGCCCGCTGTCGCTTAACACGCGCACGTGGGTGCCGGCGATGGTGCCCTGGCGCGCGACCGCAGATGGCTTCGTTACGCGCGAGAATCTTGATTGGTATAGACGTTTCGCCGAAGGGTGGCCGGGCGCAATCGTCGTCGAAGCGACGGGCGTGCGTGACATTCCGTCGGGGCCGCTCTTGCGCATCGGGCACGACAGATTTATTCCCGGTCTTAGCCAGTTGGTCGAAACCGTCCGGCGCGCAAGCGATGGGCACACGCGCCTGCTTATCCAGATCATAGATTTTCTCGCCATCAAACGCCGGCCCGACAAAGATAAATTCTTCGCGCGCTTCCTCACGCTCGATGAACGCCATCGGCGCGTGCTGACTGAAGCGACTGACGATGAAAGCTGGCTTACCGCCGCCGAGCAAAGCGTGCGCGCGTTTCTCGCTGCCGCGCCAGCCGAGTTGCTGGAAAAAGTTTTGACTGATCGTGAGCTTGAAGCCCTGCGCATGGGCTACCGCGAGCGCGTGACTGATGTGGAACTCGCGCACATACGCGAGCTGCCGCAAGTCTTACCCGACATCTTTGCCGCCGCCGCAAGCCGCGCGCGCGCAGCAGGCTTCGACGGCGTCGAGTTGCACTACGCGCACGCTTACACGATGGCCTCTTTTCTCTCCGCGCGCAACGACCGCGCGGACGGCTATGGCGGCGCACGGGAAAATCGTGTGCGCCTGCCGCTCGAAGTGTACGAAGCGGTGCGCACGCGCGTCGGGCGCGATTACGTCGTCGGTGTGCGCTTCCTCGGCGACGAAGTGATCGCGGGCGGGAGTCGCATCGATGATGCCGTTTACTTCGGGCGCGAGTTCGCGCGCGTCGGCTTCGATTATCTCTCGCTCTCGAAGGGCGGGAAGTTCGAGGACGCGCAGCAGCCAAAGGTCGGGCAGGCGGCTTATCCTTACACCGGCGAGAGCGGCTACGAGTGCATGCCGACCGTGCTCTCAGACGAGCGCGGGCCGTTCGGGCGCAACGTCCCGCTCAGCGCAGCCATCAAGCGCGCGGTTAACGCTGCTGGCTTCAACACACCTGTCGTCACGACCGGCGGCATCAGCACCTTCGAGCAAGCGGAAGCGATTCTCGCACGCGGCGATGCAGACATCATCGGCTTCGCCCGCCAAGCGCTCGCCGACCCTGATTGGTTTCGGAAAGTAAGAGCAGGCCGCGGCGACGAAGTCCGCCGCTGCACTTACACTAACTACTGCGAAGGTTTAGATCAGGCGCACAAACAGGTGACGTGCAAGCTCTGGGATCGCACGGAGCTTGACGAGCCGGACGTCGCGCGCAGCGCCGACGGGCGCAGGCGTCTGCTTGCACCGGAGTGGAAGCCGGAAGAAGAGCAATAACCACAAAGGCACAAAGGACACAAAGATTAATTCTTATCATCTTTGTGTCCTTTGGGCCTTTGTGGTTTATTTTGCCGCCTCGTAAGCGCTAATGAACGCCGGGTCGCGCCGCTTCAGATTCGCATAATCGATTTTCTTGCTGCGCGTCATCAAGCTGAACGCGAATGGCAGCGGCGCAAGGTGCATGTAGTCGCGCGCGTGCTCGAACCAGAGGAGGCTTTCATAAGCCGCTTGCTGGTACGCTTCAATCACGGGCTTGCGCACACGCTCGAACTCGGCGAGCGCGGCCCTTACGTCCATGCCTCCCTCGAAGCAGTGCGCGAGCGCGATTGCATCTTCGAGCGCGAGCTTCGTGCCCGACCCGATGGAGAAGTGCGCCGTGTGCAGCGCGTCGCCGAGCAGGACGATGTTGCGGTGCTGCCAGTGCCGGTTCTTGACGAGCAGGAAGTTGAGCCACTTCGAGTTGTTCGACAAGAGCGCGTGCCCGCCGAGGTCGGCGCGAAAAACTTCTGCGAGATAGCCCCTAGTCTCTTCGTCCGTCTGCGCGGCGAAACCTGCGCGCGTCCACGTCTCCTCGTCGCACTCGACGATAAATGTGCTCGTCGTTTGATTGAACTTGTACGAGTGCGCGGCGAAGACGCCGGCTTGCGTCTCATGAAAGGTGAGCGTCAGCCCGTGAAACAGTTGGTGCGTGCCATACCAGATGTAACGGTTGTGGCGCACGCTCAACTCCGGTTGAAAGTGTTCACTGTAACGCGCCCGCACCTCGCTGTTCACGCCGTCCGCGCCGACCAGCAGATCGCAATCGGTTAATTGCTCCGGCTCAGACACACTCATGCGGAAGCGCAGGTCAACACCCAACTCCTGACAGCGCGCCTGCAAGATGTTCAGCAGCCTAATCCGCGCGATGCCTGAGAACTTGTTGCCGCGAATCGTGACGCGCTCGCCCCTGTGTACCACGTCCACATTGTCCCACGTCGCAAACTCGCGCGTGATCGACTGATAAGATGGCTCGTCGTTGTCACGCAGATACGACAAGGTCTTGTCTGAGAAGACCACGCCCCACCCGAACGTATCACCCGGCGCATTCCGCTCCAGCACAATGATCTCATGCGCCGGGTTCTGCCGCTTCATCAACAGCGCGAAATACAACCCGGCAGGGCCACCGCCGATGATGTTAATGTTCACGACTTTTTTGGCCGCCGCCGTGTCACTCGGTTGGAAATTATTGTGACCTCGCTCGGGTCAACCGTAGGACTAGGCGTTGGCGGTGCCGCGCCTGATGGAATGATATCAAGCTCGGTCGTTACATCTTCGCGATAGCCACCGTCAATCAGCACGATGCGTCCGGCGTCGATATGCCGAATTTTATATAAATATATCAGCGCCCGCTCAGAGCGCGCTTGAGCCTCATGTGCGCGCCCGCGCCGGCCTCCGTAGTTTATGATGTAACCTTGCGTGCTCGGATTGGCTTTTAACTCATTAGCAAAATTATCTAGTCGCGCTTTCTCATCCCTCCAGCTAATCGCCCCGTACTCATCGAACTTACTAAACAGGATGCAGCCCGGTATGACTAGTGCTTTATGGGTTGCCGTCTTAATGCAAGCTGCATCCAGCCCTTCAGCCGTAACAGACGCCTCGATTGTTTTCCCGAAGGGAACACCCGTTGTGTCAACTGTGATCGCCAGTGTTCCTTGACCATCAATGACTATGCCATCCGAAACAGCCCAATTGAAAATTAAATGAGACTTAGTGTCCACACCACTGAGCTGGGCCGTGAATGTTATCGGCATGCCGGCCATGACCGTCTCTGGGCCGGTGACAACGAGGATAGGACAGGGTGAAGCTACCGAAGAAGTTTGCCGTAGGGGCGCTTGCGCCTGAGCATGCGTAGCAGACGGGATGAGCAGTAGAAAAGCGATCCATATCAATTCTGTCTTAGCCAACATGTCTCTCACTCCTTCAACAGCTCTCTTGCAATCACAAGCTTCTGAATCTCTGACGTGCCTTCGTAGATGCGTAGGGCGCGGATGTCGCGGTAGAGGCGTTCGACGGGGTGGCCGTGGACCAGCCCTGTGCCGCCGTGTATCTGGAGGGCTTCGTCGATGATGCGCCCGGCGGCTTCGGTGGCGAAGAGTTTGGCTTCGCTGACGGCGCGCGTGAGGCTCGCGGTCAAGCCGGCCACTTCCGCCGCGACGCCCGTGTCGTGCAGGTAGGCGGCGCGATAGACCATCAGGCGCGCGGCGTCGAGCGCCGTGACCATGTCGGCGAGTTTGGCCTGTATGAGTTGGAACGAGGCGAGCGGCGCGCCGAACTGTTTGCGGCGTTGCGCGTACGCGAGCGCTTCGTCTAACGCGCGCCGCGCCATGCCGCAGGCGGCTGCGCCGACCGACGCACGGAACGTGTTCATCGTCTGCATGGCGAGATGGAAGCCGTCGCCTTCCGCGCCGACGCGGTCTTCGGCGGGCACACGTAAATTTGTAAACTCGATCTCGCCGAGCGGGTGCGCCGCCATGAGGCGCGTGCGCTCGCGCACGGAGAAGCCGGGCATGCGCGCGCCGACGACGAAGGCGGATAACTCTGCGCGCCCATCCGCGCGCGTGCCCGTGCGCGCAAAGACCGTGTAGAAATCTGCTATGCCAGCGTTCGAGATGAAGCGCTTGCGCCCATCGAGCACGTAAGCATCCGCATCGCGCCGCGCCGTCGTCGCAATCGCGGCCACGTCCGAGCCGGCCTCGGCTTCGGTCAACGCGAGCGCGGCGATTGCTTTGCCCGTCGCGGCGCGCTCCAACCAGAACTCGCGGACGTGCTCCGGCGCGGCCAGACTCAACGCGTAAGTCCCCAAGCCCTGCATCACAAACGCGAGATCGGCGAGCGCAGACGAGTAAGCCAACTCTTCGCGGATCAGACACAGCGCCCGCAGATCAAGCTGCGCGCCGGGGCGCGCGACCGCATAACGCAACAGATCGGCCTCGGCTAATAAAGCGACGAGCGCGCGATAATCCTCGTCCGTCGCCTCTTCGGCCGCGGCCGCGTGCGGCTCGATCTCGCGCCAGACAAAACTCGCCGCGCTCGCCGCCAGACGTCGGTGCGCTGCTGTGAAGAAAGGCGACTCGGAGCTGAATGAATCCATAAAGAGAGTGACGAGTGACGAGCGGCGAGTGCCAAGTAAGACCAAGTTTTTAACTCGGTACTTGTCACTCGCCACCCGGCACTGCTTTAGCAAATTCCGGTTCTCGTTTCTCTGTGAACGCTGTGTACGCTTCGCGGAAGTCGGGGTGTTGGAGGCAGAGCGCCTGCGCCTGTGCTTCCCATTCGAGCGCGGTGTCTAAGCCGACTTCCAACTCGCGGTTCAGCATCTCTTTCGTCATGGCAAGCGCGAACGCGGGGCCGCGCGCAAGTTTGTCCGCTAGTTCATGTGTTGCCGCCGCCAATTCTTCTGCGGGCACGACGCGGTTGTAGAGTCCGATCCGCTCGGCCTCCTGCGCGGAGATGAAATCGCCGGTCATCAGTAGCTCCGTTGCCTTCGCCAACCCGATGAAGCGGGGCAGCAGAAAGCACGCACCCATGTCCGCGCCCGACAAGCCCACCTTGACGAACAGGAACGCGATGCGCGCCGCGTCGCTCGCCACACGCAGGTCTGCGGCCAACGCGATACATGCGCCCGCACCCGCGACCGTGCCGTTCAAAGAGGCAATGATCGGCTGCGGTAGTTGGCGCATGTTGCGGATCAAGGCACAGGTCAGACGCGTGAACTCGAGATGCCCGCCGATGTCGAGCGTCTGCAAGTCGCCGATGATGTCGCGCACGTCGCCGCCCGAACAGAAGGCGCGGCCCGTGCCCGTGATGACGACCGCGCGCACGGACTGCTCGGCGCGCAGCGCCGCGAACGTGTCGGTCAACTCCCGATAGACCTCGAACGTGATCGCATTCAGCCGTTCGGGCCGGTTCAGTGTAATCGTCGCGACGCCGTCGCGCGCTTCGTAGCGAAAACTGTTGGGCGAAATCATAAGAAAACAGTGACGAGTGACAAGTGACAAGTGACAAGCGAAAGCATTCTAACTCGTCACTCGTCACTCGTCACTTGTCACTGTATGACAGCAATACCTTCAATCTCGACTTGTGCGTCATCTGCAAGCAGGCTTTTGACTTCGACGAGCGCCATCGCCGGGTAGTGTTGACCCATGCGTGCGCGCCAACGCTCGCCGACCTCGCGCGTGCGCGCCAGATACTCGCGCTTGTCCGTCACGTAGATGACGAGGCGCGCGATCTGTGCGGGCGTGCCGCCTGCCGCGCGCACGATGGTCAAAACATTGGCGAGCGCGCGGTCGAACTGTGCGACAAAGTCCGCGCTCACGATCCGCTGCTGCTCGTCCCAAGCGATCTGCCCCGCGATAAACAACAACGCGCCGCCCGCCGGCACGAGCACGCCGTTCGCATAACCGCGCGGGCGACCCAAAGGCTCAGGGTTGATCAGCTCAAACGTCATATTCGTGTATGGTGCTCGGTCAGTGCGCTTCTACTTTGGCGGTGATGCCGACAGCTCCGCGGTAGCGGCTGCGCCCAAGGCGGCGGACGACTTCATCAAGGCGACGCACTTCATATAGGCACTCATCGGAGAGACGAGGATAGAGGGCCGCTTTCACATCGAGCAATAGAGCAATGTCATTGACGGTTGCGCCAGTCAAGATGTGTTTCGGTTCGACGGGCGCTAAAGCCTGATTCTTACTTTCAAGCCTATGCTTCTGTTTCCACTCGGCTGCCGCCGTTAAAAGCTCGGCGTGCGTGTAGCCGCGCTCGCCTTGACCTAGCGCAAACCGGCCAGCCTCGCGGCGCTGGCGCATGTTTTCAATCGCTTGCACGCGCGCCGTTGGTGGCAGGTTGAGATAAGTGTTTAAGCTCAGTTGATATTCTTTCAACTCCTCGTTCAAGTGGGTCAGCGCCTCTTCGCGCTCGGCTTGGGTCGGCGCTGTTTTGGCATATTGATAAATCGCGTCCACGCCTTCGGCGGTCAGCAGGTGCGTGAGTGCGGCGAATACCTCACGGCGCAATGCTTCGTCTTTTGCGCTGAGCAGCGGGAGCAGTTGCGCCACTGCGCGCAAGTCCTCGTACTCGTAGAGCGCGAAGGCGGACACGGTTTGCGCTTTCGGATCATTGGCGCGCAAGCCGGCCAGCAAGAAATCGTAGTCCTGCGGATGACCGTAGACGCCGAGCGCGCGGATAGCGGTGAGCCGCGCGTCGCCCGTGCCGTTATGCGCGAGTTCGCGGAGCGTGGGCAGGGCTTCGAGATACTGCGCTTGCGCAAGCAGCACAATGGCGGACTCAATCGTGACAGGGTCTTGGGTTGTGCGGATGATCTCTGCAAGGCGCGGCAAGCCACGCGCGCCGTAGCTGCCCCAGATGAATTCGTGCGTCAGCGGCCACTCTACGTCCATGGCGTGCTGCGCGAAAAAGACCTTGCCTTTGTCGTCGCGCAAGATGGCTTCAAGCATTGGCAGCGCGCGCGCGTCCTGTGTCCGCGCGGCCTCGACCGATGGGTAGAAGACGTAATTATAGTTTGCCGTGAGCGGCGTCGTGCGCCAGATGGCGGCGATGTTTCGCGCCTCGTCGAGCTTGCCGATCTCCCAGAGCAGCGCGCTGGCATTCAGCTTGAAGTAGTCGTCGCGCGCGCCTGCGCTTTCGACGCGCCGCACTTCCTCCTTCAACCGCGCCGTGCCGACAGGGCCTGCTTTACTGATCGTCTCCCACGCCGCGTCGATCTCTTTCGCTTTGGCTGCCTGTGCCTGTTCGGTTTTGAAGGAATCAGGGCGCACGTGCCGTAGCGCGGTGATGGCGCGTTCCAACTTGGGAGCGCCTGCGCGCTGGGCCAAGGACGGATGAGCCGGCAAAAACAGAACGACCGTGACCAATAGAATAAGTCTGTGCCGCGCCAGCATTATTATTGCGTGCTTCATGTCTGCCATCGTGAAGCTGAGATCAGAATAGAACTGTGCCGCCGTCCACGTTGATCGCTTGGCCGTTGATGCCGCGCCCTGCGTCGGAGGCGAGCAAGAGCGCGAGCGCCGCGACCTCTTCAGGTGTGACGAGTCGCTGCTGCGGACTCTGGCGCTTAATGGCTGCGAGCGCGTCGGCGGCGGAGCGCCCCGTCGTCGCTTCGATTCGTTCAAGCGCGCGCGTCGTCATGTCTGTATCGACGTAGCCGGGGCAGATGGCGTTAACCGTCACGCCTTTGGTGGCGACTTCCAGCGCGACCGAGCGCGTCAGCCCCAACACGCCGTGCTTCGACGCCGCGTAGGCCGCGATGTAGGGCGCGCCGGTCTTGCCCGCGATGGACGCGACGTTGATAACGCGCCCCCAGCCCCGCGCGATCATCGCGGGCAGTGCAGCACGTGTGCAGTAGAACGTGCCCGACAAGTTGATCGCTAGATGACGTTGCCACAACTCGTCGTCCGTCTTCACGAGTGGCGCGCTCTCGGCGATGCCGGCGTTGTTGACGAGTATGTCGCACGCGCGCCCGAAGCTTTCATGGCACAGGCTAAAGACGCGCGCCACATCGTTCGCGTCCGCCACATCGCAGGTCACATGCAGCGTCTCGACGCCGCACTCGTTACTAATCTCTGCGGCGACGCTTGCGACCTCAGCCTCTGTGCGTGCGACGAGCGCGACGTGCGCGCCCGCGCGCGCGAACGCAAACGCGATGGCCCGGCCGATGCCGCGGCCGCCGCCGGTGATGAGTGCGAGCTTATCTTTCAGTTGCACGGCAGCATGTCGTTAACTGTTGAAGCGCGGCGGCCGCTTCTCTAAGAATGCGCGGACGCCTTCGCGCGCTTCGGGGGTATGAAAGCAACGCAGTTGCGCTTCCGTCTCGTATTGCAGCATCTCTTCGAGTTCGGCGTGTTGACTCAGATAGACCGCATGCTTGGCGGCAGCGATTGATTCAGGCGGCGCGGCGCGCAGGCGCTCGGCCAGCCGTTGCGTCTCCGCGTCAAGTTGCTCGTCGGGCACGACGCGGTTAACCAAACCGAGTTCGTAGGCGCGGCGCGCGTCGAGCTGATCGCCTAAGAAGAACATTTCGCACGCGATGTTCGGCGGCACGATGCGCGGCAGAAAATATGTGCCGCCCCAGTCCGGGTGCAAGCCCACTTTGACAAACGATTGGCTGAAGCGCGCCGACTCCGCCGCGATGCGCAGGTCGCACGCAAGCGCGAGGTTGAAGCCCGCGCCGGTGGCCGCACCATTGATCGAAGCGATAACCGGCTTCGTCATCTGCCGGATCGCCGTCACCACGCGGCGGCCCGCGCCCAGCATGCGCGCAAACTCTTCGTCGTCCCCGTGCTGCATCAACTCGGCCATCACCGCCACGTCGCCACCCGCACAGAACGCGCGCCCCGCGCCCTTGAGCACCACCACGCGCACGTGCATATCCCCGCCCGCCCGCTCCAACGCCTCGGCCAGATCGCGCCGCATCCGCCCGACGAAAGAGTTCATCTTTTCGGGCCGGTGCAAAGTGATTGTGACAATGCCGGCGGCCTCTTCGAGCTGTATGTGTTCCATAAAGTAGTTTTCAGTTTTCAGTTTTGAATTTTCAGTTAAGGCTAGGCTTGAAACTGAAAACTTGAAACTGAAAACTGTTATATTACTTGCCTCTGAAATTTGGCTGGCGCTTTTCGACGTAGGCCGCTAAGCCCTCTTGGGCATCTTCCGATTGGAAGAGTTGTTGTTGCAGTTCGCGTTCGAGGGCAAGCGCGGACTCGAAGGGAATTTCCGCGCCGGTCTGGACGCTGCGTTTGATGCGCCCGACGGCGCGCGCCGCCTTGGCCGGCGTCGTGAACTGCCGCGCGTAGGTCATGACTTGCGCCAGAAAATCAGCGCCCGTGTCAGCCGTATAGATGTGATTGATTAACCCTAACTCTAGCCCTTGCTCGAAAGCAAACAACGCGCCGGTGGCCATCAACTCGATAGCGCGCGGCTTGCCGACGAGTCGGACAAGACGCTGCGTGCCGCCCGTGCCCGGCAGCACGCCCAAGGATACTTCGGGCAAGCCCATCTTGCCCGCGCCTTTGCGTGCGATGCGGATGTCGGCTGCCAGCGCCACTTCGAGACCACCGCCGACGCAATGACCGTTGATCGCAGCGATCACAAGCTTCGGCGTCTGTTCAAGGCGCGCCAGCGTCTCGTTGGCGTGGAGACAGAAATAGTATTTGAACTCCGGCGTGACGCTCTGGAGCATCTGTATGTTTGCGCCCGCGCAGAAGAACTTTTCACCCGCGCCGGTCAACACTATGACCTGCACCGACTCGTCCATGCGCGCCGCAAGGATGGCGCGGTCAAGCGCCTGCATCAGCTCGTAGCTATAGGTGTTCGCGGGCGGATCGTTGAGCGTTAAGATTGCGATGCCGCCGTCAATCTGAAACTGCACGAGTTGATTTGTCTCGCGCACATCGTCCTGCGCTTGCGCCTGAGCTTCTGCCATGTTTGCGTCACTCCATAAAAATTTGCGGGTAGGATTGCGCGCTTAAAATTACCATAAAGAGATGAAAGAAACGATGAACGATGAAGGATGATAGTGGGTCATTTTCATTATTGAGCAAACCTCATGATTCATTGGCGCGGAACGCGCTAATGACGTGATATATCCACCAGATAAAAAGGCTGATTAAGATTAACACTTGTGCGCCGATCAAAAGCCCGATAATAGTTCTACGTCGCATTTCACAAATTATAGAAGATTAACTATATCCTGAACGCCTCACAGCTTGAAGGATGAGCGATGAAGAGATGAAGTAAGAAGGTCATCGTTCGTCGTTGCTTAACCGGCGTGCTCATAGATTGAGACGTGCTTGCCGCTCTGCGCGTTGAACGGCTCGCGTTGCCAGCCGGCCCAGCGTGCCCGCAAACGCAGGCCGGCGAGTTGCGCCATCAGATCAAGCTCAGACGGCCACGCGTAGCGAATCTGGATGGGGTAGAGCCGCACCTGCCCGTCCGTCAAGACGACTTTTTGCGACGTGACGTGCTGCGTGGCCGCGTCGTGCTGCGACACGTCCAACTCGACGCGGTCGTTGGTGACGCGGGTCGGCTTGTTGGTCGAGCCGTAAGGGTCAAAGCGCGTCACGTCCGGCACGAACGCTTCGAGCGTGAACGTGCCACCGGGTTTAAGCCGCGCCGCGACGTTGCGGCAGCAGCGCACCTGGTCCGCTTGCGTGAGCAGCGCGAAGAAGGTGTTGAAGACGATATAGACCAGATCGAACTCGCCGTCGGCGGCCACGTCGGCGAAGTCGCCAAACGTGACGGGCACTTGCGCGCCACTGGGCTTAGCGCGCATGCGTTCGACCATCTTCGGCGACGCATCTATGCCGTGCACCTCGACGCCGCGCGCCGCGAGCGGCAGCGCGATGCGCCCCGTGCCGATCCCTAGCTCCAACGCCCGCCCGCCGTGCGCCAACTCGGCGAGCACGTCGATCATCGCCGGGTCGTAGTCGGCGTACCAGCCGTCGTACATGTCGGCGACGCTCTCGCCGTAGGTCTCTGCGGTGTATGCATCCATGTTCAAGTCCGTCCGCCGTCTTCAGTGCATGTCCGCAGTAGTTGCCTTACGCTTGATGTAGGCGACGGCCGCGGTCAGTTGCGCGTCGTTGCCCTGAAGCAATTCGGCGCGGGTCAAGTTTACTGCAAGATCGGGTATGACGCCGCGCCCTTCGATGATGACGCCTTTGGGCGTGCGGGGCTGACCGACGGCGTAGATGAGATCCGCACCGGTCGGCAGCTTCAATAGATCGGCGTCCATGTCGTCGCCTTGGGACTGTTTGCCGACGACGTAGGCGCGCCCGCTCTCCTGCAAACCGGCGGTGATCTGTTCGCTCGCCGAGCCGCTCAACTCGTCAACGAGGATGACGAGGGGGCCGAGATATGGATGCTCGGCGGGACGCGCGCGATAGTCGTTGTTGTCGCCTTTACGCGTGCGCGTGATCATCAGTCCGGTTGGTCGGTCGAAGAGCAGGTTGACCAGCTTGAGCGCGACCGAGTCGTCGCCGCCGCCGTTGCCGCGCAGGTCGATGATGAGACCGGGCGCGTCGTGCATGGACTCGACGGCCGCGCGCAGTTTCGGGTTGAGCGCTTCGATGAAAGTGGTGAAGCGTATGTAGCCGATGCCGTCGGCGATGCGCTTTGCCTCGAAGAGCGCGTACACGGAGAGGTTGCCGATCTTGTCGTGCTCCACTTGCGCGGACGTGAGCGGCAGGCGTTCGAGCGTTAACTCGCGCGGCGCGTCGTGCTCGTCCAGAAAACTAACGCGCACCGTTGTGTTGACTGCGCCGCCGAGTTTCGCGAGCGCATCGGAGAGCGCGCGCACGTCTGCGCCGTCGATCTGCTGAACGACGAAGCCGGGGCGCACGCCCATGCGCTCGGCAGACGAGCCGGGCAGCACGCGCAAGACTACGACGCGCCCTTCGACGTTGCGCAGCCCCAAGCCGGTCGTGGTTGGCGTGGCTGCCCATTGCGCCATCTCGTCCGGCGTGATGATCTCCATGTGCGAGACGTGCAATTCGCCGAGCATCTTGTTGAGCACGTCGTACAACTCCGCATCCGTCTTGACCGCAGCGACAAGCGGCGCATAATGCTCGCGCACCTTGAGCCAGTCCACGCCGTTAAAGTTTGGATCGAAGAATTTGTCGCGCACGGTCTCCCAGACCTTGACGAAAGTCTGCTGGCGCACTGCGGGTGTGCTCTCGCGCGTGGCCGGGGCAGTTGGCTGCTGCGCTGCGGCAACTGTGAGTGCGGCAGCGAGGCAGAGCACTGCATAGCAAAATCGTTTCATGACTAACCTCCACGAGAAAGACGCGGGCGGGCGGGGAAGTGTTACTACTTTTGCCGGGCGGTGCGCGGCGCGTCGGGCGCGCGCCAGACGCTGAGCCGTTCGCCGCGCTGAGCCGCGAGCGGGCGCGTGAGTTCTGCGCCGTCCGCGCCGGGCAGAAAGCCTGAGAGGAAGAGGCGCGCGACGTTGTCCACGAGATCATTGACCGAGAGCTTGCCGCGCGGATCGTACCAGTTGTAAATCCAGTTCATCATGCCGAAGAGGGCGTAAGTGGCCACGGTCAGATCGATCTTACGCCCCGCGCCCGGTTGCGCCGCTTGCACGTCGGCGAGGATGCGGCGCACGAGCTTCGTATATTGCTGCTTCCGGCCCGCGACGTGCGCGTACATCTCGCCATCTAACGAGTCCGCCTCGTGCGAGAGCACCTTCATCTCGGCCATGTTGGCGGCGAAGAACGACAGGTGATTCTCGATAACGACCCGCAGCCGCGCAACCGGTTCGGTCGTCTCCCGCAGACGCTCTTCCAGCCGTTCCAGCACGCGCCCGAAGCAGTTGTCCTGAATGAGAAACAGTAACTCGTCTTTCGACTTGCAGTAGTAATAAAGTCCCGCGAGGCTCACCTTCGTCGCGCGCGCGATGTCGCGCATAGAGGTCGAGTGATAACTCTTCGCCGCGAAGATGCGCGCGCTGGTGCGCAGGATGAACTCCAGCTTCTGATCATAGCGCGTGAAGTTAAGAGATTGATTCATTGGTTCATTGGTGCATTGATTCATTGATTCAATGAGCAAATGAATCAATGAATCAATTTTCTAGAGCCGCACGTACTCGAACTCAAACGGCAGCCCCTTGATGCCAGCAGTCGGCGGCGCGATCCAGTTGGCGATCTGGCCGGGTTCGGTGACGGGGTGCATAAGGCTGCGGACGTATTCGCGGTCTGAAAGCGTCGGCAGCCATTCGTCTCTGCGTTGCTCGAATTCGGCTTCCGTGATCATCTGGCCCTGCACGTCGAAGTGATGACCGGCGAACTCGCCGACGTGGCGATGAAAGCGCGTGCTCGGCAGGTAGAGTTGATCGCGCACGCCTGCGTCCGCCAGATATTTATTCCAGCGCGTCATGGCGCGTTCGCAGTCGCGCACGTATTCGCCGCGCAGGACTTCGTTCAGAGCGTTGCGCATCGGTACTTCGCGCGTGGCGAGCCGGCCGGCTTCGATGACGGTGAGCGTAAAACTGTCATCGCGGACGAGATGCTCGTCGTACTGCGCCTGCTCCTTGAAGCGCCCTTTGAGACCGGCGGCGAAAAAGTCCGCGGAGTTGGAACTGATCTCGCCGCCAAAGAGATCGAGCGAGTAAGAGAACCAGAAGTTGATGTAGCGTTGAATGATGTCGAGCGGGATGCCGCCAAGCGCGCGCACGTCGCCCTGCCCAGCGAGTTCGGCTGTCCGTTTGACGACGCGGCCGACGCCGGTCTCGCCGACGAAGAGATGATGCGCCTCTTCGGTCAACATGAACTGACAGGTGCGCGCGAGTGGCTCGAAGCCCGACTCGGCGAGCGCGGCGAGTTGATACTTGCCGTCGCGGTCTGTGTACATCGTGAAGCAGTAGAAGTTCAACCAGTCGTCGCAGGGTTGGTTAAAGGCTTCGAGGATGCGCGGCTTGTCGGGGTTGCCGCTGCGGCGTTCAAGCATCGCGTCGGCCTCTTCGCGCCCGTCGCGCCCGAAATATTTGTGCAGCAGATAGACCATCGCCCACAGGTGGCGACCCTCTTCGACGTTCACCTGAAAGAGATTGCGCAGGTCGTAGAGCGACGGGCAGGTCTTGCCGAGTTGGCGCTGTTGCTCGACCGAAGCGGGTTCGGTGTCGCCCTGCGTGACGATGATGCGGCGCAGCGGGTTGCGAAACTCGCCGGGCACTTCCTGATAAGCGGGCAGCCCGAAGTTATCGCCAAAGCCGATCTTCGCATCCACTTCGGCCGGTTTCAGAAAGATACCCCAGCGATAGTCGGGCATCTTAATGAAATCGAAGTGCGCCCAACCATCCGCATCGACGCCGATAGCGGTGCGCAGGTAGACTTGCTTTTCCTGAAACCCTTCCGGCCCCATCTCGCGCCACCAGTTCAAATAGTCCGGCAGCCATTTCTCCAACGCGCGTTGCAGCCGCTTGTCTTCGGAGAGATTTACGTTGTTAGGAATCCGCTCGTATAGTTCCATGCACCCTCCTGCCGAGAGCGCGGGCATCCTTGCCCGCCAAGCGTGCTCCGAGCACGCTCAAAGGTTTCGTTCTCAATTCAAGCTTCAGTCAATCGCGCCCTTTTGTTCGCGCTCACGCGCTCATGGCGGGCAAGGATGCCCGCGCTCCCGGCATTAAGTTCTTTTGTAATCGAACTGCGCCTGCGTCGGTTTGCCGTAGTTCGTGAGCGCGCCTTGCGGCCCCGTGGCGTTGGGGCGCTGGAAAATCCAGTTCTGCCACGCGGTCAGACGCCCGTAGATTTTCGTGTCCATCGTTTCGGGGCCGGCGAAACGCAGAGACGCTTCCATCCCCGTCAGCGCGTCGGGTGAAAGCGACGTGCGCTCTTCGATGGCGACGCGTATCTCGTCGGCCCAATCCAGATCGTCGGGGGCAAAGGTGACGAGACCGGCCGCTTCCGCGGCCTCTGTATCGAACCGTGCTTCGTGCGCCAATACTTCATCCGCGCGTTTAGGTTCGGCAAGGAAGCGCGATTGCAGGCGCGTCAGTCTGTTACTCATCGGCAGCGCCCCCGCGTTCAAGTCACTTGTCGCAAGTTCAACCCGCTCGTCCGGGTTGTTGAGCATGTAGGTGCGGTCGGCCGAGAGCGCGAGTTCGAGCAAGTTGCCGGCGAAGCAACTACCCGGCTCGATAAGCGCGAAGAAGCTCTTGGCCGTGAGATCGAGCCGGCGCAGCACGCGCGCCATGTGCAGGATGATCTCGCGCACGAGCCAGTGGTCACGATTGGCGGCGAGGGTGCGATCAACGGCGCGCACGTTGTCGATCTCGCCCTCTGTGCGCAGACAGACGAGACCGATCTCAAGCTCGTTGACGCGCAGATGCAGCAACGCATCATCCAACTCGCGATAGGCTTGCAGCGCCCAATATGCGTCGCCGAGTTGTGCGATCTCTTCAGGCGTCGCCGGTAAATCTGCTGACGGCCCGCGCACGGTAAGATCAGCATAACGCCCGGCGCGGTGCAATTTTAGACTCACGTACTTGTACTCGCGCCCGTCTGTGGTCGCTTCGACCTGAAGGGGCTGAAGCTTGATACCGCGTGCCCCATCTTTTGTTTCATCCGTCGTCGCCAACTCGCGCACGCGCGCCGCGACGCCTTCGTCGAACTTGCTAGTAGGGAAGTGGCCGTCAATCAAGCCCCACTCTTGCGCGCGCTTCGCTTTCAAGCCTTCGGCGAGCGTCGAGAAGACGTCGGCGCGGTCGCGGCGCACCTTGCGTTTATCGACGAGCCGCGTCAAGCCGCCCGTGCCCGGCAACACGCCGAGCAGAGGCACTTCGGGCAGCGAGACGGCCGAGTTGCCGTCGTCCACGAGATAGATTTCGTCGCAGGCGATGGCGAGTTCATAGCCGCCGCCCGAAGCCGTGCCGTTCAAGGCGGCGACATAGCGTTGGTTGGAATGTGCGGAGGCGTCTTCAATCGCGCAGCGCGTTTCGTTGGTGAACTTGCAGAAGTTAACTTTGAAGGCGTGCGCGGACGTGCCGAGCATGTAGATGTTCGCGCCGGCACAGAAGATGCGCGGGCGTAGGCTCTTGATGACGACGACGCGCACCTCCGGGTGCTCGAAGCGCAAGCGTTGAACGGCATCCGCCAGCTCTATGTCCACACCCAGATCGTAAGAGTTGAGCTTGAGCTTATAACCCTCGCCCAGCGTCGCATCTTCCTGTACGTCCATTGCGAGCGTGGCGATGGCGCCGTCAAACTGCAACTGCCAATGTTTGTAACGCTCCGGCGCGGTCTCGAAATTTGTCATTTAGTCCTAACCCCAAACATTTACTTGAACCCGGCGCGGTCAAGCTTGAACCACATGGTTAACCTTGATTGCGGCTCGTTCGAACGTCCGTTCGAATAAAATGATAACGCTGGTCGGGGGTAGGGTCAAGCGGTGTGGTAGCTGGTGCGCGGCCGGCAAAAAAGTGCTGACCGCGCACACGGCCTCGATGGCGGCGGCCCGTGTACGGGCCGCCGCCTGAGCCGTATGGAAGCCGCCACGTCAGGCGTTCAGCCAAGCGCGCAGGGCGGCGACGGTCGTGTGTCGGTCGATCTGGACGGGCTGCCCGTTGAAGCGTCTGAACTTGAAGTAATAATCCTCGTGGAAAGTATGGCGCTGGTCGAACAGCAGACTGATGGCGACGCGCTCGCCCAGCTTGAGCGATTCGGTGTGATCCGAGCGCCAGTGCATGCCGGCGAAATTGCGGCCCAGCGAGATGTTGGCCGCCAGTTTATTGATCTCGCCGCCGACTCTGATCTGATTCCGGTCGTCGCCCTCGTAGGGCCGGAGCGACGTGCCCGTGCGGTTCGGCACGACGGGACTGCTGATGCACTGATCTTCCGGGAAGAAGGCTTTCAGGATGGTCGCGCACGCACCCGCCACGGTTGCATGACCGGCTCCGTAGGACGGGTGGATGGGCGAGCCTTCGGCGAACGCCATCGGCAGCAGGTAAGTGCCGTCCCGGTCGCCGGGTTGCATGGTCTTGCAGTCCTGCCGCTTGTTACAGTTCTGCGCTTTGTTGTGCTGGAAGACGCTGTAGGGGCCGTTGGGGTTGAAGATGGGCGATTGGAAGAGACTGGCCGCAATCGGGTACGTGCCGGGGTGGGTCTTCTCGCGGTGCGCGCGCCCGCCGAACTCTTCCGGGCGCAGGCGTCTGTGCACCAACCACTTCTCATACCAGACGGCTTTCAGCGCGCGCGTCATCACTTCGAGCAGCAGCCCCGTCACGTGCGTCGGGCCGAAGGTCGCGAAGCCGATCTGCGTCTTCGACTTGCCGGGAAACTCTTCCGCGCAGGGCGCGCTGGCGTTCACGTAGGGCAAGCCTGCGGCAAAGGGCACGCCCAAGCCGGGCAGCGCCTCGCAGCGGCGCAAGGGATCGCGCCCGGAGAGCAGGATCAAGGCTGCGTTCAGAAAGGCGTTGAACGTCAAATCCACATGGACGTACTGCCCCAAGTCGCGCCCGTTGCGGATGTAACGGCGGACGCGGTCGCATGCGCTTTGATTAGCGTCGCAGCCGTTCTGCACGTCGAGCCACTCGCGGAACGTGGTCATGTAGTCGATGCGCGGCAGCACCGTCTGGATGCGGGCCGAGACACTCTGCGCGCCGTAGGGCACGTCCAGCAGTAAGAACTGCGAGACGTATGGGCCGATCAACTCGCCCTCGGCGAAACCGCGAAACAGATTCGCCCTAGTAATGCCGCCGGGGACGGCGTAGAAGGGACTGGGGGTGGTGAAGAAGCTGAAGCGCCGCAGGTCTTGATAGGCCGCGTCGAGCAAAGGCTGGTTGGCATAGTCGGTGAACGGGATGTCGCGCGCCAATGCCAGCCAATAGTTTTCCAGTATGTCGGCGGCTTCGTCGTTGCTGGCGAACCTTGGCGGGGCGGGCTGTTCCAGCGCGTGCGAATCGGCCCCTTCCAGATCGAACGCGTAGCCGGCCTGCGGGTCTTCCAACTTGCGGGAGTTAGGGTCGCAGCCGAGCATGATGCTTTCGTAGCCGGTCTCGGTGTCGAGCGCTTTGAGCAGATCGCAATAGGCAGCGGGGCGCACCTCGCCCGTCGCGTCATCATGAGGCAAGCCTTTCGTAAAGCTCGCGATGAAATTCTGGTTGCGGTAGAGCACTTCGTCGCCGTTGCAGGGGTGCGTCGGCGGCGTGCCGCCCGGCGGCGGCCCGAACAGCCGCGCGAACTCGTCGTCGGCCGCATCGCGCCGTCTGGCCCGCGCCAGCTCAGCGCGCGGTCGGCCCTGATCGCCGCCCATGATTTTGTCGCGCCCAAGCTCGCAGCCGGCCGGGCATGCCGGGTCTAACGTTAACGTCTGTGTCTTGCTCGCTCGTTGAGTAGCGCTTTTGCGCGCAGCGCCCCGACCGCCGCCGCGCGTGCCTTTCTGACCGCCCTTACGCGTAGCCATGATTTAACCCTCCCGTGCAGTGAAGTCTCGCCGCCGGCGGGGCAGAGACACCCCGCGCCTCCACGCGCGCCTCCACGCGCGCTGTTGCCGAGACAATGTTGCGTCAGCAGCCGACACGGGAGGCCGCCCGGCGCATCGTGCCTCGAAATGGAATAGTGACGGTGCTGATTACATGAGGCTGCGGCGACATGGCGTTTCCCGGTCGTGAGAAGTTACGTGAGGCTAACGAAGCTAGGGCTTACGTTAGCAGTAAACTGAAGCGGCTAAACGCAGAGCAAAATATTGCAGCCGGTCTATGATGTCAAGAAAATAACGGTGCGGGCCTAGACGGTTGTCCGGCCCCTCAGTGCGATGGCGGACGCTATTGCTTGACACTGCGGCGTGAACGCGCATAGGTTACGGTGCTTTGAGCGGGGAGGCGCATCCGTTCTGGTGAACGGCGCGGTCTTCAAAACCGTCTGGTGAGCCTGTGAGAACAGGCTTAGGTAGGTTCGATTCCTACACGCCTCCGCCAGACAAATTTAGATTGCGGATTTCGGATTGCGGATTAGCAGCGAGCTATCCTTTCAATCCGCAATCCGAAATCCTCATTCCGCAATCATTATGCGCGATTGGATTGCCTTGAATATGACGCCGGGCGTCGGGCCCCGTGTGGCGGCGCGTTTGCTGGAACGCTTCGGCGCGGCCGAAGCGGTCTTTGGTGCGTTGCGCGCTGAGTTGGAGCAGTTGCGGCTGCGCCCTGAGACGCTGGAATCAATCGTGCTGCGCGACCGGCACGAAGCGGCCGCAGCCGAGCTTGTGCGCGTGCGCGAGTTGGGCGCGGACGTGCTCGTCTTAGACGACGGCACGTACCCGGCCCTTTTGCGGGAGATCGCCGACCCGCCGATCACGCTCTACGTCAGAGGCGCTTGGGCCGAAGCGTTGGACGCGCCGTGCGTCGGCATCGTCGGCTCGCGGCGTTGTTCGACCTATGGGCAGAACACGGCCAGCTTACTGGCGCGCGAGTTGGCGAGTCGCGGCGTGACGATTGTGTCGGGGCTGGCGCGCGGGATAGACGCGGCGGCACATCGCGGCGCACTCGAAGCAGGCGGGCGCACGGTTGCCGTGTTAGGCACAGGTGTGGACGATGTCTATCCGCGCGAGCATAAAAAACTAGCGACGGAGATTTTGGCGCGCGGCGGTGCGCTCGTCTCACAGTTCCCGTTGGCGACGCCGCCAATCCCGGAAAATTTTCCGTATCGTAATCGCGTCATCAGCGGCTTGAGTCTCGGCGTCGTGCTAGTCGAAGCGGCGGAGAACAGCGGCAGCTTGATCACGGCGCGGCTCGCGTTGGAACAGGGGCGCGAAGTCTTCGCCGTCCCCGGCAACATCACTTCGCGCAACTCGTTTGGCACGAACTATCTGATCAAAGCCGCCGGCGCAAAGCTCGTGCAACAATGGCAAGATGTCGCGGCCGAACTGCCAGCCGACATTGCCGCGCGGCTGTTGCCGCCAGAGCCGAAGCGGAAGAAGAATGACAAGACGAGCGCGCTCGCCGTCAACGTACCAGCGGATTTATCTGAGCATGAGCGCATCGTCTTCGCGCAGTTGTCACCTGATGAGCCGGCGCACATAGATGCGCTCGCGGTTAGTTGTCAGTTGTCTCTGCCGGAATTAACAGGCGCGCTGTTGGGTTTGGAAATGCGTGAACTGGTGCGGCAACTGCCCGGCAAATGCTTCGTTAGGAAATTATAACGAGCAAAGCCGGGCAGTGCGATTTGTGAGCAAAACCGTCCGTCCGCTTACTGGCGCACGATCACGGGCGCGTTTTGCGCGAAGCCGCGCCGGTTGTTGAAGCGATTGTTGATGGGGCCTGAGCGCGTGCCGAGCACGCCTTGCACCATGGCGAGCCGCACGAGCAGCCGCGCTTCCGGGTATTGGAAGCGGTCGGCGGTCGTCTTAGCGCGCTCGAAATCGCTCTTGGCGAGCACCGATAACTCCTGCCCATAACGCGACACCATTGAGCCGAGCATGCTGTTGCCCGCGAGCGCCATCTCGCCGTCCTTGAAGACGTTCAACTCGAACCCGCTCAACGCGGCGGCGGCCGGCAACAGTTCGTTCAACTGACTGATGCCCGGCTCCAGCACTTCAAACCCGCGCGCCGGATCGAGCGCGGCGTAAGCGTGCGCGACTTGCAGTTGGCGCTCAAGCTCCGGATAGCTGGTTGCGCGGCGCGTGACGAGCGTGCGCGCTTCTTCCAGAAACTGCAACGCCAGTTTTTGATTATCAGCCTGCGCCGCGTCGGCCAGTTGCAGCAGCAAATCGACCCGCTCTTCGTCCGACGACAGGCGCGCGAGCGTCTGGCGCACGTCTTCGAGTTGATTGGCTTTGGCCTTGGTGATCGTCTGCTTCGTCTCAATCGCCTGCGTGACCGTGCCGCGCGTGTCTGCGTCCAAATGGTCGCTGGCGATCTGGCGTGCGCGATCAACATTGCCCTCGTCTATGGCTTTGAACGCCGCCTGTTGATAGATTCTTGATTGCAACTGCGGCGGCGCAGTCGCGGCGGCGGCGAGCAGACTGTCGGACGTGCCCTGCTGCATGGCGTTGGCCAACTGGGTCATAGCAGCGCGCGGATTATTGTTATTGCTACCCGTGCCCAACTCGCCCAACTTCTGGCGCACGGCCTGCGCGCGGGCGGGCACGTACTGATCGATCTGCGGCAGCAGCATCTGCAAAGTCATCAACATCATCCGCGCGTTGCTCTGCTCAATCTGCGCGTCAGTCGGTTGTCCCGGAGACGAGCTGGACGTTGTCACGGTGGTACGCGTGCCACCGCCGCCACCACGCCCACCGCCAGTGATTTGACCGTTGACCGCGACGCCACCGCCGCGTGGCCCGCCGAATCCATTAGCTGTACTAACCTGATTGGGCGTGGCCTTGAGCGCCGCGGCGATCAAGTTCTCCATCAAGCTGCGATAAGCCGCATCATTGAGCACCTGCGTCGTGCTAGTGGTCGCGGCTTGTGCGCCGGCGGCTTGTTGCGTGTCGGCGGGGCGCGGCCCCGATTGCAGTAGGGTGAACGCGAGGCTATCTGCTTCGCGGCTGGCGAGCAGATTATCGGGCTGCAAACGAGCGAGTATTTTATCCGACAGACGCGCGGCGGCCGTCTTATCTTTCTGCTGTAACTGTGCGAGCACGCTCGCCAGCGTAGCGGAATAATCGCCCTTGTCTAACATCTCTTCGGCCTTACGCAGGGCCAAGGCCGGGTCGGTCGCGGCGACGAGCGTGAGCAGACGCTGTTCGAGGAACGTGTCGTCGTTCATAAACTGCCGTGCGCCGCGCACGTCGGTCGCCGTTTGCTGCGGTGGGCGCGTCGTCTGAAAAATTTGATAGGCGAGCGGCGCATCGTGGCGCGCGACTGCGAGCACCAACTCCTGCCGCAACTGGACGCCGGCGCGCGCCTGATTGAACGCCTGCCGGTCGTTGTTGCCGTTGGCTTGCTGCAACAACTCGGTCAAGGCGGCCGCGGCGTTATTAAACAAAGTGCGGGCGCGCCCCTCGTCGCGCTTCCAGAGCAGATCGGCGGCGGCGACCTGCATGCGGACACGATTCTCCGGTAGCTTGAGTGCCTGCGCGTCCGTCACTACATCTTCCAACAGTGCGTAAGCCTGCTTCTCCAACGCGCTCTTGGCTTCGTCCGATGGCGTAGCGGTCGGCGACGCTGTGGCCTCCTGCGCCTTTAACGCCGCGCCCGCACCGCCGCCGAGATAAAACGCGAAGAACAGAATCGCACTGGCTATGTTGATCTTTCTCATGCTCATTTACCTTATACCGACGAATAAAATCTGGACAGGGAATTGCCCGCTCACAATAACAGTTAGACGGTGCGGCCGGCGAGTTGGTTACATTTTATAGCAGTTGGCAGGCGAATGAAACCACTTACTGCCGGGAGCGCGGGCATCCCTGCCTGCCAACGAGCCGTCAGGCGAGTAACTCTATTCGCGCTGGCGCGCTCATGGCGGGCAGGGATGCCCGCGCTCCCGGCTTATAGTCCCTTGCTTAGACGATGGCCGCTGTCTGTGCGACCGGCTGCTCCTTTGCGGCGGCGACGGCCGGCAGATGCAACTCGACGAGCAACCCACCGTCAGGGTGATTGGCGGCGGTGACGCTGCCTTCATGCAAACGCACGGCGCGCTCGGTGATGGCAAGACCGAGACCCGTGCCACCGGAAGCGCGGTCACGCGCGTCCGCCACGCGATAGAAGGGCCGGAAGATATCTGCGAGCGCCTCGTTAGGCACGCCCGCGCCGTGATCGCGCACGCTGATGACGGCCACGCTCGCGTCGCCTGCAACTTGGCAGTGCAGCGCCACGTCAACCAACGTGTGCGCCGGTGTGTAGTGGACGGCGTTGCGCACCACGTTCTCGATGGCGCTGCGCAGGAGGGGCGCGACGCCTGCAACGTAGCACGAATCGCAACGCGTCACGCGCACCGCGCGGTCAGTGTGGCCCGCTTCAAAGTTCGCGTCCGCCACGACCTCTTCGACCAACTGCGCGAGATCGACCGGCGTGCGCCGCCGCTCGTCCATGCCGCTCTCCCAACGCGCGAGCGTGAGCAGTTGCCCGATCATCTCGTTGAGCCGCCACGCCTCGCGCTCGATGCGATCAAGCGCGCTCGTAGCTTCCACGCCCGCGCGCTTGCGGGCCAAGTCCAACGCGACGTTCAGGCGCGCGAGCGGCGAGCGTAGCTCGTGCGAGATGTCGCGGATGAGCCGTTGCTGCACGCTCACCAGTGTCTCGACGCGCGTCGCCATCGTATCGAAGTCGTGCCCCATCGCGGCCAACTCGTCGCGGCGTTTGCCGAGCAGCGGGCCGACGCGGGCCGAGAGATCGCCGCCCGCGACCTGTCGCGTCACGCCGCGCAGTTTCACGACCGGCGAGACGATGTAGCGCGCCAGTCCGTAGCAGAGCGCGCCCACCGTCAACAGCACGGCGAGGATGGGGAGCGCATGTGCGGCGGGGTGCTCGAAGAACGGGCTGAAGTGCGAGTGTTGTGATAGATCAGCTACGACGTAGAGATGACCGCCGTCGGTCACGACCGGGTGTGCGCCGAACATACCCTCGCCGGGCGGGGCGCGCACGATCTGTCTGGTCGTGATTGCCCGCCGCGCCGCCGCTTGCACTTCGGGCGGGACGCTGCGCCCCATTACTTCCGTGCCCTGCTCGTCAAAGAAGAAAAATGTGATGTCCGCCCTGTTGTTGGCCGCGCCGAAGAGTTGTGCGAGACCCGCGCGCCCTGTGCGTTCGTAAGTGTCCGCCGCTTGGCGCGCGTACACGTCCATAATCCTGTCCATCCCCGTGTAGAAGGGGAACGGCTGCCGCGTGCGCGTCAACTCGGTCGTGACAAACAGCGCGCCGACGACCAGTGCCATCGCCAGCCAGAACCAGAGGAAGACTTTGAGAAACAGACTACGCATCGGAATATCTTCAACGGTCGCTTACATCCTCATGCATTCACACCCGCGCTGCTTGACTCCGCCTCAGTCGGTCGGCCGTAGACGTAACCCACGCCGCGCACCGTCTTAATACGCTCGACTTCGCCGATGTAATGGCCGAGTTTTTTGCGCAGATGACTGATGTGCATGTCTATGCTGCGGTCGAGCGGCGACAGCTCACGCCCCAGCACGCCCCTGACCAACTCTTCGCGCTTGACGATCCGCCCGGCGGCGGCGAGCAGGATCAACAACAGGTCGTATTCGACGTTGGTCAACTCAACCTTCACGCCCGCGCGCCGCACGTGCCGCATGCCTGTGTCCACCTCTACATCGCCGACCTTGATCCGCTCAGGCAGGGCAGCGACACCGGCCGGACTGCTGTCCTCGTCCGCACCCGGCTGCGTCCGCCGCAAAATGGCGTTGATGCGTGCGACCAACTCGCGCGGGTTGAACGGCTTTGGCAGATAATCGTCCGCGCCGATCTCCAAGCCCACGATTCTATCCACGTCGTCGCCGCGCGCCGTCAACATCAGGACGGGGACGCGCCGGCGCGCAGCGCGGATGCGGCGGAGCACCTCGAAGCCGTTCATGGCGGGCAGCATTACGTCCAAAACGACAAGCGCGTGCGCGCCGGAGAGCGCCCGCTCAAGCCCGCGCGCGCCGTCGTTCGCCGTCTCGATCTGAAAGCCTTCCTCCGTCAATAACTCCGCGACCAACTCGCACAACTCCCGGTCGTCATCAATGATCAGAATCGCCACCGGCGCGGCGCGGTCATGCTCAGCAGACGTTTGTGCGTTCGGCATCAACACTCATTCTATCTTACGCATCACCGGGCGCTTGTAAAGAATTGTCAGGGGCGGCGCACCCCAAGTTGACAATTCTTTACATAAGACGGCGGACTCTTTACAACACCGGCGGCCCAATTTGCGTCAATATGGGTGCACAGTTGCGGGCTTGATAGCTCGCGGTAGGCAGACCGAAGTTGAGAGGAGAAGAAGGCATGATAACTTTGAGAACGAAAAAGATCGCGAGCTTGTTTGCGCTCATCGGCGCGTTGGCGCTGGTGGCGATAGTCGGCTTCGCGCAAGGCCCGGCGCACTTTGGCGGACATGGGCACGGCGGCCCCGGTGACAGTGGCCCCGGCGAACATGGGCGGGGCGGCCCCGATGGCGGCATCCCGTTCGCGCGTGAGCTTAATCTGACGGACGCGCAGAAGACCCAGATCAAACAGATCATGGACAGCGCCTTCGAGAGCACGAAGGCACTGCACGAGCAGTTGCGGCAACTGCACGACAGCGCACCCGATCCGTTGAGCGGCGCGGCGTTCGACGAGGCGGCCGTGCGCGCCGCGGCGCAGAAGCACGCGGCTATTGAGGTCGAGTTGGAGGTGGCCCATGCCCGCGCGATGTCGCAGGTCTTCGCCGTGTTGACGGCCGAGCAGAAGGCGCAACTCGCCGCGCACCACAAGGAGATGGAGCAGCGGCACGCTGAGTGGGAATCACAGCACAAGCCACCGACCGACAATAAGTAGAGGCAGATAAAACTCCGCCTTGTACGCTTAAGCTTGCGGGCTTAAGGTTAGTGAGCCGACAAGGGCGCGGAACTAGCAGCGACTAGTTCCGCGCCCTTAGTTTTTCGCGCAACGCACGTGCCCTCGTTGACAAAACTTTACATATAGTTGACCAACTCTTTACGTCTTGGGTCGCGCAACGAGCGTCTTACAGCCAACGCGACGGAATGTTTATGCGCGCCGCCGTGAGCGGCCGCCACCGATTTCATAAACGGCCACGGGCGTTCATTCAATTATTCGCCGCCCGGCCGCATTTGAGGATGACATGAGACGCCTTCTCTTACTCAACTCAGTCGTTTGTTTGTTCATGTGGGCGGTCGTGGGCCAAGCGCAGCAACCGTCTGCTCCTGCGGCCGCCGCACACGCGCCGGTTGATGTCGAACGCATCGTGCGCGCCTTCACGACCAAGGAGACGGAGTTCCGGCGCGCGCTCAGCAACTATTCGTTCACGCGCGACGCGACCGTGCAGACCATCGGCATGGGCGGAGAAATCTCCGGCGAGTATCACCGCGTCTCGCAGTTCGCGTTTGATAATCAGGGCGGGCGCTTCGAGCACATCACCTTTTTCCCGCCCGCGACGCTGACCGAGATCAGTTTTACGCAGGAAGACTTGGAAGACTTGGGCGGCGTGCAGCCATTCGCGCTCGAAGTGGCAAAGATCGAGCAGTACAACTTTACATACGCGGGCGAGGAGCGGCTCGACGAACTCGATACTTACGTCTTCGATGTCGCGCCAAAGATCTTGCCGAAGAATGTCAGCGAGCGTTTCTTTCAAGGGCGCGTCTGGGTGGACAGACGCGACTTGCAGATCGTGAAGGTGCGCGGCAAAGGCGTGCCCGAAGGCAAGCAGCGCTTCCCCACCTTCGAGACTTACCGCGAACAGATCGACGGCAAGTACTGGTTTCCAACCTACACCTACGCGGACGACGAGTTGGTCTTTCCAAAGGGGCAGACCGTACACCTGCGCATGCTCGTGCGCTACAAGGATTACAAACAGTACCGCAGCAAGGTCAGAGTCGTGGACGAAGGCGAACCGGGCGTAGTGCCGGACACGCCGCCGCCCGCGCCGTTTGATCAGACATCAACTCCCCGGCGGTGACGAGCACAGGCGAGCGAGTGCGCCCGACCTCGTCCAGTGCTCTGCCACTCGTGGCAAAGGGGGGCGACGAGCATGGTGTCACTGAGCGGGGCGCTCGCTCGCCTCGTCATCTCGGCCCGGCCGCAACGAACATAAATCATGATTGAAACGCAAGTCTTACAACCGTGGGGCACAGATGTATCCAACCTTGCGAGTGCGCCGATGCATGCGTCGGACTACGAATTGGCGCAACAGGCGGCGCGCGGCGACATGCAGGCCTTCGAGCAGATTTACCTGTCGCACCACCGGCGCGTGTACAGCCTGTGCCTGCGCATGACTAAGAACGTGGCGGAGGCAGAAGATTTGACGCAGGAAATTTTCGTCCACCTCTGCCACAAGATCGGCAGCTTTCGCGGTGCGTCGAGTTTTACCACGTGGTTGCACCGGCTGACCGTAAATCAGGTCTTGATGCACTTCCGCAAAAGCAAGACGCGGAAAGATCAATCGCCTTTGGAGGACGTGCCGCAAGCGGCCCTCGGCACGTCGGCCCAACGTGGTGGGCCGGTACATATGATCGAGCGCGTCGCGCTCGACTTGGCCATCGCGCAATTGCCGCCCGGTTATCGCGCCGTCTTTCTGCTGCACGACGCGATGGGCTATGAGCACGAAGAGATCGCGCGCCTGCTCGGCTGCGCTGTCGGCACTTCAAAATCACAACTCCACAAAGCCCGCATGAAGCTGCGGCGCATCATCCGTGGGCGTGCCGCGTCCTCAACGCACACGCAAACGCCGGCCGTTTAAGTCGCCAAGATTCCGCCCGCGCTGTTGCCTAATAGCAAGGTGCAACTGAGGGCGTGCTGCCGGGCGCGCGGGGCACCCTACAGCCCGCCAAAGCGTGCTCAAGCGCGCTTCCAGGTGCTCGTCGCCCGCCAACGTTGAAACTTAGCGCCTCATTTATTCGCGCTATTGTGCTCAATGCGAGCAGAGATGCCGGCGCTCCCGGCGGCGAGTCGCACACTAAATGCAGCCAACAGTTCCGCCCGCGCGCACACCTGATGCATGGTCGCCGCCGGCGCGCGAAAAGTCTGTGCCGATTTGACAGCGGCTTCCCGCATGATGCTATTCTCGCCCGCTCAGCCGGCCAAAAACGGACGTGCACCACTTGCGCACAAGTTTTTGCAGCGCGATTTGTACACCAAGGTTGGGCAAATAGACCGAGCAGGCGAGCCAGCGAAATGGCTGCGGGCGGCATCTAAACGGGCAACCGGGGAGGGGATTGACCCCAAACGAAGTAATGTTTGCAGGCAAGCGCGCAAGTCGGTTGCGCGCTTGTGTGCTGAGGTAGAGTAGGTTAAATGGGTAAAAATTTAGTCGTAGTCGAGTCGCCCGCCAAGGCCAAAACGATTGGCAAATATCTGGGCGCGGATTATCGCGTCATGGCCTCGCTTGGCCATATCAAGGACTTGCCGTCGAAAGGTTTGGGCGTCGATGTCGAGAAGGATTTCGAGCCGACCTATGAGGTCATCCCCGATGCGAAGAAGCGGAACAACAAAAAGATCGTCAGCGATCTGAAAAAGGCCGCGCGCGAAGCCGACGCGATTTATTTAGCCGCCGACCCCGACCGCGAAGGCGAAGCGATCTGCCAGCACTTGGCGGAAGAGATTGTGCCCAAGCGGCCGAAGAAACCGGCCTTCCGTGTGATGTTCAACGAGATCACCAAGCGCGCGGTGCAGGCGGCGTTTGAAGAACCGAAGGAGATCGACAAGCACTTGGTGGACGCGCAACAGGCGCGCCGCGTGCTGGATCGTTTGGTCGGTTACAAAGTTTCGCCGCTCCTGTGTCGCACGGTCGGCGGGCGCTTGAGTGCGGGGCGCGTGCAGTCGGTGGCGCTCCGCATGGTCGTCGAGCGCGAACGCGAGATCGAGCAGTTTATCAAGACTGAATACTGGACGGTGACGGCGAACGTCGCGGGCGCTGTGCCGCCCGCGTTCGACGCGCGCCTGTTGCGCATCGGCGAGCAGACGGTGAAGACCGGCGGCTTTGATAATGAGCTGAAGAAGAATGAAATTCTGATCGCCAACGAAGCACAGGCGGCTGAGATCGTGCGCGAGGCAGAGACGGAAGATTATCAAGTCGCGGACGTAACGACGAAGGAGCGGAAGCGCAACCCTGTGCCGCCGTTCATCACGTCGAAGCTACAACAGGAGGCGGCGCGCAAGCTCGGTTACGCCGTGAAGCGCACGATGATGGTTGCGCAGCGGCTCTACGAGGGCGTGGAGTTGGGCGCGGAAGGCTCGGTCGGTCTCATCACCTACATGCGCACCGACTCGACGCGCGTGTCGGAAGCGGCCTTGAATGAAGTGCGCGATTTCGTCGGCACGCAATACGGCGCGGAGTATCTGCCGGAGAAGGCCATACACTATCGCTCGAAGAAGGACGCGCAGGACGCGCACGAGGCCATTCGCCCGACGGACATTGCGCGCACGCCCGATTCGGTCGCGCGTTTCCTCGGCGCAGACGAGTTGAAACTCTATCGCCTGATCTGGCAACGCTTCGTCGCATCGCAGATGATGCCGGCCATCTTTGATCAGACGACGATTGACATCGCGGCCGGGCGCTTCCTGTTCCGCGCCACCGGCTCAGTCTTAAAGTTTGATGGCTTCCTGCGCGTCTACGAAGAAGGGCGCGACGAGAAGTCGGAAGAGGATGAAGAGGCAGCGCGGCGTCTGCCGCAAGTACAGGCGGGCGACGCGTTGACGCTCAATTTGATCACGCCCGAACAGCACTTCACCGAGCCGCCGCCCCGCTACACGGAGGCGACGCTCGTTAAGGCGCTCGAAGAGAAGGGCATCGGGCGGCCTTCGACATATGCGGCGATCATGACGACGATCCTTGATCGCGAGTACGTCGAAAAACACGAAGGGCGGTTTCATCCGACGGCGCTCGGCACGACCGTGAACGATCTGCTCGTCGCCAGCTTCGACGATCTCTTTAACGAGTCATACACGGCGCGGATGGAAGAGGAGTTGGACGAGATCGAGGAAGGGAAACTCGGTTGGACGGCGGCGCTGCATGAGTTCTATGGCAAGTTCGCGCGCGATCTCAAAACCGCCGAGCAGCAGATGAAGGCGGCGAAGCAGCAGGCGATCCCAACCGACGAAGTGTGCGAGAACTGCGGCGCTGGCATGGTCATCAAGTTCGGGCGCTTCGGTCAGTTCCTCGCCTGCTCGAACTATCCAGAGTGTCGCACGACGCGCGAGATCGCGAAGAAGACGCCGGCTGCGACTGACGACGACGGCGCAAAGGCGACGGAGGCGAAAGTGGCCGGCGGCGCTGAAACGGCAGAGGCGGAAGTGTGCGAGTTGTGCGGCAAGCCAATGGCTTTGAAGCGCGGGCGGTTCGGGCAGTTCCTCGGCTGCACGGGCTATCCCGAATGTCGCAACATACGCAAGATCAGCCGGAGCGGCGTGGTCGCCGCCGCGCCCGTGCCGCTCGACGAGACGTGCCCGTTGGACGGCGCACATTTGGTCAGACGACAGGGCCGCTTCGGCGAGTTCGTCTCCTGCTCGAACTATCCGACGTGCAAGTTTATCAAGCGCGAGACGACGGGCGTCGCGTGCGTGCGCCCCGGTTGTCGCGGCGAGATCGTGGTCAAGAAGTCGAAGCGCGGCAAAGCCTTCTACGGCTGTTCGGAGTATCCGGCGTGCGACCGCGTCTACTGGGACAAGCCGGTCGCCGAGCCATGCCCGCAGTGTCACGCGCCGTTCCTCTTAGAGAAGACGACGAAGAAGGGCACGACGCGCAAGTGCGCCAACGAGGAGTGCGACTACCAGAGCGAGGCGCTGCCGCCGACTGTGCCGACGCCGACGACGGATACGCGCACAGGCTCGCGCGTGGCTCATTGATTTGGGCTTACATTGGTAAGGGATTGGGCGGGCGGGACTTCGTTTGAGTCCGCCCGCTTTTTTGTCTCTTCATCCAAATCATTGAAACAATTTGGCCTGGTAGGAGTATACTCACCCGCACTCGGCTAGCTCGTCACACCGATTTACAAACGAAGGAGACCCAACTGCCATGCTTCGACGCACAGCCGTCGCCGTCCTGTTCTGCGCGCTGCTCACGCCCAGCTTCGTCATCCGCGCGCAGCAACAACGCGCGCAGGCCACAATCGCACCGACCCTGCAACAACCGCAGGCGCAACCGACGCCCACACCTGATCCGAACGATCCGATTGAGAAGATCAAAGACGAGGGCATGAACCGCTCGCAGGTGATGCAGACCTTGAGCTATCTGTCCGACGTGATCGGCGCGCGCCTGACCGCGTCGCCGAACGCGAAGCGCGCGAACGAGTGGACGCGCGATCAAATGACCAAGTGGGGTTTGCAGAACGCGCACCTCGAAGCGTGGGGCCCGTTCGGGCGCGGCTGGTCTTTGAAGCGTTTCTCGGCCGAGGTCGTCGAGCCGCAGGGCTTCCCCGTCATCGCGTACCCGAAAGCCTGGTCGCCGGGCACGCAGGAGCCCTTGACGGCCGACGTGATGTACATTGACGCGAAGGACGAGGCGGAGTTGCGCGCGAAGTACGCGGGCAAGCTCAAAGGCGCGATCGTGTTGACGGGGCCGATGCGCGAGGTGCAGGCGCACTTCACGCCGCTCGGTACGCGCCACGATGAGAAGAGTCTGCTTGCGCTCGCCGATGCGGCAGACCCGGCGACCGCCCCGCCGCGTCGTTTCCAACAGAACCCGGATGCGATTGCGGCGGCCAGATTCAACGCCGCGAAGTTGCAGTTCTACACGAACGAGGGGGCGGCGCTTCTTGTCGATCCCGGTCGCGGCGACGGCGGCACGCTCTTCGTACAGTCAGCCACCGTGCCGCAGCCGCCCGCACCGCCGGGCGCACCCGCATTCGGCCCCGGCGCGCCGCGCCGGCTCAGTCCTTATGACAAAGATGCGCCGAAGATCGTGCCGCAGATGGTCTTGGCGGCGGAGCACTACAACCGCATCATGCGTATGCTGCAAGCGGGCGAGCGCGTGAAGATGACTGTCAACTTGGACGTGCAGTTTCACGATCAGGATTTGATGAGCTACAACACGGTCGCGGAGATTCCGGGCAGCGATCTGAAGGACGAGGTCGTGATGCTCGGCGGGCACATGGATTCGTGGCACGGCGGGACGGGCGCGACCGACAACGGCGCGGGCGTCGCCGTCGCGATGGAGGCCGCGCGCATCATCAAGGCGGCGGGCCTCCAACCGCGCCGCACGATCCGCGTCGCGCTCTGGACGGGCGAAGAGGAGGGCTTGCTCGGCTCAGCGGCTTACGTCAAACAGCACTTCGGCGAACTGGTCGCACCAAGCCCGACGCCGACGCCTCCACCGGGGCCGACTGAAGCGACGCCCGCCGCCGCCCCACGTCCCACGCCCGCGCCGTCGAAACTTGTCACCCAACCCGACTACGAAAAGTTCGACGCCTACTTCAACCTCGATAACGGCACGGGCAAAATCCGTGGCGTCTATCTGCAAGGCAACAACGCGGTCGGGCCGCTCTTCCGCCAGTGGCTGCAACCGTTCCGCGCGCTGGGCGCGGAGACCTTGTCGCTCTCGAACACGGGCGGCACGGATCACCTCTCGTTCGACCGTATAGGTCTGCCCGGCTTCCAATTCATCCAGGACGAGATTGAATACGACACGCGCACGCACCACTCGAACATGGACGTGTTCGACCGCGTCCAAGCGGACGACATGAAACAGGCCGCGACGATCATGGCCGCCTTCGTCTATCAAACTGCCATGCGTGACGAAAAGCTGCCGCGCAAACCCGCGCCGCCGCGTTAAGCTGGGCGGCACACACTTGGATGGCATGTAACAATTAAGGGGCGCGCGCGGTATGCCGCGCGCGCCCCTTAATTGTCTGCCTCATTATCGCGCTTGCACCGCCCGCGAGTTATTGTTTGTTCGCCGTGACGTATTCCACCAGATAACGGCGCAGCTTGTCGCGGTTCTCCTTGCGATATGTTTCATAGTCCTGCGCAATGCCTTCGTCGGGGCGCGCGAGCAGGATGTAGGCTTCGAGTAGGCCGGCGTCGTTGAGTTTGACGAGATTGACGAGCGACGGATCGAGTTCTTTGATCTTCTTATCCTTCTGCCGCTGCTTCACCGCTTCAACCACGCCGCCGAGCGCCGCCGCTTCCTCGCGCAGACTGTGGCGATACGTCTTCTCGTTCGGATAGGCTTTGGCGAATTCGCTCGTCGCCCAAGCGGCGCGCGTGATGCCATAGAACATCCACGCGCCGCGCCCGGCGCTGTCTTTCTTATCATCGAGCATGCTGGGATCGAGATTGATCGTCAGCTTGTTGTCCTTGAGCGGCGTGACGCTGGTCGGAACATCGACGCGCGGGTGCGCGAGCGCGACGTTGGCGGCTTGCGCCCACTGCGCCAGCCCGCCCCACGCCAGCCGGTTGTACGGCTCGGCGATGACCGCTTCGATGTAAAGCGCGCGCGCCTCGTCCAGTTTGCCCTGCTTCATCAACGGCGTCGCCGAATAGCGATAGGCCGTCTCGCGGTCGGGGTTGATCGAGACGGCGCGTGCATACCACTCGGCCGCTTGGTCGAGTTGGCCTTTTTGCATGAGCGAGTCGCCCGCGAAGAGCGCCGCCTCATAAAGTTTTGGATCGAGTTCGAGCGCGTGCTTGTAAGCAGCCAACGCCTCGTCGAGCGCGCCGCGCGCAAACGCCGTCTCGCCCGCGCGCATCGCCGCGTCGGCCTCTTTGTTGGCGGAGAAAGTGGCCTCTTTCGCTTCGCCGCTCGCTGGCAGGGACTCCAACAGCGAATCGAGCAGCGGGGCACTGAAGCCCAACTCCTTCGCCCTAAGCAGCGCCGCGCGCGCGCGTATGTTGACCTGCTTGCGCGCCTCCGCATCTTTGACCGTCTGCCCGTTGGCGAGGACAGCGACGCCGAGATAGAACATCAGCGCGCCATCGTTCGGCAACGCTTCTGTCAGCTTTTCTAATATCGGCAGCGCTTCGACCGCGTTGCCTTCGTGCATGAGCTTGATGGCGCGCTCGCGCTCGGCCGCGAGTTGATCTTTGTCTTGTGCCGCAAGCCGTGCGGGCACGAAGAGCAGGGCGGCGGCACACAGGGCGGCACACAGACTGAAGCGAACGTTGCGATTGAGCATGTGAAGATTCCTCCGTCGGGGCTACAAAGCGTTAGGGACAAGGGGTAGGGCAACCAACGCGCAGTCTAGAGGGCGGCTTTCGCCGGTGTCAAATTCAGGGCCACCCGGCGCGCGCAGTTTTAGAAACCGCTTGCACCGTAGTTGTTCCGGCGCGCTTGGCTCTACGTCGTTAGTTTTGTGTTGCGGCGGCCGGCGCGTGCGGTTGCAGCGCGTCCGTCTGTTCGTCGTAAGCGATGCCGGCGGCGGCTTCGTCAGAGAGGCGCACCCAGCCATCAGCTGTGTGCCTGAAGTGTTCGCTCGATGCGGGCGTGAACGCCTCCTGCTCAGGTCGCCACGCGAGCCGTTGGACGTTGATGTAAGGATGCTTGATGCGCAGGACGTTGAACGAGTTCGTCTCACCGCGCCCGCGCGTCGAGGTGGCCGTGCCCGCTTGGACGACGAGCGCCGAATGGCCGCGGATACGATAACGCTTCGCCGTGTGCCCCGTGTGGCTGACGTGTAGATGACCCGCGAGCAACACGTCCGCGCCGCACGCGGCGAGCGTCTCCATCGCCAACTCAGCGCGTCCGACCAGATCACGTTCGTCCGCGCCCACGGGTACGTCGAACGGGTGATGCGTCACGACGATCTTCGTAACCGCGTCGCCGACGGCGCAGAGTCGTTCGCGTATGCGCGCGATCTGCAAACGATTCACGCGCCCATACTTAATCGTGAGCGAGCGGGCCGTGTTGATGCCCAAAATAGCGATCTCTTCATCGGCATAGAACGGTTCGAGATCGCGTGTGATGTGCGCGCGATACTTGTCGAGCGGCTGTGCGAACCGCGCGACGACGTTGTAGAGCGGCACATCATGATTGCCCGGCACGACGATCTGCGGCACGCGCGGCAGTGCATCCAGAAACGCGCGCGCCGCCTTGAACTGCTCCGTCCGTGCCCGCTGCGTCAGATCGCCCGACACGGCCACGACATCCGGCTCAAGTTCGTTAACCTGCGCGAGCAGCGGCCCCACGACCCGCTCATCGAGCCGCCCGAAATGGAGATCGGAAAGGTGCACAAGAGTACGCACGATGTTTAGTTCATCTTCAGTTGAGCGTCTGACAAGGGGCGATGCACCACCGCAGACACAGAGGACACAGAGATGGCACGGAAGCTTGCAGGCTATTCGAGCCTCTGTGCCCCTCTGTGTCTCTGTAGTGAACTGCCTATTACCATCTCATTCAGCAATAAATAAAAGTTCAATCCTCATTGCGCGGCACAATAACTCGCAGCGCGCCCGGCCGCACGCGATAATGGAGCGGCGTGTGCATGACAGTGATCTCGCCGTCGGTGGCGACGCTCAAGCGCGCGCGCCGCGTCTCGACCCAGACTTCGCGGGCGCAGAGCGAGTCGAAATCCTTGGCCGCACGCAGCCGGCCAAAGAGCGCACGCAGGGCCAGTGCGACGAGTCGCCCGCGCCCGGCCTTGTGCGTCACGTGCAGGCTCAACAGCCCGCGGTCGAGACAAGCGCGTGCGCCGACGTTGAAGCTGTCCATCTCGTATTCGTTGTTACCGACAAAGACGAACGGTGTGCGCCGGTCTAGTTCGCGCCCGTCGGCGCTCAGCCGCACGTGCAGGAACGGGAAGCGTTTGAAGACGACGACGAGCGCCCACAGGAAGGCGAGCCAGCGACTGTGACCGTGCTGCTCCTGTAGCTCGCGCTGGCGCACGATGCGCGGGTACAGACCCAGACTCGAATTGTTTAGAAAGACGCGCCCGTTGACCTCGCCTACATCGATGCGGGCGACGCGGCCTGCAATGATCGTCTGCGCGGCGGCATCCAGATCGAGCGAGATGTGCAGGTCTTTGGCGAAGTGGTTGAGCGTGCCGAGCGGCAGCACGCCGAGCGTCTTGTCAGTGTCAACTAATTGCGCCGCGACCGTGCTGAGCGTGCCGTCGCCGCCGCCCGCGACGACCGTCTTGGCTGCGCTTTGGGCCGCGCGCCGCGCAAACTCTTCAACCTCCGAGCCGTTGCGCGCGAGCACGACACGCGCCGTCAGACCCGCCGCCGCGAACACTTCCAAGAGTCGTGCGCGCGCCGCCGCTTTGTCCGCCGTGCCCGCCGCTGCGTTGAGAACAATTTCGATCTCGGCAGCCGCCGCCGCGCGAGCCGTAGCGCGTGCTGACGGGGCTTCGGCTGTCGTTGTCGTGCTCATCGGGTTTAGACCGGTCGCAAGAAACGGCAACGGGCGAGCCGCTCGTGCCGCCCGCCCGTCGAGTGCAAAGACATGGTAGATCATCGCGGCGTTGTGGTGCGCCGTGACAACTCGTGCTTCAGCTAATTGCGTCTACGACTCACGACGAGCCGTAACCACCTGTCGTGCTCGGCGCGGCGTTGGTCTGCCCGCCGGCTTGTGCGCTGGCGTTCGGTTGCGCGTTGCCTGTCGGCTGTGCAGGCCGGTTGCGCTGTGCGCCTTCGCGTTGCGTTAACAGATCGAGACCGATCAAGTCTTTGAGCTTACTAAGGAGCGCGGGCAAGACAATCTGCTGCGCCGTCTTCGACAACTCGTCCACGACGCGCCCGCCGATGTTGCCTAACTCCTGCTGCAAGCGGTCGTAGGCCTGCGTCTCTTTGAAGCGTTCGATGAGACCGGGCTTATCCGGCTCATCCGCCGTCGCTTGCGCTTCATAGCCGCTGCTGTAAGACGGCCGCACCGCGGGCGCACTCGCCGCGGCCGGCGCGTACGCCGTCTGCACACGCGGGGCACTGCCGCCTTCGTCCGTAATGTCGTAGTCCGCGCCTTCCGCTTCATGGTAGCGCTCGACGAAATCGGATTCACCAAAGACCGCGCTGCCGACGCTATAGCCGACGAGCAGCCCGACGCCCGCCGCACCGGCCGCGAACGCGATGGGGCGACGGCGATACTGCTCGCGCCAGTCGAGCGTCTGCGAGATCGACTCGCGCACGCTCTCATACTGATTCGTCACCGTCTCTTTGATCTCGCTCACGGTCTGTGTGATCGACTCGCGCGCCTCTTCCATGCGCCGCTGCAACTCCGCCTTTGTGGCATCGGCGTCGTCTGCGGGCGCTTCGGGTGCGCGCGCCGTGCCTAAATATCGTTCTTCAGCCATTGCTTATCCTTTCTGAGTTCCTCAAGGCTGCGGGCCGGCGCGGGGTTGTGCGCCGCCAGCCGGCTCTTCATCGCCATGATGATCCCGCCGCCCACGATCAGATAGAGCACGCCCGTGATGAGAAAACCGAGCGCGTAACTGATGGGTGCGCCGAACGAGGCGAACAGCTTGGAGATGAAGAACGCGACCATGATGTTCAGAAACGCGAAGCCAATGGTCGCAAGCACGCCGCCGACCGCGATCATCGCAACCGTGCGCGTATAGACGCTCGCTTCCTCTTTCAACTCAAGCTTGATTAAGCCGAGCTTGGCGTCGAGCATCGTCATCACGTCGTCGCCCAGCCGGCCGAACATCGCGGGCAGTTCGTCGATCTCGCCCGCGTTGTTGGTGGTCAGACGCGTATCGTCCACGCGGGCCGGCGCTGCGGCCGCGCCGCGTCGTTCAAGTTCCGCCATCGCTCAACACTCCTTTCGTTAAGTCGCATGTCCAAAGTCCCAAGTCCCAAGTCATAGCTTGACATTGGACTTGAGACATTAGACTTTGAGACTAACCTTAACGGCGCGAGCCGCGCAGCAGTAGACCCAACAGGAAGCCGGCCGCCGCCGAGATCAACAGCGCCTGCCCCGGATTCTGGCGCGCGTAGGTCTTGGCATCTTCCGCCACCTGCTTGTAATCCACGTTCTGCAAGTCCTTGAACTTGTCGCCGACGACCGACACCTTGTCGCTCACATAGTCTTTCGCCTGCGCGGCCGCGTCGGCGATCTTCTGCCCGTACTCCTGTGCCGTCGCGGTGATGCCTTCGCGCGCCGTCGCCGTGGCTGTGCCTGTGCCCGCGCCGGTCGTGCCGCCGGTTGGTTGCAGACTGCCGCCACCGCCTGTGCCGGTCGTGCCCGTCGTCGAGGTGTTGCCCGTGCCGGTCGAGCCGCTGGTCGGGTCGGTCGGATTGTTGATGTTCTGTGACATACGCTGGTTCTCCTTCGCGTTAATTAAAGTCTTTCACTTGATTCCGGCGGGCGGGGCCGCTTCAGCCACATCCGCGAAACATGGTTTTCCAGAGGTCGGGGTGCAAACGATGTGCCGACACGTAGCAGGCTTGCCGGTCGGCGGCAAAGCCCACAACGCGCGCGCATCGTACACGCCGCGAGGGACGACCCAACGCTTTCACCTTGTTGTGAAAAGGTACGGCGATTATAGCGCAAGGTCGGGAACAGTACAGCGCGGAAACGCACTCTCGGCCTAGGCCACACGAATTTTCTTGGCTCACTTGACAGGCTGCACCGAGTCTGGTAAGTAAGTACTTACTTTTAATCGACGGCAGTTTAACCGGAGCGAGGTTGCGATTTTGACCAGAGCAGTTGACGTAGCGGCGGGCACAGGCGCAGGCGTCGCCAGTGGGCGCATGGCGGGCGAAGCGCGCCGCCAGCAGATTTTGGGCGTCGCGATGCGCCTGTTTTCGCAGCATGGGTTTCGCGGCACGACGACCAGAGAGATCGCTCAAGGCGCGGGCGTCTCCGAGGCGATGGTCTTTCGCCACTTCGCGACGAAGGAAGAACTCTACCGCGCTATTCTCGATCACAAGGCGTGCGTCGGCGGTCTCGACCCGTGTCAACTGCTCGGCGCAGCCATCGCACGCAAGGACGACCGCGCGGTCTTTGAAACACTGGCCCTCGCCATGATGCGCCACCACGAGCAGGACACGGAGTTTATGCGCCTGCTCTCGCACGCCGCGCTCGAAGAACATCAACTCGTCGAACTATTCTTCGACCGCAACGTGCGCCAGATGTATGAACTGCTCGGCGGCTACATACGCGAACGCCAGCGTGACGGCGCGTTCCGCGCGGTCGCGCCGGCTGTGGCGGTGCGCGCCTTCCTCGGCATGATCATTCATCATTCGCTCAACAACACGCTCTGGGACAAGCGCCGTAGCTTGCTCGACATCCCGAACGAACGCGCCGCGCAGGAGTTCACGAACATCATCCTCGGTGGCATCACCGTCGCGCCGAACATCAAACCGAAGCGCAGCGTTACTACTGCTGCGACAGCGCCCACGCGCAAACAAAAAGGCAGCAAATAGCCATAACGGGTCATAGCTTGGGCACGGCCCAAGGTTGGTATCCATCTTAAGCAGCAGGTTTTAATGATGATCTCCCGCAATAAATTAACGCTTCTGTTAATCGTGCTCGCCCTCTTCGATACGGCGCTCTTGAGCGCCTGCGGCGGCGCACGCAGCGACGCGAAGGCGAAGAACGCCAACGCGCAACCGACGCCCGAAGCTGTGCAGGTGACGACCGCCGCGGCAATCGTGCGCGACCTGCCGCGCTTCATTGAAGCAACGGGCAGTCTCGCCGCCGACGAACAGACGGACGTAGCGCCGACCGTCGCCGGCAAGGTCTTGGCCGTCGGCGTCGACCTCGGCAGCTACGTGCAGAAGGGCGCGGTGCTCGTCCGGCTCGACGATGCGGACGCGCGCTTGCGGCTCACGCAATTACAGGCGCAAGCGCAACAAGGGCAGTCGGCCGTGCGGCAGGCGGAAGAGAAGATCGGGCTGCGCCCCGGTCAGGCGTTTGATCCGAACCGCGTGGCGGAGGTCGGCTCCGCGAAGGCCGCGCTCGATCTCGCCGAGAAGCAGTTGCGCCGCTTCGCGCAGTTGCTGGAATCGGGCGACGTGTCGCGCTCGGCTTACGATCAACAGAAGGCGCAGCGCGATCAGTTGCAGCAGCAATACGAGGCGCAACTCGCCGCCGCGCGGCAGAACTTCGCGGGCGTCGCCACTGCGCGCGCTGCTGCACAGGCCGCGCAAGCGCAGGTCGCACAGGCCGAGAAAGCGATCCGTGATGCTGTCGTCTACGCGCCCATCGGCGGCTACGTCGCCGACCGGCCGGCGGACGTGGGCGAATACGTCACGACCGCCTCGAAGATCGCGACCATCGTGCGCACCAACCCCTTGCGGCTGCGCATAGACATTCCCGAACAGTTCATCTCGACCGTGCAGCCCGGTCAGAGCGTCTCGGTCGCGACGAGCGCCTACGCGGATCGCACGTTCGCCGGGCGCATCGCGCGCATCTCGCCGAACGTCACGGCCGCCTCGCGCACGCTCACGGTCGAAGCGGAAGTCGATAACGGCCAGAACCTGTTGAAGCCGGGCCAGTTCGCCACCGTCCGCATTATTTCACCAAAAGCCGACCCGGCCGTGCTCGTACCCGCGCGCGCCGTTCGCACGCAGGACAACGCGAGCCGCGTCTTTGTGATTAAGGATGGGCGCGTCGAAGAGCACGTCGTCCAAACGGGCCAGACGGAGGGCGACCTCGTCGAGATCAAGACCGGTCTCAACGCAGGCGACATCGTCGCGACGAGCAACACGGAACAGTTGAAGGACGGCGCGCAAGTGCGCCAATGAAGAAATTGATTCATTGAATCAATGAGTCAATGAACAAATGGATCAATTCTAATCATGCAAAAACTTGCAGAAATTTGCGTCCGCCGGCCCGTGTTCGCGACGATGTTGATTCTATCGTTGACGGTCGTCGGCATCTTCTCGTTCTTCTCGCTCGGCGTCGATCTCTTTCCCAAGATCGACCTGCCGACGATCACCGTGACGGTCATCAATCCCGGCGCGTCGCCGCAGGAGGTCGAGACAGAGATCACGGAGAAGGTTGAGTCTGCCGTCAACACTATCAGCGGCATAGACGAGTTGCGCTCCACTTCGGTCGAAGGCGTCTCGCAGGTCTTCATCACGTTCTTACTTGAGAAAAACGCGGACATCGCGGCGCAGGAGGTGCGCGACAAGGTCAACCTGATCGTGAACGATCTGCCCGAAACGGCCGAAATCCCGACCGTGCAGAAGCTCGACACGGACGCCGCGCCCGTCCTGCGCATCGCCGTCTCAAGTCCTCGCAGTTTGCGCGAAGTGACGGACATCGCCGACAAGCAGATCAAGAAGCGGATCGAATCGATCAACGGCGTCGGCAACGTCGAAATCCTCGGCGGCGCAAAACGCGAGATCGAAATCTATCTCGACCCGGACAAGATGCGCGCCTTCAACGTGACCGTGCCGGAAGTCGTGGCGGCCGTGAAGCAGCAGAACATGGAAGTGCCGGGCGGGCGCGTGGACGAGGGCACGCGCGAGTTGACGGTGCGCACGTTGGGCCGCATCCAGAACCCGGCCGACTTCAACAACATCGCCATCTCGACGCGCGGCACATACCCGGTGAAGCTCTCGGACATCGGTTACGCCGAAGACGGCACGGAGGAGATGCGCACGGCGGCGCTCCTGAACGGCACGCCGGCTGTTACGCTCACCGTCTCGAAACAGTCGGGGCAGAATACGGTGGCGGTGGCAGACGCAGTGAAGGAGCGGCTCAAAGAGATTCAGGCGACGCTGCCCGCGAACATGAAGACGGAGATCGTCGGCGACCAGTCGATCTTCATTAAAGCGGCGGTCGAATCGATTGAGACGCACTTGGTCGAAGGCGGCATCCTCGCGGCCATCGTCGTCTTTCTATTCCTCTGGAACATTCGCACGACGTTCATCGCGGCGATTGCGATCCCGACATCCATCATCGCCACGTTCGGCTTGATGGCCGCGATGGGCTACACGCTCAACCAGATCACGATGCTGGCGTTGACCCTGATGGTCGGCATCGTGATTGACGACGCCATCGTCGTGCTTGAAAACATCTTCCGCTTTGTCGAAGAGAAGGGCATGCCGCCGTTTCAAGCGGCGATTGAGGGCACGAAAGAGATTGGCCTCGCCGTGATGGCCACGACACTTAGCTTGCTCGCCGTCTTTATCCCGGTTGGCTTCATGCAAGGTATCGTCGGGCGCTTCATGTCGTCGTTCGGCTTCACCTCTTCGTTCGCCATCGCCGTCTCTCTGCTCGTCTCGTTCACGCTGACGCCGATGCTGGCCGCGCGTCTGCTCCGACGTAAGCAGCACCAGCTTTCGGCGGCGGTTGGGAGCGAGCCGTCGCAGGGCGATGCGCCCGTAGGTCTGGCCGACGAGTCGCGCGTCGTGGCAGGCGAGCCGGACGCGCAGGCGCAGGAAGAGCAACACACATCAAGCGTACCGTCGCCGCGCGCGCGGGCGCACAACTCGAAGGAAGGGCGCTTCTACAAGCCGATTGATCGCACGTACAAGTGGCTGCTCGAATTGTCGATGGCGCACCGCTGGGTTGTGGTGGGCTTGTGCCTGCTCGTCATCATCAGCATCGTGCCGCTCTTCATGCTGGTCGGCAAAAACTTTCTGCCCGTAGACGATCAATCGCAGTTTGAGGTCAGTGTGCGCGCGCCTGAAGGCACGACGCTCGCTTCGACCGCGACGCTCGTCGAACGCATCGCTGCGGACGTGCGCCAGTTGCCCGGCGTGACCGATACGCTCGTCACCATCGGCGGCGGGCAACAGGAATTGGTTAACAGCGCTTCGATCTACGTCAAACTTGCCGATCTGAAACAGCGCAAAGATTCGCAGGTCGCGCTGATGGTCAAGGCGCGTAACCTGCTTGCTAAGTATCCGCAGAACCTGCGCACGAGCGTGCAGCAGGTGCAGGCGATCTCCGGCGGCGGCTTCCGCAACGCGGACATACAGTACGTCATCGGTGGCCCTGATCTGCAAAAGCTGACGCAATACTCCGAGCAGTTGATGCAGAAGATGAAGACGCTCCCCGACGTGGTGGACGTGGACTCGACTTTGATCAACGGCAAGCCCGAACTGCGCGTCGAGATCGACCGCCCGCGCGCGGCCGATCTGGGCGTGCGCGTGGGCGACATCGCGCAAGGCCTCAACGTGCTCGTCGCCGGGCAGAAGGTTTCGACCTTTAATCGGGGCGTGGATCAGGACAACGTGCGCGTGCGCTCGATGGGCGAGGCGCGCGCGAGCAAAGAGAATCTGTCGCGGCTGTTCGCCACATCAAGCAAGGTCGGCTGGGTCAGTCTCGATAATCTCGTGCGGATTGAAGAGGGCACGGGGCCATCGGCGATTGAGCGTTTAAATAGGCAGCGGCAGGTGACGCTGACCGCGAACGTCCGCCCCGGCGGCTCGCAAGCGGCGGTCATCGCCGCGCTGAACGATTACGTCAAGACGATGAACATCGAGCCGGGCTATTCGACGGGCTTGGCCGGGCGCTCGAAGGAGTTGGGCAAGGCGGGCTTCTACTTCCTGCTCGCCTTCTCGCTCTCGTTCATCTTCATGTACATGGTGCTCGCGGCGCAGTTCGAATCGTTCATTCACCCGATCACGATCCTGCTGACGCTGCCGCTCGCCATTCCCTTCGGCATCCTCGCGCTCCTCGTAACCGGGCAGACAGTCAACATCTTTTCGGGCTTAGGTCTACTGCTCTTGTTCGGCGTGGTGAAGAAGAACGCGATCTTGCAGATCGATCACACGAACGAGTTGCGCGCGCAAGGACTTGATCGCCACGACGCGATCATTCAAGCGAACCGCGACCGCTTGCGGCCGATCTTGATGACGACCATCGCGCTCGTCGCCGGCATGATGCCGCTCGTCGTCTCCAGCGGCCCCGGTTCGGGCACAAACAGATCAATCGGCGTGCTCGTCGTCGGCGGGCAGACGCTCTGTCTGCTGCTCACGCTTTTGGCCGTGCCGGTCTTCTATTCGCTCTGGGATGATCTGGGGCGCAGCAAAGTCTGGGGACGCGCGGCCGACACCATCGGCGGCGCATTCGCGTGGGCGCGGCGGCGTGCCGCGACGGCCGCAGGCACGCTGTTCGGCAAGGTTTAGTTTGCAGACTGATCTCAATTTGCAAATTTGAGATCGCAAATTATTTATGAGCCATCATCTGACGAAAAAACTTTTAGCTGTCGCCGCGCTGACGCTCAGTGCGCTCAGTGCGCCGAACGTGCACGCGCAACAGACAACGCAAGCCCCATCGTTGTTGGCGGACGCGAAAGAGCGCCGCACGGACTTAACGACCGTTAAGAGCGACGAGGTCACAGAGTTCGGGCAACAACCGGGGCAGAGCACGACGCCACCGTTCACGCCGCCGCCTGCGGGCAGCACGACGCAAACTGCGCCACCGGCAACGAGCGGCACACAAACGCCCGCCCCTTCGGCCAACACGCCGCCGGGACAGACACCATCTGCGCCGCCGGCGAACACTGCTCCGCTCGACCCGAACGCGCAGGCGCAACAGTCCGCGCAGCCTGCGCCGCAAGGGCCGCAGACGCCCGTGACGCAGAACCCGAACGCATCGCAACCGGCCGCGCCGCCGCAAGCGCCGTTGAATCCACCGAACCCGCAAGGTGGGCCGGCCACTTCGCCGCAAGGGTCGCAGATCACGCCGCCGCAAAATCCATCTGCGCCGGGGCGTGAGAGTGTGCCGGCGGCCGCGCCGCGCGAGTTGCCTCTGTCCGTGCCGCAGATTGCGCCCGATTACAAGTCCGCGCCCGCGCCGTTCCCAGAACTCGGCCGCGTCGGCGTGGACATGACCGAGCAGCATCCGTTGGGCTTGCGCGAAGCGATTGAGCTGGCGCTGAAGAACAACAAGGACATAGAGGTCGCGCGGCAGAACGTGCGCGTCGCGGAGTTCGATCTGCTCGGCGCACGTGGCGTCTATGATCCGCGCCTCACATCGCTCTCTTACTACGAGCGCACGAAGACGCCTTCGGCGAGCCTCCTGAGTGGCGGCACGGGCAGCGCGGTCACACAGTCGGACATAACGGGCACGTTCCGCTTCGAGGGCCTCGTGCCGAAGGGCGGCGGCGGTTATCGCGTGGACGCTTCGAGCGTCAGGTTGACGACCGACAACCTGTTCGTCTCGCTCGTCCCGCAATATCAGCAAGCGCTCACGTTCAGCTACACGCAGCCGCTTCTGCGCGGCTTGCGCTTTGATCAGAACCGGCAGCGCATCGAGATCGCAAAGAAGAATCTGAGCTTGACCGACGCGCAGTTTCGCCAGCGCGCCATCGAGACGATCACGAACGTACAGCGTTCGTATTGGGATTTGGTCTTTGCGCTCCGCAATCTACAAGTGCAACGCGACGCCGTGCGCGACGCGCGCGCGCAGCTTGAACACAACAAGCGGCTGGTCGCCGAAGGCATGCTCGCGCCGATTGACGTGGTCGCGGCCGAAGCGCAGGTCTCAGGCTTCGAGCAGAGCGTCTACACGGCGCTCGACGATGTGAACCGCGCGGAGAACACACTCAAGAATCAAATTGCCGAGAACCGCATGTCCGACGTGTGGAACTATGCGCTTGTGCCGACCGACACGGTGGACGTACAGCCGCCCGCCATCACTTTACCGGAAGCAATGGAGGCGGCTCTGAGTGCGCGGCCCGAGGTGCAACAGTCGGATGTGCTCGCTGCGATCAACGAGTTGGACACGCGGCTGGCGCGCGAGCAGACGAGGCCGCAACTTGATCTCGTCGGCAGCTACGGTCTCGTCGGATTCGCCGGCACGCTCGCCAACACATCGAATCCGTTGACCGCGCAGAACGCGATCCTGCGTGACCGCGTCAATCAACTCTCGATCATCGCCGGACTGCAACCTCTGCCCGCGACGGCCACGCAAGGGATCGCGCCGGAACTGATCGGCGGCGTCGGGCAGTCGCTCACAAACTTGGCCGCGAATCGCTTCAACAACGTGCGCGTGGGCGTGCAGTTGAATCTACCCTTGCGCAATCGCACGGCCGAAGCGCAGCTTGGGCGTTCACTCATCGAAGGCGAGCGCATCAAGACGCAACGCGAGCAGTTGGAGCAGTTGATACAGGTGGACGTGCGCAACGCTTTGCAGCAGACGCGCACGGCCGAGTCGCGTTTGCGCGCCGCGGCCGTCGCACGCGATGCCTCAGAGCAACAGTACGCGAGCGAGCAGCGCCGATTCGACGCGGGGCAGTCAACAATCTTCCTCGTGTTAGAACGCCAGACGGCGCTCGCCACCGCACGCGGCAACGAACTGCGCGCGCAGACGGAACTCAACAAGTCGATTGCCGAACTGCAACGCGCCACCGGTAACGCGCTCGAAGCCAACCATGTGCAGGTGAGCGTGCGTTGATGAAAAATCCTCACGCTGGAGGCGCAAAGACGCAAAGGCAGACGCAAAGAGTTGCATGTTTCTCTTCGCGTCCTGTTTTGCGTCTTTGCGCCTTCAGCGTGAGGCTATCTGTTTGGCCCTGACTCCACTTCGACAGGACGCGCCCGATGCCTGACGACAACACGCTGCCACCTGATCAATCAAAGCCCGCGCCGCACTCTGAGCAAACGTCAGCGCCGCAACTATCCGCGCCCGCGCACAACGGCGCACCGCCACCGGGTAAGCTCAAGCGCATCATCCGCCCGCTCGCGATGCTCGTTCTCATCCTGCTCGCCGGTTTTCTTTTCTGGCGCTTCTTCCTGCGTAAGCCCGATGTGCCACCGAACATCATTCAAGTGACGGGCCGCGTCGAAGGCGACGACGCGGCCATCTCGGCCAAGACGGCCGGGCGCATACGCGAGATCAACGTGCGCGAAGGCGATCAAGTCGCGGCCGGGCAGATCATCGCCGTACTCGACGACGAACAGGTGAAGGCGCGCGAAGAGGCGGCGCAATCGGCGGTGCAACAGGCAGAAGCGCGCCAGCAACGCGCGCAACAACAGATCGCCGTCCTGCATGCGCAACTCGATCAAGCACAGTTGGGCGTCACACAGGCGCGCGCCGATGCGCAAGGGCGTGTGCATCAATCGGAAGCGCAAGTCGCCGCCGCCGAAGCGCAACTCGCGCAAGCCGAAGCCGCCTACAGTCAAGCTCGTTACGATGAAGAGAAGTTCACCAAGTTAGCGAAGCAAGGCGACACGCCGGAGCGCACGGCCGTACAGGCGCACACCGCCGCCGAAGCGCAACGCGCCATCGTCCAGGCGGCGCACAGACAGGTGGACGCGGCGCGCGGGTCGCTCCAAGCGGCGCGCGCAAATTTGTTCAACCCACAGATCAGATCATCGCAAGCCTCGGCCGTCGAACAACAGATCGCGCAGGCCCAAACTGACATCACGGCCGCTGCGGCCGACATCGAACGCGCCCGCGCGCAGTTTCGCGAAGCGGAAGCGAACCGCAACGACTTGCAGATCATCGCGCCCTTTGCCGGCACGGTCGCCACGCGCACGGCCGAGCCGGGCGAGGTGGTCGCCGCCGGCACGCCCATCATCACCATCGTTAATCTCGATAAGGTCTACCTGCGCGCGTTCGTACCCGAAGGGCAGATCGGGCGCGTGAAGCCGGGGCAGCCGGCGCGCGTCTATCTCGACACAGCGCGGGGCGGCGGCGGGCAGGCGCTCGCTGCGACCGTCGAGCGCATCGATCCGGAAGCGTCGTTCACGCCAGAGAACACCTACTTCCGCGAGGAGCGCGTCAAGCAAGTCGTCGGCGTCAAGCTGTTGCTGACGAACTCGCAGGGCGCGGCCAAGCCGGGCATGCCGGCCGATGGCGAGATACTTGTCGATGGCACGGTGTGGCCGCTCGACACGGGGCGGCGGTAGGGGAACGGTTGATCGCCGGTTTGAGATTTCAAAGTTGAAATTTCAAATCTCAAATCATGAGCGCAGCGCACGACACAATCCGAGATGCGGCCGTCGCCGGTGCACCATCGGCGAGCGTGACCGATGCTTCCGCCAACATTGCGATCCGCGTGCGCGGCTTGCGGAAAAATTATGGCGCGGTGCAAGCGGTCAAGGGCATTGACCTCGATGTAAACACCGGCGAGATATTCGGCCTCATCGGCCCGGACGGAGCGGGAAAGACTTCAACGTTTCAGATTCTCGGCGGCGTGATGCCGCAGACCGATGGCACGGCCGAGATGTTCGGGCGCGCGGCCCGCGATGCGCGCTCGTTCGTCGGCTACCTCACGCAAGCGTTCAGTCTCTATCAGGATTTGAGCGTCAGCGAAAATCTGCGCTACATGGGCGAGTTGCGCCTGCTGCCCGACGACGAGATCGAGGCACGCGGCGACCGCTACCTGCGCATGTTCGATATGCATCGTTTCAAGGAGCGTTTGGCGGGCCGCCTCTCCGGCGGCATGAAGCAGAAGCTGGCGCTCGCGTGCGCGCTCATCACCGAGCCGAAAATTTTGTTGTTGGATGAACCGACGACTGGCGTCGATCCGGTCTCGCGCCGCGAGTTCTGGGACACGCTCGCAAATCTTTCGTCCGAAGGCATGACCATCGTTGTCGCCACGCCCTATCTTGACGAAGCCGAACGCTGTCATCGTGTTGCACTCATGTTTGAAGGCGAGATACATGATCGCGGCACGCCCGCCGAGTTGCGAAAAAATCTCGGTCTCGAACGACTCGAAGTCCACGCCGCCGACTTGCGCCGCGCCGAAGATGTGTTGCTTGAGACCGCAGGTTTGGACGACGTGCAACGCTTTGGCGACCGGCTCGACGTGATGGTGCGCGAGCCAAAGACGGGCGAGGCGACGACGCGCGCCGCGCTCGAAGCGAACAGCATCGAGTTGCGAGATGTACGCGCGATGCCGCCGACGTTGGAGAACTCTTTCGTCGCCTTGCTCCGGCGCTTGGGCGGCGAAGCGCGCACGCCGCCGTTCCCGCGCGGGCGCGAGTTTCGCCAACGACCGCAGGACGCAATCGCCATCGGCGCGACCAACCTACGCAAAGAGTTCGGCGATTTTCACGCGGTCAAGGACATCAACCTCGAAGTCCGCTACGGCGAAATCTATGGGTTGCTCGGCGCGAACGGCGCAGGCAAGACGACGACGATCAAGATGCTCTGCGGGCTAATCGAAGCGACGGCCGGTGAGGTCGAACTAGCGGGCGAACGTGGGCTGGTGCGCTCAAGTTTCGTCCGCCAGCGCATCGGTTACATGTCGCAGAAGTTCTCGCTCTACGACGATCTGACGATTGACGAGAATCTGGAGTTCTTCGCGGGCGTCTATCAAGTCCCGCGTCGCGAGCGCGCGGAGAAAAAGAAATGGGTGCTTGATTTTTCCGGCCTGCAAGGGCGCGGGCATATGATGACAGGCAGCCTGCCCGGCGGCTGGAAGCAGCGCGTCGCCTTCGGCGCGGCCGTGATGCACGAGCCGAGCGTACTCTTTCTCGACGAGCCGACATCGGGCGTCGATCCACTCGCGCGCCGCGCCTTCTGGCGCATGATCAATGCCTTCGCTGATCGCGGCGTCGCCGTGCTGGTGACGACGCACTATCTGGAAGAGGCCGAACAGTGCAACCGGCTCGGCATGATGGTCGCGGGCGAACTCGTCGCCGAAGGCACGCCCACCGGTATCAAGGCCGCACAGGGCGGACACCTCATCGAGTTGAGCACGAGCGAGCCGCAGCGCGCGGCAAACGTCTTGAAAGAACGGATGGAGCGTTGGCGCGTCTCACTCTTCGGCGACCGCCTGCACGTCATCGTGGACGAAGACGCGGCGACCGGCATCAAGCGCATCACGCAACAATTGAACAAAGCTAATATCAATGTGCTGCGTGCTTACGAAGAAGATTATTCGCTCGAAGACGTGTTCATCGTCGTCGTCGAGAAGGCACGCGCGCAAGGGTTGGCGGCAGATGAGTAAATGAGCAATGCGTAGAATCATCGCGCAGGCGCGCAAAGAGTTGACGCAGTTGTTCCGCGACCGGCTGACGGTGGTGCTGGCGCTCGTGCTGCCGCTCATTTTGATGGCGCTCTTGGGCACGGCGATCTCTTTTACGGTGACTGACCTGCCCATCGTCGTGCAGGATTTGGATAACTCGCCGCTGTCGCGGCAGTATATAGATTCGTTCCGCGCGTCGCTGACATTTCGCGTCGTGAGTCTGCCGCCCACGATGCAGCCGGACGAGGCGTTGGATCGCAGTCTGGCGCGCGCAGCGATCATCATCCCTGAACATTTCGAGCGCGACTTGCGACGCGGGCAGAACGCGGACGTGCAACTGCTGGTAGACGCGACCGACGCCAACACCGCGAACGTTATGCGCGGCACGATGACGGCGCTGACGCAAGGCTTCATGCTCAACTTGCGCCCGGCCGGTTTCGCGCCGCCCGTCCGCATGCAGACGCGGCTCTGGTTCAATCCCGGTCGCGAGTCGCACAAGTTTATCGGCCCCGGCGTGCTCGCGGTCGGTCTCGCTTTGTTCCCGCCGCTGCTGGCCGCGCTCGCCATGTCGCGCGAGGGCGAGCAGAAGACGATCCTGCAAGTCTACGTGTCGAGCATCACGGCGCATGAATTTCTGCTCGGCAAAATTCTCGGCTACTTCATTATCGCGGTCGCGGAATGGGTGCTGCTGATGATCATGGGGATGACGCTCTTTGGCTTGCGCATTGCGGGCGACCCGACGCCGCTCCTCGTCAGCACGGTCTGTTACCTGCTCTGCACGGTCAGCTTCGGCACGATGGTCGGTGTGGCCATTCCGAATCAGGCAGCGGCGATTCAAGCGGTCGCGCTGGTCGGCTTTCTGATGTCGTTTCTGATGTCGGGTTTTATTTTTCCGGTGACGAACATCCCGCCCGCGCTCCGCTGGGTGTCGTACTTCGTGCCGGCGCGTTATTACATCGAAGTCGCGCGCGACGCGTTCGTGCGCGGCGGCGGCTGGCCCGGCGTGTGGCCCGCGCCCTTAGCGCTCACGCTGCTCGGTCTCTTCTTCTTCTTCAACGCGTGGCGCAGGATGCGGCGCATGCAGGTGAACGCGTGAAGGAAAGGGATGAGGGCTGAGGGATGAGGGATGAAAGCAAGGGCAATGTTAGCTGGTCGGTGAGTGTGAGCGGATGAATGTACCTTTCACATCCATCTTTGGCGGGCGTTTCTGGCCGCTGACGCTGAAGGAGTTGCGCCAGATCAAGCGTAACCGGCGCTTGGTCTTCTCGCTCATCATCCCGCCGACGCTGCAACTGATCCTGTTCGGCTTCGCGCTCAACCCGCAGGTGACGCATTTGCGTCTCGGCGTCGTCGATGCAAGTCGCACGGCGGAGAGCCGCGTGCTTGTCTCGGCATTCGTCGAGAGTCAATCGTTTGCAGTTGAGCAGCAGTTCGCGTCCGCCGACGAACTGGGCGGCGCGCTCAGTCGCGGCGATCTGGACGCGGGTTTAGTTATTCCGGCCGATTATGCGAAGAAGCGTGCGCGGCGCGAGCCGGTCGATGTGCAGCTCTTGATCGATGCGGTCAACTCGAACACGGCCGCCATCGCGGGCGGTTACGCCGCGCGCATCGTCGCTGCGTTCAATCAGAAGCTCGCGCAGTCAACGCCGCCGCCCGTCATGCAAGCGCCCGCGCCAGTGCCGACACAGCCGACCGGCGCGAATGCTAACGACACCGGCGCAACGAGTACGACGCCGCAACCGGCCGTCGCGTTGAACGTTGCGCCGTCGCCGCTGGCGCGCGCAGTCGTCACGCCGCGCATTACGCTGCTCTACAATCCGGGGCTGCTCAACTCCTGGTTCATCATCACAGGCACGCTGGGGACGCTGCTCGTCTTAAACGGCTCAATCGTCGCGTCGGCTTCAATGGTGATCGAGAAAGAGGTGGGCACGATTGAACAACTGTTGATGACGCCGGCCGAGGCAACCGAGATTATCGCGGCCAAGATCGCGCCGCTATTCTTACTGCTCTGCGGCGACGTGCTGCTCGCCGTCACGGTCGGGCGCGTGGTGTTTGGCGTGCCGGTGCGCGGAAGTATGTTGCTGCTCTTTTGCGCGGGCGCGCTGTGCGTCTTCGCCGGGATCGGCATCGGCACATTCTTAGCTACGTTTACGCGCTCGCAGCAGCAGGCGCAACTGATGGGCTTCTTCGTCAACCCGCCGCTCGCGATGCTCTCCGGCGCGACCACGCCGATTGAGGGCATGCCGAAGTGGCTGCAACCCATCACGCTCATCAACCCCGTCCGCCACTTTGCCATCATCTCGCGCGGCGTCATGCTCAAAGGCACTGGTCTCGCGGAACTCTACCCGAACTTCCTCGCATTGCTCGGCATCGCTGTGCTCTTAGTCGGCATCAGCGCGTGGCGTTTCCGTAAACAATTAGGTTGAAGCTCGACGAAGGATAGACGAGTCGGCGCGCGTCGCCGCGCAATCTTACTCTATTCGCCTGCGCTTATATGCAAACGCAAGCCGTCGGAGGCAGCGATGGTCTCGCCGGGCCAAAGCTTCTGTGCTTCGGCCGCCAAGTCAACGCCGTCCCACTGCGGATAGAGATGTGCGAGCAGGACGCGGCGCGGGTCGGCGCGCGCGGCGAGGCGCATCGCGTCGGCCAACTCAAGGTGCGTGTCAACGGGTTTGTCGCGCCAGAACGAACACTCCATAAAGAGCAGATCAACATTGCGCGCAAACTCCGCGAGCGCATCCGCCGGCCCCGTGTCAGAGGTGAAGACGAGCGTCGCGCCGTCCGCGTCCGTCAACTTGAGCGCGAGGCTTTCGCCCGTGTGCGGCGTCGAGAACGTTTCGCCGCGCAGACCGGGCAGCGGTGTGAACGAAGAGCGCGGCGGCACTTCTCTGATCTCGAACGGGAAGGGCTGCTTCGCCAGCCCGTAATCGTTTGCCCAATCAAACGCGCGAAAGAGTTTGCCCAAGCCGCGCGGGCCGTAGACCGCGAGCGGCTTGCGCCGCGTTTGCATCTGCGGCGCGTACTTCGTACCAAAGAGAAAGGGGGCGAGACCGCCGACGTGGTCGAGATGAAAATGGCTAATCCAGATGGCGTCTAAGTTCACCCAGTCAAGCCCCTCCTGCGCCATGCGATGCACGGCCGCGGCGCTACAGTCGAGCAGCAGCGAGCCGCCGCTCGTCTGTAGCCAGTGGGCGGCCGCGGCGCGCGCAGGGTGCGGCACGCTTGTGCCCGAACCGAGAACGACGAGTTGCATCCGAAGCTTACTCCTTTCGCGCGCACAGGCTAACAACGAGGCGGCGACGCGTCAATCTTGTTTGAGTTAAAGTACCGAAAGAGAACTCACCGCAGAGACGCAGAGAACGCAGAGAGGGGGCGCAGAGAGTTGAAGATTTTCTCTGCGCCATCTTTGCGTCCTCTGCGTCTCTGCGGTGAGTTAATTCTTGCCATTCGCACAAGCTCAAATCACACCACTACCGAGTTGATCGTGCGCCTATTTGCTTTGACCACCCGCGCGCTGTTAAGTTAAAACGCAGACAAGCAGCTCATCCGCAGTTAATGAAATGATATGAGCGCAGCGAACACGGAACTCGACGTGCTGGCGATCTTCTCGCATCCGGATGATGCGGAGTTGACAATGGCGGGCACGCTCATCAAGTTGAAGGCGCAAGGGTATCGCACGGGCGTGTTGGACGTGACGCGTGGCGAGATGGGCACGCGCGGGACGCCGGCCGAGCGGGCAGACGAAGCACAAGCGGCGGCACGCATCTTGGGCCTCGCCGCGCGGCTCAATCTTGCGCAGCCGGACGGACATGTGATGTTGACGGACGAGGCGCGCACGGCGCTCGTGCGTGTGTTGCGCGAGACTAAACCGTGCGTCGTGTTTACATCGCACTGGGACGACCCGCATCCGGATCACGCGGCGACGGCGCGGCTGGTGCGCGAGGCGGCGCGGCTCGCCTCGATGCGGCGTTATGATGAAGCGGCCGGGCAGGCGCAGATTCGGATGCCGATGATCGCGCACGCGGTCTATTCGCGGCTCGTCGTGCCGTCGTTCGTCGTGGACGTGTCGGATTTCTTAAGCGGCAAGATGGAGGCCATTCGCGCGCACGCCTCGCAATTCTATCGCGCGGGCGCGAGCGAGCCGGAGACGCGCATCAGCGCGCCCGATTTTCTCACGCAGATCGAGACGCGCGCGCGCTACTACGGCTCGCTCATCGGCACGAGCGCGGGCGAACCCTTCTACGTTCGCGAGGCTTTGAACGTCGATGACCCGGTCGCGCTCTTGACGCGCCCGATGAATATCTATTCTTAAGCCAGACCGGTTATAATCGTTTCGTCCCCGCACGATTTTCGTCATAACTCTACGGTTGAATCCAGTCGTAGACGTTCCCCTGTTAAATCCCCCATTGAGTAGCTGCCGCCTCGTGAGAGGTCGGCAGCGGACGACACATAGTCAGCACCACCTTTGGTATTGACCCAGATGCATGTCAGGGAGGGAAGCAATGAATGTGCAATTGAAACCACTGAGCGAGCAGGTCATCGTCATCACGGGTGCTTCGAGCGGCATCGGGCTGGCGACAGCGCGCATGGCCGCCAAGCAGGGCGCACGACTCGTCCTTGCCGCGCGCAGCGAAGACGCGCTCAAGGAATTGGCGAGTGAGATCAAGCAGGCGGGCGGCGAAGCCGCTTATGTTGTCGCCGACGTGGGACGCGAGGAAGACGTGCGGCGCATAGCGGATGGGGCAATCAGACAGTTCGGCGGCTTCGACACGTGGATCAATAACGCCGGCGTTTCGATCTACGGCAAGCTGATGGACGTGCCCATCGCGGACTTGCGGCAACTCTTCGAGACGAATGTCTGGGGCGTCGTCTATGGCTCGCGCGTAGCGGTGGAGCACCTGCGCGAACGCGGTGGCGCGCTCATCAATGTCGGCAGCACTTTGTCCGACCGGGCCATCCCGATTCAAGGGATGTATAGCGCCTCGAAGCACGCCGTTAAAGGCTTCACCGACGCGCTGCGCATGGAGCTTGAGTTGGACAACGCGCCCATCTCAGTCACGCTCATCAAGCCGGCTGCGATTAACACGCCTTATAACGAACACGCTAAGAACTATATGGAGACTGAGCCGCAACACCCTGCGCCGGTCTACGCGCCGGAAGTTGTGGCCGAGACGATCTTGTACTGCGCCGCGCACCCGGAGCGTGACGTATTCGTCGGCGCGGGCGGCAAGATGCTCTCGGCGCTAGGGCAGTACGCGCCGCGTCTGACCGACAAGGTGATGGAGAATGTGATGGTCGGACAACAGGAGTCGGACAAGCCGCCGCACCCGCGCGATGAGAATGGTCTCTACCGGGCCAACAACGACCTGCGCGCGCACGGCAACTACGAGGGGCACGTCGCCGAGTCGAGCCTCTATACGAAGGCGTCGCTCCATCCGCTCGTCACCGGCGCGCTCCTTGTGGGCGCGGGGCTGGCCTTCGGCGCGCTCTGGCGGCCCAAGTCGAACGGCAACGGACACGAGAGAAAGGATGAAGGATGAATAAAGAACAGATCATCCTTCATCCTTCATCCTTTGCTTAGCTTCTCTGCGGCGGGGCTGCGGCGGCGGCCTCGCCGTTTTGCTTGCCTGCGAACTTCTCCGCCCAACGCACGCGCCCGGTGATCTGCATCACGACGAAGAGCGTCAGGATCGAGCCGATGGTAACGGCCAGCCCGGTGAAGCCTTTGAAGAAGAAGGCGTAGGAGAAGAGCACGAGGTAGATGAACTGCGCGACCGCCGCCTCGCGCGTGGCGAAGCGTGTGCCGAGCACTAGGCGCAGATAGCTGACGACCAGAAAGATCGAGACGACCGACGAAACGGCGAACGCCGTGTGGATCGAGACGTGATCGACCATATACGCCAGCAGCAGGTGGAACGAGAAGAAGGCGGTGGCGAGGAAGAAATAGTTCATCGGATGAAGTTCTAACCCGCGCATCGTCGTGATGATGAACATGAGAAAGAAGAAGAAGAACAGCGAGACCGGCGCGAACAGGCTGATGCGCCCCGCGAGCGGCCCCGGTTGCAGCTTCTCCGGCATCAACACGCCGATCTGATAACCGGTGACAAGATTTTTATAGTTCCATCCCAGTTCCCAACCGTCGGCCGTCTCCTGTTTATCCGTCGGCGAGAGCGTGTCGGGAAAATCTACAGCTTTGAAGTTCGTGCGCACTTTGAGATCGAAATCGTGCACCTGCGCCACGTTGCCGCCGAAGCTGTAACGCCAGTCGGTTAAGCCTTGCGAGCGGTAAGCGATCTTTAGCGTCGCCGTCTTGCCCGCCGCGACTTTAGCTGTGCCGGCGGTCGTGCGTTGATTGTTCGTCAATGTCACAGGCGCGTCGTCCACAGTGAATTGCAGGTCATCGTAAATTGCGCGCTCGGCTGGGAAGTTCAAAGTGAATGTGACCTGATCCTGATCGGTTGTGTTGTGGAAGGTGTACGTACCCGCAAAGTCCACCGTGTAGGTGCTGTACCAGAGCAAGCCCTTCTGTCTATGCGCGAGGTCGAGCACGACATTGATGTGGCTGCTGTCAAGCGGCAGCGCGACCGTCTCCGTCTGCGCGACCAACTGCTTCTTCCCATTCTCGATCAGCTCAACCTGCTTCGTGATCGAGACGGCCGCCGCGGGCGGCGACTGGTTCTGCGGCGCGCCCCAGTTGGCGACGACGTGATCTGCGAGCGCCGAGTCGGACGAATAGGTGCGCTCAAAGATGGTTGCGCCGAGCACCAGCCACGCGACGGTGGCGCAGGCAAAGATGACGGCGATGGCGATGATTCGTTTCAGCATAGATTGGTCAACTCCCTTCGTCGTTATTAAACGCCCACCATACTGCATCGGCACGAGCGCATGCCACGCCGGTTAGCTGTGGCTGCCCACAGCCGTGTGAAGTGACGAGTGACGAGTGGCAAGTGACGAGCAGGAAAAAGCGGGCCGGAGGTTAACTCCGGCCGCTTTTGATCTGTTTGACTTGTCACTCGTCACTTGTCACTCGTCACTGCTTTATCCTTATCCTTCTTCTCCAACACCGCGCGGGCGATGGCGAGCGTGGCGACGGCGCGGGGACTTTCGCCGTTGAAGGCGCGCGCGAATTCGATGGCGCGATCCATGTCTTCGCGCGCGATCTTGCTGAAGATGCCGGTCAGATCAAAGCTGTCGGACGAGGTGCTGTTGACTGACCCCCAGCCCTTGGCGCGGAACATGCCCACCAGCTTGCCGTCCTCGCCGCTGAAATTATCGAGTGCGTTGACGATCTTGACGAGGTCTGGCAACTGCTCCCAAGCACGCGTGTGATCCAGATCGTAAATCTCCGTGAGCACTGAGAGCATGGCGCGGGCGCGGTCGGGGTCGGCGGCGTCGATGCGCTGCGCTTCCTGCCCGGCCATGTCGAGCGTTTCAAGCGCGCGTCCACGGTCGTCCTTCGCCAGCAGCCGCGCCGCTTGTGTGTAAGCGTAGACGCGTTGCACGTGGGTCAGGTCGCCATCGGCAGCGAGGCGCAGCAGTTCGGGCGCGTCCTTCTTTTCGCTGGCGCGCATGACACCGACGTAGTCTAAGTAAGAGCGCAACTGGCGGCGTGCATCGGGGTCGCTGATCTTGTCTGTGAGATCGCGCGCGCGGGCAAAATCCTGTTTGCGTTGCGCCGCAAAGACCGCCGCGATGTAAGCCTGATCGCGCGCGTCGGGCGTGCTCGCGGTCTTGAGCCGGTCGAGCGCATCCTGAACGGGGTCGCGGCCCGAGTCATTGCCAGAACGCAAGCCCTCGGTCAACATCGATTCGCGCCCGGTGCGCCAACTCTCCGGCGCGTCGGGCGTCAAGGCCGCAAGCTGTGTGCGCAGCAGCGGCGCTTTGTCCGAGCCGTACTGCTCGAAGAGCGGCAGCAGGCGCGCGATGATGGCGTATGTGCCGACGCGCCCGGCCGTCGAGTGATCTTGATCAGGCGGCGGGAGCGGACGCAGCAGTACTTGCGCGCCGACATTGAAGAAGGCCGCGCGCAGCTCGGCCGGTATCTCTGCGGTCGCGGGCTTCGCTTGCCAGCCTTGCGAACTCCAACCGCCGGTACGACTGACCGAGACGAACAGCGACGGCGAGAAGAGATAGGACGAGAGCTGCGAGACGGTGTTGGCATCGGCCGTCGGATCGGCGACGACGCCGGTCAGCAAGGAGCGATAGAGTTGATCCGCGTCCGTCGGCGCGTAGGCGCGCAGGCCCACGAGGAATTGCAGGCCCGGAATCGAGATGCGTGCGAGCGCCGGCAGCGCGAACTGTTTGGCCTGTTCCACGTCGCCGCTTTCCAACAACTGCCGCGCAAGCTCCAGCCGGTGCGTCATCGCTGAAGACAACTGGTTCCGATCCGGCGCGTCGTCGTCAGTGGCCTTGGGTGTCTCGGTCTGGGCAACGTCCGCCTCCTGCTTGCGCGCCTCATCAAGTTTCGTCAACAACTCTTCACCGAGCGCGCGGTCGCGTTTGGCCGCCAGCCGCAAAATTTCAGGGCGCACACGCGGACTGCCGGACAGGATCACCGTACCATTATTCTGCTTTATCTGCCGGTCGCGCTCTTCGTCCTCTTTGTGCTGGGCCTCGCGATCGGCCACTTCGGCTGCGTCCCACGCGCGCCGGAACAGACTCTTCGCGCGCTCCTGATCCAGCGCCCACAAAGCATCTGCGGCGCGGGCCTGCACGCGCGCACGCAACGCCGCATCGTGGAAGCCGCGCGCCTCATCGGCGAGCGCGTTGATGAGCGAGATAGCGTTGGCGCGCCGCGTCTCGGCGAGCGGATCGACGGCCGCCGTGCGCGTCCCGACCACAGGCTTGTTGCCGCGCGGCTTGTTCGCGGCCGCACCACCGCCGGCCGGCGTCTGCGCGCAGACCGCTGCGGCGCATAATAGCCCCGACGCGAATGCGCTGGCGCGTAGGCGAAGACGAAGACTCATGACAACTTACTCCTTAAGAAAAACTGTACATCATGAATCGTGAAGAGAAACCGGTTTCCCTCTTCACGATTCACTACCGCCGGGCAGCAGCGGCGCGCACGAACCTTTGATCTACTAACTTTCGGCAAACTGTGCGACCCACTGACGTTGCTCTTCTGTATCTGGAACAGCGCAGCCGCGCGCATCCTCAATCTTTTCAAAAGCCTTATCAACAGAAACATCGTTAAGAACCAAAACACAAGCCGCGATGAGCGCCGATCTCCCGATGCCTTGGCGACAATGTATCACCACGCTCCGATCTTCCTTAAGAAGATTCGCCAGCTTTCGGGCGAAGTCTAAAGTACCTCTCGGCGAGAGCGGGATGTTTCTATCTTTGATAGGAAACGAAAGATAGGAAATGCCGTTTGCTTCGCACAAAGATTGCTCTTCCGCGATCTCAAGCTCTGCGATTTCCTCTCGTTCAAGCAGCGAGACAACAGCATCAACGCCAGACATTTTCAGAGACCGAATCTCGTCTTCGAGCCAGTCACCGCCACGCGGACGCGGCATGATGCCAAGACGCCCAGATTGAAGGTCGCTAATCCAATAGACTCTTACCTGCATACCCAATCGAAGACGGCATAACAATTAGCCTTTGGCTTTCGCCTTCTCGGTCAGCACGGCGCGCGCGACGGCGAGTGTGGCGGTGGCGCGCGGCGCTTCGCCAGTGAACGCCTTGGCCAGATCGACCGCGCGGTTCATGTCCTCTTGCGCGAGGGCGGCGAAGATGCCGCCGAGGTCGAGCGTCGGCGCGGGGAAGTTGATCGTCATGCGCCCGGCGCGTGACTGCACGCGCGCCGCCAGTCCAGCGTCTGTGCCGGTGAAGTCGGGCGCGGCGTTCGCCGCTTTGATCGCCTCAGACATGATCTCCCATGCGCGATTGTGATCGACTTTGAAGAACTGCGTGGCGACGGCGACGAGACTGCGCGGTCGGTCAGGGTCTTCGCCGTCTATGTGCCGCGCCGCTTCGGCGGCCGCTTCGAGCGCCTCGATGGCGCGTGGGCGGTCGTTCTCAACGAGCAGACGCGCCGCTTCGGTCAAGCCCCAAGTGCGCTGCACGGGCGTTAGCTCACCCGTCTGCGCGAGGCGCAGGGCTTCCGCGCCGTCCTTCTTCTGGATTGCTTCGTTAGCGGCGGCGAAATCGACGAAGGCGCGCACCTGCTGGCGCAAGTCCGTGTTCTCGATCTTGTCGGCGAAATCACGCGCGCGCGAATCGTGTTTGAACGTGGCGGCCATGGCCGCGTTCATGTAAGCGAGGTCGCGCTGGTCTGATGTCTGCGCGCGGTTCACTTGATCGAGCGAGTCCTGCACCTGATCGCGCTCCGGCGCGTTCGTCAGCCCGCGCATGAGGTCTCGATCCATCTCGGCGCGTTCGGGCGCGGGCACGTCGGGCGTGAGCGTGGCGAGCCGCGCGCGCAACTGGGCCGCGCCGTCGGGCGCGTGCTGTTCAATGAACGGCAGCAAGCGCGCGGTGACGAAGTAAGCGCCGTCGCGCCCCGCACTTGAACTGTCCTGATCGGCTTGCTGGAGCGGCCGCATGAGCACCGCGACGGCCGCGCGGCTGAACGCCTGCTTCACGGCCGCGGGCATGTCGGCGGGCGGCACGATATCCCTGCGGCGCTGGCTGATAGAGGTGTTGCCGCCCGGCTGGACGACCATGTACAGATGCGGCGTCAGCACGTAGGACGAGAGCAACAGGATACTGTTGGCGTCCGCTTCGGGATCGACGATCGTGCGGCCTAAGAGCGCCATGTAGCGTTGGTCTGCCCCTTCCGGATTCTTCTCGCGCAACTCGACGAGGAACTCGACCACCATCTCGTAAGGTTTAACGAGGGCTGGTTCGGCGAATTGGAGCGCGCGGTCTGCGTCGCCATCATTAAGAAAGTCTGTCGCGAGACTCAGGCGGCGCGCGATCTCAGGCGGTGTCGCATAAGGATCGCGTCGACTCTGCTGTTGCGGCGCAGAGTTCGACCCGGCACTCGGCGCAGAGGCGCTGCCCGCAGTCGCGGCGGCGCTCGTCAGATTCGCGTCCTCTTGCTTCTTGGCCTCTTCAAGTTTCGCCAGTAGTTCTTCGCCGAGCGCGCGGTCGCGCTTAGCAGCGAGGCGCAACACTTCACGCCGCATGTCCGGCCGGTTGAGGTTCGTCGCCAGACGCGGGCCAGTCCCTTGCGCGCGCCGCTCCGACTCACGCACTCGTAAGTTCTCGCGGTCGGCGGCCTCGGCCGCGTCCCACGCACGCCGGAAGAGCGCCTTCGAGCGCTCCTTGTCTGTGTCCCACAACACGTCGGCCGCTTGCGCCTGCACGCGCGCGCGCAAGGTCTCATCGTGAAAACCACGCGCCTCGTCGGCAAGCGAGTTGATGAGACCGGCGGCCTGCATACGTCGTTGGGCCGCGAGCGGATCAGCGGCGGCGCGCACAGACGAATCGCTCGCCGTCGTCTTCTTCGGCTTCGCGGGCGACTGCGCATAGGCCGCTGACGGCAGCGTCAATAAACAGAGCGCGACCGCAAAGCGACGGGTGTACTGAGACATGTTTCAAACTCCTCTTCGGGCGGCAGGCAAAAGAGCGCCCTGATGGGACTGGACTGCTTCGGTCACTTAAACGCCTATATCCTGACGTAGTTTCAAAAAAAGATCAGATGCGCGGCGGGTCGGGATTGTTAAGAATGTTAAGGGAGACAGCAGCGGCCGGGACGTGTCTTTGCTGTCTCCCTCAATGGTTGGAATTGTTCAGAGAGCGACGACTTCGAGTTCGGGATCGACCTCTTGCTTGAGCATGCCTTCGATGGCCATGAGCGTGCCAGTGATCGAGCTGGGGCAACTGCCACACGCGCCCTGATATTTGATCGTGAGCGTGTTCTCTTTGATCCCTAGCACTTCGAGCCAGCCGCCGTCGCCCGCGAGCGCCGGACGGATGCGCTCGTCGAGAATCTCGTTAATGCGCAACAGGCGCGGGTCGTCGCTCAGCATCGCGCCGAGTGCGCCGCCCTCTGCGCCGGCTTCGGTCGCCAAGGGCGCGCCGCCCGTCGCGGCGGCCGCTGCGCGGATCGGGACGGCCAGACGCGGCAGCAGGTCGTCCCAGTCTTCCGCCTCTTCCTTCTCGACCGTGATCATGTTGCTCATGTAGAAGACTGAGACGACGGGGCCGACCTCAAAAAGCGCGCGCGCAAGCGGGTCGTCCGCCGCCTCGGTCGCGCTCTGAAACTGCCGCGCCGCGCCGTTCGAGACAGGCTCTTTGAGCACGAACTTGACGGCGTTCGGGTTGGGCGTCTCTTCGATGTTATCTATCTTTGGCATTAGCTATTCCCTTCAATCATTGCTGCCCACATTATAACGCGAACGGCCGCCTAGACCGAACGGGCACAGGCCCTGTCAGTACCGCCTGCGGTAGCGGGCGGGTACGTGTTACGCAGCAGACCCGCCCGCTACCGCAGGCGGTACTGACTTGCTGCTTCAATCACTTCCACAGCGCTAAAGCCGTGACTTAATTCACTGAAATGCGACGGCGCAGGTGTGCAGCCGACTACGATCGGATTATATCGTCGGCACGCAGAAAATTTAACAGCATCGCCAGCGAGAAATGATTGTCAAATATAATGAACCGGACTATCATGCTTGGCATCTCGCTTGTCCCCCTTCCAACAGGTGAGACAAGTTGAGAACGAGAGGCAGACGGTAGCGAGGGCTGTCTGCCTCTCGCTATTTGTAGATGCCAGATGTTAGATGTTAGATGTTAGTATTGACTAGCATCTGACATCTAACATCTGGCATCTGCTTTTATGAACATCGGCATCACGGTCTATCCGACTTATGGCGGCAGCGGTATCGTCGGCTCGGAGTTGGGCAAGGAGTTGGCGCAGCGCGGGCACATCGTCCACTTCATCGCCTCGGCCTTGCCGACGCGCCTGACCGAGTTGAACGAGCGCGTGCGCTTTCACGAGGTCGAGATGATGTCGTATCCGCTCTTCGAGCACCAGCCCTACACGCTTGCGCTGGCGACGAAGATGGCCACTGTGGCCGAGAACGAAGGACTCGATCTCTTACACGTCCATTACGCCATCCCGCACTCGATCAGCGCCATCCTCGCGCGCGAATCCTTAAAGCCGCAGCGTCGCCTGCCGGTCATCACCACGCTGCACGGCACGGACATCACACTTGTCGGCGCGGATCGTTCTTATCTGCCGATCACGCGCTACGGCATCGCGCAGTCGGACGGCGTGACCGCTATCTCTAACTATCTCAAACGCGCCACGACGGAGACCTTCGGCATCAACAACGTGGAGGTCATTCCGAACTTCGTCTGCGCTTCAGATTATCGCCGCCGCACCGTACCTGAGTTGCGCCGCGAGCTTGCACCGAATAGCGAGCCGCTGCTCGCGCACGTCTCGAATTTCCGGCCCGTCAAACGCCCGGTCGATTGCATAGAGATTCTGGCGAGCGTGCTTAAGCGCGGCGTCAAAGCGCGGCTCGTGATGGTCGGCGACGGCAGCGAGCGCGGGCGCGCGGAGCATCGCGCACGTTGTCTCGGCATCGCGAAGCAGTGCACGTTTGTCGGCAAGCAGCCGCGCATCGTCGATTACCTGTCGGCGGCGGACGTACTGTTGTTGCCGTCCGAGCAGGAGTCGTTTGGTCTCGCCGCGCTCGAAGCGATGGCGTGCGAAGTGCCGGTCGTGGCGTCGCGCGTGGGCGGCGTACCTGAAGTGGTGACGGATGGCGAGACGGGTTGTCTGAGCGAAGTCGGCGACGTGGAGAAGATGGCGACGGACGCTGCGCGCCTGCTCGCCGATGAAGAGTTGCGCCGTGAGATGGGGCGGCGCGCGCGTGAGTCGGCCGTCGCGCGCTACAGCACCGATCTCATCATCCCGCGTTACATCGAATTCTATGAGCGCATCATTAACGCGCAGGCATAACGGCATCAGAGTCGTCAAAAGACGACAACGCGGCGGCCACCTTGCGAGGTGGCCGCCGCGTTGTCGTTGGGGAGAGAGATAAGCGGTCAGTTGCTACGCGGGCCTAGAAAGATGGTGTCGTAGATACCTTCGCACTTGAAGCCGACTTTGCGATAGAGCGCGTGGGCTTCGCGGTTCTGCTCGTTGCTGAGCAGGCAGAGCGCGCGGACGCGTGTGAGCAATGTGCGAGCGAGTTGCGACAGGCAGCGTTGCCCGTAGCCTTGCGCGCGGGCAGCCGGCGCGACGTAAATGCCTTCGAGGTAGATCGCTTCGGACGTCTCGCCTTGCAGCTCGGCCTTGAACACCAGCCGGTCAGTTGCGACGAGCACCCACGTGCGGCCCTGCTCGATGCGCCGCGCGCAACGGCGACGGAAACCTTCGGGGTCGCGCGCAAGCGGATTGACGCCGCTCTCTGCGTGGGCCATCTCCGCCTGCACCGGCATGATCAGATCGAGGTCGGCCAGCGTGGCGGGGCGCAAGCCTTCGATTGGCTCTTGGATGGCGACCGGGTAGCGCAGCTCGAACAGCAGTTCGCGGCAGGCGAGACGACACTCTTGGCCCGCACCTGAATACTCGCGCCAGAACGACGCGACGTGCTCCTGCTCGCCCATGATCATGTGCGTGTCTGCGCACTGTTGGGCGACGCGGGCGAAGGCCGCGAGCGAGCGTGCGGTGTGCGCCTCGATGAGCGTGGCGTGACCGATGAGGGCGACGCCTTCGAGTCGGCCTTGCTCGTCGCGACAGCCGTAGAACGTGCCGCGGTTGAGCGGGTTGACCAGTCCGTTGTCGCGAATCAGGCTGGCGAGGTTGACCGTGTGCACGGGGCGCGCGGCGAGGAAGTCGAGCACCTCTTGAGTGTGCGCGGGCATGAGCGTCTGCGCGTTGATAGAACCAGTCAAGACTGGTGACCAGAGCATGGCGGCGGCGGCAGGGGGGGCTAATGCAGTCTGTGTCATGATGCGAGAGTCCTTATCTTCTATGGAGCGATTGAAGTTTTGTGCTTAATTGCGACACGGGGCTACTGACTGCTGCGTCAGTAGTCGAGGCAATCAACTCCTGTGTCTATCGCTAGCTCCATAGTGGGGGTGTCGTCACCGTTAGCCAGGGCAGACTGCGCCTGTAGGTAAGCGTCACCTAGCAGGACGCCGTCGCCCAGCAGGACACCATCACCGAGCAGGACGCCATCACCGAGCAGGACGCCATCACCGAGCAGGACGCCATCACCGAGCAACACGCCCGCACTAATTAGGACTGTGCCGTCGCCGAGCAGGACGCCATTGCTGGTCACGATGTTATCGCCGAGCAGCACGCCGCTAGAGAGCATCGTCATGTCGCCGAGCAGGACGCCGTCGCCGAGCAACACGCCATCGCCGAGCAGCACGCCCAAGCCATAAATCTTCTGGTACTTGCTGATGAGCGCTGTGCCTTTGGCGTAATTGTTGTTGAGAATGATCCCCTGTGCCCAGGTGAATGTGTATCCGGCGATGGCCGTCTGGGGCGTCGGCAGGGTGGCCGAACTCAATAGCGAGCCACCCAGCAGCGGTAGCGCCGGCAGGTCAGTGCGGACGAGCTTCGCCAGCCGCACCGCGCCCTCGACGTTCAACTCGCCCGCGCCCTGCTCGAACATGTTGAAGCCTGCGAGCGGCTGGGCGGTGTACATCAAAATCGCCTTGACCATGTTGGGCGTCAGCTTCGGATTGGCTTGCAGCAAGAGGGCTGCTGCGCCCGCCGTGACCGGGGTCGCCATCGAGGTGCCGCTCATGTACATCATCCTGCGGTTGTCTTGCTCGCTGACGCCAGCATCCAGCGCCGGATTTTGTGTCACGAGCAGATTGTCGTCGGCTTCGGCATAAATCAGCTTGTTGCCGGGCGCGACGAGGTCGGGCTTGATCAAGTTGTCGTAATGCTTGACCCCGTTCGCATCCGTCCAGTAGCTGCGCGTCGGCCCACGCGAGCTATAGGTGGCGACGGTGTCGTCGTTACGCGCGTTCGTGCCGAAGGTGTTGGCCGCGCCGACCGTGATGGCCGACGGTTCGTTGCCGGGCGAGTGGATATGCCCGTAGAGTTTATTGCCGCTGCTATCCTTGCCATTATTGCCCGCCGCAGCCGCCACGACGATCCCGGCGTTAACCATCTGGCGCACAGCTTGGCACAACGGATCATTGCGGTACGAATCAACCGCCAACATGCCGAGGCTGATGTTAGCGACGCGGATGTTGTAGGTGGTGCGATTCGCCAGCACCCAGTTGATAGCGTTTAAGAGGCTGGAAGCTGAGCCGGTGCCTTGGGCGTTCAGCACGCGCAGGTTGATGATCTTGGCCTCCGGCGCGATGCCGATATAATTCGCGTTCGCGATGCGGCCGTTACCGGCGGCGGTCGAAGCGACGTGTGTACCATGCCCGTAAGGATCGTCGATCCGGTTCTCGCCGGTGAAATCTTTACTGAAAGCGACGCGCGAGTTGCCGTTATTACCCAGAAACGCCTTATGCGTGGTATCCATGCCGGAATCGAGGATGGCGATCCCGACCCCTGCGCCGTCGAGCGTATAAGCGGTCGTGCCACCCAGCAGCGAAGTGGTCGTCTGATGCCGCACAGCATCTGTGCCCGTCGTGGCTGTGACGTGCCCGAACGCACGCACTTCATTGTCGAGCGAGACGTAGCGCACGGTGTGCGCCGCGCCTAACTTCTCGATGGCGGCGACCGGCAGCGCGACTTCGATCATGCCGAGGTTGCTCAGCCGCTGCTCGATGCGCGCGCCGCTCTGCCGTAGCACGGCGGCGAGTTCGGCATCGCGCAAATCCTTCGCTTGCAAGATGACTTTGACGCGCGCATCGGCCGAGCCGGCGTTGCGCGCCAGTTCCTGCAACGCGGGCGAGACTTTTTCGCCTGCGCCCGCCGCATCATCCGTCCCGTTGTCATCGTCCGCCGCATCGTCATCGGCCGCGTTGTCGTCAGCCGTGCGCTCGCCCACGCGTACGGCGCGGAATAAATCAGCGAGCGCCGCGGTGTGCGCGATGTTGTCCGCGAAGGCGTCGGGCGTGGTCGCGCCGAGGATACGCAAGTCCCCGCGCCGTAATGCGTCCGCGATGGCCGCAGCGACGGGCTGGCCGTGCGCTGCGTTCGGGCCGACGAGGGCTGACAGATCGGCGACGAAGAGGATGACGCGCCCGCGCGCGGCCGCCACGTCGTGCAGAACGGAGCGGACGCGGGTCGTGAACTCGTCAGCGCTCTGTGCACCCGCCAGCAACGCGCTGAGGTCGAGACTATAGACTTGTTTGTCATTGAGCGTGGCGGGCGCGCGCCCGGCCGCGATCGCTTGCGCGACGCTGGCGATGATGGTCGTCTGCCCCGCACCCGTCTCGTCGAGCAGCACGGGGTTGGCCGCGGTCTCGGCGAGCACACGAAGCGTGCGGCGCACTTCCGGCGCGAAGCCGGCTTGCGCGACCAACTCGCCGCGCTTAGCTTGCGCCGTCAGATTGTGGGCGTAACGCGTGAGCGCAGGAGTTGCTGGTTGCGCGGCGACAGGCTTGGGTTTGTTTTGCCGGCCTTGCGCGTTAGCATTATCCATTATCAGAATGCCGGTGCTGATCGAGGCGACCAGCGACAAACTGCTTAGCCACGAGAACGTTTGTGTAAGTCGTTTGCTGAACATATAGTTTGTTATCTTCCGACGGGGCCAAATTGAATTAGCGGCGCGACCACAAAGACGGTCAGCCGCCCCGACTTCTCTAGACAAGCGTCGTGCCGCACGGGATTTGTTAATATTTCACCGAAAATTGGGCGATTTCGCCCTTGGCCGGCTAAACGGGGCGTTCAAGTTGAGGTGCTGACTGACCGACCTCGCTCAACTTGAACGGCAGAAGACGAGCACTTTATGAGCGCCACTGCAACGCGAGAACAGTCTTGCGCACAGACGACTGACGCGGACGAGAAGCCGCTCAAGTACATCATCCAGAATCTGGAGCGCGCCTACGGTGTGCCAGAGAACAAGCGCACATCCGATCCGCTCGACATGCTGATCGGCATCATCCTCTCGCAGGCGACGAGCGACGTAAACAGCCATCGCACCTTCGCCGCGCTCAAGCGCCGCTTTCCAACTTGGGCCGCAGCCTTGCGCGCCCGCGAGTCCACTATCGCGGCGACGATCAAAGCGGGCGGGCTGGCGAATCAGAAAGCCAAGGTGATCAAAAATCTGTTGCGCCGGATCAAGGCGCAACACGGCACGCTCGATCTATCATTCCTGCACGACCTGTCGGCTGCTGAGGCGGTCGCTTATCTCGCACAGTTCCGCGGCCTCGGCCCGAAGACCGTCGCCTGTACGCTCCTGTTCGCCTGTCGCAAAGATGTCTTCCCGCTCGACACGCACATCTTCCGCGTCCTGCGGCGCGTCGGGCTGATCCCTGAGAAGTGTTCAGACAGACGCGCGCACGAGATCATGGACGCACGCGTGCCGCCGGGGAAGTTCTATTCCTTCCACGTCAATCTCGTCCGGCACGGACGCAAACTCTGCCGCCCGCGCGAGCCGCTGTGCACGCGCTGTCCCATCGTCGAATACTGCGACTACGGGCAGACGCAAGTCTGAGCGCGGCGCGAAGGTGCGCGTTAGTGATAGAATCCGCGGCCGTTTAGGAACGAAGAGATCGGAGGCCCTTAAGAGATGCAATGCCAGAACTGCGGTCATGACCTGCCACCCGGCGTGAGGTTCTGTACGAAGTGCGGCGCGTTAGTCGCCCAACCGTCGCCCGTCGTGCGCCCCCAGCCACAAGGCTCGTTTGGCAATGCGCCACGCGGGTCGTTCGGTGGCAGCAGCATGGGCCAGCCGCAACGTAAATCCGGCTGCGGCAAGATATTGCTGATCTTGGCCCTCGTCGGCGTCGTGGGCTTGGCGGGCATCGGCGTCGCCATCTATTACGGCTATAGGTCGCTCGAAGCGAAGCTCAAGACTTCGGAGGCTTATACGATAGCGATCGCGGCGTTGAAGTCCGACCCGGAGGTCGCGGACAAACTGGGCACGATCAAGGAGACGGGTTTCCCGCTCGGTGACTTTCATGAGAACGCCGACGGCTCTGGGGCGGCCGCCTACAAGATGTCCGTGGTCGGCACGAAGTCCACAGCCGATTACACCGTCGTGATGATGCGGCGGCAGCGCAAGTGGCAACTGGTGACGGGCAAGGTCACGCTACCCGGTGGCGCTGTCATCAACATCAAATCGTCAGACGATGTGCTCGGCGACAACCCGGAGGTGAACGACAATACAGACGTGCCGCCACCACCACCGCCCGTGCTTGGCAAAGGCCCGCAAGGCACGGTCGTCTCCGGCGGCGTGCTGAACGGTAAGGCGCTCAGCAAACCCGAACCTGCGTACCCGCCCATCGCCAAAGCGGCCCGCGCGTCGGGCACAGTCGTCGTGCAGATCACCGTGGACGAGACGGGCAAGGTCATCGCGGCCAACCCTGTCTCAGGGCATCCATTGTTGCAACAGCCGGCGGTCGCGGCCGCACGGCAGGCGCGCTTCACGCCGATGCTGCTCGCGGGTCGTCCCGTGAAAGTCACTGGCATACTCACGTACAACTTCGCCGCGCAGTGACGCCGGCTGCTCAGTCTTGATTTTCTTGGCCGGCGTTTATGTCTTACCTGATCGATGGCAACAACGTGATGGGGCAGCGCGTCGGCTGGCACAGGGACAAGCGGGGCGCGCGGCGTAGGCTTCTGGATGAGTTGGCGCAGTTCGCAGTCGGCAGACGCGTGCGTGTGACGGTTGTGTTTGACGGCGCGCCCGACGAATTCTTTCCCGACGGCGCAAGCTATCGCGGCGTGCGCGTCCATTATGCGGCGCGCGGCTCGAATGCAGACGAGCGCATCAAGGCTTTAGTCGAGGCCACGCGCGAACGCCGCACGCTCCGCGTCGTAACTTCGGATCGCGCCCTCGCCGCCTACGTCCGGCAGTGCGGCGTCGAAGTGCTCTCAGCCGGCACGTTCCGCCAACTCATGACGGACACTGCAAGGGCCGCAGCGCCGCCCGCCGAGAAGCAGGAGATCGAAGCTGACGAGACACACTGGCTGCGCTACTTCGGCGTCGCAGCGGAGGATGATGAATAAGCGCGGGCTTGCTTAAAAGTTCCACGCCAGCGTTAGCCCGTAAGCGCGGGCCATGCGGTTGTAGTGTGGCGTGACGAACGGTATGCGCCGTGAGCGGCCAACATCTTCAGGTGGCGTACTGCTGCCCGCGTCTAAAGTCGGATCGTGGTGCGCGCGATAGACGTAGCGCCCGATGCCGTAGCCGATGGCGCTGCCGACCAATGTATCCGAGAGAAAGTGATTACGCCCGGTGAAACGCGCGATGCTCACCGCCGTCGCGAGTCCGTATGCGCCGATCTGCACTGCGCGGCGCTTCCCATACTCGTGCGCGATAACGGTCGCCAAAGCCCACGCGCTCGTCGCATGCCCCGAAGGGAATGAATGCCCGCCGTCGAAGAACTCACCTTGACTGTCGTCGTGACCGGGACGCGGGCGCTGGGTTGCGCTCTTGAGCACGGCATAGACGATGCCGCTATTAATCAGCGCCTCGCCGCCCAACAGACCCGTTTCGCGCGCGCGCTGATTGCCGGTCGCCCGCCCGGCTAAATAGAAGGCGGTCGCGACGCCAGCGGTAGCATAGAGATTACCGGCATAGCTGATGTCGCGGCTGATGGACAGACGACGGCGATTATTGCCGAACTCATCCGTCTCCTGATCTGTGGCGAGCAGCGCAACGGTCGAGAGTCCGAGCGGCGCGAGCCGACGCGCATCTTGGCGGCGCAAACGGAACGGCGCAGTCCAGATCGCCCGTTGATCGTGGAAGATATTTTTGATGAATTGCCGTTCCAGCGACGGCGTGGACGTCGGGCCGGGCGGCGCACTCGCGGGTTGGCTTTGCGCCAACGCGCAGACGACTGTGAGTTGGCTGGCGGCGAGCAGCAGTAAGCCGCGCCATATCCTATGGGTAATCGGAAACTTTGGAGACATAACGCTTACTCCTCGATTAATTCAACCATGTGGCCAATGCTGAATGCGGGAACCGCCGTGCGCGTCGGCTGGCGACGGAGATTATCGGGTGCGAACGGTGCGCGCACTTATAGCCCTGCGACAACGATCATCTTGGTTTGGGCGCATGCTTGCCGCAAGGCTTTCGCCCGTTCATATTCTGTTGAGGCCCACCACGCCTTGGCCTGCGCTACAGAAGGGAATTCGAGGATCACGATGCGCTTTGGCGACCAATCGCCTTCGAGCGTCTCCACCTCGCCGCCGCGCACCAAATAACGGCCCTCGTAGGCCGCGATGGCCGACGGCGCAAGCTGTTTGTACGTTTCGTATCGCTCTGTGTCCAACACCTCAAGCTCAACTATCACATAAGCCGACATGATGTGCGCCCTGATCCTTTCTCTGTTTCTGCGCCGATGTGCAGACTTAAGTTCTGCACGGGCTTAGATTTTCTTGACCACATCGCCGACGCGAATCACGCCCGGTTGCACGACCTTGGCATTGATGCCCCGCAGGTGGAGTTGTCGCCCCGTCGGTGAGTTGACGAACTGCATTGCTTCCAGCCCGAACCGGGCGACAAATTTCTTGCAGCCGGTGTGCGGCTGTGGGGAGACTTCAATCACGGCCGCGCCGAGCGCCAGCCGCGTCCCCGCCGGCAAGTTCTCCGCGCTCAAATCCAGATCGATAAAGAGTTGATCGCCCACGAGCGGCCAACGCTCGCGCGCCTGCGCCACCAGCGCAATCACGCGCGCGTTCATCACGTTGAGCTGCATGTCCGGGTGCGCCGAGCCGTCCGCCGTCTGCGAACTGCCACGCGTGCGCCAACTATCGCCCACCAGACCTTCATCCAAGCGCAACTCGCCTTCCGTCAAAACCTCACGCGCATCGACCGCCGGCCGCCGCACAATCAACGCCAACACGCCCTCATCTTTCGGCGACCGACGGATCTCGGCTAATCCCGCTTCCAACTCGGCCCTCGTCAAATGTCGCACCGCGCTCATCAACCAACCTCCGAATCTGAGAGTCCGAAAGTCTTTGCCTTTTTGATTATCTTCTCAACTGTGCGAGCCTGTTAGCCATAGCAACCGAACGCTGAAATTGAGCAGCAGCGAGCTAAAAACATCCTGGCCGAAGGTAGCACACAACGATGAAAGAGCGGCTATCAAGGCGTCAGGTGAATGAGTTGTTAGGCGCGCGGTTTACTCAGGCACATTAAATCTATCAAAGAACTCCTCATCAAAAGTCAACGATCTAAGGTGATAATAAAGCGAACGAGCGAAGCCATCTAAGCCGGGGAATAAAGTGGCTGAAGTCACATTCATATCATGTAAATCATTAAGGGCAGTTTGAATGCTTCTTTGAGGGAGAATTATTTTGATAAACCTTTTGTTGTCCATATCTAATGAAGTTATATCTTTTCTGGAAATAGATATTTCTTTTTGTTTCTTGAATATAGCTGATTTAAAATTAAATGTAGCCGCAAGATTATCTTCAAAAGATGAACAAATATCACAAGGAAACAAAAACAAACTTTGCTGAATGGATAGGCGTTCATTCATCCTGTCGGGTTCAACGTGTAGAACTAGCTTAGCTGATGATTCTCCTCTTAAGTAAATATCCGCTAGCTCGATAAGCTTTGTATTAATCTTATCAATATCCTCATCTTCACCCATTGGCCCTAATTTTAATTTCTTTCGTATAGCTTTTTCTAAAATTTCAAGGTTGATTCCCCAGACGGCAGCATCTTGCGTAGCTCTCTCCAGAGCGAAAAAAGCGGCGACATAAAATGAATGGGTAAAATCTAACAATCTAGTTGGGCCGCCATAATGTTGGATCAATGCTAGCCATTCCAATCGCTGTTCATATGATGGAGGATCGTTAATGTAATGATGTGCACGTCTTTGAAATTGCCTCAGCATCCAAGCTTCTCTTCCGTAGAGCCAATCAGTCTCGCAACCAAACTGCTGAGCATTACGATGCAGAGTTGTATCTAAATTCCACGAAGCATTCTCATGCCCGCGAAATGCCCAACGAATTAGATGTCGAGTTAGATATCGAGTTGTTTCCCAAGAATCTGGTCGTAATATAAGTAGGGTCATGACTAGATAGCGATAGCCGCTCTAGTGATTTTTAGAAGGAGATGGTAGAGGTCTTCAGCTCTATGGTTGAAACGGAACTCACACTCCTTCAGATGTAAATAGAACGTCGAGCGGCACATGCCGCGGAACTTAACGAGTCTGGTCTTCGCCATGCCCCAGAAGCCTTCGATGCCATTGATGTGCGCGCTGCCGCGCGCGAACTCATCACGGTCATGACGGACGCGGTAGTGCTTCCGGTAGCCGATGTGCACGATGCCGTCATAAGAGCGAAAGCCATCAGTATGAATCGTCGCCGCCAACTCAACTTTGCCGCGAATAATCGCTTGGAGACTGGCTTTTTTGCAGTTCGGCACGATCTCCGTATAGACCCGACCGTTGCGTTTGTAGATGCCGAAGACGATAGTCTTGCCGCGCACCCCGCGACCGCGCTTACCGCGCACGCGGCGCGCGCCGAAGTAGCTTTCGTCGAGTTCGACATCACCAGCGAAAGGCGACTCGCGCTCGCAATGCTCGGCGACGGACTGCCGAATCAATCTCAAATAGCGGTTGACCGTGTTGCGGTTCAAGCTAGTCAACGAGGTGATCTGCGTGGCAGTCAGATCAAGTGCAAAGAGCCGAAGGAGTTGCCGAAATTTAGCACGAGAAATGCGTGCACGAACAAATTGCTTAGAACTAACTGCCATGACTTAGTTTAACGCCAACTTGTTGGCCGTTATCTAGTCATGACCCTATAAGTAACACTCCTAACCTCCTAACAACTACTTCTAAGCGCGCCTAACTACTGATTATACTACGCTAGCAGTATAACGCGCTAAAAGAGCGTTATTCGGCAGGCGCAGTATAATCACACTACCAACTGCTTGAATTTGTCTTCAGTGCGCGCCCGCGGTTTGCGCGACGAGGGCGAGGTGATCGCCTTTGGCGTTGACGGCGAGGCGGGTGATTTTGGCGAGACCGGCGGCGGCGAAGTCTGCGACCTCGTGCCAGTCTGTGTCGTGGGTGGGGTCGAGGCGGAAGAGTTTTGCGCCTTGCGCCATGAGGAGCGTGCCGTCGGGCAGCCACGTGTGGTCTTCGCTGCCGGGGAGCGTCTTGACGAGCGTCGTGGTGCGGTGCGCGGGCACGTCCACGAGCTTGATGAGCCAGTTGTCGGCGGCGACCTTGTGCACGAAGCTGAAGACTTGCCCTTTGCCCGGCACGCGCTGGATTGCGCGCCCGATGTTGACGTGCAGCGTGCTCACTTCGACGGCCGTCGGGCGATCTTTGGCGAGCGTGACTAGTTGCAAAGTGTTCGGCTGTTTGTCCGCGCCGAGGATGAAGAGGGCGAGCGTGTGCGCGTCGAGCCAGAGGTGATAGCCAACGGGTTTGACGTTGTCTAAGACGAGCGCGGCTTGCCCGCCGCCCGCGAGCGGAAACTGCCAGAGGCGCTGTGTCTTGTCCGCTTCGACGCGCACGACGGAGAAGCTTTTTCCATTCGGCATGACGGTCGGCGAGTATTCGCTCTCCGGTGTCGTCGTTAGTTGCGTCGTCGCGCCGCTCTTAAGATCGTAGCGATAGATGTCCGTCTGTTTGCCGTCGCGCTGCGAGGTGTACATGAGGCTCTGCCCGTCGGGCAGGAAACTCGGCTGGTTGTCGTAGCCTTCGTGCTTCGTGATGTTGGTGGGCTGACCAAACGTGAGTTGGCCCGCGCCCTTCGTCAACTCGACCACGAAGATGTCGTTATCTGGCAAGGGCGTCGGCGACGGCGACGCAGACGGCGCGGGTTGCTGCGCGCGTGCACTCGCGCACAGGGCGAGGCCCGCACAACAGAGATAGATGAGGATGAGCGCGCGCTTAATCGTCGTGTGCTTGCTCGGCATGTAAAAGTTAGTCCGCGTTGCCCATTTATTATTCGACGCGCTCGACATCGAAGATCAGCTTCTCGCCGGCGAGCGGGTGATTGGCGTCGAGCGTGATGTGCGTGTCGGTGACTTCGGTGATAGTGACAGGAATCTCTTGCCCGTCGGCGACATGCATGATGAGATTCATGCCGGCCTCAGGTTGCGTGTCGCCGAGGTTGATGCCTTCGCGCGCAATGCTGTTGACGAGTTGATCGACGCGCTGCCCGTAGGCATCGTCCGCTTCGATCTCAATGGTCTTCTTGTCGCCAACCGACATGCCGCGCACGCCGTTGTCAAAACCCGGAATCACTTCCTGCGCGCCCACCTTAAACTCCAGCGGCTCGCCGCCCGCCGACGAGTCGAACACATCGCCACTTTCCAACCGCCCCGTGTAGTGCACGCGCACCGTATCGCCGTTCTGCGCCCCGTCTGGCATAATTCTTTTTTTGCTCCTGTCAGATTTTGCGCCAGCATCGCATACACGTCCGCGAAAAGCCAGCGCACTGCCAACTGCGGCGCACACGTGCGCATCAAACGGAACTCGAACGCCAGCCGCGCGTTAAGGCTCATAATGGAGACTGATTTCATGCCGTATTTACCCTCGCGTTTTCTTTCATTCGCACTTGTGTGCGCGCTCTGCGCTGCCGCCTTCGGGCAACAAGCGCCGCCCGCACAGGATAAGGCGCAGGTGGTGGACGCGGAAGAGGTCGTCCGCATCACGACGAACCTCGTGCAGCTTGATGCCGTCGTCACGGATAAGAGCGGCAAACAAGTGACTGACCTGCGCCTGGAAGATTTCGAGGTGCTCGAAGACGGCAAGCCGCAGCAACTTACAAACCTGGCCTACATCTCGCTCGACCAGCACACGATTCAGACCCCCATCGCCAACGTGCGCGAGGCGCACGTACCGTCGATGACGAATGCGGCCCGCGGGCCCGTCGCGCCGATGCCGCTGCGCCCTGAACAGGTGCACCGCACTATCGCGCTCGTCGTCGATGACCTCGGGCTTTCGTTCGAGAGCATGGCGCAGGTGCGCGCCGCGCTGCGCAAATATGTGGATGAGCAGATGCAGCCGAACGATCTGGTCGCCATCTTGCGCACGAGCGCCGGCATGGGCGCGCTGCAACAGTTCACGAACGATAAGCGTGTGCTCTATACGGCCATCGACCGCGTCAAGTGGTATCCGTTGGGGCGCGGTGGTGTGAGCGCGTTCGCGCCCGTTGCGCCGGACGTGATTGGCGAAGCGAACCGAACCGCCGCCGCGTTGCAGGCGAGCAACGGCCAAACTTCGCCGACCACTCCCCAAGTCGACCAAACACAGACCACGCCCGACTTCATCCGCGATGTCGGCAACGACATAGACATCTACCGCGAAGAGATTTTTTCCGTCGGCACGCTCGGCGCGCTCAACTTCGTCGTCAAGGGTTTGCGCGAACTGCCCGGGCGCAAGTCCGCGATCCTCTTCTCGGACGGTATCTCTATCTTCAAGCGCGACGGCAAGAGCGAGCGCGTGCTCGAATCGATGCGCCGCCTGGTCGATCTCGCCAACCGCGCCTCGGTCGTTATCTACACGATGGACGCGCGCGGCTTGCAATCGCTCGCGCCGAATGCGCAAGACAACTTCGCGGGGCGCAACGGCGCGAGCATCCGCACGGCCGCAGACGAACGCGAGACCGGCTACTTTGAGTCGAAGAACGGCCTCAACTATCTCGCGCAACAAACCGGCGGTATCTTCTTTGAGAACGACAACAACCTGACGGGCGGCGTTCAACGCGTGCTCGACGATCAGAAAGGATTCTACCTGATCGGTTATCGCCCCGACCCCGCGACCTTCGACGCGCGCACAGGGCGGCGCAGTTTCCACCAGATCGACGTGCATGTGAAGCGCCCCGGTTTGAAGGTGCGCACGCGCAACGGCTTCTACGGCTTCACGGACGAGGAAGCGAAACCGCAACGCACGGGCCGCCAGCAGCAACTCTACGGCGCGCTCTCGTCGCCATTCAATCTGGGCAAGGTCGGCGTGCGCCTGACCTCGCTCTACGGGCACGACGCGCAGACCGGCGCATTCATGCGCTCGCTGATCTACATCGACGGACATGATCTGACTTTTAAACAACAACCGGACGGTACTTATCGCGCCGACGTAGACGTGCTGGCGCTCACCTTCGGCGACACGGGGCAGCCGTTGGACGACTACAACGCCACGCTCACTTGGACGGGCGACGAGCACGCGTACCAGAACGTACTGCGCGGCGGGTTGGTCTACGTCGCCAACGTGCCGGTCAAGCAGCCCGGCCCTTATCAACTGCGGCTTGCTGTGCGCGACGTCGCGTCGGAGCGCGTTGGCTCGGCCAATCAGTTCATCGAAGTGCCCGATCTGAGCAATGGGCATCTCACGCTCTCCGGTCTCGTCATCAGTGGCGCGGACGAGGCGCGCGTCGTCCCGACCACGGCCAAGCAGGATGAAGCGGCGACCACAGCGCCGGCTGCTCCGCGCGCGCCTCAGCCGCTCGCAGTCACGGACTTGCAGGCCGGCCCCGCCCTGCGGCGTCTGCGGCCCGGCATGGCGCTCTACTACAACTTCGCGATCTACAACGCGCAAGCCAACGCGCAAACCCACCCGCAACTACAGATGCAGGCGCGCCTATTCCGCGACGGGCAACTCATCTACACGGGCCAGCCCCTGCCCATCGACCCAAGCGGGCAAACCGATCCGCAGCACCTGCTCGCCGGCGGCCGCATGAAGCTCGGCGCACGCGTAGCGCCCGGCCAGTACGTCCTGCAAGTCACCGTCACCGACGCCCGCGCCAGAGATCAGAAACATGCTATGACCGCGCAGTGGCTCGACTTCGAGATCGCGCAATAAGAGGCCGGCGCAAAACAGATGAAGCGGGCGCGGCCCGCTTCATCTTTTATCTTCCCTGTCGCGTCCTTGCTGGACTACAATCGCTGCGTCCCCGATGTAACCGTGCGCCGTTGACCCTTAAGACCATCGGACTCACTATCCCCGAATCGCCCGCGAGGAGCTTATGAGATTCCGCGCCGCGCTCGCTTGCCTGTTGTTGCTTACGCTCGTTGCAAACGTTGCTGCGCAACAACCCGCGCCGTCGCCAGCGCCCACGCCCGCGCCGGCCCAGCAACCGCCCATCGTCCCGGCAGATGAGGAAGTCGTGCGGATCACGGCCAACCTCGTGCAGATGGATCTGGTCGTGACGGACAAGCACGGCAAACAGGTGACTGATCTACAACCGTCGGACTTCGAGCTGTTGGAAGACGGTCGCCCGCAGCAGATCACACACTTCTCTTACATCAACAACGAACCGGCTGCCACACTTGCGCCCACGCCCACGCTGCCGCCGGATAAGAACGCGCCGCCCGCGCCGCCCGTGCGCCTGCGCCCCGAACAGGTGCGCCGCACCATCGCGCTCGTCGTCGATGATCTCGGTCTCTCGTTCGAGAGCACCGCTTACATGCGCGACGCGCTGCGCAAGTTCGTCGAGCGCCAGATGCAGCCGAACGATCTCGTCGCCATCATCCGCACGAGCGCCGGTATCGGCGCGCTGCAACAGTTCACGGGCGACCGCCGCCAACTGCTCGCCGCCATCGAGCGCGTCAAATGGAGTCCGAGCTTTCGCGGCGGCATCAGTCCGTTCGCGCCCATCTCACGCGATCCGCGCGCGACACCACTGGGGCCGAACGGAGTTCAGACTTTGCCGGATGACCGCAACGCCGCCGACGAACTAGACGCACTGCGCGAAGACCTGTTCGCCGTCGGCACGCTCGGCGCGCTCAACTTCGTCGTGCGCGGGATGCGCGAGTTGCCGGGCCGTAAGTCGGTCGTCCTCTTCTCCGAAGGCTTTCAGTTGTATCGCAACAACGAGAGCAACACGCGCGTGCTCACTGCCCTACAGCGTCTGACCGATCTCGCCAATCGCGCCTCGGTCGTCATCTACACCATCGACACGCGTGGGCTTGTCGTCATCGGGCCGACGGCCGCCGACGACACGAGCGGCCTCTCGCCGCAGCAGCTCGAGGCCCAACTCTCCAACCGCCGCAATCTATTGTTTGATACGCAGAGCAGCTTGATCTATCTCGCGCAGCAGACGGGCGGCTTTGCGCTGCGCAACTCGAACGATCTGGCGGGCGGTGTCCGGCGCGTGCTCGAAGATCAAAAAGGCTACTACCTGATCGGCTATCGCCCCGGCGGCGAGACCTTCAACCGCCGCTTCCACCGCCTGACCGCGCGGCTCGTCAGTCGCAAGGATTTGAAGGTGCGCACGCGCATAGGCTTCTACGGCGTCGCTGACGAAGACCTGCATCCCGCCAAACGCACGCGCAACGAGCAACTCTACGCCGCGCTCGCCTCGCCCTTCGCCGCCGCCGACGTGCATCTGCGTCTGACCGCACTCTTCGGCAACGATGCGCAAGCCGGCTCGTTCATGCGCGCGGTCTTATACGTGGATGCCAACGATCTGACCTTCACACAGGCGGCGGACGGGCAGCACAAAACCGAACTCGATATGGTCGCCATCACCTTCGGCGATAACGGGCAGGCCATCGGCGAACTCGCGCGCACGTACACCCTCACCCTGCGCGAAGAGATGTATCGGAAGGCCCTACAGGGCGGCATTAATTATTCGCTCAACGTGCCGATCAAAAAGGGCGGCGCGTACCAACTGCGCATGGCCGTGCGTGACGCCGCGACCGAGCGCGTCGGCTCGGCCAGCCAGTTCATCGAAGTGCCCGACATCAATAAGAAGCGGCTTGTGCTCTCCGGTCTCGTTGTCAGCGGCGTCAGCGCGGCGCAGGCCAAGGCGGAGCAGGCAGCGCCGGGCGGCGCGGGCGCCGCGTCAAGCGCGGCCGCCACCGCCGAAGGTGCACTCAACGAGCCGGACCCGCTCGCCGGCCCCGCCGTCCGCCGGGTGCGACAGAAGAGTTTTCTCGACTACGCCTACGTGATCTACAACGCGCAAATTGCTAAGCCGACGGGGCTGCCGCAGTTGACCGCGCAGACGCGCCTGTTCCGCGACGGGCAGGAGGTCTTCACCGGCGCACCGCAACCGATCAAACTCGTGCCCCAGCCCGACCTGCGCCGCATCGGGATCGGCGGCCGGCTGTTGCTCGGCACAGACCTCGCGCCCGGCGAATACATCCTGCAAGTTGTCGTCACGGACGAGTTGGCGGATCGCAAACATCGCACCGCGACGCAGTGGAGCGATTTCGAGTTGGTGAAATAGTGGGGCGGGAGGATGTTATGAAACAGAGAGCTTGGCTTACCTGTGCGCTCGTGCTCGCGCTTCTTTGCGGCGCGACCGGGCAGCAGCCCGCAGCGCCGCCACCACCGATGCAGGGCGACGAAGAGATTGTCCGCGTCACGACGAACCTTGTGCAGATGGATGTCGTCGTCACGGACAAGGACGGCCGGCAAGTGACCGACCTGCAAGCTTCGGACTTCGAGCTGCTCGAAGACGGCCGCCCGCAGCAGATCACGAACTTCGCGTACGTCAACACAACGACGCCCGCGCCCGCAGCCGTTGCCGCAACCACGCCGACCGTGCGGCCCGCGCGCCTTGACATGGTCGCGCCACCACCACGCATTGAGCCGCGCCAGACGCGCCGCACCATGGCGCTCGTCGTGGACGATCTGGGCACGTCATTTGAGAGCTTGCCGCCGCTGCGCGACACGCTGCGCAAGTTTGTGGACGAGATGTCGCCCGACGATCTCGGCGCGATCATCCGCACGGGCGGCGACGTGGGCGCGCTGCAACAATTCACCAACGACAAGCGCCAACTCTACGCGGCGGTCGAGCACGTGCGCTGGAATCCGTGCAGCCGGCAGGGTCTCCACATCATGCGCCCCATTCGACAAGGCCCCGTCGCGCTAGGCGACAGCCTGCCGCTCTGCGGCTTAGGCGGCGCAGGCTCGGCCGAGAACACGCTCAACGCGATCCGCTTCGTCCTAGAAGGCATGAGCGAGTTGCCGGGGCGCAAGTCGCTGGTCATCTTCACTGATAGCCTGCCGCTTCATTTTGAAGAAGAGCTGCACGATGGTCTGATCAAAGGGCCGGGCGGCGGCCCGCAGACAGAGGCGGCACAGATCGACAGTCCCGGCCGCTTCACCTCCGGCAGCTTCAGCGAAAAGGTCAAACAGCTCGCGCGCCTCGCCGTGCGTAGCTCGACCGTTATCTATAGCATCGACACGCGCGGCTTGCAGACCTTGGCCTTCAGCGCGATGGATGACACACACGGCTTCACGCAGAAGGATTTCAATGATGCCCGCAGTCAACGCTTCAGCGAACTAGTCAGCGGGACGGAAGGTCCTTCGTCGCTCGCCGATCAGACCGGCGGCTTCGTCGTGCGCAACTCGAACGATCTCATCGGCGGGCTGCGGCTCGTCTTGGAAGATCAGAAAGGCTACTACCTGCTCGGCTACCATCCGAACGGCGAGACGTTCGACCGCCGCTATCATCGCATCAAAGCGCGCGTCAAACGACCGGGTCTCACGGTGCGTGCGCGGCGCGGCTTCTTCGGCGTGGACGAGGATAAGGCGCGCGCCGCCCGCACGCTCACGCCCCGCGACCAAGTGCTGAACGCGCTCATGTCGCCCTTCGGCGCGAACGCGGTGCACGTGCGTCTGACCGCATTTTTCATCCAGCGACCGGGCGCACAAGCTGCGGTGCGCGCGCTGCTGCACGTAGACGCGCGCGACCTCGCCTTCACCCCCGAACCCGACGGCTGGCAACGCGCCGTCGTAGACCTGAGCGACATGATCTTCGGTGATAACGGCACGGCCGTCAGCGACCGGCAACGCACACAGACCATACGCCTGCGCGGGGCCACTTATGAACGCGCCTTGCGCAACGGTCTCGTGTTCTATTTCGACAGCCCGATCAAGAAAGCGGGCGCATATCAATTCCGCGCCGCCGTGCGCGATACAGCGACGGGGCACATCGGCGCGGCCGGGCAGTTCGTCAACGTGCCTGATCTCGGCGCTGAGCATCTCGCCCTCTCCGGCATCGTGTTGCAAGGCACGCGCGCGAGTGCGCCAGCCTCCGCCACGCCCGCGGGCACACTCGCACCTGCGCTTAGGCTTACGCCCGACCAACAAACGCCGCCCACGCCAGCCGACGAGTCTGATGACGATAGCGCTGGCCCCGCCGTGCGCCGTCTCCGCCCGGCCGCCGTGCTCGACTACTCTTATCTCATTTACAACGCGCGTCTCGATGCGAGCACCAAGCTCCCGCAACTGACCGCGCAGGTGCGCCTCTTTCGCGACGGCCGACAAGTCTTCGCCGACGCCGAACAGCCGTTCGGCGCGACTCAACAATTTGCCGCCACAGGTCTCAACGCGCAAGGTCGCCTCGCGCTCAGCGCAGACCTCCCGCCCGGCGACTATTTATTCCAAGTCGTCGTCACCGACACGCTCGCTAAAGAACCACATCGCACCGCGACGCAGTGGATCGATTTCGAGATCGTGCCATAGCGCAGATCGTTTCGGCGTGCGCAGCCTTCATGCTTGACATTTCCGCCGCCTGTAATAAAGTCGGCGGCCGTTCAAACGTCGGCGGGGCACACACATCCGGTGACTTGTGCACCGGCCGCCGACATCCACCGCACACGCCGCACCCGTACAACGCATAAGCGGTCTGGAGCTTATGGAACGCGACATCAAAGGCGACGAACAACCTACGCTGGCCATCTCCGAGGAGCAGGCGCGCACGCAGAGCGCGGAGCGCAACTCAGGCGGTCGTATCATCTTTGCGCCGGGCGACGTGGTCGCCGCGCGCTATCGCATCGTGCGCTTTGTCGCGCGCGGCGGCATGGGCGAGGTCTACGAGGCCGACGACACAGTCTTGCGCGAGCGCGTAGCCTTAAAGACCATTCGCGCCGAGATCGTCGAAGACCAGCACGTGGTCGAGCGGTTCAAACGCGAGATCAATCTAGCGCGCAAGATTTCGCACCCAAACGTCTGCCGACTCTTCGATATCGGCCATCATCAATTCACCGGCCCCCTTGCGAGCGAGATCACTTTCCTCACGATGGAGTTTTTGCCGGGCGAGACGCTCGAAGATTTGCTGCGCCGCGAAGGGCGCATGACTGCCGCCGGAGCATTGCCGCTTGTGCGCCAGATGACCGACGCGCTCTGGGCCGCGCACCGCGTCGGCATCGTCCACCGCGACTTCAAGAGCGCGAACGTCATGCTCGTGCCCGCGCGCGGCGCGGCCGGAGAGACGCGCGTCGTCGTCACAGACTTTGGCCTCGCGCGCGGCAGTGGCGAATCGGGCGAGAGCCGGCTGACAGCGCTCACCGATCCGGGCAACATGGTCGGCACGCCCGCTTACATCGCGCCGGAACAGTTGGAGGGCAAACCCGTCTCGGCGGCCACAGACATCTACGCGCTCGGCGTCGTGCTCTACGAGATGGTCACCGGCACGTTCCCCTTTAGCGGCGACACGCCGATGGTGGTCGCGCTCAAACGTCTGCACGAAGCGCCCCGCGCGCCGCGCGCACACGCGCCCGATCTCGATGCCACTTGGGAGCACACGATCCTGCGCTGCCTCGCACGCGACCCGGCCGAACGTTTTCAAACTGCGACGGATGTAACGCGCGCGCTCGGCGGCGAACTAGTGCCCCTGAGCGACACGGCGCTTGAGCGCGAGCGCCAGCGCGCATCGTTAGCGCAGCGCAGCCGGCGGCAGCACCTCGCTGTCGGCGCAGCGGCCGTGCTTGCGTTATTAGTCTGCGTCTTCGCCGGCTACAAACTGCGTGGCGCGCGTTGGCTTCGGGCGGCTACGACCGGCCAGCAAACAGCCGGCGCGGTGCTGCCCGTGCGTCGCTCTGTGGCGCTGCTCGGCTTCAAAAATCTGTCGGGCCGGGCCGACAACGACTGGCTCTCGGCCGCGCTCGCCGAGATGTTGGCGACCGAGCTTGCAGCCGGCGAAAAGCTGCGCATCGTACCCAGCGAGAACGTCGCGCGCATGAAGATGGAGTTGGCAATCGCGGACGCCACCCGGCTCGCCCCAGACACACTCGCGCGCGTGCGCACCAATCTCGACGCGGACTATGTCGTGCTCGGCACTTACACAGTCATCGGCTCGTATGTGCGGCTCGACCTGCGTTTGCAGAACGCCGCGACGGGCGAAGACCTCGCCTTCGTCACCGGCATGGGCGACGGCGCGCAACTCTTCGACTTAGTCGCACACGCCGGGCTGCAACTGCGCGAGGCGTTAGGCGTCGCCACGCTGACGCCGACCGAGGCGAGTCTCCTGCGCGCCTCGCTGCCCGCGAACCCCGAAGCTGCGCGGCTCTACTCAGAGGGGCGCGCCAAGCTCAACGCCTTCGATGCGCTGGCCGCGCGGGAACTGCTCGAACGCGCCGTCGCCGCCGATCCCAAGTACCCGCTCAGCTATTCGGCGCTCGCCGCCGCGTGGGTCTCGCTCGGCTATGATGCGAAGGCGCGTGAGGCGGCGCAGCAGGCGTTCGATCTATCGGGCACGCTCTCGCGCGAAGAGCGACTCGCCGTCGAAGGGCGCTACCGCGAGACCTTGCACGACTCCGATAAGGCCATCGAAATCTATCGCACGCTCTTCGAGTTCTTCCCCGACACGCTCGACTACGGGCTGCGTCTCGCGACCGTCGAGGCCAACGCCGGCCAAACGCAAGCTGCACTCGCCACCGTCACGGCGCTGCGGCGACTGCCGCCGCCCGCCGCCGCCGATCCGCGCATAGACATAGCCGAAGCGCTGGTCGCCGACGGCCTGTCCGACTACAAACGCGAACAAGCTTTGGCCGCTGAGGCCGCCGCGAAAGGCGTCGCGCGCGGCGAGTTGTTAGTCGTGGCCGAAGCGCGCTATTACGAAGGCTGGTCGTTCTGGAATCTCGGTGACAACCAACAGGCGCTCGCGGCTTACGCCGACGCGCAGCGGCTCTACGACGTGGCGGGTAAACGCACCGGCGTCGCCGACATCCAGAGCGCCATCGCGAGCCTGCGCTGGCGGCAGGGCGACTACGGTGAAGCCCTCAAACTCTACGGCGAGGCGCTCGCGATCAAGCGCGAGTTGGGTCAGCGCAATGGCATCGCCACAGTCCTGAACAACATCGCGAACGTCTATAACGATCAAGGCCGGCTCGCGGAAGCACGCCGCAACTATGAAGAGGCGCTGGCCATCAAGCGCGAGATCGGCGACAAGGGGCAACTGCCGAGCGGGCTGTTCAACCTCGCCGGTGTGCTCAAAGATCAGGGCGATCTCGCGAGCGCGAAACGGATGTTCGCCGAGTCGCTCCGGATCGCGCGCGAGATCGGGCGCAAGAGCAGCATCGCCATCGCGCTGCAAAACTCCGCCGACCTGAGCTATCTGCAAGGCGACCTGCCGATGGCGCAACAGATGGCTGAAGAGTCGCTGGCAACAGCGCGCGAGATCGGCCGCAAGAACTCCGCCGCCTACGCGCTGCGCACATTGGGCGATGTGCTCATGGCGAAAGACGATCTGGCCGGCGCGCGCCAGAAGTATGCGGAGGCACTCGCCATCCGGCAGGAGATCGGCGAAGCGGGCACGACCGCCGACAGTCGGCTGACGCTGGCCGCGCTCGCGCTCGAAGAGAACCAACCAGCCGAAGCCGAAGCCGCGGCCCGCGCCGCCGAGCAACAGTTCGAGCAGCAGCAGGCGCAAGGGTCAATGGCGCTCGCCAACGCCCTGCTCGCCCGCGCGCTCGTCGCGCAACGCAAACTCGACGAGGCGCAACAACTGCTCCATCATGCGACCGAGTTGGCCAGCAGAGACGAAAATGTCATCAACCGGCTTGCCATCGCCATCAATGTTGCCCGCGTCCAACTCGCCACGGGTCACGCCGCAGACGCGAGCCGCAGCCTTGCGGCCGCCAGCGCCGAAGCAACCCGCCGCGGCCTCACCGGGTTGCAACTCGAAGCCCGGCTCGCCCTCGCCGAAAGCAAACTCGCCACCGGCCCCAACACCGCCGCCCACGCCGACCTCGCCCAACTCGAACGCGACGCCACGGCCAAAGGCTTCAACCTCATCGCGCGCAAAGCCGCGGCCATAAAGCAGTGACAAGTGACGAGTGACGAGTGACGAGTTAGAATGTTCCTCGCTCGTCACTCGTCACTTGTCACTCGTCACTGCTTTTATGCGCTCCATCATCGTCGGCACGGCCGGGCACATCGATCACGGGAAGACGGCGCTGGTGCGCGCGCTGACGGGCGTGGACGCGGATCGGCTGCCGGAGGAGAAGCGGCGCGGGATCACGATTGACCTAGGCTTCGCCGAACTCGATCTCGATGATGTGCGCGTCGGCTTCGTAGACGTGCCGGGGCACGAGCGCTTCATCAAAAATATGCTGGCGGGCGCGCATGGGATTGATGTCGTCGCGCTCGTCATCGCGGCCGATGAAGGCGTCATGCCGCAGACGCGCGAGCACTTCGAGATCGTGCGCCTGCTCGGCGTGCGCGCTGGCCTCGTCGTCATCACCAAGACTGATCTGGTGGATGCGGAACTGCTCGAACTCGTCCGCGCCGAAGCCGAAGAGTTAGTCACCGGTTCGTTCCTTGCGAATGCGCCGGTCGTGTCGGTGAGCGCGCGAAGCGGAGCGGGGCTGGATGAGTTGCGCGCGCAGTTGCGCGCCGTGGCTTCGGGCGCACCAGCGCGCGCGGGCGAGACAGTGGCGCGGCTGCCGGTTGATCGCGCGTTCACGATGCGCGGCTTCGGCGCGGTCGTGACGGGCACGCTCGTAGCGGGCGAGATCGCTGTGGGCGATGAGTTGGAACTGCTTCCACAAGGTACGCGCGTGCGCGTGCGTGGCTTGCAGGTACACGGGCGCACGGTCGAGCGTGCGCAGGCCGGGCAGCGCACGGCGATCAATCTCGGCGGCATCGACGCGAGCGAGATCGAGCGCGGCATGGTGCTCGCGCCCGCAGGGCGTCTGCGCGCGACGCAGATCGTTGATGCACATGTCGAAGTGCTGCGGGATGCGCCGCGCGCTTTGCGTTCACGTGCGCGTGTGCGCGTGCATCTGGGCGCAGCCGAAGTGTTGGCGCGCGTGCAGGTGTTGGAGGAGACGGGCGCAATCGCGCCGGGCGCGGCCGGGTTTGTGCAACTCCGACTCGAAGCGCCGACCGTCGCGCTGCCGGACGAGCATTTCATTATCCGCGCCTATTCGCCGTCGCGCACCATCGCGGGCGGGCGCGTGCTCGATGCCTTTGCGGCCAAACATCGCGGGCGCGGGCGCGGCGAAGCGCGGGCGCGGCTGACTGAATTAACTGACGCCGATCATGCGACGCGTCTATCAATCTTCGTCGGCGGCGCAGGCGAGAGCGGCTTGACGCGCGCAGACCTCGCCGCGCGCACGGGCTGGCACGACGACGTGCTTGATGCGGCGGCGGGCGCGGCGCAGGCGCGCGCTCTGGTCATCGAAGCGGGTGGCGTCTTTGTCGGGCGCGAAGCGTTCGCGCGGCTCACAGAGGCGGCGGGCGCGGCCGTTGCCGCGCATCACGAGCGCGAACCTTTACAACGGGGCCTCGCGCGCGAGACGTTGCGCGAGCGTGTGTTCGCGCACACACCGCCGGAGGTTTTTCGCGCGGTGCTCGCGCAGGCTGAAAACATGGGCGCGCTGGTCGCTGAGCGCGACGTGGTGCGCTCGGCCGCGCACAGTCTGGCGCTCTCGCCCGCAGACGAAGCTTTGCGCGCCCGGCTCGAAGCGGTTTATCGCGCGGCGGGGCTGGCAGCGTTGACGTTCGATGAAGCGTTGGCGCAGGTGGGCAACGGGCAGACGGCGCGCGCGCATGGCCGCAAACTGCTCCAACTGCTCTTGGACGCGGGCGCGCTCGTGCGTGTGACGAATGAACTGTGCTGTCATCGCGCGGCGCTCGACCAGCTTGGCGCGGATTTGCGCGCGTTTGCCGCGCGCCACGAACCGGAACGGCTGATCGACGTGGCCGCTTTTAAAGAACTCGCGGGCGTCTCGCGCAAGTACGCGATCCCGCTGCTTGAATACCTTGATCGCGCGCGCATCACGCGGCGCGCGGGCGACCGGCGCTTGATTCTCTAAAGCCAATAGCTAACAGCTTTCTCTTGCTTCCCACGCGGCGCGGCCGTAACATAACGCCCGTCAAAAGCATGACCCTGAAGACCGGTACAACTGCCCCCGACTGGGCTGGTCGAACTCTGATTGATTGCACGGTTCGTTCTGATTCTGTCCACAAAGACACGCAAGCCGGAGGTTCAACATGAATCGCATGCTAGATGTTGTCTACTGGGTGGTGGGGATTGTGTGCAGCTTGAGCGCACTCTATTTCTTCATCCAGTTTCTGAAATCGAAGGGGCCAGAGGGCAACAAGGCTTTCCTGTGGTATGCCATCGGATTAGCGGTCATCGCGTGCATCTGCGCGCTCCTCTACTTCGTGCGCCACGTCAACAAGGAAGAGGAGATTCACATCACGCAGTAGGTCGCGACCGACCGTGTGGGCCGCGTGCCGTTTGTGCGGGCATGGGCGGGCACACAGGGTTTAGGCGTCGGCTAGGTGTGCGTGTGCAGTTCTCATGCGCGCGGGGTCGCCTCGGCCGCGCAACTTTATTTTGCACGCCGCTCGCGCCAGCAGGCACAGGTCTTGGGCTGCGGGGCGCGGGCGGCATTCTGTTTGGTCGCGCCGGTCGATATTGAAGGGAAGAGAATTGCATGTCGCTTGCCATGCTAATTGCGCTGGCTCAATCCGTCCCGCGCTTTACTAGTTCTTACGCGGTGCTGTTCGTCGTGCTGTTTATCGCCGGCACGCTCGGCTGGCTCATCGCCGCCGTGCTCGGCTTCGCGCGCGCCCGCGCCTTCGGTGCATCCACGCGCTGGTTCGCACTCGCAGCCGTCTGCATGCTCGTCTTTCACCTGTACCTCGTCGTCTTCGCGTGGATCGGCACGACAGAGACCGACATGGATAAGGTGCTCAGCATCGGTTCGTTCATCATTCTGTTTCCCGCGTTGGGAGCGCTCTGCGCCATCGTCGGCTTCGTCCGCCTCACCGATCCGCGCCGGTAATCATTCCCTTAAGCCATTGCAACTCTCCGCCGCCGCCAAGCAAACTGCGCTCTTTGCCGCGCTCGCCGCCGTCGTGGCCGCGGCCATTTTCTTGACCGTGCGCGCGCCCGCGGCCCATGTGCAACGCGCGCCCGCGGGCTTCGTCACAGCGCACGGCACGCGCTTCATCGCCGACGGACGTGCGTTTCGCTTCGTCGGCGCGAACGTCGCCGTGATGTACAAAGACGAAGATCGCGCGGCCATGCCAGAGACCATGAGGCAAGCGGCGCGCGCCGGGATCAAGGTCGTGCGCGTGTGGGCTTCGGGCGAGGGCACGGAAGAGACGGGCGTGCTTGCGGTCGGCGGCGACCGCGCAGACTGGCCGCGCCGCCATCCGTTTCGCCGCGCGCCCGACGATTGGAACGAGGAAGCGTTCGTCCATCTCGATCACATATTGGCCGAGGCGCAGCAACAAGGCTTGCGCGTGCAGTTGTGTCTCGTCAACTGGTGGCGCGACACGGGCGGCGTGACGCAGTACCTGCGCTGGGCCGGCATCGACGACGCGGCCGACATAAACTATAAGTTTGGCGTCAACCCAGAGCGCGCGATGCTCTTCTACACGAACGAGGAGACGCGCCGGCTTTATCGTGAGCACGTCGCGCGCATCGTGTTGCGGCGCAACACTGTGACCGGCGTGCTCTATAAAGATGACCCGACGATCTTCGGCTATGAGTTGATGAACGAGGCGCAAGCCGCGACGGGGCGCGAAGCGGAGCGGCGCGCGTGGGTGGCGGAGATGAGCGCCTACATCAAGTCTCTCGATCCGTTTCATCTGATCACGCCGGGCATCTGGGGCTATCGCAGTGCCTACGAGCGGCGCGCGTGGCTCGCCGTCCACAGTCTGCCCACCATCGACTACTGCGACGCGCACAACTATCCGCGCGACGATCTCGATAGCTACGTCGATTCGCCCAAAGCCCTCGGCGAGTTCATCGACAACCGCGCGGCCGCCGCCTTCTCGATCAACAAGCCGCTCGTCTTCGGCGAGTTTGGCATGCACACTGAAGGCTACAGAGAGGTAACGCAGGCCGAGTGGTTCCGCATCTACTTCGAGAGCACGCTCAATGCCGGCATTGGCGGCGCAATGTTCTGGATACTTACGCCCGACCCGCAACGCGGCTATGGCGTCTCTTACAACACGCCGCGCGACGAACCTGTGCTGACCGAGCTAATCCGTGCCGCCGCGCTGTTTAATGCACAGTCAGACGCCGCGCCGCCGCGCCCGCTGCTCGCCGCCGGTCAGCATCTTATCCCGCGCCAGTTCGCCTTCACGCGCACGGCGAACGATGCGTCGGCGCGGCCGCGCGTGGGAGTGATCCCGAATAACGTGTTGCTCTATCGATTCGCGCCGGAGCAGGCGACGCGCGGACGTTTCGAGAAGATGGATGGCGGCGCAGGTTATGTGTGGGGCGCAGGCGTCGGCTTCTTCGAGTACGTCATCCCGGCGCGCGCAGACCGCCGCCGAGTCAGCGAGATCGTCGTCCGCGCACACCTGCAACCCGTGCCGCCGCACGACGCTTTGGGGCGCGCCGACTCGACGCGCGTCACCCTCTTCATCAACGACACAGACTGCGGCCCGCAACTCGCCGCGATGGAGCACGAGCCGCACGCCGAAATACAGGAGTGGCACGTTAAGAACCTCATGCCCCGCTATCACGCATGGCGCGGCCACGCGCTCACCATCCGCTTCGCCGTCGAGCTAAACGCGGATCGACCTTTCGGCATCAACATCTCAAACTTTCCAGAATGGTTTCACGCAGGCGAGACGAAGCCGGTTGAAGTTGAAGTGAGGAGATAACAACGATGAACGGCTTTACATGATAATTGAGAGTTGCGGAGTCAATTATTGTGCAGTTTATCTTATTGCTTGAAATTACTTAGGCCACAACGACAGTAAGATATAAGTGAGGAGCGAAAGGATAAGTATATCCATGAGTGCTACCGCTATCGTAAACACGAAAGGGATGCGCCGTTCTGGCCCGTAAAATTTGTATAGCGGATACCAAAGTATCCCCCACATCACAAAACCCATATCACCTACCCTACCTAGAGAACTTCGGCCGAGCCAGAGGGACAAAACCATAAGGATGGCTGTGAGCATAAAGCCGATAGCGATAGATAGCAGAAGCTGAACCATTACTATCAAGTCAAGAGTTCAAGCTCATCTGTGGGCTTTCCGCCTTTATCCTTTCAATAATCTTGCGGCCTCGCGCGCGTAGTAGGTGAGGATGATGTCTGCGCCGGCGCGGCGGATGCAGGTCAGGGTTTCCATCATGACGCGCTGCTCGTCGATCCAGCCTTTGGCGGCGGCCGCTTTGATCATCGCGTACTCGCCGGAAACGTGATAAGCGCCGAGCGGGAGATCGAAGCGTTCGCGCACCGCGCGCAGGATGTCCAAGTAACAGGTCGCGGGTTTGACCATGAGCATGTCCGCGCCTTCGGCGTAGTCGAGTTCGGCTTCGCGCAGCGCCTCGCGTGCGTTGGCGGCGTCCATTTGATATGCGCGGCGGTCACCGAACGCGGGCGCGCTGTCGGCCGCCTCGCGAAACGGGCCGTAGAAGCCGGACGCGTACTTCACCGCATACGACAGCACCGCGACCTGTTCCAGTCTCGCTTCGTCCAGCCCCGCGCGAATCGCGCCGACCTGTCCGTCCATCATCGCCGACGGTGCGACGATGTCCGCGCCCGCTTCCGCTTGACTGACGGCCGTGCGCGCTAACAACTCAAGCGACTCGTCGTTCAACACCTCGCCCTCGCGCACCACGCCGCAATGACCGTGCGACGTGTACTCGCACAGACACGTGTCGGCGATGACGATCATCTCAGGCACGGCCTTGCGCACGGCGCGGATGGCCTGCTGCACGATGCCGTCGCGCGCGTAAGCGCCGGTGGCCGTCTCGTCCTTCGCCGCCGGCAGGCCAAATAGGATGACTGCCGGCACACCCAGATCAAACGCCTCAGATGCGTCGCGCGCGATCTCGTCGACCGACAGGTTGTGCACGCCCGGCATCGACGGCACTTCACGGCGCACGCCTGTGCCCGGACAGGCAAACAGCGGCAACACCAGATCATCGCGCGTCAAACGCGCCTCGCGCACCAACGCACGCATACGCTCGCGCCGGCGCAAACGGCGGGGGCGGTGAACCAGTTCAGTCATCAATCGCACCTACGCAAAAAAATAAGGGCCGCCGGGCATAATACGCGGCCCTCATTCATTCACGCAAATTACCTGCTTCGGGCGCGGCGTCAGCGCCGGACGCACACGCGGTTATACTGCACTCGATCAATGATGGGGCCGGTCACGCGGGCCGCGCGACACCAGGCGACGATCTGGTTGATCACGTCGCACGTAATACGCACGCCGCAATTGAGCACGTTATAGAGTGGGTTGCCCGGCTGGATGCCCGTGACGGGCGCGCCCGTGTGTCGGCATTGGCCGCTCGGGTGGTTCGCGCACCGGTGTGGCCCGCCCGTGTGCACACCGAGCAGAATGCGTGTGTCTTCCGGTTCACTGCCCAGCAGCCAGACGGGGCTGCCACTGTGACCCGGACAGGTGTCTATCCGATAGAAGAGATTGGTCGGCGTGACATTCGTGAGTTGGATGCGGTCGGAGTGGCCCCACATCGTGCCCAGTGGCTTATCACACGGATAGCCGGCGAGGGTCAGGAGCGTCGCCGTGTTCACGTTCCCGCGCGCTTGCAGCATCATGAAGGGGGTGCGACCGCCAGCGCGGCGGGGCAAACTGAAGGGGCGGGGCAGGATGATGATGCCGTAATCGAGAAAATCGTGAGTTCTGAAGTGCGTCGAGGTGGCGATCTGCGAACCCGGTGTGGCAGCCCTGCGATGTCGTGGATTGGCCGCCGAAAAGTCCGCGCCGGGCGTCACGCGTATGCGCGCAAACCGCGGCCCGCGAATGGCAGTGGGGCTGAGGGCGCACGGCCGGTTGATGGCCGCTATATTCATTAAGTTGTGCCGAGCCGTGAGCACTACCTGCGGCGCGATCAGGGTGCCCGTCCCGCGCCCGATCACGGAGCCGGCAGTGTTTAAAACTTCGAGCAGGCAGATGGTGTTCGTCGGATACAGCAAGGATGAAGGCCGGCGCGCCTGCGCTTTAAAATGAAAGCGGTCATCCTTACCAAAAAAATGCTCCGCGCCCTCATATTCCATCTCCATCGCGCCTGCGCCATGCGCAAAGTGCGCCAACTCGTATTCGAGTTCATTGGCCGCTTGTTCAGCTTCGTACCACATCATGCTCTCTCCTTTTCATCTCTAGCCAACGATGACATCGCGCCGCCGGCCAAGCGGCCGCGCCGCGCATCAGTTTTCACTCCCGCCAACACGCGCGCGGGCCGGATAGCTACAGCCGCCGCCTATGCGCTGATCTTTTTGCCGTTGCCGCTTACGGCGGCGCGACGATTCCACGGCACGACGCGACCGGCGGCGGGCGGGCGCTCGGCCACACCGATGGCCTGCGCGCTCGTCAGCCACTCTTCGGCCGACTCGGCGACATCGGCCAAGAGCGCCTCGAACGTGCCGCGCGCTGTTTGTTGAATGTGCGGCTGCGCCAGCCAACGGATGATGTCTCGGCCCGCGATGGCCATGCGCTGGCGCGGCGAGGTGGATAGGTCTTCGTTGAAGTAGCGCGTCAACACTTCTTCGATCACGTCCCAAGCGGTCTCCGCGCCGAATAGGCGGCGCACGTCTTCCGCGTTCAGAATGCGGAACGCCTCGTCGAGCAGTTGCATGACCTCGACCCGCAGCACGTTGAGATGACCGTAGGAGGTGAATTTCAGATTGTTGCGCAGGTCGAGACCGGAGCGACGCACGGTCGAGATCGAGCCGAAGCTCGGATCGAAGGCGCGCTCGCGGATCACGTCCGAGATGCGCTTGTCGCGCCAGTAGCTCGTCACCTCGTTGATGAAGAGCGTGAACAGCGGGTGGAACTCTTTGTTGGGGCGCGCGCCGGGCGGCGCGGGCGCGGCGCAGTAGCCGAAGGCGCGACAGTATGCGCCGAGCCGGTCGCGCTTCGTGAAGCGCAAGACCTGCCGGCGGTCGAACTGGTAGAGCGCGTATGCGCCCGCGCCCGAAGAGAGCCGCACCGCGCCCGCCTCGAACAGCTCCTTCAGTTTTTGCACCACGCGGAAGATGCCGATCTTCTCGTGCTGGTAGATGTAGTAGAGATCGGCCATCGCGACGATGCGCTCCGACGTGACGGTCTCGTCGTAGGGGCGCACGCCCGCCGGGATGCGGGCGCTGCCGAACTCGGTGGCGGCGTCCGGCCCGATGCCGATCAACTCGGCCAAGCCATGATCGCGCGGCTGCGGCTCCTGGGCCGCGCCTGCTAACGCCGCCGCGAGCATGTCGTCGATCTGCTTGTTGAGCACGTCCGCGTAGCGCGGGTTATCGCTCAAGCGCGTGCCCAACTGATCCGCCGCCGTCTGGCGCAACCCCTCGATGCGGTCGAGCAAGTCCTGATAGTATTTCTCGGTTGGCATTGATGCGCCTCCTCACTGACTGTTCATTCGTCACAGACTTAACAGCAGCCCCGTCTTTGTCCGCGCCCGCGCGGTCGGCTTCACGGCTTGCCTGATTGGCTGGAGATGGTGAATGGCCGCCAGATGCCGCTCGCGCCATCCGGGTTTGTTACTCGCACCACCCACTCTCCGGCGGACGCCTTGCTCAAATCAAACAGCGCCGCGAATACGTTCGGTGTGACCTTCCTACTCTCCGGCAAAATCTTGCCGGGAATTATTGTCTTGCCATCCGCCGATTCGAGCGTCACCGTCGCTTGGACGGTGAAGTTTTCGCCGATGATGACCACCGGCACAGCGCCCAATTTCTCTAATGCAAAGGACGGCCCGACTGAGATCACATTCGGCGCTCCAGCCTCGGCAATCGCAAATAGCCCGCGCCCCTTGCTAGTGCGCCCGTCCGGGTTGGTCACGACCACGTCCCACTGCCCGGCCAGCGCGTCGGGCGGGATGTCGAAGACGGCATCCAGTTGTGTCTCGCTGACGCGGGTCACGGACTTGCTGGCAATCGGCTGCGGGGGCTGCCCGAGTGCTTTGCTCAACTCGGCGGATGGCGCGAGCTTGACCGTAGCGCCGGATTGGAACTCAGCGCCGTCAATCGTCACCGACACATTAGCCGCGCCCTGCCGTGCGGTGTTCGGAACTACAGTGTTGACGGTCGGCGCGGGCGTGCGCTGAATCTGCCCGGCCAACTGCGCGGTCGTCTGCAACTGCGTGATCAGTTCAGACCAAGCCCGCTGCACGCGCCGGCTGCGAAACGCCAGGGGGAGTTTGTTCTGCTTGCCCCTGACCGCTTCCTCGGCCAGCCGCGCCAACTGTTTGACTATCGGCGCGAAGGCGAAGATGACGCCGTCTTTGCCGCCGCTCTGGATGAGTTCAAGCCCCTTGCGCGAGGCGACTTCGTCAACCCAAGTAAGCAGCTCGGCCACCGTCATGGGCGGGTGCGTGTTGAGCCGCAGCGTCTCCTGCTCGCGCGCGCCGATCAGGACGGATTCCAGCGCCATCTTGACCTCACCTACCGACTCGGCGACGCAACCGAGCGCGCGTGCGATGAGTACCAGTTGCGTGCCGAAGAACACGTCGTCCCCTTGGCGGTCGAAGAAGGTGCGCTGCCCGTGCCAACTCAGCAACAGCGTGTCCACGTAGTTGACGATGATGAAGAAGTTCGTCAGTCGCACCTCCTCGTCAATCGTGTTGACGCTCCGGCCCGTGAGACCGTAGAGATCGCGCAGGCGGCCCAGTTGTCCCCCGACCTGCTCCGGATCGCTCAGCGTGTAGTCCTGTCGGGCGGGGTCGTATTCGAGCAGCAGCTTGAGGAGCAGATCGATGCGTTGCGGTGGCGGCCCGCCTTCCGCGCCGAGCAGGTTCACAAGCTCGACCAGTTCTTCGCGGATGAGCGCACTGATGGCCGCTGTGTCCTGCGCGTCGGCGTTGTCGTCGAGCGGTTGCAAGCCGTCGAGCAGCGGCAGGACTTGATCGAGGATGGCCTTGGCGCGCGTGTAGATGCTGGCCTGCGCGCCGGTGATCGCGCCCACGCCGGCCTCTATGGTCTGGACGGTGTAGCTGCGCGGCGTCCACTTCGGCGTGAAGTGGCCCGCCTCGTCCTTGACCAGCGGGAAGGCTTGCGTCAGCGCGGTCACAAAGCCCTTCGGATCGGCCGGGTTGAAGCGCCAACCCAAGACTTCGCCGAGCGCAAAGCGCAGCGGGTCGCCTTGCCCCGATGTGACGGTAGCCGTCGCAGTCGCGGGTGCGTAGTTGGGCACGTCAATCGAATCGACCCAGAGGGGAAACGGGCTATCGCCGATGCCCTCGGTCAAGCGCGTGACTTCGCCACGGAGTTTGTCTAACTCTGCCCTCAGTTTGTCCACTTCTGGATCTGCCATTTCTCGTCTCCTTCCTAACCCGCGGCCAACGTCCGCCGCGACTGTTGCGGCCCGCCCCGCGCGCCGCGTGATGATCACTCGTCGGTGGCTCGCATCATGTGCGATTCAGGTCACGCCCGCGCGGAGCAACTCACCACCGTCGCGCAGCTCTACCTGTTGCCCGATATTTGTGTTTTGGACTGAGACCGAGGCCGCACCGACGCGAGCGGCGAGTTCCCGCCAACAGGTGAAGAGCGTCTGCCCGCAATCATACATCCGCTGCTGACAACGCGCGAGCATTTCCGTCATCGCCCCAACCCACGCGCGCCACTTGCCGCCCGGCTCTGCGCCCAAACTCATCAACTCGTGCATCGGCTCGTAAGCGGTGAAATCAGCGGCGACCTTGTCCGCGACGCGATTGAACCATTCATGACATGTCGTCAATTCGTGCCGTGCGCGATGTAAATCGGGCGTACCGGCGACCGCCGCATGCGCGTGCTCGGCCGCTGCGCGCGCTTCCGCCAGCCAGCCCAGCATGGCCATCACGGCGTCGCTGCGCAGATCGAAGAGCACGATGTCTTCCTGCGGGTGATCATCCATGATCGTGTTGTGCAACTCCTGCAACTCCTTGTCGAGCTGTTCGAGCTGCGCGCCAAGCTGTTGGAATGTGTCCTCCAACCCCATCGTGCTCTACCTCCTCGACAACTCCGCGTAGAAATTGTTCATGATGATTTCGGGGCGCGCCAGCCGGTTGTCGAACGCGAACCGCGCCGCGCCGATCAGGAAACGTTCGGGTACGATGCCGGGGTCTGTGCCCGCCGCAAGTCGCCGCGCCGCTTCCTCGATCATCTCCTGCTCCTTGCGCTCGAAGCGCAACACCTGCGCCAAGGTCTTGTTGCCCAGTTCGCGATACGGTTGATAACAGACTGCATCGACGACCGCGCGATTTGCGGCCTCGAACGTGTCGAGCATCGGGCGCGGGAGCGTGCCCCGCCGTGCGTTCGGATACATCACCAGCCACATGCGCCGGTAGCGCGCCGCTTCGTCCGTGAAGCCCATGCGCCGCAGCAACTCGATGCTGATGAAGGCGCGTAAGAATGGCGTCGGGTGCGGCCCGCGCGGGTCGAACGCGACGACCGTATCCGCCCCGCGCCCGATCACATCCATAAGCGACGGGATGACGCCGGGGCCGCCGTACAACAACCCGCACACGTCCGCGAACAACTCGCGATTCCAACGCGCCCACGTCGTCGCGACGAAGCGTCCATGCCCGGCGCGCAACAACGTCTCGGCGATCCGGCGCGGCACGACCTGAGCGAGGTCTAGATCGTTCTGCACGTTGTGACTGACTTCGTGCAGGATCGCGCCGAGCGTCCAGGGGTTGACCAGCCGGTGATACGGCAACTGGATCAGCGGGAACGGATTGAGCCGCAGACCGAGCGCGCGCAGAGGGATGCGCCGCCGAAAGGTTGCGGGCGAGAAACCCGTCCGCATGTAACAGAACGGCGGCGGCTGCGGCACGGACTTGGCGATGCCGACGTTCAAATAAGCATATTGATAACAATCGAGCGCGATGCGATCACAACTCAAGAGCCAATCGGCAAAGCGCGACTGCCGTTGGCCGAACAACTCGAAATAGAAGTCCCAGATTTTCTCTATCGCGCGCACCGAGTTGTGCGCGCGTTCTTTGTAGCCGAGCATCGTGTGCAGGCGCGCAGTCGTCGGCTCGCTCGTGGCGGCGCGCGCGGCCGTCGTCACGTGCTTCGACAGCTTCAACATCTCGCAGCGCAGCGACTCGATCAATTGATTGACGGCGTCGAGGTGACCGGCCGTCGGCGAGGCCGCGGCCGTGCCGAACTCGCCGCGCTGAAAAGTGCGCAAGGCAGCCGCGTGGCGCGTGACGTTGATAGCCTGCGCGCGCACCCAGGGGCGCAAGACCGGGCGCGGTCCGCGTCGCCGGGGCGGCGCAGCTTCAGCCGCGCGCTGTATGCAGGCATCTTGTGCCGGCGTGTCGCCGTTCGGCCCGATGTTGATCGTCGTGGCGCTCATCGCTCGATGACCTTTTTGTCTACTTCGCTTAACCGCCGCAACGGCAGCAGCATTGTTTGCCGCCCTGTGTGGCAGGCGTACCGATACCTGTCGACATAATGTCCGTCGGCATTGCGCCGGTGGTCATACCACCACCGATCCCACCCGCACCGTCGGTCATCACTTCGGGCGGCATAGCGCCCGGCACAACGTCCGCCGATGGCGGGACGGCGCTGCCGGCGGCCTGATGGAAGCTTTTATCCAACGCGCTGGAATCTTGGAAGGCGCGCACGGCCTGTTGCGGATTACCGATCACGCGCGCGGTCTGGCGCGCGACGGCGCGTGCGGCCGTCTGCGGCGTAAGGGGCCGGCCGCGCGCAGCCAAGCGCGTGAGATCGGCTGTGGCGCGCCGCGCAACCGTCGGCAGCGTGCGCACGAGTGGGCGCGTGCGCGGGCTACTGCGCAGAGTCCGCGCCACACCTTGCAGACTCCGCACCATGTTCGGCACATTGCGCATCACGTTCGACGCGAGCTTCGGCAGAACTTTCTTGGCGGCCAGCCCCAAGCCCTTCGCCGCGAGCGGCAGCGCCTTCATCGCCAACGGAATGAGCGGCGCGAGGAACGCGAAAGACTCGCCCTCTGTCTCGGCTTCGGCCGCAGCGTGACCTAAGTGCTCCATCAATGCGGCCGAAGGGACTTGCTGCATGTAATGGAGCGCCTGCTCCATCTGGACTTCGGACTCGCCCTCGTAGCCGGCTTCGAAGCCGCCCTCGTATTCATACTCGGACTGCCCCATGAAGTGCGCGCCGTCGAACGCGTCGGGCGCACCATTGGCACTGAGGGCCGCGCGCGCGCTCGCCATCGCCAGCCGCTGCAAGGAGGAGAGCGGCGCGCCGCGTCGGGCCGCTTGCGACAGTTCTTGAAAGAACTGTTCGCTCTCGAACGTGGCCTCCGATTCGCCTTCCCACTCGCTCTCGTAGATGCCTTCCAGTTCAGGCAGCGCTTCCGATTCATATTCAAAGTAGGGCGTGCTCATAAGCTTCTCTCCTCTACCGCAAAATTATGCGCGTAGCAGCAGACAGCGGACTTCGTCCGTTTGTGGCGACGCGCGCTCAGATCGCAGAGCCGCGCGGGCGCGGGCGCGACGGGCGCGAGGTGCGCGCTACGGCGCGCGTCGCACGCAGGTTGCGCTGAATGTCGTGGCTGCACGTGCGCGGACTGGCCAGCACCTTCTTCGTCTGGACGGCCATCGCACGCGCGGCGCTGCGTTTGGTGATCGGCTGCCCGGCGGCGGCGCGTCTTTGCAGCGTGTTGGCCGTGCGCCGGACGATGGCCGGGACGGAGCGTATGGCGGGGCGCGTGATGCGGCGGCGACGCAGGATGCGCGTCAGAATGGCCGTGCCGCGCACGAGCGCGGGCAGGATGCGACGTAGCGCCGCGCGGTCGGCCGGCGACAGCGTGATGATCGTAGCCGCACCGATCATGGCCTCGGCTTCGGCGTCAGTCTGCGCCTTCGAGGCGACGGCCGCCATCAACTCGCCGAGCGCCTGTTGGTGCGTCAGCGGGGCTTCGTGCATCGGCGCTTCGCCGACGACCTCCCACTCGCCCTCGCCCTCCCACTCGCCTTCCAACTCACCTTCGCCGAGCAGAGAGCCGGCCACGTTGGCGATCTGACCGCCGAGCGGGCCGCCAACGGCCTGAGTGACGATAGGCAGCGCGGCTTTGGCGACATTCCTGAGCACAGGGGCGACGCGTTTGATCAGGCCCGGCACGCGGCGCAGTAGCTTGCCGAAGAACTGCTCGCTCTCGTACTCACCCTCGTATTCGCCCAAGCCGCCGGCTTCATACTCGCCCTCGCCGAGTCCGCCCAAGAATTGTTCCTGCTGCGGCCCCTCGCCGTAAGCGTAGCCTTCACCCTGCGGCCCTTCACCGTAAGCAAAGCCTTCGCCGTAGGCATAGCCTTCGCCGAGCGGGCCTTCGGGCAGCGGCCCCTCGCCATAAGCATAGCCTTCGTGTTGCGGCCCTTCACCGTAGGCAAAGCTCTCGCCGAGCGGGCCTTCGCCGTAAGCGTAGCCTTCGCCGAGCGGCCCCTCGGGCATTGGGCCTTCGCCGAGTGGGCCTTCCAACTCGAACTCGGACTCCCCCAACGCGCCGCCCTCCCATTCGCCCTCGCCTTCGCCCAAGCCCAGCAGACTGCCCACGCCTTTGACGAGGTCGCCGAGAAACGCTTCGCCCTGAGGGCCTTCGTGCAGCCCCGTCTCCCACTCGCTTTCCAGCTCGTACTCGCTGTCTCTGATCTGCATAACTTTCTCCTTTCGGTGTGGCCGACGTGCGCGCTACAATAGGCCCGGCCGGCAAACTCAGACAGTCACATTTTCAGGGGCGGCAAGTTTGTGTTAGGTTGAACGGGCGTCGCTTGATCGTGTGACAATCAGTTGTCGCCCCAATCTGCTACAATCATGACTGTAGCGAACTTAAACTTGGGAACGTGCGGTTACCGAGAAGTAATTATGGCCAGCCCCCAACCGACTTCTAGGCCCTCACCACTAACCAACCAAAGAGCGTTGCAACATTAACGCTCGGTTGCAGCTTGTGTGGCGCAGCTAAGGCTCCGACCCCGGCCGAGTGTCCGACTCCGAAGGACATAATGCCTGTTTCAGGCGTTCCTAATTTCGACCGGGCGTACCTGACCTTCACGAACCAACAGGGACAGTGGGGACAGTCCGATGCGTACGCCTCAAACCGTCAGACAGATCAAAGAGGAAGGGCCGCCAACTGGTAGTCTGAGTGCTACAGGTCTGTTGGCGTTGGTGCAGCAACTCATTAAGCAGGCCGCACCCAGCGACGTAGAGTTCGCCCGGAGTGGGATCGACGAGAAAGAGCAGGCGGTGCTGTTGGATGTGGAAGTGGACGGCGTGCGCTGCGTCCTCATCCGCGCGCAGCCCCACACGCAACGCGCCTACACGCTGCTCAGCCCGCGCGAGCACGAGATCGTGCGGATGGTCGCCGAAGGTTATCCGAACAAAACTATCGCCGCCGTCTTAGAGATCAGCGCGTGGACGGTCAACACGCACCTCAGACGCATCTTCGCCAAACTCGGCGTCGGCTCGCGCGCCGCCATGGTCGCGCGCTTGCTCGATGAAGGTGCAATGAGCGACCAACGCAAACCCACAGCCCCACCCTTTCCCCTCCGCCGCAGATAACCGCCAGCACACGCCGCTTGACGTTCCGACACGCACCCGCAATAATCGCCAGCACTTCAACGTGGCCTTGTGGCGGGGTAGCTCAGCCGGTTAGAGCGTGGGATTCATAACCCCAAGGTCGGGAGTTCGAGTCTCCCCCCCGCTATTAATAGATTCCAGCCTGAAGCAGTCATTGAGCAGTTGTATAGGCAAATATAATCGCTGCCCCGACCGGCGAAACTGATGCGCCGGTGTGTGCGTATCAGTGACCTGTAACAAGCGTTCCCGTCAAATTGCATTCCAACCGTTCCAGCACAATGTTTGAAAGGAAGCCCACCGATGAAGGAAAGGTCTAGTAGCGTAACCGGCGCTGCGTTGCTCTGCGCCTTGCTCGGCGCGTTGGCGCTCGGCACAATCGCGAGCCATGCGCAGAATCCCGCGCCCGCGCAAACTCCAACTCAGGCTGCGACCACAACACCGACGGCCACGCCGACGGCTTCGCCCACACCAACCCCTACGCCCACACCGATCAATTGGTCGGAAGACCCCATGCTCAGGCGTTTCGTCTGGCGCGGCATCGGGCCGGCGAGCATGGGCGGGCGCGTCGACGACATCACCGCCCCCGAAAACGATCCCTATACCATCTACGTCGGTCTCGCCACCGGCGGCGTCTGGAAGTCCGCGAACAACGGCACGACGTGGACGCCAATCTTCGACACCTACTCAAGCGCGTCCATCGGCGACATCGCGGTCGCACCGACGGACGCGAACATCGTCTGGGTCGGGACGGGCGAGCCGAACAACCGGCAAAGCTCAAGCTTCGGCGACGGCATCTACAAATCGACCGACGCGGGCAAGACTTTCACCAACATGGGCTTGCGCGATTCGCAGTCGATTGCGCGCATCGTCATCGACCCGAAGGATGCGAACACGGTCTACGTCGCAGTGCTCGGTCACCTGTTCGGGCCGAACAAAGAGCGCGGCGTCTACAAGACGACTGACGGTGGGCGGAGTTGGCTCAACGTCAAGTTCATAGACGACGACACGGGCTTCACAGACCTCGTCATCGATCCGTTGGACAACAAGACGCTCTACGCCGCGTCGTACCAACGCCGCCGCACATCTTGGGGCTTTAACGGCGGCGGGCTGAATAGTGGCATCTGGAAGACGACCGACGCAGGCAAGACTTGGAAGCGACTGGAAGGCGGCGGGCTGCCCACGGAAAAAATTCTTGGGCGCATTGGTCTCGACGTGGCGCGCTCGAACCCGAACATCATGTACGCGCAGATGGAGGTCGGCGCGAGTCAGGGCACAGGCGGCGAAGAGCCGGTCATCGGCGGGCAAGCGACGCCCACACCCGTCCCCGGCGCGTCACCTTCGCCTTCGCCCAGCGCTACGCCTTCGCCCAGCGCTTCGCCGACGCCCACGCCGCTCGATCCAAAAAAGCCCGGCGTCTGGCGCTCGGACGACAAGGGCAAGACATGGCGCATCGTCAGCAACGAAAACAACCGCCCGATGTACTACAGTCAGATTCGCGTCGATCCGAAGAACGCGGAGACGGTCTACGTCGGTGGCCTAAACTTCAGCATCTCGACCGACGGCGGCAAGACCTTCAAGTCGCTTGAGCCGAACATCCCGCACAGCGACAACCACGCGATCTGGATCGACCCGACCAACTCGCGCCATCTGCTCTTAGGTAATGATGGTGGTCTCGACACCAGCTACGATCAGGGCGCGACGTGGGAGTACATCAACAACATCCCGGCCGCGCAGTTCTATGCCGTTGCCGCCGACATGCGTAAGCCTTATTACGTCTACGGCGGCTTGCAGGACAACGGCTCTTGGGGCGCGCCGAGTTCGACGCGCAATCAGTCGGGCATCACCAACGCCGACTGGTATCGCACCGGCGGCGGCGACGGTTTCTATTCGCAGATCGATCCTTCGGACTACAATACCGTCTACTCCGAATCACAGAATGGCGCGATGTCACGCCTAGACCTGCGCACTGGGCGCAGCGTCAGCATCCGCCCGCGCGCAGCAATCCAACGACGCGGCGGCGGAGGAGGCGGTGGCGGTGGTCAGCAAGGTACGCCGCCCGCAGGCGCGGCGACGCCGACCGCCACACCTTCAGGCACGGGCGCAGCGCCGGGCACGCAACTGCCCGCCACGCCCTCAACAGACGAAGCTATCGCGGCGTTGGCTGCGGCCGCGGCGGCGCAAGGTTTTGGCGGCGGCTTCGGCGGCGTCGGCCTGACTTCAAACGTCGTGCCCGCACCGCCACCGGGCACGCAGTATCGTTTCTACTGGGACACGCCCATCGTCATCTCGCCGCACAATCCGCGCATCATCTACACGGGCGGCGACCGCTTCTTCCGCTCGCTTGACCGGGGCGACACGTGGACGGCCTCGGCCGATCTGACGAAGCACATCGACCGCAACACGCTCTCGATCATGGGCGTCGCGGGCAAAGACCCGATGGCGTCGAAGAACGACGGCTACACAAGCTACGGCTACATCGTGACCATCGCCGAATCGCCCTTGCTGCCCGGCGTCCTGTGGCTCGGCACGGATGACGGCAACGTGCAGGTCAGCCGCGACGGCGGCGCGACGTGGACGAACGTGGCGAAGAACGTGCCCGTGCTCTCGGAGAAAGCGGGCGAGCTTTATCACATCGCGCGCGTCGAGCCGTCGCACTTCGACGCGGGTACTTGTTATCTGGCGGTTGACGGTCATCGCTTCGACGATCGCAAGCCTTACCTCTACGTCACGCGCGACTATGGCGCGACGTGGAAATCCGTCACGGGTGATCTGCCGACGCAGTGGCACGTCAACGTCATCCGTGAAGACCCGAAGAATAAAGAACTGCTCTACGCGGGCACAGAGTTGGGGCTTTACATTTCGCTCAACGGCGGCGGCGACTGGAAGCCGTTCATGTCGGGGCTGCCCAAAGTGCGCGTGGACGACATACTCGTCCATCCGCGCGATAACGACCTCGTCATCGGCACGCACGGGCGCGGCATCTACATCCTCGACGACATCACGCCGTTGCAGCAACTCACAAGTAAGGTTACAGATACGGACGCGCATCTCTTTGACATACGGCCGGGCACGCTGTGGCTAAACGACGTGCGTTACAGCCGCGCCGCGACGGGCGGCAAAGTCTTTCGCGGGGCGAATGCTGTGCCGGGGACGGCCATTAGTTACTACTTGAAGAGCGCGCCCGCGGGCGACGTGAAGATCACCATCACTGATTACACAGGCCGCGTGATACGCAACCTAACGGGCACGAAAGAGGTCGGCCTCAACCGCGTGCAGTGGAACCTGCGCGGCAATCCGCCACCGCGGCCCGCCAATCTGCCGCCCGGCTTTGGCGGCGGCGGCGGAGGAGGTGGTGGAGGTGGCGGTGGCGGCGGCGGCGGTGGGGGCGGCTTCGGCGGGCTGTTCAATCAAGGGCCGCTGGTCGAGCCGGGCACTTATCTGGTGAAGCTCTCCGCCGGCGGCAAAGACTACAACACTAAAGTCGTGGTCGAGCCGGACACGTGGATGAATCAGTGAGTTGAAGTTCGAGGACGCGAAAGTCTTAGCTTCGCTGGTCAACGAACTCGGCGCGGGCGCAACGTAAAGGGACGCCCGCGCCGGGTCTTGTTATTTCAGGTGCTGCAACCGAAGTTAGTCGGGCCGATAATTAACATGGTGCTGCCTGAGCAAGTAATTCTGGTGGACGAAAATGATCGCGCGGTAGGGGTCGGCGAAAAGCTTGTGACGCATCGTACGGGCGCGTTGCACCGCGCCTTCTCCGTCTTCGTCTTCGACCGCGCGCGCAGACTATTGCTGCAACAGCGCGCCGCGACGAAATATCATTCGCAAGGCTTGTGGTCGAACACGTGCTGTGGTCATCCGCGCCCCGGCGAAGAGATCACGGCGGCAGCGCATCGCCGATTGCGCGAAGAGATGAACATCGAGTGCGAGTTGCGCGCCGCTTTCAACTTTCTCTATCGCGCCGAACTCGCCGGGCAACTCATCGAACACGAATACGACCACGTGTTCGTCGGCGAGTACGACCGCGCGCCCGTGCCCGAACCAAAGGAGGTCGCTGACTGGAAGTGGTTGAGCATGGCCGAACTGCGCCAAGACCTAAGCCGCGCGCCCGAGCGCTACAGCTATTGGTTGAAGGCAGCGATTGAAGGGCCGGAGTGGCGGCGCCTCAACGCGCTGCTGCGGGTGGAGTGAGCGCTGCGCGCGGGCGGCGGGCGGCGAGCGTGCTGAGGTAGTAGTGCCACAGGATGCGTGCAGCGACGGCGCGCCACGGTCGCCAACGTTCGCCCAATCTGTCTAACTCTGCCGGCGACGGGCGCGCAGACAACTGCTTGACGTGTTGCGCGGCGACCAGCAAGCCGAGGTCGCCGCTCGGCAATACGTCCGGCCGGCAGAGCGCCATCAAGAGATAAACGTCGGCCGTCCAACGACCGATGCCCTTGAGCTTTAACAACTCGCCGCGCGCCGCTTCATCCGGCAAGTACGCCAAGCCGTCCAGATCGAACGCGCTCGCGTTGATGGCCTTGGCGAGATGGCGCACGTAAATGATCTTCTGGCGACTAAAGCCGATGGTCTTGAGCGTCTGATCGTCGAGCGTCAAAAAACTGCGCGGCGTCAGCGTCGTGACCGCCGCGCGCAGGCGCGCAAAGGCGGCGCGCGCCGAGGCGAGCGAGACCTGTTGTTCGAGGATGATGTGCACGAGCGTGGCAAAGCCCGGCGCACGCGCCCAGAGCGGCGGCGCGCCAAACTCTGCAACGACTCTGTCCAAGTCTCGATCACGCGCGCACACGTGCTCGACCGCGCGAGCGAGCGTGCGCTCGGTCAAGGCTTTGGGCACGGGCGTAGTTTTGTGTGTGGCTTTGCTGGCTGGCTTCGTCATGCAGCAGGTTTAGGCTTCGAGCGTGAACGGGTTGAAATCGGTCGCGCGATCAAAATAGTCTTCGTGCTCGGCGCGTTTCAAAAAACTCACGATGCGATAGGTGAACGGCGTGGCGACGACTTCCCACGCGACCTTGAGCAGATAGTTGGCGACCATGACCGCAAAGACCAAACGCGGGGGCCAGTTGCGCGCGCCGAGAAAGGCGACCGGGTAGAAGATGAGCGAGTCGAAGCCTTCGCCGATGACGGTCGAGCCGATGGTTCTGAGCCAGAGAAAGCGTCCCGCGGTTTTGATCTTCAACTTCGCCAGCACATAAGAGTTGGCGAACTCGCCGGCCCAGAAGGCCATGAGCGACGCCAGCACGATGCGCGGCGTCTGCCCGAAGATGTCTTCGTACTCACCTTGTTGCAGCCAGCCGGGCGCGGGCGGCAACTGCACAATTGCCCAACTCATAAACGAAGCGAAGATGAGCGCGCCGAAGCCCGCCCAGATCACGCGCCGCGCGAGCGCGTAGCCGTAGACTTCCGTCAGGATGTCGTCGAGCAGGTAGCTGAGCGGAAAGAACAGCACGCCCGCGCCGAACGAATAACCGAACAGCGTGCAAACCTTACCCACGCCGATCAGATTGGAGCAGAGCAGGACGGCCACAAAGGCCGCCATCAGCAAGTCGTAATACTTATAGTTGCGCCCGCGTCTGTCGTCTCTCGTCACGTGTGCCTCTTTAGTTATTAGTCGTCACGGCAGCTTAAGGGCAACAGTGCGTCGCACTCAAGCGCGGAGGCGCGACTGACTGACCATGATCACTGCGCGCGCAGATTACGCTTTATCGCGCGCCGGATCGTTGTTATGCTGCGCCGCGCAATCGTCGTCGCAAGCCTTGATCGATAGGAGCAAAGTCACGTGATAGGAGTTCGCTGCCCCCGCCTCCGCCCGTTAGTCATCCTTCTTTGTCTCGCAGGGCAGATACTGCAAGTATCCGCTCAACAGCCGACCGGCGCGTCGCCGCAATCATCCGCGCCTGTGCAAGCCGAGCCGGCCTTGCCGCCTTACTACGATTATCCTTACGGCAGCGAGACCACGACGCGGCGCACGTTGACCGTAGACGACGCTGTTGCGCTCGCGCTCGCGAACGCTTCTGTCTATCAGCAGGCGCTCCTTGACGAGCGGAGCGCCAGAGAGGACGTGCGGCAGGCGCGCACAGCCTTCCTGCCGCAGTTCAGCGCGCCGCTCAGCTACATCGGCACGACGCCCTCGCAGGTGCATGTGCCGGGCGACCCGCTCATCTTCAGCTTTGCCAGCGCAATCGCCATCAACGAGACGACCGCGTTTCTAAACGCCACCGGCCCCATCGATCTGTCGGGGCGTCTGCGCGCTTCGCTCCGGCGCAGTCGCGCGCTGCTCGGTGCGGCGCGGGCCGGCACACAGGTCGCGCGCCGCGAACTGGTCTTAGCCACCGTCGATGCTTACTACGGCCTCGTCCTCGCGCGTCAACGTCGCCGGCTCGCCGACGAGACGCTTGCGCTCGCCGAAGGTTTCGTTAATCTGGCGGAGCGTTTGCGCCAGCGCGGCGAGGGTGAAGAGGCAGACGTGTTCCGCGCCCGCTCCGCCGCCGCCGCGCGGCGCGATGAACTCGAACAGGCGCGGCTCGCGGAGTCGGCAGCGATGAGTCTGCTGCGCGTCTTAACCGGCGTCGATTTCGTCACGCACATTGGCGTCACGCGCCCGACGCAGGACGTGCCGACGGCCGCAGACTTCATGGGCTACACCGAAGAGTTGATCAAGGCGCGCCCGGAGTTGGCGCAGTTAGACGCGCAAGCGCAAGCGGCCCGCGCAGAAGAGCGCGTCGCGCGCAGCGAGTTGCGCCCCGATCTGATTTACAGTTTGAACGGCGGCTTCGACGCGGCCGACGTGCATCATCTACGGCAGTATTCAGGCGGCGCGGCCGTCATCAGTCTCAATATTCCGCTCTGGAATTTCGGCGCGAGTAAGAGTCGCGCGACGCAGGCCCGTCTGCGCGCGCGTGCGTTAGAGGTGCAGCGCGAGAGTCTGGTGCAGCAGTTGCGGCAGGAATTTTACACGCAACGCGCCGCCGCGCTCTCAGCCCTAGCGCGCATCAAGACGGCGGAACAGGCCGCCAATGCCGCGCAGCAAAATCTCAATCTAATCTTTGTGCGCTACCGGCAGGGCGACGCGTCGATCACCGACGTGATCGACGCGCAAGCGAATTACGCCGACACACGGCTCGCTTACTATCAAGCCATCGGCGATTACCACACCGCACGCGTGCGCCTCGAAGTTGATCCGACGCAAAAGACAGTCGGGCCGAACGCGTCCATGCACGGTGCGGCAGCCGGCGGGCGCGTATGCGCCTTAACTGAAGCACAAGCGCCCGCGTTAGGCGGGTTGCGTCTGGGGCTGAACGCAACGGAAGTCGCGGCCGCTTGGCCCGGCTTAAAGGTTGAGCCGGTGAATGAATTCGGCGTGGCGCAAGCCGTGTTGCGGGGCGGCGAGTTGAGCACGCGGGCGGCCGGCGTGCCCTTCGCGGCCGACCTTGATGCGATCAATCTGGAGTTTATCGACGGGCGCTTAGCGCTGGCACGCTTCAACTATCGCGCGACAAATAAATGGGAGAGCAAGGATCAATTTCTCTCCGCTGTCGCGGCGCAACTTGGACTAAAGGGGCCGTGGCAGGCGTTCTACGATTGGCAGGATAAGAGCATCAGGGACGAGCAAGACCTGCGCGATCTGGCGCTCGAATGCGCCGGCTTCCGCCTGCGTGTAGGTATAGGCATCGAAGGCATCGGCGCGGATCAGACGCCGCACGTAACGCTGGAAGACGTAGCCGCCGCCCGCACCGTCAGGCAACGCGAAGATGAGAAGAAGCGCCGCGCACAAGAGCCGCCGAAGCCTTAGCGCGGTTCAATCGCTCACGGCTGGATGTAGCTGAACTCCAAGCGGAGCGCTTGCCAGCGCCCGTCACGTTTGACGAGGCGTTGCTGGAAACGAAACTGGATCGGCACAGGCGTACTTTCCGCTGTCATTGTCCTGAGCAGCATGCGTCCGGTCGTCTCGGCCTTGTGCCCGTGGATGCCGATCTCCAGATCATGCACCTCGCACAAGCCGGCGATGCTCTGCGGCAGCGATGCACGTAGAAAGGCGCGGGCCTGTGCTTTGGGCGTCGTCGTGCCGTCAACCGTCAGCATCTGAAACTCGTCCGCCCAGATGCGGTCGAGTACGGCCGCGTGATTCTCCAACACGCCTTCGCATTCGTCGTTGACCAGCCGCGTCAACTCCTGCCTGTCGTCGTTGTCCTTGCGCGGGTCGTTAGCTGCTTGGGTTAGCAGAGGGAATGAACATAACAGCGCGATGATGAAGCAACAGCTTTTCGTCATGTCTTAGCAGACTCCTACGGGCAGCGCGGTATTAAGACGGCGGCGATATTAACATCGATTGTCCATCGGTCATGATCCATCCGTTGTGCAACTTCTTTTTGCGTGTGATACACTGTGCCGCAGTTGCAACTCAACGGGCGCACAGGCCATGCGCGTGTGCGCAGCAAGCTGTAGCGTCTGATCTAAAATGGAGGCAAGCATGTCGTTTAATAAACTGATCGTCGTCGGCAATCTGGGGCGCGACCCCGAACTGCGTTACACGCCGCAGGGCACACCCCTCTGCACGTTCAGCATCGCGAGCAACGAGCGGCGCAAGACGAGCGCAGGCGAGCAGCAGGACGTGACCACTTGGTTTCGCGTGACGGTCTGGGGGCGACAGGCGGAGACCGTCGCGCAGTATCTGACGAAGGGCAAGAGCGTCTTCGTTGAAGGGCGGCTGCACGTCGAAGAGTGGACGGACAAGGACGGCAAGCCGCGCCACACGCTTGAGTTGAATGCGAGCGACGTGCAGTTCCTCGGCGGCGCGGGCGGCGGCGACAAGATCGGCATCCCGGCCGCCGCCACACGACCGGGTGGCGCAGCCCGCGCTGCCGCGCAGACGGCCGGTGGCGCACCGCAAACTGCGGCCGATGAAGACGACGACGGAATTCCGTTCTAACGTGCAACAACAACCGGACGAACGCGGGCCGGCATTAGCAGCATGAGCGAGGCCGTAGAGATAGTCTTGCGCTTTGACGCGGGCACGCTCGTGCTTGACGGGGCGGGGCGCGAGTTCACGCCGCCGCCCGCGTTTCGTTGGGACGCACGCGTGCTGCGTTGGCGCGCGCCGGCTTTGAGTTATAGACTTGTCGTCAAAGATTTGCTCCGCCGGCAAAGTCCATACACGGACAAGGCGCGCGCCTATCTCAAGTTCGATTTTCCCACTAAGCTCCTCACCGAGCCACGCCCTTATCAACAGCAGGCGATCAACGAGTGGCGGCGCGCCGAGCGCTGCGGCGTCGTGATCCTGCCGACCGGCGCAGGCAAGAGCCTCGTCGCGCAGATGGCGATTGAATTGTGCCAGCGCTCGACGCTCGTTGTCGTCCCGACCATCGATCTGATGAATCAGTGGTACGACCTACTGCTCTCGTGCTTCAACGCCGAAGTCGGTCTTATCGGCGGCGGCTACTACGAGATCGGCGCGTTGACGATCACCACTTACGCGTCGGCCTTCCGCTTCATGGAGCGCTTGGGCGATCAGTTTGGCCTGCTCATCTTCGACGAATGCCATCATCTGCCGTCGAGCGTCTACCGCTTCGCGGCCGAGATGGCGCTCGCGCCGTTCCGGCTGGGCCTCACGGCCACGCCGGAGCGCGCTGACGGGGCGGAGCGCGAGTTGACGCGCCTTGTCGGCCCGTTCGTCTATCGACGCGGCGCGCATGAATTGGCCGGCGAGTATCTGGCGGACTACAGCATCGTGCGCATCAACGTCCGGCTCAGCAGTGAAGAGCGCGCCACATACGAACGCGAGCGCAGTGTCTTTCGCCGCTTTCTGCAAGAGAAGGGGATCGAGCTAAACACGCTCGACGGCTGGCAACGGTTTGTCGCGGCGAGCGCGCGGAGCGAACAGGGCCGGCGCGCCATGCTCGCTTATCGCGAGTCGAAGCGCATTGCGCTCGGCACGGATAGTAAACTGCGCGTGCTGGCGGAACTGCTACAACGCCACCGCCGCGAACGCACGCTCATCTTCACCGCCGAGAACGACATGGTCTATCGCATCTCAGAACAGTTCTTCATCCCCGCGATCACGCATCAGACAGGCGTGAAGGAGCGGCGCGAATGGCTCGCAGCATTCAACGCAGGCGAGGTGCTGGCGCTTGCCACCTCGAAGGTCTTGAACGAAGGCATCAACATCCCGGCCGCGTCAGTCGCCATTGTGCTCTCCGGCTCCGGCTCGGAGCGCGAACACATACAGCGTCTGGGCCGCATCCTGCGCCCACAGCCCGGCAAAGAGGCCATCCTGTATGAAGTCGTCGCGGGCGAGACGACCGAAGAACATATCAGTCAGCGCCGCAGCGCAGGCGCACAGTTCGACGGCGTGCAGTATCAAACGCCGCAACCTTGGTTGATGAGGTAGAGCGACAGATGTTGACGGCCGATCTCGCGCAGAGCTGGCAGCGCGGCGACCAGACGGGGCCGCGCTTGATTGACGCGGCCGACGTAGACTACTTGAGCGACGCGGCCGCGCTCAGCAAACTTTTCCAACAGCACGACGGGCGCGCGCGCATTGAGCTTGACGAGGCGCTCGCTGAGCACGTCGGTCTCGGCACGGACTATCGCATCCAACGCGGCTTAATCAAGCTGCTCCTTGATCGCTGCACGTTCGAGACGGTCGCCGCGAAAGACCCGGTCGAAATCCGCCGCGCTCTGTTTCGCAAGGCCGGCGCACACTATCCTCTGCGCAACGGCAGTCCGGCGGCGACCGAACTTGTGGCCGAAGTCGCGCGCGAGCTTGAATGCCCGCCCGCTGATCTGCTCGCGGCGCTCTACGCCGACTTGCCGGAGCGACAAAAGTTAATCAGCTTCGAGCGCATCGCGCCGCGCGAGCTGTTAGACCTCTACAACGTCGCGCAGGCGCAGGCGCTGCTCTATCGCTGCGTGGAGCTGCATTTGACAATCGAGCCGCAAGCGCCGAGCGGCTACCGCGAGCTATTCAATGCGATCAAAGCCTATCGCCTGCTGCACACGATCAAGGGCAACGCGGCGACGGGTTACGAAGTGCGCGTTGACGGCCCGCTCTCGCTCTTTCAACGCTCGCAGAAGTACGGCGTGCAGATGGCCGTCTTTCTGCCCGCGCTCTTGCTGTGCGCGGGCTGGCGCATGCGCGCAGAGATCGCGCCGAAGCCGCCGCACGCGCGCGCCTTCTTCGAGTTGGACAGTCGCCAGAAACGCCTGCGCTCGCATTACCGCACGGTGACGTTCTACGCGCGGCCGGACGAAGACGAGTTGGCGGAACGTTGGGCGCGCTGCGACACCCCTTGGACGCTCGAAGTGAACACGGAAGTCGTCGCGCTCGGCGCGAGCGCCTTCATTCCCGATTACGTGCTCGCGCACCCGGACGGGCGGCGCGTCTATCTCGAACTGCTGGGTTTTTGGACGCCGCAGCATCTCGTCGCGCGGCTGCGTGAATTTCAACACGCGGGCTTTACGCAATTCATCTTGGCCGCTTCGGACGAGCTACGCGGCAGTCGCGACCCGCTGCCGCAGATACCGCCGCACGTCGTCGTTTACAAAAGCAAGCTCAACCCCACAGAGATCATCGCGGCGCTCGGCACGGGCAACTGTTATTGATTCTGATTACCGAACCTGAGCCGATACTCCTGCGAGTTCATAAACCCGTTGACCATCGTGCGGAAGTCCGTCAGGGACGAAATTTTGTCTATGAACGACGAGACAACAGGGACGGAACAAAACCATATTACCTAAGGCCATTTATCACGCGAAAACCGACGCGGGCAAGCAGCCCGACCTAACACGCTGTAGTTTGCTGAAAGATACTTGCGCTGCCAGAGATGTTAACAGCGATACGAGAGGCTGACGGGCAGAAGCTGGGCGCTTGGGAAGCGGATAAGCGCGACCGCCCGTTCGTCTGCTTCTGCTGCCAGCGCGTGGTGACATTGAAGCAGGGCGGCATCCTCGCGCCGCACTTCGCGCATCGCCCGCCCGTCGTGTGCGAGTACGGCACGGGCGAGTCGGAAGCGCACCGCCGCTGCAAGCTCGCGATCTACGAAACCCTCAGCGCCGACCCGCGCGTGACCAAATGTGAGCTGGAAAGAAATCTCGGCACGGTCAGACCGGACGTGAGCGCATACCTCTACGGCGTGCCCGTCGCCATCGAAGTGCAACTCAGTTCTCTGTCGCTCGCTAAGATTGCTTACCGCACCAGCGAGTACGCGCGCAAAGGCATCTACGTGTTATGGCTGCCGGTTTATCACGACCGGCTTGAGCAGGACTTATACGCGCCGCGCCCTTGGGAACTCTGGCTGCATGCGGCTTACGCCGGGCGCATCTACTACTGGCTCGCCGGTGCGACCGTCCGCCCCCTACACTTCCGCGACTACCTGATCAACGTCCGCGGGCGCACACGCGATTATAAGAAACTGTCGCGCCGCAAAGTGCCGCTCGCAGGCCCGCCGCTCGATCTGCTCATACACTTCAAACCCTACAACCGCGCCGCATGGGCCGAGCGCCCCTTTAGCGGCCCCCGCGCCAAGCTCTTAGTTGATACGATTGATCGTTGGTACTAAAGTAAGCGGTGCACGATCAAGCCAACAAGAGTTTACGTTTGACCTGAACCGCCAGCCGGGCATGCACAGACTGATCAAGTATGCGATGTTCATCTCCCTTGGTCTGCTGACAGGGACGGTCTGCTGGTACGCCTTCTATACGCTGGTCTCGTTCGTGCGTCGTTGGCGCACGCTGCCCACGCCTTTACGCGCCGGGCGTGCTTCGCTCTGGCGCGACCCCGGCGCGGTGGCCGAACTCGACTTCACACACGGCCCCGGCGGCGCGGACGGCGCGCCTATCTCTCCCTTCACATTTCTGCAAGAGCACGCGACCGGCTCGAACCCTTGCCTGTCAGTGCGCGACGCGCGCGGGCGCACTTGGCGCGTCAAGTGGGGCGATGAAGTGCGCTCCGAAACATTTGCCACGCGGCTCGCTTGGGCCGCCGGTTATCACGTCGAGCCTTGTTACTTCGTCGCCGCCGGTCGGATTGAAGGCGCGACCGAGTTGGGGCGTGCGCGCACTTGCGTCGGTGCGGACTGCACGTTCACGGATGCACGCTTCGAGTTGGACGAGGCGGGCGTGCGCAAGCTGTTCGACGAGCACGGCTGGGCTTGGAACGACAACCCGTTTACGGGCACGCGCGAGTTGAATGGATTGAAGATCATGTTGATGCTCACGTCGAACTGGGACAACAAGGACGTGCGCGACGTGGGGCGCGGCTCGAACACGGCCATCTTCGAGCACCGTCTGAGCGACGGCGAATTGGAAGCGCGTTATCTCTTTATCGACTGGGGCGCATCAATGGGTCGTTGGGGCACGCCGTTCGAGCGCAGCAAGTGGGACGTTGCGGGTTACGAGACACAGACGCCGGATTTCGTGCTCGGCGTCGAAGCAGGCTTCGTGCAATGGGGCTACATCGGGCAGCGCACGGATGATGCGCGCGCGCAGATTAGCGGCGCGGACGTGGCGTGGCTCTACCAATCCATCGGGCGCATCACGGACGCGCAACTCCGCGCCGGTCTCGCCGCCAGCGGCGCAACCGTTGAAGAGGTCGAACGCTTCACGCGCGCCCTGCGCCGCCGGCTGGATCAACTCAAGCGCGTCTGCGATGAAGCGGCCGAGCGCAATCTCGCCGCAGACGCGGCCGACAATGCGCCCGATAGTCTATCCGCCCGCGCGTAACAGATCGCGCGGCGCTGCAAGCTGGCTGCCTTAATGTTTGTGTAATAGTATAAGCGCACCCAAACAGTCTGAAGCCTGAATGCGTCGAGGCGCATGGCATAGTCGGCAGGAGCGAGCGGCGGTTGTGAGTGCACAGCCCACAGTGATGAAGTATGGCGGCACGTCGGTTGAAGACGCGCAGGCGTTCCGGCGCGTCGCAGCGACGGTCGCGGCTGAGCGCGACCAGAGACCCGTCGTCGTCGTCTCCGCCATCAGCCGCATGACCGACGCACTGCTCGCGGCCGTCAGCGCCGCCGCCGCCGGTCACGCAAGCGCAGCAGACGACGCACTCGACCCACACCTCGCGCGCCACCGAGAGATTGCGACCGAGTTGCTCAGTCAGACGGAGGCTGAAGCGTTCGCGGCCGAACTCGCCAACGCACAACGCGCGCTGGCCGCTCTGTGGTCGCGTTGTGCGACCGAGCCGCGCGCGCTGCCCGCCCTGCAAGATGAGATCGTCGCTTACGGCGAACGCCTGTCGGCGACATTGCTGGCGGCAGTCTTGCGCGCCGCCGGCTTGCCCGCGCGTTACGTGGACGCGCGCCGCTGCATCGTCACTGATGAGCAGTTCGGCCGCGCCACCCCACAGACTAACGAGACGACGCGCCGCACGTGTGCTGAACTCGGCGCGGTGCTCGACGGCGATGAGACTCCAGTACTCGGCGGCTTCATCGCGGCAACTGCGAGCGGCGCAACTACGACCTTGGGGCGCGGCGGCTCGGACTACACGGCGGCGCTCGTCGGCGCATGTCTCGGCGCGCGCGAGATTCAAATCTGGACGGACGTGGCGGGCGTGCTCGCCGCCGACCCGCGCATCGTGCCGCACGCACAGACGATCCCGCGCCTCTCTTACGCCGAGGCCGCGGAGCTGGCCTTCTTCGGCGCGAAGGTCTTGCACCCGAAGACGATTCTGCCGGCGGTCGTGCGCGGCATCCCCGTCCGCATCTGCAACTCGCGCGACGCAAGCGCGGGCGACACGGTCATCTACTACGACACGGACAAGACGCCGCACACCGTCAAAGCCATCGCACACAAACGCGGCGTGACCATCGTGCACGTCACCTCCGCGCGCATGCTCGGTGCATACGGTTTTCTGCGCGCGCTGTTTGAAGTCTTCGAGCGGCAGCGCACGGCAGTCGATGTCGTCGCTACTTCCGAAGTCTCCGTCTCGCTCTCGCTCGACGAGACGGACGCGCTCGACGTGATCGAGCAAGACCTGAACCGGCTCGGCGCGGTCAAGGTCGAGCGCAACCGCGCCATCGTCTGCGTCGTCGGCGAGGGGTTGCGCAACACGCCCGGCATCGCGGCCAAAGTCTTTACGGCCGTGCGCAACATCAACGTCATGCTCATCTCGCAAGGCGCATCGAGCATCAACCTGACCTTTGTCGTCGAGGAAGAGACGGTCGATCAAGCCGTCAGACAACTACATCAAGCATTCTTCGAGCGCGACACACGCGAGTTGTACCAGACCGCGATGCTCGATCACTGAAGCTCACGCACATGGACTTGTTTGCCCGCACGCGCCAGCTTATAGACATCCCGTCGGTCAGCGGGGACGAGGCGGCCGTGGCGCGTTTCCTTGCGGCGCAGCTAGAGAGCGCGGGCTACAGAGTCGAGTTGCAGACAGTTGAGCGCGGGCGCGCGAATGTGATCGCGACAACCAAAGCGCGCCCGCGCATCGTGCTCTCGACGCACATGGACACAGTGCCGCCGCACATCGCGGCGAGTGAGGACGAGGCATATATTTACGGGCGCGGCGCGTGCGACGCGAAGGGCATTATCGCGGCGCAGTTGGCGGCGGCTGAACACTTGCGCGCGGGCGGCGTTGAAGAGCTTGGCCTGCTCTTCACGGTGGACGAAGAACTCGGCAGCCTCGGCGCGCGCGCGGCGAACGAACACCCGTTGGCGCGCGCCTGCGAGTATCTGATCAACGGCGAGCCGACGGACAACTTACTCGCGGTCGGTTCAAAAGGCTCGCTGCGTGTGCGGCTGACGGCGACAGGGCGGGCCGCGCACTCGGCTTATCCCGAACAGGGCGCATCGGCGATTGAGCAACTGCTCGACGTACTAGCGGATGTGCGCGCGCACCCTTGGCCGCACGACGATTTCTTCGGCGCAACAACCTGCAACATCGGCACGATAGGCGGCGGCACGGCCCCGAATGTTATCGCCGCAGCGGCCGAGGCTGTGTTGCAGTTTCGCTTGGTGACTGATGCGGCGCAGGTATTAAAAGAGCTGGAACGAATGGCCGCAGGGCGCGTCGCGGTTGAAGTGCTATCGACTTCAGCGCCCGTGCGCCTGCATGCTGTTGACGATTTCGAGCAGAGCATCGTGCGCTTCACAACCGACATCCCTTACTTGTCACACTGGGGCCAGCCATTCCTGCTCGGCCCCGGCTCGATCCTCGACGCGCATACGGCGCACGAGCGCGTCAGTAAAAGGGAATTAGAGCGCGCCGTCGAGTTATACGTGCGGCTCGCGCGCGCACTGCTCACGCGGGAGGCAGAACTGTGAAACTCGCACTATTCGGACACGGCGCGATGGGCCGGCTCGTCGAGGAGCGCGCCCGCAGCGAGGGGCACGAAGTTGCGCTCATCATCACGTCAAACGATGCGGCACAGAGCGAGGATGCAATAATAGACCGGCTGCGCGGGCACGATGCCGCGATTGATTTTTCGGTGGCTGGCGCGGTGCTCGACAACGTGCACCTTGCTATGCGCGCCGGTGTGCCGCTCGTCGTCGGCACGACGGGCTGGCGCGAACAGGAAGAGGATGTGCGCCGGCTGGTCGCAGCGCAGAACGGCGCGCTCGTCTACGGCGCGAACTTCTCCGTCGGCGTCAACCTTTTCTATCGCGTGGTCGCGCGCGCAGCCGAGTTGTTTGCAAACTTCGATACTTACGCGCCCTTTATCGAAGAAGCGCACCACGCGCGCAAACGCGACGCACCTTCGGGCACGGCGTTGAAACTGCGCGACCTGCTCGCCGCTGAGTACACGCAGGACATTCCCGTCGCGAGCACGCGTGCTGGTTACATACCCGGCACGCATCGCGTCGGCTTCGACTCGGCGGCCGATCAAGTGTTGCTCACGCACACGGCGCGTTCGCGCGAGGGCTTTGCGGCGGGCGCGCTCGTCGCCGCGGGCTGGTTACAGGGGCGGCGCGGCGTCTACGAGTTCGGGCAGGTGATCGAAGAGCTGTTGAAAGAGAGGATGAAAGAGCAATGACCATGAACGTCGAATGGCTGCGCGGCTGCGCGACGGCGCTCGTCACGCCGTTCACACAGGCCGGCGCGGTTGACCTTGAGACTTTCCGCGCGCTCGTCGAGCGACAGATCGCGGGCGGCATTAAGTTGCTCGTGCCCTGCGGCACGACGGGCGAGAGCGTGACGATGACGGAAGAGGAGAAGCACGCGGTCATCCGCGCGACGGTCGAGGTGGCGCACGGGCGCGCGCACGTCATCGCCGGCACGGGCAGCAACAACACCGCCCACGTCGTCGAGCAATCGCGCGAAGCGAAATTCCTGGGCGTCGATGCCGTGCTCGTCGTCGCGCCCTACTACAACAAGCCGACACAGAGCGGTCTCTATGCGCACTTCCGCGCCGTCGCTGAAGCAGTCGATGGCTTGCCCGTCGTGCTCTACAACGTGCCCGGTCGCACCTCTTCCAACATCTCGGCGGAGACGACCATGAGGCTTGCGCGCGACTGCGAGAACGTCGTGGCGACGAAAGAAGCGTCGGGCAATCTCGCGCAGATCATGACGATCTTGAAAGACCGGCCGGCTAACTTCCGTGTGCTCTCTGGTGATGATGCGATGACATTGGCGATGGTCGCGCTCGGCGCGGATGGTCTCGTCTCGGTCGCATCGAACGAAGCGCCCGATCTGTTCGCGCAGTTGCTTGGTGCGATGCTTGCCGGCGAGTGGGACACAGCGCGCGCTTTGCACTATCGGTTGTTGCCATTGATGGATGTGAACTTCATCGAGTCGAGTCCGGGGCCGGTCAAGGCAGCGCTGGCGATGATGGGTTTGTGTGAGGAGCAGTTTCGCTTGCCGCTCGTACCCGTTGAGGAGAAGAGTCGCGCGCGCGTGCGCGAAGTGATCACGGAATTGGGCCTGTTGAAGGGAACGACGCATGTCGCTGCGTGAGCGGATCGAAGCGCTGCATGCGCAAAGTAAGACCGAGTTTGCGGCTGAGGACTGCACGCTGTTTGCTGAGTTCAAGGCGGCGCTCAATCGCGGCGAGATACGCGCCGCCGAGCGCGATGCGCAGGGCCGCTGGCGCACGAACGCATGGGTCAAGCAAGGCATCCTGCTGGGCTTTCGCATGGGCGCGCTCGCCGATATGTCGCCCAAGGATCGCAGCCTCGTCTTCTATGACAAAGACACTTATCCGGTGCGCGCGACGGAGATTGATGAGCGCGTGCGCATCGTGCCCGGCGGGTCGAGCGTGCGCGACGGCGCGTACCTCGCGCCCGGTGTCGTCCTGATGCCGCCGATGTATGTAAACGTCGGCGCGTATGTGGACGAGGACACGATGATCGACAGCCACGCGCTGGTCGGTTCGTGCGCGCAAGTGGGGAAGCGTGTACACATCTCGGCTGCCGCACAGATCGGTGGTGTGTTAGAGCCGGTCGGCGCTGTGCCGGTCGTGATCGAAGATGATGTGCTCGTCGGCGGCAACTGCGGCGTCTATGAAGGGACAATCGTGCGCGCGGGCGCGGTGCTTGCGCCGGGCACGATCCTGACCGGTGCGACGCCCGTCTATGATCTCGTGCGCGAGCAAATTTATCGGCGCACCGATGACATGCAACTTGAGATTCCGGCCGGCGCGGTCGTCGTGCCCGGCGCGCGCGCGGTGACGACGGAGCGCGGGCGCGAGTGGAATCTTTCGCTCTATGCGCCAGTGATCGTGAAGTACCGCGACGAGAAGACGGATCGCTCCGTCCAGTTGGAAGATTTTTTGCGCTGACTGAGGGCGGCTACATGATTAACGGACGTGCGAACCTGATGACCTCACTTTGCGTTGCCTCTTTGTTTCTGTGCTCGACCATTGCCGCATCCGCACAGACGAATATTCCGGGCGCGCGGAAGTTTGATGAGTTCGGTGACGTTGCCGCCTCGGATATTGCGGCCCGCCTCGATGGTTTTGCGAATGAGCTACAGAATCAGCCGGGCGCGCGCGGATTTGTCATTGCCTATCGTAGCCGCCGCGATCTGCCCGGATTGAGCGGCAGACTTGTGAATTTGATGCGGTCTTATTTAGTAGAGACACGCGGACTCGCGGCGGAGCGCGTCGTAGGCGTTGACGGCGGGGTCGCTGGGTGTGTCATCCAAGAGCTTTGGGTTGTGCCGGTCGGCGCGACGCCGACGCCGAGAAGCGATGCTTACCAGACCGAATTTGAAGATACGGACGCAGCGCGGAAATTTGACGAGGCCCCGCTCTCCGCTGAATCATCTTACTATCAAAGCATCCGCCATTCGCTCGAAGGGTTCGCCAACGCGCTGAGGCGAGAGCCGCGTGCAAGCGCCTACCTCATCGCCTACTCGGAATATTGGGTTTACAGATCGGTGGAGGAAGACAACAAAGGGGTGAAGCGGACGCACCGGAGTGTCAATCGTGATCCTCCGGGGGCGGCGCGGCACGCATTGGCGAGGGTAAAAGCGGAGTTGGTAAAAAGGTACGGCGTAGCACCGGCGCGGATCAAATTGATAGACGGCGGCTACCGTAAATGGAGCCAGATGGAACTATGGATCGTCCCGCGCGGCGAACACGTGCCGCTGCCGACACCCAACGCATTCCCTAAAGAGCGCGGATGACACGACACGAGCAAAACTTTTCGCCGGGCGCGCGCCCGTTCGCGCCGCCGGCGCGGCTGCGCGGGATAGAGAAGAGCATGATCCGGCAGGTCTTTGACCGCGCCCGGCCGGGCAGCATCAATCTCGGCTTAGGCGAGCCGGACTTGCCGACGCCCGACGTGATCCGGCGCGAGGCCGCCCGCGTCGTCCTTGAAGAACAGAACGGCTACACCACGCACGCTGGGCTACCTGCCTTGCGCGCGCGCGTCGCCGCCGATTATCCGTTGCTGCAAAACGATCCCGACCGCGTCGTCATCACCGCCGGGTCGCAGGAGGCGCTCTATCTGGCGCTGTTGACGCTGGTGGACGAGGGCGACGAAGTCTTGCTCCCCGATCCCGGTTTCGTCGCCTATCCGACCATTGTGCGCATGGCGGGCGGCGTGCCGGTCTTTTATCGGCTGCCGGCCGCAGGTGACTTTGCTTTCGATGCGGATGACTTTCACCAACGCGTGTCGCCGCGCACGAAAGTGGTTGTATGCATCAGCCCATCGAACCCGACTGGGTGCGTGCTGACAGATGAAGACATGGCGGCGATGGCCGCGGCGCTCGCAGGCACGAACGCCTATGCCGTCAGCGACGAAATCTATCGCGAGCTTTACTACATGCCGCAGCGCCCGCCGACATTTTCTGACCACTACGCGCGCACGATCGTCATCAGTGGGCTGTCTAAATCGATGAGCATGACCGGCTGGCGACTGGGTTGGCTGTGCGGCAACGCGGCCGTCGTCCGCAGCGCGCTCGTCCTGCACGGTTACACGACGACCTGCGCCTCGACCGTCTCACAGAAGGCCGCGCTCGCCGCGTGGAGTGATGAGGCAGAAGTAGCGCGGCAAGAGTTCCGCCGCACGTTCCGCGCGCGGCGCGATCATCTGTTGTCGTTGCTCAAAAACGAATTAAACTTGCGTGTGGTCGAGCCACAGGGCGCTTTCTACACGATGGTGGACGTAAGCGCCTATGGCGACGCGATGAAAGTAACTGAAACTCTGCTGGCGCACGGTGTCATAACCGTACCCGGCGCGGCGTTCGGGCGTGAGGGCGAAGGTTTCTTGCGCGTCTCGTTCTGCGCCGACCGCGAAACGTTGACTGAAGGCGTGCGCCGCATGGGACAGGCATTGGCGAGCATGACCGGCGCGCGCTAGATCGCTTGCAGACTGGGCTGCACAAATCCACGCAAGCAGGAATGGATGAACATGAACGAGCAAACGGCCGCAACAGACGCACCTTTGTCTGAGCCGACAAGCGCGTTGTTAAAGGAGGTGCGGCACAAGCTTCTGCGCCAGCACAAGGTGTTGTTGGACGACGAGCGCGCCGCCTATGAGCGCGTCCACGGGCGCGTGCCGAGCGGCGAGTTGCTGCAACTCGTCATCAGCGATGAACAGTTCGCATGGCTGCACGCGCTCTCCGAGTTGATCGTGCGGATCGATGAGTTGTTTGATGAAGTTGAATCGACAACTGAGCCGGGCGCGCAAAGTCTCTTGACGCAAGCCCGCGCGTTGCTCGTGCCGGCGGACACGGGCGGAGAGTTCGCGCGCAAGTATCAAGCGGCGCTGCAACGCGAGCCGGCGGCCGTGTTGGCGCACGCGGAACTGGCCCGGCTGTTGGCCACGAAGAACGCTAAACAGGAGAACGACGCGCGATGAGTAATGAGATATGGCCGGCGCTGCCTTACGCGGATTGGCAGGACACGTGTGCGACGTTGCACATGTGGACGCAGGTGGTCGGCAAGATTCGGCTCGCGCAGACGCCGCTCGTCAATCATTGGTGGAACGTGCCGCTCTATGTAACCGCGCGCGGGCTGACAACTTCGGCGATCCCTTACGGCGCACGCACCTTTGAGATCGACTTCGACTTCATCGCACACGAGTTGCTCATCAAATGTGACGACGGTGCGACCGAGACCATCCCGCTCGTGCCGCAATCCGTTGCCGACTTTTATCACGCAGTGCTGGCGGCCCTCGGTGCGCTCGGCATGGAGATCAAGCTTTGGCCGACGCCGGTGGAAGTGCCCGACCCCATCCCGTTCGAGCAGGACACACAGCACGCGGCTTATGATCCTGAATATGCCAATCGTTTCTGGCGCGTACTGGTGCAGGCGGACAGAGTCTTTAAGGAGTTTCGCGCGCGCTTTATCGGCAAGTGCAGCCCGGTGCATTTCTTCTGGGGCAGCTTCGATTTGGCCGTGACGCGCTTTTCGGGTCGGCGCGCGCCGGAGCGTGTGGATGCAGACGCGATCACGCGCGAGGCTTACTCGCACGAAGTCATCAGTCACGGCTTCTGGCCCGGCAGCGCCGCCTTCCCGCAGCCCGCGTTCTACTCTTACACTGCGCCTGCGCCGCCCGGCTTAGAGGCTGAGCTGGTGCGCCCGGCCGCTGCCTACTACAGCACGGAGCTGAAAGAGTTTTTGCTCTCGTATGAGGACGTGCGCCGGGCGACAGCGCCCGACGCGGCGCTGCTCGACTTTCTGCAAAGCACCTACGAGGCGGGCGCAAAGCGCGCCGGTTGGCCGCGCGCCGAATTAGAGCAGGCGCGTTGAGCACAAAGCTTGCGCGCACCTCCAGCGCGGCTACTTCGTGACGATGATGACGCCGGCCATGTCGTGCCCGCCCTTGCTGCCGTGGAAGGTGCAGTAGTAAGCGTAGCGCCCCGGCTTGTCGAACTTATGGCTGAACGTCTGCCCGGCCGAGAGCGTGTCGGACTCGAACGCGCCTTTGTCAGCCGTAATCGTATGCGCGCCCTCTTTGTTCTCCCAAGTGACAGTCGTGCCCGCCTTGACGCTGAGCGTGCGCGGCTCGAATTTCACGTTGCTCACCGTGACGGTGGTGGGCGCGGGCTGCGTGGGCTGCGCGGTCGCGTGCTGTTGCGACGGCGCGGCTAGAGCAGTTAGACAACAGAGCGCGCAGAGGGCGAGTAGTGTACGTTGGCCGGATTTCATGAGGTCTCAACTCTCCTGTAGGATAGATTGACCGGGCCCGAGCGTGGCGGCCCGTATTGCCGAAGCGGCCGGGAGAGTATGCCGTGTGCACGGCGCATGTCAACGAAGTCTGACAGCAAGAGCGAATCTGTCAGGCGATGGTGCGAATAGATCATGGATGAAGCACAAGCAGAATTAGCCGCCAGCTACGACCGCGTCGCGCGGCAGTACGCGGCTGAATACTTCGATGAGTTCGCGCACAAGCCGTTCGATTGCGCGCTGCTCGATGGGTTCGCCGCGGAGGTGCGCGGGCAAGGACTTGTGTGCGAGATCGGTTGCGGCCCCGGTCAGGTCGCACGCTACCTGCGCGCTCGCGGGGTAGAGATGCACGGCGTCGATCTGTCTGAGGAGATGGTCAACCATGCGCGCCGGTTGAACCCGGACATCACGTTTGCGCAAGGCGACATGCTGGCGCTCGATGCAGGCGACGCCACGTTCGCCGGTCTCATCTCGTTCTACGCCATCATTCATCTCAAACGCGGGGAAGTCACGCGCGCCCTCGGCGAGCTGTGGCGTGTGCTGCGGCCGGGCGCGCCCGTGCTCATCTCGTTCCACGGCGGTGCGGGCGAGGTGCGCCGGGCCGAGTGGTACGGCGAGCCTGTCTCCGTCTGCGTCACGCTATTCACCAGCGAGGAGATGTCGGGCTATCTCAAGGCGGCCGGTTTCGTCTGTGAACACATCTTCGAGCGCGCGCCGTATCCGTTCGAGTATCCGACCCCACGTCTTTACGCCCGCGCACGCAAACCGGCGACGATGTAATGATTGGTATTAACTTGCAGGTGCAGCAGGCGCGGCCGGCTTTAACATAGAGAACACAGAGACACAGAGGGCACAGAGAGTTGATCTGCTCTGTGCCCTCTATGTTGAGATGATTGCACGCTACAGACGACCGCGCAGCTACATCACCTGCGCGGCGCTCGGTTGCGGGCGTTCCAACAGCGCGGGTGCGACAAGTTGTGTCGGCGCTTCGTTGTGTGAAGCGGCCTCGGCGCGCTCGGTCAGGAACTGCACGATGTCTTTCGTGAACAGCAGATCGAGCGTCCAGTCGAGCGCGACGCGCACCTTCTTCTCAAAGCGCGGGAGCTTCGACAGATAGATCGAGCGCCACAGCCACCACGCGATGAAACCCGAAAAGTTGATGCCCATGATCTGCGCGACGCCGGTGCGCCGGCCGATGGCGGCGAGCAGTCCGATGGTCTTGAAGGCGAACGCTCTTTTCTGACCACCGCGCACCATGGCCTTGATGTTCTCGGCGAGCACACGCCCCTCGCGAATGGCATGCTGTGCGGTCGGTGGAAATGGTTTGCCCGTCGCCTTATCCGGAATCGCCGCACTGTCGCCCAAAGCCCACACACCCGGATAGTCGGGCACAGTCATGAACTCGTCTGTGACGACGCGCCCGCGCACCCGCGCGCACGGCAGCGTGTTCAGAAGCGGGTGCGGCGAAGTGCCAGCCGTCCAGACGAGCGTGTTGGTAGTAATGATCGTGCCGTCGCTTAAGGTCACTTCGCGGTCAGTCACCTGCGTGACCTTCGCGTTGGTGTGAATCTCGACCTTGCGCGCGGCCAATTTCTGTTGCGCATAGCGCCCCAACTTCTCGCCCAACTCCGGCAGGATCACGTCGCCAGAATGCACGAGCACGACGCGGATCATCTCTTCAGTTAAGTGCGGATAGAACTCGACCGCCGCGCGGAGAAAATCGTTCATGCCGGCGATGGTCTCCGCGCCGGCGAAGCCGCCGCCCGCGACGACGAAATTCAAGAGCGGCTCGCGCACACGCGGACAGCACTCGAAATCGGCCTCTTCCAGATTGCTGATCATGTGATTGCGCAAGTGGATCGCGTCGCCGAGCGATTTCATCGTCAAGGCATGTTCGGCGAGACCGGGCAGCCCATAGAAGTTCGTGATCGAGCCGAGCGCGAGCACCAGATGATCATACTCAAGCTCGTGATGATGATGTTCGTGCCCGTGCGCGACGGCGATGCGCTTATTGTCCAAGTCAATGTTGGTCACTTCGCCGTCGAAGAAGCGGACGCGGCGCAGCAGCTTGCGGATCGGGTTGACGATGTGCGTCATGTCCAGATCGCTTGCGGCCACTTCGTGCAGCATCGGCGTGAAGAGGAAGAAGTTCTCGCGGTTGATGAGCGTGACTTCGATGTCCGCGTCGCGCGCCAGAGTCTTCTCCAAGTGCAGCGCCGTGTAGAGGCCGCCGAAGCCGCCGCCGAGTATAATGATGCGCGTTTTATTATTTGCGCTCATGATTTGTCTGCTCCTCATCGATATTTGCTGAATGGATGGCTTGCTGCGGTTGCGGCGCCGTATCCTTGCGCTTAACTACCCGGCGCAGCGGTGAGCCTTGATTGGCCCGCCGCCGCGCCGCCCGCCTTGGCGTTACGACTGCTTGAGCGGGGCCGTGCCGAAGTTGACGCCGAAGCGTTGACACCAAATCGTGACGGCTTTGTACTTGTTGAGATCGACGCCGGCCGGCAGGTCATAATTCTGATCGCCGATGTTGCCTTTGAGCGGGCTGATCTCGACGAAGCCCGCCTGCTTCACCGTGTCGCTGTCGGTCGCATCGCTTGCGGCGACGAGATAGACGTGTACGTCGGGGCCGTTGGAGGTTTCAAAGTTTGTCAGGCGCAGCGTCTTCTGCCCGTTGGGCAGTTGATAGATGGTGGCCGTGCCTTTGGTATCGTGCGCGACGCTGTGGAAGTTGCCCGTGCCGAGTGTCGTGGTCGCGTTTGTGGCGGCTGACGCGGTCGGGAACTGTTCGTTGACTTTCTGATCGACGAAGAGCCGCTCGGGGCGGAAGGCGTACCAAGCACCACCCACGATAATCAGAGCGACGATGATGACGATGAGCTTACGTGACATTGCGTTCATTCTCCTTCTCAAGTTTGGCGCTGCCCTTTAGTGCGACAGCCGGTTCGTATCTTATTCAAAGCCCGCGTTCGTTGCGGGCACACGTCTCCCCGGAAGAGAAAGACTCTCCCTAGCTTCGGCGGCGTGTTTGTTAGCGCGAGGTGTTCAGACTTGCTTGCGGTTCATTGCTTCGTGGCCGCTTGCGCATCCGCACGATTAGTCGTGGGGCGGCGGGAATCCTTACAGGAATTTTTCGGCTGGTCGCCGGAGCAGGGCCAGCGTCGCGGCGAAGAGGCCGAGCGCGACCAGCAAGACGAGGGCTATGAGGAGCATACCCGCGCGTGGGCCTTCGTACTCGAAGAGTTGGCCTACGAGCCACGGCACTGACATACCACCCAGACTCGCGCCGACGAGTAAGCGACCTGTGATGCGCCCCGTCATGTGCATGTGCCGCCCGGCGAACGCGAGCAGCGTCGGAAAGATCGCGGCCATAAACAGACCGACGCCGAATGCGCCGGGCCACACGAGCGCGTGCGCGCCCGTGAGCAGTAGCACAAGACTGAAGAGACAACCACAGAGTGCAGTTGAGAGAATCGTGCGCGGACGCAGACGCGCGGCAAGCGGGATGGCGAACAAACGCCCCAGCATGAGCGCGCCGTAGAAGGCTGATGTCAAAAGGGCCGCGCCGGCCGCGTCGCTCCAACGACGCGCCAACGCATAGGTGGCGATCCAACCGCCAAAAGCCACTTCCGCGCCGACGTAGAGCGCGAGAAAGAGCGCCAGCAGCAGAACGAGACGCGGGCGGGCCTGTGCAGCAGGTTCATCCGTCTGCGCGACCAGACGCGGTGGGGGACTCGGCAGATATAAGAGCCAGACTGCGGGCAGCAGGACGAGCGGCGCAAGCGCCCAATAGGCCGCGTTCGTGCCATGTGTGATGGTGCGCGCGACGATGAGCGGCGCAACAGTCGCGCCGACAGCATAACCTAAGTGCGCCGCATTCAACGCCGAGCCGACGCGGCGCGAGTCGTGCGCCCAAGTGAGCAAGGTGTTGCCGCCCATGTCGAGCAGACCCTCGCCTGCGCCGAGACCGAGCATGACCAGCGTGAGCAGCCATAGTTGCGTCGGGACGGGCGCGACGGCCATCAACACGGCCATACAGACGAGCGCCACCGCCATCAAGCGATGCCCGGCCCCGCGATCATACAAACGCCCGGCGCGCAGGTTGATGAGCAGGAAGCCGAGCGAGCGCGCAGTCAGTAAGAGACCAATGGAACTGATGCGCGCGTGCGTCTGCGCGGCCAGCCCCGGCAGCGTCGGCCCCAGCGAGCCGGTCGTCAAACCGAGCGCGACGAGTGCGGCACAATAACTGGCGGTCAACGCGAGCCGCCCACCACGCGCGCGCGGTAGAGACTCCGGGGCGCTGACTATGTTGGTGGCCGTCGCACTCATTGGCTGTCTTTCGCCGGCCGGCGCGGGCGCGTCTATGTGGGTTCGTGAGTCGATACGAGGGATGTTAACGTGCGCGAATCGTGATCGCCAAATCCGTCAGTTGCGTCTGCATCGCGTGCACCAACTCTTTCAGTTCATCGATCTCGCGATAGGTGCGGACGCTGACCTCGTAGTCCAACTCGGCGCGTTTGTCTGCGTGCGCGTGCTGCCGGTTCTGACTGATGAGCAGAAAGCCTGTAATGAAGATCGACTCGACTGACAGGATCAGCCCGAGCAGGTTGTACGGATAGTCGTCGAACTTGCCGACGATGGCGAAGATGCCTGTGTTGGCGACGAGCCAAAGCACGAACCAGAGCGAATGCACGACGAGGAAGTGCGGGCGACTAATAAAGTCGGTCGCGCGATCCGCCAGCCGCTCGTACCAACGCGTCTTAGCGTGCAACTCTTCCTGCACGTAAGCGAACGGCCCCAAGGCCTTGTGACAGACGGGATTCGCGCAAAAGATCGCGTCTTCATCATTCGCCCCACCGCAAGCCGGGCACGACGTTGACACGACCCGCTCCGGCAGCCGCTCCAACATCCACGCTTCAACTATCTGTGCGCTCATTTTTTTCACCTCTGCATTGCGCATCTATTGCCGACCGCTAATAGTCGGGGCCGGGCGCGGAAACTTACAGCCGGTGCTTCGTCGTGCGGAGCAAGCGAAGGCTAATCATCAATGTTCATTGTCACGCAACGCACGTTTGAGCCGCGCGCGTGCGGCGGGCGAGAGCGCCGTCCCATCTGCAACTGTTTGTGTGTCAACGCGGCAGGCCCGCAGGCGAATGGCGCGGCGCAAGATGAGCAGTTGCAGCTTGAAGCGCATGCAGGCGGCACAGGCGAGCAGGTGTAGGCGCAGCAGCAGGCGCGCGCGTAACGGCAGCCCGTGCTCCATCGCGGCCGAGAGGAGCACCGCCGCACGCTTGCAGGTCAACGTTAACATCAAGAGTAATGCATAGCTGGCAAAGCAATATTAGAGCGCGACCCGTATATGAATATAAGATCGAGTGCGGGCCGCCGACCGTTATGCCGTCACGGTCGCGTTAGACAGACGACGCCCGCACAGATTGGTCGCGCGAGTTGCTTGAATCCTTACAGCAATGCGTGGGGCATTAAGATTCGCTGTTGAGAGTGCGCTTGATGCGCGCGCGGGCTTCGAGCGAGAGTTGTATGGTCGTGGTGCTGTCGGTCTCTGCGTCGTGGGCGGCGCGTGCGCGCAAGGTGGCGCGGAGTAGTTGCAGGTGTTCAAAGTACCAGACGCACCAGATGCAAATCCACAGATGCAGGCGCAGTTGCAGGCGCTCGCGCAGGGTGAGGGGGCGCTCCAACGACTCGGACATGAGCACGGACATCTGCTTACAAGGGGGCAGCCGCCGCAGCAGAAAATAACGCACGGCATGGGTCGCTTGCTGGATGAGTCCGCGGGGCATCTGTTTAGCGTTGGCCCTCCGGGCGTTTGAACCAGTTGAGTTCGAGACAGTGGCGCAGGTGCAGCCGCGCCCGATGCAGCATGACCCAGAGATTATTCACCGTGATACTCAAGACCTCACAAATCTCTTCGCTCGTCAGCCCGTCCACTTCGCGCAGGACGAATGCGCTGGCGGTGCGTTCGGGCAGCGGCCCCAAGCAATTTTGGAAGACCAGCCAGAACTCGCCCTGCTCGACGAGGGCGGCGGGGCTGGCGTGCCAATCGCTGGGCGCGTAGGCGGTCTCCCAGTGATCCGTCCATTGCCCTGCGGCGGTGAAGAACTCGTCGTGCGCAAACTCTTCGCCCTCGCGTTGCGGCACGGGCGCTTCGCGACTCTGCCGGCGAAAGTGATCCGTGATCTTGTGTTTGAGTATGCCGACGAGCCACGTGCGCTCCGAGCCGCGCCCTGCAAAGTTCGTGTAAGCTTGGAGGGCGGCCAGCAGTGTCTCCTGCACGGCGTCTTCGGCGCGCGCTGCGTCGCGCAGGCGGAACAAGGCATAGCGATAGAGATAATCGCCATGCTCGTCGACCCACGCGCCGGGGTCGGGCGTGGGTGTCTCTCTGGCACGCTGCTCTTGGCTCATCGAAAACGGGGCGCGGTCGGACAAACGCTTGTGCTGACCGGGGGATCTGCGATCCCGTCGAACTACTTTCAGGGCTGAAGGAATATAAACACGCATTGGGTGCTCGTGCTAACATCGTCTATCGTAAGACGAGCACAGGGCTAACGCACTTCTTACCTTCGCCAGCTAAGGTTAATTCACGCCGCCGGCCGGCGGCAAATAAAAAAGCTGTTAGCTGTTAGCGATTAGCTCTTGGCTTTTCGTCTTTAGCTAATGGCTAAGGGCTAACAGCTAACAGCTTCTCATGAAACTCGAAGCCTGTCGTGATTGCGGGGCGCTACTGCCGGCGGACGCGCGCGGCTGTCCGCAGTGCGCGCGTAATCTTGAGGCTGAGCGGATGCTGGCGAAATATTTCTGGCTCGGTCTCGTGCCGGCACTGCTCTTGCTGCTTAGTCTCGTCGTGCTGCGCACGCACAATAAGTGACCAGCGCCTGCTGTGGCGAAGTGGGACAATAGAGGCGGAACATCTAAGCGCTGTGCGCCGGCACGGGTGCAGCGCCACCTCACGCTCATGTTCGGTGCGGGTGCGCGCATTGGAACACGCGCTCGCGAGCGTCCGGCAGTTGCAAGGGTTGTTGCCAATCTGTTCCTACTGTAAGTCTGTGCGCGCCGAGCAAAACTACTGGCAGCGCGGCGAATGTTATCTGGCGGATCACTCTGCGGTGCAGTTCAGTCACGGCATCTGTCCCGACTGCTACGCGGCGCACGTCCAATCGGAGTTGGAAAAAAAATCATCGCGCCGGCCGGAAAACAGAGTAGAATAGCGCCGCACTCCTCCCCACATCGCATTAGGAGCGCTTGTTACGGGGTCATTCGGGCGTAAAGGGATAGCTGGTTCAGACCTCTCGCGGCCTCTCTGCTCCCTAAGTTAATGTTCAGGACAACCTCGCCCATCGGTGGATGGCGCATGAACGCTGAGCGCAATCGTGCCGTAGATGATCTGGCGGAGAGCGAATACCACTCTCTCGATCTCATCGAGCACATCCCCATCGGTCTCTATCGCACCACGCCCGACGGGCGCGTCCTCATGGCTAACCGTGCCCTCCTCAAGATGCTCGGTTGCGACTCCTTCGCCGAGGTGACCGCGCAAGACTTGGAACAGGACAACAATTCGCTCTATCCGCGCCCGCTGTTCAAAGAACGACTGGAGCGGGACGGCGCGATCCGTGGTCTCGAAGCCGCTTGGCGGCGGCGCGACGGCACGACCGTGTTCGTGCGCGAACACGCGCGCGTAGTGCGGGGCGCAGACGGGCATGTGCTCTATTACGAAGGTACAGTCGAGGACATCACCGAGTACAAGCGGGCCGAAGAGGAGTTGCGCGAGAGCGAGGAGCGTTACCGCATGGTGGCTGAGACGGCCACAGACGCCATCCTCACGATTGATGAACGGAGCACCGTCTTATTCATGAACGCCGCCGCCACACGCATCTTCGGCTACACCGCCGAGGAGGTGTTGGGGCAGAGCCTGACCATGCTCATGCCGGATTATCTGCGCCATGTCCACAAGGCGGCCTTTGGCAATTACATCGCGACCGGGCAGCGGCACATCTCTTGGGAGGCGATTGAGTTGCCGGGGCTGCACAAGAGTGGGCACGAGATTCCGCTCGAACTCTCCTTCGGCGAGTTTACCCAGCACGGGCGGCGCATCTTCATCGGCATCGCCCGCGACGTGACTGAGCGGAAGCGCGCGCAGGAGGCGCTGCAACGTAGCGCCGAGTATTTTCGCTCGTTGATTGAACATTCCTCCGACGTGATCTCGATCCTGAATAGCGACGGGGTGCGGCGTTATGTCAGTCCCTCGGTCGAGCGCGTGCTCGGTTATAAGCCGGAAGAGTTGGTGGGGCAGAACGCTTTCGCCTTGGTCCATCCGGATGATGTGCCCGGCTTGGCGAAGCTGTTCGCCGCTGGGGTGAAACAACCCTGCTTCTTAATCACCAGAGAGTTGCGCTATCGGCACAAGGATGGTTCGTGGCGCATCCTTGAAGTGACGGCGAGCAACCTGCTCGATAATCCGGTCGTGGCCGGCATCGTCATCAACTCGCGCGACATCACCGAGCGCAAGCGCGCCGAAGAGGCGCTGTTGCGGACGCAGGCGCGGCTGCGGCTTATCAACAGCATCTCGACCGCGATTCGGGCCGGGATGTCTGTGGCCGAGATCATCGCCAACGCCGTGACCCAGACGCAACAGTATTTCAGCAACTTCCGGGTGGCTTACTCAACGATTGATGAGCGCAACCAGTTGACCTTGATGCATGCTACCCAGCCGCCACAGATGCCTGCGGTGAAGCATTTGCAAATTGATCTGAATACCGCGCCGGATTACTTTCACGCGTTGCGGCGCGGCGAAGTCGTCGCCGTCGCGGACGTGACGCAGGACGCACGGCTCACGCCCCTGTTAGAAGCGATCCATGCGCGCGGCACATACGCTCTGCTCGACGTGCCCCTGCGTCACTCTGATGAACTCATCGGTCTGTTCAGTTGCGGCGCGCCCGCGCCACATGTCTGGACCGAACACGAGATCGAGACCGTCAAAGAGGTTGCTGCGCATCTGTCGGTCGTCATCCGTGAGGCGCACGCGGAGCAGGAGCGCACACGCGCCGAAGCCGCGCGGGGCGAGTTGCTCGCGCAGTTGGTCACGGCGCAGGAAGAGGAGCGCCGCCGCATCGCGCTCGAACTCCACGATCAACTCGGCCAATACGTAACGGCGCTCATGCTGGGACTGAAGGCGTTACAGGACTCCGGCGAACTCGCGGGCGCGAACGAGCGTTTGCAACAGTTGCTGCGCTTGGCCAATCAACTGGGCGAGGAAGCACACCGGCTCGCGTGGGAGTTGCGCCCGAGCGCGCTCGATGATCTAGGGCTGCAAGGCACGCTCAGAAACTATCTGGAAGAGTGGGCGCTGCGGTTCGGCCGCGCCGTCGATTTTCACAGCAGCGGTCTGCGCGACCGCCTGCCGGCGCAAATCGAGAGCGCGCTGTACCGCATCATCCAAGAGGCCCTGACCAACGTGGCCAAGCATGCACAGGCCCGACACGTGAGTGTCATTCTTGAGCGGCGGCAGGGGCGTGTGCTGGCCATCGTCGAAGACGACGGGCGCGGCTTCGACACGGTCGAAGTGCTTGAGAGCGCGAACACGGCGCGGCGCATGGGGTTGGTCGGGATGCACGAGCGCGCGCGCCTCGTCGGCGGTGAGTTAGAGATCGAATCTGCACCGGGCGAAGGTACAACCATCTACGTCCGCGTGCCCCTCACGGAGTAAAAGTTATGGCGAAACTGCGCATCCTGCTGGCCGATGATCATGCGGTCGTGCGCGAAGGTTTGAAGGTGCTCATTAATGCGCAAGCGGACATGGAAGTGGTTGGCGAAGCCGAGACGGGTGAGGAAGCTTGGCGGCTGGCGCGGCAGGGCAATGCGGACGTAATCGTCATGGACTTATCGCTGCCCGATCTCAGCGGCGCGCGTGTGACGGCGCGCATTAAACACGCGTGCCCGCAGTTGAAAGTCCTCGTTCTGACCGCTTACGAGGACAAGAGTTATATGCGCCAGTTGTTCGAGGCGGGGGCCTCCGGTTATCTGCTCAAGCGTGCGGCCGCGCAGGAGATCACCGGCGCAATCCGCACCGTCGCCAACGGCGGTCTCTACATCGATCCGACGCTGGCGAGCAAAGTAGTGGACAGCTTCCTGCGCCCCTCTGCGACGCAGCGCAACCTGCAACGCGGACAAGAACTGAGCGAGCGCGAGCAGGAAGTCCTGCGCCTGATCGCATGGGGCCATAGCAACAAAGAGATCGCCGCCCGGCTCAACATCAGCGTCAAGACCATTGAGACATACAAAAAGCGGCTCATGGAGAAACTTGAACTGCGCAGCCGGGCCGACATCGTCCGCTACGCCGTACGCCATGGCTGGCTACAAGAAAATTAGCAGTTAATGAGCATTGGCTAGAATGCCACACTAACGCCTGAGCTTAGAGGCAGAACTCAACAAGCCGGGTCGTTTTAGCCCGGCAGAACTCCCCACACGTCGGTAATTTCCCCGACACGTCCGGGCGCAAACTCCTGATAGACAGAAACGCCCGCCCACCCTAAGATACAAATCGGGCATACTTCCCTATCCCGACATCCCGACATAGCTCGCAAGCGCCACATTAAAGGATACGTCCGGCCAAATTTGCGTCTAATCATGACCACCCGTTAGCGAACAATTGCTGCGGGGACACAGGCCGGAGTCTTTGACGTGCGCAGATGAGACTGCCTCGTTGTCTCTGGTGCAACTGCCGCCCAATACACCAGAGTTATTCGGTTGCGTAAATGTTCATAGCTCCTCAATTGACTCAGCTCTCGCTGCTCCTCGCGGGGTTGCTTGGCGTGTGTCTGCTGGCGTTTGTGCTCTGGCGACTCCGGCGCTGGCAGATCGCGCGCAAAGGGCTGATCCTGAGCGCCGTACCATTCATGTTCGTGGTGGGGTTACTTGTGCTGGTCGCACAGGTGCGCCACGAAAACGAACGGGCGCAAGCGGCGCACCTACATTCCAAGCTCGTCATCGCACAGGCCCAGCACGTTATCCGCTCGCTGCTTGAAGCGCAGGCGAGTGTTAATGGCTACGTCATTACGAACGATCCGCATTTCGCCGAGCCGTTCGCGCGGGCCTGCGCGGATGTGCGTAATGGGCTGAAGGATTTACGGCTCTTAGTGCAGGACAATCCGGCGCAGCAGGCGCGCGCCGCACGGCTCGACGCCATCGCGACGGAGCGCATCGCGCGGCTCGACGAATTGCATCAATTATTACAGTCGGGCACACAGTCTGAGGCGGCGACGCAGGTCAAGAGTGGCGAGGGCCAGCGACTGATGGATCAATTCCGGCTGGAACTGGCAGGGTTCTTGCAAGAGGAAGAGCGGCTGGACGAGGCGCGCCGGCAGACAGTCGCCGCTTCTTGGCGGCGACTCGACGGGCTGCTGCTCATCGGGGCGGCGCTCAGCCTGCTGCTGACGCTGGCGCTGGCGCTCCTCTTCCATCGTGGCATCAGCAGCCGATTGCAAACGCTCGCCGAGAACACACAACGTCTGGCCGCCGGGCAAGAACTAGCCACGCCGATCACGGGCGCGGACGAGTTGGCCCGGCTCGACCGCGTTTTTCACGATATGGCGCAGCAGTTGCAACTGACGCAAGGTGAGCTTGAGGCGCGCGTGGCTGAACGCACGCATGATCTCTCGATGGCGAACCAGTTCCTCAAGCTACTACTGGACGAACGCACACAGGCGACGGCGGAGATCAAGCAATTGAACGAGACGCTCGAACGGCGCATTGCCGCGCGCACCGCCGAACTGGAAGCGGCCAACCGCGAATTGGAAGCGTTCTCGTATTCGGTGTCGCACGACTTGCGCGCGCCCTTGCGCGCCATCAATGGCTTCTCGCGCATCCTTGTCGAAGACCACGCCGCTCAGCTTAATGCCGAAGGCCAGCGCGTGCTCGACGTGATTCGCGGCAACACGCAACAGATGGCGCAACTGATCGACGATCTGCTCGCCTTCTCGCGCTTCAGCCGCAAGCCGCTGGCGCAGACCGAGATCGACATGAACGCACTCGTCAACCACGTGCGCGCGCAACTCGCACACGCCCACGCCGCCCACGCCTGTCGCTGGCACGTCGCGCCGCTCCCGCCGGCGCAAGGTGATCGCGCGCTGGTCACGCAGGTCTTCGTCAACCTGCTGTCGAACGCCGTCAAGTACACGCGCGACGTGGCCGAGCCGAGGATCGAAGTCGGCTGTGAGCAGAGCGGTGGCGAGCACGTCTACTACGTAAGAGACAACGGCGTCGGCTTCGACATGCGCTACGCCAGCCAACTGTTTGGCGTGTTCCAACGGCTGCATAGCAATGAAGAGTTCGAGGGCACGGGCGTAGGCTTGGCCATCGTTAAGCGCATCGTCGAACGGCATGGCGGCCGCGTCTGGGCCGTGGGGCGCGTCCAGGCGGGCGCGACTTTCTATTTCACACTGCCGGGGGCAAAGAGTACAGACGAGGGTGAGACTGAAATGAGCGAACGGGGTCTATCCGTTCAATAACAATTCGCATGATGGTGACACCATTAGCTAACGAGGGCGAGGCCGCCGCGCACACGACGCCTCGCATTCTCTTTCTGGAAGACATGCCCGCCGACGCGGAGCTGGCCGAGCGCGAGCTACGTCGGGCCGGCATGAATTTCTCTGCGCGCCGCGTTGAGACGGCTGATGCCTTCCGCGCGGCCCTGACGGAGTTTGCGCCCGACCTGATCCTATCGGATTTCCGGCTGCCGCAGTTTACCGGTCTCGATGCCATCCGGCTCGCGCGCGAACTCATGCCCGACGTGCCGATCATTCTCGTCACCGGCTCACTCACCGAGGAGTTAGCGGTCGAGTGCATGCGCGAGGGCGCGACCGACTATATCCTGAAGTCGAGTCTGACGCGCTTGCCCGCCGCTGTCTTGAACGCGCTCGAAAAGGCCGAGACGCGGCGCGCGAAGGAGCAGGCGATTCAGGCGCTCGAACGTCGCGAAGAGCAGTATCGCGAACTGTTTGAGAACGCCAACGACCTCATCTACACACATGATCTGGCGGGCCGCTTTACTTCGCTCAATAAGGCGGGCGAGCGCATCACCGGCTACACGCGCGCCGAGGCCATACAGATGAACATGGCCGACGTACTCTCGCCGGAACAACTGGCCCGCGCGCGCGCGATGATGAGCTGCAAGGAAGGGTTTGGCGGCGCGACCGTCTACGATCTGGAGATCATCTCCAAGAACGGGCGCAAGGTGGCGCTGGAGTTGAGCACGAGTCTCATTTATCAAGACGGGCGCATCGTCGGCGTGCAGGGCATCGGCCGCGACGTGACCGAAAAGCGGCAAGCGGAGGCCGAGCGGCAGGTCATTTCCAAGATCATTCAAGGCATGGGCACAACCGCCAACTTGAATGAGTTGTTGCAACTCATCCACGAGTCCATCGGCAAGGTGCTCAACGCCGAGAACTGCTTCGTCGCGTTGCATGACAAGAGCACCGGGGCTTTGGCCATGCAGTTCTTCGTGGACAAGCACGATGCGCCTCCACCGGCGCAGGCCGTGGAACGCGGGCGTGCGGCCTACGTCTTCCGGACGGGCCGGCCGAGCCTGATCACGGCGGAGGTCTTCGCCCAACTGATCGCGCAAGGCGAAGTCGAGGCACGGGGCACGGCCCCCGCTGCTTGGCTGGGCGTGCCGTTGCGGACGCCGTCTGGGACTACGGGCGTGCTCGTCGTGCAACACTACGAAGACCCCAACGCTTACTCCGAGCGCGATCTGGAACTCCTGTCTTCCGTCGGCGGCCAGATCGCGTTGGCGATTGAGCGCAAGCGAGCAGACGAGGCGTTGCGCGATAGCGAGGTGCGTTATCGCCAACTCGTCGAGTTCTCGCCCGAAGCGATCATCATTCATAACGGGGGCGTATTCACCTATGTGAACCCGGCGGCGGCGCATCTGTTCGGCGCGGCCACGAGCGCGGAACTGATCGGTCGGCGGGTGATGGATTTCGTCCACCCGGACTACCGCGAGTTAGTCGCACGGCGCATGGCGCAGGTCAGGCGCGGGCAGGATGTGCCGCTCATCGAAGAGCGACTTGTGCGGTTGGACGGGCAGATCGTCGAGGGCGAAGTCGCAGCTATGCCGTTCGTGCACAACGGGCAATTGTCCATCCAGTGTTTCGTGCGCGACCTGACCGAGCACAAGCGGGCCGAAGCCGAGCGCGACGCCGAGCGCGAGTTGCTGAACGCGCTGATCGAGCGGCTGCCCGTAGGCGTGCTCTTCCGCGACGAGAGCGGCCACTACGCGCGCGTCAATCGTAGGGCGGCGCAGATTCTCGACACCGAAACCGACCGGCTCGTCGGGCTGCCGGCCGCTGAGTTGGGCACGCTAGTGCAGATCGCCGGGCCGGATGCGGCTCCGCTCGCGCCGGAGCAACTGCCTTCGTCCGTGGCCATGCGCACGCAGCAACCGGTCGGCCCGGTTGAGGAGTTGATCACGACGGCGGCCGGCAACAAGCGCCGCGTCATCATCAACGTTGCGCCCGTCGCGCTGTCCGAGCAAGGCGCGGCCGGTTGCGTGGTGGTGCTCGACGACGTGACTGAACAATATGCGATGCAGGAGCAACTCCGGCAGTCGCAGAAGATGGAGTCCATCGGTCTGCTCGCGGGCGGCGTGGCGCACGACTTCAACAACTTGCTGACTGCGATTCAAGGCAACACGCAGTTGGCGCTGCGCAAGCTCAAAGCGGACGACCCCATTCATCATCGCCTGCTCGAAGTCGAAAAGGCCTCACAACGCGCCACCGTGCTCACGCGGCAGTTGCTCGCCTTCAGTCGCCGGCAGTACTTGGAGCGCCGGGCCATCAACCTCAACGGCACGATCAACGACATCAGCAAGATGGTGCGGCGCATCATCGGCGAGGACGTGGAAGTCCGCGTGAACGAGGCGTCCGAACTCGCGCCGGTCTTCGCCGATCCGACCCAGATTGAACAGGTGATCATGAACTTGGCCGTCAACGCGCGCGACGCGATGCCCGGCGGCGGCCTACTCTTGATCGAAACAAACAACGTCGAACTCGACGCCGCTTACTGTCGTCGCTACAGCTACACGCGGCCGGGCCGCTACGTCCAGATCAAAGTGAGCGACACGGGCGAGGGGATGGATACCGAGACGCAGAAGCGCATCTTCGAGCCGTTCTTCACGACTAAGGAGTTGGGCAAGGGCACGGGGCTTGGTCTCGCGATGGTCTACGGCATCATCAAGCAACACGACGGCCACATACATGTCTACAGCGAGCTAGGGCACGGCACGACGTTTAAGATTTACCTGCCCGTCCACGATCAGGCGGTGGAGACTGAGGCGCAGCCCCAGCAGATGGTGCTCGCCGGCGGGACGGAGACGATCCTCGTCGCTGAAGACGAAGAGGCGTTGCGCGATCTGGCGCGCGAGGTTTTGGCTGGACTCGGTTACGAAGTACTGTTGGCCCGTGACGGCGCAGAGGCGCTGGCGCTCTACAATAAGGAACGGGAGCGCATCGACCTGCTGTTGCTCGACGTGGTGATGCCGCGCATGGGCGGGCATGAGGCCTACGACCGCATGCGGGCCGCCGGCTGCCAGACGCCGGTCATCTTCATGACGGGCTACAGCGCCGAGACCGTGCAGAGCAAGTTCGTCCAACACAACAGTTTTATCGAAGAGGCCGGGGCGGTGCTGTTGCAGAAGCCCTACAATGTCGAGAGCTTGGGCCAGCGGGTGCGCGAGATACTGGATAGCCGCCGCAAGCATCAAGATAGTCGAACCTGAAACGGCCCCCGCGGGGCCGGGAGATAGGGGCGCGCGTGCGGGCGCGCGCCGATGAAGTTTTTATGACCACAACGAACCACAAACCGCGTGCGCGCATTCTGATCGCGGACGACGAAGCCCAGATTAGGGAGATGCTGCACGAGTTGTTAAGCGACGAGTACGAGTGTCGCGAGGTCGGCTCGGCCGAAGAGGCGCTCGAACTCCTGCGCGCCGAGAAATTTCAACTCGTCTTGAGCGACATCACCATGCCGGGCCTTTCGGGTCTCGACATGGTGCCGCAGGTCTTGACGCTCGCGCCCGACACAGTGGTCATCATGATCAGCGGCGAGCAGAACATCGAGAGCGCCATCCGCGCTATGCGGGCCGGCGCGTTCGACTACGTGACGAAGCCGTTCGCGATTCAACACGTCGAGGCGGCGGTCGCGCGCGCGCTCGACTATCAGGCGTTGCGCGAGTCGAAGCGCTACTACGAAAATTTTCTCGAAGAGATCGTGCGCCAGCGCACGACCGAGTTGAACAAGACCAATCAGACCCTGAGCACTTTGATTCAGGCCGCGCCGCTCGCGATCTTCGCGCTCGACCCGCAGGCGCGCCTGACGATGTGGAATCCGACGGCCGCGCGCCTGTTCGGGTGGCAGGAATTGGAAGTCTTAGGCGGTGTGCTGCCGCTCGTCCCGCGCGACGAAGTGGTGCCGCCGCCCGCGTGGCTCGCCGCCTCGCTCCGGCACGAGCCGGTGAGCGGCGAAGAGGCGCACGTCCGGCGCAAGGACGGAACGGACATCGACGTATCGGTCTGGACGGCGGCGCTCGTTGACGCCAGCGGCACGGTCACGGGCACGATGGTCGTCATGGCGGACATCACCGAGCGCAAACAGGCCGAGGCGCGCATAGACTTTCTCGCTTATCACGACACGCTGACGCATCTGCCGAATCGCGTCCTGTTTGAAGATCGACTCGGGCAAGCGCTCGGTCTCGCGCAGCGCCACGGGCAGATGCTGGCCGTGCTGTTCGTCGCGCTGGATCGCTTCAAAAAGTTTACCGACACGCTCGGGCATGCGGCGGGCGACGAGTTGTTGCGCGCCGTCGCCGAGCGTTTGCGCACGCCCTTGAGCGCGAGCGATACGGTCGCGCGCTTCGAGGCCGAAGAGTTCTCGCTGCTGCTCAGCTCGATCAGCGGCACGGAGGACGTGGCGGCCGCCGCGCGCAACATACAGCAGGTGCTCCGCCCGCCCTTCAAGGTCGCGGGGCAGGAGTTGTTTGTGACGGCGAGCATTGGCGTCGGTCTCTATCCGTATGACGGCGCGGACGCGCAAGGGCTGTTGAAGAACGCGGGCGCGGCGCTCTATCGCGCTAAGCAGCAGGGCGGGAATCAATATCAGTTCTATACGGCCGATATGAACGAGCGCGCGCTCAAGCGTTTGGCGATGGAGAACAGTCTGCGCCGCGCGCTCGACAACGAAGAGTTCGTGGTGCACTACCAATCGCAGGTCAACGGCGACACGGGCAAGATCGTCGGCGTCGAGGCGCTCGTGCGCTGGCAGCATCCGGAGTTGGGGCTTGTGCCGCCGGTCGAGTTCATTCCGCTCGCCGAAGACACAGGCCTCATCGAACCAATCGGCGCGTGGGTCTTGCGCACGGCGCTCGCGCAGACCGTCCGCTGGCAGCGACGCGGCTTGCTCCTCGCGCGTGTGGCGGTCAACCTGTCCGCGCGGCAGTTTCAGCAACCAGACCTCGCGGGCATGGTCGCGGAATTGCTCGCCGAAACGGGTCTGCGCCCCGAATGCCTTGAGTTGGAGTTGACCGAAAGCTCGATCATGCACGACACGGCGAACGCTATCGCGACGCTCAGGGAGTTGAAGGCGATGGGTGTGCGCGTGGCGGTGGACGACTTCGGCGCGGGCTATTCGTCACTCGCTTATCTGAAGCACCTGCCGATTGACGTGTTGAAGATCGACAGGTCGTTCATCAATGAGATGACAACGGATGCGAACGACGCGGCGATAGTGATGGCGATCATCACGCTCGCGCACAGCTTGAAGCTGAGAGTCATCGCCGAAGGCGTCGAGACCGAAGAGCACGCGCGCTTCCTGCGGCTGTTGCGTTGCGACGAGATGCAAGGCTACCTGTTCAGCAAACCGCTGCCCGCGGCCGACTTCGAGCGCCTGTTGACCAAAGAGCGCGCCGGCCCGGAGCAGAACTTGGTCACGCTGCATGCATAGCTTGAAATTCCAGTTGCGAGTGGGACAGGTTGAATCCGCCGGTCGAGCCGGATGTGCAAGCGGAAGGCAGTAAGAACTATGAATTCTGAACAAGCAATCATAATGTCGAATGAATCCGAGATGCGGTCGGATGAACATGAATCCGCCACGCCGCGCCGGGACTTGCACGGCAAGGACGGGGCGGGCCTACAAAAGCTGCACGCGCTGGTGATCGACGACGAGCCGCAGGTGCGCGATTTCGTGGCCGAAGTGTTACGCGAGTCCGGTTGGCAGGTGGACGAGGCCGATTCGGCCGCGCGCGCCTTCGAGTTGTTGCGCGCGACGCACTACACGCTCGTCTTCTGCGACGTGATGCTCTCGGAAGAGGCCGACGGCTTCACCGTCCTGCGCCGCCTGACGCGCGAGCAGCCCGACGCGCACATCGTGCTGATGACCGGCTACGGCTCGGCCGCCGGGGCGATGGATGCCACCGCCTTCGGCGCGCTCGATTATCTGCTCAAACCCTTTAGCTTCGCCGAAGTGCAAGACGTGGCCGATGCCGTGCGCCGCCGTGTGGCGCGCCAGCCGCGCCCTTCGGCCGAAGCCGAGCGCGCGGCTTATGTCCACACCTCCGATCTCAATCTCATCGGGCGCAGCGCCGCGTTCGTCAAGGTGATGAAACTGGTCGGGCGGCTCGCAGCGACGAACCTGCCGGTGCTGATCACGGGCGAATCGGGGACGGGCAAAGAGGTGGTCGCGCGCGCCATTCATCAGCGCAGCGACCGCGCGGATAAACCATTTGTCGCCGTCAACTGCGGCGCACTGCCCGCCGAGTTGATCGAGTCGGAATTGTTCGGGCACGTCAAAGGCTCGTTCACCGGCGCGCACGCCGACCGGCTCGGTCTCTGGGAAGAAGCGAACGGCGGCACAGTCTTCTTAGACGAGATCACCGAGACGACGCCCGCGTTTCAAGTAAAACTGTTGCGCGCATTGCAAGAGGGCGAAATCCGTCGCGTTGGCTCGAACCGCACGACGCACGTGGACGTGCGCGTGATCGCGGCGACCAATCGCAACCCGGAGGCGGAGTTTGCCGACGGCCGTTTCCGGCAAGACCTGTTCTATCGGCTGAACGCCGTCAGCTTGCACCTGCCGCCTTTGCGCGAACGCCGCGAGGACATCCTGCCGCTCGCGCGCCACTTCGCCGCACAGGCCCGAGCCGCCGGCGCGCCGCCCTTGCAATTTGCGCGCGAGACCGCGCATGCGCTCGAAACCTACGACTGGCCCGGCAACATACGCGAACTGGAGAACGCCGTCGTACGGGCCGCCGCGCTCTGCGATCACACCGTGCGCGTTGACGATCTGCCCGAACGCATACGCGAGCGGCGCGTTGCGGACGTAGCGCTCGCTGCATCCTTAGATGAAAGCATCGGCGCGGATACACCGGAGCAACTGAGGGGCTGGCCGACGCTCGCCGAGGTTGAGGGGCGCTACGTGGCGCGCGTGCTCGCGCACACGGGCGGCAACAAACAGGCGGCGGCGCGCCTGCTCCACGTGGATCGCAAGACTCTCCAACGCATGATCCAACGACACAAACTCACCACCCGGAATGATGAATGATGAAGGCGGAATAATGAATTAAACACACGGCCCTTCAATTCATCATTCATCGTTCCGCCTTCATCATTTTTCTTCTCCTCTGGCACGACGAATGCACTACCACCCTTAGATAGCGCGGTGTGCGCTGTCTTTGTTGTGGGACGCATGGGCGTGTCGCCCCGCGCCGGCCCGTTTCGCCTCAGCCCGGTCTGCCGTTCGGTGCACCTCATGACCCGCTCCCTCACATGCATCCCCAACGTGTCGGGAGCAATAATATGGATTCAACCCGCAAAATGTTTGACGATTTCTGGGCGCCTCTGATGCGGGCCGTGAGCTGCACGCGCACGGGCCGCCATAACTGGCAGCCGCCGACCGACGAATTGCCGGCGCACTGTGGCTGGTGCAAAACGCTCAGAGTCCTGCGCGCGCATGAAGTCTACGAAGTCATGCCCGCCGCCAACTCCGAGACGGCGACCGTCTTCCCCGCCAACAGCTTCAAGATCAAATGGACTGAACATGGGTCACGCTGACGCCCAACTGAATACGCCCGCGTTCGTCCTGCCGCACGTCAACCCGGAGGCGGTCGCGTCCGAAGACCGGCGCCTCCTCATCGTGGATGACGAGCCGTCGATCCGCGATCTCTTCGTCGCCTGTCTGAGCGAGCGTTATCTGTGCGCGACCGCGATCAACGCCGAAGACGCGTTGGCGCAACTCGCGGGTGAAACGTATGCGCTCGTCTTGACCGACATGAACATGCCGGGCTTGAGCGGCGTCGAACTGCTCCGCCAGATCGTCGTGCGCTACCCGGACACGGCCGTCATCATGATCTCCGGTGTTGACCGCACGCAGCGCGTCCTCGATGCCGTCCGCATCGGCGCGTTCGACTATCTGATCAAGCCGTGCGAGTTGGGCGTGTTGGAGTTGAGCGTCGAGCGCGCGCTCGAACGGCGCGCGCTGTTGCGCGACGCGCGCCGCTACAAGCAAGACCTCGAACGGCGCAATCTGGAGTTGGCCCGGCGCAAGACCGAACTGGAACGTTTGCAAGCGCAGATCATCCACAGCGAGAAGATGGCTTCACTCGGTCAACTCGCCGCCGGCATCGCGCACGAGTTGAACAACCCGGCCGGCTTCATCTACGGCAACATGGAGATTCTGGCTGAGTGTGCGGTCGGCCTAGCGCGCCTGCTCGCTTATTGCACGAGCGCACCGCTATCGGCAGACGTGGCGGCCGAAATCGAGCGGATTAAAACTGAGATCGACTACGACAACACACTCGCGGACTTGCGCGACATCATCGCGGACTGTCGCGAGGGCGCGGTCAGAATCCGCGACGTGGTGCAGAACCTGCGCACCTTCTCGCGGCTCGACGAAGCGGATTTCAAGAAGGTCGATCTGCACGAAGGCATAGACTCGACCGTGCGCCTGCTCTCGCGCTACTACACTTCGGGGCAGGTCACTTTACGCCGCGCATACGGCGCGCTGCCGCCGGTGGACTGCTTTGCCGGCCAGCTTAATCAGGTCTGGATGAACCTGCTCGTCAACGCGGCGCAGTCGGTCGCAGGCGCGGGCGAGGTCAGCATCACGACACAGCTTAATGGTGAGACCGTCATTATTGAGATCGGCGACACGGGCTGCGGCATCGCGCCGGAGCATCTGAAGCGCATCTTCGATCCTTTCTTCACCACAAAGCCGGTCGGCGAGGGCACAGGTCTCGGTCTCTCGATCAGCTACGGCATCATCGAGCGGCACGGCGGCACGATCAGCGTGGCAAGCCGGCAAGGGCAGGGCACAACCTTCACCATCACGCTGCCGGTCAACGCGCGCCCGCTTGAGGTGGCGACGAGCGCATGAGCAGTGTCATGAGAGTCGCTTTTAACAATTTCCGGCCGGTGTCAGCTACCGGCCGGTTCATGCCGCAGACGCGGGAGGTGCGCACACAAGGAGCAGGGGCGCGGCCCGACCATCCTCCGGGCCGCGATAGCAACTTTGCGCGCCTTCCGCGTCTGCGGCCAACAGTTTTCTTAACCGCCAGCCAAACAAGCGCCTAAACCCGCGTCTCATTCGCACAAGCAGGAGCAGCACTAATTAACATGACTTACAAACTGATGATCGTTGACGACGAGCAAGCCAACCTCCGTCTGCTCGAACGCCTGTTCCGCCGCGACTATCAAGTCGTCACCGCCGATTCCGGCGCGGAAGCCCTGCGCCTGCTCGCGCAGCACGACGTGGCGCTGCTCATTACAGACCAGCGCATGCCCGGCATGACCGGCATCGAGTTGCTCAAAGAGGCCGCCGTCATGCGCCCGCAGATGGTGCGCATCATCCTCACCGGCTACACGGACGTGGGCGCGCTGGTCGATGCGATCAACTGTGGCCAGGTCTACAAGTACATCACTAAGCCTTGGAATAACGACGAGCTGCGCGTAACGGTCGCGCGCGCGCTCGAATTCTACGAAGCGAACAAGGCGCGGCACGAGCTTGTCCACGCGAACCAGCGGCTCTCCGCGCGTCTGACTGAGATGACGCGCGGGTTCGTCCGCACTATCGCCGATGCGCTCGAAGCCAAGGACGGTTACGTCCATGGCCACGCGCGGCGTGTGAGTGGTTATGCGGTCTCGGTCGGTCGCCGGTTGGGTTTTGACGGTGCGGCGCTCGAACAACTCGCGCTCGGCGCGTTCCTGCACGACATCGGCAAGATCGGCACGCCCGACAGTCTACTCTTAAAGCCCGCGCCGCTCACCGACGAAGAGCGCGCCGTTATGCAGTTTCACGCCGAACGCGGCGCGCGCATGCTTATGGGCATTCCCGACATGCAGGAGATGATCGCCGCCGTCCGGCATCATCACGAGCACTACGACGGCACGGGCTACCCCGAAGGCTTGTGCGGCGCGCAGATTCCACTGGCCGCGCGCATCATTCACGTCGCGGACGCTTATGATGCCATGACCAGCCCGCGCCCGTTCCGCGAAGCGATGTCGCACGAGCAAGCCCTGACCTGTCTCGAACAGGGCGCGGGCGCGCAGTTCGATCCGGCCGTCGTCCGCACCTTCGCCGACATAGAGACCATCGGCCGCATCCGCCGCACACTCGCCGACAGCGCTTACGACGCGCTGCTGCTCCAACCAATCGTGCACACGATTGATGCGGCCGACTGCACGGTCGAAGAGTTGACGGCTCGCATTGAGACCGAGCCGGCCCTCGCCATCGCCGTCCTGCGCGAAGCGAACGCGGGCGCGCAACCGTCCACCGCGCAACTTGCGAAAGCGTGCGCGACGCTGGGCGCGGATCGTTTGCGGCGTTTGGCCGCGCCGCGTTGGTTGTTGAGCGTCAATGATTTTCGCGCGGGCGACGAAGAGGCGCGCGCACACGCCATACGCTGTGCGGCGGCGGCGCGGCTACTGGCCGAACGCACGGGGCTACTCAACCCCGCAGACGCGCACACGCTCGGGCTGCTGCATGACGCGGGCGAGACGCTGCTCGGTGCGCTCTTTCCTGCCGAGGTGGAGGCGATGCACGGGTTGCCGGACGAGGCGCGCATCGAACAGGAGGTCGCAGTCTTCGGCGTGGATCACGCACAGGTCGGGCAGTGGCTCTTGGACGCGTGCGGCTTGCCGCGGCAACTCACCGCGCTTGTGCAGACGCACCACGACGTGATTCGCATCAACGATCCCGGCGCGCTGCTGCTCCATCTGGCGAACGTCATCGCGCACGCCGACGATCCGCATAAGGTCACTGCGCTCGACGCGCTCGGCTCGGATCGACTGGCGCTGTTAGGGCTTGGGCGCGCCGACCTCGCGGAGATTCACGCCGCTGCCACAGCCGCGCTCGAACAGCACCAACTCGCCGCGCTCTGCTAAAACACGACAAGCCAATCAGCCGCCCCGACAACTCTGGCCGTTTTGTCCGTCTATCTGGGCATTCCTGTTTTATGGATGTACCGGGCGGCGAGGGGCACGTCGCGGCGCGACGAAAGCGCGACGGCTACTGTCGCCAGTGCCAGCGCAAGACGCCAAATGGAAACGCCGCGCGCGCGTGCGCGCACTTGAGCGCATGATCATAGAAGCAAACGAGGTACAAGTCAGATGAAATCCAGATGGACATTACTTGCGTTGCTGTTAGTGATAAGCAGCGCGACCTTCGCGCAGACAATCCTCGCCGGCGCGGGCGCGGGCAGCAAGGTCAAACTACCGCCCCCAGGCACGATCACAGTCAACGTCACGGCTGATGGTGGCCCGCTCACGGGCGCAGTGGTCTTGTTAATGAGCGACGCCGGTGGCGCGCCGACGCTGGTGGCCGACAGAGAGACGGACAAAGCCGGTCAAGTCACATTTCCCGCCAAACCGGGCCAACCTTATCACGTGACCGTCGGGCTGCCGGGTTACGACGTACAGCCGCACGTCTACGATCTCAAATACAAGGGCGGCGCGGCGCAACTGAGCTTCGTGGCGACTAAAGGCGACTAGTGACGCTTCAGACGCGCCTACTCACTTTATAGCAGTGTGTAGATTAACGAGATGGCTCACTGCCGGGAGCGCGGCACGTAAGTGCTGATCGCTATAAGGCTTGTTAAAGCATGCGATCTCTGGCACGGCGAGTGCTTTTAGAGACTGTGGGGCGCTGGCGCAGGGCGAAACCCGCTTCAGTTGTTCTGTTCGGCACGGGCGTTACGTCCCTGCTTAGCCATTTCGCCGCAGCCCGACAAAATCCGACCTCGTAAGGATGCACATGGTTTACCCCGCAATGAATTTATCGATGGAGTTGGATCAGCCGGACAGGCCGGAGGGCTGGCCGCACACGGATGAAGATTGCGCCGCCTGCTCTGAAGCGCTGCACGCACATGACCGGCAAACGCGGCGCGCAGGTGCGTATGAGGATCAGTCCATGACCCTGCTGGGGCGCAGTCATACGGCCGTCGAGCACCAGTTATACATGGCGATGTTGACCGAAGTGATCTTAACCGGTGCACCGGCCTGCGTCTTCAGTATCAACCGGCTGATGGCGCGCACGCGCCTGCGCAGCTACAGCACGATCCGCCGGGGCTTGGCCGGGCTGGTCAACAAACTGAGCATCGAGCCGGTCGCCCTCGTGGATGTGGACGAACAGGCGCAACAAGGGGTGTACTACCGCGTCTTCACGCCCGCCGAAGTCTTCGCACGGCGCATGGCTGCGGGGCTTGCACCCTATCCGACGGAATTACAGATGTACAACGCCGCCTGCTGGGTTGAGCCGTAACGGCTAGTCACACACAAACATAAATAATTAGGAGTTTGAAATGATGAGACAGATGAGACACGTCACGCCCCAACGTTTGCGCCGCGCCATGCGCATCGCCGCGCGGCTACGCCAGATGCGCCTGCGCCGGAGCGCTATGGTGCTCCTGCTACTCTGCGCCGCGGCTATCTCAGTTGCGGCGCAACAGCGCAACCCTGTGGCAGCAGAGTTGATGCCCGGCGGCACGACTGCCACTTACACTGCCAGCAGTAGCGCCTTGGCGAGCACGCAACAGTTGCGCGCCACGTCGCTCGCGTCGGACATGCACAGTGGGCAACGCTTCATTCTCAACTTCGATGTCAACTCCGCTGCCGTCTGCCTCAACCACGAGCGCCGCAACTGCGCCATCACCTCTGGCCCCGTCTTGAGCGCTTCACTTTTCGTCACCTTCGAGTTGCAACGGCTAGGCAATTAAGCGCGCCGAAGCGAACTCACCACCAAGACACACAGGGCACAAAGAATAACTCAGGATTCTTTGTGCCCTGTGTGTCTTGGTGATTTTATTAGTTGGTCTAAGCCGCGCTGGTCGGCTCGTCCGCCTGCAACGCGAGCAGTCTATGCACGATTGTATAGGCGGCGCGTGGACGGGCGAAGCGGCGCACGTTCTCCCGCATCGCCGCAAAGCGCGCCTCATCTGCGAGCAAGCGGTCGAGCTTGTAAGCGAGCGCCGGCAGGTTGTTCGCGCGGATGGCGACACCTTCTTCGAGCAGGTGATCGCTGTTGCGCTCCTCCTGACCCGGAATCGGATTAACGATGCAGAGCACCAGCCCACGCGCCAGCGCCTCCGACGTAGTCAACCCACCCGGCTTGCCCAGCAACAAGTCTGACGCCGCCATCAACTCGTCCATCTCCGTCGTATAGCCGACGACTTTGATCGCCACGCGTTCATCCATCCCGCGTGCCTCCGTCTGTTGCACGAGGTGCGCGCGCAACTCTTCGTTGCGGCCACAGACGGCGATGACCTGCGCCGGATGCTCAAGCGCGCCGAGCGCCTCGATGATGTGCTCGACCGAGCCGACGCCGAAGCCGCCCGCCGAGATCAAAAGCGTCGCGCGCTCCGGTTGCAGCCCGTGTTTCGCGCGCATCGCACGTTTGTCTTTCGGGCGCGCAAAGACGGGATCAATGGGGATGCCGGAGACTGTGATCTTATGGGCCGGGATGCTGAGCTGCTCCATGTGTACGCGCGTCTCTTCGAGCGCGACGAAGTATTGCTCGTAGTGATGGCACAGCCACATCGCGTGCACGTCGTAGTCTGTGACGACGATGGCCTGCGGATTGGTGAGTCGCTCTTTCGCCTTGAGCCAAGAGATGATCTCGGCCGGCAGGAAGTGTGTGCAGACGGTGATGTCCGGCTGGTACTGCTTCAGCAGCTTAACGAAGGGGCGGGTGTTCAAACGGTCGAGCGCGAGCCGGCGGCGCTCGTTCTGCCAGGGCTGATCGAGCCGGTCATACAACCAACCCAATGCGGTCGGCGCACTCTGCACCATATCAAGATAAGCTTTCGCGTACAGATGGCGGAACACTTTGTTCGTGTAATCGAGCGTGTCCACATGACGCACTTCTGCGGCCGCGCCCAACTCGCGAAATGCCGCTTCGACAGCCTGCGCCGCGCGCACGTGCCCCGCGCCCGCAGACGCCGAGAGGATCAAGACTTTTTTGAACATCGTCACTTTACTCGCGCGCCCAACGTTCCAGTAACGGTTGTAAGCGCGGGAAGCTTAACCGCGTGCCGCGCCAAGCGTAGTCCAACAGACCGCTGACGGCGCATAGCGTCGCATGATAGTTGAGATAGATATTGTCTGTCTCGGTCGGGCCCCAACTGCCGTCGGCGTTCTGCCGGGCCAGCAAGTAATCCGTGCCGGCCCGCACCAACGCATGTCGATTAGTTAGGCCAAAAGCTTTCAGCGTGTCGAGAAACTCGCCGACCATCTCCTGATCGTCCTGCTCGATCACCGTCGCCATGTTCTCAGACAGGAACGCGAACTCCAGCGGCAGCCACGCGGGCGCGAGCAAATATCGGCCGTAATCGTTTAGCGTGTAGACGACGTGCGTGACGGTGAACACGGTGTCGTAAAAATCCGGATGGTCGGGGTTGCGGCTCGATTGATACGGCCGTATGTAGGGCAGCCATTTGAGTGCAGCACGATAACTCGCGCCGAGCGAGACGCTGTAGCAGGCGGCCACGTAGGTTCTGATGAGCGCGATGTACCAGACCTTGTAGCGCGTCAGCCATTGCAAGCGCCGCCGGCAACGTGGGCACTTCTTCAGTCCGCGCTCGTTCCAGATGCCGCACGCGCACTTGTCCGGCACATCCACCGGCGGCGGCTCGGCGGCGGGATCGAACCACAGATAATCACACACTTGAAACTGCCGCACCGCACGTCGCAGTTGCCGCGTGAAGACGGGGTCGCGCACGCCGAGCCGGTCGGCCGCGTCGCTGCCAAAGACGAGGTGGAACACGTCATCCGCGTCTGCCCCTGTCGGCACTGATCGATGCGCGCGTCGCCAGTGCCTAGCGCGCTCGCGACCCAGCGCGCGGGCGCGTCTCTTTAACTCAATATCCTTGGCTCTATCGGCCACCAGATAGAACCAGTTTAGTAGGTCGCTCCCACACTCGGCGAAGTTTTCCGCATCGCACGCGAAGCGATAGAGAAATTCGAGTCCGCGTCGCGCGGCCCGCGCACGCCGGGTGGTCGTTGGTCTCGGCATGCCCGCATCATACTATCAGTAACAGCCGGGAGCAGCCGGGAGCGCGGACAGGATGCCCGCGCTCCCGGCTGGATGCGGTCTCCTTAATAGCAGCCAGCTATGCGTGCAGGCGACTCTCGGCCAGTCGATCTGCCGCTTGATAAGTTGGGCTGCCGGTCTCTGCGGCGACGCGGAAGATGGTGAGCAGCGTGTCGTAAATCTCGTCGATCTTGCGAGCCGCGTCCGCGCGACTCCAACCGATCAGTTCGATGCAGCCGTTGATCATGCCGCCGGCATTGGCGACGTAATCGGGCGCGTAGAGGATGCCGCGCGCTTCCAGTTCCGCGCCGTGCCGCGGGGCGAGGAGTTGATTGTTCGCCGCGCCCGCCACGATCTCGACCTTAAGCTGCGTCAACGTCTCGTCATTGATGATGCCACCGAGACCGCAGGGCGCGAAGATGTCGGCCGGTGCGCTGTAAATGTCAGCGGGCGCAACCGCCGTCGCCGCGCATTCGTCAACCACGCGCCGCACGCGCTCCGCGTCAATGTCTGCGACGATAAGTTTAGCCCCGGCGCGGTGTAGTTCCTTGGCGAGGTGGTAGCCCACATGCCCGCACCCTTGCAGTGCGATTGTGCGCCCCGCCAGATCGTCGCTGCCCCAACGTTGTTTGGCCGAGGCTTGAATTGCACGGAAGACGCCGCGCGCAGTCGCGGGGCTTGGATCGCCGGAGCGGTCTGCGAGACCCGTAACGTGGCTCGTCTCTTGGCGCACATAATCCATGTCAGCCGTGCTCGTGCCCACGTCTTCGGCCGTGATGTAGCGCCCGCCGAGTGTTTCGATGAAGCGCCCATGCGCGCGGAAGACGACCGCGCGGTCGAGCGTCTGATTGTCGCCGATGATGATCGACTTGCCGCCGCCAAAGGGCAGCCCCGCCAGCGCGTTCTTGTACGTCATGCCGCGCGCCAAACGCAGCACATCCGTGAGCGCTTCCGCCTCGCTCGCGTAAGCCCACAAACGCGTGCCGCCCACGGCCGGGCCGAGCGCGGTGCTATGGACGGCGATGATGCCGTGATAGCCGCTCGCTTCGTCTTGACCGCGCACAACCAACTCGTAATCGCCTGCAACCTGTTGTCTGCTTATGTCCATACTTGTTTAAGAGCGCCGTCCGGCGCGCGTGCAAGCATAAACTGAAAGCGCCCGTTGACAAGCGCCACTTGCCGCAGCAACGATAGTGCCACTTACGCGGCAGATTAACTTGCCTCTGAGCGGTCAGATGTGCGCCCCGGTAGCGCGATCCCAAGTTCCTGTAGCTTTCCGCTTCGGCACCAAGAACAGCAAGAAACTTTTGGCGTGCTAGAGAAGCTGCCCGGCCGACAAAGACTGCTCTACTGATTTTGGTAGAAGTCTCATTGATGGCCTTGAAATCCATGTGCGGCTATTAGTAGAAGCAGTCCCAACAAGGATTCTTCCTTCATCTGCCCTTAAAGCTCTTGACAGTTACTCAGCAGCCGACGCATGCTGCGCTTGAACAATGGCCGCCGTCTTGGTTCGTTGCCTCGCTCAACCTGTATCACCTATACCGGATGCCGTACAGCGCGCTTGCACTATCCCGGCGGCGTTTAACTTTCAACCGTCGCGTGTGCCGCCCGTTTCGCAGCCTCATGTTGACAAGCTTCTCACGCCGCAATCGGCTGCTCGCCGCACTGCCCGGCGTTGAATACGAACGCCTGCGCCCGCACTTGGAGCCGATGCAATTCAGGGCCGGCAAAGTCCTCTACGAAATAGACGACCCCATCCGCTACGTCTACTTCCCAACCTGCGGCATGGTCTCCCTACTTGCTATGGCTGAAGCCGGCGGCGTGGTCGAGGTCGGCATGATCGGTAACGAGGGGCTAACAGGTCTACCCGTGCTCCTGAATGTTAACCGGATGCCGTACCGCGTCACGGCGCAACTTGCCGCCGACACCCTGCGCCTCAAGACGACGGTGCTCATAGAGGAGTTCCGCTGTGGGGCGCGTTTGTACGACCTGCTGCTTCAGTACCTGTACACTGTGCTCAAGCAGATCACGCAGTCGGCCCTCTGTTATCGTTTCCATACTACCGAAGCGCGCCTCTGCCGCTGGTTGTTGACGGCGCGCGGCTGCGCCCAAGTCGATAGCTTCCACCTCACGCAGGAGAGCCTCGCACACATGCTGGGCGTACCCCGCACGAGCGTGACGATGATCGCCGGCCGACTCCAACAGCTAGAATTAATCCGCTACAGCCGGGGGCGCATCACCATCCTTGACCGGCAGGGACTGGCTGCCGCCGCGTGCGAGTGCTATCGGGTAATCACCCAAGAGATCGACCGCTATCTCGTCGCCTAGCGGCCCTCGGCACACACCGCACAAAATAATTTCCCCTTATGTCGAGGTTTAGACAGACGCCAGCATTGGCAGTCTGATATACACCATTCCTATGCCGCGCTAGGCAAAAGACTGCTCTGGCTGAAGTGCTTTGCTCGACTGGTGGTCAGAGTCAGTATCCGTCAGCGCCACTCAACAGGCGCTGAGCTTCACGCAACCGAGCAACCAGATTACATACGTCTTTCGGCAGGGCCATCGGGCGCTTCGGCGCGCGTCCGGCAGACTACCGGAAGGTCGCTTAGTCTGCTCCACCATAGCTTTAAGGAGTTCGTCCGTAATGTCACGCACTGCCCACGCAAACGATAGTCTATCGACCCGATGCCTCACGCTCACGCTGGTCTACACGCTCCTTGTCTCACTCGGCGCGCCCCTAACAGTTAGGCGCATAGAGGCGGCAACACGGTCAATAGGCATGACAGTAGCTACGGCCCAGACGCCACACGGTAACAGCCGGCGGGGGGGCGAACTGCTCGTGCGTTTCCGCAGTGATCGTTCTGAGGGAGAGCGGACGGCAGCGGTCGAGCAACATGGTGGACACCGCGGACGGCATCTGCAAGGTAACTCCGCTGTAGAAAAGATCAACCTGTCGGCCGGGCAAGACCCGGAAGCTCTAGCTGCGCAACTGAGCGCGGAACCGGCGGTCGAATTTGTCGAGCCGAACTTCTTGATCACAACGGATCAGACGACGGCGGATGATCCGCGCTTCACCGATCAGTGGGCACTCAATAACATCGGACAGGCGGGTGGGCCGGCCGGTGCAGACATTGGCGCTGTCTCAGCTTGGCAGACAACCACCGGCGCGCCGACGACCGTCATTGCCGTGCTCGATAGTGGTATTGACTTCACTCATCCTGATCTCGTTAACAATCGGTGGAATAACTCGCGCGAGCAAGCGAACGGGCGCGACGACGACCACGACGGTTTCGTAGACGATCTCTATGGCTGGGACTGGGTCACAGGCAGTAATCAAGTGGCCGACCAGAACGGACATGGGACGGCGGTCGCCGGCATCATCGCTGCGCAGGGCAACAACGGCGTTGGCATCTCCGGCGTCATGTGGCGCGCGAGCTTGATGAGCCTACGTGTGCTCGACAATACGGGCACCGGCGACGTGGCCAGCGCCGTCGAGGCGATAGATTACGCTGTCGCGCATGGAGCGCAAGTGATCAACCTCTCGTGGGGCACGGATGCGCCTTCGCAGGCGCTTCAGGATGCGATCTCACGCGCCGCCGCAAGCGATGTGGTCGTCGTCTGCTCGGCGGGCAATAGTGGCCGTAATATTGATAGTACCCCGTACTATCCGGCGGCCTACGACCTGCCGAATCTGATCGCCGTCGCGGCCACGGACAGCTCGGACAATTTAACCTCGTGGTCGAACTGGGGTGCGACGCACGTCGCTATCGCCGCGCCTGGCACGAATATCCTGACCACCAAGATGGGTGGCGACTACTGGATGGTGAGCGGCACCTCGGCCGCCGCCCCATTGGTGAGCGGTGTCGCGGGGCTGGTCAAGACACTGCACACAGGGTTGAATACAGCAAATACGCGCACTGTGCTAATGAACGGAGTACGCAAAACGGCGACGCTCTACGGCAAGGTCATCTCGGGCGGTGTGGTTAATGCTGGCGGCGCATGCAACGCGCTCAGCACAGTTGGTGGCGGTGGAAACAATGGCAACGGCGGTAGCAGCAACGGGAACGATAGTGGTGGCGGCAACAACAGCGGCCAAGGACAAGAGCATCCACCCGTGCCGCATCCGACACCGGGGCGAGGATCTGGCGGGCATGGACCCGGCGGTAGCTTCGACGTGACCCCACCGGCGACAACGACCGGCGCACCCGGCTCCGGCCTGCCCAATCTCGATACGACGCGCGGACATCAACCCAGCCAGCCGGTCTCATCCGCTCCAATTCACGCAGACTTATGTTCGGCTTCCCTGCCTGAGTGTAACGGCCCGACCTCCGGCGGTCTGGTACCATCAGGCAGCGATCCTTACGCGGCGACCGCGCGTACTCAACCGCAGAATCGGACTGGTCGTGGCGGCCCCATGACCACTGCTGCCGGCGAGCAAACAGAGGTTAACCTCGGCTCCCGCAATTACAACTGGGCGCTCCCGCTGGTGGGCTTGCCCGGTCGGGCCGGCTTGGGTCTCGACCTGACGCTCTACTACAACTCGCTGGTGTGGACGAAGGATACCTCGAATAATGCGATGGAATATAACGCCGACCGGGGCTTCCCCGGCCCCGGCTTCCGGCTGGGGCTGCCCATTGTGCAGCAGCAGTATACGGACTGGCGGCGGGGCGGCATCTCCTATTTGCTGATCACTCCCTCGGGCGGGCGCACCGACCTGCGGCGCGTGGGCACTACGAGCGTGTATGAGTCTGCGGACGGCTCCTACACCCAACTGACGGACTACGGTAGCGGCAACTTGGTCGTGCGCCTATCCGATGGCACACAACTGACCTTCGGGCCGGCGGGCGACACGCAGTATCACTGCACGCAGATCAAGGATCGCAACGGTAATTACATCAGTGCCACCTACTACACGCAGAGTCCGAAGGCCGGGCTGCTCAACACAATCACGGACACGCTCGGGCGGGTCGTTACATTCAACTACAACACCGATAATAATCTGGACACGATCACGCAGAGTTGGGGCGGTAGTGTGCCGCACCAGTGGGCGAAGTTCTATTACGGGAGCGTCCTCGTCAATCCCAATTTCACGGGGTTAGATATATACGGGCCTGTGAACACTAATATCACGGTGCTGACGCGCGTGGACTTGGCTGATGGTTCCTTCTATGGCTTCTACTACGAGAACCCTTGGGGCATCGCCAATCGCTTCTCACGCTACGCGCCCGACTCGACCAGCCTGTCATACACTTATTACAATATCCCGTCTAATAATGACCCGCTGTCGGACTGCCCGCGCTTCACCGAGCGGCGTGATTGGGCGCGGCAGTGGAACGTGCAGAACGGCGCGGAGGCGGAAGCGGTAACCTATTACAGCGTCACCGACAACGTGACGTGGACGATGCCGGACAGCACGCAGTTGACCGGCACGCGGACGCAGGTGACCACGCCCGACGGCACGGTCTATAAGACTTATGCCAAGTCGGCCGGCTGGGATCAAGGGTTGCCGGTGTTGGAAGAGACTTGGGCAGCGGGCGCGACCGTGCCGAATAAGCGCGTGACGACCGCGTGGACGCAGGACAATACGACCGCCGGCTATCAGATTAATCCGCGTCCCATTGAAACTAATATCTACGACGACGCGGGGAACCGCCGCCGCACAACGATCAGTTACAACAGCGTCGTCGTCGGCTCGACCACCTGCCACTTGCCGGAGATGGTGCGTGAGTACGCCGCCGACGCGACGACCGTGCTGCGGCGCACGGTGACGCTCTATAAGTGGGATCAGCCGCTCATGGACAAGCGGGTGATCGGCCTAATCGGCCGGCACGAAGTCTACGAGGGCGAAAGCACGCTCGTCTCAATGATGGATTACATGTATGACTGGGTCGCAGGTTATATGGACGTATCGACGGCTGCTAATCCCACCTTACAGCATGACTCTGCCTACGACGCGAACTGGACGGGGCGCGGTATCTTAGTGGCTGTCTTCCGCTACGACGCGAGCAACACCAGCCAGGGCACTTATGTGCAGACCTTCGGTTATAACTTGGCCGGCCAGACCATGTGGACGGCGGACGCCGCCGGGCATCGCACCAGCTTCGCCTATACCGATTCATTCTCCGACACCGACTCTAACCGCGCGACGACGCTCGCCTACCCGACCACAGTCACGGACGCGGATACTTACCAGTCCACCGCGCAGTACAACTTTTACACGGGCGCGATTACGCGCCAGCAAGACCCGAAGGGCGCGTACCAGACGATGACCTATGACAGCGCGGGGCGGTTGGAGCGCGTCACGAACGGCATCAACAATGCGTATAAGCGGTGGGTCTATTGGACTGATGGACTACAGATACTCTCTTACGAGACGATTCAGGACGGGGCGGGCGAGGCTTACAGCAACACGATAGTTGACGGGGCGGGGCGCGTGCGCGCCTTCGCCGCCGAGAACCCGAGCAGTGTGGGCGGCTACACGGGGCAGTACATGACCTACGACGCGATGGGGCGCGTCGTCGAGCGCACCAACCCGACTGAGATGTACGGGAGTTGGGCCGTGGCGGGCGACGACGACACGGCCGCGCCCCACTATGGCTTCGGCTGGCAGAAGAGGTTGCAAAGTTATGATTACAAGGGGCGACCCACTCTGACGACCAATCCGGGCGGGAGCACGACGGAGTTGACTTACGGCGGGTGCGGGTGCGCGGGTGGCGAGGTGACGACCAGTAGAGACGAGCGCGGGCGCAGGAAGCGTTATACGAAAGACTCGTTGGGACGGCTGGTGCAGGTGGAAGAGTTGAACTGGGATCAATCCGTCTACGCGACGACCACATATACCTATAACGCGCGCGACCAGATCACGAACATCAATCAGGCGGGGCAGACGCGGACGCTCCAGTACGAGGGACAGGGGCGGCTGTGGAAGGAGACGACGCCGGAGCAGGGCACGACCGAGTACAGCTATAACAGCGACGACACGATCAGTTGGGTGAAGGACGCGCGGCTCGTGAAGACGACCTTCGGCTATAACAACCGGCATCTGGTCACGTCGATGACTTATGATCTGACGGGCGTGCTGGCGGGGCAGAACGTCGCGCCGACCGGCAACGTCACCTTCACCTATGACGAGGCGGGCAACCGCACCTCGATGACGGACGGGGCGGGGAGTTCCGCTTACCACTACGACGCACTGTCACGCATGGACTGGGAGTGGCGCACCTACGCGGGGCTGTCAGACACGTACTGGCTAATCTACAATTACAACCTCGCGGGCGAGTTGACGCGGCTGACGAATGTGACGAACAACTATGCGCGTACCAACTACAACTATGACAAGACGGGGCGCGTGACGAGCGTGACGGGCACGGACGATTACGGCTTACCGACTTATGCGGGCGTGGTGAACTACGCCCAGAGTATCTCGTATCGCGCGTTCGGGGCGCTCAAGGGGCTGACCTACGGCAACAATCTCACGCAGGCGCTCGGCTATGATAACCGAATGCGCGTAACCGATTGGACAGTGCCCAATATCATGGGCTGGCAGTATTCTTACACGGATGTGGGCGAGAACACGGGGCGGGTGATGTTCGCCCGGAACACGGTGAGCGCGGGCTACGGAGCGACGACGGGCGGGCGCGACGACACACTGGATCGCAGCTATGACTACGATCAGGTGGGGCGGCTCATCGTCTCACACACGGGCTATGAGGCGCGGCTGCACATGAGCCGGCAGCAGGCGGGCGACTCGACCAGTACGGTCGTCTACGGGCAGAGCTACGGCTACGACCAACAGGGCAACATGACGACGAGAGTGGGCTGGGGCGGGGCGAACGGTGGGTATATTAACTGGACGCTCACCTACAACAATAACCGGCAGCAGGTGAACCCGTGGGGGCCGGTGACGATGCAGTACGACGCGAGCGGGAATCTGACCTACGACGGGCAGAGCTATCAGTACGACGCGACGGGGCAGCAGGTCAGTGCGACGGGCGGGGCGGCGAACGTGACGATGAGTTACGACGGCAACCGGCTGCGGGTGAAGAAGGTGGAAGGCGGGGCGAGCGTCTACTACCAGCGCAGCAGCGTGCTGGGTGGCCAAGTGATCAATGAGATCAATGGAAGTGGTGTGTGGACGAGAGGGTACGTCTATGCGGGCAGCCAACTCTTAGCCGTGCAGCAGAACAACTCTGTCAGTTGGGTGGCGCAAGACCCGGTCACGAAGAGTCAGAGAATCACGGCCCAGAACGGGGCGGTGACGAGCGTGGTGGACGTAGACCCGTGGGGCGGGGAGACGAGTAAGAGTTCAAACCAAGCGTTCCAGCCGCATCGCTTCACCAGTTATGAGCGGGACGGCAACAGTGGCGATGACGCGCAGCAGCGGCGCTATCAGAGCTACTGGATGCGGTTCGCTCAACCCGACCCGACTGACCAGAGCTATGACGTGAGCGACCCGCAGTCGTTCAATCGATACTCATACACACAGAACGATCCGGTGAACTTCACCGACCCGACAGGGCTGTTCCAGAACGTGCCCCCGCACGTGTTCAACGAGACGGTGACGGTGACGGCGAGCATCGATAATCCGGTCCTCGACTCGTTCTTCGGCGGGATCGGGACGGGTCTCGCGCCGCGCCCTATTCCGGAGGGCGAGCCGCGAGGTGGCGGCCCTAGGGGCGATGTCCCGCAGGATACAGGGTCGAATAGAAA